>CAKSLH010000001.1 GCA_934466515.1 uncultured Eubacteriales bacterium
TTATATTTTTTTAATGTTTTGAGATGCTAGATAGTAGACATTAGAAAATACCCCTCAGTCGCGCATAAAGCGCGACAACGCTTTTCCTCCGGAAGACGGGAACCCTTTTGTCTGCTGTCGCAGACATTTCCCCTAACAGGGGAATCACCTCTGTTTCGCTTACGCGAAAAGAAAGGAGCCTTATTCTAAATTTTAAATCATCGGAACTAAAATCATTCTGTCATTTTCGATTATTTCCTCTGTCAATTCATTGATACGCATTATTTCTTTTACGCTTGCGCAGTATTTTTTCGCTATATTCCAGATATTTTCGTCCTTTGAGGCAAAATAAACGGTCATTGCACCGCGCGAGGTTTTTTCTACGGGCTTTGAAGAATTTATATTTACTCCGATAAGTACCGCGTCGGTATTATCGGTATAAACCGCGGCTTTAATTTCAAGCTCAAATCTTAGCTCGATACAGTTTTCGGATGCGATTATATATGAGCCGCTTAAGACATTAACCGTAGGATCGCAATAGAGATTATCCGAATCAATTTCAAGCTTTTTAGAGTATTCAAAAGGAATTTTCTTTTCTATAATGCAGGGGTCTTCATCCTCGCAGTCAGCAATAATGCAGGCATTTACATAACCGCTTAATTTAAGCTCGCCGTTTTCTATGGAATGGTTTTCTATTACCGACGAATACCACATATCGCACACCGAACAGATTTTTATATCATTTTCTTCGGCGGTATCCTTTATCTGCATTCTGTCGCATATCTCGCAGCAAAGCTTGCTAAGTCTTAAACTGTTCTTTTTGAATTCGGTTTCAAATTTTCTTGAAAAAGCGTCGGTTATGACCTCGACATCATTTTCACAATAGGTTTTACAAAATGCCAAAACCTTAGCGTTTATAGTAAAGCTTTTGCTTTCTTCGGACGAGGACGGTTTAACCTCTAAAAAGCAAAGCTTACAGCCCGAGCTTGCCTTACAGCTTTCATTTATACCGTCAATTCCGAGCAGCTGGCTGAAAGGAATTACAGTATTAAGGTGCTGCTGCTTACCGTTTACGGTGGCATAGACTGTTTTAACGCAAAGCTCGCCTTTAATCATAGCCTTATTCGGAAGGAGCTTACATTCCTTTATTCTTGCGGTCCCCTCGTATCTCAAAACGCATCTTACCGCGTCCGAGGACTGACCGATTTCTGTTTCTTCCTCTATATTTACATATTTTTCGGCATAACCTATCGGGCTTGTGGCAGGAATTACAGAGCGCTTAAGCTCTATTGTATCATCGTCAATATCCGAAATTATTTCAACTGTTTTTTTCTTTTGCGCATTCACGCAAAGGCTTATTGCCCCGTGAACATCGACCTTTCTCGGACTTACGGCGCGGCAATTGATATAATCTGTTTTTGCGGCGGCGAAAATATCGGCGTTTTCGATTCCGTCCGCTCCTTCAAAAGTTTTATTAAAAGGATACTGATACTCATAAGAATACAGCTCACCCTCATCGCTTACATAAATAAGGGTTATAAGAACATTTCCGTCAATACCTACATTCTTACCGTTTATACCTTTTGAAATTATGAAAACATCGGTTTTGCATTTAAGTATTTTTGAAATTTCGGGACAGTAATCCGGAAGAGTATAATCGGTATCAATAGGTATTTCGGCGGTTTCCTTCAAGACGGTTTCATTGACCGTGACGGGCATTGTAAGATTTTTTTGTTCCATAACAAGTCACACTCTCTACTTTTTTTATTTAATAATATTAAATCAAAAAGGAAAATATAACCTGTTGAAAAAATAAAAAAGCTTCCCTTATTAAAAGAAAAGCTTTGAGAGTGTCGAAAAAGTCGACACTCTCTTGGACGGGAATGCCGTTCGCTTGAAAATCAGAGATTTTCGGACTGCACTCTATCCCCGCCAATACCACCCCAGTGCCCTTGAAAAACCGCTGAATTAAGCGGTTTTTCGCTTACAAGGTGTTTTTTCGCCGCACATGTCGCCGAAAAAACAAAATGCGGCGTAAACGCCGCAACACAACCTGATTTATAGTTTATCTACAGTCTAAAAGCCTACCTTATTTAAAGGTAAGCTTTTTTATTTTATAATCTTTTTAAAATTTCGGAGTAGCCCTTTCCGTACTGAACGCACCTTGAAACACGGCTTAGGGTGGCTGACGAAATATCCGTTTCCTCGATAACCTGATTATAGGTTTTACCCTCCATTAAAAGCTTAGCCGCGCAGACGCGCTGAGCCATCTGCTCAACCTCTTTATTAGTACAAAGGTCATCAAAGAAATCCTGACATTCCTGTTCGGTTTTAAGCGACAAAATTGCCTTAAACAAATTTGAAATCTCATTTTTTTCAATATGCTTATTCATTAAAAATAAACTCCTTATTTCCTATAAATCGAACATTGCCCGTAAGTCTTACTTTTCCCGAAGGCGCGGCATCAACAGTAAGAGTTCCGCCTTCCTCGGATATATTAAGGCTTACCTTTTTTCCATATTTTTTGGAAATATAAAATCCCAAAGCGGCGGTTCCGCTGGCGCAAGAGGACTCCCAATAGAGCGTATCAACCGCTTTTACATATACAAGCGGCTTTAAGAATGCTTTTTGCTCATCAAAAAACATGAGTCCGAGTGCGTCGGCATTAAGCTCCTTACACCACTTTTTAATCAAAGCTTCCGCCAAGCTTTTTTCTAAATTCTGCGATATAATTATATGATATATTCCCGGGATTTTCACAACAGGCAGATTAAGCTTATCAGAGCCGATATCAAAATCAATATAATCAATATCCTTAAAAATCGGCATATCCACGCTTGCCGTAAACTCATTTTCCGAATTTTTTTTAACCGCCGTTTTAACGGCTTCTCCGGCACCCGAAACCTCAAAGGAATAAGCCTTGATATTTTTAGGGTCCTCGCCAGAATTTTTAAGTTTTAAGCAAGCAAGGCTTGCGGACGCGTTTCCGCAGAACTCTCCGCCGGACATATAAAGATTTCCGTTTTCAACAAATCCGACCTGTTGTGACGACGGTTCGATTTTTAAAATTTCCTTTGAAATTTCGGCATAAAGCTTTTTATCAACATCGGTCTGCACAAGCGCCGTTACATTTCCCGACGGGTCAAACAAAGAATAGGCTATTTTCATCGCTGATAATTACTTAAGAACTGCTTTGTGCGTTCATTTTTTGTATTTCCGAAAACCTCTTCGGGCTTTCCCTGCTCTATGATATTTCCGCCGTCAATAAAAATTACTCTGTCGGAAACCGCCCTTGCAAAGGACATTTCATGGGTTACAATAACCATTGTCATTTTTTCATCGGCAAGCTGTTTAATAACCTTAAGGACTTCACCCGTAAGCTCAGGGTCGAGCGCACTTGTAGGCTCGTCGAAAAACAAGATTTCAGGGTTCATCGCAAGCGCACGAACTATAGAAACCCTCTGCTGCTGACCTCCTGAAAGCTGGCAGGGATAAGCGTTTGCCTTATCGGCAAGACCCATTTTTTCAAGCAATTCCATTGCCTTTTTCTTTGCCTCATTGGGCTTCATTCCTAGAACCGAAACGGGAGCGTCGGTAATATTTTTTAAAACCGAATAATGCGGAAAAAGGTTGAAATTCTGAAAAACAAGGCTGAAGCATTTACGAATACGCTGAATATCCTTTGAATACAAAACCTTATTATTTTCGGTATAAACCGCTTTTTCACCCATATAGTAAATTTCGCCGCTGTCAATCTTTTCAAGAAGAGTTGCACAGCGCAAAAGGGTTGATTTTCCCGAGCCGGACGGTCCGATAACAGAAACAACCTCGCCTTTATTAACCTCTAAAGAAATACCTTTTAAAACACCGTTTCCGTCAAACCCCTTGACGATATCTTTCATTTTTAAAACATTCATATTCTTTTCCCCTATCACTTATAATAACTGAGCGCTTTTTCAAATCTGTTCATTATAAACGCAACAAGATAGTTGAATACATAGTAAAATACCGCCGCGGCAACAAATGTTATCATTCCGGGGGATTTCGGAGCAACGGCAATCTGCTTAGCCTTTGTGAACATCTCCACAATTCCGATTACAGAGGCAAGCGAGGTATCCTTAACCAAGGTAATAACCTCGTTAGTCACAGGCGGAATTACACGCTTTATCATCTGAGGAAGAATAATTTTAAAAAATGTTTTTGTTTTTGAATATCCTAAAATCTGCGCCGCCTCATACTGACCTATCGGAATAGATTCAATTCCGCCGCGGTAAATCTCCGCAAAATAAGCCGCATAGTTTATAACAAACGCGATTATAACGGCGGTAAATCTCCAGTTTCCGGGGACGGAAATGCCGAACAGAAGGTTAGGCCCGAAATAAACCACCATAAGCTGAAGCATAAGCGGTGTTCCGCGCATAACCGAAATATAAATATTTATAAGCCATCTTAGGGGCTTAAATTTGCTCGTCTTTCCGAAATAAATAAGAAGACCCAACGGGAGAGAGCCTAAAAGTGTTAAAAAGAAAATGAGAAGAGTCTGCACGAACGCAATTCCGAGCTGACTTATCATTACAGATACTGACATAAATTACTCCATTCAAACTTATAATCACCGATAATCGCCGAATAGGCGGAGTGATTTTCTCACATCCGCCTGAGCGTGTCGACTTTTTCGACACGCTCTTGGACGGGAATGCCGTTCGCTCGAAAATCATAGATTTTCGGACTGCACTCTATCCCCGCCAATACCACCCCCTGCATTCTTGAAAAACCGCTTAATTCAGCGGTTTTTCGCTTACAAGGTGTTTTTTCACCGCACATGTCGCCGAAAAAACAAAATGCGGCTAAAACGCCGCATTGCAATCTTATTTACGGCTTATCTACAGACTTAGGCGGAGTGATTTTCTCACATCCGCCTTTAAATTTAAAATTAGGTTTTATTATTTGCACATGCAGAGGTTATCAAGGACAAGACCTGCGTCAACATACTTCTCGCCGATCTTCTTCATTGTTCCGTCCTCAGCCATAGCCTTGAGCTGTTCGTTTACCTTGTCGCGAGTTTCGGTATCTCCTTTTTTGAAGCCTACTGCATACTGCTCGGTGGAAATCGGCTTTTCAAGGATTACATATTTATCGCTCTTATTTGCAATCTGGAACTTAGCTACGCCGATATCAGCCGCAACCGCGTCAACGCTTCCCTGCTCAAGATCCATAAATCCGGTATTGTAATCGGCAAGCTCGACAACCTCTTTTAAGCTGTCCTTAAACTCTTTGTTGTCGTTTATCGCGTCTGTTGCCGATGAACCCGACTGAGACATTACCTTTTTACCCTTAAGGTCTTCAAGAGTTTTAATTCCCGAATCAGCCTTAACTACGATTACGATACTGTTGTCAACATACGGATCGGACCAAGTGTACTCATTTTCTCTGCCGGTATATGTAAATCCGTTCCAAATACATGTGATGTTGCCGGCATTAAGCTCTTTATCCTTTGAGTTCCAGTCGATAGCCTCTGCCTTGAAGTTCCAGCCTAAACGCTTGCAGACCTCTTTTGCAAGAGCAAGGTCAAAACCGTCATAGCTTCCGTCCTCTGCGACAAAGCCGTAAGGCGGAAACTCCGCGTCAAATCCGACTGTAAGTGTTTTCTTGTCTGATTTTTTACTTGAGCAGCCCGCAAAGCTAAGTACCGTGAAAGCCGCTAAAACAATTGCTAATATCTTTTTCATTTTTCTCATTTCCCTTCCGGTTTTTTATTTGATGATGTCATTATACTTCATCAAGCTAAAGTTGTAAAGTGTTTTTTTACATTTTTTCGCACATTTGTAGCCTTGCACAAAAAGAATTACGGTTAAAGCCGTCCCCTTTGCTTTATTGCACTAAAGCGATAAAGAAAGTGTGTTATAACTTGCCTTTCCTTTTAAATTATGGTATAAATAAAGTATCTTATTTAAGGAGAATATATTATGATAAGATTAAATGCTTTAAAATTACTCGAAGAAAGAGGAAAAACAAAATACTGGCTTTATAAACAGCTTGGAATGAGCTATCAGAATTTCAGCAAAATGATAAACAACGAGACAAAATCAATTCAGTATGAAAATATAGAAGCTATGTGTCTGATATTCGACTGCACGCCTAACGAGCTTTTGATATTTACCGATGAAATATAACCTATACCTTTTCCGCAAAGAATCGGCTCCGTTCTTTTTTAAGAACGGAGCCGATTTTTTATTTTGTAATAAGCATTAAATAACTCTTGCCCTAATAACGCCGTCAATTTCTTCAAGCTTTGCAATAATATGCTCGCTGTCGACATCGGAAACATCAAGCATGGTATAAGCATAATCGCCGCGCGATTTATTGAGCATATTTTCGATATTTATATCGTTTGTCGCAACAATACCCGTAATAGCGGTAATCATATTAGGAACATTCTTATGAATAATGCAAATTCTGTACTTTCCGCTCCTCGGAAGTGTGATTTCGGGAAGATTTACAGAATTTGTAATATTACCGTTCTCAATATAATCTATAAGCTCGGTTGCCGCCATCTGAGCACAGTTATCCTCAGATTCGGGAGTAGACGCGCCAAGGTGGGGAATTGCTATTACACCGTCGGTGCAAAGCAGATCATCAGACGGAAAGTCGGTTACATAAGACGCAATCTTTCCGGATTCCAAAGCCGCTTTGATATCAGCCGAATTAACAAGTCCGCCGCGAGCAAAGTTCATAATTCGAACGCCGTCCTTCATTTTGGCAATTGCCTCGGCATTGATGAGATTTTTTGTAGACTCTGTAAGCGGAACATGGAGAGTGATATAATCGCACTGCTCGAAAATTTCCTTAATATCATATATATGAACGGCATTATGAGTAAGATTCCAAGCGGAATTGACCGAAAGATAAGGGTCATAACCGTAAACCTTCATTCCGAGGTGGTTAGCGGCATTCGCTACAAGAACGCCTATCGCGCCGAGACCTATAACGCCGAGCTTTTTGCCCTTAAGCTCAGGGCCTGCAAAGGCGCTTTTGCCCTTTTCAACAAGCTTTCCGACCTCGTCGCCCTGACCCTTTAAGGTCTTAGCCCACTCAATTGCCGAAACAACTCTTCTTGAACCTATAAGCATACCTGCGATAACAAGCTCTTTTACCGCATTGGCGTTAGCACCCGGGGTATTGAAAACAACAATTCCCTCTTTTGTGCATCTGTCAATCGGGATATTGTTTGTTCCCGCTCCTGCACGGGCAATAGCGAGAAGTGATTTCGAAAACTCCGTATCATGAAGCGAGGCAGAACGGACTATGGCGCCGTCGGCATTTTCAACCTCGTCGCCTACGGTGTATTTATCGTCAAAAACGGCAAGACCTGTTTTTGAAATCTTATTATAGGTTTTAATCTTATACATCAGGCATTCTCCTCTTCGAATTTCTTCATAAATTCAACAAGCTTTTTAACACCCTCTAAAGGCATTGCATTATAAATCGAAGCTCTCATTCCGCCGACGGTTCTGTGACCCTTGATATTAACAAAGCCGTTATTCTTGGCCTCTGCGATAAACTTAGTGTCAAGCTCTTCGTTACCCGTTACAAAAGGAACATTCATAAGCGAACGGTCTTCCTTGACAACTGTTCCCTTAAACAGCTTGCTTGAATCAAGAAAATCATAGAGAACCTTTGCTTTTTCCTCATTTCTCTTTTTCATTTCTTCAAGTCCGCCAAGCTTTTTAATCCATTTGAACACAAGACCTGCAATATAGATATTGTAGCAAGGCGGAGTGTTGAACATAGAGCCGTTTTCGGCATGCGTAGCATAATTAAGCATTGTAGGAGTGATATCCATAGCGTTTCCGATAAGGTCCTTACGGATAATAACTATCGTAACACCGGCGGGAGCGACATTCTTCTGAGCTCCTGCATATAAAACTCCGAATTTGCTTACATCAATCGGTTCAGAGAGAATACAGCTTGAAATATCGGCTACAAGCGGAACATCTCCGGTGTCTGGAATGTAATTATACTTTGTTCCGTAAATAGTATTGTTAAAGCAGATATGAACATAATCGGCCTGCTTGTCAAAATCCTCGGCTTTAACCTTAGGAATATATGAGAAGGTCTTATCCTTAGATGACGCAACTATTCTTGCCTCGCCGTAACGCGCGGCTTCTTTATATGCCTTGTTAGCCCACTGGCCGGTTATTATATAATCTGCCTTATGATTTTTATTCATAAGATTAAACGGAACCATCGCAAACTGCGTTGAAGCGCCGCCCTGCAAAAACAGAACATCATAATTGTCGGGAATATTCATTATTTCCCTTAAATCCTGCTCGGCAGTCTTAATTATCTCTCCGTACTCCTTAGAGCGGTGAGACATTTCCATAACCGACTGACCGGTTGCACCGTATTCAAGCATTTCGTCCGCCGCAGTCTTTAATACTTCCTCTGGAAGCATCGAAGGACCTGCGCTGAAATTATAAACTCTTGCCATAATAAAACCTCCATACAGGCAAATATTGCGCCGCTTACCGCGGCATGTTAATAACATTATATTTGCAGTATGAAGGTATGTCAACAATATAGTTATTTTTTTAACATTCTTTTTGGTTTTTAAAACAACATTTTATTAATCTTTGTTATTTTTTTAACATTCTTTCTCTTTGTTTATAATCCGGCAGATATTTCTCGATAATTTTGTAAAAGCGTTTTGAGTGGTTATGCTCAACAGTATGCGCAAGCTCATGTACGATAACATAATCTACCGCCTCTTTCGGATAAAGCATAAGAATATATGAAAAACAGAGGCTGTTTTTGCCCGAGCAGGAGCCGAATCGGGTTTTAGCGGAGGTGATTTTAATTCCACTGTATTTAACATTCATAATTTCGGCAAATTCCTCTGCCCTTTTAAAAATATACTCTTTTGCGGCTTTTTTAAGCGCTTTCGAATTTTCCTCAGCGTATTTAAACATTTCAGCCTTTTCAAGTCTGCCGCTTAAATGCTTTTCTATCCACGGTTTATGAGAATTTACGAATTCTTCGATAAACTTATCCTTTGTTCCGTAAGGCGCGCGGACTATGACCTCTGCGTCCCTCGAAATTTCAAGCGATACTGTTTTTCTTCCCGATTTTATAACCTTATATTCCATTAAATATTATCTCTTACAATCTGAGCAAGCTTCATATATCCCTCTTTGCCGAAATGCAAGCCGTCGTTAGGCTGATAAAGCTTTTCATTTTCGGCACAGAATTCGGGGCACTTTTCAATATCTATAAGCTTATATCCGTTATCCCTTGCGAATTTGCGGACAAATTCCGCGGCGTTTTTAATATTAGGCATATAACCGCAGTTTGAATATTCGGGATTTTCCGTAGCGTGAGGCGGTGTGCAAAGAATAATTTCCGCTTTCGGCTCGTCCTTTTTGCAAAGCTCGATTAGTTCCTTATAATCATCATTGCCCTGAAGATTTTCATTAGGATTAAGTCCGCCGTTTGTTCCTAACATAATAATTATTTTATCTGAATTTTTCACATCAACATTTCCGCCTTTATAAAAGCTTAAATAAGACGAAGAAGTAAAACCGCATTTCCCGAAATTTCTCACTTCAAAGCCCGTAAGCCTTGAAAGAAAATAAGGATAATTTTCGGTGTGTACATTTGCTATACCGCTTTTTCCGAAAATCCCATAATCTCCCTCGGTTAAGCTGTCGCCAATACAGGATATAATCATATAACAATCTCCTTATGTTTTTTAATATTATACAGCCTGATACAAATAAAGTCTATACAAAAATAAAATAATGATGTATAATAATTTCGGTGATGAAAATGTTTGAAAATAAAAACTTAAAAGCAGTTACTTTCAGCTTTGACGACGGAAATACCGACGATATCAGACTTATAAGCATTTTAAACAAATACGGACTTAAGGGCACTTTCAACCTGAATTCGGGGAAGCTTACCAAAGCTTCGGTATGGAACTACGGAGAAAAGGAAGTAAGACATATAAATTTTCTTGACAGCAAGGATATTTATTCAGGCCACGAGGTTGCCTGCCATACATATACTCATCCGGATTTAACAAAGCAAGACAGTGAAACCGTTTATAACGAAACAGCGCTTGATATGAAATTGCTATCCTTTTTATTCGGATATGAGGTAAACGGAATGGCATATCCTTTCGGCACCTTTAATGACGGAATTATAGAGATACTTAAAAAGTGCGGAATTTTATATTCAAGAACAGTAAACAGCACTTACAGCTTTGAATGCCCTGAAAATCCATATATTTGGAATCCTACCTGTCATTTTAAAGATGAAAAAATATTTGAGCTTGCAGACAAGTTTGTAAATTCAAAACCCGACGCACCGAAGATATTTTATATATGGGGTCATTCCTATGAATTGGTAACCGAAAGCGACTGGGAAAGATTTGAGGATTTTTGCAAAAAAATATCGGGCATTTGTGATATAAGCTATATCACAAATAAAGAAATTTTAGAAAGCATATAAAAACGGCGGACAGTTTATTAACTGTCCGCTTTTTTAATGAACATTTTTTACTGTACGCTTTTTCCGCCGTCAACATAAATGCTTTGGCCTGTTATATATCTTCCCTCATCCGAGCAAAGCAGGCTTACCATTCCCGCGCAGTCCTCAGGCTTACCGTAAAAGCCTACAGGGATTGACGCGGTAACCTTTTTTGCATACTCTTCGTCAGAAAGTGCATCAATATTGCGGTCGGTATATATAACCCCTGGCGCCATATTATTGACTGTTATTCCGTCCTTTGCAAGCTGTAAGGAAAGCGACTGAACCATATTTGTCTGAGCCGCCTTAGACGCGGAATAAATAAGCATATCAGGGTGCGGCTTAGCCTCCTGAACCGAGCCTACGGTAACAATTCTTCCCCACCCCTGCTCTTTCATGTGAGGAACTGCCGCCTGAATGAGCAAAAGCGAAGAAACAAAATTACAGTTAAGCTGTTCATAGCATTCTTCAAGCGGAATTTCGTCCCAATGCTTTCTATACTGCAAGGAAGCGTTTAAAACGAGAACATCTATATTTCCCATTTTTTCTGCCAATTCCTTTGTTTTTTCTGTATTGCAAAGATTTGCGGCGATAATGCTTGCCTTTCCGCCGTTTTTCTCTATTATTTCTTTGGTTTCTTCGGCTTTTGCGGTATTTCCCGCGCAGTGAATTATAACCTCATATCCGTCCTTTGCGAGACGGACGGCAATTGCTCTGCCTATACCTCTTGATGAGCCGGTTACAAGCGCGCGTTTTGAATTTGCCATAATTTTATTTCCTCCGATCAGTTCTCATAAAACGAAACGCATAACGGATCGCCTTTAAGCTCAAATGAATATATAAATTCGGGCTTTGAGTTTTCAAGCCTTAAAACAGATACGCTTCCGCCCTCGTTTGCGCATATAAGAAGATTATCTAAAATATCAAAATCCCTCGGATTAACTCCTCCGCAGGGCGTGTTATCAAGCAAGGTAAGCTTTTCGTTTTCCGCTTTAAATCTTGAAATACAGTCAGCACCTCTGTGAGACACATATAAATATCCGTCCTTAAGCCTGATTGCGGCGGCTGTTGATTTACCCTTAAATTCGGGAATAGCCTCAACGGTATTTAAAAGCTTAAGCCTGCCTTTTTCAAAGCTTAAAACGCTGACATTATTTGAAAGCTCATTAACACAGTAAACATATTTTCCGTTTTCGCTGAAAACAAGATGTCTGCAGCCGCTGCCCGAGGGTACATTTTCCTTTGATACCTCATTTAACTCTAAATCATAGATAAACACCGTATCAAGCCCTAAGTCGGTGCAAAGAATATAATTTCCGTCAGGCGAAAATGTGACAAAATGTGTATGCGCCATATCCTGCCTCGGCAGATTTACACCTTTTCCGCTATGCTTAACTTCTCTTTCAGGCATTTTTATAATATTGCCCGACAGATAGTTCACAAGGTAAACGCTCTCATCATTTCCTACGCACAAATGGCAAGGGACGATTCCCTTTGAGCTTAAAGCATCGCCCTCTTTATGAAAAGCTCCGTTTTTATCAATACTGCAAGTTATAACTCCGCCGTTTCCTTTGCCTAAATCGCGAAGAAGAATATAGGCTTTATTATTTTTTATCACGGTATACATAGGTCTGTCAAGAGCAAGCTTATCGCAAAATACAAGACCGTCTCCGTTTAATGTATAATGATAAATTCCGCCGTTTTCAGCGCAGTTGGTAATATAAATATGTTTCATATTATAAAGCCGTCTGAGTATCGTTGGGGTCGCCGTTTCTTGCAAGGTCATATTCCTTTGACCAATCAAGGTCGCGGTATTCTTCCCCTCTCGGGTCGGTTTTGATCCATTCAACGAGCATATCGAGCATATCCTCAGACCAAGTGTTTTTATCAATCTGAGCTGTTGTGAATTTGCCCTGACAAATCATTTCGAAGCCGAAATCATCCTTAACATGAGTCTTAGCAGCACCCTCAACAACATCGGCCACAAGATGTGACGGAATAAACAAAACTCCGCCGCCTGCTCCGAAAACAACATCTCCCGGGAGACAAACCGCTCCGCCGAACGATGTGATATCGTTCCAGTCCTTCATAACAAACTCGCGGATAGGAGTCGGGTCAATTCCTCTGTAATAAACCTGAACATCGGGAACCTTTTTCATCTGCTCAACATCGCGTACACCGCCCCAGATAACGGCTCCACCCGTCTTTGTATGCTTCTGAAGAGCGGTAGTAAGATTTCCGCCTAAAAATGTGCCCTTATAAATTTTATCATACATATCGCAGACTACAACATCGCGTTCGGTAAGCTTATCTATAACCCACTGGTTATAATTGCCCTGAAGACCGTCTTCGGCACCTTTTGAAAACTGTACATCGTGAAGGTCGGGTCGGGTTGGAACATAAGTGCAGGTAACCGCTCTGCCGACCAATTTTCTGCCGTCGTCATGCAAAGTAGAAAGCGGAGCGAGACCGCCGCCTACAAACTGATGCTCATAGCCTAAAACGAATATCGGCTTCCAAACCTCCTCTAAGGTCATACCGTAAAGCGCGTCAAGATATTTGTCTTCAACCTTTGGTCTGCCGTCAGGCAGGCGCTCGCCCTTCCAAAGAGGAGTAAGCTTAATTATTTTTTCTCTGTCATTATAATTCATTTTTAATCAGCTCCAGATTCTGTCATTTGAAAATTCTCTGTTCCATTCGTCGGTAGGCTCGAAAAATCCCGGGATTTCGCTGTTAATATGTTCCTTAATTACCTCTTCATTAAGATCGTCAAAGCCTATTCCGGGCTTTTCGGGAACTGTTATAAATCCGTTTTCAAATATAGGATTCTTAATTCCTGTTACCATATCCGCCCACCACGGAACATCAACGGAATGGAATTCAAGAGCAAGAACATTATGCATAGCGGCAGCCGCATGAACGGCAGCAAGACAAGCAACGGGGCTTTCAGCCATGTGAATTGCGGTAGCAACGCCGTTTTCATCGGCAATGTCGGAAATCTTCTTAAGCTCAAGCGCTCCGCCGCAGGTTAATATATCGGGGTGAATAACCGAAACTCCGCCTGCTTTTATAATTTTTTCAAAGCCTTCTTTAAGATAAATGTCCTCGCCTGTCGCAATCGGGATATTAGTGCTGTTTTTAAGTCTAACATATTCATCGGTATAAATCCACGGAACCATATCCTCAAGCCATGCAAGATTATAAGGCTCCATTCTCTTTGCGAAGCGAATGCAGTCCTCAACGCATACATGTCCGAAATGGTCTATTGCAAGCGGAACCTCATAGCCTATAACATCTCTTACCTCTTTTACATAATTTTCAAGATAATCAAGACCCTTTTCGGTAAGATGAATTCCTGTAAACGGGTGCGCGGTTGTAACAATCGAATAGCTGTTTTGAGCCTTTACCATATCCGCAGTAACGCTTCCGCCCTGAACATTTAAAATGTGGGGAGCATATTTCTTCATATCGTCAATAAATCCGAGAGGAGCGTTAATAGTTCCGGGCTCGTCCATCAAAAGACCTATTCCGAGATCCATTTTAAGGAATGTAAAGCCCATTTCCATGCGCTTTTTAAGAGCAAGACCCATATCGTGACCGGTATGCTTTCCGTCAACATCGGTGTCGCAGTAAACACGGACCTTATCACGGAATTTTCCGCCGAGCAGCTGATACATCGGAACGCCGTAAGCCTTGCCGGCAAGATCCCAAAGAGCAATTTCAATTCCCGAAACTCCTCCGCCCTGACGTGAAGGACCGCCGAATTGCTTAATCTTATGGAATATCCTGTCAACATTGCAGGGGTTTTCACCGAGAATTCTGCTTTTAAGCATTAAAGCATAGGTTTTGCTTGACGCGTCGCGAACCTCGCCGTAGCCTGTAATGCCCTGATTTGTCATGATTTTAAGAATTGTGCAGCGCTTGGGTGCGCCGTCGATATCGACAAAGCGCATGTCGGTAATCCTAAGATCCGACGGATTAGAATAGGTGTTCATAATCTTTCCTCCAAAATAAATTACGATTGACTTGCAAAAGATTTAATGTTACAATCTACTTGTATTTTAATAAATTAAGCAGTTGTTTTCATCAACTATATTATCGACTTTGCAAACTATATTACGATTTTAGAGGTTAGCTTATGATAAACGAGCTTGGAGAAATAAAGGGTTCGGACGGTAACATTCTTATAAGAGCATGGGAAGTCACCGTTCCCGAGGGCAAAAGAGGAATAAGACTTCACAGCCATATAAGATTTGAAATCACCCTTATAAACGAAGGCACGGGAACCTATCTTATAAACGGTAAAGAGCATAAAATCGAAAAGGGAAAGATATTCGTCACCGCGAGCAATGAACAGCACTGCGTGACAAATGTCGGAAGCGGAGGGCTTAAAATGACAAATCTGCATTTTGAGCCGCGCTGTCTTTGGGGACGAAGCTATGACAGCCTTACGGATAAAAACATAAATTTCTGTTTTTCCCACAACGAAAGCTTTGATAACTGTATTCCTAATAATAAGGCAGATAAGCTGACTCGGATTTTTTGCGAAATAACCGAAGAATTCAAAAATAAAAACGAAGAATACCCGCTTAAAATAAAATCCCTGCTTAATTTAATGTTGATTACGCTTATAAGAGACCACGGATATTCAAAAGATACCGTAAGCCTGAAAAAAGACCGATTTAACTGCATACGAAACGCAATTAAATATATTGATTCGCATTTAAGCGAGCCTATGAGTCTTGAAAAGCTTTCCGAGCTTTCCGGAATGAGTCCGAATTATTTCTCGGCTCTGTTTCATAATGTCAGCGGAATAACGCTTTGGGATTATTATAATTCAAGAAGAATAGATAATGCAATATTTTTACTTAAAGAAAATACAGAACAGAATATTCTCGACATTGCTCTCGCCTGCGGCTATAATAATACCGCCAATTTCAATAAAGCATTTAAAAAGGTTACCGGAACCACACCTTCAAAATACCGAAATTCCGACGATATTCTTTTATAATATAAATAATAAATAAAATAAGTGCAATAATAAAATAAATCATTTCAATATGAAACGGAGATATTTTATGTTTACCGCACTTATAAGAACACTGTTTTTCTATCTTGTGATAACAATTGCGATCCGCCTTATGGGAAAAAGACAAATCGGAGATATGCAGCCTAACGAGCTTGTTGTAACTCTCCTTATTTCCGAGCTTGCCGCAATTCCTCTGCAGGATATGGATCAGCCGATTTTAAGCGGAATTTCGGCAATAGTATTTCTGGTTATAATTGAAATACTTGTTTCTGTAGCATCGCTTAAAAGCTTTTTTGTAAGAAAAATGATTAACGGTCAGTCGGTTGTAATCATAAAAAACGGCACTGTAGACCAAAAAGCTATGCAGGATGTAAGAATGACGGTTTTAGACCTTGTAGAGCTTTTAAGAGGTCAAGAGGTATTCGATATTTCTCAGGTTGCGTTTGCAGTATTAGAAGTAAACGGCGAGCTGAGCGTGCTTCTTAAAAGCGATGAACAGCCCGTCACCAAAAAGGATGCCGGTATTAAATCCGAAGCGGACGCTTTGCCTCTTCCCGTTATTACGGACGGAAAAATCGTTAAAGAATCGCTTAAGGCTTTGGAAATAAGCAATAAGAATATTACAGACAGACTTAAAAAGAAAAAACTGACGCCTGAAAATGTATTTTTAATGACGCTTGACCGAAACGGTACCGAAAATATCGTTAAAAGAGAGGCGGGATTATAATGAAGAGACTTATACCTGCCGTTATTCTTACTTTTTTCCTTATATTTATATGTATATTCTCACATGTAAAGGTCAAGGAACTCGGAAACGCGACAAAGAACGATTTAAGCTATGCCTTAAGCACCGTAGATAGAAATGACAAGGACGAGACCGATAACGCAATAAAGAAATTAAATAAAAAATGGGACGACCGCTGCAGAACCCTTTCTCTTTTTGTAAACCGGGGCAAGCTTGAAGAAGTGAGCGATAAAATCCAAACTCTTAAAAGCTATACCGAAAGCAAGGATGAGTTTGAAGAGGAATGTACTCAAATAAAGGTTTTGCTTGATGCAATAATAAAAGAACAGGACTTGACTATGAGTACCTTTTTTTAAATATACCGTGCATATAAATCACAACAGATTTATATGCATATTTTATTGCATATTTTGCATATTATTTCATGTCGCTTCTGCATATTATGCGCAAATTAAGCTCATTTTAGCCTTATTTGTGCATTTTTTATATAATATAAAATGATTAAATATGCATGTTTGTGAATAATTTATTCATAATTATGCTTGACATTCTGCATAAGCGGTGCTATAATACAAACATCAAATTTAAACACGCGGAAAACACCGCAAAACCAAATTAAAGAAAGAGGAAACAAAAATGAAAAACTTAAAGAAAATCGCAGCGATAATTTTATCCGCTGCACTCGTAGTTGCTCTTGCAGCCTGCGGCTCATCAAAGGATTCTGATTCAGACAAATCATCGGGCAAAGCCGAAACACTCACCATGGGAACAAATGCTTCCTTCCCTCCTTATGAGTATGTTGACGATAACGGCAAGATAGTCGGTATCGACGCTGAAATTGCTCAGGCAATCGCAGACAAGCTCGGAATGAAGCTTGAAATCAAGGATATGGAATTTGAATCACTTGTCCCCGCCGTTAAAGCAAAATCAATCGACCTTGCTCTTGCAGGTATGACTGTTAATGAAGAAAGAAAGCAGTCGGTTAACTTCTCTGACAGCTATTCAACAGGCGTTCAGGTAGTAATCGTTAAGGAAAACTCCGAAATTAAAACTGTTGACGACCTTAAGGGCAAAAAGATAGGCGTTCAGGCAGGAACCACCAGCGACACCTACTGCACCGATGATTTCGGCGAGGAAAATGTTAAGCAGTTCTCTAACGGCTCTCTTGCTGTTGCCGCTCTTGCTAACGGTCAGGTTGACTGCGTTGTAATTGATAACGAGCCTGCTAAGAACTATGTTGCCGCTAACTCCGGTCTTAAGATTCTTGACACCGAGTATGTTACCGAGGACTACGCTATAGCAATCTCCAAGGACAATGACGAGCTTCTTAAAAAGGTAAATAATGCCCTTAAAGAGCTCAAGGACGACGGCACCGTTGATAAGATCATAGGCAAATACATAAAAGCCGAATAATTTTAAATAGGAATAATTTTAAGGGCGGCTGTTTAACCGCCCTTAAACCTGTATTATAAGAAAGGAAGAAAAAATTGACAGTATTGAATTTTGCCGACTGGATTGCAAGCGCGCCTTCTTGGCTTACGCATCTTCCAGAAGGACTTCAGCAATTATTTTTTCAGCTGTATCAGACATTTGTATATCAGAACAGGTGGAAATTTTTCACAAACGGTCTTAAGGTTACTTTTATAGTAACAATAGGCGCGTTATTTTTAGGAATTATTTTAGGTCTGATTGTTGCTATCATCAGAACAACACATGACACTGTTTCCTCTAATTCAAATAAAAAGCATATAGGCCTTAATTTTATAAACTGGCTGTGCCAGCTTTATCTTACCGTTATCCGCGGGACTCCTATGATGGTTCAGCTGCTTATAATGGGATTTGTAATTATGGTACCGAAATCCGACGCCGGAATGATTTTATGCGGAATTATCACTCTCGGAATAAACTCCGGCGCTTATGTTGCCGAAATTGCCCGTTCTGGTCTTATGTCGGTTGCTGTCGGTCAGACAGAAGCAGGAAGAAGCTTAGGCTTTAACTATATTCAGACCATGTGGTACATAGTTATTCCGCAGGCTATAAAAAACATTCTCCCTGCTCTCGGAAACGAAATGATAACACTTTTAAAGGATACCTCGCTTGTTTCGGTTATAGCGCTCAGAGATGTAACAAAACAGGCTCAGAACATAGTCAGCAAGACATATCAGGCTTATGTTCCGTATGTCAGCCTTGCGATTATATATCTTGTAATTGTTATTATTTTGACCAAGCTGCTCGGAATATTTGAAAGGAGGCTGCGTAAGAGTGACCGCTGATAACAATGTACTTATTAAAGTAAAGGATTTAAAAAAATCCTTCGGTGATATCGAAGTTTTAAAGGGAATAACAACCGATATTAAAAAAGGCGAGGTTGTAGTTGTTATCGGACCGTCAGGTTCGGGCAAATCAACATTTTTGCGCACACTTAATCTTCTTGAAATGCCGACAGGCGGAAATATTTTTTTTGAGGGCACCGATATAACCGACCCGAAGGTAAATATAAATCTCCACCGCAGAAAAATGGGAATGGTTTTTCAGCAGTTCAACCTTTTCCCCCACATGAATATTCTTAAAAACATGTCAATCGCTCCTGTTAAGCTTCTCGGAATGTCAAAGCAGGACGCAGAAAAAAATGCGCTTAAGCTCCTCGACAAGGTAGGTCTTAAGGACAGGGCTGACGCATACCCGTCTCAGCTTTCGGGCGGACAAAAGCAGCGCGTTGCAATAGTCCGTGCGCTTGCTATGAATCCCGATGTTATGCTTTTTGACGAGCCGACCTCCGCATTGGACCCTGAAATGGTAGGCGAGGTTTTAAGTGTTATGAAAGACCTCGCACAAAGCGGAATGACAATGGTTATAGTAACCCACGAAATGGGCTTTGCAAGAGAGGTTGCAGACAGAGTTTTATTTATTGACGAAGGTATTATCTGCGAAGAGGGCTCTCCCGAAGAGCTGTTTTCCAACCCAAAAAGCGCAAGACTTAAGGATTTCTTAAGTAAAGTTCTTTAATATTCGATAATTTTCACACGCAGTATGTTCTTTTAACATACTGCGTGTTTTTTCATAATATATATTGAAGTCTGTCTTCAATAACTTTCAGGAGGAATATATTTATGGCTGACAACAAAACCACCACAAATGAAGTCGGCAGCTTTAAAGAAGCGGTATGCGTAGATGTCGGAAGAGTTTACGATTCCTGTTGCGAACAGTACCGCGCCTTTTAGAGGACTACTCTTTGACCTCGGGAAGACCGGCAATGCTCGTAAGTAAAGATATCACTCCGGCGAGCAAAGAAGCGGAAACAACCACTTTCCAATCAACCGTTGAAATCAGAGCCGAAGTGCCGATTGTTGCGACAGCAGTCTGAGCTACAGTCTTAACCGCACGAACACCTGCAGCTTTTATCCAACGCTTAAAGTTCTTCATAATAAATCCCTCCTATCTCATAAGCTGATTAACTCTCGCCTGTACTGCGTTATAATCATAACCGGCAGCGGTTAATCTGTTCTTTCTGTCTACTCCGTTACCCCAAAGACCTTTTATAACCTCGTGTGCTATTTCGTCAACAGATTTCTGTGTAGGCTTTGGAGCGCCTAACATTTCATCAACCCTTGCCTGAACGGCATTATAGTCATACCCTGCGGCGGTAAGACGGTTAACCCTGTCCTGACCGTTGCCCCAATCTCCTCGAATAACTTCCTTTGCAAGCTCATCAACCGATTTACCTGCTACGGGAGCGGCAGGCTTTGCTATCGGCAAATCGGCGTTAAGATAAGCGGTAGGGTCTATGCGCTTACCGTCTTTCCATACTTCAAAATGAAGATGTGCGCCGTAAGCATTTCCCGAGTCACCCATATATCCTATTGCCTGTCCCTGTTCTACACTCTGACCGTTTGCGACATACACCTTGTTTAAATGGGCGTAAAGTGTTGCATAACCATTGCCGTGGTCGATTTTAACACAGTTTCCGTAAGAAGCGTTACCCTTAGAGCCTTTGGCATTTTTATAACCTGTCTGGCAAAAGATAACCTTACCTGCAGAATGTGCGATTATATCATCGAGCAAAGACGGTGATTTAACAACATCTACCGCATTATGTACCGATGAATAACCCTGTGTAATTCTGTATTCTCCTGTTTTTAAAATTCTTGACATATTTTATTCCTCCTATTTTATAACAAGCGCAAGTATTGCGCCTAAAATAATTCCTAAAGTGCCGGTGAGAATTCCTCCGATAATCAGTCTTTTATAATGCTTATAATCTTCGGTCGGAGCCCTTTCAAGCACATCCAAACGATTATTTATTCCGGCAACTCTTTCAGATGTATTTTTAGTCTGCTCCGCAATTTTTTCAACGGCTGAGGTAAGCCGGCGAATATCTTTCACATCTTCCTTTATTTCGTCGAGCTGATGAAAAATGCTTTTATCCTGCGCCTCAAGCTTTGCTACTCTTTCAATTAACTCTTGCATGTCTTCCCTCCTTAAACCGTTGTTTCTTCGTCCGTTGTTTCATCGGAGGTACTTGTTTTACTCCACACAACTTCTCTGTCATATTTTTGATATGGTAATGCTGTAGTGCCTTTGTTTAACATTGGATAGAATGTTAGGTTTTCGACGGTTACGCCTTTATGAATATAAATCATTAAAGATTTAGATGTATCACTATCTACTGTAAATGTTGAACCGTTTCCAACATCAAGCGGTATCCACCCTGAACCTACTATTGCATAAGTTGTTCTTGAACCTCCTGTTGGGCAACCACTTACTGTATAACTTCCCGCTTTAAAATCAACAGGGTTTTTAGGATATAGGTAAGCATCAGCAGTAGCTGTACCATTTGCTGTCACACTACCATCGTCGTTATAAGTAAAGGTCACACCGCTTATTAACTGTTGTTTATATTTATCAAAAACAATCAAATTCGGACTTTTAGCAACTACAACCTTTTCAACATCTTTGGGTGCTATGTATGGCTCATAAGGTAATGCTGTAGTGCCTTTATTGAGCATAGGTTTGAATGTGAAATTCTCAAAAGTACCTGTAGCATTTTGTGAAATTCTTATATAACCATACACTTGATTAAATTCTTTTTCTCGCAAATCTATTGTCTTAGTTAAAAGTGTGGTATTATTTACTGAATGTGTAAATTTCCAACTACCGTCTAAATAAAAATCAAGTAAGAATAGTGCTTCGTGACTTTTATCATTTATACTCATAGGACAAGACATAGTATAAATATCTTTTTGAATATTGAAAATTTTAGAACTCGCATTTAAACTAAATTGAGAATATTTAGTATTATCTTCAATACATCCATTTGCAATTATTTCTCCATTATCATTTGTGGTATACGCAATTCCGTTGTAATTTAAGTCAGAATATCTATAAGGGTAAACAATCAAATTATTACTCATATTCACCTTAATATTTTCAGGATTGATACTTTTATAGGGTTCATAAGGTAATGCTGTAGTACCTTTATTGAGCATAGGTTTAAATACGAGGTTTTTAACTGTTGTATTCTTTTTTACAAAAATACCGAGCTGTTTTTCACCGTCTTCATCTGTTGTAAATGTTGAACCGTTTCCAACATCAAGAGGTATCCACCTTGAACCTACTATTGCATAAGTTGTTCTTGAACCTCCTGTTGGGCAACCACTTACTGTATAAGTTCCCGCTTTTAAGTAAGGCGTTTTACCCACATTCCAAAAATAAGCGTCCGCTGTTGCCGTACCATTCAAAGTTACGCTACCGTCATCATTATAAGTTGCTGTAATACCATTGTTGGAAATGGTATTAGAAAAAGGATATGGTATTAAATTATTACCTGTTAAATTTAAACTCATTTAATACCACTCCTTTAAAAAATATCTATTGTTAATGTTTTTGTTGTATCGTTGTAGTCAAATGCTGATTTATTCATTTTTAATGCGTCTGCGTTATCAACATAGGATTTTGGAGTTGCGTCAGCGTCCGCTTCAGGAGTATTTGTCCCTAAGTTGCCATTTCCTTGTCTCACAGGAACAGTTGAACCGCCTATACCGTATGAATATTTAAGGGTTTTAATTGTTCCTTGTTCAGCCGAACCTGTAGCATAAATTCTATATGTATCAGAAGAAGTGAACTTATCAACCTTACCGTCAATATTTTTCTGTAAAGCTATATCGGCGTTTTGCCTTGCAGTTGCCTCACCTTGAATTTTGGTATCTGTATAAGACTTTGAAGTGTTGACGGCTTCCTCTTTCGCAGTCGCTATTTTACTTTCTGCGCCGGCAACCTTTTGGTCGATTTCTTCACGATTATATGTTTCGGATTTTTTATACCTGTCGGCAAGAGAAGTGTTCGTTGCATTCCGCAGATTCCCCAAATCGGTCTCTATAGCCGTATCAGCAGCTTTGCGTGCAGATATTTCAGCTTTTAAATCTCTGTCAAGACTTTCTGCGGAGTTCCTTAAATCGCTTATTTCGGTGGATTTTTCGGCGAGCTCAGCGGTAATATCGGCTACATCGGATTTCCTTTCTGTTGCTTCGGCAGCCAGATCATCGGTAAGTATTTTTTCAGACCTTGCCGCACGAAACATTTCAGTATCTATCTTCTGATTGAGGTTTTCTTTTATCGTGTCGACATAATCCTTTGATACATCGCCCTGCTCACCTTTAGGGCCTTGCGGACCTGCTTCGCCCTGTTTACCGTTGAATTTTCCGTCATCTGCGTCTTCTCTGACCGACTTTGCAATATTTTCAGCCTCTTTCGCTTTTGCAGCCGATTTCTCACATAAAGTAACAAGCTGCTCATACACATCCGGCGTGGGGTCAGACGGTGTTTCTCCTTTCTCATATCCGGACGGAGTAACAGTCACCGAGGCAATTCCGGTTGTAATTCGCATAGTGTCCTTGTTTCCGAAAACCGAAACGGTAAAGCTCGGTGCTTTAATAACCTCGAAAGGAACAAGCACCTTTCCGGTATCCGGAATAATAACACTGTAAGGGATTTCGTCCGGACCTCTAAACACTGCCGTCTTAACCGTTCCGTTCCAGTCGGCTGAAAAAGAAAACGCAGCGGTAACATAATCCACCGAATCGCTTACAACGGATGTGCCTAAATTCTTTATAGTTTGTTTTTCTATTCTTAAATCAATATTCATCCTAATCCTCCTTCATAAGGCCATACCCGAATCTCGATATCCGCGACATCAGTATAGCCTAAATGTAAAACCATAGATGTAATTATACCTGTAAAGGTCCCTGAAAAAGCTGTTTCAATCTGCACTAAATCCCCGACCCGCTCGTTTTCTACAACAATTTTCGCGCTTACAGTCCCCGGAGATTCAATAAATTTCTTAATGTATGGGGATTTTACATCTATAGCCGTAGAATAGCCTGCTCCGCTTCCTTGAGCAAGAGTATATCTGTCATAAACTTTTTCGTTATTGGCAGAATTTTGTGCCGAAGTATTTTCTACAATTATTTCGGTGGTTGTCGGAACTATTTTATTGCCGTAAATTGTTGTAATATCATTTTCCGAATAACCAGTATTTATAGTTTTGAATGTTATAAAATTGTCAGTGAATTTAAACTGCATTAAAGTATCGGAAAGCATATTGCGGTGCGAATAAAACGGTGGGTCAGGAAAGTCATATCTTGTTTCAGATGGAAAGTACCCTTTTATCTTTCCGATTTCCGTTTCATCGCCGCTTATAACTTTATATTGAAACAGTTTATAAATCGCATGTGTAAACGTTTCGCTCTTTTTGAATTTTGCGTCACCTATAATCTTTTTCCTGCCGTTATTGTTGTTAATATAGCTTGTAATTTCGGTGGGAATGTCTCTTAAGGTTATAAAACTTGCCCGAGAACTGTCTATCATTTTATTGGCGGCCCAAGCGAATTGACATAATCCATATAAACAAGAATCCGGTTTGACATATCCTGTAAAAGATTTTAAATTTAATTTTTTTGCTTCAATACCGACCCCGCAAACTTCGGAAATCTCAGGAATACACCTTTCGGGATAAATCCAACACCAACTATCATATTGAAATTTCTTAGCTTTGCTTTTCATATCCTCAGCTGTTATTTCAAAGATTTTATCGGCTATTTGTTCACAATTAGTTACTCTGAATCGTCCCAATATTTTTTTAAAAGAATTATCGTATTTATAAGCATTGAATTCGTCATTTTCCGTTATTGTTGTTTCGTTCGAATCGGTCTTGACGGTAAAATTACAAGTATTAACAGCGACATCATCCGAAAGAATATTTATATTTTCGTAAATTTCAAAAGACAAAAATTTGTTGTATTCCGCAATTTTATCAGAAAATGACACTTCTATATCGCTAAGTGTAGCCTTTTTATTAGGTTCATAAACACTGAGTATTTCAACTTTAAGTGCCCAAGCTTCCGTTGTATCAAAATTGTAATGGTCGAAACAGAACGGCTCCACAATTCCTCCACCGGTTTCGGGATTGTTAGGAGCGTTTTTTATTTCTCTCAAAGAATATTCCGAAGTTTCATATCCATTAAAAGAAATTCTTATTTGCTTTATATTAGAATAAACTGAATCGCTTTCCAAATACCGTGAAATTACAGTAATTCCATTTGAAGGTTCGAACCTTTCCGGCGTCATAAAATAAAACATTAAAGTAGGAATTTCATTTTCGGAAAATTTACCGTCACTGCCTGACACGGCGGATGATGTATAACAATAATGTGTACGGTCATAACCGAAATTTTCCATGTTCCAATCACCGTTAGATTGTGGATTGGTAGTAGGATATGGCAAAAGCGGGAAACTGTCGACATCGCGCCGCCATCTCAATTTTTTATATTTATTGAAAAGTACTCCTATCATGCTACCCCTCCGAATATCCCTGCAGCGTTCCGCCGGCAAGCCATTGACTGTCCATAGCAGTGAAAGTTACCTCATAAGTTTTGCTCCACACCCTTTTAGGCTTTTCGGAAAGCAGGGTCCTCTCGCATTTTGAAACATATATTTCAGTTGTCATATACCCGTCGTCGAACGGTATTTTAACCGTATGGTCATTTGCAGGGTTTGAAAGCACTCTGAAAAGCGAATTCCATTCCGTATCCGTACAGTTTCGCTCGCGCCTAATAGTGCCTGTACTGTTAAAGAATGTGCCTACATACTGCAGATACATTGACTTGGTTCCCTGTAATCTCCCCGACTGGTCGCCGTTTAATATATCCGCAGTTTGTTTGTAACCTTTCATGCTCCAAGAAGCATTGTAATTTACATTGTCAATAGTTATCATAATTAAATCAGAACACCGTTGAGCGTTCGTTTTCCTTTCTTATTTCAAGCCCTAACAACCTTATAAGCGGAGCGAGCTGACCTGTTGCCGTAATAGTATAATTCGGGTTCGTTTCTTTCGAGCTCGGTTTATACTTTTCGAATGCCGCTAAAATATTCTCTACACTGCCCTCTAAGAATGTCTTTCCTGCGGGCTGGTCGTTTACATAGGCAAGCGTAGGCGAGCCTCCGGGGAGCACTGCACCGGTTGCAAGTGCAGGCGCTTTTAAGTTAACGGTTTTTGAAATTTTAGCGTCATAAGAAGAATCATCTTTACTAAAAGGAGACTTTATCCAATTGCCGATTTTTCTGACAAGTTTGTTAACGGAACTCATTTTATCTATTAGCCAGCTTAAAGAAGATTTAATCCCGTTTTTAATTGCTGTTCCAAGATTAGCAAAAACATTTCCTATGGTTTTTGCTGTACCGACAATCCAATTAAAGGCGCTCTTAAATCCGTTCTTAATACTTTCCCACAAATTCGAAAAATAGTTTCCTATTTTGTTGGTAAAGCTTTTTACTTTGTTAAGGAAGTTTTCAGGGTCAGCGGCAACTGCGGTTGCTAAGCTCGCCGCGCCGGCTAAGATTAGTCCTAATCCGAGAGGAATACCCGCAACAGTGAATAAAAGGATAATTCCTATTACTATCAATGCGCCGCCGATTATTGCGAGAATGGTCTGAATAGTATTCTGAATGCTTTCAGGCAATGAGTTCCACATGGCTTTAACAACCGCGGCGAGACCCATAGCGCCTAGAATCATTAAGCCTAACCCGAGACCGACATGAGCACCGCTCAACAGCAAAATTACACCTATAGCTAAAAGAGCCGCACTTACAATCGCCGTTATTTTATCGATTTTCTCCTGCATTTCCGGAGAAAAATCTTTCATCGGAGTAACAGAGGATCCTGCCGAGCTCGAATCGTCGGAATCGGAGCTTGAATTAACGGCCGTCTGCAAAGTATCAAAGCTTGCCGTAGCTTTTTTAGCTTCCTGACCCGCCTTTTTTGTATTTTTAGCAGTAGCATTCATATTTGTTGCCATTTTCTGCATTTCGGAAGTGCTTTTTCCTAAAGCTCTGCTCAAAACGCTCTGAATTGCCTGCGTGATTAAAATTATCTTATCAAGAATCCATGTTACAAGCGGTTTTATTGTTTGCGCTACGGTTGTAGCTATAACCATAAGGTTATTCTTTAACTGCTCATATCTTGATGAAATATCTTTATCCTGCCCGAAAATATCACCTAAAGCATTTCGCATAGATGTAAACGCTTTTGTTAATACAGAAAAGAATAATGCGGATTTTATAAGCTCTTTGATTCTTCTTAAATTTCTGTCAAGACCGGATTTATTATTTTTTAAATGCTTAGTAATATCTTTCCAGCTTTTACCCTGCTTCTTAACTTCTCCGTCCTGCTCATTTATTTTTTGAGTGTTCCCGAGTATCTTGGTACCTATAACATCAAGATTTGATTTTTCAAGAATGAGCTCGGCATTATACCTTTTTTCTGAAATTTCTTTTTCTCTTATTTTATGGTTAAGGCTTTCCCACGATTTTTCTAACTGCCTTACATTGTTTAAAGCGGCTTCGGCACCTTTCTCAAGAGCTGCCATATCTCCGCTTTTTACCGTTGTTTTTCCGCTTTGAACATCGGCTTTTAAATTATCTAAAAATAAAGCTTTTTTGCCGGCGATATCTCTCGCTTTTTTTAATTCCTCGTTAAGTAAAGCTTGCTTTTCTTTAAGTCCTTCTATTTCCGACTTTGTATCGGATATCTTACTTTTAAACTCTTCGACCCTTGTTTCACTCTGTTTCCACTGGGCCTCAAGTTTTCTTTGCTTAGCTTCAGCTTCCGTAATATTGTAATCAATATTAAAAATCAAATCTTCTGCTATTATTCTCACTCCAATCCGAATAGCTCGTTTATTTGTTTTTGCTCCTCTTCGGAATATTTATCCTGTAAAATAACCGTGTTGCGGTTCGTGTTTAAAAATTCTCTTTCACAATCCTCAAGCTTTTTATTTTTTGCAAGCTTATCTCTGATTTCCACTATAGAAGAAAACATACATTCGCCGCGTTCCTGCAGATAACCGTTAAAGGTCCACCAATGCAAAAACGGCAGCTCGCGGACATCCAAAACATTTGCAATTTTATTAACTGCTGAAACAACTATATTGTAATCCTGTTCCCAGTCCATAAGCCGCGGCGAGGATTGAGTTTCTTCATATTCTCTGCCGCAGTCCACGAACCAACGGATTTTATCTAAAGCTTCGGGAACATCTTCGTCTGGTATTTCATCATCATTCACATAAAGATTATGAAATAAAATATAAGCACGCTGTCTTGCCCCGAGCTCAGGGTCGGAATAAGAGACTATCGCGTTAATAACATCTCTGAAATCGCAATAAATCTCATATTGCTTGCCGTTAACCTTCAGAGAGTAAGGTAATTCCGTTATCATTTCTTTAGTGCAGGGTGCATGCCTTTTTTATCGGTGTATGATTTAACCCTTTTATTAAGCTTTTCAAATCTCTTGCCGAATTCTTTTTCGATAACCGGCAGTATAGCGTTTATAAATTTCTCAAAAAGATAAAATCCGTCAGCGTCAAGAGAAAGTGCAGAAACACATCCAAAAGCAGTCTCTGATACCGGATATCCGAAAGCATAATCAATTTTAGCTTTAACGAATTCGTCAACTTCCCTGTTCTGCTTGATTTTAGCTTCAATCCCCTCTACTTCTTTTAAGCCGGAAGTATATTTTTCGATTTCATCATAGGCTTCTTCAAGCCTTTCGGGGAAATTTGCGTCTGTAGGATAAAAATAAATATATTTATCCGAATTGCCGAGCTGACATTTAACAGCTTCTATACCAAAATCTATTTTCATAATGAATTTCCTCTCGTTTTTATTCTAATTCAATGATAACACGCATATATAAAAGTCAATAGCGGACAACAAAAAAGCACCCGCGCAAAGCAGGTGCTTGACAAAATATCATATTGTAATATAATAAGGGTGGATAAGGTAAACCGATAGACGGTTAGCCCAAATGCTTAGTCTAAAGATTCAAACCGCGCTTTTTGGAGAGAGGGCGGTTTATTTCTTTTTTATTGCAATGATTGAGTATAAAACTACAATGCAAAATCTGCCGTGTGTTTTTATCTGTCGCTTACTTTCAATTCCCGTTTGAGTGCTTCTTGCAAAGCCTGAGAAAAATTAATATTTGCTTTTTCTGCCGCATAGCAAAGCCAGCTCGGAAGAGTACAATTTTTCTTAACTACTCTCATTTCATTTTTGCGCCGATATTCCGCAAAGTCAACATCTACAAGTGTCACGATTTCGCCCGAAGATGTTTTTACATCATCAAGTTTGCACGGTGTCGGCAATGCTTTTCCGTCATCTTCCATATCGACGCCCATTAAGCCGATAGCGTCTCGCGCCATTTCAATAGCGTCGGTTAAATCCTCGCCTTGTGTGTTAATATCAAAATCGGGAATATAAACCGTAAAGCCCTTATCCTCGGGCGTAAGCAAAATAGGATATGAATTTTTCATAAACATTTACCTCCATTAAAAATATTAAACTCGGGCGGCGCGGGGCTCATTTGAGCCCTCGCCTTTTTATTATAGCCCTTGCGAGATTTTCTTTTAATTCCCTGTGCCTTGGAATTGTTTCACTCTCTTTTCCATTGGTATAAATATCATGCCCAGCTCCGTTCCTTTTTAAGTACCAACCGTTTTTTTCAAGTAACTTTATAAAGTCCGCTCTTTTCGTTTATACCATCTCCCTCTATGTCTATATTATACGCCTTTAATGCGTATATGTCAAGACTTTTTTTAAAAATAGTTTATATTAGAAAACCGTTCTCTTAATCGAGAACGGTCATTTTTTAAACTATTCTTTCGAATACAAGTGTAGCCTGTATTCTGTCTCCGCCGAAAGCACCTTTACTTCCGCCGTTAGAAGTGCTAACGGTATGTAAGCGATAACCTTTACTTGCTTGTGCGTTTATAATATATTCCAAATCAGTCAAATTCCTCGAACCAGTTCCAAAGAGCTTTTCTTTTAAAGTCACCTGCAGGACAACGTATTTTAAATCCTTTCCCGAAGCTGTTGAATAAGTTGATACATCTCTTTTTGAAGTTACCATTTTAAATCCCCCTTAATTTTCTTTTTTATATTATACCAATTATTTACAAAAGTCAACAATAAAAACCGCCCTTATAAAAAGAGCGGTTTTAAAATTATTTTGTTACAGCTTTCTGCGAAGCGGCAGGTGTATATTCCGTAAATGTCGGCTTTGCAACTATCTCGGCAACTGTTCCGAAGGTTTTAATGCCGGAAAGTGCTATGCTTACATCATTTGTAACTACGCCTTTTCCGCCGGCATTATCCAAAGTTAAGGTGCAGCCTGTTTCTTTGGTTGCCAAACATTTGCCGCTTTCGTCTCTTAAATATCCGTGAACGATAAGGATCTCGTAATCGTTCATAAGATCCTCGCGGTCGAATATCTTAAGCTTAACAGCCTCTTCCAAAAACTTAGTAGCTTTAGGATTCAGATGGTATTCTGACATTTCAAGTTTTTCCGCTTTTGAAAGATTATCGAGATAATGAACTCCGTTTACATCGCTGATTTCGTTCGTATCATAATTTGAAGCAATAGAAGCGCTCTCCTGCTTATAACCGAGCAATTCGAAATCTCCGTTTGTATCGTCACCCTTCTTAATATAAATCGCCAGCATTTTGCGCTTTATATCCGCAGAGCCGACATCAGTTGTATTATCCGTCGAGGTAAGTTTAAAAGTATCTCTGAAAGCTTTAAGCTGAGCTTCTGTCAATGAAATCACTTCCTTAAAATTGTATTTTTTATTTCTTTTGAAATTGCGTCGCCGTAAAGTTCTGCGGCAACCTTTGCCCAAAAGGCACACGCATTAGGGTGCTTTTCTTTTGAATATTTTAGATTTATATTAGTCTTACGCTTTTTTTCGCCTTCTTTGGCCCAAGAAGAGCCTGTTGTCGGCGAAACCATAAGCTTGCCGTAATATAAAAATCTCGCGTTAGGAGCTTTGAAATGAATACCGTCATCTTCAATTGTAATAGTGCTTGCGGTCAGACCGGTTTCAAAAGGTATAAACTTAACCATCCGTTTATACCAAGAAACAAGTCCTGCTCTTTTGGCTTCCGGAGTAACGAACTTTTGAAGATTTTTTTCAAGATAAAAAGAAATTGAAACCTTGCTCATTTTATAGCCTCAGTATAGTCCATAACATAGCAGACTATCGGTATGCTGAATTTAGCTAAGTCCGAATTTTCAATCGAAGGTGTCGACGGTGTAAGGTATGTTGTTTCTATCCTTTCAACCTTATAATCTTCTCCGAAATCGGGGAAATTTCTCTTTTTGTTTTGTTCTGAAACCCAATCAATAAGAGTTTGAACTTCAAGAATACTTTCGATGTTTTTATTTTTCTTAAGCATTTTCTTTAAAATTGCCGAGAAAGAAATATTCTTAAAATCAAACACTGTAAAAATAACCTTATGCAAAACCGAACCGTCGATATATTCTTTATCCTGACTTCTGTCGATTTCAGAAGTTACGATCTGCTTCGCCCCGTCTTCGGCGTTTATAGCATTAACAAACAGCTTGTTGTTTTTAATTGATTCACACGAAAGCAAATATTCGGCAAAAGGTGTTATAAAATCCATCAGCAGCCCTCCGCTTTTATGTGTGCAAGGTCTCCGTAATTATTAACCGTAACCGATTTGACCGTAAACGCATTATTTGCACACCTGTATTTTTTTAAAATGTCCGCCGCGCGCATACCGTTTAAATATTCGTCGATTTCATCGTCGATTTTTCCGATGATAATAATATCCTCGGCATTAACAATTACATCTCCGAAAGGTATTCGAACGATAGTTTGATTTTTAACGCTGCCTAAACCCGAGGAAGTCGAATAAACAGGTGAACTTTTAGCGAAACAATTATTCACAACCCGTCTTATGTATTTGACTTCATCGTCTTCTCCGACCGATTTATTGTATATTGTAAGCGTCTTGTTCCACCATTCGGGATGTTTCATCAATCTACCCCCATATACATTAAATCGGTTTCCGAAAGATAAGTATAAATAATATCATAAATTTCGTCAGAACAGCTTTTATTTGAAGAATAAGAAACTGAATAACCGTCATTGCTTTCGGACTGTACGCTTTTAACTGTGCCGTTTGATAAATTACTCGATATATAATCGACGAGCTCAAACATGCACCTTTTAACTTCATTCGGTATCGCTGTTGACGGTATACCTTTAAGCCTTGATTGAGTATACATATCAATCATTCTTCCGGCGCGGAATTCAAAGCGGTTAAATGCGTTTTGTTCCAGCTTACCGCCGTATCCGACATAATCAGAATAACTTAAATACATTTAACCGCTCCTTTCATTACGATTTCGGTTTTTCGGTTTGCTTGGTATCGGGCTTTTTGCCCACAACCTGTTTTACGGTTTTTTTGTTATCGGGGAAAACTAAACCTACAGTTTTCATAATATCGCCCCTTAAGCCTTGTGATGAAGATAAAAGCCTGCGGCTTTATTCTCATAGCCGTCTACAAGACCGTAAGCTCTGTAGGGGAATTTGTAAGCGTCAGCGGTCTGGTTCTCCTGAGGAGTAATAATCTTATTTACGGTATGCTTTGTATATTGAATGGTTGCAGGCTTATGAATGATAAAGAAATTGATATCTTTACCGCCGCTTGCTTTAACATAACCGCCGGCCTTCTGATTTACACCGCCGTCAGTCGAGCTTGTATCGGTTTTACCGTCATAGAGAGTAATCGCAGTATAAAATCTGCTCTGAGGAACGAGGATTACACTCGAAAATCTGTTAAGCACTTCCTTGCTCTTGGTTGTATCCAAATCCTGAACAAGACCGTAAAGCGTAGGAGTGATAAAGAGAAGTCTGTCTTCCTCGGGAACCTCATCTTCATCCATTTTGGTAATACCTGCGCGAAGTGCCGAAATAACATCTGCGCCGGTAGAAAGAGTTGCGCCGGCAGAGACCTTAGAAATACCGGTAAGACCTGCATATTTCGCAAAACGGAAAGCGTCAAGCTCAGGGACAACCTTAGTCCTGATAAATTCGCCGGCAAGCTTGCCGAATGCAACGCCTGCGGTTTCCTCATCGTCCATAGCGTCAACGGTGAACGCGCGTCCTCTGTCATAATTGAATTCAACGGTTTCGTTAGTTACGGAAACATCGCCGTCAACATAACCGCCGTTTCGTGAATAATCTCCGAGACCGTCCATTGAAATTTTAGGAATAACAATTTCGTGAGCATTGGAGCCTTTTTGAGTAAGAGACATGTCGCCGTCAAGAATAGCGGTTTTAGCCGAAGCCTTATAAACATCGTCTATCTGGTCGATATATTTCTTAAAAAGAGTAATTGAATTTGCCATTTTAATATCCTTTCTTTAATTTTTCAGTCCCATAACCGACCTTGCTTTTGCAATTTCATCGGCTTTTGAACTGTTTTCTCCGCTTACCGGCGGATTTACAAATTTTTCTTTCGGTTTGTAAACATCCCTGTCTTTTATTACCGCGGCATAAACATCACTGTCGGACTTCCCTGCGTTAGCCTTATCCGAAACAGCGGTTTTAAAATCCTCGTATATTTCCTTTTCGGCATAGGAATTATAGAATTCGTTATCGCCTTTAAGAGGAGTGAATCTTTCGCGCATAGCATTTTCCAGCTCGGCCGTTTGCTGTTCTTCCCTGCGTTTGGATTCTGCCGCTTCGAAGTCCGCAACCTTTTTCTGTAGTGCTTCGAGCTTTTCCTTATCGCCGTCGAAATTCTTAATTTTTTCGGACAAATCGTCATTAAGCTTTTTCAGCTCTATGATACGGTTTTTCTTATCCTCAAATTCTTCGATTCCGCGATAGCTTTTTTTGACGGCTTCGTCAACCGTCTTTTTTTGGTCCTCGGTTAGCTCAACATTTGCCGACTTCAAAATTTCAAGAATATTTTCCATATTTTATCTCCTAATCATAATTTATTATCCGCGTTGTCCGTGGAATGGAAATAACGGGTATAAACCCTAAATTTATGATAACACGCATATATAAAAGTCAATAGCGGAACAGAAAAATATCAAAATACAAAATTGTGCGCAAAAAAAGACTGCCTTTAAAAGACAGTCTTTTTTTTAACGAGGTTACTATTTCAGCAACCTCAAAACATGAATAAGTGCTTGGTAGGCGTGCCATTCCCCTACATCTACTCGGGTTTCCCCTGTCATGCCATCGGCGCGTGGTCGACACGAAATTTACCACCTCAAGCACCCTCTTGTTCTTTTCACAAAGTTTTTGGCTTTATCATTTTTTATTGAAGATATTTCTTTGTAAACTCCGTTTGCTCAAAAGTTAAAACATCGTTTTTAATAAATATTTTTAAAACGATAGGTGCAGGCGTTTCGTCCAAAAGGCCCTTTTCGCCTTTAGAAGCGTCAAAATATTGTAACCAAATATCATTTTTGCTCCAGCTTTGAGACATTTTTTTGACTTTTTCAAAATCAAGATTATTGTCTGAGCAATATTTGCGGATTTCATTTTCATATTTAGAAAACATTTTGCTCACATAGGACACCACTTTCAAAAGCTTCAATTAAATTTTTGCATTTTAAAAATCACTTCTATTACGGAACAATAAATGAATTTAGCTCACGAATTGTCATATCAAGCGGTTCTATTCCTTTTTCTTTGCAATATTTACTGATAGCAGGATAATTGTAATGAGGTTCGTTCTCAACATCGGAGTTTAATGCAACATATCCGCCTGCTTTTTCAGCGATATCGTCAAGTTCGGCAAGTTTTTTTATAAATGTTATACGCTCTTTTTCTGACATTGCTATTTTCCCTCCAAAGTATAAGTTTGTAATATTTCAATCGCATTATCTTCATCGATAAACATTCTGTAAGGGTGAACCCCTCCTATGTGAGTCGCTTTAAGTGTTTGACGATAATAATTGACTAAATCGATATTTTTGGCATCCATAAACACAAAACCACCATAACCGCGCTGTACCGATTTTTGAATAGCTATTGCAAATAAATGTCCGCCAACACCTTCAAACATTTTATTTTTTCCAATGTTGTTTGGTGCGCTTTCAACAAGTCTAATATAAACCGCATTGTCCTTTTTAAAATCATTTAGTGCTATTAGACCTTGAACGGTATCATCGCCTTTTAGCGTTAATTTATAAATTTCGGAATTTTTTAAATCTTTGTCAGACCAATTAAAATTCCAACCGTCAGTCTTTAAGTCGGTTTCGTCCGCTAGGGAATACTCAGTATCCACTATTTTCCCACTGCTTCTTTCTACCAAACAGGGAGTAAACTTATCTATTTCAACTGAAATTCCCATCCTCTCACCCTCTGTGTTTATTATACCATTTTTCACAGAATTGTCAACCGAAGATATCCTTTTGTATCCATCAACATTAGTTCTGCCGTATTTAGGCTCAAATCCGTTATCTCGGCAGAATTTTGCGTAATCCTTAAGCGCGGTGTTCAAATCTCTTTGAGTTCGCTTTGCGTCAAGCTCATTACCTACGGCCGAAAAAGCCATTCTTCTGTCTTTAAGCTTTCGGATATTGCGCTCACGCTTTCTCATTTCCTGCGTAAGGCTGTATTTTTTCAGACTGTTATTCTTAAGTGCTTCGAGTTCTGAATCGCTGTGCGCCGGCTCTGAGGCTCCTATCACAATGGGAAATTCAAAATGCTTGCAGTTCCATTGACCGATAGGTCTGTCAAAGCCGGCATAATCATTGCCGTTTACATCCTCACAATCTTCCCCGTTCTGCATTTTGCTGAATTCTTCATTAGAAAACTGTCTGCCCTGAACATTAACATGGTCCGGAGCAGAAAGTGCGTGTGCAGAAAGTTCCACGCCGTCAGACCCGTAACTTTCGCCGTTATACAAAAGCATTTTCTGACTGAGTTCTCGAACACCGTCAAGAATATTCATCCTTGCCGCCGAATCAACTCGCCTTGAAACGCCGCTTTCAAAATCAACTGTTCTGAGACCGCTGTCAGCTAAATCTCTGACAGTACTTCGTATAGCGGTATTATAATCAACCGAGCCGGACAAAACTTGATATATAGCCTTATCTACTGCCTGCGTGTAAACACGTCTTAAGGTTAAAGGTTTTCTTCCCGCAAATTTAAAGGCATAGGTATCGGAAAGGTTTTCATATTTTTCAAGCGTAGTTTCTTTTATCGCTCTTACTAAATTTTTGAGATATTCGTCATTTGCCGTACTTTTAGGGGCAAGCCCCCTAAAAGTATAATATTGCTCAGCAAAGGCATCGTTTTCGTGCGCCGCCTTATCAAAAATTATATTGATTTCCTTTTTATTCAGTTCGGTATATTTCCCGATTATTTTGTAAATTGTCTTTAAGTCTGCTCCTGCAAAGGCAAGTGAATTTGCAAGTTTATGTATTTCGGTAGGCCTTAAATCTCCTATGTTTTTAAGCCTTTTACAGATAACCTCAATTACCTCTGCGTTTTGTTTAATAAGATTATCCGCAACCTTATCCGGAAGAGCCTCAATCCAATTCTCGTTTAAAAGGTTGTTCATCGGTCATATCATCCTCTGCGTATGCTCTGAGCTCCTGCATATATTTTTGCGCTTCCTGTTCGTCGATACCTTTAACCCATGAAACAAGATCCTCATCCTTAAGACAACCGGCAGCGTGTGCCTGCAAAAGCTGATTGAATTTCTCTGTGGTCTGTTCGATATAATCGTAGCTCCAATCATGAGAAACTTTGAAATCTCCGTAAGGAACCGTACCGTTAAGCGTCATAATAATGCTTATAGCATTAAAAAGCATTTTATTTCCGTGAGCGATTGAAGACCGAAAGCGCTTAACGAAAGAAAATGTTTTCTTCAGACTGTTGTGCATTTCCGTAGCAGTGGCAAAAGCCGTCTCTGGAGCCGTAAAAACACCCCTTGAAAAACCGCAGCACATTTCAAGCACCGAAAGATTTAAATTTATACCGGCTTTCCATTCTTCTTCGTTTATTTCCGGTGAATATTCTTTAATATTGCTTTCTATAGTGCCGTTGAGATCCGGTTCTCCCATAATAAATGTTTTTCCGGCTAAAGAATATTCTTTTTTGCCCTGTGAGCTTCCGTCTTCTTTCTTGAATAATCTTCTGCCGATAAATATTACAGCCTCTTTACGGTTAAACTCCTCGTTATACTGTTCATATTTCTTTTTAACATTCTCAACCACTTTTTCATTGCCGAATGTTATCGGAACACCGTTTGAAGAATTGTAATTATCTCGATTAAGCGTAGGGCAACGATAAAATCCGAAGAGCAATTGGTCGGATAAAATATATTCTTCGGTTTTAAATTCCTTCCACCGAGTGCGAAGAATATCCGTCTCGTTTCCGTTTTTAAAAGCGAATCTTTTTATCTCTACGATTTTACCGGAAACGCCTGAAATAATTCTTTGACTCTCAAAAAGTTTAAAACTGTCGCTTTCGGCTACATACCCGTCAAGCTGCATTATCACACCCTTAATATTTCTGCCGATTGCGTCTGTAATCATGAAATTATCGTTTCCTATTAAGTTAACCCCAATATCCACTCCGTCTGAAAACGGCCTTATTATACATCCGCCTGTAGCCAGAGCAATTTCTGCGGCGGCCGTCTCCATATCTTCTTGGTAATAATCCTTGATTTTTCTTATAGCATTTGCGCGTTCGCTCTCGCCTTCGATAATGATGTCGCTGTCATCCACCGCTATATTTGCAACTACAGCCGCGCCTATTGCCAAAGGATTAAACCCTTTATCGGCAAAGCTTAAGCTGCTATCTTCGGTATCAGATACTTTAAGCCCGAGCTTAACGGCTATTTTTTTAATAATACCTTTTACAGATTCTTTAATATTCATTTTCTTCTCCTTCGTTTAAGTTTTCATCCTCATATAGATCCTCGCGCCTGCTATCCTTAATAACGCGGTTAAGCGAATAAATCAAAGCCATAACGCAGTCCTCGCCGAGCTTAGGATATTCACTTGAAAAAGTTCCGTCTTTTAAAAGCTCAAATTCGAGCTTAGTCATTTCGTCAGCTAAATGCGGGGTTCGTTCTCGGTCTACTACGATTTTATTGCACTGCCTTAGCCATTCCCAACAATAGTCGCGACCTTTGTTCATGCCCCAGCGTTTAACAGCGCCGACAACATCGAATCCCCAGTCATTCATTTCGGAAATATTGTCCGGTCTTGCGCTGTCTGCTATAATTTCAACATTTTTGTATTTTTTTATTTTATTGGCAAAAGTTGAGTTCTTGCAGCGCCTTGAATAAACCTCTTCGATAGGATAAAGAATATCCGTTTCAAAATCATAAAAACATTTTATAAAAGTCTGAGGATGTTCATATCCAAAATCAAGACCGTAATAAAAATAAGACATTCTTTTTATTTCATCATCGGTTATTTTCCTGAGCTCAAGATTTTCAAATATCGCTCCGCCTGTTCCGGTAACCTCGCCCAAATAGTTATTAGCGTAATATTTAGGTTTATGTTCTTTAAACCACTCCGCGCGCTGAAAGAATCTTTCTCCAAGCCATTCTTTAGGGACATTATAGTAATAACTATGAGAAATGTACGAAAGCCTGTCGCCCGCTTTTGAAGCTGTATACTCATTCATAAAATTGTTGGCTGACTTCGGCGGATTGAAAACCTTAATATTTATCGCCGGCGCGTCAGCTCTGATGAAAGTATCATAAATATTATCCAGCTGCTCAATACCTGCCATTTCGTCACATTCCTCGTTTATAAGGAGTTTTATATAACCGAACGAAAGATTATATGACTTTAAACTCAAAGGCTTGTCGGCACCGACGAACAAAACGCATTGACCCGTCTTTTTATATTTTGCCATAAGCGGCGATGTAGTAAATTCCCAATCGTCAAGCTTATTGTGCCTCGTAATTGTTTTCATAAATTGAGAATATACAGAGTTTCTTAAATCTGTTTTATACCTTCTTGTAACCACGCAGTGCGCCTGAGGGTCATTTCTAATCGTTTCCTCTGCAAGAGCGCTCCAAAAATTTGATTTTATAGAGCCGCGTCCGCCCTTTAAAATAATTTCCTGTATATCGCTCTTACCGTCAAAAATTTTATGCACGGTCCTGTAGGTTTCAAGGAAATCCACTGTAATATCCGTTATAGGAATTGTATAATCCAAATCGGATTCGTCTTTGACATTGCTTCTTTCAAGATAACTTTGAAGATTTTGAAACGCTCCGACATTTCCGCACATAGCAGCTTTTATCTGTCCTGCTATCATAAGCGCATTTACCGTCATTTCGTCTTTTTCGAGCTCTCCGGATATTTCCTTAACTTTTTCTTTGTCTTTTTTATTAAGCTCACTGCAGAGCATTTTTTCGACAATCTTAGCAGTATCGCGTTTTCTTCTCCGAACCTCTCCGCTTTTCTTCCCGCCCGCTCTCTGATCGTCCGCTGTTAATTTGTGAGTAAGATTTTTTTCATTTGCCATTTCACCACCCCATAAAAAAGGACTACTATGTAATTCAATAGTAGTCCCAAAAATATAAAAGTAAATAGCGGAGCCGTTATTTCTTTTTTTGCATTAACGCTTTGTATTTTCCGTAAGTATAGTTAGTATTATGTTTTTTATTATAAAGTTCGAGTTCATAAATTGCGGTATGCAATCCCGAATTATCAAATTTCCTTTTAAAATACGGGCTGTTCGTCTGTTCTCTTGCTTTTTTGGACCTTGCCTTGCGCATGCAGGATTCACATTTAATATTCCGTTTCTTACCCACGCTGTAAATTACGCTTCCGCAAATTTCACAAAAATATTGATTCATACCCTCTCTTTCCCATTATTCAACCTTCCTTACAAATTAAGCTTTTTTGCGTATTATATTATTTCTGCATAACACCACGATTGCGGGGGTCGAGTAACCTTTGCACCACGCTTCACACCGTAATGATAAAATTCTTTTATGCTTTTCGGTCTGTCATAAATCGCAAGACCAGAGATATGCCAACCGTAAACCTTGCCTTCGTGTCCTTTGGTATATTTGAGCCATTCTGCAGCAGTAATGCAAGTATCGTCCATATTTATATCACGGCAATCATAAATTTCATCACATACAAACTCCCCTATGACCTTATCGCACCCTGCCCACAATTTATATCCGTATTTGGTGTTTGGCTTAAAATCTTTTGTACAGTAAATATAGCACTTAAACGGCACCTCACATTTCGGTCTTGTTTTTCTGACCTCTATCGTTTTCCTGCCGTCTGCTATCAGTTCGCATCATTTGGGTTTAATGCTTATAAGTACGCTTTTCATTTTTCACTCCCATTTATCTTTTATTTCGTATATTGCGGACACTTCTCCCGAAGCATATCTCGCAAATAGGTCGTTAAAAAGTTGAATGTATTTATGCTCTTTATCATTGTCTTTTTTAAACCCATTCATTGCCTTTTCAAGATAATTTCTATCGTTATTTGTATAGTCGGCAAGCAATAACATTAAATCTTCAATATCGGTAGCGTTAAATTCTTCGACTTCTGGATTATTATCGAATTTCACAAGATACATTTCTTTTCCTCCAATGTTTTTATTCTTTACTGTGCTTTGTCGGTATTGTAAAATTGCTCGGTAATGTCTATAAGCGGAGAGTTCCACTTCTTTTTATCTATGTATACAACCGCTATCCTACCGTTGTGTGCCGTTTTTTTGCGGTCAAATTTACCGTCTTTTATAAATTGTTCTACCATAGCAACACACGGCAAATGCACCCATTCGGAACGGTCGGTGAAATCTTCACATACCGAAAGCGTTTCAAGGTTAAATATTCCTAACTTTTTGCACCTTTCATAATACAAACAGTCCTCACAGGTCATTCTGTATCACTCCAATCTAACGCATGTCCACAATTTGAGCAATATTTAGGATAATATAAATCCGTCCTTACCAAACAACCTTTTTCACAAACGGGGCACTTATAAGATCTGATACCACTTGGATAGACAATATCTAAAATGGGGCTTTTAGGTATCTGCTTTTCAAGTGCTTCGACCGCGCAATTTTCCGCTTGCTGAACATTATCCGCAAGACCATATTGTATTTTTCGTCTTTTAAAATAATCAATTGCTTCTGTGCAATTCATTCTGTGTCACTCCTTAACAATTCGGGGTTATCATAAATGTTGCCGATGATTTCGCAATACTTCTCCGTGAATACGTCTTGCCACGAAAAATTATATCTCGCATTCTTCCTCACCAGCCTTTTCTTTATCATTTTTATTTTGTTAGTGCTCAACACCGATATAATCCAACACCTCGGCAATGCCGAGTCCTCCGTCTGCCGTAGGTTTCATACAATAGGCATACTGTTTGGGGTGCGTTACTTTCATTTGCTGAAAGCGGTTAGGTGTTTTCTCGCATTGTACGCCGAACATACAAAACATACAGCCAGTGCGCGCTACACCGGTTGTGCACCATTTGTCATCAGCGTTGCGCTTAATTTCACCGTACACTTTTGCATATGGCAGATTATAAGTGCTTATGTACTCAAGTACATCCTGCTCCGTCCAAAAACTCATAGGTTGCGAGGATGGCCTTTTTGCTGTAAAAGCATTGCAACCATTTAGCAACCATGACCTTCGTCTTGCTTCACTTTCGCACGCCATTGTTGCAATAAAAGGTTTCCTTTGGGTTTCTTTTTCATATTTTTTTGCGGGCGCTTTTTTCATAACATCGCAGCATTTATGGCTTATCTTAAACGGTGCGTTCAATAAAAAATGCCATTTGGTTTTGTTGTAGGCTGAAATTCCTTTCGGAGATTTCCTCAAACCCATAAATTCCTTGTAGGCCAAACAATTCTCAACATTATTTTTTGTTTCCGCATTGCGAAACTCATAAACTCTCTTTGCAACCTCTTTGCTAACCAAAGGGTAACCATATGTTTCTATGGCTTTGCGAAAGTTCATTTTCGGGCGCAACCAAGTTACGCCGTCAATGCTTTTAACAAATTCTCTTATTTCGGGGTACTCAAGGCCGGTATCAACAAACACGACCGGCATATCTGGATAAATGCGGCGTGCTAAATCGAGCAGCACCGTGCTATCCTTACCTCCGCTGAAAGAAACATAAACCTGCCCCTTGTTCTTTATGTTCCACTCAATAATACGAGTTTGCGTAACCTGTATTTTGCGGGATAGAGGCCACGCCTGCATCGCTTGCAAATCGGCAATAGTATATTTGTTTTCACTCACATTCCCTCACCAACCATTTCTTTTAAGAGATTGTCAACATCTTCAAATGTCACAACAGACATTTGTTCTTTTTTATTAAGCAGCAGATATGATTTTAACCTCTCCGCAAACTCTTTGTATGCTTCGGATTTGATTTGCTCAACGGTTTTGAAATTTGAACAAGGACCTTGTACGCAATATTCCAATGTTTCACCGTCATACTCATAAACACATTTCGGGCATTCTTTTAACCTCTCAATCTCCGCCTTTTGGCGGTTGATAAGGTCAAGGGCATAAGACTTAAGTGCTTCTGTACGCGAAGGTGAAGTGTCATTATACAAAGGGCAATCCACACATCGAAAAGGTTCTTCGTCAAGTTCTTCATTAAAATGACACATCAACGCCTTTATAATTTTCTCATCAGTAAATTTCTTATCGGTCATCTTCATTACTCCAATCTATTATTGAATAACTGTTATATCCTTGTGCTCCTGTTGCCGATAATTTAAGTATTTTTTTACAGCAGTTCTGGCACACATCTATGTTGGTGTTGTCAATATAAGGTTCAACGCTTCTACCCTCTGTTTGTTCGGTTTGGAATATAACGGGATAATTCAAATGCTTTATATCTTTTGCTTCTTTACCGCAAATATCACAAAAGTATTTTTCTATTGTTTCTTTCATTTTTTTATTCACGCCTTTCTTATTGCTTCTCTTATTCTTTGTTCACTTGAACATGGATTGGTATATATCTCATAACCTGTATGTGTATCGTAACTCTCACATTCAATGTTGTGCTCGTCTAACCACTTGTCAACGACCTGCATTGCGTCATCAAGTTTATAAGCATATCTTGTTCTTTTCTTCAATGCTTCATCAATATATTTTGGAATTTTCATTTCTCATCTTTCCTTTCCCCGTAACTGCAAAAATCGTCTGCATAAGGGTAGAAATCTGCGGCATAAGATGTATCTTTTTCGCCACACATACAAATACCCTGATGATTTTCTTTCTGTTTGTCTAAGAAATATTTGCAATCTTTACACCGCACAACCTCTGCTACATTAACTGTGGACAGCGTTTCAAAAAAAGATATAATCCAATCTGCATTGTAGCAATTAAGAAGTGTGTTTGTTTCTCCGTGCAATTCATTAAATCGTTTTATTGCGGCTTTAATATCAATATATTCGCTCATTTTTCTACCTCCGAATAAAGCTAGTTTATAACTCCATCCACGCACCGCAAATCATATCGTTTTTATCGTCAATCCCATAATTGCGAAAAAATCTTCTTCATGGTTTTATATTCACATGGAACATCCGAAAAGTTTTTACCGTCCATACCGCAAATTATCACCGGTCCTACAAAATCCTGATGCGCAATTGAGCAGCAATAAGGTAATTTTTTTATTTTGCCTTCTTCGTTGCAAATAACAACTAAATCAGAGCAGAGTGTAACTATTTCGATATATCCGCCTACGGTCTTTTGAAGATTTTCAAGTGTATTGCTGATATATACATGCCTCGGCTTTTTATCCGGTTCTTTGATAATTACACTGATCTTTTGTTTCATAAACTAATCTCCTTATATTTTCCGTCGACTTTTCTCCAATCGGTCGGAAGTCTGCGAACAGTGACTTCAATGCGCGGTTCCGAGCTGAACTTTTTAACCGTTGAACTGTTTACAATCTGAATATCATCCTTGTAGGCAATGCCGTTTAATGCATCAAAGACGATTTTTTCTATATTGTCATTGTCCGGCTTAACCTCGGGGAAAAGCTCGCCGGCTATGGCTGCTGCTTTTTGCTTTTTATTAAAACTCGCAGGTATAGGCACAAAAGCGACAATAAACACGCTGAGCGGACCGTCTGTTATTTTGCCGCCCTGCTTATGGTAAGCATATCTTATTAAGTTTTCATATTCCGAAGTTTTATCCGGAGTAAAGCTATGTACCTTTCCTGTAAAACGGTTTCTTACTGTTCTGGCACGCGCTTTTCCCTGCGGTTTTCCGTACACTGTAAATGTTATCAAATAAATTACCTCCTAATCATCATTGTCAAGCATTTTTTCAAACTCTGATAAATCATAAGCCGCAAAGTTTTTTTTGTTTTTCCTTTCGAGCTCAGACCACCGTTTGGCATACTCTTTCCATTTGTCCCTATGCTTCCATTTATTACCTTCGTTAAAGTTATAAAATGTTTCGGGGTTTCCTTTTAGTTGTTGTTGTTTAAAGTAAATCTTGACTTCCTCAAACGAAGGAATATATATATTACTACAACTACTAATATATACTTTACTTTCCTTTAATTTACTTTGTGGATTGTTGCATACATTTACTTCGTTTTTGCATACATTAACCACGTTTATGTCTGCATTATCTTCCGCAGTGGGTATACTTATCAAGAGGTATTTGTTGTCGACTTCAAAACATTTACGGCGTTTGCAAACCGCCAAGTATCTTTTTTGAATTCCTTTACTCGTAAGGATGTGATACTTGTTAAACATTTTTTTGTCGAAAATACCCCGTCTGATCGAAGCCTGTATTATCTCCGAAACAAAATTACCACCTGCACCTATCTCGCGTGCAAACAATAAAGCCACCTCGTATGTCCAGTCGCAGTAAAAGCCGTTATCGTAAATCTTTTGATAAAGCTTAATTATTACTGCAAATCCAAGCAAACCGTATTCTGCTTCGATCAGTTTTATGTTATCGTCCATTCGGACATCAAGCGGAAAATAATCAAGACCTTTCTTTACAGGTCTTCCCATATTATCTCCTTTTTACATTTTCTGCCGGAACCCTGACAACGCTTAACCCGTTTTTATCAAGCAGCTCAGCCAATGTCACGAATTTTCCGTTTTCATTCTTTGATATAATGGCATTTACGCATTTAAAATCAATTTGCTCTTTATGTCCGGCAGAAATACTTATAAGCGCCGATACCGGACTTTTTTCAAGCAGCGCAATTCTTAACTCTTCGTAATTCATTCTTCTTTTTTCCTTTCTAAGAAGTGAGCCTCTTTTGCAACTATTTCAAAAGCCGTCCTGTTATCTCCGTTTTTATCCTGATACTTTCGGGTTTCTACAGAACCCTCGATTCCTATAAGATTTCCTTTTCTGAAATATCTTGTTATAAACTCGGCCGTACTTCCCCAAGCCACGATATTCAAAAAATCGGTTATCTTTTCTCCGTCTGCCTTATATGCTCTGTCTACGGCTACAGAAAATGAAGTAACACTTTTTCCGGTAGTGGTAGTTTTAAGCTCAGGATCCTGAGTTAATCTTCCGGAAAGAATTACTGAATTAAACATCGGTCCTCTCCTTCTATTAAAGTGTACTGTCCGAAGCGCTTGAGCGTTCCGTTTAAGCTTTTCTTTGTAACTATCTTTACATTAAATTTGTAACCGGAATTTTTAAGCTCGGAAAGACGGGCTGAAAAATTGTAAATTCCGAGTTTTGAAAAAGCTTCGGCAGGCGTAATGGTTCTGTGTTTCATAAGATATTTTAAAAGCCGTTCCTTTTGAGACATCTGTTTTCTCGCCATTTTAAAACCTCCATTTTTTATAAATAAGATCCTCTTTATTCCAATACGGATATTTTTGTTTTAAATAGTCCTCTATGCATTTTTTGATTTCGGAATGTAATTTTCCGTTATCATACTCATAATGTTCGCTTGCTGTCAGACAGACAAGATTTTCGGGAATTCCGAGCCCTAACCTTGCACGGGATATGTAATGAGCAATTTGAATGTTTTCGCGTTTACCGCTCAATATGCTCGCCCCATTATCCCGCGCAAGCACTTCCTTTCTGACTTTTGGCGAAATGTCGCAGGCTTTTGAAATTTTACTCATATCTTAAAATTTTACTCATATCTTATCAGAGCCATTTCCTCGAGCGTTGCAACTTCTATTCCGTTGTTCTCGCATTCGGTTCTGACAAGCTCAATCAGCCTTGACATTTGAGCCGTATCGTAAGTAGAAGAGCCGTAATAATTGATTATATTTGTATAACCCTCAAGCTTGCTCTCGGTCTTTTCACATATCCATCCAGCGCCCCTGCTCTGCCAGTTTTCAATCCAAGTTTCAACCGCGTCATTTCTTATCGGCGTAACCTCACTGTTGCCGCCGACCTCTTTTACTAAAATGCGGTAGATCTCATTAGGCGGAAGCTTTATTTTTGCGGAAAGCTTGTTGCAAAGGCTCCAAAAATATCCGTTCGCATCAAGACTGCGCTTGTCTCTCCATAAACACAGCTTTATTCTTAAATTTTTATTTGCATATTCATCATAGACATTAAGGATCTTTTTAGGAACTCGGAGAGATAATATGCAATCTCCGTTCACTGATTGGACTACATCTTTTATTTGGCATTTTTGCTCGAACATATTATCTCTCCTTTCCAAGTTTTAAAACAAATACAGCAATTCGCCCCATACCAGTCTAAGGCTGTGGTAGCGTATTCGGGCGCTAAAAGCTGAATTTGAATTTTGCTTATCGGCTTATTCGGCGGTCTGATAAACTCGCCTATCCACTCTTTTCCTCGCTTTGCGCAGAAATCAAATCCGCCGCTTACCATTTCTGTGATATTTACTTTGTCGGTAAAATAAGCCTTGAATTCCTCACCGTCAGGCACTATAAGACAGTCTCTTAAGCCGCCGCAGGCAACAAATATAATTCCGTAATCCGAATCAAGGACCGTTTCAAATCCTTCAGGCGGCTGATAAGGTGTGTATTCGGTTTCCGCGTCTAAGCTGTATTCCAAAGTGATCTTTTCTTTTGTCTTTCTGACAAGCGCAAAGAAATCCTCATCGGAAAGTTTCTCGCCTTTAGGCTTTTTCATAGCTCCCTCAAGATTTACATCTGTTTCGACTCCCTCGGGGTATAAATCAATATTTCCGCCGAAATCAATGACGGTGCAGCTTGTTTTGTTCGGAGCAGTTCTTAAAACTCTTCCGACCTTTTGCACCCATTGGCCGTGCGTACCGTTTGTGTCGAAATCAACGATATTTCTAAGCTCCGGATAATCATAGCCTTCGGTTGCTATATCTACATTTATGAGCTCGGTCGCTTTTCCTTTTTCAAACCTTTCTATCTCCTCTTTCCTCGATATATCATCAAGACCGAGAGAAAGGTAAGCCGGCTCCCTTTTCAAATTTTTAAGTTCTTCAAATATTGCTTCGCAAAATTCGTGCGACGGAGCGAAAATTATTGTTTTTCCTTCTTCCTTAAGACTTAAATAATCCTTGCATAGCTTTGAAATAAGCGCTCTGCCCTCAAGGTCATTAAGTCTTAAGTTTTTCGATAAGTGCCCTTTTTCTTTTCCCTCTTCGGTTATAAAAACAGGCGAAGCGTCGATGAATTTCGGTCTTACAAGATAATGGCTGTCGATTAAAAAGCGGGTTGTTATCTGATAAAAGTTATCAAATAAGCTTATAAGCGGAAGCTTGTCCCCGCGGTTAGGTGTAGCGGTTACTCCGAGTAAACACATATCGGGATTACCGAGCCGGTTCCACTCTATTATGTTTTCATAAGTAGAAGCTTTTGCATGATGTGCTTCGTCTATAACAATTAAATCAAAATAACTTTTTGCATTGGCAAAATCATTTAAAAGATTTGTAACCGTTTGCACCATTCCGAAATGCACATATCCGTGTAAGCTTTTCCTTACGGATGTTATCTCGCTTGTAGGCAGCTCCGGACAAACCTTTGAAAATTTTGTGTGATTCTGATCGTGGATTTCCGTTCTGTGGACCAAAACCAAAATATGCGGTTTTCTTTTATGTGTTGCATAAAAGCCTCCGAAAAATCTGCCTATCGCCGCGGCCATCATAATTGTTTTTCCTGCGCCTGTGCCGGCAACAATAAGAGAATTTTTTCTCTCATATAACATATTGACCGCGTGATTTACCGCCTCGTTCTGATATGGCCTTAATTCAAATCTTTCCATTGTCTTTAGGTTCCTTTATCAGAAATGCACCCGCAGCCGAAAAGCTTCCGGTATATCCGTCATCGGATATAAATTTGCTGGCATTGTATTCTTTTGCGGTTTCGATTATTTTCTGCAGCTCTTCTTTTCTCTTTTTATCCGCTTCATCACATGCGTTCTTGCTCTTAACATATTCGGAAAGATCATATTTTAAAGATAAGTTTTTGTTGTAAAGAGTGTTTATCCGAATGCTTTCGATAATATTTTTTTGAGTATCATTTGAAATAAAAGCAGTCGGCTCGATCCTCTTTTCAACATCTTCAAAAAATCTTTCAAGGCATTTTTTTATAAGCATTGCAAGATGTTCGTTGTGGTTAAAATAAATGTGTTCGACTGTCATATTTTCTTTGAGATACTCAATTCTTTTTTTCTTAGACATCTGAGTTATCTTTCCGCGTTCGAAAACCGTATCTTCTTTTAAAATCATAATCTGCAGAATATAGAAATCCGCTTTAGAGCAAATAATCTGATACTGCGCCTGAACAATATACTTATAAGGAATTCCGTTTTTTACCGTTTCGGGGCGCATAGTTTTTTGTTCACATACAAATCTTCTGTTAGGTTTAACAATTCCGCTGCCTCTGTCAAACGGTCTTATGTCCTTAGCTTCGCTTATTCCGCTTATATCAAGGCTTGCTATCAGCCTGTCCGAAGCATAAACCTCGCCGGCTTTAAGTCTTCTTTCTCTTCCCTTCTGAAGTACATACAATCCGTAAGGCTCGGCTGCATGACCGTACTCCGCAAGCTCCGGTTCCAAGGCTTTCTTTTGATAAACTCCGTCATTTAAAATTTTGTGGTAAAGCGCCCATGCAGATGTATAAGGCTTTTCGGTTTTAAATTTTAATGCGTCTATTCCGCAGTTTTGAAGTTCCTCTTCGGAAGAATAATATCTGACGATATCAAATACCTCACTTCCGCCGATTCTTGTTTCTCTTGCTGTCTCCCACGCAAGAGTTCCCTGCTTAAGATTTACTCTTTTCATCTGCATTTGTCTCACCGCCCTCAACTATATATTTTTCAATAATAGGCCATAAATTTTTACTTTTTTTAATGTTCATAATAGAAGCGTATTCACGGTCTATAACTTCCTGTTTTTCTTCTCCGTTCTCAAAAGCTTTCTTTATTTCCTCGGCTTTTTGCGAGGCAAGCTTCGGGTTTGCTTTAAATATTTCAAGTGTTTCCTTAACATCCGCTTTTTGTTCGGCGGTAAGCTTATTCAGATCTATATGGTTTTCGGTTTCACCAAGGTCGGGAATATTTATCTCCGGCATAGAGCTCTGAACCTCAAAGCTTTCATCATTATCCTTTTCAAAAGCATATATCGTTTCTTTAAGCTCGGGCAACACTTCGCGCACTCTTTTAAGCGCTCTTCTGATTATTGTTTTCTTTACCATTTCGCCGGTCCATTTGTACCAAATGGAATCGGTATCATATTCGTTTGTTATAACCTTTCTTTTGCGGGATTTGCCGTATTGGTCAGTGTAGGCAACCCATTGAGATTTAAAAAAGCCTTTTTCGCTTGATTTTGCGATTTCATTAAGCTCGTCGTTTGACATCTCATCATTTGTCATAAGAATTCTTTTTCCTGAGCTTATTTCCGTTACTTCAAGCCGGCAGATATATTTACTGAAATATTTATCTGATATTCGTTCGGCAGTCATTTTTCTGTCGGCATTAAACCGCCTGTCCTCAAGAGTGTAAAGAATATTGCCGTTATAGAAGATCTCTTTAAAATATGTTGTGTCCTTATCCTCTTTCGGTACCGCGACAATCGTGTCCGTTATTCTGTAGCCTTTCCTAGCCGCGGCTCTTAAAAATGCTTCTACCCTTGCAGATATTGTTATAACCTTTCCGCGTTTGATAAAATCGATTTTGTCATAATCCTCCGCTATTATTCCGCCTTGATTTAAAGTCTGAAGATCTGAAAGAAAAGTATTAGCGGCATTCAAGGCTTCGCGCTGTGTCAGACTTCCGAGCGACTTAAGCGAATCTATCGCTTTCACCGCAAAAGGAATGCAATTCGTTTTTATTCCTATTTCATTTTTTAAAACATTAAACATCGAGCTTTCCGAGCAGGTCAGCTGATTATATACCGTCATATTATTCATCTTCGCCGCTCCTCTTATGTTTACCGTAAGAGTTTAAAGCGCTGTACATAGCGGTATTTGATTTTTTAAGCTTGTCTACCTGCTTTGAAAGTACAAACGCAACATAAGTGATAAGCGAACACCAGCCTACAAGCAGCGCCCAGATAATTGCTGTTATAATCGCCGCTGCTCCGTCTAAATAAAATCCCATTTTTTAAACTTCCTTTCAAATTTCAACCTTTTTAAGACTTTTTAAAACACACTCGGGGCAAAGCTGATAACCGTCAAATTCGTAAAGCTCATCAGCTTCGTCTTTGCAGTTATCGCAGTAGAAATGCGGTACCGATTTAAGCCGGCAGGACTGAGAGCATGCTATTCCGCAGTCTACACAGTCATTTTCGTATCTTACCATTGACTTTTGCCCCTTTCGGTGTTATAATTTAATAAAGCTTTTTTGTAGTCCGCTTGCAGTTTCCCATTTATCTGCAGGCGGATTTTTAATGTCCTCATTTTTTAAGATCCTTTCTTTATTCCGGAAAGCTCCGGTAGTATTCTTTTAAATACGGTTTTTGTTCATTTGCTTTCATTCCAAGCCTGTTCATCAGCTCCGGAAGAAAGCCTTTTTCATTTTTACAGCGCTTTTCAATACTGCTCAGCGCTCGGTCGACGGCATATTGAAGATTATCTTTATCCTCAGCCCGCTTTTCCTCGCTTATATTCGGCATTAAAGTAATTACTATCGGACCGCCCGACCTGAATTTATCCGTTATACTTACAACATTGCAGTTATCGGGAACTGTAAGAGCCTTTCTCGCGTTCGAAGAAAGCTCCGTCAGATAATTCAATTCTTTAATGCTTACTGTATTTTCCATAATCTTCTCCCCTTTCTTATTACTTATGTTTTTTGAAATTTGTCCTATGATATGAAATCAGTAAAAATCTATTTATCATAGAAAATCTCACTTGCTTTTCGCCTTCACTTCCGAAAACATCCGATGACAATATTGAGCATTTGCCTTTGTCTGTTCCTAAAAAATTCAATGCTTATACAAATGGTAGGTCATTTGCTAAACTTAACCGCCCAAATTGTCACCGGATGTTTTCGGAAGTGGAATGATTATTAATTCTCTTGCCTCTCAATCCGGATTTCTTGCTTTTCCAATTCCTCAAGATAAGCTGTCAGTTGGCGAAAAATCTCTGAATTTTCGAATCTGCACCAATCGAGGTAAGGCAATTCAAAAGACATTTGTACTACACGCGGAGACGAAATGCCGCTGAACTCATCAATAAAATAAATGTTCTTGTGACTGTTCTTTTCTTTCACTTCCTGCAGCCGATTTTCTAAATCGCATATTCTGACTTCGGGAGAATGTTTTATATACTTTTTAAGAATTTTGCTCCCGCCGTCTAATACGCTTAATCTTTCGTCAAGCTCATCAATTCGCTTAAGCAATTTCTTTTCACTTGAGTAACCGAAGATATTTAAGAAAATCATTAAAATAAAAGACAGTATTACTAAAATTGAATTCACTTATTCCACCGCCTTTAAAACATCACGCGTCAAGGCAAGTAAACTGTCAGCTGTTACGCAAACGGTTGTTTGTCCGCCATTTGCAATATAAAGAATATGAACATATTCTTCACCGTTGCGGCATAACTCGTATTCCGCCCGTTCGATATCTCTGTCTACTGCTCTTAAAAGCTGCGTTAATTCTCTTTCGCAAAACATACTTTTAATCTGATCCATAATTTTTTATCTCCTTTTAATACTTACCGTAATAACCCTAATATCAACAATAATATTTGGATTGCTTCAAATGCTAAAATGATGTAAAGCATAATTATAATCTTCATTAAAATCTCCTCAAATTCCCCGCTGCAATTTGCAAGAAACAACAGTATTTCATCTTTCGCGAATTGCGGTAATATTCTTTTGGGTTTTACTTTCATATTGAACTCCTCTGCGAATCTTTTTTAGCTATTTTATTTCATAAGATCGTATCCCTAACAATTGGTAAATTGAATTCGTAGCCTCGACAACCTTAGGCGCGGATACTTCTTTATCAATAGCATTTATTGTCATTAACATTGCTTCGGTGATTGATTTTAAATCTTTGCCGGAGCGTTTCTTTTTAGCTGTTTCAGATAAAAATGTTAAATGCTCTTTTAAAATATCTTGATTAGATTTAAAACTTTTCATATACTTTCCTTTCAAATAAAGTTTTTATTGCCCTCTCCCCTGCTCGGGTTTATAATTAAGCGGAAGGGAGGTGAAATAAAATGCAATTTAATCCTGAATGTGTAAGAGATATTTTGCTCGAATGCGAAGATAAAATAAAGAATAATGAGGAACTTTATATTGAAGCAAACGAGCTTCCCAATTCGCTTAAAAAATATTCTGCTGATGAAGTTTTCTATCATTTAAAGCAATGTAAATCCAACGGTTTATTTAATGACAAGTCTAATGAAGATGTTTTAGGAAATTATGTTGTAAATGATATAACTGAAAAAGCTCACGATTTGATTAAAAATACTAAAGAAGAAAAAATTTGGAAAAAGATTTTAAACAAAGGTGTATCATCTCTTCCGGCTCTGATATCAGTAGTGGCAGATGTATTGGGAATTGTAAAAAAATAATCATTATTTTCCGCGCATTAAATACTGCGCGGTTTTTTCTTGGCCGTTTAAATCAAATATCGCTTGAAATTCTATAGGCTTGTCTATTACAACATGGAATTTCCATTCCGGCGGATTGCAGTGTATTGAAATACTTTTACATCCCTTTCCGAACTCTTCGCCGTTTATAAGAAAACTTTTATTTTCAATATCTATTTCGATTTTCTTAAGCTCGTGAGGAACAAAAATTTTATTTTCGTTTGATTTTTCTTTTAACATATATTTTCCTCTCTTAATTTGATTTTTGATTATGGATTTGTTATAATCTGTATAAAATTCATTGATATATAGGTGGTAAGTATGCTTGATTCTAAAGCTAAAAAATTATTGAAACTTGTAATAAAAAAATGTAACGGCGATACGGGTAAATGTGTAGAAATCAGTGCCGAAGAACTTTCAATAACTATTGATACGCTCAATTCACTTTGTCATTCACTATACCAAGAGGGATATTTCAGTTCTGCGTTTTATTGCTACGGACCAAAAGATCCGGCAGAAATATATCTTTCTTATAAAGGCTTGACCGTATTTAAAGAATTGCGTAAAAAAATCCTTTGGTACTGGTTGCCGGTTGCTTTAAATACCGTATTGTCGGTTGCCGCTATAATAATTTCAATCATAGCTTTAAACAAAGGGTAGTTATAGCGGCAACAACAGCTGCAAAAGATATTCCCATAGAAACACCTAATGCGAAAAATTCTCGTCTTTCTTTAATTTGACGCTCTATCAAACAGTTGATTTCATATATATACTTATCGATAGCCTTTTCTCTTATTACTATCCTGTCATTGAACGTGTCATAGTAATCTTCAATATTACCTCTCGCGGATTGAGGTAATACTCTTTTGGGTTTAACTTTCATTTCTATCTCCTTTTAAAAACGGCATAAAAGATGTTGTAGAGTTTTTGCTGAAACTGCCGTTAAATTAACTGCGGAATAAGAATTAAAAAAGTCAACGGCGGACATAGCGAACTTTATCATCCAATACACAAAAATAATTGAGACTACAATCCTTACGATTGCAATAATTAAAGTGAGTATTTCTTTCATTGTTATTCTCCTTTCTAAATTTCATTAAAAACATTGACAAAATACCCTTTTTTTGGTATAATATATTTGCCTTATATGGCAAAGAGAGGATAGTTATTTTGAACAAACTTTTGTCTTTGCCTGTTCCTAAAGTAAATTCTGATGCTAAAGGCAAAAAAATTAAGCTGAATCAAAACTGCTGAAGTGAGGGTGCTTATTAAGAAGCGAACAGTAGGTTGTTTGCGTAAACGATAGAAACGAAATTGAGTGACAGAACTTACTGTCTTTAAAAAAAGATACAATTTACAGGATTACATACCGGAAAAGACCGGATTTAAAAAATTTAGTGAATTCTGTATTGTTTACTGCAATAAGTTTTAGGTGAAAAAATTTGAAAGGCATTATCCGTAACCTACTACGGATTTTGTTTTTGCCAGTATCGTCCCATTTTAGGACGGTTCGCGCAAAAAAATTTCATCAAATTGATTGTCATTCAAATTTAATTTCTTTCCTATAGCAATAGCTTCGTCAATAGTAATAGGACTTTTACCGTTTACCTTTGCATTAAGCGTATTAACGGTCATTGAAACAGCTTTTGCAAATTCGCGTTGACTATACCCAGCCGCAACTATCGCACCCTTTAATTTGTTACAATTCATTGCTTACCTCCTCCTTTCCGTCTCATTTTGGGACGCTTTCATAATAACACACTATTTTTAATTTGTCAATACCGAAATGGGACGATTTCTATATTTTTTTTAAAAAAGTGTTGAAAAAGTGGGACAAGTATGTTATTATATTGAAAAAAGGTGGGATTAAAATGCCGAACTCAATAAAATATGATAGTGAATTAGTTTTAAATAAGCTAATTGAAGTTATAAGAGAATCGGGTTTGTCTTACGGCGAAATAGCGAGACGAACAGGCATTCCAAAATCTTCTATTCACAGATACGCTACTAAACAAACCAAAAAAATACCTATTGAAGCAGTTAGGCTTATCGCTAACGCAACAGGGGTTTCAACATCTTACATTATGGGCTGGGAAGATAAAGACGAAAACATTTATAAATATAAAAATGTTATTCCTCTTCCGAAAACATCAAAAATTCCTTTGCTCGGAGAAATCGCCTGCGGAGAACCTATTTTTGCAAATGAAAATATAGAATGTGAGGTCGACTTACCCGAAAATATCCGCGCCGACTTTGCTCTGAAATGTAAGGGTGACAGTATGATTGACGCTCATATTTATAACGGGGATATAGTTTATATCAGACAGCAAGCTACGGTCAATGACGGAGAAATCGCCGCCGTTCTTATAGAAAACGAAGCTACACTTAAAAGATTTTACAAATCAGGCGATACCGTTACTCTTATGCCCTGCAACACCAAATGTCAGCCTTTTGTTTACTCCGGTGCAGAGCTCGAAAATATCCGTATACTCGGAAAAGCCGTAGGCTTTACAAGCACAAAGATTTAATTAAAGGAGAACGATTATGTATCCTTATGAAACCAAAAAATGCAGATATTGCAATGCCGAATACCCAAAGCATAAACACGGCTGTCCTATGTTAAAAAAGCGCCCGAAAAATAAACTCAATATAGCTATTACTGTAATTTTATCTTTATTTATATTTTTCGTATCTGCAAGTATTGTTATCTTAGGCATAACCGTTTCAAAATGCAAGATAAAAACCTCAAATATTTCTTCCGAATCGGGAATTGAAGTCAGCAAAAAGCTTTTCGGGGATGTTAAGATCACAATCCCGAAAGATTTTGTTTTAGAAGGAATTGATCTAACAGTCAGCGAAGCTCAAAAGAAAAACGGACTGAAAAGCATTGAGAAAAACAGCGACGGCTCTGTTGTATATACCATTAAAGGATCTAAATACAACGCTTTTCTTGAAGAAATGAGAAACGAATGTCAAAAAAATTATGATGAAATGCTTGCGGAAGGTAGCTTTGCTTCTCTAAAAAGCGTTAAAATTGATAAAAATTTCAATAAAATAACGGTTACGGCAGACAAGAGCGCTTATGCCGACAGCCTTGACAGCGCCGCAAAGCTTGGTTTTGGTTTAGCAGGAATGTTTTATCAAAAATTTGACACAAATGCTTCCGGAAAAGTTACGGTTGAAGTGATTGACCAGACTACCAAAGAAGTTATAGACAAAGGAATTTATCCCGATGACGCGCAGGATCTTATCGAATCTCTTAACGGTTTATCCCAGGATTGATTTATGGAGAGAAAAATGAAAGATATCTTAAATTCTATCTATTTAATATCAAAAAAATTCAATGCCGAAAATCTCAAATAAGAAAGGCTGATAAAACACGGAAAACAGAATTAAATTATTTGATAACAAAGAAATCAGAACTGTATGGGACAGCGATAAAGAGGATTGGTATTTTTCTATTGTGGATGTTGTCGGGGTTTTAACAGAACAACCGGATTATGACGGAGCCCGAAATTATTGGAAAGTCCTAAAAAAGCGTCTATCTGACGAAGGATCCGAGTTGGTTACAAACTGTAACCAACTGAAAATGAAGTCCCCTAAGGACGGCAAAAATTACAAGACCGATGTTGCCGACACAAAACAGCTTTTAAGGCTTATTCAGTCTATTCCCTCTCCCAAAGCCGAGCCTTTTAAATTATGGCTCGCACAGGTGGGCTCGGACAGGCTTGACGAAACGGCAGACCCTGAGCTCGCAATCAACCGAGCCTTGAACACATACCGCAAAAAGGGCTATTCGGATGAGTGGATAAATCAGCGCCTTAAATCAATTGACATCAGAAACGAATTGACCGATGAATGGAACAGGGGCGGAATTAAAGAGGGACTTGAATACGCTATCCTTACCGACGAAATCACAAAAGCTTGGTCTGGAATGACAACAAAGCAATATAAAAGCCTTAAGGACCTCAAAAAAGAGAGCCTGCGCGACAATATGACGAATATGGAATTAGTCCTTAATATGCTCGCCGAAGCCGCCACGACCGAAATTTCAAAGCAAGAGAGCCCTTACGGACTTAACGAACATAAAAAAGCCGCTAAACGCGGCGGAACAGTTGCACAAAAGGCAAGAAAAGAATTGGAAGAGCAGACAGGAAAAAGCGTAATAAGCTCTGACAGTATTAAAAAATTAAAATAAAAAATCCGCCTCGGCACTACCAATACCGAAGCGGACCTTAGACGGATTACACTACCAATATAACCCACCCACTAAAAAAATGTAGTCCAACACTACGATTATATTGTACCAAATCCGTCTGAAAATTTCAAGAGAAAAATCAGACGGTATTTTTATACCGATTTTTCAGTATAATTTTGTGAGGTATAATATAATGAACACTGCGATTTATTTAAGAAAATCAAGAGCTGACGATCAAGCTGTCACGATAGAAGAAACCTTGCGCCGGCACAAAGAAATATTGCTTGAGTTTTCTTCACATCATCCGGACATTATTATTTATAAAATATTTGAAGATGTTGTTTCGGGCGACAGCCTTTATGCAAGACCGCAAATGCTTAAGCTCCTCGAGGAAGCCGAGCAGGAGCGCTTTGAGGCTGTTTTATGTATGGATATAGACAGACTTGGGCGCGGAGCTACAAGCGAGCAGGGCTTAATTCTCGAAACATTTAAGTATCATAAAATCAAGATTATAACACCGCGCAAGGCTTATGACTTAAATAATGACCTTGACGAAGAGTATGCCGAGTTTGAGACCTTTATGGCTCGCCGTGAATTAAAAACCATTAAACGAAGATTGCACAACGGAACGCTTAAGTCTTTGGCAGAAGGGTGCTATTTATGCAATGCACCGTATGGATATAAGAAATGTAAGATAAATAAAAAATGCACCCTTGAAATAAACGAAGATGAAGCTAAATTTGTCAGAATGGCATTCGAAATGTATGCCGGCGGAGAAGCAGGAACGCAGATAATCGCCGAAACCCTCAACGGGCTCGGTGCAGTTCCCCACCGTTCGGATCATTTTAACAGGACATCTATTGCGGCTATGCTTCGAAACAAGGTATATATCGGCAAGGTGGTCTGGAACAAGAAAAACACCGTCAAGCGCGGAATTATGAAAAAATCCGTTACGGTCTACAATGACGAATCTAAATGGCTCGTTTATGACGGTCTTCACCCGCCTATTGTAAGCGAAGAGTTATTTAACAAAGCGAACGCGCTGCTTTCAAGCAGATATCATAAACCGTATTATGACGGCACATTACAAAACCCTTTAGGCGGTATATTAAAATGTCAGGTCTGCGGTTACGGTATGCAAAGACGGCCGTATAAGCCGGACAGAAAATATCAATCCACACACATTCTTTGCGGAACAAAAGGCTGTTGCGCTTCTTCAAAGCTTGATTATGTTGAAGCAGCAGTAATTGAAAGCATTTCTCAAAAGCTTAAAGAGCTTAAAGCTTCTAAGATCTCCTCTGCTCCGCCGATAAATTATGAGCCTATAATTTCGGGAATAGAAAAGAAGATCTCAGAGCTCGCAAGACAAAAAGAAAGCCTGCACGATCTTCTCGAGCAGGGGGTTTATACAGTCGAAACATATATTGAGCGTTCGAACAACATATCTAAGCGCCGCGAGGAGCTTTTAAAAGAAAAAGAATCGACTTTAAAAAAGCAAACCGAGCAACAAACCGCGGATGTGGATTCCATAATTAACAGAATGGAAAATCTTTTACAGGTATATAACAATTCAGATCCGGCAACAAAAAATTTGCTTTTAAAACAAATAATTGATAAAGGATATTACTATAAAGAAAAAGGGTGGAAACCCAATCAATTTATCCTTACTTTGACTTATAAAGGAATTTAACCGCTAATTTTCATTTTGCCGATAAATCTTTAAAACCATAAAGCCGAAAATCGCTATTTCAAGCGGTTTCCGGCTTTGTTTCTTACTCCTCTAAAAGGCACGGTGTTGAGATCGTGACTGTCTCGAAGATCTGCGCTGTTTCTTTACTGCCGAAACTCAGACAATTATCAATCAGGCGGTAAGCGTAAGGCTTAAAAACGCAGAAGTACTTAATGTTTATATAGATGTTGAACCCGTTAATTTCAATAAGGGCTTTTATTCCTGCGATATGACATTCTTTTTCCTCATGACAATAGACTGTTTTACCGCACCTAACACCTGCCCTACCGAGGTTCAGGGAATTACCGCTTTCAGCAAAAAGGTAATTCTTTTCGGCAGCGAGGGAAATGTCAAGGTTTATTCAAGCGCACTTTCTGACAATACAGGCTGCGACACTCAGGCTCTTTCAACCTCGAATAATCCAAAATGCGTTGTTCAGTGCGTAGAACCCGTATCCTTAAGCGCAAGGCTCGGTCAGATTTGCGACACTTATGAAAATGTCCGCTATTTCCCGCAGAGCATTATAAACTATTTCGGAACTCCGCTTGAAACCAATTTACCGACGGGAACGCCTACCGTTTTTGCTACCCTCGGACTTTTTACAATCGTTCAGCTTGTAAGAAATGTCCAGATGCTTATTCCTGTTTACGATTTCTGCATTCCCGAAAAGCAGTGCGAGGATTCAACCGACCAGCCCTGCGATGTTTTCAGAAAAATCAAGTTCCCTACCGACGATTTCTTCCCGCCGAGACCGTGCAATGTCAGAGGCGGCTGCGGCTGTCAGAACGGCGATTAAGCAGTGAATTTTGCGGAGCTCTGCCAAGAGCAGGGCTCTGCATTTTTTAAAAGGAGCTTTTATGAAAATTTTATATCCGACATGCGGCAAGATAAAAATTCTCGTTTCCGATTCGGAAATCAAGGAATATTTCGGAGGCTACGGCAATATCAGCGAAAATAACCCTCATACTTTAGACAGTATTAACCTCATTCTTAAAAAAGCAGTGCCCGAAAGATTTCTTAAAAGGCTCGGTAATAAAATTCTTTTTGAAATGAGCAAAACCGACGGCGGCTGTATAATTTCCCTTTCTTCAAGTGTTATAAGAAAAGAAAACGAATTATTACTTATTTTTAAAAGCTTCGAAAACCTGATATTTTTCTGCAGTTGTTTAAAAACAGAGCCTAAGCAAAGTGAGCTTTATAAATTCAAAAACAATTATATTCTATTCTTACCGTTAAAGCCGAATAAAAACACCGTGACCTTTTCAAAGGAATTTTGCAAAGCGGTTATTAAAGATAAAAAAATCAGCGCCGCCGTAAAAGAATACGGAACGCTGATTTGTAAAAACAACGCAATAGAAAAAATCAAGAAAAGCTTTAAAGGGATTTAATTTCATTTACCGTCTTTTTTAAATCTGAAGAATTAAAAACATAGCTTCCTGCAACAAGCACTGTTGCACCGGCTTTTACAGCCAACAGAGCGGTTTCGGCGTTAATTCCCCCGTCCACCTCAAGCTCGACTTTTAAATTTCGTTTATTTATTTCATTTTTTAACACTTCAAGCTTATTAAGTGCCTGCAGAATAAACTTCTGACCGCCGAACCCCGGTTCAACAGACATTACAAGCACCATATCGCAATAGTCCAAAAGTCCGAAAACAGCCTCAGCAGGCGTTTTCGGCTTTATTGTTATACACGCCTTACAGCCGAGATTTTTTATTTTTTTGAGCAGTTCCGCGTTATCCGAACCTGCCTCAAAATGAAAGCTGAGATAATCGGCGTATTTTGCAAAGTCCTCAATATATCTGTCGGGACGGTCAATCATCAAATGAATATCCAAGGGAAGCGAAGTGTGTTCCTTTATGGATTTAATTACGGGAACACCGAAAGATATATTCGGAACAAACTGGCCGTCCATTACATCAAGGTGAACCATATCCACTCCGCATTCTTCAAATTTTTTTAAATAATCAGTCAAAGTTAAAAAATCCGCAGTCAGAACAGAAGGAGAAATTTTTGTCATAAAACCAATCCCTTTCTTAATCATTTTATAATAAACATCTTTTGCTGTCAATCTCAAAAAAAGAAAAGTTTACATTTTTTTCACCATATTTCAAGTCTTATCTATTATAATGTATTTAAATAAGTAGGAAAGATGTGGTGATAGTATTGAATCATTTAAAGCCCGAGCTGCTTGAGTATATTGAAAAAAATGCACGGATTTCAAATCTCGCTTACGGTATACAGCCCGAAATGTACCCTGAGCATAATGTTATGCGCGGACTTAGAGATTTAAACGGAAACGGTGTTGTAACAGGACTTACCGAAATTTCCGAAATAAAATCAAAGGAAAAGCTTCCCGACGGAACTGTGAGACCCTGCGAGGGAATATTAAGATACAGAGGCTATAATGTAAAAGAGCTGGTATCTGGGTTTATGGAGGACGAAAGATTCGGCTTTGAGGAAACTGCCTATCTTCTTTTGTTTTCAAAGCTTCCGAGCAAAATTGAGCTTGATGAATTCTGCAATGTTTTAACCGGATTTAGAACTCTTCCCGATTCTTTTGTAAGAGATATGATTTTAAAAGCCTCGGGCAAGGATATGATGAATATGCTTTCAAGATGTGTTCTCGCCCTTTATGCTTACGATGAGAATGCGGACGATACAACGGTTGAAAATGTTTTAAGACAGGCGCTCTTTTTAATCTCGGTGTTTCCCTTACTTGCGGTTTACAGCTATAACGCCTACAGGCATTATCATTTAGGAAAAAATCTTTTTATCAAGCTTCCAAAGCCTGAATACACAACAGCGCAAAATATTCTTTATATGTTAAGGGATGACGGAAAGTTTACCGATACCGAGGCTAAAATTCTTGACCTTGCGCTTGTTCTTCATGCAGAGCACGGCGGCGGCAACAACTCTTCTTTTACGACCCATGTTGTAACTTCTTCCGGGACGGACACATATTCCGCGGTTTCTGCGGCGCTTGGTTCTTTAAAAGGACCGAGACACGGCGGAGCCAATATCAAGGTTGCAAAAATGTTTGATGATATGCACAAAAATATCGATATAGAAAACGATGCTCAGATCAGACAGTATCTTTGCGATCTTCTTGATAAAAAAGCATTTGACTGCAAGGGTCTGATTTACGGAATGGGACATGCCGTTTATTCTGTTTCAGATCCAAGATCTCAGGTTCTTCACAAATGTGTGAAAAAGCTAAGCCTTGAAAACGGATTTGAAAGCGAATACAATCTTTACAGCAAGGTTGCAAAATTCGCTCCGGAAATCATTGCCGAAAAAAGAAAGATTTATAAGGGCGTCAGCCCAAATGTGGATTTTTATTCCGGACTTGTTTATAAAATTCTCGGTCTGCCCTATGAGCTGTTCACACCTATTTTCGCAATTTCGAGAATAACGGGCTGGAGCGCTCACAGAATTGAAGAAATTCAGTCAAACGGCAAAATTATAAGGCCGGCATATATCAGCGTAAAAGACCCTAAGATTTATAAAACACTAAATGACAGATAAAAAATTAAAACGGTTGCAGATTTTTATTTTCTGCAACCGTTTATTTTTAATCATGTAAATAAATCGTTCTTGAATTTCGGTGCATATAAACGCTCATTACAAGTCCAACGCCGAGATAAAGACATAAGAGCGAGGTTCCGCCCGCGCTGAAAAACGGAAGTGTGACTCCGATAACGGGAAGCAGACCTATACACATTCCGATATTTATTGTAACCTGTGCCAAAAGCATACCGAAAAATCCTATACAGATAAGCTTTCCGCTTTGCTTTCTGCAAATTCTTGCAATATGCACCGCTCTTAAGGCTATGGCACAAAGAAGAATTATAACAGCCATACAACCTAAAAATCCAAGCTGTTCTCCTATGCTTACGAAAATAAAATCGTTTTGTCCCTCGGGAACATATCCCACCTTTGTAAGAGTACCTTTAAGCAGTCCCTGTCCGAAAAATCCGCCGTTTGCAAGGGCTCTTCTTCCGTAATAAGCCTGAAAGGTTGCTCCCTGAATATCACCCTCGATATTAAAAAGATTGATAAGTCTCGAGCGCTGGTCCTCATTCATTATAAAGAAAAATACAATAGGCGAAGCAATAAGCGCCGCAGTTCCTGCCGCGAGGAAGTATTTCCATGACACTCCTGCCGCACAGAGCATACACAGAACTATTATAGCAAAAACAAGCGCCGTTCCGTCATCGCCCTGAAAATGAATAAGCAGTACAGGAAATGCGCCGTGCAGGCACACGGGAATCAAATATTTAAGCTTGTTTATATTTTCCTTAACCTTTGAAATATGAGAGGAAAATGAAATAATAAAGCAGATTTTTAAAAGCTCAGAGGGCTGAAAGGTTGTAATTCCGAGATTGAGCCAAGCTTTATCGTCGGTTCCCTCAGGCGCAAATCCGATAAAAAATGTCAAAATAACGGGAATTATGCCGATAACGGCAAATATGTACCAGCTTTGAATAAACCTCTCATAATCAAAAGAGGATATTATAACCGCAAAAGCAATACCCAAAGCCAAAGAAATCATTTGCACGAGAACAGGCCTTAATGTTTCAAGATGTCTTGTCGCGGAAAATACGGCAAGACATCCGTAAGAAGAAGCAAAAAAGCAAAGGAACAAAAGGACCTTATCCGTTTCGCGGATAAAATCCGCAATTCTTGAAATTATTCTGTTCAAGCAATCGCCTCCGATACATGCTACATAAAAATAAAATAAATTATACCGTATACTATTCCCGCTACGGTTCCGTAAAGAATTACGGGACCCGCAACAGAAAATATTTTTGTTCCTATTCCTAAAATCTGTCCCTCGTTTTTAAATTCTACCGCCGGAGAGACAACCGCGTTTGCAAAGCCTGTTATCGGCACCAAGGTTCCGGCCCCCGCATGCTTTGCAATTTTATCGAAAACGCCGATACCCGTAAGCAAAGAGGCAATAACTATCAGTGTTGACGGAACCGCCGCTCTTACAAGCATCTCGCTTAAACCAAGCTTAGAATAAAGCTCGAATAAAAGCTGACCTATAACACATATAAAACCGCCGATAACAAAAGCGCAGATATAGTCCTTTGCCTTTTTTGACGGCTTTGAAGCAGCTTTAACCATTTTTGAATACTCATTTTTATCGGGAAACATAATATCACCTGATTATAAGTTTTTATTATTTTGCCCGAAATATAAGAATTTATTTACTTTGGCTTTGCGGATCGTAATTTTCAAGGAATTCGTTCCATTCCTCTTCGCTTAACGTATCATTGCCGCGTTTAAATTCACCGTATGCCCTTTCGGTGATTTTTTTGTATTCACGGGAAATATAAAGCCTTTCCCTGATAACAATTACAGCCAAAAAGACGCTTACAGCAAAAATAAGCAAAGCAGGAATAAAATGCTTCCAGTAAAAATCGGCGTGAAGATTATGTCTTGAAAAATCGTTGCCTTTAAAAAAACTTGCTTCAAGAATTACAAACACCGGCTGAGCGACAATATTCATAATAAGCCCTGTCAGCTTAAATTTAATGCAAAATAATATAAAAGCAATAATTGTGATAACAAAAAATACGCAGGTTGTTCCCTCATAGCTCAAATAATTTTTTAAAACCTCTTTGCTTATTCCCTCGCTGTCGGTAAGGTGCAAAATCATAAGCAAAGATACCATCAGCGAAATAAAAGAATAATAAGCAAAGAAAATTATATAAAAAACCTTAAGCGCTTTAAAAAACTTACCGTCGGTTCTTGCCGGCTCGTTTTTGTATTTATTTCCGAGAAATTCAATTCTATTAAGAATTTTCTGATTTTTCTTCAAAGCTGAACCGTCCTTTATTACATAATTCGACTTAAAATGATTATAACATACTTAAAATTTCTTGACAAGTATTTTTAACGCTAATATAATCTTATTGGTGATTTATATGTCTGAAATAAATATAGTAATGGTTGAACCGGAAATTCCGCAAAACACCGGAAATGTTGCAAGAACCTGCGCCGCAACAGGTGCGAGGCTTCACCTTGTCGGTCCGATGGGCTTTAAAATCGACGATAAAAAGCTTAAAAGAGCAGGTCTTGATTACTGGCATTTCCTTGATATCACTTATTATGACAGCTTAGAGGACTTTTTTTCTAAAAATAAGGGTGATTTTTTCTATTTCACAACAAAGGGCAGAAAAACTCATTCCGAGGTTTCTTATCCCGACGGCTGTTATTTAGTTTTCGGCAAGGAAACAAAGGGTTTACCGGAAGAGCTTCTTCTTAAAAATCCCGATGCGGCTGTAAGAATTCCGATGGCAGGAGAAATCCGCAGTCTCAACCTTTCAAACTCGGTCGCAATTGCGGTTTATGAGGTTTTGAGACAATGGAATTACCCTGAACTTGAAAATTTCGGTCAGCTGCACGAATATAAGTGGGAAAATGCAGAATAAATTCTTAAAATGATATTGAAAAATTTTCAAAATGTGGTAAAATAATATTGTAAATTTTAATGTCTTGAAAGGATGTAAAAAAATGAACGCACTCAATAAAAAGACCGTTGACGATATCAATGTTAAGGGTCAGAATGTTCTGGTTCGCTGCGATTTCAATGTTCCGCTTAAAAACGGAGTAATTACAGATGAAAACAGAATCATCGCCGCTCTCCCCACCATTAAAAAGCTTATTGCCGACGGAGGCAAGGTTATCCTCTGCTCACATCTCGGTAAGCCGAAGGGCGAGCCTAAGCCCGAGCTTTCCTTAGCTCCCGTTGCAAAGAGACTTTCTGAGCTTTTGGATAAAGAGGTTGTTTTCGCGGCTGATGATAATGTTGTCGGCGAAAATGCGAAAAAGGCCGTTAGCGAAATGAAGGACGGAGATGTTGTTCTTTTACAGAACACCCGTTACCGCGCGGAAGAAACCAAAAACGGCGAAGAGTTTTCTAAAGAGCTCGGTTCTCTTGCCGATATATTTGTTAACGACGCATTCGGTACAGCTCACAGAGCCCACTGCTCAACTGTAGGCGTTGTATCCTATGTAAAAGAAGCCGTTGCAGGCTATCTTATCGGAAAAGAGCTTAAATATCTCGGAAACGCTGTTGAAAATCCTGTCCGCCCGTTTGTTACAATCCTCGGCGGAGCAAAGGTTGCGGATAAGCTTTCGGTTATCGAAAACCTTTTAAACAAGGCTGATACTCTTATTATCGGCGGCGGTATGGCTTATACCTTCCTTGCCGCTAAGGGCTACAGCGTAGGAAAATCTCTTCTTGATACGGAAAAGATTGATTACTGCAAGGATATGCTTAAAAAGGCTGACGAAAAGGGCGTTAAAATCCTTCTTCCCGTTGACTGCAATATAGCAGACCACTTCCCCGATCCTATCGACGGCGAGATTGAGGTTAAAACAGTTGACGCTGATAAAATCCCCGATGATTATGAGGGACTTGATATCGGACCTAAGACAGCGGAGATTTTTGCAAACGAAGTTAAGAATGCTAAAACCGTTGTATGGAACGGACCTATGGGCGTATTTGAAAACCCGACTCTTGCTCAGGGCACTATTGCTGTTGCAAAGAGCCTTGCCGAGACCGACGCTGTAACAATTATCGGCGGCGGAGATTCTGCGGCCGCTGTCAACACCTTGGGCTTTGGAGATAAGATGACTCATATTTCTACAGGCGGCGGAGCTTCCCTTGAATTCCTTGAAGGCAAGGAACTTCCCGGCATTGCAGCACTTAACGATAAGTAATAATAAAATAAACTTAAGGCTTGCCGCGGCAAGCCTTAAAGTGTGACAGGAGTAATTTATAATGAATAAAGCTAAAAGAGCCGCAATTATTGCGGGCAACTGGAAAATGAACAAAACCCCGTCTGAGACAACCGCGCTTATCAACGAAATGAAGCCGCTTGTTAAGGACGCTGACTGCAAGGTTGTTCTTTGCGTTCCTTATGTTGACATTGCCGCCGCAGTTAAAGCCGCTGAGGGCTCAAATATCGAAATCGGCGCTGAAAATGTTCATTTTAAAGAAAGCGGTGCATATACCGGCGAGATTTCGGCAAAAATGCTTGTTGAAAGCGGAGTTAAATATGTTGTCGTAGGCCACAGCGAAAGAAGACAGTATTTCGGAGAGACCGACCAGACCGTCAATCTTCGCACGCTTGCCGCTGTAAATGCAGGACTTACCGCAATTGTCTGCGTAGGCGAAACATTAGAGCAGCGTGAGCTCGGTTACACCGAAACGCTTCTCAAATTCCAGACAAAAATGGCTCTTACCAATATTTCTAAAGAACAGCTTAAAAACATTGTTATCGCTTATGAGCCTGTATGGGCAATCGGCACAGGCGTTACCGCAACTGCCGAGCAGGCTGACGAGGGCAACGGCTATGTCCGTGAGGCTATAAAAGAGGTTTACGGCGAGGACGCGGCTGAATCAGTAACAATTCAGTACGGCGGCTCTATGAATGCTAAAAACTGCGACGAGCTTGTAGCAAAATATAATGTTGATGGCGGTCTTATCGGCGGCGCATCGCTTAAAGCAGAGGATTTCTCAATAATCGTTAAAGCCGCAAGCAAATAATGAGGTGCTGATTATGAAAAAACCTATAGTTTTAACTATAATGGACGGCTTCGGAATTAACCCCGGAGCAAAAGGAAACGCGATTGAAGCAGCAAATACTCCCCGTCTTGACGATATTTTTAAAAACTGCCCCGTAACTCAGATAGGTGCGTCGGGACTTGATGTTGGACTTCCCGACGGTCAGATGGGTAACAGCGAGGTAGGACATACAAATATAGGAGCCGGAAGAATTGTTTATCAGGAGCTTACCCGTATAACCAAGTCAATTTCCGACGGCGACTTCTTCAAAAACGAAGCTTTTTTAAAGGCGATTGACAACTGCAAGAAGAATGACAGTGCCCTTCATCTTATGGGGCTTCTTTCAAACGGCGGCGTTCACAGCCATATAGAGCACCTTTTCGGACTTATTAAGCTTGCAAAGTTAAACGGTCTTGACAGGGTATATATTCATGCTTTGCTTGACGGACGCGATGTTCCCCCTGCTTCGGCTGTTGAATTCATAGAGGAATTAAACAAAAAGTGTGAAGAACTCGGCTGCGGAAAGCTTGCTACCGTTATGGGCAGATTTTACGGAATGGACAGAGACAACCGCTGGGCAAGAGTTGAAAAGGCTTATGCCGCACTTGTTTACGGCGAAGGAATTATCACCGAGGACGCTGCGGCGGCTGTCAAAAAATCCTATGAAACGAAGGATGAGGAAGGCAAATTTATTACCGACGAATTTGTTGTACCTACCGTTGTTGCGGGAACCGAGCGCATTAAGAGCGGAGATAGTGTAATATTTTTCAATTTCCGTCCCGACCGAGCAAGAGAAATTACCAGAACCTTTGTTGACGATGATTTCTCCGGCTTTGAGCGCAAGGGCGGAAGACAGAAAGTATTTTATGTCTGCATGACTCAGTATGATGCTTCAATGCCTAATGTAGAGGTTGCATTCAAGCCTGAAAGCCTTGAAAACACTTTAGGCGAGTTTATCTCCAAAAACGGAATGACCCAGCTTAGAATTGCCGAAACCGAAAAATATGCACATGTAACTTTCTTCTTCAACGGAGGAAGAGAGGTTAAGTTTGACGGAGAGGACAGAATTCTTGTTAACTCTCCGAAGGTTGCAACCTATGATTTACAGCCCGAAATGAGCGCAAATGAGGTTTGCGACAAGGTTTGTGAGGCAATAGAAAGCGGAAAATACAATGTTGTTATCTTAAACTTTGCGAACTGCGATATGGTAGGCCATACGGGTATTTTCGAAGCCGCAGTAAAAGCGGTTGAAACCGTTGACAACTGCGTAGGCAGAGTAGCTGATTCCACACTTAAAATGGGCGGAGTTATGCTCCTTACCGCAGACCACGGAAATGCAGACAGAATGATTGATACCGACGGCTCACCCTTTACCGCTCATTCCACCAATCCTGTTCCCTTTGCTGTAATCGGAAAGGATTGCAAATTAAGAGAAGGCGGCAGACTTTGCGATATTTCACCTACTATCATTAAGCTTTTAGGTCTTGAACAGCCCGAAGAAATGACAGGTGTTTCGATAATCGAATAAGTCATTAAAGTAAAAAAAATCGAGAGTTTCTTTGGAACTCTCGATTTTTTTTACTTTATTTTAAAATGAATAGGCATTCCGTTTTTCATTCTTATAATTTGCTCGCCGTGAATAAGAGGCAGGAAATAATCAACCGCGCAGTCAAGCACATTATTGCTGTCCTTATTTATCCACTCTTTAGGGAAAAATCTTTCCTTATTCGCGATATCCGAAGCTTTAACGCTGTCAATAACCACCGTATAAGGATGATTTAAAATACGCCTGAAAATCATCGCAATTCCGCTTTTACCCTCAACAGCACAGCTGACTGCTCTCTCTGCGATAAGCTCGGCCTCGTCGATATCGGTTTTAGAGCTGATATGAGATGAACATCTCTGCATAACATTAAGTTCTATTGACCTTACCTTACAGCCGATTTTATCTCTGACTATATTTTCAAGTATCTTCCCTATTCCGCTTAAATATTCATGGCCGAAATTGTCTACAAGTCCGCTGCCGTAGGTCTTTTCGGAATTTGCTCTTTCAAGCTTTAATCCCTCCGATACCGCCACTACAACCGCCTTATGAACCTGAAGCTGAGCATTAACATCGGCTAAGAATTTTTCTTCGGAAATCTTGCTTTCGGGAAGGTAAATCAAATGCGGCGCGCTTTCGCCGTTAGCTCTTAAAACGCAGGAGGAAGCCGTAAGCCAGCCGGCATGCCTTCCCATAACCTCAACTATCGTTACTGACTCAATGCTGTAAACAGAAGAATCCCTTACAATTTCCTGAACGGAGGTTGCAACATATTTTGCGGCTGAACCAAACCCAGGGGTATGGTCGGTATATTCAAGGTCATTATCAATAGTTTTCGGAATTCCGATGATTTTAACATCTATTCCGTTTTTCTCGGTATAAGCGCTGAGCTTTGAAACGGTATCCATGGAATCATTTCCGCCGATATAGAAAAATGCGCCTATTCCGTGCCTTTTAAAGCATTTTATTATTTCCTCATAAACCCGTGATTTTTCATCATCGGGAAGTTTATATCTGCAGGAGCCGAGACAGGTTGAAGGAGTCTGCCTTAAAAGCTCCATATCCTCGTCGTTTCTTATCACTGAATTAAGGTCGATAAGATTATCGCTGATTATTCCCTCAATTCCGTTAAATGAGCCGAAAATATGCTCTATTGTGCTTTCTTTCAGTCCCTGCCTGAAAACGCCGAGCAAGGAAGCATTGATAGCGCAGGTCGGTCCTCCTGATTGTGCGACAGCAATATTCATAATTATTTTTATCCTTTCTTTTAAACCCCGTATAAATTAAAATCAGGTATTAAATCCTCTGTTGAGCTTTCAAGATCCTGAAAATAGCAGTTTTCAAAGCCGCTTTCGATAATTCGGTCAAGTACCTTTTCGTATTCCCGTTTTGTCACTTTCCTGTTGATTTCAGGATATTTCCCCGCATCATACAGCGGAACATACTGGCTCATTATGCTGAAATAAGCCGACGGAAATTTTTCCTTAACCGTTTGAAATACCTTAATAGCCTCATTTGTTGCCCTCGGCAAAAGCAAATGCCTTATTATAACCCCGCTTTTCATAATTCCGTTTTCGTCGAATATGTTTTCTTTTTTTACAGAACAGGCATATTCAATAGCCCTTAATGCTACCGACGGATAATCGGAAGACTTTGAATATTTCAAAGAATTTTGCGGATTTAAGTATTTTAAATCAAATAAATATATATCAATTTTATCCGAAAGCATTTCAAGCGCTTTTAGACTGTCATATCCGCTTGAATTATATACAATCGGTATTTTCGGTCTGTAAATTTTAAGCGCTTCACCTATAGCAAAAGCAAAATGCGAGGGTGTTACAAGATTTATATTATGCGCGCCTTTTTCTTCAAGCTCGCGGAATATTTCCGCAAGTCTTTTATAGCTTACACCTTTACCCTTTTCTCCTCTGCTGACTTCAAAATTCTGACAGAAAACGCACCTTAAATTGCATCCAGAAAAAAACACCGTCCCCGAGCCTTTTGTTCCGCTGATACATGGCTCTTCGCCGAAATGCAGCGAGGCTCTCGCAATAACGGGAGTTAAGGGCATTTTACAAAATCCGCCGATATTTTCGGTTTCAGTTCGCCGAGCTTGGCAATTTCTCGGGCAAAGACTGCATTCCAACAGACTTTTCTCCTTTTTTTATTTCACAAATTCTCTTTTTAACGGTTATATCCTCATAATTCTTTTTAAAGGAAATTCTTCCGATAAATTTTCTTTTGCAGCTGTTGCAGCGAAATCTCGCTGAAAACCATCTGTTTTTATAACGCCATTTTGAAATTTTCTCAGCCTTTTCACCGCATTTATCGCATTTAAAAGCGAGACTTTCCCTGTTTATATCCGAGCTGTTTATATCGTCAAGATAAGTAGCTTTAAAATAAAGTCTTTTATAAAAATCGGGGCTTGCAGTGTCTCTTATGAGCTTTTCAAAACTTTCCTTGCGGTAATACTTTTTAAGTAATCCCACGCACAGCATACTGTCGTCCTTAGCGGTATGAAGCTCAAGCCCCTCATGATTGACCTTTAAAATATCCGCCGCAGATTCAAGCGAAATCTGAGACTTACACTCAAATCCCATTTTAATCATTTCATTTTGAATATATTTTTGCAGATCAAGATATTTTTCTATTTTAAATTTAACGCCGTTTAAAATATATTTCTCGTTTTCGGCAATTGAAAACAGGTCGGAATTGCTCCAAGTCAGTGTTATAAAATCCGTACCGACCCAGTCGTTATATTCCCTGACTGCCGTTTCGGGGCTTACGCCCGAAAGCATATCCTTTGAGGTGATACCCGTAAGCTCGGTAAATCTCGAAGAAACCTTTTTTGAAATTGCGGATTTAACGGTTCTTTCAAAGGTTCCTACAATTTTAAAGCTTTCATCGCATTTTACCGCGCCTATCTGGATAATCTGATTTATAAAACCGCGCTTTTTAACGGAATAGACCGAATCCCATTCCATGTCAAGAATGACATAATTCATCAGCGGTTCTTAGCCTCATGCTTCATTCTAAGCTCTTTTGAAAGGATTTTCTTGCGAAGTCTGATATTATTAGGCGTTATTTCAACAAGCTCGTCATCCTTAATGAATTCAAGGGACTGTTCAAGGCTGAGTACCGAGTGAGGAACGAGCCTTAACGCATCGTCCGAGCCGGCGGCTCTGGTATTTGTCATCTGCTTCTTTTTGCAGACATTGCAGACTATATCTTCATTCTTCGGATTTTCGCCGATTATCATTCCCTCATAAACGGGTGTTCCCGGACCTATAAAAAGTCTGCCTCGGCTTTGCGTGTTGAAAAGTCCGTAGCCGGTAGCCTCGCCGGTTTCATGCGCTATAATCGAGCCTGTACTGCGCTGTTCGATATCGCCCTTATATTCCTCGTAGCCGTTGAAAACATGGTTCATTATTCCGTTGCCGTTGGTATCGGTCATAAACTGAGAACGGTATCCTAAAAGACCTCTTGCAGGAATTACAAACTCAAGATGCGACATTCCGCCGTCACGCGTGCCCATATTCTTAATTTCCGCATGTCTGCTTCCGAGCCTTTCCATAACAACGCCTACATAGGTATCCGGAACTTCTATCATCAAAAGCTCCATAGGCTCTAAAAGCTTGCCGTTTTCATCGTGCTTATAAATAACCGCCGGAGGCGAAACCTGAAATTCATAGCCCTGACGGCGCATTGTTTCGATAAGAATTGAAAGGTGAAGCTCTCCTCTGCCCGAAACCTTAAAGGTATCGGCGCTGTCAGTCTCTTCAACCTTAAGGCTGACATTTGTCATAACCTCTTTAAAAAGTCTGTCGCGAAGATTGCGCGAGGTTACAAATTTTCCGTCCCGTCCCGCAAAAGGAGAGTTATTGACCATGAAGTTCATAGAAAGCGTAGGCTCGTCTATTTTAACAAACGGAAGCGGTTCTATAACTTCAGTATCACAGGCAGTTTCTCCGATTTCAAGGTCGGCAATTCCCGCAACCTGAACAATATCGCCGACGGTTGCCGATTCAACCTCGGTACGCTTAAGTCCGCTGTACATAAACAGCTTTGCGATTTTAACATTGCTGCTCGTTCCGTCCTTATGGCAAAGCGCAACCCTCTGCCCTACCTTCACTGTTCCTCTTACAACTCTTCCGACGCCTATTCTTCCTAAATACTCGTCGTATTCAATGTTTGAGAAAAGAAGCTGCAAGGGAGCCTCTGTATCGCCTACGGGCGGCTCAATTTCCTTTATGATTTCTTCGAATAACGGCTTCATATCCGTTCCCTTGACATCGGGAGAATAGGAAGCATAGCCGTCCCTTGCAGAAGCAAATACAACCGGAAATTCTATCTGATCATCGTCCGCACCGAGCTCGATAAATAAATCGAGAACCTCGTCGACAACCTCATGCGGTCTTGCCATAGGTCTGTCGATTTTATTGATAACAACAACTGCCTTTTTGCCTAAGGCAAGGGCTTTCTTAAGAACAAATCTTGTCTGCGGCATACAGCCCTCAAATGCGTCTACAAGGAGCAGAACTCCGTCAACCATCTGCAGAATTCTTTCAACCTCGCCGCCGAAATCGGCATGTCCGGGGGTGTCGATAATATTTATCTTTATCCCGTTATACATGACGCTTGTATTCTTCGAAAGAATTGTAATTCCTCTTTCTCTTTCAAGGTCATTTGAGTCCATTACTCTTTCATTTACCGCTTCATTTGCCCTGAAGGTTCCGCTCTGCTTTAAAAGCTGGTCGACAAGAGTGGTCTTACCGTGGTCGACATGTGCGATAATTGCGATATTTCTTAAATTTTCAATTCTTTTTTCTGCCATTTTTAATCACCGTTCTGCTATATTTTATAATTATAAGTTGATACTATTTTCTTTGTTATCGCTTTGATGTCCGAATTTTCGTCCTCCGCGGCTTCCTTTAATTCCTTAAGCTCGTTTTTAAATTCCTTTTCGTCAAACTCAATCGGATGCCCGATATAAATAAGCCTGTTATCGGTCTTTTTAAGTCCCTCTTCGGACATTAACAGCTCTTCATACATTTTTTCACCCGGGCGAAGACCGATAAACTCAATCTTTATTTCCGTATAAGGCTTGAAGCCAGACAGTCTGATAAGATTTTCTGCGAGATTGACAATTTTAACAGGCTTGCCCATATCCAAGACAAATATTTCTCCGCCCTTAGCAGAAGAACCTGCCTGAATTACCAAGGAAACGGCTTCGGGAATGGTCATAAAATATCTTATCATTTCGGGGTCGGTAACGGTAACAGGTCCGCCTTTTTCAATCTGCTTTTTAAAAAGCGGAATAACCGAGCCGTTCGAGCCTAAAACATTTCCGAATCTTACGGCTGCAAACTCTGTCTTTGATTTGGCATTTACCGACTGAACTATCATTTCGCAGATTCTTTTGCTCGCACCCATAATATTGGTAGGATTAACGGCTTTATCCGTAGAAATAAGCACAAATTTTTGAACTCCGAATTTGTCGGCGCATTTGGCGGTATTAAGAGTTCCGAAAACATTGTTTTTTATAGCCTCTTTAGGACTGTTCTCCATTAAAGGCACATGCTTGTGCGCCGCCGCATGGAAAACAAGCTGAGGCTTATATTCTTCGAATACACTTTCAAGTCTCTTTTTGTCTCTAACTGAGCCGATAAGCGTGACAAGATCAAGCTCGGGGTGAGAAAACTTAAGCTCATTTTGTATCTCATAAGCATTATTCTCATAAATATCAAATATTATAAGCTGTTTAGCGCCGTGAGCCGCAATCTGCCTGCAAAGCTCGCTTCCTATAGAGCCTCCTCCGCCTGTTACGAGAACAACCTTATTCTTAATATAATCAAAAACATGAGGAATGTTTAAATCAATCGGGTCTCTGCCGAGAAGATCCTCTATCTGAACATCCTTAAGCGAATTAACCTTTATATGCTCCTCGGAAAGCATTTTATAGACAGACGGAAGAATTCTTAATTTACATCCTGTTTTCTGACAGCTCTGAAGAATTTCGGATTTTCTAAGGCTTGGACAGGACGGGATTGCGAAAATAATCGTGTTTATATCGTATTCCTTAACACAGTCGTAAATCGAATTGCAGTCGCCCGCAATTTTAATGCCCGAAATATAATTTCCTATTTTTTGAACATTATCGTCAACCGCGCATTTGACCCTGCACCCGTAAAGCTCCTGATTGTTATTAAGGTCGTCAATAATAAGCTTTGCCGCGTCCCCTGCACCGATTATAAGCACATTTTCTTTTATATCCGTGGCAGAGCCGAAAATCCCCTTGGGATTATGCTTGAAAACAAGCCTTGATAAAAATATCAGAGAACCTGTAAAAATAGCGGTAATGAGGATGAATTTCGGTCCGTAAACATCAACTGATTTAAAAAGCAGAACCGCAAAAAGCATTACAAGCGCCGCAGTGAAGGCGGAAAAGAAAATGCGGACATAATCGCCGTAGCCTGCGTATCTCCAAAGAATGTTATAAACCTTAAAGATATAAAGCAGCAAAAAAAGCGAGACCGCAAAAACACAAGTGATTTTTAAGAATGCCGCATTAACACTTACAGAGCAAAAAAAAGCCGCTAAGAGCGCCGAAATGAACGCTGCGGCTAAATCAAACAACACAAAAATGCAAATTTTTACATATCTGTTTTTAATCAATTATATCTCATCCTCTAACCTTTGATACATATACAAAATATTATACTATAACAGTGATAAAAAATCAATGCTTTTATAGTGCAAAAAATCATTTTATGTTGAAAATTAAAAGGTTTTGTATTATAATTAGTTCATACTTTTTCAGGAGAATTAAATGAATATTAAATACATTACGCTCGGCTGCAAGGTAAACCAATACGAGACCGAGGCTATAAGAGAAGAATTCAACAAAAGAGGCTATACGGATTTTGAAAATCTCCCTGCCGATATCTGCATTATTAACACCTGTTCAGTAACATCGGAAAGCGACAGAAAGGCAAGACAGACCCTAAGGCGGTGCCGTAAGGAAAACGAAAATGCTGTTATTATTCTTACGGGCTGTATGGTACAGGCTTTTCCCGAGAAATCTTCAAAGCTGACAGAGGCCGATATAATAATCGGCAATACCGACACGAAAAAAATCGCCGAGACCGCCGAAGATTTTTTAAAGGAAAGAAAAAGAATTTTATCGGTTGACGGTCATAAGTCAGGTGAGCTTTACAATACTCCCTCAATATCGGCTTTCAGCGAAAGAACAAGGGCTTATATGAAAATTGAGGACGGATGCGACAGGTTCTGTACATACTGTATTATCCCTTATGCCAAAGGCAGAGTGCGCTCCAGAAATTTAGAAGAGATAAAAAACGAAGCAAGGGCACTCTCTTTAAACGGATTTTCGGAAATCGTGCTTGTCGGAATTAACCTTTCTTCCTACGGAAAAGGCGAAAGCTTTGATTTAACGGACGCGGTAAACGCGGTTTGCTCGGTTGAAAATATTAAAAGAGTCCGTCTCGGCTCTTTAGAGCCCGACTGCATAAGCGACGAAATGCTTGAAGCTTTAAAAAGAGAGGAAAAATTCTGTCCGCAGTTTCATTTATCCTTACAGTCCGGCTGTGACGAAACACTAAAGCGAATGAACAGACATTATGACAGCGCTTTTTATTACGATTTGGTGCAAAGAATAAGGAAAATGTTTGCCGACGCGGCAATAACCACCGATATAATGGTCGGCTTCGCGGGAGAAACCGAGGAAGAATTCAATCAAAGCTTAAGCTTTGTAAATAAAGTCGGGTTTGCAAGGTCGCATATTTTCCCCTATTCCGTCCGCGAGGGCACTCCTGCCGCAGATTACAAAAATCAGGTTGACGGAAAAACAAAGGAATCAAGAGCAAAGCTTATGGCAAAAGCCGCCTTAAAAAGCGAAGCCGAATTTTTAAGCAATCTAAAAGGCAAAACATTCCCTGTTTTATTTGAAAATTTTGAAAACGGAAGATTTGAGGGATACACGCCCAATTATTCGAAGGTTTATGTTAAAACATCTGAAAATCTTCACGGAACAATCAGAAATGTTAAAATAACCGCCGCTTTCGATAATTACTGCGAGGGCGAATTAGTATGATAAATCCCCGTTCGGAATTTCTTCCGAACGGAGGATTATTTTTTAATCTTCTGTAAGCAAAAGCTGTTCTTTAATCGCACCTAACAAATCGGCATATTCCCTGCCGTTTGCCAAAGCGTGACTTAAAGCTTTTATTAAAGCGGATTTTGGGAAGTTTTTCCTTTTTATTAAATTCATTGCTGCAATTTTTGATTTGATATCGCATTGCGATTTTTGTAAAACCGAAGTGCATCTTTCAACTAAATCGCCGTTATCGGTTACAAGATTATCGCCTGTTAATTTAATTACAACCTTATCTTTAACCGAAGCCAAAAGCGAAACCGTTAAAGTATTTTCCGAATAAGAGCATTCTGTTTCTACCGCTTTATCATTTATGAAAGCTTTGACCGATGTGTTTTCACAAAAGCCTCTAAAGCGGACATTATAATTTCTATTTTCAGGCAGAAGCGAAGTGTCTCCGAGCGCAGGATGAATAATAAATTCGGGAGAATTGCTCCAATTAAGCTCAAATTCGGTTTGAGCAAAGCAGCCGTTTTCAAAATCGTTGCCGTCTCCCCCGTCCTCATAAAGGCTGAAGCTGTTGCTTTTAAGCGGGAAAACAACAATATCAAGACTGCCGTCATTTGAAAGCTTATAAGAATTATTCATCGGAATAATTGCTCCTGCCTTTGCAAAAACAGGATACTCGGATATTTTTCTGTAAACCTTTAATTTGCGCGGTTTTAAGCTCCTATAATGTGTTCCTTTAAAGAAATCAAAACAGTCGCCCTCAGGGAACCATACTTCTGTTCCGCCAAGCTCTGTAATTTTATTATCAGGCGATGTTATAGGCGCAATCATCAGCGAATCGCCGAACATATACTGATTTTTGCATTCATAAGCGCCTGAATTTTTCGGATAATCATAATACATAGGCGAAATAAGCGGCAAGCCTGATTCATGAGTCCTATAGTTCATTGTATAGATATAGGGGAAAAGCCTATGGCGAAGTCTTAAATAGCTTTTTATTATCTCTTCGGTTTCGCCCTTGAAGCACCAAGGTTCTTTTCTTATAAAATCGTTACATGTGCTGTGCAGGCGGTTTATGGGGGAAAATACTCCGAACTGAACCCATCTTATCATAAGGTTATCGTCACGGTAGCCGTCTCCGTGTCCGCCTATATCGTGGCTCCACCAAGAGTAGCCTATATTTGACGCGGTAGAGGTGAAATAGGGCTGAAAATCAAGCGACTCCCAAGTAACAAAAGTATCGCCCGAAAATCCGACAGGGTATCTCTGACTTCCGGGTCCTGAAAATCTCGAAAAGAACATCGGTCTTTTGCCGTTTCTTTTAATATCGGCAATATGTAAATGGTTCAGCATCCAAAGAGGGTCTAAAACCTCGCGCTCGTCCTTAAGCTTTCCGTCCTTATTTTCCTCATGAATCCACCAATAAGATGTTCCCTGCTGCCAATCCATCCACCAGAAATCAACACCGTCCTCTTCATAAGGATGATGAAGAACATCGAAATAATTTTCCATAAATTTTTCGGAGAGAATATCGAAATAAACTCTTTTTCCGCTCTTAGGGTCAACTCCGCATTTTAGCGCCATTTCCTTATACATTTCCTCATAGCTGCAAACTCCGCCCGCAGGATGAAGATTTAAAGAGGTTTTAAGTCCATGGTCTTTTAAAAACTTTAGAAATCCCTTATAGTCGGGGAAAAGTTCTTTATTCCAAGTATAACCCGTCCAGCCCGAATAGGAATCGGGAAACAGCGGGTCATGATCCTTTTCGTTTTCGGGGATTTTTGTTAGGTGCCAATCCATATCTATAACGCCTACGGAAAACGGAACATTTTCCTTTTCAAAGCGCAAAACAAGGTTTTCATATTCTTCCTGTGTATAAGCATAATATCTGCTCCACCAGTTACCGAGCGCGTAAGCAGGAAGCATAGGCGGAAAGCCGGTAAGCTTATAATAATCCTTTATGGCCTTTTTATATTCAAAGCCGTAACCGAAAAAGTATAAATCAAGAGTGTTCTTATGTCTTGTTTCAACCCAGCCGTTATTATTTAAAAGCATTTTATCGGAATCGTCAAGCACGGAAAAACCGTTTCTTGATATTATTCCTCTTTCAAGGTCAATAGCGCCGTCCGCTTCATCAAGCGTTTTCGCGGTACCGCCGAGATCCTCAAAATAATCGCCGAAACGCCATTCGCATGCAGGCTCGTTTTTAAGCTTGATTTTCAAAGTATCACAGCTGAACGGTTCATTAACATTATAGCTAAGAACTAAATTTTCGGTTTCTATTGTAAGTATACCGTTATTTTCAGAATGTGAAAAATTATTTTTCTCAAAATTTCTGAAAAATACCGTTTGGCTCGCCCTATTTTCAAATACTCCGTCTAAAGAATATTCAAGCCTTAAAAGCTGTGGAGTAAGCACTGTAAAACGGAATTTATCTCCCGAAACCGTATTTTCCTTTACCGCCTCAGGAGCTGTTACATATACAAATCTTTTTTTATCGCTCATAATCTAAGCCCTCCCTTATGATTTTATTATATTATTCACTTCACATTTAAACAAGCAACAATTTTAATATATTTTAACACTATTTTAAGATTAAATCACTTTCTTGCAACTGCCAAGCCCTAATAATCATATTCTTTAAAAAGGGGCGGTGATAACTATTTTTATTTTTGATATTTTTTTAAAGCTTGCAAGCAGTCTTTATTATCTCGCTTTGCATGTTTCGGGAGCAGGGGCTTTTCCGCCGACGCTTTCCGCAAAAAAGGAAGAAGAGCTTATTAAGCGGTACAGGGAAAACGGCGATGAAGACGCAAAAAACAAGCTTATAGAGCATAACTTAAGGCTTGTTGCGCACATAGTTAAAAAATACTATTCTACCGGCTGCGATCAGGACGATTTAATATCCATAGGAACAATAGGGCTTATAAAAGCGGTTACAACCTTTAATCCCGAAAAAGGAATAAAGCTTGCAACCTATTCCGCAAGATGTATTGAAAATGAAATTTTAATGTATTTCAGAAATATTCGCAAAACCTCGCAGGATGTTTACATAAGCGACCCTATAGATACCGACCGCGACGGCAATTCGCTTTCTTTAATAGATGTAATTGCAGATACGGTTGATATCGAAGAAATGACCGATACGAAGCTTAAGCTTGAGCATTTGAGCAAAATTATCGACAAAACTTTAGACGACAGAGAGCTTGAAATCATAAGATACCGCTACGGACTTAACGGCTATGATGAGCTTACGCAAAAGGAAATTGCCAAAAAGCTGAAAATTTCCAGAAGCTATGTTTCAAGGATTGAAAAAGCGGCTCTCGAAAAACTCAAAAAAAGGTTTTAAAAGCCAAAAAATTCCGCTTTTTCTAAACAGAAAAGCGGAATTTTTAATTAAGCTTGTTTTTTTATAATTTCAGGTTTTTTATTATCAACGGTTTCTTTTGTGATAATAATTTTTTCGATATCCTCATCGGACGGAGTTTCAAACATAATATCCTGTAAAATATTTTCGATAATAGACCTTAAACCTCTCGCTCCCGTTTTGCGCGCAACGGTTAAATCTGCTATTTTTTCAAGTGCGGATTTTTCGAATTCAAGAGTTACCCCGTCCATTGCAAAAAGCGCCTGATACTGCTTGATAATAGAGTTTTTAGGCTCCGTCATGATTTTAACAAGCGTTTCCTTATCCATTCCCTTAAGGGTTGCTATAACAGGAAGTCTTCCGACAAGCTCCGGAATCATTCCGAATTTAACGAGGTCCTGATGAGTTGCGGTTTCGCAAAGCGCCTGTGCCTCAATGCTTTTCGGAGATTTAACATCGGCGCCGAAGCCTAAGCTGCTGCCGCCTATTCTTCTTTCAATAACCTTTTCTATTCCGTCAAAAGCGCCTGCACAGATAAAAAGAATATTTGTGGTATCAATCTGAATAAATTCCTGCTGCGGATGCTTTCTCCCGCCCTGAGGAGGAACATTGGAAACGGTTCCCTCAAGAATTTTAAGAAGCGCCTGCTGAACACCCTCGCCCGAAACATCACGGGTTATAGAGGCATTTTCGGATTTCCTTGCTATTTTGTCAATTTCATCGACATAAATAATTCCGTGCTCGGCCTTTTCGATATCATAATCCGCCGCCTGAATAAGACGGAGAAGAATATTTTCGACATCTTCGCCGACATAGCCTGCCTCGGTTAAAGTCGTTGCGTCGGTAATAGCTATCGGAACATCGAGAGTTTTTGCAAGAGTCTGGGCAAGAAGAGTTTTGCCGACGCCCGTAGGTCCGAGCATTAAAACATTGCTCTTTGCAAGCTCAACGCCCTCTTCCCTGTTATCTCTTATACGCTTATAGTGATTATAAACGGCAACCGAAAGAATTTTCTTGGCCTCGTCCTGTCCGATTACATATTCATCGAGCTTTGCTTTAATTTCTTTCGGCTTTAAAAGGGGCTTTTCTTCTTTTTCTTTGTTTTTGCCCGAATTTTTAGCTGCGACCTCATCATCCTCAAAAAGCAAGGAATTGCAGAAGTTTATACAGTTGTCGCAAATATAAACTCCGGGACCCTCAATGAGCCTTGAAACTTCATCCTGAGTTTTGCCGCAGAAAGAGCAGCGAATTTCTTTATTATTGTCCTTAGGCATTAAATGCTCCTTACTTAAAACCGGAAAATACGCAATATGCGGACTTTCCGGTTTCTTTAAAAATTATCTTTTTGTTATAACCTTATCAATAAGACCGTAATCAGCGGCTTCCTTGGCAGTCATAAAATTATCGCGCTCGGTATCCTGCTCGATAACACTGAGCGGCTTACCTGTTTCAGTAGCAAGAATTTCATTTATTGTGCTTCTGATGTGCTTGATATGATTTGCATGGATAAGAATATCCGTTGCCTGACCCTCGGCGGAGCCTAAGGGCTGATGAATCATAATCTCACTGTTCGGAAGCGCAAAGCGCTTACCCTGAGCACCTGCGGCAAGAAGGAATGCGCCCATGCTTGCTGCCATTCCGAGGCAGATTGTGCTGACATCGCACTTGATATACTGCATTGTATCATAAATTGCCATACCTGCAGATACCGAGCCTCCGGGGCTGTTGATATAAAAGCTTATATCCTTTTCGGGGTCCTGTCCCTCAAGATAAAGCATTTGCGCAATAACAACGCTTGCAGAATTATTATCCACCTGATCGTTAAGCATAATAATTCTGTCATTGAGCAGACGGGAGAAAATATCATAAGACCTTTCTCCGCGACTGGTCTGTTCTACAACATAAGGTACTAAACTCATAAACCTAACCTCCTATACGAATTAGTATGAGCAAGCTTAAAAAATTATAATCAATTATTTATCTTCTTTTGCTTCTGTTTCTTTTGAAGCGGTCTTTTTAGCGGCTGTTTTCTTAGCCGGAGCTTTCTTAGCAGGAGCCTTTTTAGCCGGAGCTTCGGCCTTAGCCTCAACCTCGGTTATCTCAGCGCTGTTCTTAACAAGGTCGATAGCCTTATTAGCGCAGATATCCTTTTCAAGCTCGCTTGCGGGAATAGCGGCTTTAACCTTATCGACATCTATTCCGTAGCCCTCAGCTAGCTTCTTATACTCTTCCTCAAGGTCCTTTTCTTCAGCCTTAAGATTTTCAAGCTCAGCAATCTTATCAAGAGCAAGGCGGTATTTTACCTGCATTTCAGCCTGCGGACGGAAGCTCTTCTTGAAATCGTCAATTGTGCTGTTGGTATATTTAAGATAGGTTTCAAGGTTCATTCCCTGAGACTGGAGACGGTAAGCAAATTCCTCAACCGACTGATTAAGGCGGTTTTCAAACATTGCTTCGGGGATATCGCCCTCAATTCCGTCAACAATCTGCTGAACAAGCTCATTTTCAACAGCTTCTTCAGCCGCTTTTTTCTTTCTATCAAAAGCCTTTTTCTTTAAATCTGCCTTAAGGTCCTTTAATGTGTCGAATTCGCTGACATCCTTAGCAAACTCATCATCAATAGCGGGAAGCTCTTTGATTTTGATTTCATGAAGCTTAACCTTAAATACCGCAGGCTTGCCGGCAAGCTCTTTAGCGCCGTATTCCTCAGGGAAGGTAACATTAACATCGAACTCATCTCCGATATTCTTGCCTATAATCTGATCCTCAAATCCGGGGATAAACTGACCCGAACCGAGCTCTAAGGAATGGCCCTCTGCCTTTCCGCCTTCAAATGCCTTTCCGTCGGTAAAGCCTTCAAAGTCGATTACAACTGTATCGCCCTTTTTAGCGGCTCTGTCTTCAACGGAAACCATGCGTGAATTTCTTTCAGCCATGGCGTTAAGCTCGCTGTTTACCTCAGCGGCGTCAACCTTAACTGCAACCTTTTCCGCTTTAAGTCCCTTATACTCCTTAAGGGTGATTTCAGGATAGGTTGTAAGGCTTACCTTGAAATCTACACCGTCGTCCTTGGAAATTGAAACAAGGTCAAAGTCCATCTTATCGTCGATAACCTTAAGACCCGACTCTTTTATTGCGTCCTCAACGGCATCATTGTAAAGAAGATTTAAAGCGTCCTCAAAAAATACTTCGGTGCCGTAATAAGTTTCTATCATATGTAAAGGAGCTTTTCCCTTTCTGAAACCGGGGACATTTATTTTCTTTCCGTTTCTGCGGTAAGCCTCCTTTATAGCTTCTTTGAACTTATCACCGTCAATAGTGATTTCAAGCTGATACCTGTTGGTATCAATTTTTTTAGTCTCTTTTAAACTCATTTTCTATACCTCCGCATAAATTGCATTTCATTATACCACAAATAAAATCTTTTTTCTACTATTATTTGCTAAATTTTTAATTTTTTTACTAAAATCGGCGTGAAATCGTTGCAGTCGCAGGAAAGAAGCCTGAAATTTATGCCGTCGCACTCTTTTAAACAGCTGTTAAAGCCTGCTCCGTGAATATGCCCGTAATATATTTCCTTTATATTAAACTCTTTTAAAATTTCGATTATTTCTTCCGATCTGAATTCCCCGTATGCCGGCGGATAATGAAGAAAAACTATAGGCTTTAAATTTTTGTCTTTAGCTTCAAGCAGAGAGCTTTTAAGCCTTCCGCATTCCCTGTCCGTCACCTTTTTATTATGAGTTCCCGTGCCGTCATAAAGCCAGCCGCGCGTTCCGCAAACGGCATATTCCCCTACTTCTGCGCAATTATTATGAACTATATTCAAGGTATCAAAACCGTTTTCCTTAAAAAATGAATTTATTTTACTCGCGGTTGACCACCAAAAATCGTGATTACCCTTAATAAGCAGTTTTTTCCCAGGCAAAGAATTTAAAAATTCAAGGTCTTTTTTTGACTCTTCAAGGCTGCTTCCCCACGAGATATCGCCGGCAACAACCACCGTATCATCGTCCGTTACAAGTCTTGTCCAATTATTTTTAATTCTCTGCGTATAATCCTGCCAGCCCTTGAATATTTCCATTGATTTATCGGTATTAAGGGATAAATGCAGATCAGAGGTAGCAAACAAATTCATTTTTTCACCTGCCTTACATAATTTAATGATTGATGTTAATAATAATAAAGGCGTTAAGCCGGAAAGGATGATTTTAATGTCAGAATGCAAAACAGAATACTGTATCCATTGTTCGGTACAAAACTGTATTCATCACACCGAAAACGATTCTTGTAAGGCCGGTATGATAAAAGTAGGCAACTGCACTGCAAATTGCTGCAGCGAAACCTGCTGCGATACCTTTGCCGCAAGACAGTAAATCAAAAATAAATATCCGGCTCTTAAATCACAAGAGCCGGATAGAAAAAAACATTACATAAGACTGTCATATACCGCTTTATCAAGCTCATCCTTATTATAAACTTCCTTAAATCTTACTTCGGCATTTTTAAGATTTTCTATCGGTGAAGGAATCTGAGTATTTGAAACAGCCTTCAGCAATTCAATATTTTCGAATTCGTTTTCCTTAGGCTTTTCACCGAGAGCAGAAAGCACGCTCCTTGTAAACTTATACGGTGAAGCCGTAGAAGCTATAACCGCAGGAATGCTGTCATTTGTTTTATTAAGATACTTTTTATAAACATTGACAGCTACCGCCGTATGAGTATCAATAAGATAACCGTATTCCTTAAAGACAGAGGAAATTGTTTCAAAGGTTTCCTCGTCTGTACAGAAATCGGCAAAGAAAAGCTTATTTAGTTTTTCCCTGACAGCGCCGCAAACCTCATATTTTCCGTTTTCAGAAAGGCTCTTTTGAAGAGAAGCTACATAATTATCGTCTTTACCGCAAAGGTCGAACAAAAGTCGTTCAAGGTTGCTTGAAATAAGAATATCCATTGACGGCGAGCAGGTGGTGAAAAATTTCCTGTTGCGGTCATAAATTCCTGAGTTGATAAAATCGGTAAGAACATTATTTGAATTCGAAGCACAGATAAGCTTATTTATCGGCACTCCCATTTTCTTGGCATAATAAGCTGCTAAAATATTTCCGAAATTGCCTGTAGGAACAGTAACGTTAAATCCATGGCTTAAATCCGCGTTTTCATTTAAAAGGTCAACATAAGCAGATACATAATATACTATCTGCGGAGCAAGTCTTCCCCAGTTAATCGAATTTGCGGAAGAAAATTTCATATTCTTTTCTTTAAGCTTTTCTATTATGCTTTCATCGGTGAATATTTTTTTTACTGCCGACTGAGCGTCGTCAAAATTGCCGCGGATAGCGCAGACATGTACATTGCTTCCCTTTTGAGAAACCATCTGCAGCTTTTGCATTGCGCTTACTCCGTCTTCAGGGTAAAATACGATAATTTCCGTATTTTCAACATCCTTAAAGCCTTCAAGCGCCGCTTTGCCCGTATCTCCCGAGGTTGCTACTAAAATTACGGTTTTGACGCCGTCGGAAACCTTTTTCGCCGACACCGTCATAAGATAAGGAAGAAGCTGTAAAGCAAGGTCTTTAAATGCGCAGGTCGGTCCGTGCCAAAGCTCTAAAATATGAGTTTTATCTCCGAGCTTTGCCATAGGCGCGGGGCAATCGTCATCAAAGGTGTTTTTATACGCTCCGTCTAAGCATTTTTCAAGCTCCGAATCTGTAAAATCGGTAAGGAATTTTGAAAGCACCGCCTTAGCTCTGCCGATATAATCAAGCTTTTTTAAAGCTTCAAAATCTTCGGCTGAAAGCGTCGGGATTTCTTCGGGCACAAAAAGTCCGCCCTCGGTGCTAATTCCGTTTGCAATGGCAAAAGCCGAAGAAACCTTTAAATTTTTATTCCTTGTACTTATGTAATCCATTTTCTTCTCCCTTTAGGTTTTAAGATTGTTAAAATAATTATGAGCATTATGATAAAAAATTCCGTCAAGCGTATTTTTATCTATACCCTTATTTAAAAGGTATTCATAAAGCTTTGGAGTGTCTTTAGTAGTCTTTAAATCCTCTGACATATCGGCTCCGTCAAAATCAGAACCTATAGCAAGGCTATTTTTAAATCCCATATCAAGAATATTATACACATTCCTGTATATATTTTCAAATACATTTTTTCCGCCCGTAAATTCAGGATAAAAGCAAATCCCTAAAATGCCGCCCTTTTCAAAAAGCAGCCTTATCTGCTCTAAAGTAAAATTCCTTCTGTTCGGACAGATTTCTTTTAAGCAGGCATGAGTGATTATAGGATAATCGCTTAAATTCACAGCGTCATAAAAGCTTTCGTCATTGCTGTGCGACAGGTCGCAGGCAATTTTTAAGTCATTCATGATTTTAACCGTTTCTCTGCCGAAATCAGTAAGTCCACCGTCCGCTTTACAGCCCGAGGCGATTTTGTTTTTGCCGTTCCATGTAAGAGTAATGTATTCTATATTATCTGATTTTAATTTGTATAACAAATCATTGCTTTCAATTGCGGCTCCGCCTTCCAAAGCAAAATGAACCTTGGGCTTTTTTTCACAGCATTTTATTTTTTTTAAAAAAGAAGAGTAAATTTTATCATACATTTTAAAGGGCTCGGTCTCATCGTCTTTTATCCAGACGGCATAAAACTGCTCCCATTTTTCAAAGCTTTCGGTCTGATTTACTCCCGCGGATAACATTTTGCTGTCAGGCTTTAAATTTTCAGTAAAGCACCTGTAGGGCGTATCGGAATGAAGGTCAAACAGTTTCATAATTATCACTCGCTTAGGCAAGCGATAATAAATCCGAACCCGTTTTTAGGCGGCAGATTTTTCGCATAGCCATGTTAAAATACTCGTTAATCCGACAGGATTAACTGCGTTTTTGCCTCGCTCTGCATAAAAATCTGCCAAGCATAAAAATCAGCGACCTAAAATGAGCTGATTTTCGTGTAGAGTTTTATGCGGAGGATGCAATGAGGCTGACTCCTCACAAAGACGACAAGTTAAAATATGCCGAAATTACTCCGTTTCAGGCGAGCTCGAACTTGTCAGCTTTGCTTAAAAAGCGGATTTTAAATATTTGAGTTTCCATTCGTATTTTCCGTCTTCACTTTCGCGATATGTTACCTCTGCGACATCAATTCTCGGCTGAGAATCGGTATTGAGCCTTTTCGTAAACATAACGGCTTCGTTCTTTATAAGGCGCATTTTCTTTTCGTCGACCGCTTCAAAACCGCTGAGCATTGCGCCCTCTTTTCGAGTTTTCACTTCAACGAAAACTATATTTTCGTTTGATTCGGCAATTATATCAACCTCGCCGAATCTGTCGCGCCAGTTTCTTTTTAAAATTATATAGCCCTTGGATTTTAAATATTTTGCAACTCTTTCTTCTCCGAGCTTGCCGAGAAGCTTTGCATTTTCATTATTATAAGACATTTTTCAGAAAAGACCTGCGATGTATTTCACAAATTCCGAATTTTTCAATAGCTTCGTAATGAGCTTTTGTTCCGTAGCCCTTATGTGCGGCAAAGCCGTACTCGGGGTATTTTTTATCATATTCAAGCATAAGTCTGTCTCTTGAAACCTTTGCAAGAACAGAAGCCGCTGCTACAGAATATGATTTTAAATCACCTTTTATAATCGTTTCGCAAAAAACAGGTGCGTTTAAAGGCGCTCTGTTTCCGTCAATCAAAGCGATATCGGGCTTTGTCTTAAGCCCCTCAACCGCTCGGTTCATTGCAAGATATGTAGCATTTAAAATATTGAAATTTTCAATTTCCTCAACGCTTGCAAACGCAATACTGTATGCGATTGCCTTTTGCATTATTACAGGAAACAGCGCTTCCCTCTTTTTCTCGCTAAGCTTTTTCGAATCGTTAAGCCCGTCTATAATACAGTTTTCAGGAAGAATTACCGCCGCCGCGCAAACGGGTCCCGCAAGAGGTCCTCTGCCTGCTTCGTCAACGCCGCAAACAACATTATAGCCCCTGCTTTTCGCATCCGTTTCATAAGAAAAATCAGGCATCTGAATTTATCCTTTCAAGGGTTACGGCGCCTATTTTAAGATTTCTGTATTCTTCAAGAAGCATATTCGCCGCGCGCTCGGTATCAACCTCGCCGCCTCTTATCATCATTCCGCGTTTTTTGCCCACAGAACAAAGCATATCATAAGAATCCTCATTAAAATCCGTAAGCTTATATCTGTTTTCAAGCAAAGCGGGATAATCTTTAGAAAGGATTTCAAGAAGCTTCATCGCAAGGTATTCGGTATCGGTTATTCTGTCCGTAATAGCGCCTGTAATTGCTAAATGCTCGCCTACGGTGTTATCCTCAAATTTAGGCCATAAAACCCCCGGAGTGTCAAGAAGCTCAAGACCTGAATCAACCTTAAACCACTGATTCATCCTCGTTACCCCCGGTCGGTTTTCCACTTTAGCTTTCGAGCCCTTTGTAAGCTTATTTATGAAAGAGGATTTTCCGACATTCGGAATTCCGACAACCATAATTCTGAGCGCTTTGCCTGCCATACCCTTTTCTTTATTCTTTTCTGTTTTTTCCGCCAAAAGGTCATAAATACAGGCTTTGAATTCATTTATTCCCTTGCCGTTTTTACAGTCGGCGGCGACTGCGGCAATTCCGCTTTTTTTATAAAGCTTAATCCATTTCAAGGTTTCTTCTTTGTCAGCCATATCGCATTTATTAAGAATTATGATATGCGGTTTATCCCCTATAAGCTCCGCAATATCGGGATTTCTGCTACTTACGGGAATGCGTGCATCAACAATTTCGGCTACCGCGTCAACCATTTTGAGCTGTTCCGATATTTTGCGCTTTGTTTTAGCCATGTGACCGGGAAACCAATTTATCCCGACCGACGGTGAGCTTTTCGGCTTATTACCATTTTTCTCTTCCGCCCTGACTTTTCTTTTTTGATACATATCCATAAATTTCACATCATTTGCTAAAGAATGTAATTTAGTTATAAGCTTTATCTGTTCTCAGAACCTGATATTCATAATATTCATCTGTTTCTAAATAACCGACTGAAATGCCTTTTTTGCTGTTTGCTGTTTTTCCGTTTGCGGATTTTGTTTTTGCGTCTTCAAGCAAAGTGTCAATTTGCGAATCGGCAATCTGACTGTTATTTGCTTTAATCAAATATTTGGCGTATGTAACGGCATCAGCTTTGTAATTACTGTTTTTAAAAACATAAATAACCATATAATCGACAATATCAGCCGTTTTATCTCCGGTATATTTTTCAGGAACTACTACTAAATAAATTCCTTCAATCAATCCGTACCAATACTTATTATCGCTTTCGGTCAGATAATCGGTTGATGCCGGATTTAACGAGCTGTTATCAACCGTTTCCGTATTGAATTTTGCAACCAAAACATCAACGGTTTCTTTTTCAACCGACCCGTATTTTTCTTGTGTTTCTATAGGACTTTTTTTATTTTCTTTCTTATCGGAATTGCCGCATCCTGTCATACCGAAAATTACAACCGCAAATATTAAAGCGGCAGACATTATTCTTTTCATGTTTCTCTCCCTTTTTAAAAATCCGTTATAAATACCTGATTTCCGTTTTCCTTAATAATGTTTATCAAATCTTCTGTTTTAAGCCAGACCGTCGCAGTATTATCGTTAGGATGAACGCCTATTATGCTTTTTCCCTTAAAAAAGTCACTGTCAATATAAAACTTGACCTTTAAATCCTTATCATTTAACAGTCCGAGCGGTGAAACTGAGCCTGCTTTAAGTCCTAAAATTTCATTAAGGTCATTTTCCGAAGCAAAGGTAAGCGGTCTCGTACCGTTCTCTTTTCTGAACCTTTTTAAATCCGCTCTTTTGCTTCCTATAACAGTTATTAAATAATAATTATTCTTTTTATCGTCGCGCACAAAGAGATTTTTCGCATCATACTCAGGATACGGAATTTCAACCTCTGACAGCTCTTCCATATTATAAACCGCTTTATGCTCGGTTATTTCAAACTCTGTATTTTTATTTTTTAAAAAATCGTAAACTTCCTGCTTTGTCACCCGAAAATCTCCTGTCAGCCGAGCTTGCCGAATTTACTGAATGGATAAATTCTTACAATAACTCTGCCTAAAATATATCTTGTATCAACCATTCCCTCATTGCCTATTCTTGCAGATCTGCTGTCTAAAGAATCGTTGCGGTTGTCACCGAGAACGAATACGCATCCCTCGTCAACTACGAGCGGAAATGTTACGCCGTCGTCATATTTAAGGTTGGTCGGCGTTTTGGTATAAGGCTCATCAAGTGCTTTTCCGTCAACATAAACTATTCCCTTTTCAAAGTCGATATCAACCGTTTGTCCCTCAGTTGCGATAATGCGTTTGATTATCGGCTTATCGCTTTCATCCTTATCCTTGACATCATTATCGGCATTCCTTGAAATAACCACAACATCGCCGAATTTAGGCTTATAAAAAACATTTGAAATCATGACCTTCTCATTTGTGTGAAGAGTGTTTTGCATAGAGGGTCCGTCAATAGTGGCAATTCTGAAAACAAAGGTAAAAAGCAGAACGACAAGAATCATAGCGGATACTATGACCTCAAGCCATTCGAATATTTCATTTTTTAAAGAAAATTTTTCGCTTTTATTTTCCTTTTCTTCAATAGCCTCGTGTTTGCTTTCCAAGAGAAAACCTCCTTTAAAAAAATAAGGGGAAAACAGCTTACCGCCGCAATCCCCCAACTTTAAAAAGTCAATATTACTTTTTTAACCGATAAGCTCTTTAACCTTAGCAGCCTTACCGACTCTGTCACGCAGATAATAAAGCTTAGCACGGCGAACACGGCCTTTTCTTACAAGCTCAACCTTATCAACGATAGGTGAATGAACGGGGAAAACACGCTCAACGCCTACGCCGTATGACAAACGGCGAACTGTAAAGGTTTCTGCGATTCCGCTGTTATTCTTAGCGATAACAGTTCCCTCGAAAACCTGAATACGCTCTTTCTCGCCTTCCTTGATTTTAACATGAACCTTAACGGTGCTTCCGATGATGATTTCCGGAGCGTTTTCCTTAAGCATGCTCTGAGTTAATTCTTTTACTGCATCCATTTATAATTTCCTCCCTGACTTTTTTCAGGCGTTCATGCCTTACAACAGAGGACCGCCCGCTTCAATGTCGATAAAATTTGTCGGCACTAAACCCACCTTTGGGAAAAGGTGAAATAAAATGCTAAAATATAATAACACAAACGGTAAAAAAAATCAAGTATTTTTTCAAAATTTCCTTTTAAATAGGGGGTTTTATTTAAAAAACCGCTTTTTAAGCTAAATTAAGTATTGACAAAACACCCTTTTAAGTGTGATAATATAATAAAATAATTGTATTTTGGAGTTTTATCGAATGCGTGTAATAACAGGTAAAGCAAGAGGAACAAGACTTGTTACCGTTTCGGGAAACGATATCGTAAGACCTACCGGCGAAAAGGCAAAGGAAGGGATTTTCAGCTCCATTCAGTTTGACATTGAGGGCAGAAGAATTCTTGATTTATTTGCAGGAAGCGGTCAGCTCGGAATCGAAGCTTTAAGCAGAGGTGCAAAAAGCGCGGTTTTTGTCGATATATCAGATGTTTCGCTTAAAGCCGTAAGAGAAAACCTTACTAAAACCGGTCTTAATGCTTTTGCCGAGGTAATAAAAGCGGACTACTCTTCTTATCTTTTAACCTCTTCAAAAAAGTTTGACATAGCTTTTTTGGATCCTCCGTATAATTCCGGCGTTTTATCCGACGCACTGATTAAAACCGCAAATGTTATGAGCGATTTCGGAATTATAATTTGCGAGCACCCAAGCGAAACAGTTTTGCCCGACACGGCTTTAGACTTTAAAGCTGTTAAAAAATACAAATACGGGAAAATTCATGTTACAATTTATAAAAAGGAGCAGTCACTTTGAAAGAAAGAATAGCGATTTGCCCCGGAAGCTTTGACCCTATTACTATAGGTCACCTTGACATTATAACAAGGGCAAGCAAGATGTTTGACAAGCTTATAGTTGTAGTTATGACAAACATGAATAAGAACTGCGCATTTTCAAAGGAAGAGCGCAAGGATATGATTTTAAAAGCCGTAAGCTCGATTGAAAATGTCGAGGTCGATTTTTATGACGGACTGCTTGCGGACTATTGCAAACAGAAAAATGCCTGCGCTATAATAAAAGGATTGAGGGCAATGTCGGATTTCGAATATGAATTCCAGATGGCGCTTACAAATAAAAAGCTCAATCCGGATATAGAAACACTTTTCCTTACCACAAGAGCCGAAAACATGTATTTAAGCTCAAGCATGGTAAGGCAGATAGCAAGTATGGGCGGTGATATTTCGGGATTTGTTCCGAAAGAAATTCACGGCGATATTGTTAAAAGACTTTCAAAAATATAATCAGCGGTAAATTTCCGCAAAAAGCAAAGGAGAATTATTATGACACTTGATGAATTATTGGAGCAGTTTGACGAGGTTTTGGACAGCGGTATAAAAATACCGGGTAAGAAAACGGTTGTTGATATCGAAAAGCTCCGTGCTGTTGTTGACGATATAAGACTCAATATCCCGAGCGAAATCAAGCAGGCAAGAGGAATTGTTGCCGACCGTGCGGACATAATTACAAATGCCAAGCATGAGGCTGACAATATTATCAGGAGCGCCGAGGAGCGCGCAAAGGCCGCAGTTGCTCAGGAGGCTATCGTTAAGATGGCTCAGGAAAAGGCCGCTGAAATCATTGCACATGCTCAGACAAAAAGCCGCGAAATGAGAAAGGCCGCTCAGGAATTTGTAGACGATCTTATGTGCCGTGCTGACGAGGAGCTTACCGCAAATTTAGGCGAGATAAGAAAAACCCGCGCCGCATTAAGACAGCAGGTTCCCACCGCAAATACTCAGCAGAATAATAATCAATAATTTTAAGTATATTAAAAGCGTGCAGTTTAAAAACTGCACGCTTTTTTTAGTTAAGCAAATATACTCCCATATTAAGATATCCTGCTATAATAAGCCAGATAATATAAGGAATTTGCAAAAGCCCCGCGGGCTTTGAAATTTTATAAAATCTTACAGTCATCACAATAACCGTTACAAGCATAGCAATCAAAATAAAGAATGCCGCAAGGAAAAGCTTCATTTTAAAAAATACTGGTGACCAAATAAAATTCAAAAAAAGCTGAACCGCAAAAACATTTGTTGCCGATTTTACGGAATAATCGTTTGCATTCGAGCTTCTGACAAGATAGAGAGAAATTCCCATTAAGATATAAAGCACCGTCCACATAAGCGGAAAAAGCCAGCTCGGAGGAGCGAGCGGCGGCTGGATTACTGTACCGTAAATCTTGATATCGGAGCCTACTATTAAGGTTGACAGTCCCCCTGCTATCAGCGGAATTAAAATACATATCAGCAATTTTTTTAAATTTATTTTTAAAACCATTAAACTATCACCGATACTATTTTATGTAGTTAAAAGCATTTTTATTATTTATCGGTGAAATATTTAATTCTTTAAGTATTTTTATTGCTTCATTTTCTGTACTTATATCGGTTATTTCGTCGCTTTCATGCGCGTCAATACCCAAGACGACATCATTCTCCGCTTGTGCGGCAATTTCAAAAAATTCACGGCACGGATATTTATTTTTAATTCTCATTCCGTGAAGATTGAATTCAAGAGGAATATTAAGCGCTTTTGCCGCCATACAAAGCTTTTCAGCCGATTTTTTATATACAGCGCTTTTCCTGTCTGTAAAGTTTATCAGATCAGGATGAGCGATATAAGTGAATTTTCCTGTTTTAATTCCCTCAATAACCTGAGAAATATATTTTTCCAAAACCCTTTCGTCGCTCGTCGGCGCTCCGCTGTAAACGCCGTCATACTCATTGTTTGTAAAATGCTGACCCAAAATCAGATAATCATATCTATAACCCTCAAGGCTTTTAAGAAATGAGTCAAAATGCTCAGGATAGTATTCCGTTTCAAAGCCTATGAGAATTTCAATTTTATCCTTATATTTTTCTTTTAAGTCATTTAAAGTTTCAAAATAAATATCCTTATCTTCTATATTCATTCTGAAACCGCTTCTATAGCCGTTTGGAAAGATATAAGGAGCATGCTCCGAAAAACCGAGCTGTTTTATTCCCCTTTTAATTGCTTCTTTAATATATTCCTCAGGTGTACCTATTGCGTGATGGCAAAGATAGGTATGTGTATGAAGATTGAAATTCATAAAAATCTCCTGAAAAAAGGCTGCGGAAAATTCCGCAGCCTTTAAATTTTATGCTTTTATCAGATTTCAGCAAAATACTTGATTGTGCGAACCATCTGGCTTGTATAGCTATTCTCGTTATCATACCAAGAAACAACCTGTACCTGATAGGTATCGTCGTCAATCTTTGTAACCATTGTCTGAGTAGCGTCGAAGAGAGAACCGTAAGTGATACCGATAATATCGGAAGATACGAGCGGCTCCTCGGTGTAACCGAAGGAAGCGCTTGAAGCAGCCTTCATAGCGGCATTGATGCCTTCAACAGTTACATCCTTGCCCTTAACAACAGCAACAAGAATGGTTGTAGAACCGGTCGGAACCGGAACACGCTGAGCAGAGCCGATAAGCTTACCGTTAAGCTCAGGAATTACAAGACCGATAGCCTTAGCAGCGCCTGTTGAGTTAGGAACGATGTTAACGGCAGCGGCACGTGCACGGCGGAGATCGCCTTTTCTGTGAGGACCGTCAAGAACCATCTGGTCGCCTGTGAAAGCATGAACGGTGGTCATGATTCCGCTTACTATGGGAGCATACTTGTTAAGAGTATCAGCCATAGGAGCGAGGCAGTTTGTTGTGCATGATGCAGCGGAAATAATCTTGTCATCCTTAGTAAGAGTCTTTTCGTTTACGCTGTAAACGATAGTGGGAAGATCCTTACCGGCAGGAGCAGAAATAACAACCTTCTTAGCGCCTGCGTCAATATGAGCCTGAGCCTTGTCCTTTGAGGTGTAGAAGCCGGTGCACTCTAAAACAACGTCAACACCGATTTCGCCCCAAGGAAGGTCAGCAGCGTTCTTCTCTGCATAAATCTTGATAGTCTTACCGTCAACGGTAATGCTGTCCTCACCTGCAACTACGGTATCTGCAAGAGCATATCTGCCCTGAGCGGAATCGTACTTAAGAAGATGAGCGAGCATTGCAGGGCTTGTAAGATCGTTGATAGCAACAACCTCATAGCCTTCTGCACCGAACATCTGACGGAAAGCCAGACGGCCGATACGGCCGAATCCATTAATAGCAACTTTAACCATTGGAATTACCTCCTAAATTTTCTTTACTTATTTTAACCCATAATGAAATATTTTTCAAGATGTTTAGGCTAAAATTTAACAATTTTTTTAAATTTATTCCCGTTTTTGAAATTCTTGAGCCGAATAATCCGAAAAAACCGCCTCTGCGCACCTCAAACCGTCCACCGCTGCAGACATAATTCCGCCTGCATATCCCGCTCCCTCACCGCAGGGATATAAGCCTTTTAAGGAAACTGACTGCATATTTTCGTTTCTTACTATTCTTACAGGAGACGAGCTTCTGGTTTCGGGAGCTGTTAAAACAGCGCTTTTATCCGCAAAGCCCTTGATTTTTTTATCAAATTCGGTTATTCCCTGCTTTAATGCCGAAACAACAAAATCGGGGAATATTTCATTAAAATCGGTTTTTTCATACTCAGGCTTTACAGTAGGTATGACATCCTTTATCGGAGTATCTTCCGAAAAAACAAAATTGCCGACCGTTGTGACGGGAACGGCACCGTTTCCTGCCTTAAAAGCCGATTGTTCTATCTTCCTTTGAAAATCACAGCCCGAAAGCACATAATTGTCAAGGTCTGACGGCTCAATTCCTACAAGCACGGCGGAATTTGAGTTCATTTTGTCTCTTTTAGAATTGCTCATTCCGTTTATACAAATTCCGTCCGTCTCATCCGAGGCATTAACTACCTCGCCGCCCGGGCACATACAGAATGTATAAACTCCCCTGCCGTTTTCAAGGTGGCAGGCAAGCTTATAGCTTGCGGCGCCCAATGCCTTATTGCCGGCAAATTTTCCGTAAAGCGCCTTGTCGATATCTTCTTTTTTATGCTCAATTCTGACTCCGACCGAAAAAGGCTTTTTAATCATTTCTATGTTTTTATCACAGAGCATTTTAAAGGTATCCCGCGCACTGTGTCCGCAGGCAAGAATTAGTTTTGTACAGCTTATCCTTTCGCCGTTTACCGATATTGCCTTTAAAGCGCCGTTTTCATAAAAAATGCCGTCAAGCTTTGAAGAAAATTTTATTTCGCCGCCGTTTGAAATAATTTCGTTTCTTATGTTTTTAACGATTTTTCTTAAATTATCCGTTCCGATATGCGGCTTTGCGTCAACAAGAATATCTTCGGGCGCACCGAACTCGGCAAACGCTTTCAAAACTGCCCTGCAGCGAATATCCTTAATACCTGTATTAAGCTTGCCGTCCGAAAAAGTTCCTGCTCCGCCCTCGCCGAACTGAATATTGGAATTTTCTTTAAGCTTTTTACCCTCAAAAAAGCTTTCTACATCCGAAACTCTTGTATCAATATCGCATCCGCGCTCAATAACAACCGGCTTTAAGCCTGCTCTTGAAAGACTGAGCGCCGCAAACATACCCGCCGGTCCGAAGCCGACGATATATGGTCTGTCAGCGATACTTAAATTTATTTTTTTATAAACATATTCGGTTTCTTTAAATTTGGACGCATTTTTGAATTTCTTTAAAATCTTATCCTCGTTTTTACCTGTTTCGGCAGTAAAAGAACAGCAAAATACGATATTATCCTTTTTCCTTGCGTCAACCGATTTTCTGTAAAGCGAGGCGCTTAAAACATTGCATTTAAGATAATCGGAAACTATTTTTTCGGGCTTTTTAAAATCGGAATCAAGAGGGCAAAAAACATTATTTATTAAAATCATTTAATACCCTTGCTCCTTTTAATTATTTCATCGCCGCAGCAAAAAGCGCTCGACCAAGCAAAATGCAGATTAAATCCGCCGCAGTCTCCGTTTAAATCAAGAATTTCGCCTATCGCAAAAACTCCCTTTTCTTTTTTCGATTCGAAAGAGTTCATATCAAATTCCGTTATTTTAAGACCGCCCGAAGTCACCTGAGAATTTTCAAATCCCGTGTTGCCCTTTACGGTAAATTCAAGCCCCTTTACTGTCTTGCAAATTTTTTCGATATTTTTAAGCTCGCAGACTTTAGTGTTTAAATCATAACCGCAAAGCTTGATAACCGCCTGACCGACTCTTTTATTTAAAAAACCGGTGAAAAATTCGCCCGCAGGACGGTTTTTAAGATTTTCTTTTCTCTTAACAAGCATATCGAAAAGCCTGCCGTATTCTAAATCGGGCAAAAGGTCAAGCGCAACCTTCATTCCTATGCTTGCGGAGCCTGAAATCTGCATAATCGGGGGACCTGAAAGCCCGTAATCGCAAAAAAGCACCTCTCCAAAATCGGTTCTGACTGTTTTATTCCCGCTGACAAGCTTAACCGCACACACGGTTTTAATTCCTTTAAGCGACCTTGTAAGCGCGTTATCGGTTTTAAGCTGAACGATTGCGGGATTAACGGGCACCGACTTATATCCTCGGCTTTTCATATATGAAAAGAAATTTCCGTCGCTTCCTAGCTTCTTTCCGCCCGAATAAAGCCCTGTAGCAATAACGATATTATCGGAGTAAAACACATCGTTTTCAGAAGATATTTCAAAGCAGTCTTTCGCCTTTTTATAGCTTAATATTTTTGTATCGGTTAAAATTTCAACCCCTGTTTCCTCGCAGGAAAAACGAAGTGCGTCAACCACAGAGGAAGCCTGCAAGGAATTCGGATAAGCCTTTTTGTCCTCAGAATATGTGAAAACAACGCCGATTTTTTCAAAAAAGCTTTCTATTCTTTTATTGTTATATTTTTCTATAACCGGCATAACAGCCTCAATATCATTCGAGTGAAAACGGTTTTTTCTCTCATCCGAATTTGTTATATTACATCTGCCGTTTCCCGTGACGATAAGCTTTTTACCAACCCTCGGCAGCTGCTCCGCTAAGGCGACTGTAATTTTCGGGTTTTTAAGTTTTATGTAAACCGCACAGCAAAGACCTGACGCGCCACCGCCGACAATGAACACATTATATTTTTTCATATCAGTGGCGCTCGTCCTCATTTGAGAAAAGCTCGCAAAATCTTCCTGCAAACGAAGGGTCTTCATTATTTGCATAGAGGTGGGAAATATCGCCGAAGCCATTGCACCTGAAATAAGCCTTTCCGTTTTCCCTTTCCTCGCTTATAAGCGTTGTAACAGAGGACGGAAGAGCTATAAATCCCTGCCAGAGAACAATCGGAGAAATATTTAAAATATGCGAAAGCAAAACGCATTCAACGCCGAAATGGCAGAAGAAAACAACCGTATCATCACAGACGCGAGTGACATTATACAAATTTCCTGAGCGCTCATACCCGTATTTTTTGAGCGTATTATCAAGATTTTCAATAACCCATGAATATTTTTCCTCAACATCGCCTGTTTTTAAATCATCCTGCCCAAGCCAAAGCTTTTTATCAAAAAGCGCTTCGTTTTTCGTCCAATAAGACGGCATGAAATCCCACGGAATTCTCTTTTCTCCCGTTTCGGGGTCAAGAATAAAGCCCTCAAATTCAACGAGCCAATCGCAAACCTCGGCACTTTTGTCCGTAGCTTTAAGATAAGGTCTTGCGGTGTCCTGTGCTCTGCCGAGCCTTGAAACATAAACATCGTCGATTTTGATTTTTTTAAGTCTCTGAGCCAAAAATTCCGCTTCCTTAAAGCCCTTTTCGGTTAAGGAGTCAATTGAATAATCGGGTTCTGCGTGTCTGACAATTATAAGCTTCATAGTTTTTATATCTCCGTATTTTTTATAGAAAAATTATAGCATAGAATTTATTGAAAAGCAATTATAATAAAAAAACAAATTTTACATAAAAACAGCCGTCTGCAAATTACAGACAGCTGTTTTTAAATCAGATTGTGTTGCGGCGTTTACGCCGCATTTTGTTTTTTCGGCGACATGTGCGGCGAAAAAACACATTACAAGCGAAAAACCGCTTGATTTAGAGGTTTTTCAAGAACACTGGGGTGGTATTGGCGGGGATAGAGTGCAGTCCGAAAATCTTTGATTTTCGAGCGAACGGCATTCTAGGCCTTGAGAGTGTCGAAAAAGTCGACACTCTCAAATGTGTCGGTTTAAGCGGCAAGCGCTTTTCCAAGGGCATTGCACTCTGCGAGAACCGCATCGTCGGGGGCGTCATTGCAAATAACGCTGTCGGCAGCCAAAACTGCGCCGTCAGCCTTGCAGGTTTCTTCCCATGATCTCATCCAAGCACCGTCTCCCCAGCCGTAAGAGCCGAAAAGAGCAAGCTTTTTATCCTTAAGCTTTGCTTCAAGCGAAGAAAACATAGGCTCGAATTCGGATTCTTCAAGAACCTCGTCTCCCATAGCGGGGCAGCCGAAAGCTACCGCATCGTAAGAATCGAAATCCGCTCCGTTAAATTCAGCGCAGGATAAAAGCTCTGTGTTTGCTCCTGCCTCCTTTGCGCCTGACGCTACAGCCTGAGCCATAGCCTCGGTATTACCTGTTCCGCTCCAGTAAATTACTGCAACCTTTTTCATAATATAAGCTTCCTTTCAAAAAATATTTATACAATAAGACTTTCTAAGGAACATTTATTATTAAACGCCTTAAGATACTGTCCTGTACACCTGTTATACATATCAAATTTTTTTCTTGCCTTTTCGCTGTCGCCGTAAACCTTCCAAGTTCCTACTGTCTTTGCGTTTTTGGCACCGTTCTCGATAAAGCCCTTGACATCCTCCGGCGGATAACCTAAAAACAGACCGACTTCATGCGGGAATTTTTCTCGGCTTTTAAATCTCTTTGCAAGCTCCGCAACGCAAAAATCGGCAGAAGAAATCGGATAGGCTCTTTCATAAAGCAATTTTTTAGCCTCTTCCTGCATAAGGTCCTCGGATAAATAATCAGGTCTGTAAAGATAAACAAGCGCACTTTTATTCTTAACCCTGACAGGGACCGTTCTTATTCCCTTTTTCACAAGCTTTTTATTAAGCTCTCTTATGCTTGCCAAAAATTCTTTTTTATCCTTAAAGCCGATATTAAAAAGGCTTCCTGTTTTAATCCCTGCAAGTGTAGGAGAACACTGCTCTATCAAAATTTTTTCTGACACAAAATCATCCTTTTATGTGGGCCTCCAAAACGCTTTTAAGCGCGGAAACCGAACTTGAACTGCATTTTGCAACCGCAGTCGAGGGGCTTTTAAGCTCGCTTGTCACCGCATGAATCATTTTATGCGACATAGTGTTCATAAAAAGAACAAGCAAATCGGGATTACCGATATTTCTCATACTGCAGTTATGTTTAGTATATACCTTAGTCTTGCAATCATACTTACTGCAAAGGTCTATATACCTTCTTTCCATACATTCGTTTCCGCCTACTATTACTACACTCATTTCTTTCTCCTGTAATTTTTAGTTAGCCATTGCTAACTGATATATTTAAAAAATATCCTTTAGACAATACTGTCTGTTAAAGGAAATCACGGTTAGCCTCTGCTAACCGTGATTATATTATCATAATTTTCCTGTTTTGTCAAGTTTTTTTAATAATTTCTTTTTTCTGAACATAAGCAAAAGCATTTTTTAAATATGCGGCTTCTTTGTTTTCGTCATATTCGACATCCGCTTCGATATAGACGGGCTCGTCTTCTTTTAAGGGAGTTATTTTAAATTCAAGCTCGCTTGGATACCCACAGCAGGCAAGATTAAATTTAAGTCCTCTTGCGTTGCAGTACTGGTCCATAATAAGCTCGTCTTCAAGATAAAGACTGCCCTTATCTCCGATATAATCAAGAGTTAAAATAACATCATCGGTCATAAGCGTTTCAGGGTAATAAATATGCAAAGAATATCCCGATTCTGTTTTTTTACAGTCAACATTAACTTTCTGTTCTTTCGTTTCTTTTTTATAAACCGTGAAAATATCTTCCTTAGAAATTTCAGGATAATTTCCGCTAAACGACGGATATGATTTGTATTCGCTTATATCTTTTCCGATTAAATATATGCCGTTATCCGTTTCTACAGCATTTGCTTGAGAAACTATAAGATAATCCTTATCGGTATGGATTTTATAAGCGTTCAGCGCGTCGGAAGAAGAAACAGTTATAATTTTACACTCTCCCAAATCTCCTTCTATTAGATAATCGGGGTCGGTATCGGAAAAGAAAATATAATCGGTTTTATTAAGAATACAAAGGGGCTGAGCCTTTGCGGTTTTTAAAACGGCGTTTCCTATCTTCATATTAAATGGATAAATAAAATATTCTTTATCTTTTAAAACTATATTTTTAAATTCAGCGTTTCCGTTTTTCAATGGGAGAACAAGGCTTTCGATATTCTTATCAGTCAGCTCAAGACCTCGCTGATAATTATTTAAAAACAAAAATCCGCTTTCGCCGTCTGTTCTGTAGGTGTATCTTAAGGTTTTTGTATCCTCGGGACCTGTCGGTCGGTTTAAAGGAAAATATGTATCGCAGACCGCAAGCTCTGAGCCGAAATCATTTGTAAACATAGCAATTCTTTTAAGCTCTTTATAAGAAGGCTTTATTTCCTGCCAGCTTGAAATCGGTGCCTGAAAATCATAGTCTATAACAGGCAGATCGCTTGCATATCCGGTCCAAAAGCGCTGAGTCATATCATAGTCCTTGTATTCCTGCATGGTTGAAAGCGCGCCTATCGGATTTTTGCCGCCGCAAAATGTATAAAAGCCTAAAAGATTCGCTCCGCTTCCGAGCTTTACTACACTCATCGCCCCCAAATCAAGCGGACCCGCAATAGGGCGCCTGTTCTGCGTTGCGTGTATACCGCCGCCGAGCTCTGCCGTAAGATAAGGGCATTTTCCCTTAGTTGAAGAAAATCCCGAATGGTCTCCCGAATCGCTTGCGATATTAGCGTCGTTCTGATTTTCGGTAAAAATATAATTATCGTTAAGCGGATTAGGCTCATAGCCTTTATTCCAAGGCGCGTCGCAATAACCGCCCCATACAGGAAGACATGTTCCGATATGGGAATTCCCCCAGCCTGTAGCAGTATAAAGAGGAACCTTAAAGCCTATTTCCTTTATCATATTTTCAAGCCTTAAAAAATGCTTTTCCTGTTCTTCTCTTCCGAACGGTCTTAAGGCTGCTCCGAATTCGTTTTCTACCTGAACGCCGATTATCGGACCGCCCTGAGAAAGAAGAAATCCGTCCGCCTGTTCATAAAGCTTTTTTAAATATTTTTCTACCTCGGCAAAATATCTTTCATCATTGGTTCTCGTCTGAAAGCCTTTTTCCAAAAGCCAGTCGGGAAATCCGCCGTTTCGCACCTCGCCGTGAATCCAGGGACCGAGCCGCAAAAACAAAAGCAGACCGCATTCCTTTACAAGCTCAAGAAAATACCTTAAATTATTGTTTCCTCGGAAATTATAATGACCCTCAATTTCCTCATGATGAATCCACATTACATAGGTCGAGACAATTTCAACGTCTGCGGCTTTCATTTTATAAAGGGTTTCCTTCCAGTATCTTCTGTCATTTCTTGAATACTGCATTTCGCCCATTGTGGGCATCCACGGCTTACCGTCTTTTAAAAGTGTTTTTTCATTATAGGAAATTTCCATTTTTATTCTCCTGTCATGCCAGTGCGGCAGGTTAGAGCCCTGTCACACTAATGAAATATTCTTCTTCCCCGAGTTTGATTTTTTTTGAAAAAAGCGGTGAAATTTTAAATGTATCGCAGGCTTTAAGAGCCTTTATTCCGCCCGATTTTAATTTTGCACAGCTTTCCTTTACGGTCCACATTCTAAAGAATTCTTCATAGAAGCTATCTTTTTCAAGACTGAAAAGGCATTCCTTTTCTCTGTCTGTAAAATATTTTTCGGCTATTCTCTTTTTTAAAAGAAAGTTTCTTTTATCTATAAGCTCGACATCTATTCCGATGCGAATAAGGCTTGCATTTATAATAAAGGTGTTTTCGGGCAAAACATCTGAATTAAAGCCGCCCTCAAAGCTTACCGCCGCCACGGCAAGCTTTTTTGAATGGGAGACGGAAATATCGGCGTTTTCAATATTTATACACGGTCTTTTATTTTCTCCGATATAAATTCTGTTTTTCGCATCATTACCGAAAACCGATTTTAAAAGACTGTTTCTTAAATGAAGCCCCGTTTCATGCCTTGAAGCTTTATTATCGTCACAGCTATTATAAGCTATTAAAATCATAAAGCCTCTATGCGTTTAACGCCGTTTGTTTTAAGGAGTCTGTAAAGCAAAACGCAAAAAGCAGAAGAAATAAGTGTTAAAATCAGCATATAAAGGCTTACATTTACGGCTTTTCTCATAAACCAATAAGCGCCGAAGGTAACGATAGTATAGCACCAACCGCCGAAAAGATTTAAGAATACGCAAAGGCTCTGCTTTACAACCGCTGTTTCATTTGCCCAATTAAGATTAGGCTTTAAAACATTCATATAAAGTCCGAACAAAGCCGAAAGCAGTACTGTTACCTGAGTCAAAACTACGGTTAAAACCGAATAAAGCACCGGCATATTTATTACTGCTGAAATTATTATGCTGCAAATTAGAAGCGGAACGCTTGTAAGGATTATATGAAGCTCAAGCTTAGCCTTTAAAATATCAAAGGTTTTTACAGGCAGACTGCGGACAATCCAGAAGCTTTTGCCCTCAAGGGAAACGGAAGGAGCGGTAATATCATTCGTAAACGAAATCATGCAAAACATCGCGGCAATTCCGAGATAAACAATTTCCTTTCCGCCGAAATTTCCCATAAGCCCGGCAAAGGCTCTTAAATCGCTTGCTTTTATAAGAACGGCAACGCAAGCCAAAACTATAAGCAGGCTTCCGAGTCCGCAGTTAAGCATATAAGGCGCGCTAGAGGTATAGTGCTTGAATTCCCTTGCAAGAAGAGCCGATTTGACGGAGCGAAGCTCTGAAATCTTTTCTTTTTTGGTCTTACCTCTTGCAGACGATGAAGAAATCGCGATTTTAAGAAAGCTTTTTGAAACGAGCAAATATGTTAAATAAAACAGAACCGCAACAAAGGCTGTAACGCAGAGCAACGGAACAATGTCACCCTCGCCTGATTTTCCGATAAAATATACCGGATAATAATTTGCTTTAAGCTTACCGCCGATTTCGGCTGCGTTTTTGATAATGGAAGTAATAACCGAGCTTGCTCTGAAATAGCAGAAATAGTATACACCTATAAATACAAGCGACGAAATAACTGTTATAAAGCTTTTATTTTTAAGCTTAAGCGTAATTTTCGCAACTAAAAGTCCTAATGCGCAGGAAAGCACAAAAACAAAAACCGAAATATTTATAACAAGCATAAGGCTTCCTAAAAGTGCTTTGATAGAAAGTCCTTTTAAAACAACATAGACTATTGCCGACGGGATAATTACTATTCCCGAATACATAAGCCCCATAAGATAAACGCCTAAAAGCCTTGAAATTATAATATCCTTAACGGGAATAGGCATAGATAACAGCAAATCATTATCCTTAGCGTTATAAAGGCTCGAATATGTATTGAAAACGCTTCCGAAAACGCCGAGCATTATAGCAATTCCTGTCATAATACAATAATACATCCAGCCTAAATCCGCGCTGATAAGCGATTTACCGAGCAAAACCGACAAACCGCCGAAAATACCGCCTAAAACAACAAGCATAAGCAAAACAAAGAATGCTATAAAAATTATGCTTGAAGCCTTAGACCTTGCGGTACCCTTTTTGCGGTTATAAAAAAAGCTTTGATTTATTTCATACAGCTGTTTTTTAAGAAGAATTTTAACCATTTATTTTTCCTCCAGCTCCAAGAAAACGCTTTCAAGGCTTTCATCGCCCTTGACCTCTTCCATAGTGCCCGATTTTATAAGAACACCGTTTTTAATAATGGCTACCTTATCGCAAAGCTTTTCGGCAACCTCTAAAACATGGGTGGAAAAGAATATTGCTCCTCCCCTGTCACAGAACTCTCGCATCATACATTTAAGCTCATGGGAAGCCTTAGGGTCAAGACCGACAAACGGTTCATCCATAACAATAAGCTTAGGCTCATGAAGCCAAGCGGAAATTACGGCAAGCTTCTGCTTCATTCCGTGAGAATATGAAGATATAGGAGACGAAAGATCCTTTTCTATTTCAAAAACCTTTGAATACTTTTCTATTCTTTCTTTTCTTAAATCTGTCGGCACTGCGAAAATATCGGCAATGAAATTAAGATATTTCATACCTGTCATGTAATCGTAAAGGTCGGGATTGTCGGGAATGTAAGCTATTTTCTTCTTGCATTCAAGCGGATTTTCCGTAACAGATACTCCGTCGACCGTGATTTCGCCGCTGTCAAACTTTAAAATTCCGCATACGGATTTTATGGTGGTGGTTTTTCCTGCGCCGTTATGACCTATAAATCCGTAAATCTCACCCGAATTTATCTCAAGCGAAAGATTATTTACGACTTCTTTATCGCTGTAGCTTTTATTGAGTCCCCTTATACTAAGCATAAAAAATCTCCTTTAAATAAAAAATAAAAGCAGTAGCAAAAGTACCGCTTTTATTATATATAATAATCTTACTAAAGTCAAAGGTTTAATTCGCAACACACATTTACTTAATTCGCAACATAAAGCTGTTTATAAGGATTGTTGGTATCGGGGGTTATAACCGTAAATTCTTCATTTATAATTTTCTTAAAGTCACAGCCGAAATAATCACAATATTTTTCTATAAACGGATTGATTTCCGCTAAATCATTTTCATCTGCCTTTTTTACCGTTACCGATTTCGGAAATTCAATATTATCGGCATTTCCTCTTAAAACCATTTTGCCGCCGTGCATTCCCGTACATGGGAAATTGCCGACAACTGGCTTTTTATCGGAATTAAGACCCAAAACTATGATAAGACCGCCTGCCTGATATTCGCCTAAAAAGCTTCCTGCTCTGCCGCCAATTACAATAAGCGGTTTTTTATCCTTATAAGCTTTCATGTGAATTCCTGCTCTGTAGCCTGCATTGCCTTTAATATAAATCGAGCCGCCGCGCATGGCGTATCCCGCCGCGTCGCCAACATTTCCGTGAATTATGATTTCTCCCTCGTTCATGGTATCACCTACGGCATCCTGCGCGTTTCCTTTAACGGTGATTTTTGCACCCGTAAGGTAAGCGCCGAGCGCATTCCCCGGGATTCCCTCAATCGAGATAGAAACATCGCTCATTCCCGTTCCTATAAACCTTTGCCCGAGACAGTTAACTATCTCGCAGGATTTTGAGGATTTTCTTATAAGCTTATTTAATTCTTTAAAATCATTTTTTTCTGCGTTTATAATCATAATTTCACACCTCTATTCTCCCGCATGGGCAATTCCCAAAATTTCAAGCTCTTTAGCATTCAGTCCTACTCCGCGCAGCATCAGTCTGTTTCCTTTAAGCGCCTCTATGGAATTTATTCCCATTCCGCCCATAAGCTCCTTTATTTCATGCTGCCAAGCACGGACTAAATTAACAAGTCTTTTACTTCCCTCATCGGGGTCAAGCCTATTTACAAGCTCCGGAATCTGGGTTGCAATTCCCCAATTGCACTTGCCCTGCTGACAGCACCTGCAAAGGTGGCATCCGAGAGCCAAAAGCGCCGCTGTCGCGATATAGCAGGCGTCAGCCCCTAAGGCAACGGCTTTTATAACATCAGAAGCCGACCTTATACTGCCGCCTACAATCAGGGAAACATTATTTCTTATTCCCTCGTCCCTCAGCCTTGTATCAACCGCTGCAAGGGCAAGCTCAACAGGAATTCCGACATTGTCTCTTATCCTTGTCGGTGCGGCTCCCGTGCCGCCCCTGAAGCCGTCAATAGCAATAATATCGGCTCCGCTCCTTGCGATTCCGCTCGCAATAGCCGCTATATTATGTACCGCCGCAACCTTTACGATAATAGGCTTTTTATAGCCCGTTGCCTCTTTTAAAGAAAATACAAGCTGTCTTAAATCCTCTATTGAATAAATATCATGATGAGGAGCGGGAGAAATCGCGTCCGAGCCCTCGGGAATCATTCGGGTTTTTGAAACATCGCCGACTATTTTTGCCCCCGGCAGATGTCCGCCTATTCCCGGCTTTGCGCCCTGACCCATTTTAATTTCAATTGCGGCGCCCGCATTAAGATACTTTTCATATACTCCGAATCTTCCCGAAGCCACCTGAACAACGGTATTATCTCCGTAAACATAAAAGTCCTCATGAAGTCCGCCCTCACCGGTGTTATAATAAATTCCAAGCTCCTTTGCCGCTCTTGCAAGACTTTCATGGGCATTATAGCTTATCGACCCGTAGCTCATAGCGGAAAACATAATAGGCACCGAAAGCTCAAGCTGGGGCGGAATATCGGTTATGATATTGCCGTTTTCGTCCCTCTTTATCTCTGCAGGCTTTTTTCCTAAAAACACCTTTGTCTCCATAGGCTCTCTTAAAGGGTCTATAGGCGGATTAGTAACCTGAGAGGCATTTATAAGGATTTTGTCAAAATAAACCGGCATTTTAACGGGACTTCCCATTGAAGAAAGTAAAACCCCGCCTGTTGACGCCTGTTTATAAATCTCTTTAACTGTATCCGACTGCCAGTTTGCATTTTCTCTTAAGGTACAGTCGGTCTTGCGGATTTTAAGAGCATGAACAGGGCAAAAGGAAACGCACCTCTGACAGTCGACGCATTTTGAGTCGTCGCTTATCATAACGCCCTTTTTCTCATTAAATGAATGTACGCCGTTATAGCACTGCTTTTCGCAAATTCTGCAGTTCGTGCATTTGTCGGAATTTCTTACAACTTCAAATTCGGGATAAATATAATCAAGCGACATCAGAACGTTCCCTCCTTTACATTTACTATTATCGGTTCTCCGCCCGACGGCGCATAGACCGTGTCAATATCGGGATTCATGGCTCTTATTGCCGCCTCTTCGCTCGCGATATAAACCTTACCGTCCTTTTTTGCCGTTACCATTGAGCGAAGCTTTAATCTGTCATTAAGCGCCATCAGACCGCCTGTGAAGCCTAAAATTATTGAAAAAGGTCCTGTTATTAAAAGGCTCGGATAAATTTTCCTTAAATATTCAAGTCTGTCCTTATCTAATGGCTCTTTTTTATCAATCGTGCTCCAGAAGGGTGCTGCGATAACCGACGCGGTTTCGCTAAGCGTAAGCTTTTGTCTTCTTAAAAGATAATCTGCAATATAGGCTATAACCTCGGTATCGGTCTGCAGGGTGCATTTATATCCGAACATTTCAATGTATCGGCGGTTAGCGTCATAAGAGGAGATCTCGCCGTTATGTACAACGGAATAATCAAGCAGTGAAAACGGGTGCGCTCCGCCCCACCAGCCGGGGGTATTAGTCGGATATCTTCCGTGAGCCGTCCATGAATAGCCCTCATATTCTTCTAGTCTGTAAAATCTTCCGACATCCTCGGGAAATCCGACAGCCTTAAATGTGCCCATATTTTTGCCGCTTGAAAATACATAAGCGCCGTTTAAATTCGTATTTATATGCATAACCGTTCTTGCGACATATTCCTTTTCGTCAAGCTGTAATCTTGAAAGAACGCTCGAAAGAGGAGCGACAAAATATCGCCAAATATACGGAACATCCGTGATTTCGGGAATTTTTCTTATAGGGATATTTTCGGCCTTTACAATTTCAAAGCTGTCCTTTAAGAACCGCTCGCATTCTACCCTATCCTCATTATCGTTATAAAAAATATGAAGCGCGTAAAGCTCCTTATATTCGGGATAAATTCCGTAAGCCGCAAAGCCGCCGCCCAAGCCGTTAGACCTGTCATGCATCGGAATCATGCTTTTTATAATGGTTTCACCTGTCATTTTTTCTCCGTTTTCGGAAATGATTGCTGAAATCGCGCAACCCGAAGGAATTCTGATTTCTCCCTCTTTTTTCATAAGTATTCCCCTTTCCGGATAGTGTGACCTGTCACACAAAAATAAAAAAGCGCTCAGATACGGCGAAAAATGCCGTAAATGAACGCCTTTGCTCATTATTTTAGCCTACATATTATATCACCCGAGGCAAATTTTGTCAAGTTTTAAAATTTTTTAAAAAAAAGGGTTGACAAATGAAATCAAAGCGAGTATAATGTCACGCATAGAAGGCAAAGGCGTCTTAAGGGGTTTCCCCTTTTGACGCTTCTTTTTTTATTTTAAAAGCTTATATTTTGCGAGGCAAAGGTGTCTTATTCCTTTAAAGGGATAACCGCCCCTTTGCCTCGCTTTTATTTTATTTCAAGGAGTTGTGTTTTTATGAAAACAGTACCGGAATATTTCGGAAGTCTGGTCTTTGATGACCGCGTAATGAAGGCAAAGCTGCCGAGCGATGTTTATAATTCGCTCAAGAAAACCATTGATGAGGGCGCAAGCCTTAAAAATGATGTTGCTAATGCGGTTGCAAACGCAATGAAGGACTGGGCGGTTGAGCACGGAGCCACTCATTTTACACATTGGTTCCAGCCTCTTACCGGAATTACCGCTGAAAAGCACGACAGCTTTATTTCCCCCTCTCCCGACGGCGGAGTAATTATGGAATTTTCGGGCAAGGAGCTTATAAAGGGCGAACCTGACGCATCCTCTTTCCCCTCGGGCGGCTTAAGAGCAACATTTGAAGCAAGAGGTTATACCGCTTGGGACCCGACCTCCTATGCTTTTATAAAAGACAAAACACTTTGTATTCCTACCGCGTTTTGTTCCTACGGCGGCGAGGCGCTTGATAAAAAGACTCCTCTTCTCCGCTCCATGCAGGCGCTTAACAAGCAGGCTTTAAGAATTTTAAAGCTTTTCGGAAATACCGACGTTAAATGCGTAAGAACCTCTGTTGGTCCCGAGCAGGAATATTTCCTCATTCCTAAGGAAATGTTTGATAAAAGAAAGGATCTGCAGTTCTGCGGAAGAACGCTTTTCGGAGCAAAGCCGCCTAAAGGTCAGGAGCTTGACGACCATTACTTCGGAGTTATCAAGCCGAGAGTAGCCGAATTTATGGCTGACCTTAACGAAGAGCTTTGGAAGCTCGGAATTTTGGCAAAAACCGAGCATAACGAGGTTGCCCCCGCTCAGCATGAATTAGCCCCGATTTATGCTACCACTAATATTGCGACCGACCATAACCAGCTTACAATGGAGATTATGCAGAAGGTTGCGGCAAAGCACGGACTTGTTTGTCTCTTGCACGAAAAGCCCTTTGCAGGTGTCAACGGCTCGGGCAAGCACAACAACTGGTCAATGGCAACCGATACGGGCGTTAACCTTTTAACCCCGGGAGAAACGCCTTATGAAAACGCTCAGTTTTTGCTCTTCCTTTGCGCTGTAATTAAAGCGGTAGACGATTATCAGGACCTTTTAAGACTTGCCGTAGCAACAGCGGGAAACGATCACCGCTTAGGCGCAAACGAGGCTCCTCCGGCAGTTGTTTCGATGTTTTTAGGCGACGAGCTTACCGCAGTGCTTGACGCAATAGAAAACGACAAGCCCTACAGCGGAACGGAAAAAACGATTATGAAGCTCGGCGTACATATTCTTCCGAAATTCGCGCGCGACAACACCGACAGAAACCGTACATCTCCGTTTGCCTTTACGGGAAATAAGTTTGAATTCAGAATGCTCGGCTCTTCAAACAGCATTGCCTGCACAAATATCATGCTTAACGCCGCAGTTGCCGAGTCGCTTAAAATTTACGCCGACAGGCTTGAAAACGCGGAGGATTTCGAAACCGCTCTTCACGATATGATTAAAAAGACGATTAAGGATCACAAGAGAATTATATTCAACGGAAACGGTTATGACGATTCATGGATAAAAGAGGCAACCGAAAAGCGCGGACTTTTAAATCTCCGCACCACTCCCGACGCGCTTCCTAAAATCCTTGACAAAAAGAATGTTGAAATGCTCACCTCATTAAAGGTATTTACAGAGGCTGAAATCCATTCGCGTTACGAAATCACTCTAGAAAACTACTGCAAGACCGTAAACATTGAAGCCCTTACAATGGTAGATATGACAAAGAAGGAAATTTTACCTGCCATTGAAAGCTATATCAAGGAGCTTTCAAAAACCGCTTCATTAAAGGTTGAGGCAGTTCCTGGGCTTACTTCTAAATACGAATCGGATACGATTTCAAGGCTTTCGCTTTTGTCCGACGAAATTTATACTGCTGTATGCGACCTTGAAAAGTCGCTTGTAGAGCTTAAGACGGCAAGCGATATAACCGAGGAATCAGTTATGATAAGAGATGTAATTTTAAACAAGATGGCGGCGCTCAGGGTTCCCTGTGACGAAGCCGAAACGCTTACCGCTGAAAAATACTGGCCCTTCCCGACCTACGGAGAGCTGCTTTTCGGGGTAAAATAAGGAGGAAATTCAAATGACATACAGTGCGGTAAATACCATTTGGGTGCTTATAGGCGCCGCGTTGGTATTCTTTATGCAAGCAGGCTTTTCGATGTGCGAGGCAGGCTTTACAAGGGCTAAAAACACCGGAAACATACTTATGAAAAACCTTATGGATTTCTGTATAGGAACACCCTGTTTTTGGCTTATCGGTTTCGGTATAATGTTTGGGTCGGGTTCTGCACTATTCGGTTGGATAGACCCTCTTATAATGAAAGATTACAGCCATATTTTACCGGCAGGCGTTCCGCTATGGGCTTATGCAATATTTCAGACTGTTTTCTGCGCAACTTCCGCAACAATTGTTTCGGGCGCAATGGCTGAAAGAACAAAATTCAGCGCATACTGCATTTATTCCGCGGCAATTTCCCTTTTCATTTATCCTGTTTCGGGACACTGGATTTGGGGCGGCGGCTGGCTTTCAAAGTTAGGCTTCCACGATTTTGCAGGCTCAACGGCAGTTCACATGGTCGGCGGAATTTGCGCTTTAATCGGTGCCGCCATGTTAGGTCCGCGTATCGGAAAATATGATAAAAAAGGCAAGCCGAGAGCGATTTTAGGTCACAACCTGACCTTTGCGGCGCTCGGAGTATTCATTCTTTGGTTCTGCTGGTTCGGTTTCAACGGCGCTTCAACCGTCGGCATGGATACCGACGAGCTTATGATAAGCGCAGGAAGAATTTTCTTTAACACAAACCTTGCGGCGGCGGTCGCATGCTGTGTAACGCTTATATTTACATGGATTAGATATAAAAAGCCTGATGTTTCTATGACCTATAACGCGGCTCTTGCAGGTCTTGTCGGTATAACGGCAGGCTGTGACGCGGTAGACCCGTTGGGCGCGGCGTTAATGGGTGTTATATTCGGAATTGTAATTGTTTTGGCAGTTGAATTCTTTGATAAGGTCGCAAAAATCGACGACCCAGTCGGAGCAATCTCCGTTCACTGCGTTTGCGGTGCGTTAGGCACTATTCTTACAGGATTTTTCGCAACTGGTGTTTCAACCGAAAAAGGCGTGTTCTACGGCGGCGGATTCCATTTCTTAGGAGTTCAGACCTTAGGCGTTGTTTCGGTAGCGGCTTATGTAAGCGTTATTATAACCATAGTATTCTTAATTATAAAGCATACTATAGGACTAAGAGCATCTGCCGAGGACGAAATTGCGGGACTTGATATTTCAGAGCACGGTTTGCTTACGGCTTATGCAGGCTTTGCAATGCTCCCCGACACTCTTACAGAGGACGGCGAAGATGTAACGGCTGTTACGGGAGATATCCCTGTTGCCGAAGCGATACCCGTTAAAAAGGTTCCTTCTTTTGAAGAAAGCGACGGGAAAACGCCTAAGTTTACAAAGATTGAAATTATATGCAAGGAATATAAGTTTGAGGCGCTTAAAAAAGCATTGCTTGAGCTTGGAATTACAGGTATGACGCTTTCGCATGTTTTAGGCTGCGGAATTCAAAAGGGTAAGCCCGAATACTACCGCGGAGTTGAGGTTGAGGCAACGCTTCTGCCGAAAATTCAGCTTGATATAGTTGTAAGTAAGATTCCTGTAAGAAGTGTTATAGAAACCGCTAAAAAGGTTCTGTACACCGGACACATCGGAGACGGCAAGATATTTGTTTACGATGTTGAAAATGTTGTAAAGGTAAGAACCGGTGAAGAGGGCTATGACGCTTTGCAGGATGTAGAATAAGAATAAAAAAGGCGTTTGAGTCGGGATATGTCCGGCGGAAAACTCTTTACAGCGAGTATGGGACGGTGAGAGCCATGCAAGATAAATTCCGTTTTCGGGTAACCCCCGACGAGCTTTGACCCGAAAGATTTTTATCCAGTAGGCGATACGGTGTGCCGACCGTTACATCGGCAAATTAGAGTTCAAAGATAGGTGGCACCGCGAGGAACAGCACTTGCCCTATTGAATGCTGAAATTACTTTTTCGGAGGTTTTAATATGTGTTCAATAATGGGTTTTTGCAGCAGCGATGTCACCTATTCCGATTTTAAAAAAGGCTTTGACGCGACCGTTTCAAGAGGTCCCGACGACAGCAGAATTATAGATACCGGCTCAGGCTTTTTAGGCTTTCACAGGCTTGCAATAATGGGTCTTACCGACGAGGGCATGCAGCCCTTTAAATTAAAGGAAAGCTACTGCGTATGCAACGGAGAAATTTACGGATTTGAAAAATTCAAAAAGGAATTAAGTAAAGAATATACCTTTAAAAGCGATTCCGACTGTGAAATTCTTCTTCCGCTTTATGAAAAATACGGCACCGAAATGTTTAAAATGCTTGACGCGGAATTTGCTCTTATTTTTTATGACGGCTCTAAAAATAAATATATCGCCGCAAGAGACCCGATAGGGATAAGACCGCTTTATTACGGTCGGGACAAAAAGGGTGCTTATATATTTGCAAGCGAGCCTAAAAACCTTATCAGTCTTTGCGATAAAATAATGCCTTTTCCCCCCGGATTTTATTTTGAGGACGGGAAATTTATTCAGTACTGCGATATAACGAAGGTTGAAAAGGTATGCTATGACGACCTTGACACCGTTTGCAAAAGCATTCACGATAAGCTGACAGCAGGCGTTAAAAAGCGCCTTGTTTCGGACGCAAAGGTAGGCTTCCTGCTTTCGGGCGGACTTGATTCTTCTCTTGTATGCTCGATTGCCGCTAAGGAAACAAAAAAGAAGATAAAGACCTTTGCAATAGGCATGAATACCGACGCGATAGATTTAAAATACGCTAAAGAGGTTGCCGATTACATAGGCAGCGAGCACACCGAGGTTATAATGACCAAGGAGGATGTTTTATCCTCGATTGAAACGGTTATTAAGCTGCTCGGAACCTATGATATAACAACCATAAGAGCGAGCATGGGAATGTATCTGCTTTGCAAATGGATTCATGAAAACACAGATATCAGGGTTTTGCTGACAGGCGAAATTTCAGACGAGCTATTTGGATATAAATACACCGATTTTGCACCCAGTGCCGAAGAATTCCAAAAAGAATCCGTCAAGAGAATACACGAGCTTCACGAATATGATGTTTTAAGAGCAGACAGGTGTATTTCCGTAAACTCATTGGAAGCAAGAGTGCCTTTCGGAGATCTTGACTTTGTAAAATATGTTATGGCAATAGACCCTGAAAAGAAAATGAACAAATACAACAAGGGAAAATATCTATTGCGCCGCGCTTTTGAGGGCGACTATCTCCCCCATGATATTCTTTACCGTGAAAAAGCTGCGTTTTCTGATGCCGTCGGTCATTCGATGGTTGATTATATGAAAGAATACGCCAACAGCCTTTACACGGACGAGGAATTTGAAGAAAAGCGCAAAAAATACACGCACGCAACACCGTTTACAAAAGAATCACTATATTACAGAGAGGTTTTCGAAAAATACTATGAGGGTCAGTCCGAAATGATAACGGATTTCTGGATGCCGAACAAATCATGGAAGGGCTGCGATGTAAACGATCCCTCTGCAAGAGTTCTTTCAAACTACGGTGACAGCGGAAAATAAAGAAATCAGGGAGAATAATGAAACCGAATGAAAATTATAAGCATTTAAAAGGCTCATATTTATTTTATGACATAGAACAAAAGGTTAAAAAATATCAGCAGTCAAATCCCGATAAAAAGCTTTTAAAGCTCGGCGTCGGCGATGTAACGCTTCCCTTATGCGACGCGGTTATCAAGGCTATGCTTAAAGCCGTCAACGACCAATCCGTGAAAGAAACATTTCACGGATATATGCCCGAATGCGGCTGGGAGGATTTAAAAAAAGCGATTGCGGGGTATTACGCAAACAGGAATGTTGACTTAAAAACAGACGAAATATTTATTTCCTCCGGCGCGGGAGACGATTTAGGCAGTATTCTTGATTTATTTTCCAAGGATAATACCGCAATGGTTATAGAGCCTGCATATCCGGCTTATGTCGATTCAAACATAATAGCGGGCCATAAAATCATACATATTCCTTCGGATGATACAACCCACTTTGCTCCCCTGCCCGACGAAAGCTTAAATGCCGATATAATTTACATTTGCTCGCCTAATAACCCTACGGGAGCGGTATTTGATTACAAAAAGCTTAAAGCTTGGGTCGATTATGCGATAAAGCGCGACGCGCTTATAATTTTCGATGCCGCCTACGAGGCTTTTATAACCGAAGATAATATTCCCCACAGTATTTTTGAAATTGAGGGCAGCAAGAGCTGTGCTGTTGAAATATGCTCTCTTTCAAAAACCGCAGGGTTTACGGGAGTCAGGTGCGGTTATACAATAATTCCTAAGGCTTTAAAAAGAAACGGAATGTCTTTTAATGAAATGTGGGTAAGAAACCGCACAACCAAAACAAACGGAGTTTCTTATATCGTTCAAAGCGGTGCACTCGCGGTATTTTCAAAAGAGGGACAAAAGCAAATTCATGAAAATTTAGATGTTTACCGCGAAAACGCAAAAACAATTATGAAATCGCTGGATAATTGCAAAATTTGGTACTGCGGAGGAAAAAATGCTCCCTATATCTGGTTTAAATGTCCTGACGGTCTTTCAAGCTGGGAATGCTTTGACAGGCTTTTAAACGAAAAACAGATAATCGGCACCCCCGGAGTCGGCTTCGGTGTTTGCGGCGAGGGTTATTTCAGGCTTTCTTCTTTCGGAGACACCGAAGAAACAAAGCAAGCCGCAAAGAGACTTGAAGAATTTTTTGAAAATTTATAAGTTTTTTTGCTTTAAACATTTAAAAATCGTTTTACTTTAGTGTGACAGGTTTAAGACCTGTCACACTAAATGCTTGACTTTTTTAAGCATTTAAAGTAAAATGAATAAATAAAATAATATATCTGCGGATGTGGCGAAATTGGCAGACGCGCCAGACTTAGGATCTGGTGTCTTTGACATGGGGGTTCAAGTCCCTTCATCCGCACCACGTCGGAACAAGTTACGCTTGTTCCGATTTTTTATTTCATAAAAAATCAGTCACCCGCTGCACCGTTCCTCCTTATTCACAAAGGGTCACTTTCACGTCGGCTGCTCATTTGCAAGCGCATTCGCAACGCCTTTGGTTCACTGACAACCCTTTGTGAGAGTGCCTTCGGCACTGTAACCGTTTATTTTTCGTTCTTTTCACTTTTCAATTCCCATTCTTCACTCTTCTCTAAAATTGCCGTTTCCAGATAAAAGATAAATGATAAGAGATAAAAGAAATTGAAATTATTTTTTATTATGTTATAATTACCATGGGTAGGTGATTTTAATGATTGTTATGATATGCGACGACCAAAAGAAAGAGCTTGACAATATAAATCAAATAGTTTCGGAATATTCATTTGCGAATTCCGAGCTTCCGATATCCGTAAAAAGCTTTCTTAATCCGTCCGAAATGCTGGATGCTATTCATAAAAGCGGAGCGCCCGATATTGCGCTTTTGGATATATGTATGCCGGGAATTTTAGGAACCGATGTTGCTAAAGAAATATTGGATATGAATGACAGCGAAACAGATGTAGTTTTTCTCACCGCAAGTTCGGATTTTGCCGTCGAAGCATTTTCCCTGCACGCAAGCGACTATCTTACAAAGCCTTATACAAAAGAACGAATAACGGAAGCGCTTGACAGAATTATTAAAAAAAGAGCAAACAGATTCTTTTTAACAGTTTCCTGCGGACGGGAAATTTACCGCATAGACCTCTTTCAGGTCCTTTATGCAGAAGCGAAAAACCATAGCGTAGAAATTCATTTAAAATCCGGCAAGGTCTTAAAAACGCACGCCTCACTTTCAGAGCTTAAAAAAACATTATTAAAGGAAAACTGCTTTATTGCTGTCGGCGCGTCGTATGTAGTCAATCTGCGCAATGTTCAAAGCATGCTCATATCAGAGCTTGAAATGTCTGACGGCGATATAATCCCTGTTCCGAGAAGACTCAGAAATGAGATAAGAGAAAAATACTTCGATTTTTATTCAAAGGAGGCTGTGGGAGAATGATACATAATATTATTTCTTGTGTGCTTTTTGGTATTACTCATGCGATAGCCTTCCAGACCATGACTGAAAGAAAATTTTCCTTAAAAACAACCGTAACTGTATATTCTTTGTTTTTGGTAATATTCTGCGCCGTGCCTGTAGTTTTGAGTATGATTTTCGGAGAAAGTCCCGTTTTCTATACAATAGGATATATTAGTACAATTATATTTGCTTTTATCGTTTTTATTGCCGCCTCGGCTGACCCGATTTGCAAAAAAACATTTCTTTTTGTAAGCTATGCAAATGTTTTCAGCATACTCGGCACTCTTTCGGTAGTAATAAGCATTATTCTTTTTAAGGGCTTTCCCCCGCTTACGGTTTATTATGCGAGGAATATTATACGAACGGTTTTGTTTATTCCGATGTTTTTTATTTATATAATAAATCTTAGACCTTTTATGAGAATTGTTTCGGGGAAAAGGCGCAAAACATGGTATTCAATTTCGGTCGTATCGTTTCTTTTTCTGATTATATTTGCGATATTTATGATAGTATTCTACTCAGGCTGCGGCAGCATTAAGGTCTATCTCTCTCTTTTTATTGTTTCTGTTTTGCTGTATGCCGCTGTTCTTTCTGTTATTTTCGGAACTGTGCGGTCTATGATAGACGAAAGCAATGCGGAGCTTACCCGTCAGAATGTTATATATCTTCAAAATCAGCTTGAAAGCGCCAAGGAAAACGAGCTTTATAATAAAACCGTCAGGCACGATATAAGACACCACAACAACAATGTTGCCGCTATGCTTAAAAGCGGAGACATAAAAGGCGCGCTGAGATATATTGAAGAATATAACCTCAGTCTTGACAGCTTTAAACAAACGGAATTTTGTCCTCATGTTACCGTCAACGCAATTCTTAACAGCTTTTATTCAAAAGCAACAAGCGACGGAATAAAGGTTTCGGTATCAGCAGACACAAAGCCCGATATAGGCGTATCAGATACGGACCTTGTAGCAATTCTTTCAAATATTCTTGAAAATGCAATTAACGGCTGTAAGGAAAGCGAAAAGGAAAAAGAAATATCCGTCAATATAAAAACAGTTTCGGATAAAACCGTTATTGTGTGCAGTAATCCGTGCAAGGACGGGCTTGAGGTTGAAAATCTTATGATAAAACAAAAAGGAATAGGAATTTCAAGCATCTTAATTTCGGCAAGAAAGTATAACGGCGATATCAGCTACCGCTCAGATAGCGGAAAGCTCACCGTATGTGTTATTTTAAAGCCGAAAAATTATAACAAATAAGTATTAGATCAGGTGTATTACCCTGCGGACTTAAAGTCTGCAGGGATTTTTATACAAAGTGAAAAATTTAGAGAAAAAATCGCATTTAATAATTTTTCGCTTTTTTTATGAATTTTCGCTTTAAACATTTGCTTTTGTAACACATTTATCTCAAATCAATATAATGTTATTAGCAAGTGCTTGGGGGTCGGGATATGAGAAGAGGAAGAAGCAACAAGGGCGTAATTGCCATCACCTTTGCGGTAGGGCTTCTTATAAGCTGTTTTCTTCCGCCGAAATGTCTGGTCGCCGTGCTTGCCGTCTGGGTCATAATACTCGGCTGTTCCTGCTCAAAAAGGTAAAAAACGGAGGTATTGTTATGAAAGTTGTACTTATTAAAAGCCCCAAAATTCTCTGCGGTTTTCTTCGGATGATATTCGGAATAAAAAAAGAGACGCCCTGAGGCGTCTTTTTTATTATTATTCACTTTCCGTTTCTTCCGAATTATCTTCTTCGCTTTCTTCTTCCGATTTTTCCTTGATTTCAAGTCCCAAATTTCTGCGAAGCTCTATATCGTCATCCGGATGCTCCTCATAATACGGATCAATCATATATTTCTTAATTGCAGGGAAAGTGCAGAACTGAATTATAAGAAATCTTAAGCACGGAAGAATTATTATTGCAAGCAGACTTACGATAACTATAGCAAGCGGCAAATTAGCAAGCCCTATAAGCACAAGCACGCCTATAAACAGCGCATAAGAAAGAAGAATTGAAAAGAAGCACGCAAGATTTCCTTTGATATTTATAAAAACGAATTTAAAGCTGTTTTTATAAATATTTTTAAGCGGAAGGTTGAATGTGATAATCATAGTCCACATATAATACTGCATTACCGTGAAAACAAACGCGATAAAAATACATACGGCAAGACCTATGACATCCGCTACACTGCCCGCCTTACTGCTTGAACGGTGGAAAAAGTAGAAATAAACGGCAAACGCATTTATGACCGTAACAATAATATTTATAATTCCCGCTATAAGTCCCTGTTTCCAGTTTTTCTTTATTGTTTCAAAAAAATCGCTAAGCCCGAAGGAATGCTTTTCCCTTGCGATATTTCTTGTAACATTGGTTATACCTACATTTGCAAGACCTGAGGTTACTACGGGGACACAGCAAAGGCAATAAACCGCATTTATAGAAATAAATTTCCAGAAGTTACGGAAAAAGATATCAAGAAAAGCAAAGAACGGCTTTTTCTTAGGAGCATCCTTGCTTATTCCCGGACCTTCCTTTTCATAGTTAAACAAACCGAAAAAACCTGCCATTACTTTTTAACTCCTTTTTTACCGTAAACCAATCTTTCGCCGATGAAAATATTCTTAAAGCCCAAGGCATAGCCGAGCGCAGATACCGCAGGAATAACTAAAAGCAAGAGAGCAAGAAGAATAAGCTTAAATGTCCCTATATCGCCTGCGACAACCTTTCCTTTTCCTAAAATCATATCATAAAAGGCGAAAAGATAGCTTGATGCGATTTTATAATAAAACATATTGAAATTCTTAAAAGCACCGTTTTTAAGGATTATTAAAGCCGCAAGGAACAGCGCATTCGGGATTTCTGCGATAAGACCTACCTTTAAGCCCTTAAGCATATCTTTTTTCTTTCTTCCGAATTCATAGGCATTTCTGTCATTAGCGCCAAGTCCTAACATCTTAGGATATGCTATAGAATAAACCGCAAAGATATCAATAATCGCGCTTACTGCCACAAAGACTGCACGGCCGGCATTTGTAAGCTCCTTATCGGAAGTGGTAGTTACGGTATAGCCCTTATCCTCGTATTCCTTTTTAAGGGTATCTTCCCCGTCGGAATTCTTATATTCATACAGAAATTCCGATTTGCCGTTTTCCTCTTTTGTGCCGAAAGCGGTATACCCGATTTCCTTTGAAAAGAAATTATTGCAAATAACGCTTACGCCGATAATCGCGAACAAGGCAAAAACGGAAATAATAAGCATTTTTGCGAAAAGATTTAATGCAAGCTTTAAATTTTCCACTATTTTATTCTCCGAATAGTATAAATTATTATAATAATAACATATAAAAATAAAAAATGCAAGCAAACTTGAAGTCTGCCTGCAATAATTTATTATTTGTTAAAAAATAAGGATGATTGCTGTCCCTGCCGCCGCCAAAAGTCCTATACAGCAAAGAGAAATTTTGACCCATTTTTTAAGCCTAACTCTTTTTCTAAGCGGCATTTTTCCCGTGCAGCCTGAATTAAGCCCTGCGGCGAAAGCATTAGCCGCCTTTTCAAGCTGAGCGGCGCTCATACTCGAATAATTTGAAGAAACATAAAAAACCACTTTTTCAAAGAAACGGCTTCCTGTATCATTGATTTCAATTACGGTCTTATTAACTCCCTTAACCAAAAAACCACCCTTTACAGTCTTTCTTTTTAATGGTATTTTGAGCAAAAAGGGGCTTTTATATTCAGGTTTACATAAAAAATGTGGATAACTCGGTGGAAATGTTGAAAAGTCCCCGTTTTAAGGGCTAAAATTATCCACCGATATACATAAAACGACTTTATGTTAATTTATTTCATTTACACCCGATAAGAATTCAACTGCACGCTCAACCGAATCCTTAGAGCTTCCCCAATCGGCATTGCCGCTCGAATTTCTGTAATCATACATAGTGCAGTATTTTGATATATCATCGCAAAGCGACCCAAGATAATCGACTGTTATCCGGTTTAGATTTTTTATAAACTCACCGTAATACGAAGGCATTGCTTTTTTATCGGCTTTTTCGCACAGCATTTTATAATGCTTAAGGCAAAACTGCGGCTGGGAATTAAAAAGCGTTCTAAAATCCTTTTCCTTTTCGTATGAACGGAAAACGGTTTCAATCATTCTGCTTACTCCCCACTCTATCTTACCGCAGACAAAACAGCTGTCAGAAAGCTTTCCTATTTTGTTTTGTTTTTTTGAGGAAGAATTAAAAAGCTTTTTATCGAAAACATCGGATTTAACGCTTTTTATATGGCTTTCAAGCATTAAAGCAAGCTGTAATCTCCCTCGCATTTTAAGCATTTTTTCATAGTGATGCAGACAAAATCCGCTTTCATTTGTCATTATCCTGACATCCGGCTCCATCATAGCGTCGCCCAAAATATAATCAAGTATCCTCTTTTGCGCCTCATCATACATTCTGCAGACAGGACAGCCGTCGGTTACTTCAAAAATTTCGTTTACGGGAATTGTACATATATCGTCTCTCATAAGCTCATCCTTTCTGTTGACATTATAACATGGGTTTGATAAAATTTAAAGTATCGGAGGGGATAAAAATGTTTAATACAGAATTTAAAAATGACTGTATAACACTTAAAAATATAAAAAATTTCGATTTAAGAGAAACCTTTGACTGCGGACAGGCATTCCGCTGGGAAGAAAACGAAAATGGCAGTTGGTCGGCAGTGGTAAAAGGCAAATACATAACGGTCGAAAAAAAGAACTCGGATATAATTATGCAGGGTATCAGCGAGACCGAATTTAATTCCTTTTTTAAAAGCTATTTTGATTTAGACAGAGATTATGAAAGCATTATAAATAAGCTGAGCGAAAACGAAATTTTAAAAAAAGCCGCACTTAACGGCTTAGGTATCAGAATTCTTAATCAGGAGCCGTGGGAAACGCTATGCTCATTTATTATCTCGCAAAACAATAATATTCCCCGAATTAAGGGAATAATTTCAAGACTTTGTTCTGCATTCGGAGAAAAATGCGAGGGTGGATATTCCTTTCCGGACGCCCGCACTCTTGCGGATTTAACCGAAGAGGATTTAGCGCCGCTGCGTTCGGGATTTAGGGCAAAATATATAATTGACGCGGCAAAAAAGGTAAGCTCGGGAGAAGTTGAGCTTGGAAGCCTAAATGAAACGAGCCTTGAAGACGCTAGAGCCGAGCTTATGAAAATAAAGGGCGTGGGTCCTAAGGTTGCAGACTGCACCCTGCTTTTCGGACTGGGTCACATTGACGCATTTCCGCAGGATGTCTGGATAAAAAGAGCGATGAAGGAGCTTTTTAATTCCGAGCTTCCCGAATGCGCAAGGCAATATGCGGGAATAGCTCAGCAGTATATATTTTATTATATGAGAAATCAGCAAGCACCCAAGTAAGGCGCTTGCTGATTTTTTTAGTTTTCCGATAATAATGCAAATCCGAATTTCTTTAAGGTGATATTTGTTTTCGAAAGCTCGGCATTTTTTGAAATCAATATTTTTCCGCTTATATTTTCTGCTTTTACCGTTTTATCGGACGGATTGAAAACAACAGTAAGCTTTTCATCATTGTTTTCTCTTATTATTTTTATAACGCTTTCTTTTTCCGCAATTTCAAGCGAGCCGTCTGCGAGAACAGGGTGTTCATGATAAATGCCGTTTAATTTTTTAACAAAACCAAACCTTTCCTTCGCTTTTACGGAATTTATTTTACTTCTGTCAAAAGCGCTGCGATTTCCGAAAAATCTATTGGAAAACATACAGTTTTCGCTTTCATCGGCATATTCGTTTCCGTTCCAGATAAACGGGATACCTTTAAGCACATACATTAAAAACAGCGAAAGCTCTGTCTGACCGTTTGTATGTCTTAATTCATAGCGCTTAAAATCCGTTGCCATATCGTGATTTTCTATGAAATTGACATTTCTTTTGTCCTCGGCATTTATAAATTCAAGAAACTCTTCCCATTTACCCGAAAAGAGCAATTCGAGAGGAGGAGTTAAATCAAAAAGTCTTCCTATTCCGTTATAATCGCAATCAAAAACACCGAGATAATCTGGATTTACTCCCTCATTAAACATTATGATTTGGGGATTAAGAGCTTTTACCCTCTTTACAAATTCCTGCCAGAAATCAAGCGGAATTTCACTGCCGACATCGCATCTGAAGCCGTCTGCTTTAAAGCTTTTAACAAAAAACTCGCCGTTTTCAAAAAGATATTCCCTTAAGGCTTTATTTTTATAATTCAGCCTTGCAAAGGGCCAATCCTTTCCTACTAACGGAGTGCCGTCCTCATTTTGCAGAACAAAATCCGGATTATCCTTTAAAAACACCGCATTTCTTCCGCAATGAAGATAAACAAGATCCAACAGTACCTTCATATTTAAACTGTGAGCACAGTCTATAAAATCCTTTAAATCCTCATTTGTTCCGTATTCGGGGTCTACCGTAAAGTAGTCAGCCATTTTATAAGGATTAGAAGGGTTGTTACATTCCGATGCAATCTGTCTTGGGCTCCATGTTGCCTTATCGCTGTCAACATCTGTTTTAAAACAGGCGGTAAGATAAATAATATCAATTCCAAGCTGTTTTAGCTCGCCTAAATGCTCCTTTGCCGCATTTAAGGTGCCTTCCTCGGTATATGTTCTGAGTGCCAACTGATAAATAACCTGATTTTTTACCATATCTGTTCTCCTTTAAAGCTTTCTTTACTTTAATAGTACGCTTTAAAATTATTTTTTCAAGGCGAAAAAACGATTTTTATTTACCAAAAACGCAACTTGAAACGGGAAATAAAATATGGTATATTATTTTAAAAGGAGCGTGTATTTAAAATGATTGACAGTTCTTTTTACATATCGGATTTTATCGGTGCCTTTACCATAAATCGCAACAAATCAAGCTTTAAGACCGAAAAAAGAAGCTTTTCAGTTTTAAGCTACAGGCACCAAGGAAGCACCGAATTTATTCAGGATGGAAATTCCGTTAAAATCGAAGAGGGTCAGACTGTTTTTATTCCGCCTGATACCGTATACGCTCAGTCCGCAAGCAAGGACGAAAGACTTACGGCTATACATTTCAATTCAAATTATCCGATTTTTGAAAAAATTACACCGATTAAAACCTTTGAAAATTCCGAGGTGAAAAATCTGTTTATAAAGCTTGCGCAAATCAGTGCAAGCGGAAACGAAAATCACCTTGAGGCACTTTCTTTATTCTATTCCCTGCTTAACACCCTTTTTTGCAGAGATGCCGATAATATGAAAGCCGATTACCCGAAGGTATTAAGAGAAGCAATGAAAATATTTAACAGTCGGTTTTATTCGGAAAAAATCTGCGTTTCTTATGTTGCCGACAGCTTGAATGTTTCAGGCTCTTATCTGCGGCATATTTTCTCGGTCTATCTCGGAATTTCTCCCGCAAAATATCTTTTAAGACTGCGCACCGATAATGCAAAGCGTCTTCTTGAAAGCGGATATTATTCTGTTTCGGAAATTGCTGAAATGTGCGGATATCAAGACCCGAAAACCTTTTCTGTTGCCTTTAAGGGCGCTACGGGAAAGTCCCCTGTTCAGTATATAAAATCCCTAATATAACAGCACCCATCTTATAGACATCTATAAGATGGGTGCATTGCTTTAGTTTCTGATAAATTTAAAATTTATTTTCCGGTGCTTCCGAAGCCGCCGGCACCGCGCTCGGTTTCATCAAGAGAATCGGTCTCGATAAATTCGGTACTTAAATAAGGCATAATCACAAGCTGAGCTATCCGCTCGCCGTTTTCAACTGTTTTTACCTCATCGGTATCGTTATGAAGAGCGACTATATACTCTCCCCTGTAATCCGAATCGGCAACGCCTACGCAGTTTGCCGGTCTGAGCCCCTGTTTAAGGGCAAGACCGCTTCTTGCAAAGATTGCCCCGAAATATCCGTCGGGAACGGCAACCGACAGTCCCGTTCCGATTTTTTCGGTTTTATGGGGAGCGATATCAACCTTATCCGAATCAAGGCAGGCATAAAGGTCATACCCTGCCGCCTGCCTTGAACCGCGTGTAGGAATAACGGCATTTTCTTTTATTTTTTTTATTTTTATCTGCATAGATTTTCTCCTTCAGATATCCAAAAGCACTATTTTATTTTCGGCTCTTGTCTTATTAAGATCAATAATTCTTTGGTTTTCACTGCCTCTGAACTTAAGCCTGATATTCTTTTTTTCCTCGACAAACTTTCCGTCTACAAGGACATCAATATTATTAAGCATTCTGTCGGTGAATTCGGTTCGGCAGTACTCCCCGTCAGTTTTGAGCTTTTCAAGGGTAAAACCCGTGTAGCACCAAATTGTTTTTTCGGGCATTTCCTTTTTTACTCTGTCTGTCAGCTTTAAAAGCTCACCTTGATTTTTAGGCTCAAAGGGCTCTCCGCCGAGAAGTGTAAGACCCGTTACAAAATCGGGCTTTAAAAGCTCAATTATTCTGTTTTCGGTTTCGGCGGTGTATTCCTCTCCGAAATTAAAATCCCATGTCTGCTCATTAAAGCAACCCTTACACCTATTCGTACACCCCGAAACAAACAGAGATACTCTTACTCCTATACCGTTAGCAATATCGCGCTCTTTTATTTCGCCGTAAAACATAATTATAAATGAAGAACTCTTTCCTTGATTTCCTGAGTTCTGCCCTGATTCCAAAACTGAGTGCCGATATATCCGCAGGTTCTTCTTGCGACATTCATTTTGTCCTGATCGGTGTTTCCGCAGTCCGGGCAGTACCAGATAAGCTTTCCGTCCTTATCCTCTCTTATCTGCATTTCGCCGTTATATCCGCATACCTGACAGTAATCACTCTTAGTATTAAGCTCAGCGTACATAATATGGTTATAAATAAACTTCATTACGCTTAAAACCGCAGGAATGTTATTCTGCATATCGGGAACTTCCACATAAGAAATAGCGCCGCCCGGGGAAAGAGCTTGGAATTTCGATTCAAGCTCAAGCTTTTTGAATGCGTCAATCTTCTCGGTTACATGAACATGATAAGAATTTGTTATATAGTTTTTATCCGTAACATTTTTGACTATTCCGAAACGCTTTTGCAGGCATTTTGCGAATTTATAGGTTGTGCTTTCAAGAGGTGTGCCGTAAAGCGAGTAGTCGATATCCTCCTCCGCTTTCCATTTTGCGGTATACTCATTGAGCTTTTTCATTATTTGAAGCCCTAATTCCTCGCCCTCTTTTTCGGTAAGCTTTTTGCCGATAAGAGAATATACGCATTCCCAAAGACCTGCATATCCTAAAGAAAGGGTCGAATAACCGCCGTGGAGATATTTATCAATCGTCTCGCCCTTTTTAAGCCTTAAAAGCGCGCCGTGCTGCCAAAGAATCGGTGCGGCGTCAGAAAGGGTGCCGGTAAGTCTTTCATGGCGGCATTTAAGAGCAGTATGGCAAAGCTCCATTCTTTCATCGAATATTTCCCAGAATTTTTTCATATCCTTATTGGCCGAAAGACCGATATCGACAAGGTTGACTGTAACAACACCCTGATTGAATCTTCCGTAATACTTAGGCTTTCCGTTTTCATCAACATAAGGAGTTAAGAAGCTTCTGCAGCCCATGCAGGTATAGCAATGGCCCTCGCCGTTTTTATCAATTTTATTCTGAAGCATTATCTTTTCGGAAATATAATCCGGAACCATACGCTTCGCAGTGCATTTAGCGGCAAGCTCTGTTAAATAAAAATACGGTGCGTCCTCAGAAATATTATCCTCTTCAAGAACATAAATAAGCTTAGGAAACGCAGGAGTTATCCAAACGCCCTTTTCATTCTTAACGCCCTGAATTCTTTGCTTTAAGGTTTCTTCGATAATCATAGCAAGGTCGGCTTTTTCCTGAGGATCCTTTGTTTCATTAAGATACATAAATACTGTTACAAAAGGAGCCTGTCCGTTTGTGGTAAGAAGCGTTACAACCTGATACTGAATCATCTGAATTCCCTTGCGGACTTCCTCGCGCAGACGCTTTTCAACAATTTTTTCAAGCTTATCCTTATCCGTACAGCCAACCTCTGCAAGCTCTTCCTTTACAGCCGCTGTTATCTTTTCACGGCTTATCTGAACGAAGGGCGCAAGATGTGTAAGAGAAATGCTCTGTCCGCCGTACTGGCTTGAAGCAACCTGAGCTATAATCTGAGTTGCGATATTGCAGGCAGTCGAAAAACTATGCGGCTTTTCAATTAAGGTTCCGCTGATAACGGTACCGTTCTGCAGCATATCCTCAAGATTTACAAGGTCGCAGTTATGCATGTGCTGAGCAAAATAATCCGCGTCATGAAAATGGATAAGACCCTGCTCATGAGCCTCTACAACCTCGGCAGGAAGAAGAATTCTTTTTGTGATATCCTTACTTACCTCACCTGCCATATAGTCGCGCTGAACGCTGTTGACAGTTGGATTTTTATTGGAGTTTTCCTGCTTAACTTCCTCATTATTGCATTCGATAAGGGCTAAAATCTGCTCATCTGTCGTATTGGACTTACGGATAAGCTGGCGGTTATAACGGTAGGTTATATACCTTCTGGCAACCGAAAAAGCTCGCTGATTCATTATCTGATCTTCTACAATATCCTGTATTTCCTCAACGCCCAAGGCTCTGTTGATATTTCTTATTGCAAGCTCAACATCCTCTGCAATACGCTTTATCTGAATTTCGCTCATTCGCTCACTCGGAACTACGCTTTCATTCGCCTTTGTTACGGCAATAATTATTTTTGCAGGATCAAATTCGACTTCGGCGCCGCTTCTTTTAATGATTTTCATCCTTATTCCTCCCGAAACACTAAATATTGTGGTTTATTGAAACTGCAGTCACAACTGCTTGATTTGCTAAGTGAATTTATTATACCACTATTTAAGAAATTTTCAATAGCAAAAAACGATTTACTTTTCAATTTTACTTTTTTTATCGGAATTTACAAAATATTTTTTTCAAATTGTAAATTTTAACTATAAGTAATTTGAAAAAACTACTACATATAGTATCACATGTTTTATAACATGCTTATATATAGTAAAAAAGTCCTGTTGTTAAGCAGGACTTTTTATTCAAGCGTTTCGGAAAAATCAATATCGCTGATTTCCTTTAAATTTTCCCCGTATACCATAACGGTCTCGCCGTCAAAAACGGGTCTGCAATATTTTTGCAAATCCTTATGGGGCTTTGAAGCCTTAATTTTATTATCCGAATTTTTATTTATAAGCGCCTCTTTAAATCCAAACTTTTCATAGAAAGGAATAAGGGTGCTGTCGGTAGGCTTTAAGAAAACCAACCCGTCAATATTTTCTAGGGTTTTTAAAATCAGATCTGACATCATTCCCTGCCCTCTCCTGCTTTCGTCGGTTGCGGCGGCATACAGATAATACGCTTTTTCGGTTTTATTCTTTAATTCAAAAGTACAGGGAATCAAGAAAAACATTGAAAGGATTTCGCCGTTTTCCTCTTTGTATTTTATAAATTTTTCAAAATCCGAAAAAAGCTTAGGGTCAAATTCAAGATCCCATCCGAATGCGGAAGAATAAAGACCGATAAACTTATCCGCAAAAGAATTCTGCTTTGCAAAACAGAAATATTTTTTTATTTTTTTCACAGGATGATAGGAAAGCTTTGCCTTTCTGAGTCCCTCAAGGCCCATATCGTCCTCTCGGTTTAAAAATTCAAAGGAATTTATCTCATTTTTGGCAAACTCGCGGTTTATAACCGAATAGGCGGTCATATATTCGCTCAAAGCCTTTTCAAAATGAACATCTGCTACATTATTGCTGATTTTCGAGCCTACCGTGAAAGCAACAGTTTTTTCGTTTACCTTTATAAGTCCTCCGAAAACAGGAAGCCTTGAATAATTATCAAGGACATCGAACATCGCCTTTTTTTCGGCTTCAAGGTCCTCATCATCCTTAAGGTAGTTTTCCTGATACCATTTTTCGGCGCATTCTCTTACAGAGGCGATATTATCTGCGCTTATGCTTTCATACTTCCAGTCATACATTTTTGAAAACGCCGCAATGTGATTTCTTTTGGAATGATATTTTTTCCCCTTAAGCTCCGCTAAATCAGAGGTTTTATAGATATAATCGTCATTATCGGGGGTATACGCAAAATGGTAATAATCGCCGTAATTTTCTTTAAGCCATGAAAGAGCCTTGCCCTCAGGCAGAAAAAAAGGCGGATATTTTAAGCCCGTTATTTCCCTTATAATTCCAAATCCTTTTTCATGGTCTGTAAACGGAAGAAGATAGAAAAAGCCTGTTTTTTCATTGCCGAATCTGGTAATCAAAATATCATCGGAAACGGCAAAGCATGTGCCGTATAGCTTCTGCCAAATATAAAGGGTCATAAATCCTGTTTCGCAGGATTCGTTATCGCCTACAAAAAGATATTTATTTAATTTTTCAAAGTCTTGTATTTGAAATTTCGAAAATTCCAATTTTTTCTTTCCTTTTTTACAATATGCGATTATTTTACCACAAAATATTGCAGAAATCAACTTTATAATACATAAAAGAAAATGCAGAAGAATTGAAGAAGGCTGCCGAGAACAACAAATATATGAAATACAGAGTGCATATATCTATGCTTTGAGCCGAGTCCGTAAAGCACGGCGCCGACTGTATATGAAATTCCGCCCAAAAGCAAAAATATAAGACCCGTTACAGGAACCGTTTTAATAACAGGCTTTGCGAAGAAAACAACGCACCAGCCGGTCAGAATATAACAAATCATCGAAAGCACCGAAAACTTTTTAAGGTCGATTGCGGTAAAAACGCATGCCGTTATCAAAAATCCCCACACAAGACCGAAAAGCACCCAGCCTAAAGCGGTGCTGTATTTTCTGACGGCGCAAAGCGCAATAGGAGTATATGTGCCGCCTATCAGAAAATAAATTGTACAGTGGTCTATAACCTGCATCACCTTTTTTGAGGTGCCCTTCTTAAGTCCGTGATAAACGCTTGACATGGTATAGAGAATAACCATACTTGCTCCGTAAATCGAGCAGGAAACCACACCGTAAGCGTCCGAAGCGAGCGCGGCTTTGATAACGCATAAAGCGAGCGCCGCAATACCGAAAGCGCCGCCGACTATATGCGACACCATATTGAATATTTCTTCGCCCTTGGTATAATCGGGCAATTTTCTGTCAGCTAATTTTGTTCTGCACATGAATATTCCTCCTTTAAAGTTTAATTTAATTTTATTTTAAGATATTTAAAAAGTAAACCTAAGCTTAGTATTTTAATGTCCATAGATAAAAATTCTGTCGGTAGAATAAATTTTTTTAATCTACCGACAGAAGAATTCGCATTATTTAAAGAAAAACAAAGCTACTGTCCCCGGACCTACATGCGCGCCCGTTACAGGTTCATAGCAGACTGTAAGACAATTGCCCTTAAATCCTTTCTCGGCTAAAAGCTCCTTTAAATATTCGGCATCCGCCTCATCGTCGGCATGAGCAATACCTATATCCTCCGATTTATCTGAGCAAAGCTCCTCGTAATAAGCGGCAAGAGAAGAAAGCGCATTATTTCTGCCGCGGATTTTCGCGCACATAACGATTTTGCCCTCATCGTCGCCTCTTAAAACAGGCTTTATTTTCAGTACCGTTCCTACGGCGCTTGCAAGTCTGCTTATTCTTCCGCCGCGCTTTAAATACTCAAGGTCATCAACGGTAAAATACTGGCAGATTTTTTCAGTCAATTCCTCAGCCTTTTCTTTGACCGTTTCAAAATCGGCGCCCGACTCTAACAGCTTTGCGATTTTTATAACCTGAAGTCCCTCGCCTAAAGAAGCGGCAAGCGAATTTATAATTGCAATTTTTCTGTCAGTATATATTTCCCGTAATTCCTCGGCTGCCATCACCGCCGCATGTGCCGTTCCGCTTATGCCTCCGGACATTGTTATATAAATAACGTCGCTGCCGTTTTTAAGTTCCTCTTCAAGTGACTCATATATAAGCGTTGAATTTATCATAGAGGTCTTAACGTCGGCTCCGTTTCTCATAGAATCGTAAAAATACTTTCCGTCAAAATCGGAATTAACATTATATTCGATTTTTTTACCGTTTACGGAGTATCCGAAAGGAATTACTTTAATACCGTAAAGATTGATTATCTCATTTGTAAGGTTTGCAGAAGTATCAGTAAAAAGTTTTATCATGTCATCACCGTTTTTTAGTTTTTTACGAGATTTACCCGTCCAATTTATAGTATGGCATAAAAAGGTTTTTTTCAATCTACAGGGCAAAAATCGGACTCTACTGTTAAAAGAGTCCGATTCTACTAAATTTAAGCAGTCTCTTTAAAAAATAGAGACTGCTTAAAAAAGCTTTATTTAAAGCATTTCCGCTCTTTTTATCCAAAGCTCGGCTTCCGCGTCGCTCGGCATTCTGAAATCTCCCCTCGGAGAAAGACAAATGCTTCCTACCTTCACGCCGTCAGGCAGACAGCTTCTTTTATACTGCTGAGTAAAAAATCTTTTATAAAATACTATGAGCCATTTCTTAACGGTGTCCTTATCAAAATCATTTTCAAAAGCCTTAAGAGCAAGTCTGCAGATTTTTTCAGGTGTAAAGCCGAAACGGACTGTATAATAAAGAAAGAAATCATGAAGAGCATAAGGTCCTACAATCTCCTCGGTTTGCTGAGAAATTTTTCCGCTTGCGTCGGGAGGAAGAAGTTCCGGGCTAATCGGAGTATCAAGAATGTCGCATAAAACCTCACGGCTTTCTTCAAAGCTCTGCATTTGCATAATGCTTTCTATCATCCATCTGATAAGAGTTTTCGGAATTGAGCTGTTTACGCCGTACATACTCATGTGGTCGGCATTATAGGTGCACCAGCCGAGCGCAAGCTCGCTCAAATCACCCGTTCCCACAACAAAGCCTTTTGTTTTTCCGGCATAATCCATTAAAACCTGCGTGCGCTCTCTCGCCTGCGAGTTTTCATAGGTAAGGTCAAGTGTTTCGGGGTCTTGGCCGATATCCTTAAAATGCTGCAAAACAGCGTCCTTAATCGGGATTTCAACAGCTTTGATTTTTAAAGTCTGCATAAGCTTAAGCGAATTGTTATAGGTGCGGTCGGTTGTGCCGAAGGCAGGCATTGTAATTCCTGTTACAGTGCAGTTTTCTATATTTGCTCTTTTAGCCGCCTCGGTGCTTACAAGCAAGGCAAGTGTTGAATCAAGTCCGCCTGAAACTCCTACAACAGGACTGCATTTTGTCGTTTCAATCCGTTTTTTAAGTCCCATAACCTGCATTTCAAAGATTTCAAGACATCTTTTCTGTCTGTCATCCTTAGTCTCAGGAACAAACGGAAGCTTTTTGACATTTAAAAACTCAAGGTCATTTTCTTTTTCCGTAAAATCAACGAAGACCGTTCTGAATTCTTTGCTGAGTTCCTCGCGGCTTTGAGAAAAGGTCTTGATTTTAAGCCTGTCGGCACGGATTTTCCCCAAATCAATATCCGCAAAAAGAATATAATCATTATCAATTTTTTTCTGATTTTCTGCTGTAACCGAGCCGTTTTCGCATACTATTCCGGCACCGGAAAATATAAGGTCTGTAGTCGATTCACCCGCTCCTGCCGATGTATAAACATAGGCGCTCAGGCACGATGCCGACTGATTTACAACAAGAGATTTTCTGTATTCCCTTTTTGAAATCGTTTCGTTGCTTGCGGAAAGGTTTATTATAACCTCCGCTCCTCCGAGCGCATAATATCTGCTCGGGGGAATAACGGACCACAAATCCTCGCATATTTCAGCTGAAAATTTAAAGAAACCGGTATCAAAAATAATATCTGTGCCGACAGGAATACTATCGGACTGAATATCGGAAATTTGAATGTCTGACGGTTTAATTTCAGAAGCTTTAAGCTTATTGCCGGCGGTAAACCATCTGCGCTCATAAAATTCATTATAGGTGGGAATATAGGTTTTGGGAACTATCCCCCACAGTTTTCCGCCGCTTATAACTGCCGCGCAGTTATAAAGACTTCCGTTTAATGTAAGAGGCAGACCGACGGCAGTAATAAATTCCGTACTTTCTGAAGCTAAGATTATTTTCTTTAAGCACTTTAATGCGTGCGAAAGCAAAGCCTGCTGAAAAAACAGATCGGCGCAGGTATAGCCGGTTATGCAAAGCTCGGGAAAAACTACTATGTCGGGATTTTTCTCCTTTGCCTTTAGCATAAAATCAATAATCCGCTCGGTATTCTTTTCGGGGTTTGCAACCGCCGTATCGGGCACCGCGCAGGCGGCTCTAATAATATCGTTCATTTTTTCTCTCCGCTTTTTTATTTTTATTGTTTCGCCTGCTCGACATTTTTATGTATGCGTTCCATTCTTTCGTCAAGCTCGGCGCTGACCTTTGCGCATTCCTTAAGCTCCGCTTCTGTTTCGGGAGTCAGCTTATAGCTTTTTTTATACTTGATTTTATGCTCTAAGGACGCCCACCAATCCATTGAAATTGTCCTGAACTGTACCTCTACCTTCATGAATTTTTTCTCGTCATGAAGGAAAATCGGAATTTCAACAATAAGGTGAAGGCTTCGATATCCTGTGTCCTTAGGCTCGCTTATATAATCCTTACGGGTGATAAGTCTTATATCGTCCTGCTTTAAAAGTGCGTCCGCCATCATATAGATATCCGACGGGAAAGCGCATATAACTCTTACGCCTGCAATATCATACAGATTTTCCTCAATACTCTTTGCATTTATCGCAACGCCCTTACGCTTGCATTTTTCAAGTATGCTTTCAGGCGATTTAAGTCTTGTTTTAATATTTTCTATAGGATTGCGGTCATACTGTAATGAAAGCTCTTCGTTTAAGACATTGAACTTTGTCGCGACTTCCATCATCGCACATCTGTAATAAGCCATAAGCTCCTTAAAGGGCATGGTGTATTCCTGTGCTAAAAGCCTTATTTCCTCTTCGTTTATCTGAGAATGAAGAAACTGCTCCAAGGCTTTTCCTTTTCGGTTAAAAAGTGCCATTAAAATTATCCCCAACTGCTAAATTTGTAATTATGTTTATTATAGCATATCCTTAATAACTTAACAAGTGAAATTCTTATAATTTGCAGGTGAATGCCGCAAACTACCGCTTATATTTATTCTTGAAATCCAAAAGCGAAAGGAGTAATATAGTAATGGATTTTGAGTTAAAAAATTTTTGTTTTAGTGTAGTAGGACTGCTTAAGGAGAAAAAATATGAATGAAATGGATAGAGTTGAAATAGTAGTTGAAAAAGAAAAATATTTTAAATACGGCATGCATAAGGGTATGCAAGGCTGGATTTGCGATGAGCACTGCATAGACGAAAGCCGGCTTGTGAATTTTCCTCAATGCGGCGAAAAAGAGGATATAGCGGAAATACCGATAAAAGGAAAGGATTTAAAGCTTATTGATATTATGGACGCTAAAATAAATGAGCAAATTGCTGAAAAATATAAATAATTATTCAAATATGTATCGGGTGAAAATCACCCGATATTTTTTTATTATGACGCGTCTTTTACGGTATTTTTATCCGTTTTGCTTTGAGCCTCTTTAAGCATATTTTCCGCAAAAATTCCGTAGCCTGTCTGCGGTTCGTCGATAAGAACATGGGTTACGGCGCCGATAAGCTTTCCGTTTTGAAGAATGGGACTTCCGCTCATTCCCTGCACAATTCCGCCCGTAGCCTTTAAAAGCTCAGGGTCGGTTACAGTGACAATAAGGTTTTGAGTTTTTGAAAGATAGGTTAAATTTCTCTTTTTAACGGTACAGGAATAAAGCTTCGGCTGTTCGCCTGAAACCGTGCAAAGAATTTGCGCTTCGCCGTCTGTAATTTCCTGCTTCATAGCAACCTGTGTTAAGTTTCCGAAAGAAAGCTCGCCCTTTAAAGTTCCGTAAACACCGTCATTCTTATTTTCCTTGATATCGGCAATCGAGCTTGTTGTAAATCTGCCTTTAAGCTCCCCCGGGTCTCCCTCGTTTCCTTTTTTTACGGCAACTATCGATGCTCCCACCATTTCTCCCGAATCAAGCTTTAAAAGCTCGCCTGTATCCTCATCGCATATCCCGTGGCCTAATCCGCAGATAACATTATCGGAAGGGCTGTAAAAGGTAAGTGTGCCTATTCCTGCCGAGCTGTCTCTTACCCAAACTCCGAGGTGATAGGTATTGTCCGACGAATCGACAACGGGCTTTATTTTAAGGTCTATTACCGTCTTTTTTCTTATTATTTTAAAAAGCAGTTCTTTTCCCGCGCTCTGGGCGACGATTTCTGCAAGGTCCTCGTTGCATTCAACCGAAATTCCGTCGACCGACTGAATATAGTCTCCTATTTTAAGCCCTGCGTCCTTTGCGGGATTTACAGTGCCGTCTTTTGTATTTACATCCTGCATTTCGATAACCAGCACGCCCTGAGTATAAAGCTTCATACCGAACGGGTTGCCGAGAACCGTTACATAGCTTGGGTCGACAATTTCGATATTTGTGCTTGAAAACGGAATAAATCCGAAAAGCTTTAAATCGACATTATAGTTTTCTCCGACGGATTTAGCCGAAACGGAAGTAAACTTTGCGCCGTTATAAACCGCTGTTACAGGAAGCTTCGAATTTATTTCAAAGCTTTCGCCCAAGTTTATTTTATATGTTGACGCAACATCGCGGCTTAAAATATAAAGTGTGGAAAAAAGCACTGAGGTTGCAAACAAAAGAGAAAAAAACAGTGCTTTTACCGCTTTTTTCATTATTTTCATAAAATCATCCTTTCGGTACATTTAATTATTCCCGAAAAAGATAAAAATATGAAGGACTTTCTCTTTGAAAAAGAGAAAGTCCTGTAACACTGATTTTTTAATTATTCACCGTAGGGGAAATCAAATTCCTTATCCGAGGATTTTTTCTTATCGGACGAATCCGACGATGAAGAGCCCTGCGAAGAATCGGAATTTATTACCGACGAATAGCTTGACTCGCCGATATTGGCTTTAAGCTTTGCGGAAAATTCTTTTGTGTTTCCGTTTGAATCGACAACCGTTACCCTTATGGTATCGCCTGCCTTGCAATCGTCAATAATATTCAATACCATATCGTCATAGGTGATTTCGGTTCCGTTGATATGGGTTATCATATCGCCCTGTTTTATCTTGCCGTAAAGGTCGCTGTCCTCGCCTACCGAAACAACCAAGAGACCTGTATTATCAAGTCCCTTAGCCTCAGCAGCGGCTGTATTTATCATTTGGTAGGTTATTCCGAGCTTTGCACGGTCGGTTACCTTTCCCGATGAAATAAGCTGTTTTGTAACCCTTGATACGGTTGTGGTGGGGATTGCAAAGCCTATGGAATCATACTGAACGCCCGCAAGCTTTGACGATGTAATTCCGACTACCTGTCCGTACATATTTACAAGCGCACCGCCCGAACTTCCGGGGTTTATCGCGCTGTCGGTCTGAATAAGCTTTGCGGAATAGTTAGAAGTGGTTTTAACCCGTCTTTCGGTAAGAGAAATAATTCCGCTCGTTATAGTCGAATTGTCCTGTGCGGAGCTTGGTCTGCCTACAGCTACAACCGATTCTCCGCAGATAAGCTTTGAGGAATCGCCGAGGGTCGCGGCGGTTATGCCCGATTTATTATCAAGCTTTAAAACCGCAAGGTCGCTTATTGCGTCTCCTGCGACATACTGGGCAGTTCTTTCGCTGCCGTCGCTTAAATAAACAAGGAATTTAGGAGCGCCGATTTCGGAATAAATATGGTCGTTAGTGACGATATATCCGTCCTCGGAAATTATAACGCCTGTTGCGTTAGCCGAAGAGCCTGCGGAATTATAAACGATAATTCCCACTATACTGTCCTTAACCTTTTCATAAACCTGAGCAGGCGTGAGTGCGTCGGCGTCCTTAGGAACCTGCGCAAGACTAACATCCACCTTTTTATTTCTCGCATAAGCGGATGTGCTGTTTCTTCCGATAAAATACCCTGCAAGACATGTAGCGGTAAGAAGCATTACAGATGCCATAACAAGCGCAAACAGCTTAAGTCCCTTTGAGGCAGGCTTATAATCGTCAGCCGGCAAGTCACTTGAGTATTCGATTTTATTAAGGGATTCTACATCTCCTGCCGGATAGCTTTGATTTTCTTCTTTTAAATCCGAATCGGAAATATCATTTTCGGAAGAGAATTCCGAATTTTCGGCTGTTTCTTCATTTAAGCTGTCTTCTCTTTGCTCTTCTTTTTCTTCTGTCTGTTCCCCGCTTAAATTCTCGGAATTTTCCGGTTCGTTCGGGTTTTCCGTTTTATCTTCAAAAATTTCGTCTTTATTTAATTCATCACTCATAAATTACACTCCGTTTCTATGAAAATCAGTGGTTTTTATTTAATCAAAGGCAATGTGACCGTAAACTCGGTAAATTCATTTTCAACGCTTGACACCGAGATTGTTCCGCCGTGAGTTTTGACAATCGTTTTAACAATATAAAGCCCGAGACCCATACTTGTTTTATTTGCCGACCTTGATTTATCAAGCTTATAAAATCTCTCGAATACAAGCGGCAATTCCGTTGCAGGAATGCCCTTGCCGGTATTTCTTATAACGAATTTAAGATTTCTTGCGTCGGTCTGCTGAGAAAAAGTGACAGTGCCCTTTTCATCGGTGAATTTTATCGCGTTATCGACAAGATTATAAATAACACGGTAAATAAGGTCCTTATCAGCATTTAAGGTAACGCTTTCTATAGAGTCAAGACCTACGATATCGAGCTTTTTCTCCTCAATTCTCTGCTCCTGACTTACAACAATTCTGAGCAGCAGCTCACGGAAATCGAACTTTTCGTATTTTAAAACAAACTCGCCCGATTCAAGCTTTGAAATGCTCAGCATTGACTGTACCATTCGAGAGAGCCTTTTAACCTCTTCTGAAACAATAGTAAGGTAATACTTCTGCTTTTCAGGCTCAATAGTGCCGTCAATAATACCGTCAACAAAGCCGCTAATGGTTGTCATCGGAGTTTTGAGCTCGTGCGAAACATTCGCGACAAAGCTTTTTCTTGTTTCTTCAAGCCTTGAAAGAGAATTTGTCATTTGATTGAAAGAAACCGCAAGCTCGCCTATCTCATCGTCGCTCGTAACAGGAATTCGCTTTGAAAAATCGCCCTTTGCCATAGCCTTTGACGCGTCCGACATAAGCTTAATGGGCTTTGAAATTTTAAGGGTCATTCCGTAAAGCGCAAAGAAAAGCAGCGCCACGGGTACAATAGCCGAGAAAAGGAAAAATCTTATAACCTTTTTCGTAAGCTGTTTAACGCTTGCAAGAGAGGAAGTAGAAACGACAAATCCTATCTGCTTGTTATCGGAATTGAAAATTCTGCAGGTATAAAAATACTGCTGTTCCTTATAAAGGTCAAGATCGCCTATTCCCTTATTTCCGCTGAGTCCCTGATTTTTAAGAACGGTATCGGGAATTTTACTGCCCGAATGGCCGCAGGTTCCCGTCTGCCCGAATTCCTCGCAGCTGCAAACCTTTATTATTCCGTAATTATTGGTTATAAAAACATCATTATCGTTAATTCCCGAAACATTTTTAACAATATAATAAAGCCCTCTGTTATTCTGAGCCTCTTCAATGGCGTTTAGCTGGTTGCCTGCAAAATCGGAAACCGAGGTGCTGACCTTTTTAAGCGAATCATATTTAAGGTCGGCAACATAATCGTTATAAACAAGGGTTAAAATAAGCATTAAAGCCCCGAAGCTGAAAACGATAATCAAAGCCATTGTCAAAAAATATTTTCCGAACAGCCTCTGACGCATTACTTTACCTCAAATTTATATCCGACGCCCCAAACAGTTTTTAAAGACCATTCGGGCGAAACATTTTCAAGCTTTTCTCTAAGTCTCTTTACATGAACATCGACGGTTCTCGAATCGCCGTAATAATCAAAGCCCCATACCTCATCAAGCAGCTGATCTCTTGTATAGACCCTATTCGGATTGCTCGCAAGGTGATAGATAAGCTCAAGCTCCTTAGGCGGAGTATCTATTCTTTTCCCGTCGACAACAAGCTCATAGTTAGTAAGATTTATAATAAGCTTATCAAATCTGACTTCCTTTATATCGGAGTCCTTATCGTCGGCACCCGAGCGCCTTAAAACAGCCTTTATTCTTGCAACAACTTCCTTTGAATCAAAAGGCTTGCTTACATAATCGTCCGCTCCGAGCTCAAGACCTAAAATCTTATCAAAGGTTTCGCCCTTGGCGGTAAGCATAATTATCGGGGTATTACTCTTTTTTCTTATTTCTCTGCATACCTGCCATCCGTCAAGCTGAGGCATCATTATATCAAGGACAATAAGGTCCGGTGAAAATTTATCGGCGAAATCAAGAGCCTCCCTGCCGTTATTCGCAATAACGGTCTTAAACCCGTCCTTTTCAAGATAAAGACGCAGAAGCTCGCATATATTAGAATCGTCGTCCGCAATAAGTATAGTTTGCTTGCTCATAGTATTCCCCCTATTCGGTTTTAAAAAATTTTACAATAATATTATTACTAAAATATGAATAATCGTATTATTTTTTGAAAACAAAAGGACCGCAGTTTGTTTTAAACTGCGGTCAGATTGCTTATTCAGCTTCGTTTTTAGCCTGTTCTTTCATTTTTGCAAAGCATTCGCTGCAATAAACAGGGCGATCGTCACGGGGAACGAAAGGAACCTTTGCCACACCGCCGCACGCATCGCAAACTGCTTCGTGCATTTCACGCGGCGCTCTGTTTGCATTCTTGCGCTTATCGCGGCATGCCTTACAGCGCTGCGGTTCGTTTTCAAAGCCCTTTTCCTGATAGAACTCCTGCTCTCTTGCAGTGAAAACGAATTCCTCTCCGCAATCCTTGCAAACTAAAGTCTTGTCTTCGAACATTTTTTGTACCTCTCTCATTTTTTTGAAAATTAGCCCGGACGGTTTCGCACCGACATCTTTGATTAACAACGCTCTCCTAATTAAGCTACCAAGGCCATATATTTAAAAGCGGAAAATGCTTTAAAGCTTTTTAAGCTTATTTCTTGCTCTTAAAAGCGCATTGTCCACCGCTTTTTCGGAAATACTAAGCCCGGCCGCAATTTCACCGTAGCTTTTACCCGATAAATACTCCCCTAAAATTCTATATTCCGTTTCAGATAGATTTTTCTTAATATTGCTCTTAAGGTTTTCAAAATTTTCCCTTTCAATCAGCATTTTTTCAGGGTCCAAAGGCGAAAGAATATCAACATCCTCTATCGAATCAATAAGATTTTCGGGAATTCGCTTTTTTGCCTCCCCTGCCTTGGCGGCGGTTGCCACCGCGCGGTTTATGCAAAGAAAAACAAATGTTGAAAAGGTTGATTTTTCGCTGTCAAAGGTTTTTGCGGCAGTAAACACCGCAAGGCTTCCCTCCTGAATAAGATCCTCACGCATTGAAGCCGGATAGTTTCTTACCGCGTTAATAATATACGGCATATACCTGTTTATAAGTACTTTCAGATAATTTCTGTCGCCGCTTTTTATTTGGGCAATAATATCATTATCAGACATTGAATTTGTGGGGCTGAAAAACTTATCCATCTTATCTCCGGTAATATTTTAAGAACTTAAAAATATATTTATAACATCCCTAAAATGCGAAAAGATTTAAAATTTTGTCGAACTTTGGCGAAATGTATAAAACATATTTTTTCGTTTTTTCTATTTTATACCATTTAACCTATAATGTCAAGAAAAACATTGAAATTAACTTGATTTTCTGCTTTTTTTAAAGCTATTGACAAAAGTCTTTAAAGAATATAAAATAAAAATAAATAAAAAACAACGGAGGAATTTAATTATGGTACAGGAAAAATATGAGCTTTGGTGCAAAAAAGCAGTTAAAGACCCCGACCTTATAAAAGAGCTTGAAAGCATAAAAAATGACAGCGAAGCTATAAACGATGCGTTTTATACCGAGCTTGAATTTGGCACCGCGGGTCTTCGCGGAGTTATCGGTGCAGGCTCTAACAGAATGAATGTTTATACAGTTTCTCAGGCAACTCAGGGACTTGCGGAATATGTTCTTAAAAACTCGAAAAATCCGAGCGTTGCGATAGCTTACGACAGCAGAATTAAATCAGACCTTTTTGCCAAGACCACGGCTGAGGTTTTTGCGGGGAACGGCGTTAAGGTATATATTTACAAGGAACTTATGCCCACCCCAATGCTTTCCTTCGCCATAAGACATTTAAAGTGCGACGCAGGCGTAGTTGTAACCGCAAGCCACAACCCGTCAAAATACAACGGCTATAAGGCTTATGACGAAACCGGCTGTCAGTTAGGTCCCGAAGCGGCGGATTTTGTTCTTAATATTATGAAAAGCGTCGATATTTTCGACGGCGCTAAATCTGTAGACTTTGAAGAGGGCTTAAAAAGCGGAATTATTGAATATATCGGCGACGATGTAATAAACGCTTTCCTTGACGAGGTAGAAAAATGCCGAGTTTCAAAGGATATGGACTTATCAGGGCTTAAGCTTATTTATTCTCCGCTTAACGGAACGGGAAACAAGCCTGTAAGAGAAATTTTAAAGCGCATAGGCGTTAAAAATGTCACCGTTGTAAAAGAGCAGGAAATGCCGAACGGCAATTTCCCGACCTGTCCTTACCCCAATCCCGAAATCAAGCAGGTATTTGAAATTGCTCTTGAAATGGCAAAGGAAATAAATCCCGATTTGCTTCTCGCTACCGACCCCGACTGCGACAGAGTGGGAATTGCGGTTAATGTTGACGGTAACTTTGAGCTGTTTTCGGGAAACGATGTCGGAGTTTTGCTTTTAAACTATATGCTTTCGGTTAAAAAGCAAAACGGCACACTGCCTAAAAACCCCGTTGCCGTTTCAACAATTGTTTCTACCCGACTTTCCAAAAAAATTGCCGAGGATTACGGCTGTGAATTAAGAGAGACCTTAACAGGCTTTAAATTTATCGGCGAGCAATTAACATCTCTTTCCGATAAAAACGAGCAGGACAGATATATTTTAGGCTTTGAAGAAAGCTACGGATATCTTGCAGGAAGCTATGTCCGCGATAAGGACGCTGTTACGGCTTCTATGCTTATCTGCGAAATGACGGCTTATTACAAGGCTCAGGGTAAGAATTTAAAGCAGGTTTTAAATGAAATTTACGAAAAATACGGATATTACTACTGCGCCCAGAAGAGCTTTACCTGCGAGGGACAGAGCGGTATAGCGAAAATAAAGAGCATTACCGAAAATCTCCGTGCAAATCCCCCGAAAGCCATTGCAGGCAGTAGGGTTACCGAAATTAAGGATATCAAGACCTCAAAATTAACGAAGACCGTAACAGGAGAAGAAACCGAAATTAAACTTCCTAAATCGAATGTTTTATGCTATTATCTTGAGGACGGCGATTCATTGATTGTAAGACCCTCGGGAACAGAGCCCAAAATCAAGCTTTATATAGGCGCTGTGGCAAAGGACGCCGCTTCCGCCGAAAACCGCCGCGAAGAGCTTATCAAGGCAGGAACAGAGCTTTTGGGATTTTAAAAACGGTCTTAAATATACGATATTTTAACAATACCCCTCAGCCGCGCACATAGCGCGCCAGCTCCCCTCTGTATTGACATTCGTCAATAAGAAGGGAGCCTTGCTTTAGACTCTGCTGAAACCAAAGCTTCCCCTTTAGACGAAAGGAAATTCCCCTGTTAGGGGAAATGTCTGCGACAGCAGACAAAAGGGTTCCCGTCTTCCGGAGGAAAAAGTGTCTTAGCCCGTAGGGCAAAGACGATAGGGTTTGGTTATATCCGTGCCGATAGGCACACATTGGTCTAATGTCTAAAATCTAATGTCTAAAATCTAGAACAATACCCCTCAGTCGCGCATAAAAGCGCGCCAGCTCCCCTCTGTATTGACATTCGTCAATTAAGAAGGGAGCCTTGTTTTAGTCTCGCAGAAACCCAAGCCTCCACTTCAGTCGGAAGGGGAGATGGATTTGCCGAAGGCAAAGACGGAAGGGTTTGTTTATATCAAGTGCCGTAAGGCACACATTGGTCTAATGTCTAAAATCTAATGTCTAACATCTAGAACAATACCCCTCAGCCGCGCACATAGCGCGCCAGCTCCCCTCTATTTCGCTTTCGCGAAAAGAAGGGAGCCTTTCTTTAGACTCTGCTGAAACTCAAACTCACATTATCTCAAATCAGCGATTTTAAATGCTCTTTCATACCGTGGGTTGTAAATGCCGAATCGGCGGCGTTATAATAAAGCTTTTCAGCGTCACCGTCACTTAGCCCCAAAGGAACGAGACTTTCAAATTCCTTTTTAATCGTTGTATTTTCTATCGCAGGATCGTCGGTATTAACAGTTACCTTTAACCCCATATTTAAAAAATCAAGAACGGGGTGCTTTTCTATTTCGTGTACAGCCCTTGTTAGGACATTGCTTGTAGGACACATTTCAAGAGCGATGTCCTTATTTTTTATAAGCTCGGCGGTTTGTCTGCTTATCCTTACCCCGTGCCCTATTCTCTTAGCTCCGAATTCTATCGCGGCTTTAACGCTTTCGTCACCTGCGGCTTCTCCTGCATGAATAGTAAAAGGAATATTATCTTTTTTGGCTGTTAAAAACAGCTCTTTAAAATTCACCGTCGGATAAAGAGCCTCTGCGCCTGCAAGGTCTAAAGCAACAACTCCGCCGCATGAAGTAATATATTTTTTTGCAGTATTAAGAGTTTCATAATTTTCCTTTTCATTATTATCCGAACGCATTAAGCAAAGAATGAGATTTACGGGAATATTGCATTTTTTTATTCCATCTATTGCCGCACGGACAGTCTCCTCCTGAGAAAGTCCCTTTTTTGTATGAAGCTGAGGGGCAAAGCGAAGCTCTGAATAAACAACATTTTTGTTTCTCATGCTTTCGCTTATGCTGTAAACCGCATGTGAAATTGCGTCCTTTGTCTGCAAAAGAGACAAAGGCAGTTCAAAGCGTTTTAAAAAATCATTCAAATCTCTGCAATTTTTACTTACCGTCAGGATATCGGAAAGAATTTTATCATCATTACTCGGCAAAGAAGTCCTGCTGATTTTTGCAAGCTCCTTTGCAAGCTTTAAGTCAATACACCCGTCAAGATGAGCATGCAGCTCAATAAATTTATCAATCAAAAAAATCAACCTATCTTAAGATTTTATAAATATGAGGCGTGATTTCGGGTCTCTCGGCTGAAATTTCTATCGCCTTTTGCGCAATTTGAGATGCCTCAGTCAGCAAGCTTTCATTGTCGGTTAAAAGCGTACACAAAACATCGCCCGTTTTAACCCTTTGCCCCTTTTTAATATTTAACACTATTCCTGCCGACATATCTATTTTATCGGTTTTAATTCTTCTGCCTGCGCCTAAAGCTCCTGCGGCTTTTCCCAAAGCCTCGGTATTAAATCCGAAAACAAAGCCGTCCGACAAGCTTATAATTTCTTTTTTATATTTTGCTTTTTTAAACTTATTTGTATCTTTAATAAAGCTTATATCAGCGCCCTGAGCGCTTAACCATTCTTTCATTTTTTCATAGGCTTTTCCGCTTTTTATAATATCCTCAGCCATTTTTTCAGCCTTTTTCGGCTCGATATTTAAAGAAAGCGAAATCATCTGAGCCGCAAGCGCGACCGACACCTCATATAGCTCGCCTTTTTCCTCGCCCTTTAAGACCTTTACTGCCTCAATGACTTCAAGCGAATTTCCGATATTATATCCTAAGGGAGAATTCATATCAGATATTACCGCCGCAACATTTCTGTTGCAGTGTTTTCCGATATTTATCATTTTCTGAGCTAAAACAAGGGCGTCTTCCTTAGTTTTCATAAAGGCGCCGTTTCCGAATTTAACATCTAAAACTATTGTTTTTGCGCCTGCGGCAAGCTTTTTGCTCATAATGCTTGAGGCAATAAGCGGAATGCTTTCTACCGTTGCGGTGACATCGCGCAGAGCATATATTTTTTTGTCGGCAGGCGTAAGCGAGGCGCTCTGCCCTATTACGGCAATTCCCGTTTTTTCAATTAGGTTTTTAAACTCATTTTCGTTTAAATCGGTTCTATACCCCTTTATTGATTCAAGCTTATCGACAGTTCCGCCGGTATGGCCTAATCCTCTGCCCGACATTTTTGCGACCGTACACCCTGCGGCGGCTGCAATCGGAGCGACAATAATGGTAGTTTTATCCCCCACCCCGCCGGTGCTGTGCTTATCTACGGTGTTTTTAAATTCCGAAAGGTCAAGCATATCGCCCGAATGTGCCATTTCATCGGTAAGCCATGCGGTTTCCTCATCGTCAAGTCCGTTTAAAAATATTGCCATTAAAAACGCTGAAGCCTGATAATCGGGAATGCTCCCATCGTCATACCCTTTTATAAAAAAGCTTATTTCTTCTCTTGTAAGCTTAAGCTTATCGCGCTTTTTTGCGATAATATCATACATTCTCATTATTTAACCTCGCTTTTCTTAAAAGCCGACGGCAAAAGCTCAAAAGCCTTATATTCATCGAAAGAAGATTCGTTTGCGATAAGAATAAGAAAATTTTCATCGGCAAACTCGTTTATAAACTGCCTGCAAATTCCGCAGGGAGTAAAATTTTTTGAAAACTCTCCGTTTTTTCCGCCTGCAACCGCAAGCATTTCAAATTCTCTTTCTCCGCTTGAAACAGCTGCGGCAAATGCCGACCGCTCGGCGCAAATTCCCGCAGGATAAGACGCGTTTTCGATATTAACCCCTGTATACACCTTACCCGACCTTGCAAGAAGCGCCGCTCCTACCTTACAGCCCGAATATTCGCCATAGGCATTAGCCGAAGCCTTTTTAGCCATTTCGCAAAGCTCAACCTTTGATACGGTTTTCATTAAAAATTTCCCTCTTTCACGATTTTTACGATTCTGCTTGTTCCGAGCCTTGAAGCACCGTTTAAAATCAAATCCACTGCGTCCTTTAAAGATTTAATTCCGCCCGCGGCTTTAACCTTAAGTCCGTTTTCGGCGTTTTCTTTCATAAGCCTGACATCTTCTGCGGTTGCTCCGCCTTTTGAAAAGCCGGTTGAGGTTTTTATAAAATCCGCCCCCGTCTCAGACACGATTTTACACATCTGAATCTTTTCTTTATCCGAAAGCAGGCAGGTTTCGATTATAACCTTCAAAATTTTCCCCTCGCATGCTTTTCTTATTTCGGTTATTTCGTCGAAAATGTCCTTATAGCGTTTTTCCTTTAACATTCCGATATTTATAACCATATCTATTTCGTCCGCTCCGTTTTCTACCGCCTGTTTTGTTTCAAAAACCTTAGTTTCGGTAGTATTATAACCGTTCGGAAATCCGATAACGGTGCAAATTTTCATTTTATCATTAACATATTCCTTTGCTGATTTCACAAAGCATGGCGCTATGCACACGCTTGCGGTTTTATATTTTATCGCGTCGTCGCACAATTGCTTAATATCGTCAAATGTTGCCGTAACGCTAAGCTCGGTATGGTCAACCTTTGAAAGGATTTCTTTTATATCCAATTTTAACACCTCTTTAATTTATTATAGCATTTAAAAATAAAAACAGCAATAAAAAGAGACTGTAAATCACTTTACAATCTCTTTAAAAGTTTATCAGTCTGCGAGGGCAGTATCGTAATCTTCTATATCCGCCTTATATTTTTCGAGGAAAAGATCCAAAAGCTTTTTGGTTTCGGTCAGTTCGTCAGAAAGCGGAAGATTATAATAATACTCCCCATTATAATCTCTTGAATCCGAATTTTCCGTAAGAGTGACATTAAGATTATATATTCCGCCCGAAACAAGCCTCTTATCACCGTTTACTTTCAAATCTTTAAAATATGTGTTTAAAAACAATTGATAATCTTCATTCGAAAGCGGTATATAGGAATTTTTTTCATTATAGGATATATTTGCGCCGACAATTGATTTTCTGTCTGAAATGCTCCTGATTTTGTTTTCAAATTCATCGCTTTTATAAATGCTTAAAATTTCATCTGAAAGCGCATTGGTTACAACATTATAGTTTCTTTTAAGTTCTCTGCCGTTTTTAAGGGTATATGTCAGATGGATTATAACAATGTTGTCACCGTCGTTATTTTCCTTTACCCGCTCGATATTTTCTTTTTCTACAATCGCCTTATGAAGCTTTGTTATTATTTCGGGATTTTTGAATTCGACGCTGTTAAGCCCCGAAAATCTTATTTTAACAGTTTCGACAGACGAATTATCGGGAACCTTTGACACATAACCGAACAAATCAAAATGGCAAACGGTTATTACCGCAAAAATCACCACTGACGCCGTCGCGCCCAATATAAGAGATTTTTTGACCGTTTTAAAGCCGCGGTTGCTTATAGCACCGTAGCCGACAGAGGTTAAGAGAGCGCCTATGGCGGCAGTTATAATAAATTTAAAGGTATCGACCTTATCAGCAAAAACAGTACCGATTAAAAATGCTCCGCAAATTCCCAAAATAAGACTGCAAATCACATAAATAAATCTGTAAGCATAGGATTCGCCGCTCTTCTCGGATTTTCTGTATTTGAAAAGAATGCCCGAAACGATATAAAACGCAAGGCTTAAAAGAATTGATTTTATTATAAACAAAACCGTTTTACTTTGCATATCGGGATTTTCAAGCGCCGTAAACCCTCTTATAATAAAGGCGAACGGAGAGCAAAGCTTTAAAACTATATTATCGGCGCCTAAATCGGAATATCCGTAAAGCGTTTGATTTAAGATATATTCAAGCATAAGCGCCATACCGACAACGCCTAAATTTATGCCGAAAAACGAAAGGACAAAATCGAACGCATTTCCTGCGCAGACAAGGAAAATCAAAGAAAATGATGCGCAGATAAGAACGCTGAGCACTGCATAAAGAAGATAGACCGAAAGCCTTGCGATACTCCCTACCGCCGCAGGATAGAAAAGTGAAATTCCGAGCAGTCCCAAATATCCTACTACAACGGGAATTTCGCTTAAAACCAAGGACGCGAAAAAGCGCGAGGAGATAAGCTCAAATCTTGTCATCGGAAATGATAAAAACACATCGACCGATTTTTTCTGAAAGAGAAAAGAAAAGTTGATAATATTAAATATCACCGCTATAACACACCCTGCCGCCGTTCCGATATAGGTAAGAGCAGTTATCAGGTCTTTTATATCAAATCTTGAATAACCGAGATTTTTAAGCGTTTCCTTAATATACATTACCGCATACCCCGGGCTTAAAAGCAGAGCGCATGCCGTTATAAGAAGCAGAACACCGATATTGCGCTTTAATGTGTATTTAAACATATTAAACGCAGGGTTAAGCTTTTTATTCGAGGATGTTCTTAATGTCATACCCTAAAACCTCCAACTCATAAATAAATGTTTCCTCCAAGGTAGGCTCGATACATTCAAGGAAAATCGGATTGAAGTTATTTATATAGCTCTTGATTTCCTCCGCGTCTCCCTTAGCGACGAACTGAAGCAAGGAGCCGTTACGCTCGATTTTAAGAATATCAAGCTTATCAAACACCGAAAGCTCCGGAACGGAATTAAACGCCGCCTGAAATTTATGTATTTTCTCCTTTGCCTCGTCAATACTGCCGCTCGTTATCATTTTGCCCTCGTGAATAACCGCAACATGGTCGCACATTTCCTCTATTTCTCTTAGGTTATGAGAAGAAACAACCGCGGTTATACCGCTTTTTTCAATTCCCTCAAGCAAAAGATTTATTAGCACCTTACGCATAACTACATCAAGACCGTCAAAAGCCTCGTCAAGCAAAATATATCTCGGCTTCGTTGAAAGCGCTAAAATTAAAGAAGCCTGTCTTTGCATACCCTTTGAGAAGGAAGAAAGCTTGCTTTTTCTATTTAGAGGAAAAATTTCCAAAAGTCTTGCATATTCTTCTAAGCTGAAGCTAGGGTACATTTTACGGTACAGCGAAGCCATTTCATCAAGATTTGTCTGAGGAAGAAAATACGGAAGATCGCCTAAAAACGCTATCTGCGCTTTAACCGTGGGGTTATTGAAAACAGAAATTCCGTTCATTTCAAGTCTTCCGCTGTCGGCAGGATAGATACCGGCTATAAGTCTTAAAAGGGTTGATTTACCCGAACCGTTAGACCCGACAAGACCGAAAACGGAGCCGTCCGGAATTTTAAAGGTTATATTATCAAGCGCTGTTTTATTCCCGAAGCTTTTTGTCAGTTCAACTGCTTTAATCATACTTTTACACCGCTTTCTTTTTCTATAACTGATATTATTTCATTTTTACTTATGCCCACTTCCAAGGCATTCTTAGCAGCCGCGGCTACATCGCTGAGTGCCGACTCTTTAATTGCAAGATAAGAATTCTCATCATCCGAGATAAAAGAGCCCTTCCCCTTTACCGAATAGATAATTCCCTTGCTTTCAAGAATGGCATAAGCCTTTTGAATTGTATTCGGATTAACGCTGAATTTAGAAGCCAAAGCTCTCACGCTCGGCAGCTGGTCATCAGGTTTAAGAACACCGATTGCTTTCAGCCGAATAAAGCCGCTGACAATCTGATCGCATATCGGTGTACCGCTTTTTAAATCAAGCTGAAACATATTTGCCTCCTTTTAATAAGTGTTCTACTTCGATTAGTACAGTTATATGATAGCACAAAAAATATATTTTGTCAATAAAAAAATGCCGGTGCAATTCTAAGCACCGGCAAAAGCATTAAGATTTATTCTTCGGAAGCTATTTGAGCAGCTTCATCAACCGATTCATCGGAACCGCATTTAAAATACTTTCCTTTGATACGGTGTTTATTAAAGCATGCATCAATAATAGCAAGAGCGCCGACAGCAGTAGCAAGAATGCCTGCGAGGCCCAAAATCACTTTAAGAAAATTTTTCATAACGCACACCCACCTTTTTTATTTATTAAATTATAACACATATTTTATTTCTTTACAAGGATTATTTACATAAAAGGAGAAAAAAGATTAAGGATTGCTCTTTTAAGTCTTTTAAGCGGCTTTTCCTTTTTCCATTCCTCTAAAGTTATATTATGAGAAGCACGAAGCAACTGGTCGAAATGGGTTTTAACAGTCATGGCGGTATCGCAGTCGTCAATCCAGACGCCGCACTCAAAATGGAATTCAAAGCTTCTGTAATCCATATTTACCGTTCCTATAGTGGCAATCCTATCGTCCGAAACAAAAAGCTTTGAATGGATAAATCCCGGGGTATACTCATAAATCTTTACCCCTGCCTCCAAAAGCTCAAGATAATTATACTGTGTAACCGGATGAACATACCATTTATCGGGAATATAAGGTGTTATTATTCTTACATCTATTCCCGAGTTCGCGGCATTTTTAAGGGTTGTAATCATAGCGTTATCGACTATTAAGTACGGTGTTGCTATATAGACATAATCTGTAGCGGTATCCAAAATCTGCATATAAATTCCCTCGGCAGGGTTTTTATTATTCAGCGGACCGTCAGAGTAAGGCTGAACAAAGCCGTTTGAAGCTACCTTATAATCACTTAAATGCGATTTAATATCAATCTGCTCGCCCGTAGTGAATTCCCAAGTGGTGCAGAACATTGCAAGAAAGCTTTTAACCGCCTCGCCCTTAATAATTGCGGCGCAATCCATCCAGTATCCGAAGCGCTTGAATTTATTTATGTATTCATCGGCAAGGTTTAGTCCGCCGGTGACAGCTGTTTTGCCGTCAATAACGCAAATCTTGCGGTGGTTTCTGTTATTCATAAAGATATTAAAGGACGGACGGATTTTATTAAACACAGCAACCTGTATTCCGTGCGACTGGAGTCTTGAAATAAAGTTTTTATGCTGCCGCTTTATGGAGCCGAAGTCATCGAACATTACCTTGACCTCAACGCCCTGCTTTACCTTTTCGCAGAGAATTTTATAAACGCTGTCCCACATAATTCCTTCCGCGATTATAAAAAACTCAATAAATATATATTCCCTTGCCATTTCAAGCTCGCTTAAAAATTTCGGGAAGAATTCCTCGCCCGGGGAAAGATATTCGACAGAGGAAGCGTCACTCAAAGGAAAATCCGCTTCATTGGTAAGATAAACAGACTGTCTTGCATGCCTTGGGTCTAAAATTTTAAGCCTTTCTGTAACCTCGGTTTCCTTTTCAATAAAGGGTAGAAAATGCTCCTGACATTTCTTCATTTTCTTTTTTAAATGCGGCATAACCCTTTCGCCGCCTAGCAAAAGGAACACAAATATTCCGAAAATCGGAAAAACGAGAATGAACACCGCCCACATCAGCTTATAGCTTGGGTTGCCGCGGCGGTTTATTATATAAACAACCGTAATAATACCCAAAAGCTCTGAAATCAAATAAATTGAAATTGATTTAGTTGAAAGGTTTAAAAAAAGGGCAAAAAAGATAACAAGCTGAACAAGAAGAAAGAATGCCGAAAAGATAATTCTTGTCGGAATAGGTATACCTCTTTTATGCTTGACGCTTATCTTTCTGAATTTTCTCATTTTTCCTCTCCTTTTTTACGCTATATATGGAGTATTTTTGTGTGTTTAAGAGCTATATATAGCGTTATTATAACATACTTTTTTTATATTTACAAGTTAAAAAACACTCTCTGATTTTATTCAGAGAGTGTTTTTTAAATTAAAATCAATCCGAAATTTCTATATCGGGAGCAACATCTGCAAAGCCGTTATTTTCTTCGGGCTCTTCAGGGTTTATTTCGGGGCAGCGCATACCTGTACCTGCAGGGATAAGCTGACCGATAATAACATTTTCTTTAAGTCCGAACAACGGGTCGATCTTGCCCTTGATTGCGGCTTCTGTAAGAACCTTGGTGGTTTCCTGGAATGAAGCTGCAGACATGAACGATTCTGTTGCGAGAGATGCCTTTGTAATACCAAGGAGCGTCGCCTTATACTCTGCGGGCTTAAGACCCTCTTCGCCGTTTTCGGTTCTTTCCTTGATCTTAGCGTTTGCTTCCGCAATTTCTTTATATTCATAGCTTACATTCTGAATAAGATCGGTGCTTCCCGGATCTGTAATCTTAAGCTTACGCATCATCTGGCGGACAATGATTTCGATATGCTTATCATTGATATCAACACCCTGTGTGCGGTAAGCATTCTGAATTTCAGCTATAATATATTCTTCGACAGCCTGCGGTCCCTGCGCCTCCAAAATATCCTGAGGATATTTTGCACCGGGAACTAACAGCTGACCTGCTTCGACATAATCGCCGTCGTTAACGAGAGTTCTTGAGCCGTAAGGAATAACGATTTTCTCCTCTTCCATAGTCTCCTCGTTATTTATAACAATGACATTGCTCTTCTTTTCTTCAACGAGACGGACTCTTCCGTTAATCTTAGCAATAAGTCCGCAGTGCTTAGGTCTTCTTGCCTCGAAAAGCTCTTCAACACGCGGAAGACCCTGTGTGATATCCTCGGTGGAAGCGATACCGCCTGTATGGAAGGTACGCATTGTAAGCTGAGTACCCGGTTCGCCGATTGACTGAGCGGCAACTATACCTACAGCCTCGCCTACCGTAACAGGCTTATTTGTAGCAAGGTTTGCACCGTAGCACTTCTGGCAGACGCCGTGGTGGCTGTGGCAGGTAAGAATAGAACGGATTTCTATTTCGGTAATGCCTGCGTCAACAATCCTCTTAGCGTCTTCCTTAGTCATCATGTGCTCATTGTCGCAGATGACCTCGCCTGTATTCGGGTCAACGGCAGGATGAAGCAGAAATCTTCCGATAAGTCTCTCTTCGAGAGTTTCAAGAACATGATTTCCGTCCTTGATATCCGAAACTAGCAAGCCCTCTTCGGTTCCGCAATCGTTTTCACGGACGATAACATCCTGAGATACATCGACAAGTCTTCTTGTAAGGTAACCCGAGTCTGCTGTACGGAGCGCTGTATCAGCAAGTCCTTTACGCGCACCGCGCGAAGAAATGAAGTATTCAAGAACGTTAAGTCCCTCACGGTAGTTAGCACGGATAGGAACTTCGATAACCTTACCGGCAGTATTTGCGATAAGTCCGCGCATACCTGCGAGCTGTCTTATCTGGCTCATAGAACCGCGCGCGCCGGAGTCTGCCATCATGAATATTGGGTTGAACTCGTCAAGGTTGCCCTTAAGTGCGTCCGCAACATCCTCTGTTGCCTTATTCCAGATTTCAATTACATGGCGGCTGCGCTCATCATTGCTGATAAGACCGCGGCGGTAGTTCTTTGAAACCTCGTCAATTTCCTGCTCAGCACCTGCAAGAATTTCTTTCTTTGCAGGCGGAATAACAGCGTCGATAACGGCAACGGTGATAGCGCCCTTTGTTGAATACTTAAAGCCTGTTGCCTTAATATTATCAAGAACAATTGACGATTTGCTTGTGCCGTATTTATCAATACATCTGTCGATAATTTTTCCGAGCTGTTTTTTACCTACCTTATTCTGAACGATATCATCGTTAGAATCAATGGTAAGCTTACTTAAATCTTTTACCGCAAAGGTCCATTCAAGGTCAAGCTCGTGTGCAGGGTCGGTACGGTCAACAAAGCCGAGGTCCTGCGGAATTGACTCATTGAAGATTATAAATCCGACTGTACACCAAACAAGACCGGATTTTCCGCTTTCATTCTTAAAGCGGACTCTGATAGGAGCATGAAGACCGATTATTCCGTCCTCATAAGCCATAATCGCCTCATTCTTATCGCGGAAGACCTTATTTGCTCCCTTTTCCTCGGATTTAACGAGGGTAAGATAATAAGAGCCGAGTACCATATCCTGAGTAGGAACGGCAACAGGCTTACCGTCAGAGGGTTTAAGCAGGTTATTAGCCGCAAGCATTAAAAATCTTGCTTCAGCCTGAGCCTCAGCGGAAAGCGGAACATGAACAGCCATCTGGTCGCCGTCGAAGTCGGCGTTATAAGCGGTACAAACAAGCGGATGAAGCTTTAAGGCTTTACCCTCAACAAGCACCGGTTCAAATGCCTGAATACCGAGCCTATGAAGTGTAGGAGCACGGTTTAAAAGAACAGGGTGCTCTTTAATTACCATTTCCAAAGCGTCCCAGATTTCAGTTGAGGCACGCTCAACCATTTTACGGGCTGATTTAATATTTGTAACCGCCTTTGTTTCAACAAGACGCTTCATAACGAACGGTTTAAACAGCTCAAGCGCCATTTCCTTAGGCAAACCGCACTGATACATTTTAAGTTCAGGACCGACAACGATAACCGAACGGCCCGAATAGTCAACACGCTTACCGAGAAGGTTCTGACGGAAGCGTCCCTGCTTACCCTTAAGCATATCCGACAGGGATTTAAGAGCGCGGTTATTAGGACCTGTAACGGGCTTACCTCTTCTGCCGTTATCAATAAGAGCGTCAACAGCCTCTTGGAGCATGCGCTTTTCGTTTCTTACGATTATATCGGGAGCGCTTAACTCTAAAAGTCTTTTTAAACGGTTATTACGGTTAATAACTCTTCTGTAAAGGTCATTAAGGTCTGAAGTAGCAAATCTTCCGCCGTCAAGCTGAACCATAGGGCGAAGATCCGGAGGAATTACCGGAATAACGTCGAGAATCATCCATTCGGGTCTGTTTCCCGAAGCGCGGAATGCTTCTAAGACCTCAAGTCTCTTTAAGATGCGGACTCTCTTCTGTCCCGTTGAATCCTCAAGCTCTGCGCGGAGCTCTTCGCAGGATTTTTCAAGGTCGATTTCGCTGAGAAGCTTTTTTATAGCCTCCGCGCCCATTTCAGCCTTAAAATCATCCTCATATTTCTCACGCATATTGTGATACTGAGTTTCATTAAGGAGCTGTTTTTTCTCAAGCGGAGTAGTTCCGGGGTCGGTTACTATATACTGAGAAAAATAGAGAACCTGCTCTAATGCCTTTTGGGTTATATCAAGGCAAAGTCCCATTCTTGAAGGGATTGTCTTGAAATACCAGATATGGGAAACAGGAGCCGCAAGCTCAATAGAGCCCATACGCTCTCTTCTTACCTTAGCGCGGGTAACCTCAACGCCGCAGCGCTCGCAGACCTTTCCCTTATATCTTATTCTTTTATACTTACCGCAGTGGCATTCCCAGTCCTTCTGGGGCCCGAAAATCTTTTCGCAGAAAAGTCCGCCGATTTCGGGCTTTAAGGTACGGTAGTTGATTGTTTCTGCCTTGGTGACTTCACCGTAAGACCAGCTTCTGATCTGTTCCGGAGATGCAAGACCTATTTTTACGGATTCAAAATCAAATTCGTTTTCGTTAGCCATATTATCTGCTCCTCCTTAATTTTCGTCTATACCGAGATCATCGTCTACGATGGCGTCGCCGTTTTCATCTTCAAAGCTGAAGCCGTCGGAAATGTCTGAGTCTGAAATATTATCGTCAAAATCGTCCTCGGGAATTACGGGTGTAGCAAGACCGATATCATCGTCATCGAAGTTCTGACGGAGATCAACTTCAAATCCGTCATGATTGAGAACACGGATATCAAGACCCAAAGACTGAAGCTCTTTGATAAGAACCTTAAAGGACTCGGGTATTCCTGCCTTAGGAACATTCTGTCCCTTAACGATTGCCTCATAGGTTTTAACTCTTCCGACAACATCATCGGACTTAACCGTGAGGATTTCCTGAAGAGTATAAGCAGCGCCGTAAGCTTCAAGCGCCCAAACTTCCATTTCTCCGAAACGCTGGCCGCCGAACTGGGCTTTACCGCCGAGAGGCTGCTGAGTAACAAGAGAATACGGACCTGTAGAACGGGCGTGAATCTTATCGTCAACAAGGTGATGAAGCTTAAGATAATACATATAACCTACCGTTACACGGTTATCAAACGGCTCGCCTGTTCTTCCGTCATAAAGCTGAACCTTACCGTCCTCAGGCATACCTGCCATTTTAAAGCACTCGCGGATATCCGCTTCGTGCGCGCCGTCGAAAACAGGCGTGCAGATATTCCAGCCCAATGCCTTTGCGGCATAACCGAGGTGAACCTCGAGCACCTGTCCGATATTCATTCGGGAAGGAACGCCCAAAGGATTAAGAACTATATCAAGCGGAGTACCGTCGGGTAAGAAAGGCATATCCTCACTCGGGAGAATTCTTGAAACAACACCCTTATTACCGTGGCGTCCCGCCATTTTATCTCCGACGGAGATTTTACGCTTCTGAGCAATATAGCAGCGGACTATAACATTTACACCGGGGCTTAATTCCGAAGAATTTTCACGGGTAAACACCTTAACATCTACTATTGTGCCGTATTCGCCGTGCGGAACGCGGAGAGATGTATCTCTTACCTCGCGAGCCTTATCGCCGAATATCGCGCGGAGAAGTCTTTCCTCGGCGGTCAGATCGGTCTCGCCCTTAGGAGTTACCTTACCTACAAGGATATCGCCTGCGGTTACATCCGCACCGACGCGGATAATTCCGTTTTCGTCAAGGTCTTTAAGCGCGTCCTCGCCGACATTCGGGATATCACGGGTAATTTCCTCAGGTCCGAGCTTGGTATCGCGGCATTCAATATCATACTCTTCTATATGAATAGAGGTATAAACATCGTCGCGGACAAGACGCTCGTTTAAGAGTACCGCGTCCTCATAGTTATAACCTTCCCAAGTCATAAATCCGATAAGCGCGTTTCTTCCGAGCGAAATTTCGCCGTTGCTGGTAGCAGGTCCGTCCGCAATGACTTCCTTTTCTTCTACCTTCTGACCTACGCTTACGATAGGACGCTGATTTATACATGTTCCGTGGTTTGAACGAAGGAATTTGATAAGCTTATATTCGTCAATCTCGCCGTTCTTAGCGCGAATTTTAATTATATCGGCGCTTACATAAGAAACAGTGCCTGCACGCTTTGCAAGAACTACAACGCCTGAATCGACAGCGGCCTTATATTCCATACCGGTTGCAACGATCGGGTTTTCGGGCTTAAGAAGCGGAACTGCCTGCTTCTGCATGTTTGAGCCCATGAGCGCACGGTTTGTATCATCGTTTTCAAGGAACGGAATCATAGCGGTTGCTACGGAAACTACCATTTTCGGAGAAACATCCATAAAATCGGCTCTTGAAGCTTCAACCTCTTGGAAGCCGTCACGGTAACGGGCGTTTACCTTCTTATGAACAAAGTGTCCGTTTTCATCCAAGGGCTCGTTAGCCTGAGCGACTATATAATCGTCCTCTTCGTCGGCAGTCATATAAACGACCTCGTCTAAAACCTTTCCGTCCTTAACATGGCGGAACGGAGCCTCGATAAATCCGTATTTATTTATCTTAGCATAAGTTGCAAGATACGAGATAAGTCCGATATTAGGTCCTTCAGGAGTCTCTATCGGGCACATGCGTCCGTAATGAGTATAATGAACGTCACGAACCTCGAAGGATGCACGGTCACGGGAAAGTCCTCCGGGGCCGAGTGCCGAAAGACGGCGCTTATGAGTAAGCTCGGAGAGCGGATTTGTCTGATCCATGAACTGTGAAAGCGGAGAAGAGCCGAAGAACTCTTTAATAGCCGCAACTACAGGGCGGATATTTATAAGAGACTGAGGAGTGATATTCTCGCTGTCCTGAGACATGAGAGTCATTTTTTCTCTGACTACGCGCTCCATTCTCGTAAATCCGATTCTGAACTGATTCTGCAAAAGCTCGCCTACAGAACGGATTCGGCGGTTTCCGAGGTGGTCGATATCGTCCACATTTCCGACCTCATGAGGCAGTCCGAGGAAGTAGTTGATAGAAGCGAAGATATCTTCATATACAATGTGCTTAGGAATAAGTGCGTCTGCATTTTCAATAAGCGCTTCATATAAATCTTCTTTATTTGTGTTCTCTTCAAGAAGCTCTTTTAAAACCTCAAAGCTAACCTTTTCGTTTATACCCTCATAGTCAAGCTTTGCAAGCTCCTCGTCGGTGAAATCGGTAAAGTCCTTAAGGTCAACCATTCCGTTTGAAAGAACCTTAACCTCTGTTACCCTGCCCTCAAGGTCGAACACATTTACATAGACCTCGCGAACGCCCTTTTTCTCGATAAGAGCAGCAAGCTCCTTTGTAACGGTTGTATCGGGCTCAGCTAAAATTTCGCCTGTCATCGGGTCGACAACGGGACGGGAAATTACCTTTCCTCTGATTCTTGCGCCGATGCTTAATTTTTTATTGTATTTATATCTTCCGACTCTTGAAAGGTCATAGCGGTGAACATCAAAGAAGAGCTGTTCAAGATAAGCCTTTGCTCCCTCAATGGTTACAGGCTCGCTCGGTCTTAACTTCTTATAAACCTCGATAAGAGCATCCTCAACGGTTTTTGTCTCGTCGATATTCAAGGTTGCGTCAAGACGCTCGTCCGCTCCTAAGAGCTGGCGGATTTCTTCATTTGTCGCAATACCGAGAGCACGGATAAAGGTTGTAATAGGAAGCTTTTTATTCTTGTCTATACGGACATATAAAACTTCGTTTACAGCGGTTTCATATTCAAGCCACGCACCGCGGTTAGGAATGATTGTTGACGAAAAGAGCTTAGCTCCTGTCTTTTCATCAGCTTTAACGGCATAATATACACCGGGGGAACGGACAAGCTGAGAAACAACCGCACGCTCCGCACCGTTTATAACAAATGTGCCGGCATCGGTCATAAGCGGGAAATCGCCCATGAAGACTTCGCTTTCCTTGATTTCTCCGGTTTCCTTATTGAAAAGGCGGGCCGTTACTCTTAAGGGTGCCGCATAGGTAGTATCACGGGATTTACATTCGGTTACATCATATTTGGGCTGTTCATCAATTCTGTAATCAATAAAGCTCAGCTCAAGATTTCCGCTGTAGTCCGTAATAGACGACATATCCTTAAATACTTCTCGCAGGCCCTCGGTTATAAACCAATTGTATGAATCTTTCTGAATTTCAATGAGGTTGGGCATATCAATAACTTCATTGATTTTAGAAAAAGTCATACGAGTGTTTTTACCCATTTGGACTTTCTTCACCATTGCACTTGGCTCCATAGGTTAACGATCACTCCTAAATAAATTTTTACGGAACGCAGACTCAAAGCCGTCAGCCCCGTTAATTCCTTAACAATCGGCGGAAAACAGCGCGGTTTTAAAGCAAAAACACATGCTTTTTCGCAAAAAAGGCGCAAAATCCCCCATCATCATTAGTGATTTAATATTATATCGCAAATAAAGCGCCGTGTCAAGGATTATTTTACTTTTTTTACCTGTTTTTCCTTTTTGCATTGTTTTATAAATCCGCTTATGCTATAATTCTGTTATGATTTTTCAAAAAGGCGGTGCAAAATGTCGGACAAAAAACCTGAAATTCTCTCCCCGGCAGGCTCAAGCGAAAGTCTTATTGCCGCAGTAAGAAGCGGTGCTGACGCAGTTTATTTAGGAGCCAAAAATTTCAGCGCGAGAAGAAACGCGGAAAATTTCGGCGCCGCAGAACTTAAAGACGCCGTAGGCTACTGCCACGAAAGAGGCGTTAAGGTCTATTTAACGCTTAACACAATGATAAAATCAAAAGAGCTGTCATCCGCTTTTGAAACCGCCGAGGAAGCATACGCTTCCGGAGCGGACGGAATAATAATTTCGGATTTAGGCCTAGCAGATATCTTAAGAAGAGAAATTCCCGATTTTCCTCTTCACGGATCGACCCAGTTATCCGTCCATTCCCCTGCCGCCTTAAGCATTTTAAAAGAAAAAGGCTTTTCCCGTATAGTGCTTGCAAGAGAAATGAGCTGTAAGCAAATTTCCGATTTTTGCAGGGAAGCCCAAAAAATTGATATAGAAACCGAGGTTTTCGTTCACGGCGCGCTTTGCATGAGCCTTTCGGGTCAATGCCTGCTTTCAAGCATGATAGGACAGCGCAGCGGAAACCGCGGGCTTTGCGCGGGTCCCTGCCGTCTCCCCTTTTGCGCAAACGGCTCAGATAAAAACAGATATGATTTAAGTCTTAAGGATTTGAGTCTTATTAACCATATAGACGAGCTTAAAGCAATCGGTGTCGATTCGCTTAAAATCGAGGGCAGAATGAAGCGCCCCGAATATGTAGCCGCGGCAACTGCTGTATGCAGACTCAGAGCGGACGGAAAAGAAGACAAAGCGCTTGAAAAGAATCTAATGAAAATTTTCTCGCGCTCGGGATTTACCGACGGATATTTTACAAGCAATACAGGAAAAGAAATGTTCGGCACAAGAACAAAGGACGATGTTATTTCATCCGCGGAAGCGATAAAGCAAATTCATGAGCTTTACAGAAAAGAAAGAAATTCCGTTCCTTTAAAAATGGATTTTTCAGCCATTTTGGGTAAGCCTGTAAGTCTTACGGTTACCGACGGAGAAAATACCGTAACCGAATACGGGGCGGTTCCGGAAATTGCGCAGAACAAACCGACTTTAGCAGAAGATATAAAATCGAGCCTTTCAAAGCTCGGGTCTACCCCATACCTTTTAAAGGAAATAAATATAAAAACCGAAGGCAATATTTTTATCGGCGGAAAGGAAATCAACCTTTTAAGAAGAACCGCCGCCGAGAGGCTCAGTCTTATCAGAAAAGAAAGCGGAAAAAAGGTTATAAATTCGGTTTATGAATATGATAAAAAAGAGGTTAAAATTGATAACAACGAAAAATGCTTTATCTTAAAATTACCCGATTTAAAGCATGTTCCGAGCAATTTATCAAATGTTAAGGGAATTATTTTTCCTTTAGGAACAGCTGCGCCAAAATTACAAAACGGTATAAAGCTGATTGCGGAAATTCCGAGGCTGATTAAGGATGAAAGCACTGTTTTAAAAAAACTTATTTTAATGAAGCAGGACGGATTTTCCGCCTGCTATTGCGGCGAGCTGTCGGCAATAAGCCTATCTTTAAAAGCAGGACTTGAACCGATAGGCGGAACAAGTCTAAATATTTGCAATTACGAATCGGTAAACGCATTTTTAAAAGCCGGAGTTAAAACGCAATTTATTTCCGCTGAAATTCAGGCGGACGAAATTCCGCTTTTAAAAAATAAAAATATCGGCTGCTTTGCTTACGGCAGACTTCCTCTTATGATTACAGCAAACTGCCCTGTCAAGAACTCTGCCGACTGCTCAAAGTGCTTAAAAAGCGGAAGCTTAAAGGACAGAATGGGTATTGAATTTCCCGTCGCCTGCAAAAACGGATACTGTGAAATTCTGAATTCCAAGCCGATTTATCTTGCGGACAGAAAAAACAAGCTAAATGTTAAATATCTTTTGCTTTGGTTTGAAAAAGAAAGTAAGGAAGAAATCGAAGAAATAATTAAAAAATATGAAATCGGCGCTCCGCCTGATTTTGATTACACAAGAGGGCTTTATTACAGAAATCTTTTATAGAGCATAAAAAATCGGACTGTAAGAACAAAAAGTTTTTACAGTCCGATTTATTCTATGATTTTACTTTAACTTTTTTCCGTCCGAGAAAGCCTTTCCCACAGTTTTTTCAATAACCGCATAGGCATTATTAAACGGGTCAAACATAATCGGCTTAACCTTATTTATATCAACATTTCCGTTTTCGTCAATAACGCTTTCGTCAACGCTGACATTAACTATCTCCCCTACAAGCTGACAGGTTTCCTTGTCATAGCTTATTAACCTGCATTCAACTGCAACGGGTAGCTCTTTTATAAGAGGAGCGTCAACAAACTCGGATTTTATCGCATGAAATCCTGCTTTTTCGAATTTATCGGGAGTATTATTACCCGAAACTATACCGACATAATCGCAGGCAGTAAGATTTTCAAGGTCCCCCATGCTGACGGTAAACGCTTTTTTAAGCAAAATATTTTTAAGCGTTTTATGCGAAGCGCTTATACACATGGTAATCTGCTTATCGTCGCTTATTCCGCCCCATGCGGCATTCATTGCGTTAGGAACGCCGTTTTCATTGAAAGCAGAAAGAATAAAAACGGGCTGAGGATAGGTATAAGGCTTTGCGCCCAAATTTTTTCTCATAACAATTTCTTCTTTTTATTTTGTCATTAAATCGCAAATGATTCTTGTATGCTCGGCAGGATCGTCAATTGATTTTCCGCCTATCAGGCAAGCCTCATCATAAAGCAGCTTTGAATAGTCCTTTAAGGTTTCCTTATCGGAATTTATAAGCGATTTAAGCTTTTCGGCTACAGGATGAGAGGCGTTGATTTCAAGCACTGTCTGAGCCTTTACCGGAGTATTTTGCCCCGGCATTGCGTTAAGCGTTTTTTCCATTTCAATAGATATTCCGCCCTCGCTTGCAAGGCAGACAGGGTTATTTTTAAGCTTGTTTGTAAACTTAACCGAGTTTACCTTTTCGCCGAGAGCCTCTTTAACAGCGTCAAGCAGCTCCTTAGAATCGGCATTGAGCTTTTCAAGCTCTTTTTTCTCTTCCTCTGAATCAAGGTCAAGACTTTCGTCGCAGACATTTACAAAACTCTTACTGTCATACTCTCTCATCATTTTAAGGGCAAATTCATCAATATTATCTGTAAGATAAAGAATTTCATACCCTTTTTCTTTTACAGCGTCGCACTGGGGAAGCATTTCGATTCTGTCTACAGTATCTCCGCAGGCATAATAAATATTTTTCTGATCTTCCTTTGCTCTCGAAACATATTCAGCCAAAGTAACCTGTTTTTTCTCAAATGAAGAGGTAAACAGCAAAAGGTCTTTTAAGGTATCCTTATTAAGCCCGTAGTTATTATAAACGCCGAATTTAAGCTGAGCGCCGAAGTTTTTGAAGAACTTTTCATAGTCCTCCCTATCGTTTTTAAGCATTTTTTCAAGCTCTGATTTGATTTTCTTCTCGACAGTTTTTGCGATAAGCTTAAGCTGGCGGTCATGCTGAAGCATTTCCCTTGAAATATTGAGAGACAGATCCTCGCTGTCGACAAGTCCCTTTACAAAGCTGAAATAATCGGGCAAAAGGTCGGGACATTTATCCATAATAAGCACTCCGCGCGAATAAAGCTGAAGTCCCTTTTCATATTCCTTTGTATAATAATCAAAAGGCGCGTTCTTAGGAATAAACATCAGTGCGTGGAAGGTAGCCTGACCCTCTGTAGAGGTATGGATAACTCTTGCGGGGTCCTCATAATCCATAAATTTTTCCTTGTAAAAATTATTATATTCTTCGGGCTTGATTTCGTTTTTATTCTTTTTCCAAAGCGGAATCATGCTGTTAAGAGTGCGGATTTCGGTGACATCCTCATATTCGTTTTCCTTGCCCTCAACAGGTTTTTTGACTGTAAACGGCATTTTAATAGGATGGCGGATATAATCAGAATATTTCTTTATAAGCTCGCTTATTCTGTACTGCTCTAAATATTCGCTGTAATTCTCTTCTTCTGTATCGGGCTTGATGTGCATTATAACCTCGGTTCCGACTTCCTTCTTGTCGCAAGGCTCGACAGTATATCCCGAAGCGCCCTCGGATTCCCAGACATAACCTGATTCGTCGTCAATTGATTTTGTTTTAACGGTAACCTTATCGCTTACCATAAATGCCGAATAGAACCCCACGCCGAACTGACCGATTATACTTACATTTTCATCGATTTCCTTATTTTCCTGCTTAAAGGCGGAGGAGCCGCTCTTAGCTATAGTACCGAGGTTTGAATCAAGCTCGTCCTTTGTCATTCCGCAGCCGTTATCGGAAACGGTAATGGTTCTGTTTTCTTTATCTAGAGTAATGTTTATTGCAAACTCGTCAGGCTTGATTCCTACCGTGCTGTCGGTAAGAGAGCGGAAATACAGCTTGTCTATTGCGTCGGAAGCGTTTGAAATTATCTCGCGCAGAAATATTTCCTTATGGGTATAGATTGAATTTATCATCATATCCATAAGCTTTTTTGATTCGGATTTAAATTGCTTTTTAGCCATAAATATCACCTTTGTTTTAATATTAAATTTATTATAATACTTATTTTTTAATAAATTGTTAATAACTGTTTTTTTGGCTGACTTTTACACTTGACAAACTTAAAGAAAATTGGTATTATATTCTTTGCGGAACAAGCAGAAAAGTAAGATTTATCCGAAAAGTAGGCACCGCCAAGGCTATCCTCGCCGTGTAAAATTCAGAGGTCGAAACAGAAAATTGAAAATTTAAAACGAAAAATTGAAAATTGGTGTTTTATGAGCAATATCATTGAAACAAAAAGTTTTGATTTCGCAGTAAGAATTGTGAAGCTTTATAAGCTTTTATGTGAACAACGAAAGGAATATATTCTTTCAAAACAGCTCATACGCTCTGCAACGAGTATCGGAGCGAACATCTCTGAAGCTCAGCAAGCACAAAGCAAGGCGGACTTTATTTCAAAATTGAGTATTTCATTAAAAGAAACTTCGGAAACGAAATATTGGATTAAGTTGCTTTTAGCTACCGATTATTTGTCGGCCAAAGAGGCTGATTCATTACTAAATGATTGTACTGAAATTGAAAAGCTGTTAGTTGCAATTTTAAAAACTTCAAAGAGTAATTTTTAACATTTTAAATTATAAATTTTCCATTTTCAATTTAATATTTGCGGGCATGGTGAAATTGGCAGACACGTAAGATTCAGGTTCTTATAACAGCAATGTTGTGCAGGTTCAAGTCCTGTTGCCCGCACCAAATTTTAATAAATCCGAACTGTTTTTTATGGTTCGGATTTATTGTTTTAAAATTTTACATTATAAAACAATGATTTTTCTTATAAAATATCTTCTATAACTTTCGGTATAACAATATTGTAGCGTAAAATCTGTTATACTGTCAACACAATGTTATATTTAATGCAAAATCGGCACCGCCAAAGCAGTGCCGACCAAAGAAAAAACAGAAAAACTTTAAATGAAATTTTCCGTATTCAGTAGGGTTTTAGGCTCAACTGTTTCTTTATTGCCGAGTCAACTATTTGAAGCTGTGAATCATCTATATGGGAAATCTTATCATACAGATTTTCACGGTTTACCGTTGTAATTTGCTCAGGAAGCAATATGGACGGTTTAAAGACCTGAATCATAACATGACAAGCCTTATTAAGCTTATGAAGTCTGGCGCTTATGGGAATTACGGAATATATGTTTCCGGCGTAGTTTGCCTTATTATTAGATATAATAAGCACAGACCTCACCTTTTCCATTACACCATTCCCGCAGCCGCTCACCGTCGGTACACGGCTCCAAAATATGTCTCCTCTTTTTACTGTCTGTTGCATACTGTGCAACCTCCTTTTAAAAAATTTAATATATATAAAATAATGCAATTAATGATTCCGTTTAAAAAATTAAAAAGAATCAAAAACTGCACTATGTAAAACAAAAATAACTTACTATAAAACTATCACTATTTATATTGTATTTCTTTTTAAAAAAGCGTCAAGGAAATTTGAGGAAAATTTTTAAATTTTTTTATCACCTCAAATAATGCCCTGCAATAACATCTATTCTTTCATGACCCAATGCTTTGCTTACTATCTGCATTGCTTTTTTATCGTATACCCTGCCCTTTAAATCCTTACGGCAGACATATCTTTCCTCTTTCGGTATATCTTTTATATCTCTTTTTATTGAGTTATACAGGTTTGTAGCATACATACTTCTATACTTATGTATCGGCGCTCTTGTATTCACCTTACCGAAAACCAAACGGTTGCCCGGTGTGTTTTTTATTCGGTCTATTACTTCTTTATCTCTTATCGGTATATATCTTATTTTAGCTCCCTTGCCTTTTATTCTAAGGCAGTATACTTTATTTCTGTATTCAAGCTGATTACCCTTTAAGTGTTCGAGTTCAAATCTTCTGAGTCCTGTATTTATACAGAAATGTACTAAGTCTTTATTTCTTTCTTCCGAGAATGCTTTTTCTCTGTTCGTTTCTTCTCTTGACCTTACTATATCCGCTCTTTTTCTTTCAGGCAGTTTTGCGAGTTTTTTTGACGGAATTTGGTAGAGTTTTGAGAGCGAGGCAAGTCTTGTTGCGGCAGTCCAAGCGGACGGGCTTTTATCTATATATTTTTGAATATATCTTTTTGCTCCGTTTATATTCTTTATTTCAGGGTGATACTTTTTAATCCAATCGAAGTAAAGAGATATTTGTTTAATATAAGTTTTGTATGTAGAATAAGAGAAAATCTTGTCTCTTATTAAATCATTATATATTTGGATATAGTCGGATATATTATTATCTCTTGCTTCTCTTTTAGCCTGTTCTTTAAAAGCATACTTTGAGGTACCGAAGGTGCACATACTGTCTATTCTTTTTAATGCTTTATATTTTAAATCTTTATTATTATATTTCATTTAGGCTTTCCCTCCTTTCAGTTAATTTTTTTGTTAAGTTCGCGGCTGCAGCAAGGCAGCCAACCGGTGGGTTATTTTAAATCGCATATATGACCGGCAGCTTTACGATTAAGAATTACTTTTTTTACTTTTAATTAAGTTTAATTTTTACATTTCTTTCACAACCTTTCAAAAAATTTAAAAGCTCCGAGGACAAAGCCCACGGAGCAAAAATGAATATATTAAAATTTAATACTGTTTATATTATATTTTAGATTAAATAAGCGTCAAGTTTTATTTGGTTTTTTGTCTTTTCTTTTATTTAAGGGGTTTATATTTTAATATATACACATCCATAAACACATTTCCCCGTTTACCCGTCATTTCTTTAACGGGTAAACGGGGCAGTTTTACATATTAAAAAATTGCAAATAAAAAACTAAAAAATTCTTTATTTTTTAAATCCCAAAAAATCAAGCATATCCTTAATTTTTTCGGTATCCTTGACATCAACACTATTTCTGGCATTAGTTATGCGCTTAATCTTATTAAATTTTTTCCTGTCAAAAACCTTTAACCACCGTTTGACCTGATAAAACGGAAGCAAAATTTTATACTTTTTAAGATTGGGATATAAAACCTCAAGATTTTTTCTCGGCAAAAAGACAAGACCTATAAAGCTTTTTAATTTGCCGTCTCCCTTGCCGGCTTTTACATTTGCGGCGTTTAAGGTATTGCCGTAAACTCCGCCGAAAAGAATAAATTCTTCAAGCGTTTTCGTTTTATCGGTATAATCCTCATTTTCAAGCCAGCATTTGCTAAGCGACAGCGAAGCATTATAAAAATCGAACAGACCTGCTTTTTCTAAGCTCTCAAAAACCTCATTTTCATTATGCGGAATTTTCTCATTCATCAGCCATAAATCAATAAACGGTCTTATTCCGCAGCCGCCGTGAATAAGATGTCTTGCCATGTGAGCAAGGTGGTAAATTAGCATTATTTCATAAGGGAGTGCATAAGAATAACCGCCGTCTTTTTCGGGATAAGCATAATCAAAGACCTTATCGAGAATTTCATCGGCTGTAATAAGACTTTCTTCCTGCGTTAAGGTATAGTGCAACTCAACGTGGAAATTGTTGCTTGAAACAAGGTTATAATCATGCGTTGAGCAATCGGCAGTTCTTTTAAAGCCCTCTTTGCATAAAGCTTCAATTGACCTTTCGCAGTCCTCCTCTTTAACAAGAACATCTATATCGCAGCTTGTTCTCATCCAAGACTTTGGATAAAGCTTTCTTAAAACCGTCCCTTTTAGCGGAATATGAGGAATTTTTTCCTTTTCAAGAATTTCGCCGACCTGAGTTATCGCAAAATCCTTTAATGAATCCCTGTAAACCGAGAGCATAAGAGTTTTATTGAATTTCTGAGAAATTTCATCGTTTGACAACACTTTTAGGTTTGAAAGAGCGGATGAGACAATATGTGACATATCATGCTTATCCGAAAGCTTAAAAAGAGCATTTAATACATCAGGATTCAATTCTGCTTTAATATCTTCGGCGCTTCCGCCTGCTATTTCGCTTTTTATAAGCGAAAACATTATTTTTTCGACTGTCACAAATTATCACTCCTGTCAAAATATTCTAATTGTTTTCTAAAATATCCGCAATACGCTCGCAGGCATGGCCGTCGCCGTAAGGATTGGCGGCATGCGCCATTTTTTTGTATTCCTCTTCGTTTTCGAGAAGCAATTTAAAGTTATTATATATCGTTTCCTCGTCCGTTCCTACAAGCTTTAATGTCCCTGCCGCTATTCCCTCCGGTCTTTCGGTAGTATCGCGCATTACAAGCACAGGTTTTCCGAGGCTCGGCGCCTCCTCCTGTATTCCTCCCGAATCCGTAAGTATCATATATGACCTTGCCATTATATTATGGCAATCGAACACCTCTACGGGGTCGATTATATGTATTCTGTCAAAGTCTCCGAGCTCTTCATCGGCGGCTTTTCTTACAACAGGATTCATGTGTATCGGATAAAGAGCCTTTACATCCTTATGCTCTTCCATTACTCTTCTAATCGCTCTGAACATATTGTGCATAGGAGCGCCTAAGTTTTCTCTTCTGTGGGCGGTAATAAATATTAGCTTACTTCCTTTTGCCCAATCAAGCTCGGGGTGGGAATAATCCTGTCTTACGGTAGTTTTAAGAGCATCTATAGCGGTATTGCCTGTTACCCAAATAGTTTTTTCGTCCTTACCCTCTTTTATAAGATTATTTTTTGACTTTTCGGTAGGAGCGAAATTATATTTTGAGATTATAGAGACAGCCTGTCTGTTGAACTCTTCGGGGTAAGGAGAATATATATTATAAGTTCTCAGTCCCGCTTCAACATGGCCGACGGGAATCTGAAGATAGAAGCAGGCAAGGGCTGTAACGAAGGTAGTGGAGGTATCACCGTGGACAAGGACGGTATCTGGCTTAACCTCTTCTAAGACTTCTTTTATACGGTTTAGGATATTAGTTGTAATATCGAACAGAGTCTGTTTATCCTTCATAACCGAAAGGTCGTAATCGGGGATGACATCAAAGGTTTCAAGCACCTGATCAAGCATTTGTCTATGCTGACCCGTTACGCAGACCACTGTTTTTATACTCTTTCTTTTTTTCAGCTCATTTACAAGCGGACACATTTTTATTGCTTCGGGCCGTGTACCGAAGACCAGCATTACGGTTTTCTTGCTCATATATGGTAAACTCCCGGCAAATCGCAGATATTATGGCAGTCAAGAACAATCTTGTTCTTAAGCTTATCCATATTTTCTTTGATTTCATTGTGTTTTACCATAATTACTACAATATCAGTGTCATTCAAAAAGCTGTCAAAGTTATGATACTGATTTTTAACCTCGTCATGTGTTATATAAGGGTCATACACCTTTAACGGCTCTGCCAGATGGCGCTCCTGACTTTCGAGAAGCTGTAATGTGGGAGATTCGCGCATATCATCAACATTTTCTTTGTATGTAAGACCGTAAAGACCGACTCTGCCGATATCCGTAATATTATTTTCTTTCATAATTTCATAAATGCGGTTCAAAACAAAATCGGGCATACTGTCGTTTGTCTTCATTGATTCGTCAATGACCTTTGCAAGACTCGGATAATCACCTACCAAAAACCAAGGATCTACCGAAATGCAGTGTCCGCCTACTCCGGGACCGGGCTGAAGGATATTTACTCTCGGGTGCATATTGCAGATTTTTATAATTTCATAAACATCCATATTGTCATGACGGCAAATCTTTGCAAGCTCATTTGCAAAGGCTATGTTTACTGCTCTGAATGTATTTTCAACAACCTTTGTCATTTCGGCTGTTCTGATATCCGTAACAACTATTTCTCCCTGACAGAAGCTTGAATAAAGCAATTTTATCTTTTCGCCTATTTCTCTGCTGTCTGCTCCTATTGTGCGGTTATTGTGAAGAAGCTCATAAACCATGTTTCCTGGGATTATTCTTTCAGGAGCGTGAACAAGATTTATATCCTCGCCTATCTTAAATCCGTTTTCCTCAATAACGGGACGAACATATTTATCTATGGTTCCGGGAGATACTGTTGACTCAATTACAACGGTTGCTCCTTTCGGGCAAACCTCCATAACGCTTTTTACCGCTGCTACAACATAGCATGCGTCAACCTTTTTTGAAAATTTATCGTAAGGAGTGGGAACCGATACAATATAGGTATCTGTAACCTGATATTCGGTTGTAAATTTAATTCCCGATTTTAAAGCGTCGGCAAAAAGCTCGTCCAGTCCTTTTTCCTTAAAGGTGGTTTTTCCTGCATTAAGCGTTGCTACAAGCTCTTTGTTGTAATCGGTTCCTATAACCTCTACCCCGTGAGATGCCATCATCAGCGCGGTAGGCAGTCCGATATAGCCAAGTCCTATTACGTTAATCATTTTCATTTCTCCTCTTTTTTAAACTTAGTTTTAACATATATAAATAGTACATTATGTAAACTATCGCAAACAAAACAGTAACCGTAAGCAAAAACAGCTTTACGGATTCCATATATTTTCCTAAAATATATGCTGCACATGAGCAGACGATAAAAAGTGTCTGAAAAATAAGTTCTATTCTCTGTTTTCCACAAATTATCATCGAAGGAGTAAGCGTAGATACTACCAACCTTACGCCAAACATCGGAGCAAGATATCTTACATATTCGCCGGATACTCCCCAGCCCTTTCCGAAAAAGACCTCGAAAGCCCACGGCGCCAAAAGCATTAACAAAATTGTCATCGGAATTGCCAGAGCTACCAAGAAAAGGCTTGTCTGAACAAAGGTCTTTTTAAAACAGCCTGTTGAGTCATATTCCCTTGCGGCTTTTTCAAAAAATGCTTTTGAGGTGCTTACGCTTATCAAAGAAAGCGGAATACCTAACATTCTGTAAGACATCGAATAATACGCAAGCACTACCGAACCGAAAAGTCCGTTTATAAAAATATTCAATACCGAATAGGAAAAGCTGTTTGCAAAGGTTGCAGGAACTGAAAAAAGCGGCTGATCCTTATGCTTTTTCGCAATGCTTTTTAATTCCGCAGCATTAACCGCTTTAATTTTTGAAAAATTGCTTTTAAACTTTCTTATCTGCTGAAAAAGCTCGGCAAATGCACTTATAACATAAGAAATTACAAGTCCTATTGTTCCGAACTTAAGCGCCCCGAAGCCTACCAATGTAGCAGCTTTTCCGATTTCCTTGGTAACGCCCGCCGCCGCCATAAGCTTATATTCACGGTATCTGTTATTATAAGAATGCAGAATATTTAAAAATCCTGTTAAGAGCAAAAATACAAATGTCCATATAAGCACATTTACAAAGGACATTTCAGTACTGCCGGAAACCTTAAAATAAGCCGAATATCCTATACTTACAAGAACGCTCAGTGCTACTGTTATATAAAATGAAAGCTTAACCAGAGCGAACATTCCCTTTTCTTCTCTTTCACCTACTATTGCCATATCATATCTTCCGCAGATGACAGAGCCAAACATAGTTACGACCGTTAAAAGCAGGGTATATTCTCCGATTTGCTCTTCGGTGTACATTCTCGTCATTAAAGGAGAAATCAGAAAAGAAATAATCTGAGCAATGATAGTTCCCGACATCAGTGTTGCTATAGAACGGAAAAAACTATTCTCCGAAATTCGCTTTAAAAAGCTTTTCACGATTTTTCCACACTCCTGAGTTTTTTGAAATTTCCGCTTTTGCTTGCAAGCTTAGAATAAATAAAAATCCAGATAAAAGGATTTTGCCAATAAACACTTGAAACTAATAAACGGGGAATAAACTGAATTATGCAAAAAAGTTCAAAATCATTTTTGCTTTTAAATAGTCCTTTTATAACTAAAACAATAAATACCGCAGATAATATTGAGCCGATTACAGCGCCAAATTCGCAGAAAAGCTGAAGAAAAATATTATGAGTATACTGTCCGTTAGCAATAGTCTCAAAATATCCGATACCTTTTCCGAAAAAGAAATTTTCCATTATTGTATCTTTAGCAAGATTAAATAATTCAGACCTGCCGGTAAAAATATCGTCACCGAATTTAAATCTGTTCAGCCAATGAATGTCACTGTATTTTTTTAATAATGCTTCTATAATCATATTGAAGCCGAAAATTATAAATACTGTAAGCAAAACAAATATGACCGCCCAAAGTGCCTTACGCTTTGATCTTCGTAAAATATAAACGCCAATTAAAACTATAAGAGACAAAACCGCTCCTCTGCAATCACTTAAAAAGAATAAATAATAAATACAGATTGCAGAAGAAATAATAAGTAATACTCTGAAAAACTTATTGAATAATTTCCAAGAGAAAAACGCCGCTGATAAACCTATTACCATTGTGTAGCTGATTTCCATTGAACTTTCGTCGTAATTAATTACCTCTGCCCGAGGAATATACTTTAAAAGCGTCAACAATGAAAAAACAAGAAATACAGTTGCAATTGTTTTTATTGTTTTGTCACTATTGAATTTCAAAGAGACGAGAAACATGCCTATGGTTCCGTAAATGATAAAATCAGAAAAATATTTCAAACTAAAAGTAGAATCAGTTATAAGAAATGTGGAAATCAGAAAAGCGGAGAATATAACAGCGTTAACGCACAAAAATTTAATCGAAAACATTCCGTTAAGATTCATTAAAACCGAAACAGCAAAAAGCAAAAAGGTAAAAATCAAAATATTGTTACTGAAGCTTATTACGGAGGTTATAAGCTTAGTAACCATTGAAATGGATAAAAACAATCCGAGAATAACGGAATTTGTATTTATAATTCGATTGTCTTCCATTTTTTTCTCCTTATTTCAAAATTTCTTCAGCAATATTCAAACTGTTAAATGCCTTGCAGGGGATTTCCTCTTTTTTATCTTTACTTAAATTTTTAAGGGTTTTTAATATTGCGTTTTTCTCATTTTCACAAAAAGCAAATCGACCGTAAGCTTTGAAATACTTCTCTATTTCGTCTTTATGCTCGCCGTCAAGAATTATAAGCACCGTGCGGTTTGTTGCGGACGCATGATAGATCTTACCCGGAATCTGAGTGCCTTTGCGGTTGCATACACAAACTATAACATCGCTGTCTTGTTCGATTTCCTCAACCTTTTGCTTTTCTACACGCGGAAATACAGTCACATTATCTTTTAAAACAGGCTTTAAATCGCTGTTTCCGGCAACTGTCAGCCTGCACTTATTTTCAAGCTCAGACACTGCCTCAAACAGAGGGAGAAGATTCCTGTCCTTTTGGTTATAATCTCCGCAATAGCACAAATCCAATGTATTGCTTTTATGCTCGGGATATATTTTTTCCTGAGAATATCCTATAGGAACAAAACGGATTTTTTCTTTATATTCGGGATATTTATTTTTTATATATTCAGCTGTTAGAGGAGACACAAATACCGCTTTGTCACAAAGTGAAATAAGCCGCTTTTCTTCTTTAGAAATCAGAAAAGACGGAACCTTTGATCTTTTATTTATATCCCCAGTAAAAGGGTCGCCCCAATACTGAATCCACCTTTTTGCAATTTGCGGATTTGATTTTATAAGCTCATGAGCAAACAAATGCGAGGACTTGGGATCCGAAGAAGAAATTATCAAATCAAAACTTTGTGATGAAAAATCAATCTTTGAAACCTTTCCGGCTTCGTTTTTTCTCGAATCATAAAGATTGAATGCAGTATAAACTCTGTAAAGCTTTCCTTTGATTTTTGATTTAAGCGAACCGCGCTCAGCTGAATTTATTCCTTTATGCAAAGCCCCAAGCTCGACAAAATATCTTTTATTCAATTTTAAATTGAGTATCGTTTTATCAAAGCATTCGGAGCGTTCCTGCGGTTTCGTTGAAAGGGTTGAAACAGAATGTCCGTTTTCTATCAATCCTTTTATAAGTGCGGTATTCCTGAAATTTGCCGAAGAGCTGTATTCAAGCGGTACGGCGGTAATATATAAAATATTCATTTATTTATTTCAAACCCTTATAAAGATTAGTTATTCTTTCTTCCATTATCGACCAGCTGTATTTTTCTTTATAAAGCTGTTTCATGGTCTTGCTGATTTCGGGGAAATTCTCTTTTCTTGAAATCAGATCTTCAAGACCTTTTGACAGACCTTCAAAGGAAAAATCTATAAGACAGCCTATTTTGTTTTTTTCTATAATCTCGTCAAAGCCCGTATTCTTAGCCATTACCACAGGCTTGCCGAGCATAAGAGACTCATAGAATTTATTCGGTGCGGCATACTTATGATTAGGCACTTTTGGGTCATAAATCGCCGTCATAATATCACAGGAGTTTTCAAGAGTAAGAGTCTTTTTATAAGGCAGTTTTCCGTAAAAATAAATTCTTTCGCAGTCCTGCGCCGCTTTTACTATTTCATTTTCCATAGAACCGAAACCGCCGATATGAAATTCAAACCGCCCGTCCGATTTAACAAATTCAATGATTTCCCTTATAAATCTCGAACCTGCAAGAATTCCGACATAGGCAATTTTGCATTTATCCTTTGAACCCTTAAGCTCAAAACCGCTGTCGAATTCTTCTGTCGCTTTAGGAGTATTATGAATAATCTCAAGCCTTTTCGGGTAACTGCCGCTTATCTGCTCTTTTCTCTTTTCCGAGCAGATTACCGTTGCATAAGAATTATTGATAACAGAAAATTCGGATTTTTTAATTTTATCTTTTAAAAATGACGAGGGAATATTATGAGAATCAATATAAAAATCCAAAATATGATAAATAAGCGGTTTGTTATACTTTTTTGAAATTTTATTTGCGATAAAGCCGGTATCAAAGTCAAAAGCGTGAATAATATCGAAGTTTTTTGCATTACTTTCAAGCCAAGCTTTAAGCTTTGACTGAAATTTTCTTAAAGGAATTAAATTTTTCTTTATTCCTCCGCCGAAAACAGCGGGAATTCCGAATCTTATAATCTCCGCGTTTCCTCTTTCAAGCTTTAATTCTTCGGTTTTATCCTCATTCGAGTTTCGGTCCCACCCTATAACGGTCACCTTAAATCCCAGTGATAGCAGGGTATCCGCAACCTTTTCTACCGGCGGATCGGGTGAAACCGGATTTGACCTTATCAATACAACCTTTTTCATATCTAGCCTCTAATCAATTCGTTTATATAAATTTCTCTTATTTCTTTTTCAACAACCGAAGTATCAAAATCTTTAATTTTTTTAAGATTATATTCTTTCATTTTTTCGCACAGTAAGCTATTGCTGAAAAGCTTTGATATGGCTTCCGAAAAACCGCTCGCATCGTCGGGTTTGCAAAGAAAACCGCCCGAGCCGTTTTCTATTAAATCCCTGTTTCCTCTTATATCGCTTAGAATACAAGGCAGACCGCTCGCCATTGCCTCCATGGCAGATCTCGAAAGCCCCTCACGGTATGAGGGCATAACAAAACAGTCTGAAGCATTATATAAAGCTTTAATATCCGTTATGTAGCCCAAGAAATGAATATTTTCAGATATTCCAGCGCTTTGTGCCATTGCAGAAAGCTCGTCTTTTTTATCGCCGACACCGCAAAGAATATAATGAATATTCTTATTTTTAAGCTTTTCTAAAGCTGAAATAATAACCTTATTATTTTTATTTTCATTAAGCTCTCCGACAGAGATTATCACGAAAGCATCAAGAGGAATATTTAGCTCCGCTCTTTTTTCGTCCCGCAATTTACCGTCCGATAAATACTGTTTCGAATCAATCCCGACACCTGCAACATAATAAACCTTACCGTTATTTCTTAAGCGGAATTTTTTGCTTGCAAGCTCAAAATCCTCTTTATTTATAGTTATAAGAGCGTCGGTATACTTAGCGAGCCATTTTTCTACGGGGTAATAAACAAGCCAGTTTTTCTTAGGCGCACCTTTATAGAAATGGAAGCCGTGCGCCTGATAGATAACCTTTTTCACCTTGCATTTTTTACCTGCAAGTCTGCCTAAAATTCCGCCCGTAGGGGTATTGCAATGAATATAATCAATTTTTTCCTGCTTTATAAATTCAAGAAGCTGTTTATAAGCTGACAAATTTGATTTGTCAAAAGGATTTCGTGAAATCGGCAGATTTTTAATTTTTATGCCGTATTTTTCTTCGTCTTTTTCAATTTGAGCCTTTTCAGCACCATGCCAATTAGCAACCTGATAAAAGTCCATTTTTAAATCGTGTGCTACCGATATACTTGCAGTAACAAAAGTTGTTATTCTGTTTGATATATTTGAAATAAATAATATCTTACTCACTTAGTTATCTCCTGAGAAATCTCTTCTTTTTCTACAGGAGCATTAGTATATAAATAATCATGCTTTAAAACCGTTGCGACGGTTTTAAACAGTATTTTAATATCAAGCCACATTGAAACATTGTGGGCATACCAAGCGTCCAAAAGTCTTTTATCCCTTACGGGAATACTGTTCCTGAAATATGCCTGAGTGTAGCCGGTAATCCCCGGACGGACAAGCATTTTATCAACTTCATCGGGCTTATAATTATCTAACGCCCCTGCTCCGCTAGCCCTCGGTCCGATAAAAGACATATTACCTATTAAAACATTAAAAAACTGAGGAACCTCGTCCAAGCTTGTTTTACGCAGGAATTTCCCCACTTTAGTCACTCTTGAATCGTTTTCCGAATTATATGTACTTCCGTCAGAATTCGTCCAGTTTGGTGCGTTAACAATCATTGAGCGAAATTTGTACATATTAAAAATCTTACTGTTTTTTCCTATTCTTTTTGCCTTATAAAAAACCGGTCCTCCGTCTTCAAACTTTATTGCTATTCCGACTAAAAGGCTTATTATGAGCAGAAAGGGTAAAGATAAAATCCCAAAAATTATATCAATAAACCTTTTTATAAATACCACATAAAAGCTATTGCAGTTATTTTTTGCTGTTTTAATTTTTGTCTTCATTTTCCACATCTTATTCTTCAATTTTAATATAGTTTTCTAAAGCGTCTTTTGCTTTTTCGGCAAGTGCTTCCGCTTCGGCAGGCGTTTTCCCTTCTGTAATTACCCAACCGCAGGTATCGGACTTATCACGATATTCTCTTTGATAATCTCCGACTTCTTTTCTTAAAACTATTTCTTTTATACCGTTTTTTCCTATTAGAGACGAAAAATCTTTAATTTCTGCAATCTTACCCGCCCGATAAATCAATAATCTTGTAGCTATACAATGCTTGAATTTCGGATTTGGATTGATTTTTTCACCCAAAGCCTGATAGATCGTATTATCAATTACATTAACCCCTCTTGAAAACGGAACAATATGCGAACCGATAAGATTTTGGCCTATTCTTATTCCACAATCTATAATATACGGCTTTTTATCTTGTTTTGATAATATGATATCAAAATTCACACTACCCATATTTATGTCAAGTGCAAAAATTGCTTTTTTTACTTCTTCAACAATTAAATTCTCATCTTCTGCCGACAAGCCTGACGGTGTACAATGACCGTAAGAAATTTTTCCGTTTTTATCTTTTTCAAAAGTTGTTTTAATGACCGAATATACATAAGGAATTTTATTGTCCACAAAAGCCTCGACCGTATATTCTTTTCCATCTATTAAATCTTCTTTATAAATTCTTCCGTATCTTGCGCACGCTAAAGATTCTTTAATTGATTCTTCAATGTTGCTTTCATCATTTAAAACTATTACACCTTTGCTACCCGAACCGTCACAAGGTTTAATAACACAAGGAAAATTAAATTTTTTATTTTTTATATCATTTAGAGAAGATATTTCAAAAAAATCACCCAAAACATTACATCCGTTCTCCGCAAGTCTTTTCTTTATAAGAAATTTATCTGTGGATATTTTTGCTGTTTCAACAGACAAAGCCGGAAGATTCATTTTTTTGCCAATAAATGCTACGGTATAAAGGGGTAAAGTTGCACCGAAAGACATTACCGCATCAACCATGTTTTCTTTTGCGTATTCCAAACATTTCTCTTTATCCAGAACATCTATAACTTTATAATTATCAGCAACATTAAAACCTTGCGCATTTTTATTTATATCTACGCACAGTGCTTCAAAGCCCAATTCTTTTATACGTTTAATAATAGGGACCTGATAATTCCCTCCGCCTATAACCAATATTTTTTTCATACTTACTCTCTTACAATTTCATTATTTATTTTTTCCAGCGCTCTTAAAGTTCTATTATGAGGTTCATTTTCGGTTGAGATAACATATCCGCACCCGTCAAGATTGGTTCTGTAGGGATTTATAACATCGCCGATTTTCAAATGATGCTCTGTCATAACTCCGAACTCTTTTTCGATTTTCTCAAAATCAGGTAAGGCTTTAACCCTTCCGGGATCAAGAGCAAGCAGGCTTGTGGCAACATGCGATTTACTGTTTGCTTTAAAATCGGTTTCATCGCCGACGGCGGTCTTAATCATATTTCCGATATAATCCACGCCTGTTCCAAGAGGAACAATATGCGAGCCGATAAGGTTTCCGCCCATTCTTGCGCCAATGTCAACAATATGCACCTTATTGTCATCGGATATAAGCAAATCCATATTAACCGAGCCGAAATTTATATTTAAAGCTTTAATGGCTCTTATAACATATTCGCGAACCTTATTTTCCGTGTCCTGCGAAAGGTCAGACGGGTATTCATGCCCGAGCTCCGCATAAAAAGGCGGTTTTGTCATATATTTTTTCATAACGGCAAGGACATGAATATTACCGTTTTCAACAAAAATTTCGGCGCCGTATTCATTGCCCGTTACAAAGCTTTCGATTTCAGCTCTTTTTGTTATAGAGCCTGACATGGCATATTCGCATGCCCTTTTCAAATCCTCCGCCTTATCAACTCTGCCTGCTCCTCGGCTTCCTGAGCCGTCGCACGGCTTTACCATTACGGGATATTCGATTTTTTCCGAAAGAGCTTCAATATCAGTATTTAAGTTCACCTCAAAGGCCTGCTTAGTATCGTCAACCTTATTTTCAAAAAGGCATTTTCTGACTAAATATTTATTTTTAATAAGCTTTGCGCTTTCATAATTAAGTCCGTTTAAATTAAGCTCCCTTGCGATATAAGAGGCTGTTAAGACCCCGTAATCGGTGGCGGCTGTCAAAACTCCGTCAACATGGTTTTTTCTTGCATATTCAAGGCAGGCTTTTTCATCAACAATATTTATACATTCCGAAAAATCCGCATATTTAAAGCCTGCGGCGTTTTTATCCCCGTCCACCGCAAAGGTTTTATAGCCTAATTCCTTTGCCCTTTTTATAACAAAGCTTTGCAAAAATCCCGCGCCGATAATAAGTACACTTTTCAAAATAAATACCCCTTAACTATTTCCGCATAATTTGAAACTACATACTCAACCTGATCATCGGTAAGGCAGGTATGAAGAGGAAGTGTTATCTCATTTGCGAAACGGTTATAGGCATTCGGGAAGTCTTTTATATCAAAGCCCATATTCTTATATGCCGTGTGCATAGGCAGAGGCTTATAATGTACATTGCAGGCAATTTCTCTTTTTGCCATTACGTTTATTATTTCATTTCTCTGCTCTGAGGTTATATTCGGTATTCTTGTTATATAAAGATGTCCCGAGGACTGATAATACTTTGCAAAATGCTCTAAGGTTTCAACTCCTAAGGGTCTTAAAACGCTGTCATATTTTTCAATGATTTCTTTTCTTCTTTTAAGCATATCAGGGTATCTTTCAAACTGCTTAAGACCGATAGCCGCCGCAACATCGGTCATATTGCATTTATACCAAGTGCCGACGATATCGTATTCCCACGCTCCGAGCTTTGTTTTAGCGAGCGCATCTTTTGACTGGCCATGGAGACTTAAAAGCTGAATCTTATGATAAATTTCTTCATTATCTATTCCGTTTATTGTTTTCCAAGTAATCGCTCCGCCCTCGGCGGTTGTGAGATTCTTTACGGCATGGAAAGAGAAGCTTGAAAAGTCGGCGATATTGCCTACCATTTTACCCTTTCTTTTTGCTCCGAAGGCATGAGCTGCGTCCGCACAAACGGCAACTCTGCCTATTGCCTTTTGAATTTCATTTGAGGGGCAAAAAAGTCCTTTTTTCCTTTCGAGAATTTCGAAAATTCTATCATAATCGCAGGGAATTCCCGCAAGGTCAACAGGAATTACGGCTTTTGTTTTTTCGGTTATCGCATTTTCAAGTGCGTCATAATCCATTTCGAGATTATCTTTATTTATATCTATTAGCTTAAGAGTTGCTCCGACATGGCAAACGACAGAGGCAGAGGCAGTATATGTATAAGCAGGAACGATAACCTCATCGCCCTCGCCTATTTCTAAAACCCTGAGAGCTGTTTCGGCGCAGGCTGTCTGAGAATTAAGGCAGGCGCATTTTTCGGTTCCTATCCACTCGGCAATCTGCTTTTCAAGCTTTTTTGTTCTCGGTCCTGTTGTTATCCAGCCTGAGCGAAGCGCCTCGGCTACCTCTTCTATTTCCGCCTCTGTTATATCCGGCGGACTGAAAGGTATTTTCATTTTCTCTTCCCCTTTAAAAATCTAATTCCATATCATTCCGATTTTATTAAGCTGATTTACTCGATTTTTATCTAAAATTCCCTTTTTCTTATATGACCGCTGATTTAAAATCTTAGCGCCAAGGTGTTTTTTCTCCCAGACCTTGTAAAGATATCTAGCCGCATAACAAACTCTGACTAATTGAAAATATCTCAATTTTGACTATTAAGAATATTATTATTTATTATAATACAATTTACTATTTCCGTCAATAATTACATTTTAAAAAGTAAAATGTCGGTGAATGTCGCAAAAAGCGGTCTTACCTTAAAAAGCGGTCAATGAACCTAATTTAAGGAGGAAAAAATATGATAAAAGCAAAAATAACAGGTCAAAAAATCGAAGCTTATTTCGACACCGTTGCATCGGAAAGCAAAAACTATCTCAAGGTAAATTTTTCGTTTTCAGACGACTGGGACGGATATGCCAAAACCGCGGTATTTAAGAGTGCGGACGAAACCCAATCCATAGGTGTTGTTCTTGAAAACGACGAATGCACCGTTCCTTATGAGATAATTTATGAAAGCGGATTTTCGCTTTCGGTCTACGGGATAAAGGGCGATTCAAGAATTACAACTACAGAAAGCTTTATATGGGTACAAAAAAGCGGATTTACCGAAAATTCTACCGAGCCTGCTTCCCTCTCTCAAACCGAATATGAGCAGATAGTTTCGATTATGCAGGAAAACAAAGAAATATCCGAAAGTCTCCGCAAGGACGCCGAAGAAGGAAAATTCAAGGGCGAAAAAGGTGACAAAGGAGATACAGGAGCACAGGGTATCCAAGGCATTAAAGGCGAAAAGGGAGATACCGGCGATAAAGGAGATAAGGGTGACAAAGGTGACCGAGGAGAAAAAGGCGAAAAGGGAGACGCATTTGTTTACACCGATTTTACCAGCGAACAATTAGCTCAGCTTAAAGGCGAAAAAGGTGATAAAGGCGAGCAGGGAATTCAGGGTATTAAAGGCGATAAGGGTGATACCGGAGAAAAGGGTGAAAAAGGTGAAAAGGGTGATATAACCGAGCTTCAAATGAACACCGCCTGCTGCAATCCGATAAAAGGAAGTGCAATCGGAAACAGTCTTAACATTACCGACATTTCCCCGAACGAGCACAATTTAAAGATTAAAGTAAGCAGTAAAAATTTATTTCCGTTTCCATATACGCAATCTTCAAGTCTGCGGAACGGAGTGCAATTTACCGTAAATGATGACGGGTCGATTACTGTTAGCGGGACAGCTACCGCAGACGCTTACTTTTGGCTTGCAACCACTTCGGCCATTTCCTTGCCGACAGATTACTACACTTTATCCGGTTGCCCGAAAAACGGAAGTCTTGAAACCTATTGTATGGGCACAACAGGTTGGATTATGCGAGATATCGGTGAAAGCTCCTGCGCAAAGCTGATACAAGACAGTACCCCTGCTTTTTGTATTTTTATAAAAGGCGGTTACACGGCAGAGAATTTAGTTTTTAAGCCTCAGCTTGAAGTCGGCACAACAGCTTCTGAATACACTCCGTATTTCACCGATTTCACATCTTTAACTGTCACCGAAAGCGGCGGAGACGAAACAAAAACCTTTACTCCTTTATCTGACGGAACGGTGGAAAACTTAACAAGTATTTATCCCGAAACGAATTTAAGTGTTAACAATTCAGCAGTTACATTGACCGCCGAATACAACCGCGATATAAACAAGGTTATTTCCGAGCTTCAGGCTCTGATACTTGATTCAAAAAATTAAATAAACAATTTTTTGTTTCACCAAATCTCATCCCTCTTAAAAAATCTGCAAATACACAGCATAGTATCTGCTCTTTTATTAACTTTAAGGAGATATTCAATTAGAAATTTATTTTCATACAATGATGTGCTTATAAGGTTATACAATCCGCCTCATAACCTGAATGGCTCGGCGGCATTTTCTTCATAGATGAAATGCCATATCGTGCAATTCGTGTCAACCTCTCGCAAGCAAAAAAAGATGGCCTGCACTTTTTGTGCCTGCCATCTTTTTTAATTTGTTCAGTTTACCTTATCTCTTCGCTTCTAAGAAAGAATCCCGAAAACATCATAGCCCTGTTCTCTGCCCTTTCCTTTGCTTTCAGCACATCTTCGTTTAAAGGAATACTTTCATACATTGATGTACCTGTACCGGTGCTTAATAGTCTGTCATTTTTATTTCCGCTTTTTTTATTTTTAAACTTCCGGAAATAATATATCATATACTTTAAAACAAAAATAAGTATTCCCGAAAAATAAATTAAATTCATTTTTCGGGAATACATAATAAAAACTATATTTTTTTATCAAACTAATTAAACAATTCTTCCTCTACCCTTGCGCAAAGGTAATGATAATCCGGCAAATGCAGTTCCTGCACCTTAAAGGTCTCGGTTTCGGGAACGCTTATACATATATCACATATACTTTTAAGTTTTCCGCCCGTTTTTCCTGTAAGCCCTATTGTTTTAAGCCCCAATGCTTTTGCTGTAAGCGCTGCTGCGGCAACATTTTTCGAATTGCCGGATGTGCTTATACAGAGCAATATATCGTCCTTTTTACCGAGTCCCATTAAGCACTGAGCAAAGACAAGCTCGGGTTCAACGTCGTTGCAAAACGCGGTATTAAGCGCTGTAAAAGACGGAAGAGATATTGCAGGCACCGCTCTTTGCAAAAAAGACAGATATTTATCTTCTATTTCGGGGCAGTTAGCTTTCATTTCCGCCTTTTGCTCACGGGAAAGCGGTCTTTTACTTAAAAATCCCTTCATAAGCTCGCCTACTATATGCCCGCAGTCGGCACAGCTTCCGCCGTTTCCGCAGATAAGCAATTTGTTTCCGTTTTCAAAGCCCTTTATAAGTGCATTTTCGGCTTTAATTATAGCTTCCCTTGCGCTTTCAAGACTCGGATATCTTTTTTAACAACTCATTCAGCATATTTATCACCTACAATAATGCTGCGGCTATTGCCGCATAATCTCCTATCTGTTCACCGAGAGCGGCGGGGACTATTTTGCAGCATTTAACCGCCTGAGGCAAAGCCTCTTTATTTATTATCTTTTCCATACCTTCACGAAGCAGGTTTTCCGAGCGTGCGAATATACTGCCTATTACTATTTTTTCGGGGTTTAGTATATCTATAAGCACCGAAAGACCAATTCCTAACTGCTCTCCGCAAATGCGGTATACCTCTTTTGCGGTTTCGCTCGCCGCCTTTTAGATTGCGGCTTTGCGTTCATTTTAACAAGGCTATGCGGAAAATCTGCCGCCTAAAAACGGGTTCGGATTTATTATCACTTGCCTAGTGTGACAGGACTCGAACCTGTCACGCCTACGAAACAAAACTTTGCATAATACATTGCCTCAAAACTTGAAATACGGCAGTATTCCTGCGTTTTATCGGCTTCGTCTTATAACAAAATTTTTTGTTTCGGTAGGTTAAAAGTTTCTGCCGCCGAATTTTTTATTCGGCGAAGCGAGAAATTTGCAGCAAGGCTGGCGCCTTGCAAAAATGAACACAAAGCCGCAATCTAAAAGGCGGCGAGCGAAACCGTGGCAGGTTCGAGTCCTGTCACACTATCTTATTATCTTTACCCACTTATTATCTTTACCCAAAACTGTTTGACACAAATAAACCTTTTAAACCTTTAAAATAAAATGATTTTTATGAAAATCAAGTATTCCGTCTTTTTTCATTTTTCCGAGCTCTAATGACAGTCCGCTGCGCTCTACAGCAAGATAATCCGCAAGCTGCTGTCTTGAAAAAGGAATATCGAATTCATATTTACCTTTTTTCTGCGCCTGAGCCGACAAATAAGACATCAGCTTTGCGCGGGTAGTGCGCTGACCCATGTGGGTGAGCTTTTCCGAAAACCGCAGATTTTTCTCCGCAAGCTCGCCTAAAAGATTTCTCACAATTCGGCTGTGATGCGAACAGGCGGATGGACAAATATTCAAAATTTTATTTACATTCATAAACATCACCGTAACAGGAGTTTCCGCGACAACGCTGACATTAAGCACCGAGCCTGCGGCGCAGGCGTAAGCTGCGGCAAAGGTCTGCCCCTGCCCTGCCTTTGATAAAATATTTCTGTTGCCCCAGATATCCTCCTGTATTACAAGAACGCTTCCTAAAAGCACCAACCCTATTGATTCCGCCTTTTCGCCGACTCTAAGCAAAAATGTATCCTTAGGAAAGCTTTCCTCTCTTGTATCGAGGCATGTCAGCATTTCATTAAGCTCAGCTTCCGAAACACCTGAAAAAAGCTGAGCAGCTTTAATAACCGATAAAAAATTTTTCATAAAATTCCTCTTTCGTTGAAAATTCAACCGACTTGTTGAATTTATTGTACTATAATATGATTACCAAATCAAGGAGGACCATTTATGAAAAGAAGAATTATTCAGATTGATAAAGATAAATGCAACGGCTGCGGAGCTTGTGCCGCGGCATGCCATGAGGGCGCAATAGCCATGGTTGACGGTAAGGCTCAGCTTATGCGCGACGACTACTGCGACGGTCTCGGAGACTGTCTGCCGGCATGTCCGACAGGGGCTATATCCTTTGTCGAAAGAGAAGCAGCCGCATATAACGAAAAGGCGGTGCTTGAAAACAAGCAAAAGAAAATGAGAGAGCAAGGAATGAATATTCACGGCGGATGCCCCGGAATGCGCATGAAAACGATCAGGCACGAAGGACCTGAAGTTGTCGCGGACGCACCTGCCGCACCTGTCAGCCGTCTTTCCCAGTGGCCGGTTCAGATAAAGCTCGTTCCCTTTAACGCGCCTTATTTTGACGGCGCAAAGCTGCTTATCGCTGCTGACTGCACGGCTTATGCTTTTGCTTCTTTCCATGAGCGGTTTATAAAAGGGCATATCACGCTTATCGGCTGTCCGAAGCTTGACAGCATAGATTATTCCGAAAAGCTTACCGAAATCATCAGCAACAACGATATCAAAAGCGTAACGGTAGTCCGCATGGAAGTTCCCTGCTGCGGCGGTCTTGAACAGGCGGCAAAAACCGCTTTGCAAAAAAGCGGAAAGTTTATTCCGTGGCAGGTAGTTACAATCGGTACAGACGGCACAATTCTTGACTGAAAATAAAATCCAAAGAGCAAACGGCAGTGTTTCATTAAAAAGGAAAACACTGCCGTTTGTTTTTTAAATGTAATTTTTTCTTTTTCCCGACATAATATTGCAAATTCCTAATAAAGCCTTTATAATAAATATAAATATGATTTTAAGGAGTTTTAAAATATGAGTATTTTAGAAAAGCTCAGCAGTGCGCCGCTTTATCTTATTTGCGGCGGAATAATCGCCTTTGTTGCCTTGCTTTGCGTAATTTTCATGGTAAGAGCCTATAAGGCAGGAAAAGCAATAGGAATGGACACGGGAAAAATGAAGCGCGTTATCGTTTCAAGCGCGACATTTTCGGTTCTTCCGAGCATCGGAATTCTTTTGGGTGTTATAGCACTTTCGGGGAGTCTCGGAATTCCGTGGCCTTGGCTGAGACTTTCGGTTATAGGAGCGCTCCATTATGAAACGCAGGTTGCTCAGGCAGCAGCGGAGCAGGTCGGCATGGAAAAGCTTTCGGGCGAGTATATGACCGCCTCCGGCTTTGCTACAATTGCGCTTTTAATGAGCGTTTGCATTATGTGGGGAATGATTCTTTCAGTTCTCTTTAATAAAAAATACACCAAAAAATTAAGCGGCAGCGGACCCAAAGGCGCCGCCGTCGGTTTCGGCGACACGGCGATGACGGCTATGTTTATAGGTCTTGTCAGCGCATACATAGGAAGTTATATCGGAGGGTTTGTCTCTTCAAACGGTCTTTTCACATTCACGGGAGACTTTACACCGCTTGTTGTAGTTGCGGTTTCGGCTCTTATTATGGCTTTATTTATGTGGCTCGGCAAGAAGCCTAAGCTTGCGTTTGTTGAAAACTTTTCTATTGCCGTGAGCATGCTTGTAGGCATGGCGGCGGCAGTGCTTATAAACCTTGTTTAAACTTATAAGGAGATAAATCATGGAAAACAAAGAAAATCTTATTTTTGAAAAATATACCGAAACAACGCACAAAATCGGCAAAATCGCAAGCATAATGGTTTTAATAATGCTTGTCGGCGCTCCTTTTTTAATAGGTAAATATTTAGGCGCATACCCCGACTTAAAAGCCGCAGGAAAGGGCTTCTTTTCAGTCGGTCTTATTTGGATGATAAGCAGTATCGCCGAATTTCTTATATATACCCCGATGTTAGGATCGGGCGGCGGTTATCTTGCGTTTATAACAGGTAATCTTATAAACATGAAAATTCCCTGCGCGGTAAACGCAAGGGATATGGTAGGCGCAAAATCGGGAACGAAGGAAAACGAAATAATTTCGACCCTTTCAATTGCCACCTCTTCTCTTGTTACGATTATTGTTTTAGCGGTCGGCGTTGCATTGCTGACTCCCCTGCGTCCGCTTTTGCAGAAGCCGGTTTTACAGCCCGCATTTGATAATGTTGTTCCGGCTCTTTTCGGTGCAATGGCTTATAAGTATTACAAAAGCAATTTAAAAACCGCTCTTTTGCCGCTTACGGTTATGAGTCTTTTATTTATGATCGTTCCCTCGCTTACGGGCTCTACAAGCTTTATGATTATCCCCTCGGGCGCAATGGCGATAGGAATTGCTTACTTTTTCTATAAAAGAGACGGAAGGAAAAATACAAAATGATAATAGTATATATACTTTTAAGTTTAATCGGGTTGCTTGTTTTATTGCTTTTAGCGGCGGTTATCCATACCTTGCTTATTCCTTCGAAAAAATCCGAATATCAGCCGAATGAGAATGAGGAAGAATCATCAGAGCTTGCAGAAAAGCTTTCGCAAATGATACAATTCGATACTACCTCGCACCCTCAGGTTTCAGAAGCCGAAAAATTCCGCGAGTTTCATAAGGTGCTCGAAAAGCTTTTTCCGCTTGTATTTGAAAAGCTTGAAAAAACCGATATTGACGGAAATCTGCTTTTTTACTGGAAAGGCAAAAGCCATGATAAGCCGATTTTGCTTATGAGCCATCAGGATGTCGTTCCTGCCGAGGGCGAATGGAAATATCCGCCCTTTTCGGGTGAAATAGCCGAGAGCAAGGTCTGGGGGCGCGGAGCCTCCGACACTAAATGCTCTGTTATGGCATTTTTTGAGGCAACCGAAAGACTTTTAAAGGAAGGCTTTGTTCCGCCTCAGGATGTTTATCTTGCCTCCTCCTGCACCGAGGAATGGGCGGGAGACGGAGCGCCGAAAATCGTTAAGGAATTACAGAGAAGGGGCGTTGAATTATTTCTTCTCTGCGACGAGGGCGGAGCGATAATTTCCGAGCCTATCGGCGGAATAAAAGGAAATTTCGCGATGATAGGAATTTTCGAAAAAGGAAAAGCCGATGTGAAATTCACCGCAAGAAGCACAGGCGGTCACGCGAGCGCGCCGTCTAAAAACACCCCGATTGCAAGGCTTTCGGCATTTGTTAATGAAACCGAAAAGCATTCTCCTTTTAAAAAGAAGATTTCAAAAGAGGTTGCGGCGATGTTTAAAACACTTGCTCCATATGCTCCTTTCGGAATGAAGCTTTTGTTTTCAAATTTATGGCTGTTCGGTCCGCTTTTAAAGGCTGTTTTGCCGGCGGTCAGCGCTCAGGCAGGCGCAATGCTCAAAACCACGATTGCTTTTACGATGCAGTCAGGCTCCGACGCCTGCAATGTTATTCCCCAAGAGGCAACAGTCAGTGCCAATATGCGCTTTATTCCTCATCAGGGTGAAAAGGAAAGCCTTAAAATAATAAGAAAAAAAGCCGAGAAATTCGGCTTAATAATGGAGGTAATGCACTCTAACGATTATACCGTCCCCGTCGATATCAAGGGCGATGGTTATAAAACAATCGAAAGAGCTGTAGAAAAAACATTTCCCGGACTTGCAAAGAGTCCCTATGTTATGACAGGCGCTACCGACGCACAGTTTTATCAGCCCGTTTGCAAAAACTGCATTCGCTTTGCTCCCGTGATTTATAAGCCCGAACAAATGAGGGGCATGCACGGAATTAACGAAAATATAGAATACAGCTGCCTTGCCGGAGCTGTAAGATTCTATGAAAATCTTATTAAAATTGATAAATAACAGAATTTAATAATATAATTAAAAAAAGACGGAAAATACGGGGGAAAATAATGGAAGCATTTATGATGTATTTCCTTTTTGCGCTGGGAATTTTTTTCATTGTAAAAGGCGGAGATTGGTTTGTAGACGGCGCCGTATGGATAGCCGAGGTAACGAAAATTCCGAAATTCATTATCGGAGCAACGGTAATAAGCGTTGCAACGACACTGCCTGAAATCATAGTTTCAACCATTGCGGCTGTTGAGGGGCATAATATTTTGCTGTCCGGCGCCGTAAACGCTGTTGCCGCATCGCAGGACAAGGTCGGAATGGCAATAGGAAACGGAATAGGCTCTGTTATCTGCAACACAGCAATGATTCTTGCGATAAGTATAATCTTTATGCCGATAGCGGTAAAACGAAAGGATTTTGCGCCGAAGGCCTTTTTTCTGATAGCGGCGGTTATAGTTTTATTCTTATTTTCTTTAAAGGGCTCGCTTTCTGTTTCAGGAGCAATTGCTCTGCTGATTATTTTTGTTTTTTATATAGCCGAAAATATCCGCTCGGGCAAAGCGACGGTAAAAGAGGATAATACAGAAAAGCCCGCCACCGACAGAAGCACTGTTATAACGAACATTTTAAAGGTTTTGATAGGTGCCGCGGGAATTGTTATAGGAAGCGAGCTTCTTGTAGACAACGGAAGTAAAATAGCCGCATCCTTCGGAGTATCCGAGGCGGTAATCGGCGTCACAATTGTAGCCATAGGCACTTCACTGCCCGAGCTTGTAACCGCGATTACGGCGGTTGTTAAAAAGCAGACCTCAATGTCGGTAGGAAATGTTATAGGCGCGAATGTTATTGATACAACCCTTATTCTTGCGGTATGTTCTTTTATTTACGGCGGAAAGCTCCCTGTTTCGGCACAGAATATTTATCTTGATTTTCCCGTAGCAATATTAGTTTCGCTTATTGCGGCGGTTCCGACGGTCAAAGCCAGAAAATTCAGCAGGTGGCAGGGCGTTTTGATGCTTGTAATTTATTTAGCTTACATTTTAACGGTTACTTCAGAACTTGACAGATATTTAAAATTATTCGGAATTTAAGGAGAAAAAATATGACACTGAAAGAGCTTGAAATCGGGCAGAGCGCCGTTATAACAGAGGTTGGCGGCGAGGGTAGCTTAAGACAGCATTTTTTAGATATGGGCGTTATTCCGAATGCCGAAATAACTCTTGTGAAATACGCTCCCATGGGCGACCCTATGGAGCTTAGAATTCACAGCTATGAATTGACCCTGCGGCTTGCGGACGCCGAAAAAATCAAAATAATTCCTATAAATGAAAAGCCTGTTTATAAAAGCACCTGCAAAATCTCTCCGATAATGCCCGAAATTCACCCTGGGCTCGGAGAAGACGGTATTTATCATGACAAAGCAAATGAAAGTCCTCTGCCTAAAGGAACGGTTTTAACCTTTGCGTTAGCAGGAAATCAGAATTGCGGAAAGACCACGCTTTTTAATCAGCTCACAGGAGCAAACCAGCATGTAGGAAATTTCCCCGGAGTTACCGTAGACCGCAAAAGCGGACCTATTAAGGGGCATGACAACACGCTTGTTACCGATCTACCCGGAATTTATTCCCTTTCTCCCTACACCTCGGAAGAGATAGTTTCAAGGCAGTTTATTTTAGATGAAAAGCCAAAGGGCATAATAAATATTGTTGACGCTACAAACATAGAAAGAAATCTTTATCTTACCTTACAGCTCATGGAGCTTGACACTCCTATGGTGCTGGCGCTCAATATGATGGACGAGGTCCGCTCAAACGGCGGAACGGTTAAAATCAATGATATGGAAAATCTTTTGGGAATTCCCGTTGTACCTATTTCCGCAAGCAAAAACGAGGGTGTTGACGAGCTTATCCGCCATGCTCTGCATGTTGCGGAATATGCCGAAAAGCCGAGAAGAACGGATTTTTGCCGTGACAGCGGACAAACCTGTGCAGTTCACAGGGCAATACATAGCATAATGCACCTTATCGAGGATCATGCAAATGCGGCTCAGATACCCATAAGATTTGCCGCAGGAAAGCTTATCGAGGGCGATAAAAAAGTTTTAGATATGCTTGACCTTGATGAAAACGAAAAAGAAACCGTGGAGCATATTATTTCTCAGATGGAGCTTGAACGCGGACTTGACCGCGCCGCCGCAATGGCAGATATGCGGTTTGCCTTTATAAATGAGCTGTGCTCAAAAACCGTTGTCAAGCCGAAAGAAAGCAAGGAGCATATCAGAAGCAGAAGGATAGATAAGCTGTTAACGGGGAAATATACCGCTATTCCCTCTTTTATTCTTATTATGGCGCTTATATTCTATCTTACATTTAATGTAATAGGCTCCGCTCTTCAGAATCTTCTGCAAATGGGGATAGACAGTCTGACCGCAACCGTAAGCTCCCTGCTTATAAAGGCAAATGTAAGCGAAATAATCCGCTCATTGATAGTGGACGGAATTTTTACGGGTGTAGGAAGCGTTGTAAGCTTCGTTCCGATAATCGTTGTTTTGTTTTTCTTCCTTTCGATGCTTGAGGACAGCGGATATATGGCGCGCGTGGCATTTGTAACCGATAAGCTGTTAAGAAAAATCGGACTTTCTGGAAGAAGTATAGTGCCGATGCTTATAGGCTTCGGATGTACCGTACCTGCCGTTATGGCAACGAGAACTCTTCCCTCTCAGCGCGACCGCAGAATGACGGTTATACTTACCCCTTTCATGAGCTGTACCGCAAAGCTGCCTATCTACGGATTTTTTATTCAGAACTTTTTCCCGAAATACAGCGGATTTATCATGATAGGCATTTATCTTTTAGGAATAGCTGTAGGAACAGCGGTTGCTTTAATTTCAAAAAACACTGTTTTTAAAGGCGAAGCCGTGCCTTTTGTAATGGAGCTTCCGAATTACCGTCTGCCTGAGGCAAAAAATGTTTTAATGCTTTTATGGGAAAAGGCTAAGGACTTCTTAAGCCGTGCCTTTACGGTTATTTTCTTAGCCTCCCTGATAGTTTGGTTTTTACAGACCTTTGATTTCAGATTCAATATAGTTTCAAATTCAAAGGACAGTATATTAAGTATTATAGCAGGCTTTATCACCCCTGTTTTTGCTCCGATAGGTCTTAATGACTGGAGAATTGTAACAGCTCTTGCCGCAGGCTTTATGGCAAAAGAAAGTGTTGTCTCCACCCTTGAGGTTTTAACCGCAGGTGTCGGAATATCTTCTTTTATGTCCCCTGTTTCCGCGGTGAGCATGCTTGTTTTCTGCTTGCTTTACACCCCCTGCGTTGCGGCAATTGCGGCTGTAAAACGCGAGCTGGGAGGAAAATGGGCGGCACTTATTGTTATAGTACAATGCCTTATAGCATGGGTTTGCGCCCTGCTTGCAAGAACTGTTATGATACTGATTAAAATTATTTAAAAAGAATGAGCGTGCCGATTTTTCGGCACGCTCTTTTTATATTTTATATTCTGTCTTTATATTTTTCTATAAGCTCAAAGGATTTATCAGGAGCGGTATTTCCAAGCGGAATAGGCTCGGTGTTGTGCTCCCAAGCGGATTCCCACTTTCCGAGGTTTATATAAAACTCATCCGCATTCCAAACTATGCGGTTTTCAAACACCTTTAAGGTATCCTCGTATTCAGGGTAATCGAATCCCTGCTCTGCCTTGGCTTCAAGCATTTTGAAGAATTTTTCCCAGCGCGGCTTATAATAGCTTTTTATAAGCCCTGCCCATTCCTTCCAAGCATAATCAAAGAGCAGGCTTTCCTCTTCATTTCCCCAAATGGTAACCTGCATACGGGCGTTATACTCATAAAGATTTTTTTCTTCCTCTGAGGTTCCGTGGCTCCTTGCGTCGGCAATCCATTTCTGCAGAGTCCATTCGGGTCTTGATGAAAGCATATCGTCCATATCGTCAAGCAGTTCGAGAAATTCACGCTTTTTGGCTTTAAAATCATCAAAGCGCTTTTCGCAGTAAGCGTCCTTTAATTCGGCATAAAGCTTTTGAGCGTAGTTTGAAATAAGCTGTCTTGAAAAATCGCTTATATCATATTTAAAGCCCTCGGTATCGCATTTAACTGTTTTAAGCAGACTTATTATTTCAAGCAGAACCTTATTATCATAGTGAATTTCAAAGGTATCGCAGGGACCTGTTCCGCGAAGCTTTAAGCAGGGTCTTGTACAGATAACGGTTCCACGCTCAACATAATCGGTGCCTTTAATATAAATCTTATCAAGTAACAGCTTCCATGCCTTAAAGCATTTTTCCTTATCCTCGCCGGTTACGGCATATCTGCGCTCAATATATCCCTTTACCCACTCATAAACATCAACCGAATCGGGGCGGGTGAGCATTTCAAGGCTTAAGTCGTAAAACGCAGGATTTTGCCCTATTCCCTCCATTAAAACGCCTGCTCCTACAGCGGCTTTGGCATACTGCTTTGCCTTAATAAAACCGTTTTCCGCAGCAAGGTGCATATCTCCGTGAAGACTGCTCATTCTCGCGCCGAAGTTATGAAGTCTGCCGACGACATAATCATAGCCCCAGTAGCCCTCATGCTCTACGGGGAACTGACAGTCAAGGTCAAGAATAAGCAAATGCTTTTTATCGACAGCCGTTGCAATCTGCTTTCTTATAGACCAAGCCTGCATGACCCAGATATAGTTTTTATCAAACGAATAATAAAAATCGGAAATCGTCTTACCGACGGTGTTTAAGTACTCATCGCCGTCAACAGGGGGCGTTCCCTCATGAAACGGGTCGCAGGCATAAAAGCCGTGCGCGCCGAACAGCTTGCGCTGATTATTCATAAATACCTCTCCGACCTTTTTAAACAGCGGGTCAAGAGGGTCTATTTCGGTAGTATGGCCGATATTGTTCCATGTCTTTTTAATAAGAAATTTGCTGTCCTTGAATTTTTCCTTCATAAGGTTCGGCACAAATCCCGAATAGCCCTGTTGAATGGGCTTCATTCCGAATTCAAGCTCGCGCGCGATTATCTTCTGCCCAAGAGCGACATGCTCATCAATCCAAGCTTTCGGTAAAGGTCCGCCGTGACCCTCGATATTTGTCATTAACTGCCAAGCAAGAAATGCGGGACCGACAAGGAAGGACCTTGCTTCAATATCCGTAAACCCAAGCTCAAGCAGGGTGTCATACCATACTCCCTCGGTACCTGTGACGGCAAGCGGCATATTTATACCGTTTAAAGCCATCATATCTATTTCATATTCCCATCTGTCCCAGTTCCACCAAGCGGCGCTGTAAGAGTGGGTGCAGTAGTTCATATAAACTCTGTATTTTTGCTTTATAACTCTTTTATAAGCCTGAGGCAGTGGCAGCTCTTTACCGACGAAATCGGGAATTCTTTTGCCGCACCAAGAAAGGTTAGCCTTAACGGTATATTTAAGATAATAACCGAAAGCCGCCGCAACAGAGCCTGCGTTATTTCCCTTAAGAACGATTTTATTATCCCTTGTATCAAGCTCCCATGTATCGCAGCCGTTTTCAGGCTGAATTTCCTCGATTATAAAATCCTTGGAATGCCCTTTAAGATACTTTTCTATAAGTTCATTTACTATTTTCATATAAAGCTTCCTTTTTTAAAATAATCCTAACAAAAATACGGCTATTATCATAATCGGTAAGACTATGATAAAATACCACTTCATCCAGTTTTTAACCTTTAAGCCACTTCCGAGGTTTGCTTCATTCTGATAATTTTTAAAGCCCCAGCCGAAACGGGTTGTACAGAAAAGCAGGTACACAAGAGAGCCGAGCGGCAAAAGCAGATTGCTTACTATGAAATCCTCGCTGTCAAGAATATCTCTTGCGCCTATAATATGAACGCTTTTAAGCACATTATACCCAAGCACGCACGGAACGCTTATAATCAGAATTATTATTCCGTTAATAAGCGAGGTCTTTTTTCTGCTCCAGCCGAAATTATCCATACATGATGCCATTATATTTTCAAAAACCGCAATTACGGTTGAAAACGACGCAAAGGTCATAAAGAGGAAAAACAGCGCACCCCAAACTCTTCCGCCCGACATATTTACAAATACATTTGGCAGAGTTACGAAAATGAGGCTCGGTCCTGCGTCCACCTCGACTCCGAAGCTGAAGCAGGCAGGGAAAATAATAAGACCCGCACAGACCGCAACGAAGGTATCAAGAAGACAGATATTTGCGCCCTCTTTTAAAAGAGAGGTATCCCTGCTCATATAGCTGCCGAAGATTTCCATAGCGGCAATTCCTAAGCTTAAAGTGAAAAAGGACTGATTCATTGCCGCCACAATAACATTGTTAAGACCTACAGATTTGACATTTTCGATATTCGGAACAAGATAAAAGCTAAGACCTTCCTTAGCGCCCGAAAGAGTGAAGCTATGTATAGCGAGAATTAAAATCAGCACAAAAAGCTCGCTCATCATAACCTTACTGACGCGCTCCAGGCCTTTTTGAACTCCGAAGCTGCAGATAAGCACGCCTGCGATTACGGTAACCGCCATAAAAAAGCCCATTTCTTTTGGATTTGCAAGCATATCGGAAAATACCTTGCCGCTTACCTCAGCATTCATTCCGGACTTAAATGTTCCTGTCGCGAATTTAAAGAAATAATTTAACATCCAGCCGGAAACATTGGTGTAATACATCATAAGGACATAACAGCCGAGTATCGCAAACCAACCGTGAATATGCCATTTCGAGCCTTTCTTTTCAAGCGACTTATAAGCAAGCACCGCGCTTTTTCGGCTTGCTCTTCCGACCGCAAGCTCCATTGTAAGTACCGGAAGACCCATTATTACAAGCATTATAAGATAAATCAGAACAAAAATACCGCCGCCGTTTTGTCCGACAATAAAAGGAAATCTCCAGACATTTCCTATTCCGATAGCGCACCCTGCGCTGACAAGCAAAAATCCGAGCCGCGATTTAAAGGATTCTCTTTCCATAATTGCTCCCCTTAAAAAATAATAAAAGTCCATTGTGTCGGACTTTTATTATAAAATTTAAAATTTGAATTGTCAATATTTAAATTTGTCAGTTATTTCTCATTTTTTTAAGGAAAACAAGGACGGCTAATATAAGTGTAATACCCGCATATCCTAAAACCCAGAATATATGAGGGGTTATTTTTGAAAAATCGCCCGAAAGCACCGCTCTTTCAAGCTCTACCGCATGAACAAACGGCAAAAGATAAGCGATTTTTTTAAATGCACCGCCGACAAGGTCCAAATCGAACCAAGTACCCGAAAGCCACGCCGAAAGATTTGTCAAAAGCGCACCGCATATACCGCCTGTTTGTTTTACCGAAAACAGACTTCCGCAAAAAAGTCCCAAGGCGATGAAAAATACACATACGGGAATTATAAAAAGTATTGCGTAAATTATATTTATGCTTAGTTTAAGTCCTAAAACAATAGCCGCAAGATAACAGATAATGCTCTGCAAAACGGCAATCGGCAAAATCGGAAGAGAATAGCCTATAATAAAATCAAATGGGCTCATAGGAGCGGTAAACAGCCTTTGAAGAAATGCGCTTTCCCTGTCCTTTGAAATAAGGGTAGCCGAAAAAAGCGTCATGAAAGAAAGACCGAATACGGTAATTCCGGGGGTAAGACGGTCTATTTCAAAAAGCGGCACCGGAACATTCGCCTGAATTGCCGAAAGCAGAAAAATCAGCACAAGCGGAAAACCGAGCCCGAAAAAAAGCGTTAGAGGGTCACGGAGAATTTCTTTTGCTGTTCTTTTAGAAAAGGCATATATTTTCATTTGTATTCTCCTTTTATAACGGAAATAAAGGCTTCCTCGAATTTTTCTTTGCCTGTTCTTTCCTTTATTCTTTCTGCGGTATCGGTTAAAAGCAGCTTTCCGTCCTTCATAATACCCACTCTGTCCGAAAGCGCCTCGGCTTCTTCCATATAGTGAGTTGTAAGAATAATTGTTGTTCTGCTTTTAAGCTCTCTTATAACCTCCCAAAGCTCGCTTCTTGCTATAACATCTAGTCCTAAGGTCGGTTCGTCCAAAAAAAGCACCTTCGGATCGCTTATAAGCGCCATCGCTATGCTGAGCCTTCTCTGCCAGCCTCCCGAAAGCTTTCCTGCTTTTTTTGAAAGGATACCGTTTAATTTAAGACTCTCTGACAGCGATAAAACCTTTTTCCCGCTCTCTTCCTTTGAAAATCCGTGTACACCGCACATAAGCTCAAGATTTTCTTTTACCGTAAGATTAGGAGCAACCGCCGTTTCCTGAGGTGAAACCGCAATTATCTTTTTAACCTCGCTCGGTGACTCCGAAATGCTCTTGCCGAAAATAAACGCGTCTCCGTCTGTCGGCTTTAAAAGGCAGGTAAGCATTTTAACGGTGGTTGTTTTTCCTGCTCCGTTTACACCGAGCAGAGAAAAAAGCTCGCCTGCTTCTACCGATAGGTCAAGCGAGTCAACCGCCGTTAAATCCTTAAATTTTTTAGTTAATTTCTCGGTTTTTATAGCTGTCATACAGTTTCTTCCCCTTTGTACCTGAATTTTAAGCCCTCGTACATATCGGTCAGCGCAAGGCTGACGAAGTCCTCGTCCCAATCAAGATATTTTGTGGCAATCATTGAGGCGATACCGTGAACATAAACCCACATTTCAATATGAAAAAGATACGCTTTTTCCTCGCTTAAATTAAGATTTTTACATATCAGCGAAATAATAGGCTTAATCTCCTCGCTTGTCTGCTCCTTGGCTTCATCAGTCCTGTCACGCATGAAAAGAAGCTTAAAAAGCTCGGGCTCGTTTCTCGCAAACCTTATATAGCCCATTCCGCTCGATTTATAGGGAGGATATTTTTTGTTTTCCGCCTCGGCTTTAAGATAGCTAAGATATACCTCGTTTGCCTCTTCTATTACAGCCCTCTTTACCTCCTGCATATTTTCGAACAGCCCGAATATCGGCTTTGAGGAAGAACCGAGCGCGTTTGCAAGCTGTCTTGCGGTGAGTGCGGAAATTCCGCTTTTTCTTACGATTTCAACCGCCGCCCCTATTATATCTTCTTTTTTAAACATAAAGCTTCTCGGCATTTTGCACCCCTCTTTATAAAAAACACTTGTTGCGCTACATCTGTTTTTTATTATATCACGCAAAAATTTATCTGTCAATAAATATCCATATATTTCCATTGACTTTAATTTTGAAAAAGTATATAATCAAAATATCGAACATTTGTTCTTATTTTTATTGCTTCGGTGATGATGAAAATGTCTGAGAGATATTATTTATGTATTGATATGAAATGCTTTTATGCCTCGGTTGAGTGTGCAGAAAGGAAGCTTAATCCGTTTGAATCAAATCTTGTCGTTGCCGACCCGACAAGAGGAAAAAACGCGCTTTGTCTTGCGATATCGCCGAAGCTTAAAAGCTTAGGTGTTAAAAACAGATGCAGGATATCTGAAATACCTAAAGGAATAAGCTATATAACGGCAATGCCGAGAATGAAGCTTTATATAGACTACTGCGCGGACATTTATGAATTGTATCTTAATTATTTTTCTTCCGAGGATATTCACACCTACTCAATAGACGAATCCTTTATAGATGTGACAAATTATCTTCGCACAATGAAAACCGACGCTGTAACGCTCGCAAAAAAGCTGATTGACGAAATTGCCGACAAGCTGCATATTCCTGCCACAGCAGGGGTGGGAACAAATCTTTATCTTGCAAAGGCGGCGCTTGATATAACCGCAAAGCACACGCCGTCGCACATAGGCTTTTTAGACGAGGAAAAATACCGCAGCACTCTATGGACGCATACTCCGATAACGGATTTCTGGATGGTGGCCTCGGGAACGGCAAGGCGGCTTAAGGAATGCGGAATATTTACAATGCGCGATATAACAGAGGCTCCCGAGGAGCTTATTTACAAGCTTTTCGGCAAGAATGCCGAGCTACTAATAGACCATGCCTACGGGAAAGAAAGCTGTCTTATTTCGGATATAAAAAACTACCGCGCAAAAAGCAAATCAGTTTCGCTTTCCCAAATTCTTCCCTGTGATTACACATTTACGCAGGCTGAAACCGTTATGAAAGAAATGACATTAAACGGCACGCGCGAGCTTACAAAGCGAAAGCAGATTGCAGGCGGTATAAGCATAGGCATTGGCTATTCAAACGGCACTTGCGATCCCGACCGAGCGCGCATAAGGCTTGAAAGCTCAACTGCCCTTTATTCTAAAATACTGCCCCCTGTTATGTCGGCATTTTCAAAAACCGCAAAAAGGAATATTCCTATCCGCCGTCTCGGGATATCGTTTGGCAGAATAAGCAGTGAAGAAAGCGAGGGCTATGATTTATTTACGGATTTTGAAGCCGTTATGAAAGAGAAAAAGCGCGAAAGCGCCGTTCTTTCCCTATATGAAAAATTCGGAAAAAACTCGGTGCTTACGGGAACGGATTTTTTGGAATTTGCTACCCAGCGCGAAAGAAACGAAATGATAGGAGGACACAAGGCTTAAATGATGCCGAGAGAAGAAAGAGCAAAGCAATTTATTCCGTTTGACGCGATGAAAGGGCTAAGAGAAGCGCTTTCTTTAAAGGACGAAAAGCATTCGCGGGTAAAACGGCACGGAATTTCCGACGAGCAGAAGGCGGAGAACTCAAAAATAATTCTACGGCTTAAAAAGAACGATTATATTTCGCTTTTTTGCTATCACGGATTTCACGATATATGTATAAGCGGAAGAATATCCGAAATAAATCTTGATTTCAGATATATAAGCATTGACGGCGTTAAAATCGGGTTCGAGGATATTTATACGATTTTATCGGGTTGAAAAAATAGATTTTGAGTGATATAATTATAAAAAACTATCGGAGAAATTATTATGAAGCTTGAACTTGACCGCAAATATTATCTTCGCTTTTCGGATTTTGATAAATTTTCAAATATAAAGCCAAGCTCGGTGCTTGATATCTTTCAGGATATAGCAAGCGCCCATGCAGAGCTTTTAGGAATAGGCTTTAACGCGCTTGACAGCAAAAACCTTTTATGGGTTGTAGCGAGAACAAAATTCGAAACGGTGAAAAATCCCGAAAAATACTCTGAAATAAATATGAAAACATGGCCTCTTGAGCCAAAGGGTCTTATTTGCAGAAGAGAATATCTTATGACGGATAAAGACGGAAGCGTTTTAATTAAAGGCAGCTCCGATTGGCTTGTTATTGACAAAACCACAAGAAAGCCTGTAAGACCTGACGGAATTTACCCAGAAAATTCTGAATTTTTAACCGATTGCATGACGGAAGAAAGATTAAGAAGAATAAAGCCCACAGAGCACTTTGACAGGACATTTGAGATTACCCCTGCTTTTTCATACGCCGATGTTAACGGGCATGTCAACAACATAAAATATGCCGACATGGCATTTGACGCGCTTAATCCAAAAAATTCAAGGCTAAAGACTTTTCAGATAGATTACCATAACGAGATAAAGCCTTATGAAAAGCTGATATTATCGGTTTTCGAGGAAAACGGCAGAGCGGTTATAAGCGGAGAGACCGAAAAAAACGAAAAGGCATACACCTGCGAGGTTATTTTTTAAATGACGGATTTGCAAAAAGAGCTTTTTAAATTAAAAGACGAAAAATACAAGGAATTTCATTCAAGGCTGATACCTAATATTGAAAGCGAAAAAATTATCGGCATAAGAATGCCGGTGCTTAAAAAATTTGTCAATGAAAATTCGCAAAAGATTTTGAATTCAGGATTTTTAAGCTGTATTCCCCACGAATATTATGAGGAAAATAATATTCATATTATGCTTATAAACAAAATAAAGAATTACGGCGAATGTATAAGCGCGCTTAATTCTTTTCTTCCCTTTATTGATAACTGGGCGACCTGCGATATCAAAAGACCCTCTTGCTTTAATAAAAACAAAGAGGCTTTGGAAGCTGAGATTGACTTATGGCTTAAATCCCCGCACACTTATACCGTAAGATACGCGATAGGCACTTTGATGAGTGTGTATTTAAAAGAAGATTTTAAAATAAGTCAGGCAGAAAAAATCGCCGCGATAAAAAGCGGCGAATACTATATAAATATGATGATTGCATGGTATTTCGCAACGGCTCTTGCAATCAGGTGGGATGATATAATCGGGTTTTTGGAAACCCGCCGTCTGCCCGTTTGGGTGCATAACAAGACAATTCAAAAATCCGTTGAAAGCTACAGAATAACAAGCGAACAAAAGGCTTATCTTAAAACGCTTAGACAAAGTCCCTAAGAACAATAAGTGTTCTCAGGGACTTTTAATTATATTCCGAGCTCTTCGTCGGAAACGATATCGTCGTTTATAACATTCGTCTGCATTTCAAAGTCTTCAAGCTTAAAAAGCTTTCTGAACATTACGAGCGGAAATGAATGAATTTTTGAATTATAACGGGCAACTGAATCCGAATAAGTCATTCTGAAATTAAGCTTTGCGTTTTCAGTGGTTTCAATCTGGCTTAAAAGCTTTTGCGTATGCACATTGGCCTGAAGCTCGGGATAAGCCTCGATAACAGCCTTAAAATCCTTACTTGTTCTTATTCTGCCCTGCTGTCCGTCTTTCCTTGCCTCGGCAAATTTTTCCATTACCTCGGTTTCTGTATTTCTGTACTTATCGGCGACCCTTTCAGCCTTATCTATTAAGGAAGCAGAGGTTTCATTAACAGCAGTTATATCCGCCTGAGCCTTTTTAATAAGATTTTTGTAACGCTGGGCTGCATTGAAATCAATAATTATATTTTCGGCAAAAGCAAGGACAATTGAAAGCAAGCACATCAAAGCATTGTATTTTGCGGGAATTTCATCTTCCGAGGAAGTGCAAACCGCAAAAATAACGACTATTATTAACCAAGAAATTACAAATGCCCCGAGAAGCCTTAAAAGCGAAACGAGAAGATTATTCTTATAGGTTTTTGCCATAAAATCACCTCAAATTATACCTTTGCGGCATCCTTTTCGGCGTCCGCAATTTCATCAAGCTTTTTATTTCTGAAATAAAGGCAGACATCTATAGAAATTTCTATAAAATTCAGCACATAGAAGAAAAAGCTTAAATAAAATATAAAGCCTGAGCTGCCGCCCGATACCTGTATAATCTTTCTTGCAATACCGCAAGCATAGCCGACAAGCAAAAATACCTCAAAGAAAAGGCTTTTGCCCTTTGCGGTGCGTGAAACAATGGATTTTCTTATAGAAATAGGCCATGAAAGTCCAAAGCAAAATATTGTGAGTGCTTCAAGTAAATCGGTAATCATTTTTTAACCCCTTAGTTTATTTATTTTTTTCTTCTGTAATCAGGCAAGAGCTTCGGAGATACCATATCGGTTTTAATTCCTGCGGCTTCACGCTCTTTGTCGAATTTCGCGATATGCTCTAATGTAAGCTTGCCTAAATTAGTGCTTTCGGCTTTCTTTGCCGCATTTATTCCGGCGTTTCTTCCGAAAACAATGACATCAAGAAGAGAATTGCCCATAAGACGGTTTCTTCCGTGAATTCCGCCGACAGCCTCGCCTGCTACGAACAGGTTTTCAACATTTGTCGTCATACCGTTTACATTGATATCAAGTCCGCCGTTCTGATAATGAAGAGTAGGATAAACCAAAATCGGTTCTTTTCTTATATCAATTCCATAGCTTGCGAACATTCTCATCATTGCTGGAATTCTTTTTTCAATAGTTCCCTCTCCGCCGATTTTTTCAATCATCGGAGTATCGAGCCATACAGCCTTTCCGCTGCCTGTATCAACGCCCTCATCCCTATCCGAGCATTCGCGGATAATCGAAGCCGCCGCAACATCACGGGTCTCAAGCGGGTGCATAAATACTTTACCGTCACGGTTAACAAGCTTAGCGCCGAGCGAGCGAACCTTTTCGGTTACGAGTGCGCCGAATATCTGCTGAGGGAAAGCGGCGCCCGTCGGGTGATACTGGAGAGTTTCGGCATATAAAAGCTTTGCGCCTGCTCTGTAGCCTAACACAAGACCGTCAGCAGTTGCACCGTAGTGATTAGAGGTTGGGAAGCCCTGATAGTGCATTCTTCCTGCACCGCCGGTTGCAATTATAACGGTTTTAGCGCGTGCAACCATAAGCTCATGAGTTTCCATATTCATTAAAACTGCGCCTGCGGCATTGCCGTTTTCGTCTAAAATAAGCTCTATTGCCGAGGTAAAATCAACAACGGTTATTCCGCGGTTTATAACCTCATCGCGCAGAGTTCTCATGATTTCGGCTCCGGAATAGTCCTTTGCCGCATGCATTCTCTTTCTTGAGGTACCGCCGCCGTGGGTGGTAATCATAGTGCCGTCGGGAGCCTTATCGAATTCAACTCCCAAATCGTTAAGCCATTTAATAGCCTCGGGTGCATCGCAGACAAGCTTAGCGAGAAGCTCGCGCTTTGCGGCATAATGTCCGCCGCCGAAGGCGTCCACAAAATGGATTGCAGGCGAATCGTTAGGCTTATCGGCAGCCTGAATTCCGCCCTCTGCCATCATTGTGTTAGCGTCGCCCATGCGGAGCTTTGTTACTATCATGGTCTTAGCGCCTGCTTTATCGGCTTCTATAGCCGCAGAGGTTCCTGCGCCGCCGCCGCCGATAATAAGAACATCGACATCATATTTTACATAGTTTAAATCAATATCCTCTGCCTTGATACGGCTGTTTGCCTCCAAAATATCGCAAAGCTCATGAGGAAGCTCCTCGCCCTTATTCGGGCCGACCTTTAATGCTCTGAACTCGCTCTTTTTATAGTCGGGATGATAAGCGCACAAAAGCTCATCCTTTTCCTTTGCCGTCATTCTGACAGGCTCATAAGCGATATTCGCGTCTCTTGCCGCTTCAACCGCCTTTAAAGACTCCTGAAATTCTTTAGAATACATCTTATCTTCCCTCCTTATTTCTCTATCTCTCTGTTATTATAAAGCTCTTCGAGCTCTTCTATCGGCTTTCCCATAAGGCTTTCGATAAGCTCAGTAAAGGTTCCGTCCTTAATTTCCTGAACTCTGTCCTCCAAGTGCTTTGACTTCGGAGCAAGATACTTTCCGTTAAGTCTCCTTGCAAGCATTGCAACCTGAGGATGTGAAATTCCTGCGGGGCATCTTGAAGAACAAACTCCGCACATTACGCAGTCAAAGGATTCCTCTGCGCATTTATCGAATTCACCGCGCTGAGCATAAGCGATATACTGCATAACATTAAGTCCCTGAGTACAGCTTTTTGTGCAGGCATTACAGCCGACGCAGGCATAAATTTCTGGGTAAAGCTGCATCATAATCTGCTCTGTAGGCTTAATTTTTTCCATATCATAAACCTGCTTGACAAGCGGAAAGAAAGGAAGAGTTGCTACATACATATTATTCTCGACCTTGGTCTGACATGCAAGACAGGTCTTAAGCTCTCTGTCGCCCTTTATACGGTAAATGGTAGCGCAGGCTCCGCAAAATCCGTTTCTGCAGCCGCATCCGCGGACAAGCTGATAGCCGGCATATTCCATGGCGCGCATAATGGTCAGGTCATCGGGAACGCTGTATTTTTTTCCGAACAGATAAATATCAACCATATTTTCCATTGCTTTATTTCTCCTTATCAATATTCATCGGGAAGCTCGTCGATTTCGTCGAAACGGAATACGGGACCGTCCTTGCAAACATATTTAGAACCGATATTGCAGCGTCCGCACTTGCCGATTCCGCATTTCATGCGAAGCTCCATAGTGGTATAGACCTGAGTTTTATCAAAGCCCAATTCCTGAAGTCCCGCAAGGGTAAACTTAATCATAATCGGAGGACCGCAGAGAACGGCTATCTTATCGGTTGAAAATCCGAGTTCTTTAACATAGTTCGGAACAAATCCTACATGTCCGTCCCACTCGGGCTGTTCGCGGTCGATAGTGAGGTGGACATTAACGCCTGTATCGTTTGCCCATTCGTCGATAATTTCCTTATAATCAACGAGGTCCTGTTTGCTCCTTGAACCGTAAACAATATCAATTTTGCCGTAACGGTCCCTATAATGGCGGCAATAGTTAATTACCGAACGAAGCGGAGCAAGACCGATACCGCCTGCAACGAATAACATATCATGGCCTGCAAATTCGGTATCAACGGGGAAGGGTCTGCCGTAAGGTCCTCTTATGGTTATCTGCTGGCCTACCTCCATTGAATGGAGCCACTCGGTTACGCAACCGCACTTTTTAATGGAAAATTCCATAAACTCGGTATTTGTAGGAGAAGAGGTTATTGAAAACATCGCCTCGCCTACTCCGGGGATAGAAAGCATTGCGCACTGCCCCGGCTTATGCTCGAAAGCCTTTTTGCCGTCGGGTGTGACAACTCTGAAGGTTTTAACATCGGGAGTATCAATTCTTATATCCGTTACCACTCCGATTTTCGGAATAAGAGGTTCTTTAATTTCAGACATTTTTATTACCTCCCAGTTTTTTCATTACCTTAACAATATTCATCTGTATCGGGCATTTTGAAAGACATCTTCCGCAGCCGACGCAGGAAAACATACCGTCGTTATTAGTCGGGAAATATACGAGCTTATGCATAAATCTCTGACGGAAGCGCTCAAGCTGAGTGAGTCTCGGCTGACCGGCTGACATTTTAGTGAATTCCGAATACATGCACGAATCCCAGCAACGGAATCGCTTAACGCCGTGGCCTGTATTAAAGTCCTTTATATCATAGCACTGACATGTAGGGCAAACGAAGGTGCAGGTTCCGCAGCCCAAGCAAGACTCGGAAAGCTCCGCCCATGCAGGGTCATCGAAAAACTCCTTTGTTTTTCCCGCTCCGAAAGAATCGGTTTTAAGGTGAGAAAGAGGAAGCTTTTTCATTCTTTCCTTAATTTCTGCCTTTACAGGCGTTACATCAGCCTCTTTTGCCGGCTCTGTTACAATCTCAACAGCCTTTAAAAGCTTTTCGCCCTTTTCGGTTAAAGCATTAAGGAAAAGCTCATTTTCGGATTTAAAGCACTGAACATCGCCCTTAGGCTCGGAAGAATCAATTCCGAAAGCGGAGCAGAAGCAGGTTTCCGCAGGCTTATTGCATGCTAAAGAAACGATTATTCCGTGGTCTCTGCGGTTTTTATAATAAGAATCGACCGGCTCTGCTAAAAATACCTTATCAAGAACATCAAGACTTCTTACATCGCATGCGCGGACTCCGAAAACAACAAAGTCCTCGCATTCCTTTCTTGTGTCTATTATCTCGATGTTTTTACCCTCGATTTTAAAATCCATAAGGTTTTCGGTCTGAGGGAAGAAAAGGTCCTTCGCGCTTCTAACCGTATTTAAAGCCTCGGACATCTTTTTATCCTCTGACCATTCCTCGAATTTGGCTCCGCCCTTGGTATCAACGGGAAGATAAAGTCTCATTTCGGATTTAACAGCCGAAAACAGCGAATTTAAATTATCAAGTGAAATTTTACGCATTTTCGTCACCTCTTCCTACCGCGTCCTTAGGCTCGATATCCTCAGTTGTATAATTGACAATAGGAGCGCGGCTTCCTACCTCGGCACCTGCCTGATAATCGCCGTAGAACTCATCAATATCCTTAATAAACTTTCTGTTGAGAAGATGGAGCGGAATATGCTGAGGACAAACTCTTGAGCATTCTCCGCAATCGGTACATCTGCCGGCAACATGGAAAGCCCTTATAATATGGAACATTTTTTCCTCAAAGGAATCGGCGGCGGCTTTATTTTCAACGCCCGATTCGGGGTTATCGAAAACGCATTTTTCACAGGTGCATGCAGGACATACATCACGGCAGGCATTGCATCTGATACATCTTGAAAGCTCGCCCTGCCAGAATTCAAAGCGCTCGTCGGGGGTCATTTTTTCAAGCTTTTCGACCTCGTCGAAACGGTTTGAATCGAGAACCTCTCCGTCCGAGCCTAAAAGCTCGTCATAAGCGACATGCTTTTTCGACTTACAGTTGATACAGCGGTCGGGTAAAAGCTCGTTTCTGTTTTTGGTTACAGTACCGTCAAAAAGCGTCTCAATTTCTACGGTTTCGCCGTTATCGGTAACATTTGCAATGCTTTCGGCGACTTCTCTGATTTTACCTGTATCAAGCATTCCGTTACACGGAACTCCTACGGCATAAACCTTTTCCCTGTCAAAGCGATGCTCTGTCAAAAGCTGATTAAAGCTGTATGTATCGCAGGGCTTTAAGAAAACGAGAACCTTTTTCTCGGTCTTAGCGGTTTCTTTAATAAGGTATTTTGAAAAGTTTGCTCCGCAAAAATCATTGAAAACAAAATTTTCGTTTATTTCCTCTTTGCTTTCGAAAACGGCAGGAGTAATATCATAGCAAAACTCACCTGTTTTCCAGCCTAAAACTCTGTCGACAGTACCGTTTTCAAGAAGCTCAAGCGCTTTATTTACGAGAATTTCGCGATTTATTTCTTGCATCGTAAATCCTCCAATCTTTTATTTTCGCCGAGGCTTGCAACCTTGCTTACAAAATCATTCATGGTTTCGGCAAATTTTGCGCCTTCAGCCGCTGATACCCACTCAACTCTCGTTCTTTCTCTCTCTATTCCGAGATAATCAAGCATCGAGAAGAGCAGAGCCATACGGCGGCGTGTATAATAGTTGCCTGAAGTATAATGGCAGTCTCCGGGGTGGCATCCGCAAAGGATTACACCGTCCGCTCCGCGCTGGAAAGCCCTTAATATAAACATCGGGTTTACTCTGCATGAGCAAGGAACGCGGATTATTTTAACATCTGCCGGATAATTAAGTCTGTTGTTTCCGGCAAGGTCGGCTCCTGCATAGGAGCACCAGTTACAGCAGAATGCCACAATAAGCGGCTTATGTTCATTTACTTGCATATTGCGTCTACCTCCGCCATAATTTGTTTATTCATGAAGCCCTTAAGGTCCATAGCGCCTGACATACAGGCAACCGTACAAGCTCCGCAGCCCTGACAAACCGCTTCGTTGACAACTGCAACTCTGCGCACCTTTGTTGTTCTGTCGGGCATTCTGAATTCTTTGTTTTCATAGGAAATCGCGCCGTAGGGGCAAACCTTTTCGCAGGTTGAGCAGCCGTTGCACATCATTTCATTTGAATGCGCAACACACGGGTTACCCTTAAGCTTATCCTTGCACAGAAGTCCTATAACCTTTGAAGCGGCGGCTCCTGCCTGAGATACGGTTTCGGGGATATCCTTCGGTCCCTGACATGTTCCGGAAAGGAAAACGCCTGCTGTCGGGCTTTCGACAGGACGAAGCTTCGGATGAGCCTCGGTGAAGAAATCATTTGTATCCATACTTGCGGTAAGCATTGTTGCAAGAGGACGGGCTGATTTATCCGGCTCAATTGCGGCGGCGAGAACAACGAGGTCCGCGTCGATATGAAGCTGTTTGCCGTAAATAAGGTCAGAGCCCTGAACCTTAAGCTTTTTGCCCTCGGGTGTAACCTTACCGACCATACCCTTTATATAATGTACGCCATATTCTTCGACGGCTCTTCTGTAGAACTCATCAAAGTTCTTACCCGGGGTACGGACATCAATATAGAATACATAAACCTCGGTATCGGGGTATTTATCTCTAATAAGCATTGCATGCTTTGCCGTGTACATACAGCAAATTTTAGAGCAGTATTCCTTACCCTTTTCGGCGCAGTTTTCACATCTTGAGCCTACGCACTGAACGAAAACAATTGTATGGGGATGCTCCTTATCGGACGGTCTCAAAAGCGTTCCGCCGGTAGGTCCTGCGGCGTTCATAAGGCGCTCAAGCTCTAAGGAGGTTATAACATCCTTTGACTGAGAATAAGCAAACTCATCGAATTTTTCTACGGAAATCGGATTAAATCCGGTTGCGACGACAATTGCGCCGTATTTCTCCTCTATGAATTCGTCCTTTGCGTTATAATCAATAGCTCCTGCCGTGCATACCTTTGAACATACACCGCATTTACCGGTTTTAAGCATCATACAGTAATTCGGGTCAATAGTAGCGACCTTCGGAACTGCCTGAGCAAACGGGATATAAACAGCGCTTCTGTTATCCATTCCGAGGTTGAATTCATTCGGAACCTTTTTCTGAGGGCACTTTTCGGTACAAAGACCGCAGCCTGTACAGATATCCTCTTTAACATATCTTGCTTTTCTTTTTATAGTTACATCGAAATTGCCGACAAAGCCCTTGACATCGGTTACTTCCGAATAAGAATAAATCTTTATTTTTTCATTCTGGGCAACATCAACCATTTTCGGTGTTAAAATACATGCGGCGCAGTCGAGCGTCGGGAAGGTCTTATCAAGCTGAGACATTTTACCGCCTATGGTAGGCTTTGTTTCGACTATATCAACGGGAAATCCCGCGTCAGCGATATCAAGTGCTGTCTGAATTCCGGCAATTCCTCCTCCGATAACAAGCGCGCGCTTTGTAACGGGGCTTTCACCGGGGGTAAGAGGTGTATTTAAATTAACCTTTGCCACGGCGGCTTTTGCGAGGATTATCGCCTTTTCAGTGCCTACGGGCATATCCTTATGTACCCAAGAGCACTGCTCGCGGATATTCGCGATTTCAACCATATAAGAATTTATTCCTGCCGCGGCGGCGGTTTTACGGAATGTAGCCTCGTGCATTCTTGGAGAGCATGAACATACTACAATTCCCGTAAGCTTATATTCTTTAATGGCATTTTTAATTAAATCCTGACCTGCCTGAGAGCACATATACTGATAGTCGGTGGAGAAAACAACCCCCTGCTCAGATTTTAAAGCCTCGGCAACAGCCTTTACATCTACCGTTCCGGCAATATTGGTACCGCAATGGCAGACAAAAACTCCTATTCTTTGCACAGTTTATTTCTCCTTTCTATTTAGAATATTTGCGAAGTGCGCTCATGACAGCCTGCTGAGGCATATCGTCGTCAATAAGATTCGGAATATCGTCAGCCTTTAAATGATTGGCGCCCTTTTGTCTTATAACCGAAAGTCTTACAGCTTCAATTATCTTTGCGGGCTCAACCCCTCTCGGACAGCGGTCGACGCAGGCGAAGCATGAAAGACATTTATAAACCGATTCGGATTTCATCAAGGTTTCAATATCGCCGTTTTCCACCATATAAACAAACTGATGGGGATGATATTCCATTTCATCATAAGACGGACATGTTCCCGAGCATTTTCCGCAGCGCATACATTTAAGCGGATTAACGCCGCTTATGCGCATAATATTTTCTTTTAATGCTTCGTTTTTACTCTGCATAACCGTCCTCCTTTATACCGAGAGCCTCTGCCAAAAGCTCTGTGAAATATATAACCGGAATTTCGCTTCCGTTTTTAACAAGATTGTATTTGCAAAGCGGACATGCCGTTACCATAAGCTCGGCTCCGCAGCTTGCGGCATTTGAAGAAACCGCATTTGACCTTTTCTTTGCCTGCTCGGGATCTTCAAGAGCGATATAGCCGCCGCAGCATTCGTTTCTCTGCGAATAAATTACAGGCTCTGCGCCAAGCGCTTTAATGAAATCCTCCATAATTTTCGGATTTTCTGCGTCGTCCGTTTTCATAACGCTGTTAGGTCTTAAAAGAAGACATCCGTAATAAGCGGCAATCTTTTTGCCCTTAAGCGGATTTTTAACGGCTTCCTTTATTTTATCAAAGCCTATCTTATCCCTTAAAAACTCAAGATAATGATATACCTCGGTTTCGCCGCCGTAGGGTTCTCTTTTTTCTTTATCCTGAGACAGATAGTTATTTACCTTGAAGTCAAAATCACTGTCCGTCTTCATAGCGTGATTGGTCTGCTTTATAACATTATGGCAGGCAGAACATACCGTTAAAAGAGGTCTTCCCTCTTCCTTTGCCGCAATAAGCGCGCGGACGCTCGGAAGCTTGGATGCTATTTCGTCCTTAGCGCTTACATATACTCCTCCGCAGCACTGCCAATTTTCGATTTCAACCAGCTCAAAGCCCAAAGCCTTTGCGCATTCGCGGGCATAGAAATCAAGCTTTTTGGCTTTAGTACGCAAAGTACACCCCGGAAAATAACTGACCTTCATCTGTTTCCTCCTGTTTATTTATACCATCTCTTCGGGATGGAAAACTTCATCGAATTTTTCCGCTGTCAAAAAGCCGAGCTCAACGCAGGCACTTTTAAGCGAAATATTATCCTTGAATGCTTTTTTAGCGGTCTTTGCGGCATTCTCATAGCCAATATAAGGATTAAGCGCCGTAACGAGCATAAGCGAATTATGAAGATTATGGTGCATCTTTTCCTTATTGGCGGTAATTCCGACAGCGCAGTTATTATTGAATGAAACGATTGCCTCTGCCAAAAGTCTTGCGGACTGTAAGAAATTATACGCCGTAACCGGCATGAAAACATTAAGCTCGAAGTTTCCCTGAGAAGCCGCCATTCCTACAGCGACATCATTTCCCATAACCTGTACCGCAACCATTGTTACAGCCTCGCACTGAGTCGGGTTTACCTTTCCGGGCATTATAGATGACCCCGGTTCGTTTTCGGGAATATGGATTTCTCCGAGACCGTCGCGCGGACCTGACGCAAGCCATCTTACATCATTTGCGATTTTCATCATATCGCAGGCGGTTGCTTTTATTGCGCCGTGCGCGAAAACGATTTCGTCCTTAGAAGTAAGAGCATGAAACTTATTGCCTGCGGTTACAAATTCCTTGCCTGTAAGCTCGGCTACCTTTTTCGCAACAAGCGCGTCAAAGCCCTTAGGTGCGTTAAGACCGGTTCCGACGGCGGTTCCGCCGAGAGCTAACTCATGAAGCGGAACAAGAGCGGATTTTAAAAGCTCAACATCGCGCTCTAAGCTTGCTCTCCAGCCCGAAATTTCCTGACTGAATTTAATCGGAGTTGCGTCCTGAAGGTGGGTGCGTCCCGATTTAACGATTCCCTCGTTTTCCTCTTCAAGTCTTTTAAAAGTAGCGATAAGCATTTCGACTGCGGGGATAAGCTTATCTTCCACAGCCAAAACGGCGGATATGTGCATAGCCGTCGGGAAGGTGTCATTCGACGACTGGCTCATATTTATATCGTCATTGGGATGGCAGAGCTTTTTATCCGCAATCTGATTTGCGCGGTTTGCGATAACCTCGTTTGCATTCATATTAGACTGTGTGCCGGAGCCTGTCTGCCAGACAACAAGCGGAAAATGGCTGTTAAGAGCGCCTGAAATGACCTCATCGCAGGCAGCGGTTATAGCTTTAAGCTTTTCATCGGTCATCTTTTCGGGGCGAAGCTCGGCATTTGCCATTGCCGCCGCCTTCTTAAGAATTCCGAAAGCATGAGTGATTTCACGCGGCATGGTTTCGATATCCACGCCTATTTTAAAGTTTTCATGGCTTCTCTGGGTCTGAGCCGCCCAGAGCCTGTCGGCAGGAACCTTCATTTCGCCCATGGAATCGTGTTCAATACGGTAATCCATTTTAAAACAACCTTTCTTTAAATATTAAGGCTTCCGATAACCTGCTTTAAGGTATCGGCACTGTTTCTAAGCTTTACTACCTCTTCATCGGTAAGCGAAATATTTACTTTTCCGCGAACGCAGTTATTGCCGATAAGATTGAGGGTGCTTAAGCATACATCGTCAATTCCGTATTCCCCGTGCATCATGGTGGAAACGGTCATTGTCGTATCCATTCCGCCGAGCAGGCATTTGCAGATATGACATACCGAAACGGAAACCGCATAGAAGGTAGCGCCCTTTCTTGCGATAACTCTTCCGCCCGATTTTCTTACATACTGTTCAACATCACTTAAATTAAGCGGAGGATTTATAAGTCCCGCGGTTTCGGTTGAGAACTGCTGGCAGTCCTTAATCGGAACATTGGAAATATTTGCAACACTCCACGGAATAAACGAAGAATCTCCGTGCTCGCCCAAAACATAAGCGTGAACATTAGCCTGACTTATGTTATAATATTCAGAAAGTCTTGCGCGCAGACGGGCGGTATCGAGAATTGTTCCCGAGCCTACAATCTTATTTTCGGGAATTCCCGAAAGCTTGCAGAAAGTATATGTGAGAATATCAACAGGGTTGCTTACGATTATGTAGGTTGCATTCGGAGCATGCTTTGTTATCTCCGGAATTATGCTTTTGGTGATATCCACATTTGTCTGAGCAAGCTCAAGTCTTGTCTGACCCGGCTTTCTTGCAATACCCGATGTGAGAATTACTATGTCGGAATTTTCAGCGTCGCGGTAGTCGCCCGCATAAACCGAGCAGGAATTGCAAAACGGTGTGCCCTGTCTGATATCCAGCGCCTCGCCGAGTGCCTTTTCGTTGTTGATGTCGATCATGACTATATCCGACGCAATACCCATTACAGTGAGAGTATACGCAATAGTCGAGCCGACGCTTCCTGTACCTATGATTGAAATTTTGTTCATAATACACCTTCCTATATTACATATTTATCATATTATATCATATTGTGTCTGATTTTGGAATTGCAAGTTTTGCATAGCGGTATACCATATTTGTATATAACCGAGTTCTTCTATGCGAAAAATAAATCGCATTCTTAAACCGCCCGATTTTTGCCGTTTTAAAAGTTATGTTAAAAATATATTATTTATTATGTTTTAGTTCTGATATAAATTTATGTTACAGAGTTAAAAAAAGCCGTAATATAGGCACTTGTAAACTTAAGTTTAATGTGGTATACTCTTAGTGTGACAGGACTCGAACCTGCCGCGGTTTCGCTCGCCGCCTTTTAGATTGCGGCTTTGTGTTCATTTTTGCAAGGCGCCAGCCTTGCTGCAAATTTCTCGCTTCGCCGAAATCAAAATTCGACGGCAGAAACTTTTAACCTATCGAAACTAAAAATTTTGTTATAAGACGAAGCCGACTAAACGCAGGAATACTGCCGTATTTCAAGTTTTGAGGCAATGTATTATGCAAAATTTTGTTTCGTAGGCGTGACAGGTTCAAGTCCTGTCACACTATAAAAGGAGTGTGAAAAATGCAAAACGATAATATGCTGCCCGAGGGCTTATCCGAAAGAGAAGCGAGAAAAAGGGCGCAGGAGGGTCTGTCAAACGAGACCGTTACACAGGCCGGAAAATCGGTAAAAGATATTATAATATCAAATACTTTGACATATTTTAACTTTATTTTCCTTATAATAACCGTTTTGCTTTGCATTGCAGGCTCTTTTAGAAACCTCACATTTCTTCCTGTTATTATAGGCAATACCTTAGTCGGAATTTTTCAGGAAATAAGAGCTAAGAAAACTCTTGACAAAATGAGCCTTATAAATTCGCCCCATGCAGAAGTTATAAGAGACGGAATAAGGAAAAAAATCCGCTCCTCTTCCCTTGTTTTGGGCGACACCGTTATTTTTTCTGCAGGCGACCAAATATGTGCCGACGCAAGAGTTATAAGCGGAGAGGTTTTTGCAAACGAGGCTCTCCTTACAGGTGAAGAGGACGAAATAAAGAAATCAGTCGGGGACAGGCTGCTGTCGGGCAGCTTTATTGTTTCGGGCGAATGCTGTGCGGTTTTAGAAAGCGTGGGAAAAGAATCCTATATTTCAAAGCTTACTATGCAGGCTAAGACCGTTGATACCAAAGAGCAGTCTGAAATGATAAGGTCCATTAACAAGATAGTTAAATGGATGGGAATTATTCTTATTCCGATAGGAAGTATTCTTTTTTATCAGAGCTTTTTTATAAAGCATGACAGCTTTGCCGACAGTGTAGTTTCCATGGTTGCCGCAATAATCGGCATGATTCCGGAGGGGCTTTATCTTCTTACAACGGCGGCTTTAGCGCTCGGAACGATAAGGCTTGCCAAGAAAAAAGTGCTTTTAAATGATATGAAAAGCATTGAATCGCTTGCCCGTGTCGATATTCTTTGTGTTGATAAAACAGGTACTATAACCGAGCCTTCCATGCAGGTGCGGACGGTTATTGACGCGGAAAATTTCAGCGAAAAAGACTCGGAATTCAATATGGAAATGCTTTTTAATTATATAAACGCTTCTATTGATAAAAATTCAACGATGAATGCCCTTAAAAGCTTTCTTGCGGAAAATTCCGAAAATATACAGTCTTTTAAAACAGCTTTAGAAGTAAAGCCTTTTTCCTCGGCTTATAAATACGGCACCGCAGCCTTTGAAAACGGAACCTATATTTTAGGCGCACCCGAATTCGTGCTAAAAGATAAGGCATCGGATTACAGCGAGCTTACCGATAAATATGTTAAAAAGGGATACCGTGTTTTATGTTTTGCAAGAATGAATGAAAGCAATGTAATTCCCCTTTTATTTATTATTCTTTCAAACGCGCTCAGAACCGGCGCGCAGAAAACATTCAGATATTTTAAGGAGCAGGGCGTTACGGTAAAGGTTATATCGGGAGACCACCCTGAAACCGTAAGCGAAATCGCAAGACTTGCGGGAATTGAAAATTATGACAGCTTTATCGACGCTACCAAGCTTGACACAAAGGAAAAAATCGAAAAAGCGGCGCTTACCTACACTGTTTTCGGCAGAGTAACCCCAAAGCAAAAACAAGCGCTTGTAAAAGCCATGCAAAAGAAAAACCATACAGTTGCTATGACAGGCGACGGTGTAAACGATATTTTAGCTTTAAAGGACGCAGACTGCTCAATAGCCATGGCGTCCGGAAGCGAGGCGGTTTCTCAGGTGGCTCAGGTTGTTCTTCTCGATTCGGATTTTTCTAAAATGCCGAGCGTTGTGCTTGAGGGAAGAAGAGTTGTAAACAATGTTCAGCGCTCCGCAAGTCTGTTTTTAGTTAAAAACATCTTTTCTCTTTTGCTTTCGATTTTAGCATCCGTGCTTTTGCTTTCTTACCCGCTTGAGCCTACGCACATTTCGCTTATAAGCATGTTCACAATCGGAATCCCCGGATTTTTACTGGCGCTTGAAAGCAACAAAAACCGTATTGAGGGAAGCTTTCTTAAAAATGTTTTAAGAGCGGCGCTCCCTGCGGGACTTACCGACGCAATAGTGGTAGGCTCACTTACGATTTTCAAGCAGGTATTTAATCTACCGAAAGCGGATGTTGCAACCGCTTCAACCCTTATTTTATCGTTTGTGGGCTTTATGATTTTAAGAAGAATAAGCCTGCCGTTTAATAAATACAGATTAGGCGTTTTCCTGATAAATATTTTAGGAATGGTATTAACCCTGTTTTTCATTCCTAATTTCTTTAAGGTAGTTATGATTCCTGTCACAAGTATTCAGCTTACCATTCTGTTTTCCTTTGCCGCGGAATCAATTTTCAGGGCGCTGTCGGTTATTATCGACAAACAGCCTAAGCTTAAAAAAAAGAATAAAAGCAATAAAAAGCGAGTTAAGTGAATCACTTAACTCGCTGATATTTTGCACATATTGTTTCCTGCAATACTACAAATTGTTTCCGCTGTTTTTAACCCGCATTCTTGCAATATTCCTTGCAAGCAAAAGCTGAGTTGATTTATATTCCCTGTAGCTTTGTTTTTGGAGCAAAGCTTCTTTAGCCTCTGCCGCTGCTATTTCAGCCATTTTTTCGTCGATTTCCTCAGGCCGCTCGGCAGAATCGACAAGCAGCAAAACCTCGCCGTTTTCGATTTTGCACAGTCCCGAAGAAACGGCGGCTATCTGATTTTTTCCGCCCTTTGCCCTGAAAGTCGCGGTTCCCGGGACTACAGCCGTAATAGCATTGGCATGGTCGGCTAAAATTCCGTACTGACCGTTAGAAGTCGGGATTATAAGAGATTCGCATTCGCCGTCAAAAAAAGTATTATCGGCGGCAAGAATATGGACCTTAAAGCTTTTCATTGCTTTCTTCCCTCTTTATCTGCTCGGCTTTTGCCTTTACATCGTCAAATGTTCCGACATTATAGAAGGCGGCTTCGGGATATTCGTCTCCCTTTCCGTCTAAAATCGCCTTAAATCCGCGGACGGTTTCCTTTAACGGAACATAGATTCCGTTTATTCCGGTGAATTTCTCCGCAACATGCATCGGCTGAGACAAAAATCTCTGCATTTTACGGGCTCTTGTAACCGTAAGCTTATCGTCCTCGGAAAGCTCGTCAATACCCAAGATTGCTATAATATCCTGCAACTCGTTATATTTCTGCAGAACCTCCTGAACTCTTCTTGCCACCTCATAATGCTCGTTTCCTACAACAGAAGCTTCAAGAATTCTCGATGTTGAAGCGAGCGGATCAACGGCAGGATAAATTCCCTGTTCGGATATCTTACGGCTTAAAACCGTTGTAGCGTCAAGATGAGTAAAGGTTGTTGCGGGGGCAGGGTCTGTAAGATCGTCGGCAGGAACATAAACCGCCTGAACGGATGTGACCGAGCCGTCGTCAGTCGATGTTATTCTTTCCTGCAATGCGCCCATTTCATCCGACAGAGTCGGCTGATAGCCTACTGCGGACGGCATTCTGCCGAGCAGGGTTGAAACCTCACTTCCTGCCTGAACGAAACGGAATATATTATCTATAAACAAAAGAACATCTTTTTTCTCGGCGTCACGGAAATATTCCGCCATTGTAAGTCCGGATAATGCAACCCTCATTCGTACCCCGGGAGCCTCATTCATCTGACCGAAAACAAGCGCTGTTTTATCGCTTACGCCGCTTTCTTTCATTTCATAATAAAGGTCGTTACCCTCTCTGCTTCTCTCGCCGACGCCCGTGAAAACGGAATATCCGCCGTGCTCCATAGCGACATTATGAATAAGCTCCTGAATAAGAACCGTTTTACCGACGCCCGCTCCACCGAAAAGACCTATCTTTCCGCCCTTAGGATAAGGCTCTAACAGGTCTATAACCTTAATTCCCGTTTCGAGAATTTCAGCGGCAGGTCTTTGCTTCTCAAAGCTCGGCGCTTTTCTGTGAATTTCCCAGCGTGTACCGTTTTCGGGAATTTCTTCGCCGCCGTCGATAGGCTCGCCCAAAACATTGAACATTCTGCCTAAGGTGCATTTTCCTACGGGAACCTTTATCCCGCTGCCGTTTGCCTTAACCTCCATACCGCGCGCGAGATCCTCGCTGTTTCCCAAAAGAATGCAGCGGACCTTATCTCCGCCTATATGTGAGGCGACCTCCATAACACGGGTCTCGCCGTCAACCTTTACCGATAAAGCCTCTCTTATTCTCGGAAGCTCTCCATGGGCAAATTTACAGTCGATTACAGGTCCTGAAATTTCGATTATTTTTCCTGTTTTCACTGTATTTTAACCTCCTTCTTTTTCTGAGCCTTAGCGCCTGAGGATACCTCTGTTATTTCCTGAGTGATAGACGCCTGACGGAGTCTGTTATAAACAACCGAAAGCTCGGACAGAATTTTCTGCGCATTCTGATTTGCCGAATTCATTGCTTCCATTCTTGAGCTTTGCTCACTGCAAAAGGAATCTATAAGCGCGCTGTAAATATAACCCGAAACATAGCTCGGAATCATATTATTAAGCACCTCTTCTACGGAAGGCGAGAATTCAAACGGCACCTTAACGGCCTCCTCGGTCACTTTTGCGGTAAAAGTCTTTTTATGAAACGGAAGCAGTCTTACCGAAATGACATCCTCAAACATACCGTTTTTAATATCCGTATAAACCACAAATATTTTCTGAATTTCGCCCGAATCAAACATATCAAGCAGAATATTTGTTATCTCTCTTGCTCTTTGCATGGTAGGATTCTGAGCCGTATAAATAAAGCTGCGCTCAATCGGAATTTTCCTATGCTCGAAATATCTTCTTCCGTACTCCCCGACTACGAAAAGCTTCATATCGGGATGCGCTTTGTACATTCTTTCCGCTTCTTTTATAACATTCTGATTGTACATTCCCGCAAGCCCTTTATCCGCCGTGACCACCAAGCAGGCATAAGTTCCGTTCAGCTCCGGCTCGCCGTCATCAGGATAAAAATACCTGCTTTTAACATTTTTAACATTTCTGAAAATGCGCTTTATTTCCTTTTGAAGAGCCTCAAAATAAGGTCTTGTTCTGTCAAGGTCAGCCTTAGCCTTGCGCATTTTAGTTGAGGCGATCAGGTACATCGCGTTTGTTATTTTTTTAGTATCGGTAACGCTTTTGATGTGGCTTTTTATTTCTTTAACATTCGCCATATAAAGCCACCGCCTAAGATTTAATTCTTTGTGCGAAATCGGTTATAAACTTTTTCGCGGTTTCGGCTATAACTTTGCGTTTCTCTTCTGAGGTCTCTCCTGTTTTATCAATCGAAGAGCAAAGCTCGGCCTTAGTGCCTTCAAAATAATTTATCAGCTCTTTTGCAGCTGTCTTGACATCCTTTGCCGAAACGGCATTAAACGCCTGTGAAAGCGCGGCGGTTAAAAGAATGACCTGCGCATGCTGAGGATAAGGGTGATACTGCTCCTGCTTTAAAAGCTCCATTAAATCCTCGCCGTAATGCAGCTGACGCTTTGTGGTTTCGTCAAGGTCGCTTGAAAACTGCATGAAAACTTCCATTTCGCGGTACTGAGCAAGGTCAAGCCTTATTGAACCCGTTGCCTTTTTCATAGCCTTTGTCTGAGCGGCTCCGCCGACACGGGAAACCGAAAGACCGACATTGACGGCAGGTCTCTGACCCGAGAAAAACAGGTCGCTTTCAAGGAATATCTGTCCGTCTGTAATAGAAATAATATTTGTAGGAATATAAGCGGAAACATCGCCTGCCTGAGTTTCAACAATAGGAAGAGCTGTCATACTGCCGCCGCCTAAAGCGTCGCTTAAATGAGCCGATCTTTCAAGAAGTCTTGAATGGAGATAGAATACATCTCCGGGGTATGCCTCTCTTCCGGGGGAACGCTCAAGCAAAAGGCTTAAGGTTCTGTAAGCTATGGCATGCTTTGAAAGATCGTCATAAACAATAAGGACATCTTTTCCATTGTGCATGAAATACTCAGCGATTGCGCATCCGGCATAGGGAGCGATATATAAAAGCGGTGCAGGGTCGCTTGCTGTCGCGCTTACAATAACCGTATAATCCATCGCTTTGTTTTTTCTTAAGGTTTCCGCAAGCTGAGCTACAGACGAAGCCTTCTGACCGATTGCAACATATACGCAAATTGTATCCTTATTTTTCTGATTTAAAATCGTATCAAGCGCAATTGCCGTTTTGCCGGTCTGTCTGTCCCCGATGATAAGCTCGCGCTGTCCTCTTCCTATAGGAAACATCGAATCTATAGCAAGAAGACCTGTTTCCATAGGCTTATTTACGGGCTGGCGGTCGATTATTCCCGGGGCTTTATTTTCAATCGGATAATATCCGTCCTCTTTTATGAGACCGTTTCCGTCGATAGGAGCGCCTAAGGCGTCAACAATTCTGCCGAGCATTGCGTCTCCTACGGGGACACCCGCGGTTTTGCGGCTTCTTCTGACTATACTGCCCTCTGTTATTTCGGCGTCGTCACCGAAAACAACACAGCCGAGTCTTTCTTCCTTTAAATCGAGCACCATTCCTTTAACGCCCGATTCAAAAATAAGAATCTCGCCGTATCTCGCATGTTCAAGACCGCTTACGGTCGCTATTCCGTCGCCGACAGCAAGAACAAAACCTACCTCCTGAGCTTCGGGAGACGGAGTGAATTTATCAACAGTCTCTTTTATAAGCGGAATTACATCGTGCTTATTCTTAATCGCTTCAAAAATTTCATTTTTAAGCTGTCTTGTTTTGCCCTCTAAGCTCCAGTCGATAATTTCATCAACCGAGGTTCTGTCATTCAAGGTTCCGATTTCGATTTTAAAGCCGTTTTTCACGGAATTGTCTTTTTTAAAAGAAAGCTCAACATCCGAGTTGTATTTTTTATTTAAAAATTCTCCTATTTTCTTAAGCTGTTCACTTGTAGGAGAATTTTGGCTTTTTATAACCGCCCAAAGAGAATTTTGCGAAAAATCCTGTTTATCCATATATTTTTCACTCTCCCTTGGCGGAATTTAAGAAATCGTCAAAAGAGTCGCCGTTTTTCTCGGCAACAATTTTATCAACAGCCTTCGAAACAAGCTCTTCTATCTGCGAATCTGCACTGCAAAGGATTTTTTCCTTTTCTGCCTCAGCCGATTTAACAGCGGAAGAAATAATTTGCTTCTTTTCCTTTTCTGCTTCTTCAAGCTTTGCCTTTGCCGCATTTTCGGCGTCTTTTGCGGCATTTTTCTTCATTTCATCAATTTCTGACTGAGCCAAAGAAAGCTTTTTTTCATATTCTTTTTCCTTTTCGGAAGCATTTTTAAGCTTTTCTTCGGCAAGTCTGTCCATTTCGCCGTACTTTTCCTCGCGTTTTTTCATAAAGCCCGAAACAGGCTTATAAAGCAGAAAATACAGTCCGCCCGCAAGAATTATGAAATTAAGAACATGGAGCAATATCTGCTGCCAATCTATATTAAGAGGAATACTCATTTAAAACCTCTCCTTTTTATAATACAAATATAATAAGAATGGCAACTATAAGCGCATAGATAATTGCCGTTTCAATAAATACAAGTCCCAGCATCAATGTTGTTCTTATCTTTCCCTCTGCCTCAGGCTGACGGGAAATTCCCTCTGCCGACTTTGAAATTGCAAGAGCCATTCCTACTGCGCCTGCCGCCGCCGCAAGGCCTACGCATATTGCCGCTGCCATTGCCTTGGTTCCAGTTGAGGTGTCCTCGGCAGATTCAGAAGAGGTTACAGACGTTGTGTCAGTTGCTGTATCTTTGCTGTCAGCCGCAAAAGCGGTGAGACCCGCGAAAGCGCAGATAAGAAGTGAGAATAAAAGAACTGCAATTGATTTTTTAATTTGTTTTTTCATGGTTTTTTCCTCCGTAACTCAGCATTTTAATTTTTTATATTACTGAGCTTTGATTTTTTTGGTTTTATTTTTTATGTGCGGCTCGGACACTTCTCCGTAGAAAAGCGATGTGAGCATTGTAAGAACATAGGTCTGAATGAGCGCATGGAGCAAGGTGAACATAACTCCTACCGCAACCGGAAGCACAAAGCTTAATTTAATCGAATAATAAACAAGCTCTGTTACGAGAAGTCCGCTCAGCAACGCTCCGAAAAGACGGAAGCTCATTGAGATAGGCAAAGAGAATTCTTTTAATGTAAGTCCTATTCCCTTTACACCGTTTCCGGCTATTCCGCCCGATAAAATTATCAGATAGGAAAAGCAGCCTAAGGCTATTGCGGCATTTATATCGGACAGAGGAGCAGGAAGAGCAATCGACCTTCCAGTAGTTGTTATCCCCTGCAGTCCGAAAAGCTCAAACAGGGTGCTCATAAATATGTAGACACCGGCTGAAAATATATAGGCTCCGAGGAAGGAATTTCTATGCGGACTGTTTGATTTTGCGAGATTATCAAAAAATCCTACCGCTTCTTCCAAAACCGTCTGAAATTTTCCGGGGACAGTTTTGAATTTCGGAATAACAAATATTCTGATTAAAGCGGCGGCAAACAAAAGAATGCCGGTCACGGTAAACGCGGAAATCAGAGCAGGATTTACATCCTTTATTCCGAAAAGGCTTATTTTATTAGTTTCATGAAGCACTGCGTCCCTCATTACCTCTTTGATTGATTCCTTTTCGCCGCCGGTTTTACCGATTATCAGCGCAAGAAAAACAAACAAAGCAATGCAAAATAGCCAGATTATGAAACTAACCGTTCGCTTTTTATTTTTCATAAGCAGTTACCCTTTCTTTATAAACATCATGTTAAAGCTGATAAACAGCAATAAACAGCAAATATAAATTGCTTTTTTGCCGAGCGCCAGTGTAACCTGACAGCCGATTCCCGCACCTAAGGCAAAAATCAGAATAACGGCAAAATATATAAGAGACTTTTTAAGGATATGGATTTCCTTAGTCTTTGAATAAATGACAAGCGATTCTACGGCATTTCGCATATTGCCTATACACATAGTGCTTGCATAGGCATGGCCCCTGACCGTAGGGAAGGTCTGAATCTGCATTGCGCAGACGAATGAAACCACTGCGTTTGCAATAAGGTCAAGCCTATGAGGAATAAATCCGACAGCAAAAAGCAAAATCATTTCGAATAACAGCACCGTCTGCCGCCAATGGAGACTTTTTGACGCCTTAAGGTTTATCTTAACTATCTCGGCAACGGCAATTCCTATCAGAAAAGAAACAATAGGAACAAGGTATTTTAAGCTTGATTTGATTTCGCCCTTAAAAAGTCCTGTTGAAAGTAAAACAATATTTCCTGTCTGAGCGTTTGCAAAAACGCCGCCCCTGCAGCAATAGGTATAAGCGTCCTGAAAGCCGCCCGAAAGAATGATAAAAACGGCGGTAAGAAAAGCTTCGGACATCTGAAAATCTTCTTTTCTTTTCTTCTCCAATAACGCTCACCTCCAAGCCCTTTTATACATTATTATAATGCGCTTGACTTTTTTGAATATTAGTATTATAATTCAAAAGCAAGTATATGTAAAATCTATAATTGATATGTTTGATATATTTTATCGGCATATTAAGAGACGAGGTGATAAACGGTTGTATATAAGCTATGACTACTACCGCATTTTTTATTTTGTGGCTAAATGCGGAAGCGTTTCTCAGGCGGCAAAAATGCTGCTTAACAATCAGCCCAATCTTACAAGAACCATTAAAAATCTTGAAAGCGAGCTTGGGTGTCCTCTGTTTTCGAGGACAAACCGCGGCATGAAGCTTACTCCTGAGGGCGAAAAGCTTTACAGCCATATTAAAATTGCCCTAAAGCATATTGAGGCAGGAGAGGACGAAATAACCGATGTTAAAAATCTCCAGAGCGGAACGGTAACCGTTGCGGCGAGCGAGGTTGCCTTTAAATGCGTGCTTTTGCCGGTTATTAAAAAATTCAGGGAGCTTTATCCGGGAATTAAAATAAAGATAAGCGACCATTCAACGCCTCAGGCAATATCCGCTTTAAAGGAAAGAATGGCGGATCTCGCGGTTGTTACCACTCCTACCGTAAGAACCCCTTCTCTAACGCAGATCGGGATAAAATCGGTAAGGGAGGTTGCCGTTTGTCCTGAATCCTTTACCGAATTTAAAGACAAGACGGTTCAGTTAAATGAGCTTAGCGGCAGACCGCTCGTAGCTTTAGGGAGCGACACAAAATCCTATGAATTCTATTCTAACTTTTTTGCATCAAACGGACTTGCTTATCAGCCCGACATCGAGGCATTTTCGGCTGATCAAATATTGCCGATGGTAAAAGCAGGGCTCGGCGTCGGCTTTGTGCCTGAGGAATTTTTAAACGGGGTTACGGGAGTAAATGTAATTAAACTTAAAGAGCAGATTCCGGAGAGAAAAATCTGTATTATAAAAAGAAAAGAACAGCCTTTAAGCGTTGCGGCAGGAAAGCTTGAAGAAATGCTGCTCGGGCAGGCTTAAAAAAGCTTACCTGAGAAATGAAAGGAAATAAAAAATGTCTACATATTACATTCTCTACAACCCTATTGCCGCAAACAGACACGGTAAAGAAAAAGCGCAGGAGCTTAAAGAGGTCTTGAAGGACGAAAGCTTTATTTTTGAGGATATCACCTCTGTTATAAACTATTATAATTTTTTTGCAAAGCTAGAGCCCGATGATAAAATCGTCATTGCAGGCGGTGACGGAACGCTCAACCGTTTTATAAATTCAACAAACGGAATGGATATTAAAAACGATATCTATTATTATGCCGCAGGAAGCGGAAACGATTTTTTCAGAGATGTTTTAAGCGAGGACAAAAAGTCTAATTTCTGCCAAATCAATAAATATATTAAAAATCTGCCGACAGTTGAAGTTAAGGGACAAAAATATAAATTTTTAAACGGAATAGGCTTCGGCATTGACGGCTACTGCTGCGAGGTCGGAGATGAAATGAGAAAAACCGCGTCCGACTCAAAGGAAATAAATTATACCGCAATTGCAATAAAAGGCTTGCTTTTTAAATACAAGCCTACCGACGCCGAAATAACAGCCGACGGAGTGACCTATAATTTTAAGAATGTCTGGCTTGCGCCGACTATGAACGGCAGGTTTTACGGCGGCGGAATGATGCCGACGCCTGAGCAGGACAGATTAAACAACGAAACCGTTTCAACAATGGTTATGCACAAATCCGGCAAGCTTAAAACTCTTATGATATTCCCCTCGATTTTTAAAGGCGAGCATATTAAGCACACAGATACCGTAAGTGTTATAAAAGGAAAAGAGATAACCGTTAAATTCAGCGAGCCGAGGGCTTTGCAGATTGACGGTGAAACTATAAAAAATGTCACCGAGTACACTGTTTTTGCACCTGTATCTGACAAAAAAGAAGAAAACAAAAAAGTTGACATTAAAGCCACGGTATGATAAAATAATTTAAAATCTGACACCGAAATTTTTATTGAGGTGAAAGACGCGAATTTAATATCAGCCTGTTAATTTACAGGCTTATTTTGCCGCGTCCGATTTAGGATGCGGCGTTTTTTATAGTGTGAAAGGACTCGAACCTGTCACACTAAAAGGGAGATGAAAAGGCTTGAAAACAAGAATTGCGCTTATCGGCATAATTGTCGAAAACACGGGAAAGACAGAAGAGCTTAATGCACTTTTGCATGAATACGGGAAATACATTATAGGCAGAATGGGTCTTCCCTACCGTGAAAAAAAGGTCAGCATAATCAGCGTTGTTTTAGATGCTCCTCAGGATACTATTTCCGCGCTTTCGGGAAAGCTCGGAAAAATAGAGGGACTGAGCGTTAAAACCGTTTATTCGAGTGTTGGTACTGATGAATAACTCAAAATCACTTATAGATAAGCTTTTTTTAAACCGCTCGCTTACCGCTCCCGAATATGAATATCTTATAATCAATCAGAAAGATGAAACGGCGGAATATGCAAGAGAGCTTGCGGATGAAGTAAGACGGGAATATTATTCAAACGAGGTTTTTGTAAGAGGTCTTATTGAGATAGGAAATGTCTGCAAAAATGACTGCTATTACTGCGGAATAAGAAAATCAAACAAAAGCTGCGACAGATATATTCTTTCAATAGAGCAGATTTTAGCCTGCTGCGAGGACGGATATAAATTAGGCTTTCGCACATTTGTATTGCAGGGCGGAGAAAATGTTATACCTTTAAAAGCGGTTTGCGAAACGGTATCGGAAATACGAAAGCGCTTTCCCGACTGTGCTATAACCTTATCGCTCGGAGAATACCAAAAGGAAGAATATCAAATGATGTTCGATTCGGGTGCCGACAGATATCTTCTTCGGCACGAAACCGCCGACAAAGAGCATTATGAAAAGCTTCATCCGAAAGAAATGTCTTATGATAACAGGATGCGCTGTCTAAAAGATTTAAAGGAAATCGGATTTGCCGTAGGGTGCGGATTTATGGTAGGCTCGCCTTATCAAACCGCGAAGTCGCTTGCGGCGGATTTAAAGTTTATCGAAGAATTTTCACCCGACATGTGCGGTATAGGACCCTTTATTCCCCATAAGCAAACGCCTTTTAAGGATTTCAAGGCAGGGACATTGGAGCAGACGGTATATCTGCTTTCGCTCATAAGGCTTATAAAGCCCAATATTCTTCTTCCCTCGACTACTGCCTTAGGGACAATTTCCGAAAGAGGAAGAGAATTGGGAATTCTTGCCGGAGCAAATGTAGTTATGCCCAATCTTTCGCCTGTTGCGGTGAGAAAAAAATACGAGCTTTATGACAATAAAATCTGCACGGGCGAGGAATCGGCGCAGTGCAAGGACTGCCTTAGCATGAGAATGAAATCAATTGGATTTAAAATTGTTACCGACCGCGGCGACGCGAGACAAGAAAGGATAAACAAAAATGTCAGTTTATAACCCCAAATCACTTAAAGCCGAAGAATTTATTAACCATGAGGAAATTTTAGAAACCTTAAAATATGCTCAGGAAAACAAAAACAATATTGAGCTTATTGACTCCTTGCTTGAAAAAGCAAGACCTAAAAAAAGCGGAAACGGCTACACCTGCGCAGGGCTTACCCACCGCGAGGCAAGCGTGCTTTTAGCATGCGAAATTCCTGAAAAAATCGAGGAAATGTACAAGCTTGCAAACGAAATAAAGCTTGCTTTTTACGGAAACAGAATTGTTATGTTTGCTCCGCTTTACCTTTCGAATTACTGTGTTAACGGCTGTGTTTACTGTCCTTATCACATGAAAAACAAGCATATCGCAAGAAAAAAGCTTACTCAGGAGGAAATCAGAAACGAGGTAATCGCGCTTCAGGATATGGGTCACAAAAGGCTTGCGATTGAGGCCGGAGAAGACCCTAAAAACAACCCGATAGAATATATTCTCGAATGTATTAAAACCATTTATTCCGTTCACCACAAAAACGGCGATATAAGAAGAGTGAATGTAAATATAGCCGCAACAACGGTTGAAAACTACAGAAAATTAAAGGAAGCAGGAATAGGAACTTATATCTTATTTCAGGAAACATACAACAAAAAGAGCTATTTAGAGCTTCACCCCACAGGTCCTAAGCATGATTACGATTATCATACCGAGGCTATGGACAGAGCTATGGACGGCGGAATTGACGATGTCGGTTTAGGCGTTCTTTTCGGTCTTGAGGGATATATGTATGAATTTGCGGGACTTTTAATGCACGCTGAGCATTTAGAGGCTGTACACGGTGTAGGGCCGCACACAATTAGTGTTCCGAGAATAAAAAGAGCCGACGATATCGACCCGAATGTTTTTGACAACTCGCTTTCGGACGAGCTATTCGCAAAGGTTATAGCATGTATAAGAATAGCAGTTCCTTACACAGGAATGATTATTTCCACGCGTGAAAGCGAGGCTGTAAGAGGAAAGGTTTTAGATTACGGAATTTCTCAGATAAGCGGGGCTTCAAGAACCTCTGTCGGCGGTTATACCGAGGAGGAAAGACCGCATGATTCTGAGCAGTTTGATGTTTCCGACCAGCGCTCTCTTGACGAGGTTGTCCGCTGGCTTATGCAAAACGATCATATTCCGTCATTCTGCACCGCGTGCTACAGAGAAGGCAGAACAGGAGACAGATTTATGAGTTTATGTAAATCCGGACAGATTTTAAACTGCTGTCATCCTAATGCGCTGATGACCCTTACCGAATATCTTATCGACTATGCCTCCGAAGAAACCAAAAAGGTAGGCTTTGAGCTTATTGACCGCGAGCTTAACAAAATACCGAAAGACAAGGTAAGAGAAATTGCGCGCGAAAATATCGAAGCGATAAAAACCTCAAACAGACGCGATTTCAGATTTTAACAAAATCTTAAACCTCTCACACTAATGCTAAAGGAGAAATGAAAATGGGACTGAATGACACACCCTCCTCCGAAAGAGTTCACATAGGCTTTTTCGGACTGAGAAATGCGGGAAAATCAAGCGTTGTAAACGCGGTTACGGCTCAGCAGTTATCTTTGGTATCCGATATCAAAGGAACTACCACCGACCCTGTCAGCAAGGCTATGGAAATATTACCTATCGGACCTGTTGTTATTATAGACACCCCGGGAATTGACGACGAGGGGAAGCTCGGCGAAATGAGGGTAAAAAGAGCTAAAGAAACGCTTTCGAAAACCGATGTTGCCGTATTGGTCGCAGATATCACTAAAGGCTTAACGGATACTGACAGCGAGCTGATTTCGATTTTTAAAGAAAAAAACATTCCTTATATTATTGCGTTTAACAAATGCGATTTAGACGCGGACAAAGAAATTACCGAAAACGGAATAAAGATAAGCGCCAAGACAGGCTTCGGAATTCATGAGCTTAAGGAGCTTATCGGAAATCTTTCAAAGGACAAAGCAAACAGCAAAATTCTGCTCGGGGATTTAATAAATCCCGAGGATTTAATCGTTTTGGTTACTCCTATCGACGAATCAGCTCCGAAGGCAAGAATGATTTTGCCCCAACAGCAGATGATAAGAGAGGTTCTTGATTATCATGCCGTTAATATGGTTGTAAGAGAAACCGAGCTTGAAAGCGCTCTTAAAATGCTTAAAGTAAAGCCTAAAATGGTTATTACCGACTCTCAGGCATTCGGAGTTGTAAACAAAACCGTTCCCGATGATATTCTGCTTACTTCCTTTTCAATTCTTTTTGCAAGATACAAAGGCGAGCTTGAACAGCTGATTGACGGAGTAACGGCGTTAAACCGCTTAAAGGACGGTGACACGGTTTTAATTTCCGAGGGCTGTACACATCACAGGCAATGCAACGATATCGGAACCGTAAAGCTTCCGAACTGGGTTAAAGGCTATACGAAAAAAAATCTTAACTTTGAATATTCTTCGGGCAATACTTTTCCCTATGACCTTTCTAAGTATTCCCTTATTATTCATTGCGGCGGCTGTATGCTAAACGCAAAAGAGGTTCATTCGAGACTTAAAAAAGCCGAGGAAGAAAATAAACCGATTACAAATTACGGAATAGCAATAGCCTTTATCCACGGAATTTTAAAGCGCTCTCTTTCTCCCTTTAAAGAGCTTGAAGAAAGACTTGAAAACGCTTAAAATATGTTATAATTTTAAAATTTAAAAATATTATATTTAATGTTATAAACTATGGCTATTTTAGATTTAAATATCTGAAAAACCGCTTATTTAAAGGAAAATCTCCCGACCGAGCTGTTGGGAGATTTTATTTTAATCGAACCGCACTTTAAAGACGAAATTTCATAATTAAAAAATTGTTTAAACTTCTGTAAAAAATTTCTTGTAAAATGTATTTTGAGGTGTGATGATGAATATTTTAAAAATAATTTTGGTGACCTTCTTTGCCGGAATGGGAGCAGGCTTAGGAACAGGATTTGCCGGAATGAGCGCCGCGGCGGTAATAAGCCCTATGCTTATTACCTTTCTTAAGGTTGACCCTTATATGGCTGTGGGAATTGCTCTTGCCTCGGATGTACTTGCAAGCGCAGTTTCGGCATACACATATAAAAAAAGCAATAATTTGGATGTTAAAAACGGAATAATCATGATGTGCTCCGTTTTGGCCTTTACATTTTTAGGAAGCTATCTTGCAAGCCTTTTGCCCTCCTCAACTATGGGGAATTTTTCGGTGTTTATGACATTTTTGCTCGGCGTTAAATTTATCGTCCGCCCTGTTATGACAACAAAAGAGGCTATGCAGAGCGTAAGCGCAAAAAAGCGCGCCGTGCAGTCGGTTGTCTGCGGAACGGTAATAGGACTTATCTGCGGCTTTGTCGGTGCGGGCGGCGGAATGATGATGCTGCTTATTCTCACATCTGTTTTGGGATATGAGCTTAAAACCGCAGTGGGAACAAGCGTTTTTATAATGACATTTACCGCACTTACAGGCGCTGTTTCCCATTTTGCCATTGGCGGAGCGCCCGATATTACAATACTTATTTTATGCGTTTTATTTACCTTTATCTGGGCAAGAATTGCCGCTGTATTTGCAAACAAGGCAGAGCCTAAAACCTTAAACCGAGCGACAGGCGCGGTGCTTGTAATACTGGGATTAAGTATTTTTATCTTTTCTCTTATAACCAAATAATAAAAAAGCTTCAGCAGAATTTTAACTCTGCTGAAGCTTTTTTTAATTAGGATTTATTTTTCCGTAATGCAATCGGCAACATAAATACCCATTGCTCCGGACTGAGAAAGTCCGCGGCAAATTCCGCTTCCGTCGCCTATGATATAAACATTGTCAATAAGCTCGAATTTATTATTCATAAATACAGGTCTTATAGAATAATACTTGCTTTCGCAGCCGTAAAGAAGAGTATCGTCGTTCGCAGTTCCGGGGGCTACCTTATCAAGAGCATAAATTGTCTCGATAATATTTGTAAGAATTCTGTGCGGAAGAGCAAGCGAGATATCGCCGGCTGTAGCCTTAAGCGTCGGAATAACGGTATTCTGAGCAAGCCTGTGGTCATTCGTTCTTCTTCCTCTTACAAGGTCTCCGAAGCGCTGAACAAGAACATTTCCCTTGCCTATCATATTGGCAATTCTCGAAATATTTTCAGCATACTCCGTCGGCTGATTGAAGGGCTCTGTAAAGCGAATGCTTGAAAGAATCGCAAAGTTGCAGTTATCGGTCTTTTTATCCGCCTGAGCAAAGGAGTGTCCGTTTGCGGTGATTATTCCATGGTTATTTTCCGCAGAAACAAGTCCGCCCTGATTGAAGCAGAACATTCTGCATCTGTCCTCAAAGGTCTTTGTTTTATAAAGAATTTTCGGCTCATAAATTTTTGAGGAAAATTCTCTCCAGATAATATCCTTCATTTCGACCCTTACGCCGATATCAATATGATTTGATTTTGTTTTAACCGCAAATTTTCTGCAGAATTCGGAAACAAAGCTTGCTCCGCCTCTGCCTGTCGCGATTATGATATTTTCGGCAGTGAGAACCTTACCGTTTGAATATTCAAGATTATAAGCTCCGTCTTCCTTTTCGACATTTATGCAGTCATAAAAGCTGTAAAGGTCAGTTCCGCTCGCGGCGATTGCATGGATAAGATTCTGCATTGTAAGATAATTGTTATCCGTGCCGAGGTGCTTGACATTCATATCAAGCAGACGCAGATTGTTCTGAATACATTTAAGCTTTAAATCGTCGTTTGTTTTATATACATTCGGAATTCCCGAAGTGCAGTATTCGTTAAGCACCTCGTCAACCTCTGCTATATACTTGTTTGCGGTATCATCGCCTAATTCCTCGCCTAAGGTTCCGCCGTAAGCCGTGCCGAGATTGAATTTTCCGTCCGAAAAAGCTCCCGCGCCTGCAAATCCGCTTGTTATCGAGCAAATTTTACAATGCGCGCAGGTATTATTCTTACCTGCAGGACATTTTCTGTTTTCAAGCGTATTGCCGCGCTCCGTTACGGCAATTTTCATGTTGGGTTCTTTTTTGCGCAGTCTGTATGCAGCCATAAGACCGCCTATTCCGCCGCCTATGATGACTGTATCGTACCTGTAGCCTGCCATTATTCTTTCACTCCAAGACAATATAATAGGGCCATTATCTAATGACAATGACCCGAACTCTACTATATCATTTAAACTTAAAAATGTCAACAGTTTTTTTAGTTTATTTCGTCCTCAATCATAAGAAGCCTGTTATATTTCGCGGTACGCTCGGATCTCTGCGGAGCGCCTGTTTTAATCTGACCCGTTCCCATGCCTACGGCGATATCGGCAATAAAAGAATCCTCGGTATCGCCCGAGCGGTGGGAAACAACTGCTTTATAACCGTTTTTATGGGCAAATCTTATTACATCTAAGGTTTCGGAAAGAGTTCCTATTTGATTGGGTTTAATAAGAATCGCATTGGCGGCTTTATTCTCTATTCCTGTCTTAAGGCGCCTTTTATCGGTTACGAATAAATCGTCCCCGACAAGCTGAATTTTAGAACCCAAGCGTTCGGTCATATAATGCCAGCCGTCAAAATCGGTCTCGCTTAAACCGTCCTCAATCGAAATTACGGGATATTTGTTTATAAGCTCCTCATAAAACTCCACAAGCGCTCTGAAATCCAAGGTCTCGTTTCTTTTGGGAAGAATATATTTTCCGTCCTTATACCATTCGCTTGAAGCCGCATCTAGCGCTATTTTTACACTGCCCGTGTCATATCCGCTTTTTTCTATCGCCTTTACAAGATAGCCGACAGCGTCGGTATCGCTTTCAAGATTCGGCGCAAATCCGCCCTCGTCGCCCACTCCGGAGCTTAATCCCTCTGCTTTTAAAATTCTTCCTAAGGTATGATAAATTTCGCAGCATATCCTAAGCCTTTCCGAAAAGCTTTTTGCCTTTATAGGCATAATCATAAATTCCTGAATATCAATATTGTTTGCCGCATGCGCGCCGCCGTTTAATATATTCATCATCGGCACGGGAAGAATAGGCTTAGCTGTACCGCCTAAATATCTGTAAAGCGGAGTATTAAGTCCGTTTGCCGCCGCTCTTGCAGCGCTTAATGAAACCGCTAAAATTGCGTTTGCGCCGAGACTGCTTTTATTCTCGGTATTATCGCATTCAATCATTTTTTCATCAATTTTATACTGCTCGCAGGCATTTATTCCCTTAAGCAGAGGCGCTATAATTTCGTTTATATTATCCCTTGCGTTAAGCGTTCCCTTGCCGTTATAGCGGTTTACATCGCCGTCGCGAAGCTCATGCGCCTCAAACTGTCCTGTAGAAGCGCCGCTCGGAACGATTGCAAGACCTGTTGCGCCGCATTCTAAAACGGTTTTTGCGGCAACCGTCGGATTTCCTCTCGAATCAATCAGTTCATAGCCTTTTATACTTTTTATTTTCATCGGTTTTGCTCCCTTCTTTTTTGTATTTTCCCCTTTTATTTTTTTAATATGTATGTTATAATAATTTTAATTAAATTAAAATGGAGTAAATATGTACAGAGAAAAAACCGACGGGACAAGCCCCGAAAAAGAACATAATGAAAATATAATCTGTGGCAGAAATCCTGTTATGGAAGCTTTAAGGTCGGGAAAGGAAATCGACAGGCTTTTGATTGCTCACGGAGCAGGCGGCGGATCAGTTGCGGCAATTATTGCAAAGTGCTCCGAAAGAGGAATTTTAATAAAGGAAATAAGCCCTCAGAAAATGGATTATTTCTGCAGTCATAACAATCATCAGGGCGTTGCTGTAATGCTTGCGACCAGAGAATATTCAACAGTTGAGGATATTCTTAAAACCGCCGAAGAGAGAAACGAAGCGCCTTTTATCGTTATCTGTGATGAAATTGAGGACCCCCACAATTTAGGCGCGATTATAAGAACCGCCGAATGCTGCGGAGTTCACGGAATAATCATTCCAAAGCGCAGATCCGCTTCCCTTAACCCGACGGTTGCAAAAACCTCGGCAGGAGCGCTCGAATATATGAAGGTTGCAAGGGTTACGAATATTGCAAACACAATTGATTTGCTTAAAAGCAAGGGCGTATGGGTGTTCGGAGCGGATATGGACGGAGAGGATTTTAAATTAACCGATTATACCGTTCCCTGCGCTATAGTGATAGGAAACGAGGGCAAGGGAATAGGAACTCTTACCGCGAAAAAATGCGATAAAATAATCAGTCTGCCGATGCGCGGAAAGATAAACTCGCTTAATGCCTCGGTTGCGGCAGGACTTCTTATGTACGAAGTATTCAGAAACAGAAAATAATGTGGGTGAATAACAGATAATGGGATTATTTAAGAAATCTAAAAAAGAACACGGCGAGCTGTTAGACCTTGACAGCATGGAGGAAAGCCTTTATCACGAGGCAAAAAAGGAAGAAATCAAATTTCCTGCTTTTAAGCCCTCACATGCGCTTACTCCGAATGAGGTGCTGTCCTCGCTTAAAACAGGCGTTGTTTCAACGGCTGTTCCTTCAAAATCAAATCCTTTAGAGGCTCTAAAGCAGCGAATGCTTTCGGCTCAGGCGGAAAACTCCGTGGAGGAAAAAGAGCCGGAGGACACATTTACCGAACAAAGTACCGAGCAAAATGACGAAGAGGAATTCGATTCAAACAAGGTCTATTCAACAGTAGGAATGTTTCCCGATGTCAAGGAAGTAAGCCCGGAAATAAACGAGGATAATATTTTTAAACCCGATATAAGGGAAAACGGAAGTCTGCTTCCTGCAGAGGAAAACCATGATCATCCTATAACCTACATGCCCAAAAAGCATGAATTTGTAAATGAAAACGAGCAGTTTTGCATAGATGTCGATTCGGCGATAGTCCATAAGGACAAAAGTCTGCTTGAAAAATGCAGTCCTTACACGGTTGATGACAGCGGAAAGGATTTCTCGAAAAACCGACCGAGCGATTATACCCTTGAATCGGTTTCGGAAATTCTGCGCAGCGAAAGCGACCGCGCGCTTGACGATCTTTCGAAAAAATGCAATATGACCTTTGACAGTCTCGGCAAAAAAATAGAGAATGTCGGCTCAAAACCGACCGAAGCAGAAAAGCCTGCTGACAAAAGAACTCAGGCTTTTACCGAGCTTGTCAATGAATCTAAAAACGCGCACAGCGCTAATGATATTTTAAGCGAGCTTAAGGAGCAGGGCGCCGAAATCGAGGAGCTTGACACAAGCAAGCCCGATATTTCGGATATTGATTCGGATTCTTCATTAAAGCCCGAGCCTGAAGTAAACGAAGATATTTCAAAAACCGCGACTGTAAGGTTTACCCCTGTAAAGGGCGACAGTCAGAATACGGGAACTGTTATAATAAGCAATATGACCCAGCCTCTCGACATTAAAAGCGAGCTTTTTTCAGAGGCTGTTTCAAAATCCGTTCCCTCTCAGACGGACCTCGAGGAAGAAGAATTTGAGACTTTAAGACCCGAAGATGACGAATTTACCTCTCTTGAGGATTCGAAAAAATTTTTAAGAAAATTTTCTCTTAAAAAGCGCTCGGCTTTTCTTAAAGCGGTAGTTTCGGGACTTATGTTCATATTCGGACTTTTATTCTTAATTCCGCCGCTCAGCGTTTTAAATGAGGATTTTCCGAAAATTCTTTCAATTATCCTTACTTCTTTTTCTCTGATTTCGCTTATTGCAAACCGTGATATTGTTTTATCGCTTAAAGATATGTTTAAAAAGCAGTGCTCAAGCGATGTTGCATGCTTCTTTTCAAGTTTAGGACTGCTTATAAATTGTTTGGTTACATGCTTTACAAAAGAAAGCAAGCTTGAAATTTCCTGCGTTTACTCGGCGGTTTTGCTTTTAATGCTGCTTTTTATAAGAGCGCTTACGCTGTTTTTCAGAAGGTCTTACGAGCTTTCGAATTTAAAGCAGATAGCAACGAAAAAGCCGAAAAAGGCGGTTTCGCTTATTTCAGACCGCGGTGCCGCATTTGCTATGGCTAAAAACGCCATAGAGGGAGACGCGCTTGTAGCGGTTTCACATCCGACCGACTTTGCCGGAGATTATGTTAAATATCTTAAATTCGGAACAATTTTAAACGGCAAGCTAAGAATTCTTACCTTTTTCGGAATGATTTCGGGAATTGCTTCCGCTATTATAGGATATACGGTTACTAAGAATTTACTTACCGCGTCATTTATATTCGGAGCGGTTTTAAGCTTCATTTCTATTCCCACTTTATTTTTCATAGAGGTTTTGCCGAATTTCAGTGCCGCCGCAAAGCTTAACAGAAAGGGCGCAATGATTGCGGGAAAAGCCGCGGCAGAAAGACTTGAAATGGCAAACGCTATAGTTATGTCATCCTGTGACCTCTTCCCTGCCGGAACTATAACTCTTCAAAATCTTAAGGTTCTCGCAAATAATAATATCGACGATACATTAGCCCGTGCGGCGTCTCTTACAGAGGCGGTTTCAAGCACACTTGCTCCTATATTTAAAAAGATACTTAAAACCAATTCAGCCTACACTCTCCCAGATTCGGACACCGTTAAATACGAGGAAAGGTTAGGACTTTCCGGCTGGGTTGACAATGAGCTTTTATTTATCGGCAACCGCACACTTATGGAAGCGCACGGAATTGATATTCCGAGCATAGAAATAGACAGAAAAATTCTTCATAACGGCTGCTTCCCGATTTATGTAGCAAGCAAGAACACCGCCTGCGCGCTGCTTATTGTCAGATACGATGTTGACGAAAATGTTGTAAGGCAGTTAAGGTATCTTACAAATCTCGGAGTTACGGTGCTTATAAACAACTCCGACCCTAACATCAACGAGGAAATGCTCTGCGATTATTTCGGACTGTATTCAAATTCCGTTAAAATAATGAGCAATGCGGGTGTTCACATGTACAAAACGCTGTCTGTTAAAACTCCCGTTTCTTCCGCGCCTGCGGCATTCAGAAGCGGTCAGCTTACATTTATTTCTATTATGAACAGCGCCTCTAAAATAAAGAAAAGCAACAATCTGCTTTCATTTATATACACGCTTTTAAGCTGTTTCGGAATAATGTTTATGGTTTATTATTCCGCTATAAAGGGCAATTCGGGCGACCTTGCCTCTTATCTGCCGCTTTTATACAGCGGAGTTTCGGCGCTCATATCAATTTTGATTTATCTTATAATCAAGCCGTAAGGAGATAATATATTATGTGTGAAAAAAAGAAATTCTATATTACAACCGCTATTGCTTATACTTCGAGCAAGCCGCATATAGGCAACGCTTACGATATCGTTTTAGCGGATATGATTGCCCGTTACAAAAAAATGATGGGCTACGAGGTGTTCTTACAGACCGGCTCAGACGAGCACGGACAGAAGATTGAAGAAAAGGCAAAGGCCGCAGGAATATCTCCTAAGGAATATGTTGACAATGTTTCTTCAAAAATCAAAGAGGTTTGGGACAGTCTTAACACCGAATATGACAAGTTTATAAGAACAACCGACGAAGACCATGAAAAAATAGTTCAGAAAATCTTTAAAAAGCTTTATGATAAAGGCGATATCTATAAAGGAACCTACGAGGGAAAATACTGCGTTCCCTGCGAATCCTTCTTCACCCCTTCTCAGCTTATTGACGGCAAGTGCCCCGACTGCGGCAGAGAGGTTACCGATGCAAAGGAAGAGGCTTACTTTTTAAGGCTTTCAAAATATCAGGACAGACTGCTTGAATACTACGAGCAAAATCCCGATTTTATAAAGCCCGAATCAAGAAAGAATGAAATGATAAACAATTTCTTAAAGCCCGGGCTTTCCGACCTTTGCGTTTCAAGATCAACCTTTAAGTGGGGCGTTCCCGTTTCTTTCGATGATAGGCATGTTATTTATGTATGGATTGACGCACTGACAAACTATATAACCGGTATCGGTTATGACCCTGACGGCAGCAGCGAGCAGTTTAAAAAGCTTTGGCCTGCGGATTTACATGTAATAGGAAAGGATATCGTCCGTTTCCATACTATTTACTGGCCGATTATTCTTATGGCTCTTGATTTGCCGCTTCCTAAGCAGGTTTTAGGTCATCCTTGGGTGCTTACCGGCGAGGACAAAATGTCAAAATCTAAGGGTAACATCATTTATGCCGACTACTTAAGCAAGAAATACGGTGCGGACGCAGTCAGATACTATCTGCTTTCGGAAATCCCGTTTACTCAAGACGGCGCTATTACCTACGAATCATTTATCACAAAATATAATTCCGACCTTGCAAACACCTTAGGAAATCTTGTAAACCGAACCGTTGCAATGACCAACAAGTATTTCGGCGGCAAGGTTAAAACAGGAAATATCTCAGAGGAAATAGATAAAGAGCTTATAAGCTTTGCAGAAGAGACAGTTAAAAAGTATTATGCTTTAATGGACGAATATCATAATTCAGACGCCTGCAACGCGGTAATCAACCTTGCAAAGCGCTGCAACAAATATATTGACGAAACAGCCCCGTGGGCGCTCGCAAAGGACGAAGCAAATGCCGACCGACTCGAAACGGTGCTTTACAATCTTCTTGAGTGCATAAGACTTTTAGGAATTATGCTTTGCCCGATTATTCCCGATTGCTCAAAGAAAATTGCGGAGCAATTAAATACCTCAGACAAAACGCTTGCTTTCGGAAGTACAAAGGAATTTTCCGTAGGCACCGCTTCTGCACTTTTTGCAAGGCTTGATACCGAAAAGGAGCTTAAGGAAATTTCCGAAGAGCTTGCAAAGGAAAAGGGAAATAAAAGCGAAAACACCGTTAAGCTCTCAGAAATTTCAATTGAGGATTTCGCAAAGGTTGAGCTTAAAACAGCTTTAGTCAAGGCCTGCGAGCCGATTAAAAAAGCCAAAAAGCTTTTAAAGCTCACTCTTGACGACGGCTCCGGCATTGACCGTACCGTGGTCTCGGGAATTGCCGAGCATTATTCTCCGGAAGACTTAATCGGTCATACCGTTATAGTAGTAACAAACCTTAAGCCCGCGAAGCTTTGCGGAGTAGAGTCAAACGGAATGATTCTTGCAGCAGACAGCGAGGGTAAAATTAAGGTTATTTTTGCCGACGGAATCAAGGCGGGCTCAAAGGTAAGATAAAATGGCAAAAATTTTCGATACCCATTCTCATTATGACGATATAAAATTCGATGAGGTGCGAGACGAATTATTATCTTCGCTTGAAAGCAGAAATGTCGGAAAAGTGATTACCTGCGGAGTAGACATGCCCTCTTCCCTGCGCTCAAAAAAGCTTGCCGAAAAATATGACTACATTTATTTTGCGGCAGGAATTCACCCCGAAAATATGGACGAAGTTTGCTGCACCGATTTTATAAAGGAAATGTCAGGGCATGAAAAATGCGTTGCCGTAGGCGAAATAGGACTTGACTACTATTTTGACCCGTCATCCGCCGAAAAACAAAAGCAGGTTTTTGAAAAACAGCTTATTCTTTCAAAGGAACTTAATTTACCGGTAATCGTTCATGACAGGGACGCCCATGCGGACACCTTAGAGCTTCTTAAAAAGCATAGACCTAAGGGTGTAGTTCATTGCTTTTCGGGAAGCCCCGAAACGGCAAAAGAAATCGTGAGCCTTGGAATGTATATCGGAATAGGCGGTGTAATAACCTTTAAAAATGCCAAAAGACTTCCTGAGGTCGCAAAAGAACTTCCTCTTGACAGGCTTTTGCTTGAAACCGACTGTCCCTATCTTGCCCCTGAGCCGTTTCGCGGAAAGCTTTGCAATTCAGCAATGATTGAGTACACCGCGAAAAGGTTAGCCGAAATAAGAAATATCTCCTATGAAGAGGTTCTTGAAGCCACCTTCGAAAACGCTGTGAATTTATTTTTTTAATTTTAGAATATTTCGCTTTCAAATACCAATAATACTTTTGAAAGCGGGGTGATTTTCAATGGAAAACAACAAGAACAAGAAAGAACAGTCTTCTAAGTCCAAGAAAAATCAGAACAGCCAGAACAAGAGCAAGCAGAACGACAGATAATTGCTATACTCTTTTCGCTATAAATCTGCTTAGGTTTTAAAAAAACCTAAGCAGATTTTTTTATGATAAAAATCGAGAAAAAACAAGCAAATCAGAGAAAATAAGAGCATTTTAAACCTTATCTGATATTTTGCAATATTTTTTTCGAATTTAACGCAAATTTTTCTTGACATTACACGGTTTTTGAGTTATATTCATAAATTGTTAGGATTTTATATTCTGACGCTTTTTTCGCATCTGTGTAGTTATAAAGCCGGATTTTTCCGGTGCGCGGATAATGGAGCAATGCCGTAGCAATTATTTGCTGCGAAAAACCCTTTGTTCAGGGCATTGCAGGGCGTATCCGCGGGCATCACAGGGTAAACGTAAATTTTACTACTGTTCGGGCAATTTTATAAATTGCCTATGCTTCGTGCGTGAACAAAGGGGGATGCAAAAAATGGAAAAACAGAATATCATTGACCTTAAGGATATTCACGTAACCTTTGACGGCGAGCAGGTGCTTGACGGGCTGGACCTTTCTATTAAAGACAAGGAATTTATCACTCTTTTAGGACCCTCCGGCTGCGGCAAAACCACCACTCTGCGGATTATCGCAGGATTTCTCGAGCCGGACGAAGGCGAGCTTATTTTCGAAGGTCGCGACATCAGCGGTGTTCCGGCATATAAACGGCAGGTGAACACCATTTTTCAGCGCTATGCGCTTTTTCCTCATCTGAATGTATATGACAATATCGCATTCGGAATGCGTATCAAAAAAATCAGTGAGGATGAAATCAAAAAAAGCGTTAAAGAAATGCTTAGCCTTGTAAATTTAGAGGGCTTTGAAAAGCGCAGAATCAATACCCTTTCGGGCGGTCAGCAGCAAAGAGTCGCAATAGCGCGCGCAATAGCTAACAAGCCGAAGGTTCTTCTTCTTGATGAGCCGCTCGCGGCGCTTGACTTAAAGCTCAGAAAGGATATGCAGAAGGAATTAAGAAATATTCAGCGCCAACTCGGGATTACCTTTATTTTCGTAACCCATGATCAGGAGGAGGCATTAACGCTTTCCGACAGGGTTGTTGTAATGGATAAGGGAAAAATCCAGCAGGTCGGAACTCCTCAGGATATTTATAATGAACCGCAGAATGCGTTTGTAGCGGATTTTATCGGCGAGTCGAATATTCTTGACGGTGTAATGCTAAAAGACTTCTCGGTCAATTTCTCGGGACAGACATTTGTCTGCCTTGATAAAGGCTTTGAGGAAAATGAGCCTATCGACGCGGTTGTAAGACCCGAAGATGTCGATATTGTTGAAAAATCCAAGGGCATGCTTACAGGAACCGTCACATCGGTCGATTTCTTAGGTGTGCATTATGAAATAATAGTAGATATAGGCGGTTTTAAATGGATGATTCAGACTACCGATGAACATAAGGTAGGAGAAGAAGTCGGTCTTTATATTGAGCCCGACGCAATTCATATAATGAAAAAATCCGAATATTCCGGACTCTACGGCGATTACAGCTCTTACAGCGAAGAGATGGACCATCTCTCTGATGTTCAGGCCGAAGAGGAGGAATGAGGAAGTGAACAAAAAATCTTTCGGCTCAAGGCTTGTAGCCGCGCCCTATCTTGTATGGGCGGCGATTTTCATTATCGTTCCGCTTTTTATAATGGTCTATTTTGCGCTGACAAATGACGCAGGAGTTTTCACTCTCGAAAACATAACCTCAATCGGCAAATACAAAAAAGCCTTTTTGATTTCGATTGTTTATGCTCTTATTGCAACCGTTATCACTCTTGTTCTTGCCTATCCGATGTCATATTTTATGACACGGATGAAGATAAGCTCGCAGAGAATGATAATGCTTATTGTAATGCTTCCGATGTGGATGAACTTTCTTATCCGCACCTATTCTTGGATTACAATTCTTGCAAATAAAGGTTTAATAAACACATTTTTAACTAAGCTGGGTCTTACACCACTAAAGCTTATCAATACCCCCGGGGCAGTTATACTCGGTATGGTATATGATTTTATTCCTTATATGATACTGCCGATTTATACCGTAATGTCAAAAATCGACAATTCCCTGCTTGAAGCCTCGGAGGACCTCGGAGCAAACGGACTTTTAAGACTTAAAAAGGTTATCTTTCCGCTTTCTCTTCCCGGGGTAATTTCAGGTATAACCATGGTATTTGTTCCGTCGGTAAGCACATTCTATATTTCGCAAAAACTCGGCGGAAATAAAACTCTGCTTATCGGAGACGCTATAGAATACCTTTTCGGAGCAGGTCCCGAATACTATAATGTTGCTTCGGCGCTTTCGCTCGTTTTAATGGTTATGATCTTAATCTGCCTTGCGGTTATGAACCGCTTTTCGGACGATGAAGAAGGGAGCGTGACGGTATGAAGGCTCTCTCTAAGATTTATATAGGACTTATAATTTTCTTCCTTTATGCGCCGGTTGCGGTGATGATCTTCTTCTCGTTCAATTCGGGAAACAGCGTATGGGTTTTCGAAAGCTTTTCGCTTGCTCCTTACGCAAGCTTGATTTTTAACCGCTCTATGCTCACCGCCCTTGAGCATACCCTTATAGTTGCGGTCCTTTCGGCGGTTATTTCCACGGTTTTAGGCACCGCGGCAGCAGTCGGCATAACAGCGCTTAAGAAAAAGTTTTCTAAAAATGCGGTTATGACCATTACAAATATTCCTATGATGAATGCCGATATCGTTACGGGTGTTTCGCTTATGCTGTTATTCGTATTCATCGGAAAGCTGTTCGGTCTTTCGGAATCCTTAGGTTTTATAACGGTTCTTATCGCTCACATAACATTTAACTTACCTTATGTTATTTTATCTGTTATGCCGCGGCTTAATCAGACTGACAAAAATCTTCATGAAGCCGCATTAGACTTGGGTTGCACGCCTGTTCAGGCTTTTTTCAAGGTAATTATCCCCTCAATTTCAAACGGGATTTTTACAGGCTTTATCATGGCATTCACCCTGTCACTTGACGATTTTGTAATCAGCTATTTTACATGCGGACATTATCAGACTCTGCCGATTGTAATTTACAATATGACAAAGAAAACCGTAGGCCCCGATGTCTATGCGCTTTCAACTCTTGTATTTTTAAGCGTTTTTGTACTTTTGGTACTTTATAATGCCTTACAGTCAAAAAGCGAGCAAAGGAGGAGCATCGATGAAAAGCTTTAAAAAAATCCTCTGTGCTGCTCTTTGTGCTTCGATTATATGCCTTTCTTTTGCAGGCTGCGGATATGAATATGCCGAGCTTGACCTTAAAGGAACCTATACAAAGGAGCTTGCGGGAACGGAACTAAATGTTTACAACTGGGGCGAATACATCTCCGACGGGTCTGACGGCAGCGTAGATGTCAACCGTGAATTTGAAAAGCTGACAGGTATAAAGGTTAATTACTCAACCTTCGAAAGCAATGAAACAATGTATTCCCAGCTTAAAAACGGCGGTGTTTCCTATGATATAATTATTCCGTCCGATTATATGATAGAGCGACTTAAAAACGAAAATATGCTCACAAAATTCGATGTGAGCAAGCTCTCTAACTATAAATATATTAAAGACGATTATAAAGGTCTGTTTTACGATAAAAATAACGAATATTCGGTTACCTTTAATGTCGGAATGGTCGGAGTTATTTATAACAAGGCGCTTATAGGCGAGCCTGAGCATTCATGGAAGGCTCTTTGGGATAAAAAATATCAGGATATGTCGCTTAATTTTTCAAATCCCCGTGACGGATTTATGACAGCCCAAATGATATTGGGTCAAGATCTCAATTCGACAAACAAAGCCGATTGGGACAAGGCGGCAAACCTGCTGAAAAAAGGAAAAAGCGTTTTGCAGTCCTATGTTATGGACGAGATTTACGGCAAAATGGAAACCGGCGAAGCGGCAATCGGTCCTTATTATGCAGGCGATTATCTTACCATGCTTGAAAACAACGAGGATTTAGGCTTCTATTACCCTAAAGAGGGTACAAATATATTCGTTGACGCAGTTTGCATTCCGTCAAGCGTTAAGCATTTAGAGGCGGCTCAGCTTTATATCAATTTTCTTTTAGAGCCTGAAATCGCCCTTGCAAATGCGGAATATATCGGCTATGCCTCCCCTAATTCGGCGGTAATAGAAAACGAGGACTACTGCTACTACAAAAATGAAATTCTGTATCCTAAAAAAGAGGATATGCCAAAGGTTCAGTATTATCATGATATTGACCCGAAAATCAGAAGCTACTACGAAAATCTTTGGATAGATTTAAAGCTTTACTGATTTATAAAAAACCAGCCTTTCGGTCGATTTTAAACCGAAAGGCTGGTTTTATGCTTTTGAATACTTCCTTTTTGTTGCAAGTCCTCCCCTTATGTGGCGTTCGGATTTGTTTTTTTCGAGAACAGTCTTAACATTGTCAAAAAGACCTCTGTCGATATCTTTAAGCCGCACCGTAACGTCTTTATGTACGGCTGTTACAAATACGAACGGTTTCGTCAAGCCCTAACTCTCTAAAGAGTTTGAGGAAGACCTCAACGTTTCCGTTTCGGTCAACCTCTATTCTGTCTATCACCCGTCTTAGCTGCGCGTTGGTAATTGCCCTTAAATTGCTGATATCCTCAATTTCTTTAAAGGTGTCGGCGAGTATCATTTGCAGTCGATCGCCTTTGGTCAGGTGCTGTTCCACCATTTTAAGTTCTTCCTGCAGCCTGTTCATCTCCTGCTTGTCCCCGCCGATTTTCAAGTTCAATTCCTCACGGGTAATAAGGTCGTCGGTATACATATCCATATACTTTTGGCGGTTGCGTTTCAGTTTTTCAATCGCTGTGCGCAGTTCTTTTTCGTACGCAACATTTTCATCCTTTGCACGGTACACCTTTTGGAATTCGTTTACCACATATTCGGTAACGTTTTTCTTGGATTTTAGTATGTTCGCAAAGTACTGCTCAATAACCTCTATTAGTTCATTTTCATCAACCGATACGGCATTAGGGCAACTGTCTGCACCCCTGTTATGCCCTGAGCAAACCCACCTGACATAGGTGTTTTTGTAAGTACGCACGCTTCTCCTGAACGACCAACCGCAGTCCTTGCATTTTATCAGCGTGGAAAAAAGATGCTGATTGCTGTGCCGCTCTTTATCCACCCGAAATTTTTTGCCCCGATCCGATTTAAGCCTTCCTGCCTCGGCAAAGTCCTCGTCACTGATAATGCGAAGGTCGGGGCGGTCCGCCACATACCATTCATCCTCATTTTTTAAGGTGCGTTTGCCGGTAAGAAAGTCGGAAACCTCTTCTTTTCCGTTTACGATTTTTCCGGTGTACAGCTCATTTTCAAGAATTCGGCAAACCGCATTTTGCGACCACTCGCACCCCCGTTTGGTTTTAATTCCCCGAGCATTCAGCATAGTGGCTATTTTAGCAGCACCGTATCCCTCGTTTAAATACCATCGGTAAATTCGACGAACCACATCGGCCTCCGCTTTGTTAATTGTCAGATTAAAATAGTCGCCGATCGTTTTATCGTACCCGAACACAATGTTCGGCACTCTGCCTTTTTCGGCATTTATCTTTTTGCCGAACTTTACACGCTTGGAGGTGTTTGCGCTTTCCTCCTGCGCTAACGCACCGAACACGGTAAGCACAAATTCGCTGTTGCCCATACTTGTCATATTTGCCGTTAAAAACTGAGTTTCTATGCCGAGAGCTTTTAATTTTCTTATGTTCTGTAGCAGGTCAACGGTATTCCTCGCAAAGCGCGAAATATCTTTTACAACCACCATATCGAACAGTCCGCTTTCGGCATCCGTCATCATTTTAAGAAATTGCTTTCGGTTTCTAATTTTTGTTCCCGATATTCCCTCGTCGGCATACAGCTTTACAAGCCTGTCCCCAGAACGGTCGGTGTATTCCTTAAAAAAGTTTTTCTGCGCTTCCAGTGAATTTAACTGATCTTCCTTTTCGGTTGATACACGGCAGTAAGCCGCTATTTTCATAAAAATTTCTCCTTTCCTATATTTTGCGACAACACAATACCACAATCATTTTCACAAGTCCAGCGAATATGCCGACCTTTTTTATAAAAGCCATTCTGCTTTACGCAGAATGGCTCATTGTTTTTTCGCTGCTCTGAACAGCGGTTTTTATCGCTTTTTCAACCCTCGGTTTGTTTGCCTCTATAAAAAGTTTTAAAAGCATTTCGGCAGTGTCCTCCACCGAGTTTGGATTGTTGAACGAATAGTTCAGCCTAATCTTTCCCACGGTGCGGTCGCCTGCCTTTCGGTTCTTTTCTTTGATAATACATACTATGCTCACGCCGTTTCGCTTAGCACAGTAATTTTTCATTCACCACTCCCTCTTATAAAATTAAAGACATTTTTTGCTCGTATTCCTCTTGTGTTGAATAGCAAGCAAAGCACCTCTGAGATATCTTTCTGCCGAGGATTTTTTCAAGCCGCAGCTTTTCGGCGGTACTCAGTTCCTTTACGGGGTGCGGCTCATAATCGCTCTCGGGCGGCGCTATCGATAACAAATCGCCAAGCATTGAGATTAGCCCTGTTGTTACCGTCATACTCACCCCTTCCTTATGCGCAGGCGTTGCATAACTCATATACTCATCATAAAGTTCGCTGTTAATGCCGCCGAGCGCAAAATACACTTCAAGGTTGTCTTTAAGCAATCGCTCGTCGAACAAACCTTTATCGCGGCAAATGTGATTGTCGGGCGTGGTGAAGGTGATATATTTATACTTATCCTCCCACTTAACCTTGTAGCCATGTTCACGCATACACGCAATAAATTCTTCCTTGGTATCGGAATTGCTAATTGCAAACAAAGCATACCGTCGCAGCATCTTTTTCCAATCGGGCAATTTCCCGTAGCTGCATTTTTCTTCGGTAACGCTAAGACCGTATTCCCGACAGAGCTTATTGGAATACGCTTTCACCTGCAAAAGACCGTCGCGGCTTTGGTGAAACTTTTTGCCGTTTTCGTAACTTACCGAATTCATAATCAGGTGATTGTGAATGTTCCCGGTGTTGCAATGTGTCGCAACCAAAATTTGAAACCCCGGAAAGCACTCGGCAAATTTAAGTCCTATTTCGTGCGCCGTTTCGGGCGTTAGGTTATCGTCGGGCGAAAAGGATTGCACAATGTGATAGTAGCTTCTGCCGTCCTCTTTGCCGTACTTTTGTTTTATATAGCGAAATTCTTCAAGTGCCGTGTCGGGCGAGCAGCCAATTCCGCTGATCAGTCTTTGCTCGGTCGCTTCATCCCTTGTTACATAAGGAAAAATATTATTCATCGGGCAGCCCGAAGTAATAAATTTAACGATTGCCATATCGCTTTCAACTCCTCTCTTGTTTCGGTAAGATCCGCCGCGGTAACAAAGCCTGCGTTTACCGCACGGGTGATTTGATTTACATTATTGCCGATGCGCCTGAGCTCCTCGGCAATGCTGTCCGCGCCGTTTATCACGATGATCGGTTTTTCTAAGGCGCAGTCTCTAAGATAGCTACTGACCAGTTTGTACGAAGACAGCGCCTTTCGGATAATGATTCCTTTTTCTTCTGGTGTTACCCTGAATTTTAAAATTTCGGTTTTAGCCACTGCCGTTTTAGTCCTTTCTAAAAAATAATAGGGGTATGGGCTTAGCCCGACTGCCTTTGGTTCGGCCGCCGAAACCGGCGGTTCGTAACACAATGGCGAAACTCGCAATAAACGGCACCAAGGTGCCGTACCAAATTAAACAGAAATTCTGCCGTCCCTGTTTTGGGCGTAAATTCGGCTTTTAAGACGCAGCCGATTGTTTACCCGTTTTTTTCGTTGCTTTGCCACACGGGGCAAACAGTGCCCTCACACACGGCAGAAAAGAAGAATGCAACAATGCAGCACTCTCCCATTGTCATCTGCTTTTTTACAATGCAGATTAAACACTCTGCAATGTTGCAATCTTTATTCGGGTATCGACCAAGCCCAGCCTTTGCCCACCTTTCGGGTGGTAATACCGTTAATATTTTTCTTTGCCTCATTAACGGTGCGTTGTGAAATGTTTTTATCGGCGGCGGTTTTGAATATTTTTTCTGCCGTCACCTCTTTACCGTCGGCTAACAGATCACGAATCAAGTTTTCCGCCAACGCCGTTTTGGTATCATGCGAAAATCCGCTAAGCAATTCCTCAGCGGTTATATCGCCGTAACCGTCAAGCCAATAAAACCCTTCTTCATTACCAAGATTAAAAGCAACGGTTTTTCCCTCGGGCGCCAGCGAAGATTTATCGTGTACCATTACACGGACATTCGGTTCCTTGCGAAGTCTGCCTACAAGCAAAACGCTTCTCGCGGCGGCTCGGAAGTCTATGGAGCCCAAGCCACGGTAAGCGCTGCTTGAACCTTGCGATTTATTAAGGTGGCCCACCATAACAATGGCGCAGCCTGTGTGCTCGGCAACGGCAGCAACCTTTTTTAATACCGAGCGAATCTCATTAGCGCGGTTTATATCAATGCGTTCGCCGATATACCCCTGAATCGGATCGAGGATCATCAGCTTAGCGTCGGTTTGTTTAATCGCCTGCTCAATGCGCTCGTCCGACAGAGAAAGCGCATCGGTATCTTCGCAAATATTCAGGACTCGGCTTTCGTCCGCACCGGCATCCATAAGCCTTGGCTTAACGGTATCTCCGAGCCCGTCCTCCGCTGTTTGATAAATTACATTAAACGGTTGCGCAATTTCCATACCGGGCAAAGCCGTGCCGGAAGAGCAGGCGGCGGCAAGCCTTAAAGCAAGCGTTGTTTTTCCCTCGCCGGGATCGCCCTGAATAATTGTCAGCTTTCCGAACGGGATATACGGTTTCCAAAGCCATTTAACTTCTTGCAGCCGCACTTCCGACATCCGCACAAGCGACAGTGTTTTTTCGGTTGGCATTTTATCCTCTCCTTTCTTTTCAGTTTTGTTTTAAGAATTCTTTTAAAACAATTATAAACATCCCACCTTTAAAAAAATAACCTTTTACCGCTCCCGAAAAACCGAACCGTATTTATTTTTGCAGGAGCACCTCTTGCCCCCCGCTGCAAGCAATAAAATAATGCCTACAACTGCAGATAACGACTGTTTCTTACAAGAGAAAGTTTATAAGCCTTCCTCGCTTCTCCGCAGATTTTACCTGTACGCCCGACATTGTTCCTACGCTCTTTTTTCGACCGTGTAGTGTTGAGAGCAAACCTTTGCTTGCCGAGTCCTTTCGGAACACACCGAAGTGTGTCTTTCTCTCTCGGCACAGTTTTCGCAAACTGCTGTCATCGCCAAAGGCCGCCCACTCATATCCTGTCGGCAGGCTGTTTAGTTGTAAGGTCAGGCTTTTCATTTCTGTCTGACTGTGATATAATTTTAATGTAAAATAACACCTTCGGGGTGAGAAGGTGTTTTGAACAAAAATATATAAATTTCACTTTTACACAAAAGGCGGTGAAGTTATGCAATTGCAAAGTTCGCAAATCGGATTGTATGTAACCTTGGAAAGGAACGGTATTATAAAAAGAAATCTCATCACAAAATCGGGCGAGCAGGAGTTGCCTGCTGCAGCAATTAAGGATGAGATCATAGAATTTTCAGAACTGAATTTCGGCCCGTATTCAAAGGTTATCGACAGAATTTCAGAGCTTGCAAACAAAATCAAAACCGAGGGCAAAGGAAACCCGAACGAAGAAGATTTTAAAATCTTTCAACAGCTCATTTCGCTTACTGAAAATACACTTAGTGAATTGCATAAAAATTGGCCGATTGCCGCTTTGCTCACAAGAACAACCCTTGAAGACTTTGTCCCCTCATTTGATGGCACAGTCAAATGTATTGAAGTATCGAAAAAGTTGATTCCTGAAATTCTTCGCTCGGTTATAGATTTTAATTTATTTGTAAACGACACTTTTTATAATATTTATACCGACAATGCTATCGACAAAAACGGCGAACATTATTTTCTTTCACAACTTATGCTGAATCAGGAACTGACCTTTCGCGGAGAGCTGACTTTCCGATATTTCTTCCGCAGTCTAACGGATTATTATACTTTTCTACTGATGATGTTTTTATCAACTAAGCCGAAAATCACACGCTGCGAATGTTGCGGCAGATATTTTGTTCCCAAAACCAACCGGGCGACCAAGTACTGCGACCGCATTATAAAAGACAAGAAAACCTGCAAAGAGCTTGCGCCGAGTCTTAAACACAAAAGAATGGTTCGCACCGACAGGGTTGTGGAAGCGTACGACAGAGTAAAAAGAAAAATGTACCGCCGTTACGAGCGCAACGACGGCAAAGTTTATATGTCACCCAAAGGAATGACCTATGAAGATTTTTATGTTTGGAATGATGCAGCCACCACAGCACGGGATCAGTATCTCCGCGGCGAATTAACGGCGGAAGAGGCACTGGAAATTATTGATGGCAAGGATTGATTTAGTATAATAATTCTCTTCAAATAAGAAGCAAAAACTACCCACCGGATGATATGGCAAAGTTCAGTGTTGAACCGCCGCATCCGGTGGATAGTTTATCTATAGATTCTCCATACTTTTTAGTCGCCGTAGATGTTACAAATTTTGATACGAAGCAGTTTTTTTTTTGGAGTGAATGATACCATTCCAAAATCTTTTATCTTAGTGTCGTTCACCTTTGTAAGCTTTGCAATCAAAGGTGAAAAACTGAATAAGTTTCAATCCGCATCCGCTTATTTCGTTATTCCTAATTTTTCTTCTATTAATTTGATTTGAAATTCTATAAGTATTTGATAGGGAATTTTAAAAACTAACAAAGTAGTAAGCAAAACATATATACAGCCCACCGTTAATATTACTGCCCCAATAATAATAGCTATCATCAAATTATTTTGTATTTCCCCAACGGTAATACCGGTTGCCAATCCAATCATAGCACCGATTAAAATTTGTGGCAGTATATTATAAATAATGAAATTTTGCTTTTTTAAGTCAATGTAAAGTCTATATAGTTCTTTATCTTTTGGTGTATCATTGAAATTTTCCTGTAGTTCTTTCATAGTCAGTTGCAAAGCCAATACTTTATCTTTTTTATTGTTCTTTTTATGCTTTTTAAATATATCCTTAGCTGAAATTTTTTCCATGTAATCATTTCCTTTCTTTATCTTATTATATTAGATTAAAAATATGACAATGGTTCATTAATGACACTCATAATTATTTGATTAAAACTGCAACTGCGAACAAATCCTCAAAATTTTTGAATTATCTACGGCTTATATTTTGAAATCTATATCATCCAAATCGGAACGATGAGGTTTTCTCTGTCGAAGGCAGAGAGGCGGTCGCTCATGCAGAGCACGGCAGAGGTGCCGAGCACCAAGGGCGATTTATCTATCAAACTAAATGCCCGGGTAATTCGCTTATCGGGGGTTGCTGTTTTTTTAATTTCAAGCGGACACAACTTGCCGTCGCCTTCGATAATGACATCAATCTCTCTCGCATCTCGGTCACGGTAATAATTGAGGTATGGTTCTTTTCCGGCATTCTGATAGCTTTTCATAATCTCGGACACCGTAAAGTTTTCAAGCAACGCTCCGCTCATGGCACCGCTTTCGGCAACCTCTGGCGACGACCATTTTGTAAGATAGCAAACAAGACCCGTATCATAAAAATACAGCTTCGGCGTTTTAATGGTCCTTTTCAGAACATTGTTGGAATACGGATGCAGCAGAAAAATAATCCCCAAGGTTTCAAGAATTTGCAGCCATGCTTTTGCGGTAACCTGATCAATATCCGCGTCATCGGCAATCGCTTTGTAATTCACAAGCTGAGAGGCACGGGCGGCTACCGCCGTGATAAATTTTGCAAATTTTAAAGCGTCTATCGCGCCCGAAAGCTCACGCACATCACGCTCAATATAGGTGGAAAGATAAGAGGAATAATACATATTTCGGTCGGTATACGCTCCGCTTAACATCCCCGGCATACAGCCGTTCCATATACGCTCATACATTTCGGGCGTGGTGAGCGGTTTTATAATTTTACTGTCCGCCGCAAGCACCTCAAAATCGGTAGTAAAGGGGCGCGGTTGTGCGCCGACAATTTCCCTTTGAGAAAGCGGAGACATGTGCAAAAGGGCAACTCTGCCTGCCAACGACTCCTGAACGCCTTTCATTAGGCTGAAAATCTGCGAGCCGGTCAGCCAAAAATCACCGGGATGATGATAGGTATCCACATGAATTTTAATATAGGTAAACAGTTCCGGTGCGTACTGAACCTCGTCGATAATCATCGGCGGTTTATGAAGCTGCAAAAACATTTTCGGATCGTTTTTTGCCATTTCTCTGACGGTTAAATCGTCAAGCGAAATATATTCCCGACCGATGTTTTCCTTTTCGGCAAGGTTTTTTAGCATCGTGGTTTTGCCGGACTGGCGCGGACCGGTAAGCAAAATTGCCGACCAAGTCTTTGACAGTTCGGTGATACGCTGTTCTATATGTCGGTTGATATAGGCCATAATACACCTCGGCTGAGTATAGTTTTCTTCATTTACATTATACTTTATTATACCCGCCAAGTCAACGAAAATCTCGGCTAAAATTAGAAACCGTCATATTTTAGCCGAGATTTTCGTTTTGGTAAATTAATAATACCGCCGTTATGAATGTAACGACGGTAAGAAAAGTATTTATGCATCAGAAAAACTATTGATTACGCTTTTTACTTTCCCAAAATAATTTCAACATTATGCGTATCGCCTGCGGCTGTAGGCTTTAAAAGATTTCCTTCGACCTTTTTGCCGTCAACTGTCATTTCTGAAACACCGTAGCAGACATGATTCGGGTTCTTAACATTTATAATAAACGTATTTCCGCGGAATTTACGGGTAACAGTGAATTCCATATCATGATTACAGCACGGGTCGATTAAAAGCCCGTCATAATCGGGTCTTATTCCTAAAATAAACTGTGATATCGCTACAAAGTTCCATGCGGCGGTACCGGTAAGGAATGAGTTTTTAGCTTCCCCCGGTTTTTTTGCATATTCAGGCTTTCCTGCAACCATCTGAGCATAAACATAAGGCTCAAGCCTATGAATTTCGCTTATATCCTCTATATATGCAGGCGCTGTTTTCTTATATATCTCAAACGCCTTATCTCCCCTGCGCGCTATTGTTTCGGAGCAGACAAGCCAAGGATTGTTATGGCAGAATACTCCTCCGTTTTCCTTATAACCCGGGAGGAATGAACCTATCTCTCCTATTTCGGGGTCAAATCTGCTGTACGGCGGGTCTACAAGTACAAATCCGTAAGGCGTTTCAAGATACTTCCATGCACTGTCAAGCGCTTTTATCGGCATATCTTTATCCTTACCGACCTGAGCCATAGAGCACCAAGCCTGAGACTCTATGAATATTTTTCCGTCCTCGCAATTATGCGAGCCTAACGGTCTGCTCTTATGGTCATAAGCACGAAGATACCATTCTCCGTCCCAGCCGTGCTTTATGACCGCCTGTTCCATATCGGAAATATGCTTTTCGGCGGCTTTGGCTTCTTCGTCCTTGCCTAATATTTTACATATCTTAACAAAATCTCTGCCGTAATAAATAAACTGACCTGCAATCATAAGGCTTTCGGCTGTTTTACAGTCGCCGTTTTCGGTGCATTGAAAGCTTTCTCCAGGGGTATTTGAAAGGCAGTTAAGAGTTAAAGTATCGTTCCAATCCGCTCTTCCGATAAGCGGCAAATTATGCGGTCCGCGGTTATTTACTACATGATAGAAGGAACGCTTTAAATGCTCAAATAAGGTATCCGCCAAAGATAAATTATTATCTATAGGTACAATTTCATTTAAAACATCGAAATCACCGGTTTCCTTAATATAAGCCGCGGCGGAGGCAACAAGCCACATCGGGTCGTCGCCGAAATTCCCGCCTATTTCCGAATTGCCTTTTTTAGTAAGCGGCTGATACTGATGGTATGCTCCGCCGTCTGCCATCTGGGTTGCGGCAAGGTCTAACAGTCTTTCTCTTGCTCTTATGGGGTCAAGATGAACAAATCCGAGAAGATCCTGATTGCTGTCTCTGAAGCCCATTCCTCTGCCTATTCCGCTTTCAAAATAGGAAGCGCTTCTTGACATATTGAAGGTTATCATCGTCTGATACTGATTCCAGATATTTACCATTCTGTCAAGCTTTTCGTCATTGCTCTTTATCGTATAGGTTTTTAGAAGCTCATTCCAGTAATCTTTAAGCTTTTTAAGCGCTTCGTCTGCCTTTTCAGCTGTATCAAACTTTTCAATCATTTTATATGCTTTTTCTTTATTTACAACATTTAAAGCAGTCCATTTCTTGTCTTGCTCGTTTTCAATATAGCCTAAAACAAAAACATAGCTTTTGCTCTCTTGAGGAGCCAGCACTACATCAAGGCAGTGCGAAGCGACAGGTGCCCAGCCGACTGCAATTGAATTTGTAGGTTCTTTTTCAAAAACGGTCTCGGGGCGGTCAAAGCCGTTATAAATTCCAAGGAAATCTTCGCGGTCGGTATCGAATCCGGAAATATCCGAGTTCACGCTGTAAAAAGCATAATGATTTCTGCGCTCACGGTATTCGGTTTTATGATAAATAACGCTTCCCTCAACCTCAACCTCGCCTACGGAAAGGTTCCTTTGGAAATTTGTCTGATCGTCAAGTCCGTCCCATAGACAGAATTCCAAAAAAGAATGGAGCTTTAAATTCTTTTGAGCGCTTGAATTATTGGTAATAACAACCTTATGTATTTCGCAAGCGGTATCTATCGGTACAAAATAGGTACAGTCTGCCGAAACGCCGTTTTTCTCACCATGAATTACGGTATATCCCATACCGTGACGGCACTCGTATTTGTCAAGCGGAGTCTTAGTGGGTTTAAAGCCCGGATTCCAGACGGTATCTCCGTCTTTAATATAGAAATACTTACCGCCGTCGTCCATAGGAACATTGTTATAACGAAATCTTGTTATTCTTCTGAGCTTTGCGTCCTTATAGAAGCTATAGCCGCCCGCGGTGTTTGATATCATTGTGAAAAAGTCCTTATATCCAAGATAGTTAATCCACGGATAGGGGGTCTTAGGCGTCTCTATTACATATTCCTTTGCCTTGTCGTCAAAATGTCCGAATTTCATTTTCTGTCCTTTCTGCCGATTATATCGGCATTGCTATATTTTTTCTTTTATAATTATCCTTCAACTTTACAAGCCGCACTTAAATTCAAATTTTCCGTTGCCGACTTTGAATATTTCACCGCTTGGAAGTTCAATTTCAGCTTTTGTATTCGGAGGTGTATTTACTGACAGAAAAAATTCTCCGTCAGCTATTTTATAGTTTATTTCATATTTTCCTTTAACGGAATTAAACTTTAAATCCAATTTTTTTATATATTTTGTAATAACAGGCTTTATCTTTACAGCTTCAAATCCGTTTTTAATGGGAACTATTCCTGCGAGTCTCGTATAAAATCCGTTTATCGCTCCTGCAAACATTGCGTGGTTGTTTGAACTCATGTCACCCTTGCCACACCATTGCTCCCACAAAGTGGTCGCCCCTCTGTTTATCTGATTTGCAAAGCTTGGATAATCGGGTGTTAAGAAGCATTCTAAAGCCAAATCTGCGGCATCTAAATCTGAAAGCTCTTCAATAAAATGAGAAATTCCGAAAATTCCGACATCTAAATGTTTTCCGTTAAAGACTAGTTCTTCCTTAAGATGTTTAGCCGTTGCCGTTTTTTCGGTGTCATTTAAAAGATTAAGCGAAAGAGCATATAAATTGGGTGATTGTTTTCCCGAAGAAAAAACGCCGTTTTTAAAGTACTCTTTTTTATATATATTTTCAGCCGAAATTGCTTTTTCGGTAAAAAATTCGAAATCCGAGGCTTTCCCGAGCTTTTCTGCAATATCTGCCATCATTCGGCAAACAGTGATCCGCATATAATATTCCGTTTCGCCTACAGATGAAAATGATGTCAGATAATCGCCCTCTTCATTTGGCGCGCACCAGTCTCCGAAGGAGTCTAACGAAATTTTACCGTTGTTTTTATTCAGATATTTTATTGTAAGCGCTTTCATCCTCGAATAGTAACGCTTTGCAGGTATAATATTTGAATTGTATGCCATATAATACCAAGGTATTGCAATCATACAACCGTCCCATGTCATATTAAATCTCGGAGCGTATTTTTTATCAGAATAAAGATATTTTAAAAATCTAAGATAATATTCATCAGGCGAACGCATATACATTGCGGTTTTAAGATAACAGAACAGGTCCATGGGACACGGAGTGCGCTCGTCGCGCGCCGCGCAGTCCGAGGGAAAAGAAAAGCTGTTTGAACGGACCGACCAGAGAGCATTTTTATAAATGCGGTTTATCATTTCATTGTCCGTCTTAAAATAAGCAAAGCTTTCCGATCCTGTATGGACAACGCAAGCTGTTATCTGTCCTTTTTTCGGCATCTCTTTAAGTCCCGTTATTTCGGCGTACCGAAATCCGTGATAGGTAAAATGCGGACAGTAGCTTTCTATACCGTTTCCTGAAAAAATATATGTATCTGTTGAAGCCGCGGCACGGTTGGTTTCGGTATCTAAAATATATTCGCCGTCAAATTCTTTGATTCTTTCTGCAGTTTTAATTCTGATCCGTGTTCCGCGCTCTCCTTTAAGGTTTATTTTAACAAATCCCGACATGTTCTGTCCGAAATCAAATATATATCTGCCGTCGTTACATTTATATATCTTTTTAGGATTTAATGTTTCGTTTATTTTAATAAACGGTCCGATATCGCAATAAAGCTTTGCTTTTTCTTTTAAAGGAGAAATAAACATCCTGTTCCACTCGAAATCATCATAGCCTTTATAAAGCCATTCTTTATTTTCTTTAGAAGCGTCATAAATTTCGCCGTTATAAATGTTGTTAGATATAAAAGGCGTATCTAAAGTAAATTTCCATGTCTCATCAGAGACAATTCTTTCAACCGAACCGTCTGTTTTATGAAGATTTATACAGACTTTAAAGCGCTTTGCTCCTTTGTATTTCCCCATATATACATTTGCATTTAAATTATAGCCGTCGCCTAAAACAAGAGAAACCGCATTTTCTCCGCTTTCAAGCAAGTCTGTTATATCATAAGCCTCATAAAACATCAGATAATCATAAATTCCCTTTGACGGGGAAAGTATGCGGCTGTCAGGCCTAATTCCGTTTATATAAAGCTCATACCAACCGTATGAACAGATAAAAAGCGTCGCATAGTCAATATCTGAAGCCGAAAAGGTCTTTCTTGCAAAAGCGCAGGTCTCAGGATCTGCATTTCCGTTTTCCTCTGTTGTGAGCCATGACCCCTGCATTTCCGACCCCAAAAGACCTGTTGAAAATTCGGAAATTTCCGATTCACCTGTTTTGCCGTTTATAACGCTTTCAATCTTAAAGGAATATTTCGTATCGGGACAAAGAGCTTTTCCTTGGTATTCGATGCCTGTTGTTTTCGCAGATTTTACGGTTTTGCTGTCAAAAACTGTTTCACCCGAGAAATCACTGCCTGATTTTACGATTATCCTATAGCTTTCCTGAAAAATATTCTTTTCATTGCCTGTAATCATCCAAGAAAAAACCGGTTTTTTCTCGTCGACCCCGACAGGTTTTTTTATTCCTTCAACCTTTATATCAGTTATCCTAAATTCTTTTTTCATTTGTATCTCCTGTTATACTAATCGGGATTAAAAAGCTCGCAACCCATACTTTTAAAGTATGCTATCTTTTTATTCAAAAATTCTGTTGTACAGCCGAAATATTCAGCCATACAATCAAGACAAAGAAAGCTGTCGGAATTCGAGTCGATAACTCTTTTATAAAGACTGATTTCATCGGCCTTTAATTTCCTTCCGCACTTTTTACATTCAGCCATTTTGTTTTCCTCCTTATGCCTCAGCAAAGGTAACAGGCTAAAATCCGCCGAAAATACGCCATTTTAGGCGGGTTCGGATTATTATCGCTTGCCTAGTGTGACAGGACTCGAACCTGTCACACTAAAGTTAAATTGCGCAGCCTTATTACAGGCCGCGCAATTTTTGCCTTTTTAATTATTACTTATTTTAAAAGCAAAGCCTTTAATAAAGCATAATCCTTTGCGTCAACTACATTGTCATTATTTAAGTCGGCGTCAATGCTTATAGATGCTGTTTCTTTGTTAAGATATTCGTTTACATAAACGAGGTCGCAAATGTTAACTTTTCCGTCGCAGTTGGCGTCTCCGGAAATACCGGTGATTGTTTCTACGGTTAAAGCAACGCTTGCCTCGCTCGCAAGAGCGGTTTGTGTTGCGGCCTTTCTCTGATAGAAGGTATAGGTTTTGCCTGCTTCAAAGGTAAATTCATTTGAAGTCTGCCAACCGTTAATTCCGTCGGTATACTCATATCCTTCAGTATACTTAAGGGTGATTTTGCCGTTAGCCTTGCTCACAAGCTCAGGTTTTTCAGGTGCCGACTGTTCGGATAACGCATTTCCCCAAACACCGATTTCACGGGGATATGAGTTTTTGCCGGAAGTACTTGAATTGCCCTCTAAAACCTTAACGGCAATATATCTTGCAATCGGTTCTTTTCCGGAATCAAATGCGATGGTTTGAATAAATGATGTCTGAGATTTATCTGATGAATTAAAAGTTACTGCTTCATGATTAAAAATCAAATTCGAAGAATCAAATAAGCTGTCATCATTATTCATTCCTGCATAGACCTCATAAGAAGCCTCACCTGCCCAATACGGATTTTCCTGAGCAAATGCAAATCTATTGATTTTTGTCAGTTTACCGAAATCATAAATAATATAACCATTTTTGGAAATACCGAGAGTTGTTCCATAGTTTGGATTATCGACCGCTCCGTTTGTTAAAGTTCCGTAAATCTCTTCGCTTGTATTGCTGCCTACTATAAGAGCGCTGCTGTTATCAAGAGGCTTTTTGTTTAACAAAACGCTTTGAGACCAATCGGCAACATCTTTTCCAAACTGAGTAAATGCAGCTGCATAGCCGTTATTATTGCTGTTAATATTCTTTATTTCACTTGTTTCGCCTGAAACCGTTCTCTCACTTAATGCAAGAACAAGCGGAGCGCTCGCAGCAGAAGCCTTTTGATTTGTGGTTTCTGCAAGTCTGCGGTAAAAGCTATACTTTGTTGTTTCGTTAAGCGCATAGAAGGCTGAAGAGGTCTGCCAATTCTCGCCGTCCATGCTGTATTCATAACCGGCCTCATGTTTTAGTGTTACAGAGTTTTCAGTTTTAGATTCCAGCTCGGGAGCAGAAGGAGCAGCAGGGGCTCCCTTATCAGTTGAGATAACTGCAGAAGCTGCTTTGCTCTCAAAAACAGTATCGGTAGCTTTTATACGCTGATAGAATGTGTAAGGAGTTCCCTGGAGAAGCCCTTCAAAAACATTGCTGTCCTGCCAGTTCATTCCGTCCTTTGAATATTCATAGCCTTCAACTGCTTTAAGAGTTACAGAAGTATCTGTAAAGCTATCGCAAATGGGTGCAACCGCATCATCAGTGTTAGGAGCTTTAACCTCTCCGAACAATCCGATTTCTTTAAACTGAATATTCGAATTATTTGCTGTTGCCCATGTGCAGGTATCCGTGAAAAGGACACCTAAATATTTTGCCTCGGGTAATACATAAGAAAAATCAACAATCTGTCCCCAAGAACCGTAAGCAAGAGTTGAGCCTTCGGCATTTGCTTCTTCGGCATTTGTTGCTTTGACATCATCAGCTGCATTCCATTCGAAAACCATATTATCAGAATCATATAGAGCATCAACAGTGTCAGCTAAATAAACCTGATAGCTTGTTTCTATTCCGTATCCAACATTTCCCTGAGCAAAAGCAAATCTGTTTATTCTTGCAATTTTATCTGTGTTGGCAAGCTTATAAGTAAGCTTAAGTCCCTTTGCAGATTCGCCGGCTCCTCTTAAAACCTGAGAGGTTGAGGTTCCGTCGGTAAGAGCTTCCAAAGCAGACATCGGCTCGTTATACATTACTGTTCCGTTCGGAGTTTCAATAGTATCAGTTCCGTTTGCGGAAATAATCGAAACTGCATTATCCTTTGTTAAAAGATTTGTTGATGTTCTGTTAAATGTTTTATCAAAAACAGAACCTACAAACGCACCGCCTCTTCCGTAGCCCATGGAATCCTTATCAAGGGTTACAACCGTGCCAAACTCAGGAGCGGTTATGAATGAAGAATTTGTAACACTATAAGGAGTGTTTATAGCATTTGTTACTGCATCAATAACATTTGGATTATAAGCAGGATGAACAAGCGCAAGCGATTCGAGCTCAGAGGCATAATCATTTAAATCAAGCCCCGAAAGCTTTGCAAAATATGTAAGTCCTGCAACGAACTGACCTACACCGTCATTGAGATGATAACCTTCGTTTGTAAGATTATCACCGATATAGCTTGTTCTTAAATTCTGAACTGCTGTACCGGTAGGAATTACAAAGTCAACCTTATCCGCTACATGCGTCTTAGTCATATTCGCAATTGCATTATACATTACAAGCGGATCATAAACTCCCTGAGAATTTAAGTATTTTTTAGCAACATAATAACTGTAATATCTTTCGTTGTTTATATCAACACGAACCGAATCCTTCTGATCGGACCAAACCATGTTATATCCGATTTTAGCATTCGGAGCAAGCTTTTTTACATATTTTACGAGGTTATCAATATAAGGCTCAAATGTTGCCTCTCCGTCTGTGCCGTCAAGCTTATCAATACCTGCAAATTCACTTGCCTGCTGAAGCATCACATAATCCCACTCTTTGGTTGTGTCGCCTATAATATCAGCGGACTTAGCAGCAGTAGAGGTTCCGAGTTGATTGATTTCTTTCCAAGTTCCGTCCGAATTTTCCCAATACGAATAACTCGCCTCACCTGTCTTTTCGGACGAACTGTCAACTTGAGTCTGATCAGCCCATTCCCAATGATATTTAAGGGCACAGCCGCCGTAATAAAGATAGCCGATTTTAATATCGGTATATCCACAGGCTTTTGCAATGTCATATAAATAATACATTGAGTTTCTGCTGAAGCTGTTTCCGAGAGTTAAAACATGAAAGCTTTTATCTTTATTCTCGGTAGGTGTACCGGAAACGAAAAAGCTTCCGGTGAATAATGCCGAAACTATCAAGGAAACGGCAATTATTACACTTAAAATTCTTTTTTTCATATTATCACCTTTTTCAAAACAGAATTTCGAATTAAAAAATCTAATTTTTTAAGGGACTTATCTCCACGGCGTCCAACCGTCCATAGAGTCTCTGTTTGTGTCGCTGTTCTCATTTGCACCGGAATTACTTCCTGACTGAGAAGAAGAGGAAGCTTTTGAAGAATTATCGGTTTTCGATACATTTGACTTTGAACCCTGTGCCTTTGACGGCTCCTTTGTGGGGTCAAAATCATCTATAACAAGACCTGTATCTCCGCTTTCATTGACATCTATAGTATCGGTTTTCTGCTCTGAGCTTATATCCTTCTTTTGAGTATCTGTATTCTTTTTCTTCTTGCAGCCTCCGAAGAAGGATATTATCATTAACAATGATAAAAGTATAACTGAAATTTTCTTTATCATATCAGTTATCCTATGCACCAAAATCAAGTTCGCCTGAACCCGTAAAGCCTTTATCGTCTCCTGCGTTTATAACATCGTCTGACGCACAGAGAATGTCCTCAGAGGAAAGCTTAAAAAATTCTATTTCGGGTGTTATAAATTTCTTTTTCATATTCTTTTCCTCCTTTAATTACTTAGCTGTATAGGTCTTTATTTCGGACGATAAAACAGTTTTGCCATTATTTACGCTGTAGCCTACGGCTGCAACCTGCTCGCCGGATGTAAGACCTTCAACTCTTAAGGAATACTGAATATGTTCAGTATTTTCCCACATTACCTTTGTCTGTGCGGTCTTGAAAATCTTAACGGATTTGGTCTTACCTTCGCCATACTTAAATATGACATGAGTTGCGTTTGCATCCTTCATAGCCTGCTCATTAGCGTTATAATAATTTAAAACGGCTTTCATAAGCTGGGAAATTGTAACGCCGGAATTCTTAACATAGAAAGCTGAGAAATCATCCCAGTCTCCGATTACGCTTAAGGTTCCGAATGTTTTGTCTGCTGCCTTAACGCCGTAGCTTCCGAACTGAGGAATATTTGTTGTGTTTTCCTTTTCGCTTACACCGAATGTAACTACATCAGTCGGAATCGGGAATTCCTTATAATTCTGATTTGCGGGAACATTCTTAAAGCTTCCGTCTGCTTCCTTTTCGATGTACTTACCGTTGCTGTCCTTAACATATCCATAAGGAATAAAGTAATTTTCAGCCGACGGCTTAAGCTCTGTTGTTTCCGCTTTAGTTGTATCTTCTTTTTTATTCGATACAACTACATTTCCGCCGGTTATAGCTACGGTCTGAGCAACTGTTGTTCCGCTTTCGGCAAGAGTAGCTGAAACTTTGATTTCAGACTTAGCCTCAACAGTGGCTGTAACCTTTAAAAGGAGAGTATCTTCAGTATTAAGCTCAACGATATGAATTTCATTTTTACTTAATGTAAAATTATCGTCCTTCGTAAGCTTAATATCCTTTGAAGTAATACCGGTGAATTCAGCATTAGAGTCTGATGTTATTTTAACATCCATACCCTTTATTCCTTTAAAATCCGCAAGTCTTACATCAAAAGAAGTCTCTTTGCCTTTTTCTGCCGGTGTGCTGTTGTTTCCGAATACTTTTATACTCGGTGTGCTTGCGGCAGACGCGCCGATGCACATTACCGACACTGCCATCGTCAGTGCTGAAATGATTGCTATGAGTTTTTTCATTTTCTTTCCTCCTAAATCATTTAATTGCCAATTTGACTATATTCATTATATCATAGGGCTGTTTTTGGATATAATACACAAATGTTTCCAAATATAATACTAATGTTTCCAAAACAGCCCTTTTTTGCTTTTAAAAGCCAAAATTTAACTTTAATTCTATTTTAAAAGCAGTTTTCTTACTTCTGTCATATCCTTTACGTCTATTACGCCGTCTTTGTTTACATCTGCGTCGGAGCTTACAGCCTCAACCGTTTTATTTATATATTCATTGATATTAACAAGGTCGCAGATATCAAACTTACCGTCCGCATTTGCGTCTCCTTCAATACCTGTAGTAACTACGAAAGATACCGCGTCACTTGCCTTACTCGGAGCATATCCTGTTTTTTCGGCAATTCTCTGATAAAACTTATACTGTTTTCCTGCAGATACATCAAACACATTTGAGGACTGCCAGCCGTTAATTCCGTCTGAATATTCGTAACCTTCAACAGCTTTTAAGGTAACCTTTCCGTCCTTAAAAGATTCTATAACCGGAGCTTCTGCCTTATCGGAATTAGCTTCATAGGCATTTCCCCAAACACCGATTTCACGGGGATATGAGTTTTTGCCGGAAGTACTTGAATTGCCCTCTAAAACCTTAACGGCAATATATCTTGCAATCGGTTCTTTTCCGGAATCAAATGCGATGGTTTGAATAAATGATGTCTGAGATTTATCTGATGAATTAAAAGTTACTGCTTCATGATTAAAAATCAAATTCGAAGAATCAAATAAGCTGTCATCATTATTCATTCCTGCATAGACCTCATAAGAAGCCTCACCTGCCCAATACGGATTTTCCTGAGCAAATGCAAATCTATTGATTTTTGTCAGTTTACCGAAATCATAAATAATATAACCATTTTTGGAAATACCGAGAGTTGTTCCATAGTTTGGATTATCGACCGCTCCGTTTGTTAAAGTTCCGTAAATCTCTTCGCTTGTATTGCTGCCTACTATAAGAGCGCTGCTGTTATCAAGAGGCTTTTTGTTTAACAAAACGCTTTGAGACCAATCGGCAACATCTTTTCCAAACTGAGTAAATGCAGCTGCATAGCCGTTATTATTGCTGTTAATATTCTTTATTTCACTTGTTTCGCCTGAAATTTTGCTCAATCTGTATTCATAAACAGGTCCTGAAAGACTGGGCATTGTTTCTTCGGTTTCTTTAACTCTCATACAGAAGCTATAGGTTTCTTTAGTATCAAGAGCATAGAAAACATTGCTGTCCTGCCACGATTTTCCGCCGTCGCAGCTATACTGCATTCCGTCAACCGTCTTTAAGGTAACAGAGTTGTCTGTGGTGCTTTCAATTTCGGGTGCCGAAGTCGGAGCAGCTGCTGAATACTTTTCGGTTTTAATTGCCAAAGGCTCTGAGGCAGGTCCGGCCATTTGAGTATCTGTCTCGGCAATACGCTGATAAAGATTATATGAAGTGTGCGGCTCTAAGTTTGCGAACACTCCCGATTTCTGCCAGTTAATGCCGTCAATACTGTATTCATAACCGTCTTGCGTTTTAACGGTAACATTAGTTCCGTTAACGATTACATTTTTAGCATCTATCGCCTCAGGGGCAGTGTTATTTACACTCTTTTCTGTTCCCCATACGCCAAGCTCGCGCGCATAAACACTATGAACCGTAGCATTATCGCCTTCGTTTCTTTCGGTGTCGTTCCAAGTAGTATAATCAGTGAAAACTATACCGAAATACCTTCCGTTTACATCGGCATTTTTCTTATTTATGCTTACTTTCTGACGGAAAAGCTTCTGAACATAATTTGTTCTGATTGTTTTATCGTCGGTAACACCGTCGGCTGCCGCCTTTGCTTTAGCCTCAGCCACTGCCGATTTAGCGTCAAAAGCATAAACACGGTTACCGTAATCAAACAGTCTGTCAATATCGTCGCCGACATAAATTTCATAGCTTGCTTCAAGGTTATATCCTACATTTCCCTGAACAAATTCAAAGCTGTCTACGCAGTAGTTTTTATCAGCCGAGCCTGTCAAGTCATAAACAAGTCTTACTCCCAAACCTGTATAAGCTCTTGACTGATATGAAGGGTACTGAACATCAAAAAGAATTTGCATAGCGGTTGCATCTGTAAGCGCCTTAATAGCCGAGGTTTTTCCTCTATGCTCCGAATTGAAATCATTATCGTCCGTCTTTAAATTAGGAAGATAATAGCCTTCGGAATAAACGGGCTCTTTTCCGTTGATTACACTTGTTGAAAAATTACTTAAATTGTTTTTTGCATCCCATTCACAATTTGTTGCTTTGTTTTCGATCTCTGTATAAACAGATGTATCAACACCCTCGTCTTCTACAGGGAACTGAGAGTTAAGATTAGTTGCGGAAAACTTATTTTCGCAAGCGGCATTTACTGCGGCTTTAGCGATTTTAAGCCATGAGCCGTGAATAATATTTGTCTTGACATTATCAAGAGAATCGCCGGTAAGAGTTTTGAAGAATGTCATAGCTGCAACATATCTTCCGAAATAAAGGTTCATGTGAATACAGTCTCTGTAAAGAGCGTTTTCATGATTTTCCTTGAACCATTTAATTGTCTTGATATTATGAACCGAGGTTCCGCTGGGAATAACGGTTATATCATTGACATTAACATCGCTGCCGTATTCGTTAGTAAGATAATTGTTATATTCAGAGGCACTTTTTGAAGTGGTGCTTCCCTTAATATTGAAATAATTCTCGGTATTATCAGTAAGTCCTTCATTAAGATTCTGAATTTCTTCACCCTGTTTTACGATAGCATTATACATATCGTCAGGATTGTATTTTTCAAGAATATCCATATTTTCATAATTCGGGCGACCGCCTGAATAACCGTCCATATACTGAACTACCGAGGGGTAAGCGGCAAACTGGTCAATAATATTATTGCCGTTTGAATCCTTAACAACGGTTCCGTCTTTTTCCGCTCTGTCCTGAGGCCAAGTATAAACGCCTACCGAAGGATATTCCCATGTCATGTGATAAGCAATTTTGACATCATCATTATTGTTTTCCGCAGCGATTTTCTTGAAATAAGCATACATTTCCTTTAAGAAGGCTATATTTTCATAACCCTGTCTATCCTCGCCGCTTTGAAGAACGATATAATCCCAATCTTCCTTTCCGATTGCGTTTTTAACCTTATCCGCGCGCTCACTTTGAGTTGAAATGAAATAAGAAACCGTTCCTTCTTCATTTCCCGATAAGTCCTGAGTATACTCGCCGTCAGCAGTTTTTGAAATGTAATACTGAACGGCGCTGTTAGCCGGAGTATCGGTGTAAAAATAGTAAACAGGGGTGCTTTCTCCCTTTTTATATATTGCTCCGATTTCTTTCTCGGCTCCGCCGACAGTCTTTGTTTTATCTGTCAATGCCAATCTATACCAGCCGGATTTAAGATTCAAGGTTTCATTATCTGTTTCCTTATAAACCCATGTTTCCCAATTTCCGTTTGAAAGATCGGAATTTTCATTATAAATCGGATCCTGATTGTTATACACTTTCACATGGTCATTACAATATGTAGGATCATTGTGAATTCGCAACAGGTAATCCTCAAATTCCGCACCGCCTATATAGGTATATGCGATTGTTGCGTCATAGCCTGCGCTTTTTGCCACATCATAAAAGTACTGATTTCCGTCTACGCCGAAGCTGCAGCCGATTGTAAGTACCTTTAAGCTTTTCTTGCCTGTTTCCGGCGTTTCGGCTATAAGCTGCAATGCGGAAACACTTCCGAGCAAAAGCGCTAAAGCCAAGATACAGGAAATAATTCGCTTTTTCATACTTTTTCTCCTTTATAATTTTTTAATTTCTAAACGGAAATCCTTTTTGCACTCAGGCTGCAAGCATGTCATTCCGTCTATTTTTTCTATATCCCTTTCAAATATATAATGACCGCTTTTATAGCTCCACGGCTCAATACAAAGAAAGGGGGCGCTTGGTTGTTTCCAAAGCGTCAAACAGGGAAAATCCGAGAAATCGATCTCAAGCTTTTTTCCTTGATTTTCAAAAATACATTTTTTTGATTTAAGATTACTGAATGTAACTGCGCCCTTTTCAAACAGCTTATCACTTAATGACAATTTGTTTTTATTTATAAGAGGCGAAGCATTCAATTGTGCGTCATTGCTGTCAACAGTATACTCATTTTCTTCTGTTTCAAATATAATTTCAGCTTCATTGATATCACCGAAAAGCTTATATCCCGTATGAAGACCGAGACCGAAATACAAATTCTGCATATCTTTATTTTCTATGCAAAATCGGATTTCAATGCCTTCTTTAATTAAGGTGTATTGTATAAGGAGAACAAAATTAAAAGGATAACTTTTAAGGGTGATTTCATTTGAAGAAAGCTTAAATACTACGCTGTCCTCTGTTTTATTTTCAACAGAAAATACCGAAGATTTAGCAAAGCCGTGAAAATCAATATTATATGTTTTATTTTTGAATTCAAGCTTATTATCGGGCATAGGTCCGACAGTCGGGAAAAGCACAGGGGAGCTTTCCTGCCACCATTTCCCGAAAGGCTGATAAATAAATTCCTGAGAATTTATCACAAGGCTTTTAAGCTCTGCACCGATTTCTGAAATTTCAGCTTTTGCCGAAGAATTTGATATTTTAATCATTTCTTCACCGCTTGCCGAAATCGGATTTTCTCCATTCAACCTGATCAAGCCATGTTTTTCCTGCCATATTGCCTATTGCAAAAAACAGCTCTTTAAACTCTTCAGTTTCGTTTTTTGCGGCAATAACGGCTCTGTGCCAGCCTGTTTTCAGTTCTTTTTGAACCGAGCATTCAAATCTATGGGCGGAAGGAGTATAAAATTTACCGTCATGCTCGGTAAGCTTTTCTCCGTCAATCCATAATTTTGCCGGAAGACCCTGCGGAACAAGATTTATATTGAAATCATTATGAAGCTTAAAATCAATCGCGAAAATAAACTCGCCTTTTTCAACCTTCTGAATGAAAGACTGAGAATAAACCTCTTTTGCATTTTTGAAGTCCTCTGTATCAGGGCATGCATCAACTTCAAAGTTCCTTTCGGCTTTAAGCCATGGAAGTGCCTGAGGAACACCTGCGGAAGTCTGAAACAAAAGACCGTTTATCTCAACCGAAAATGTAAGCTCGTTAAAAGCAGGATAATATCCAATTTCGCATGCACTTAATATAAACTTAAAATCAGCCGATTCCCCTGCCTTTAATTCGAATTCAAACTTATTCTCTGTTGTTTTCCAGCTGTCGGGTACTGTCAAGTTAATTTTTCCTTTTAGGGTATTCTTTGCGGGATTTATAACATTAAGCACAAATTCCTCAGGCTTCGACTTTATCAAAACAACGCCTTTCGGATATTTTAAATTCATTACAACAGGTGAGATGGAAAACAGTGAAAATTCCGAATTAAAATCAAGATTTTTAATAATATCGCTGTTTTGCGTCCAACAATTAAGCGGCGGATAAAAATTCGGAGCGTTTTCAATTTCAATTTCTGTTTTATAGAAATTTTGTACATCTCTTGCTAAGGACACGATTTTATCGCACATAACATCAATAGTTGTTATATCGTGCATTCCGATAATGGCGTCCGATAAAACAAGCTGATTTCCTATCGGCTTTACCCATTTTTCTTCAATACTTTCAGGATTTATAATTCCTAATATTGCCCCCAGTGTACCGGAAGTACAGTCTGTATCAAATCCGAGATTAGAAGCGGCGCAGATACATTTTCCGAAATCGCCGTCTCCTGCGAGCCATGCCAAAACGATAAAGCTCAAATTGATAGTAACATCGGTCCAATTGACAACCTCATATTTTTCAAGGAATTTTTTTCTTACCTCAAGCATATCGCCCGATTCTTTCCACCAATTGATCGTATCTTTAATTCCGTTTGAAAGTCTTGAGTTATCGGGAATAAAAGAAAGTCCGGTTTTTATAAGTATATCGAAGTCTCCCGTTTCAAAAGCCTTACTTTCTATTGCCGCTATAAATCTTGAAGCATAAAGCCCGTCTTTTGTATGGTCAACGCAAGCGTCCTCCGTTGCAAAATGAACGGCAAGCTCAGGATTACACGGAGCGGCAGCAGCCCAGATTTCGGTTCTTATTGCCGAGCCCATTCCGGAATAGAATACATTATTGAACTGACCTGAAAGCGGAGCATAAACTCCCGATTTAATATTTCTAAGCGCCATTCCGTATTCATCGAAAGCATAATGGACGTGCTTAACCCAAGCATCGCAAAGGTGGCGTCTGTTGATCGGAAGCCCAAACTGCCTTATTCCTTCAAGCCAGACTACCTGCAAATCAAGGTCGTCGTTTGCAACCATTTCTGTAGGAACGGGTTCATAATAAGAAATATTTCTGGTTGACCGCTTACCCTCAAAAGGCATACCGACGGTTCCGCCTATAACCTTTCCCATAAAGCAGCCGTTCAATTTTTTTCTGTAAATATCATAAGAAATTTTTTTCATATTTTCTCCAAAGTTTTACGCCGAATCCGGCAGAAAACAATTTTCTGCCGGAAGAGCAATTCCAAATGTTTATCCTATTTTCTTAAGCTGTTCAAGTGTTGAATTTATACAAGACTGGAACTGCGGCTGATATTTTGAAATGCACTGAGAAATATCGCCTCCGCGTACTATTTCATCTATAATTCTTCCTTCAAGCTGAGAAGCGCCTACCGAAGCGTCGCTGAATCCGCAGCGGCTGGGGAGAATATCCTTAAGAAGATTATTGATAAGGGTCTGATCCTCGGATGAAAATGTAGTTTTATCCTTAACAGGGTCTTTATAGGAAGAATAGAACTTCATCCAAGCTACAGCAATATTTGCATCGCTGCCCTTAGGAGACGCGCAAACCTCAATCCAACCTGTCGGATAATGTGTATTGCCGCCGCCGAGAGGAAGCGGAACAATACCTAGGTTTGCTTTTTTCTTAGCAAATGCGGTAAGAGTTGACATCTTATTCATTATGGTAATATAACGGTCGGACTCCTCAAGATAAACAAAAGAATTGCCGTTGCAGAAATCTTCAAGCTGGTCCTCGCCGCCGCGAAGCTTGATAACCTGATTTGCACCTCTTACAAGCGACTGAACAAGCTTATATCCCTGAATAAGACTTTCGTTATTAAGATTTGCAACAGGCGTTCCTGAAGACCAATCAATAGTTGCGCCGCCAAAAGAAGAAACAACTGCCGTATTATAGAAATTTGCCTGTCCGAAATAAGTACTCTTAGAAGTATCGGTAACCTGCAGACCGAGCTGAATAAATTTATCCCAAGTCCATTTGCCGGCATTATAAAGCTCACGGGGATCCTCTAAGCCTGCCTGAGAAAATTTCTTCTTATTATAGAAAATAGTAAGCGGATTAACGCCCGAATAATTTGTTACGCCGTAGATCTTACCGTTCCAGCTGCATTCAACCGACTTATTAAGGTCAATGCCTTTAAGGGTAGACTCATTTAAGAGATCAGCAGTTGTAAGATTATTATTAAGCGGCTGATAAACATTGGACGCTATAGCATTATAAAATTCCGAACCGTGAATGAAAGAAATATCGTAAGGCTTACCTGAAGCAACGGAGTTTCTGACAGCTGTCATATACTCTTCGCCGAAAGTGAATTTATCTATTTTTACAGTACAGCCGTATTTCTTTTCAAATGATTTAACAGCTCTCTGAAATGATGAAGAAGTATATCTTGCGGTATTGAAAACTGCCATCTTTACGGTTTTACCCTTAAGATTTACTTTCTTCTCAATTCCTTTTTTATCTGTTTTGATTCCCCAAGCTGCCGCATTGGCATCTGTCTGTCCTCCGACAGCCCCTTTTATATCGGTTTTGATATCTCCGCCGGTTGAACCGCCTGAAGAGTTATCCTTATTGTCTTTAGCTGAATTTCCCTTGCTTGAGTTCTGAGTAGTGTCGCCGTCAGTATAATCACTGTAATACTCAGTTTTGCTAAGACTGCAGCCGGCAAGTGTAAACACTGTAACCAAGCATAAAAGCATTGCTAAAAAGCGTTTCATATTTTTTAATACCTCCAAAAATTTATTATTTGATTTTTTTGCGTTTTTTAATTAAGATTACTGCAGCCGTAACACCTCCTCCGATAACAACCAACGCACCGGCGCCGAGAGCGATAATCAACGGCATATTAAGTGAGGTGACTTTTCTGATTCTTACCTTTTTGCCTCCGTTTGAAGGATCGTCATAATCGCCATCATCATAATACTCATCCGGCTCTTCTTCGTCCTCTTCGTCATAATCCTCATCGTCATAATCCTCGTCTTCATAATCTTCATCGTCAAAGCTGTCTGATTCTTTGACTATGGAGAACAGAAGATTCGGAGATTCCTCAGTAAATTCATATACAAGGAAGTTACCCTCATAATGGGCGTTAAGAAGAGTGAACTCATCCAAATCATATCCTGCCAGATAAACAAGTTCTGAAGTGTTTGAAGGCACGCTTACTCTTATTGTTCTTCCCTCAAAATCTTCAACATACTGATTGAGATAATTTACAAGATTAAGTCTGTAGTTTTCATTGGTTTCCAAAGCACCGTTTTCACGAATAGCTTTCTTTTCAGCCGTGGACAGCGAGGTCTTTTTTACCTGCATGCTGATAAGGTCGCGATAAATATCATTTTCATTAAGCTTTAAAATTTCAAACTTAAAGCCTGTTGCAGGGTCGGTAAATTGCGCAGCAACTTTATTTTTCTTTTCTTCCTCGGAAATATCATAATAGCTTTCAACTCCGAAGGCTTCTACTTCGGTCATTACGGCCATTATAGTATCGGGAGAAACATAAGTATCGCAGGCATCTTTAAAACGCAATCTTAAATAATTTGTTTCCTGAGAAGCGAATTTTATTTCAAGCTCTTCGGCAACCCCGTCACCGTCTTTTCGAATATAATTTGCTACAGGCTTATTAGACATTGACATTAACTCTGTCAAGCTTTTCCCGAGATAAACTTCACAATCCTTAACTCTGTAATGGTCATCATCGAAAAGGTGCATTACTACTTTATTGAGGAATTGCGGGTTATTGAATTTAAATACAAGATTTAAAGACTCGGTATCATATTTTGCTCCCCAAACAGATGAACCGTAAGATAAAGCTCCGTCTACAAGATATCTTCTGTAATAGTGATTTGAAACCTCCTGATATTCTCCGCTTGAATTATTGGAAACATAAACTGTTATGTTTTCCTGATTCATACCGTAAAGCAGATTATCGTTTTCAAGAGACTGGTCATCAAGACCGATACAGGACAAATATTTAAGCGAAACATTTTTGTCGTTTCCCGTATCAGTAAACTCAATCCTTATAAATCTTGCTTTAAAATCAACCGGGATCTCAACGATTTTATCAGAATTATTCTCTTCTCTGTTATAAGTGCAGCTTAGTTTCGGGTCAATCCATAAATCGCGTTTATATTCACCGGTATAAACCTTAAACTGCTTGACTTTGCTGTTTGAAAAAGCAATTTTAAGCTTATCTATCTGCATTGAAGATGTCAGGTCAACTACAAGACTCTTTGTTCCGTTAGATTTAAGAACTACGGTTTCATCATTATTTATATCTACAAGCTTATTCTTTTGCTCAACAGAAAGCTCTTTATTATCAAACTCTGTTGTCTTTCCGCCTTCGGTGTTGAATGCGGAAATCATTGCAAGATCCGAAAGATTATCGGGTTTAGGAATATATTCCTCGCCGCAGGCAACTATCTCGCTGAGTCTTAAGGTATCATTTGAAAGCTTATTGGCTGTCACGAACCTGAATCCTATATATTTTCCCGTTCTCTTATCGGCATCGGCAAGAGTAATTATCTGTGCCCATGAATCATTATCGTTTTTATAGGTGGCAACAAGATTTTTGTTATTATAAAGCGTGCTTCTTGAATTTCCTATATAAATCTCATATTCATCAAGGACTATGGTCCTATGATTATAAAGCGCAAATTTATTTATAATATATCTTTTTCCTAACGGGAAGGTAATTGAAATTCCGTATTTCTTACCGTTACTGAGATCGATGTGGTCATTATTTCCTACCTTTTCGTCAGTCCAGCTTGAATAATGGAATTTTGAAGGAAGAGATGCGGAAGAACCGTTAAGATAAGACAAAATCGGTTCATGACCTTTAAGAATATTTGAATCGCCCCAGTTAGTTGCAGTAATTCCCGAATCAGGATAAGAAATTATGTACGGTAACCAATCGCCGTAAATTCCGATTTCCGCAATTGAGGCAGAGCTGTCAGCAATTTCTATTCCTATATATCTGACAACATTCTTTTCAAAGGAATAATACTGGATAAGATCGTTTGCATCCTTAGGTTCGTAATGCAACACCCAATTATCCTTTTGATAAAGATTTTCATAATCGCTTGAAACATAAACATTATAAGATGAAATTTTACTTCCGGCTGCCAAAAGGAATGCCTTGATATTAGCAGAGCGGGTAAGCTCAAATGACATTCTTGTTTTTTCTGCCGATGAAACCGAAAGCGAAGTGTTTATATCCGCATCGGTTATAACGGAAGTATCAATTCCCGTATTTTCAAGCTCTTTTGAACCCGAAAGAAGATTTCCGCTGCTTTCCTCAGCCATGGATTTTATATCAGACTGAGTTTTATCTCGGTTTACCGCGGCAAACATATCGGTAAAATCATAGCTTCCGCAAACTGCGATTTCAGATATTCTTGCAGCATTGTGTGCCTGACCTTTTCCGCCGCAGTTATCGGTGCAGGTACCGGTAATAAGTATTCCGAGGTACTGTCCGTGAGGCTTACCGTAAAGGAAATCAACCATCTGACCGTTTGAAGATTTATTGATATTAGCATCATAAGAATAAATCATTTTTTCGGCAGTATAAAGATTATCAAGAGAGGATGAGAAATAGATCTGATAGCTTACCCCGAGATTATACTTCGGATTGCCCTGCCATAAAGCAAAGGTATCGACAGTTACATTGGAAATAAATTTATATGTTATTTTTGCTCCTCTTGCGTCCGAAGGAACAGCACTTGAAACAGAGTTTTTTCTATCTGTGAGATTTGAAGACCAAGATTTGATTGCCGCAAAATCCGTTCCGTCAGCATGAACGGCACTTATCGGATTCATTCCTGCCAAAAGGTTTTTGTCCTTAAAAAAGTCAGTGTTATACGGATTTAAGAAATCCTGATTTTCCGAATAAGTTTTAAGCTTTTGCCCGACAAGACCGAACCTTGTAATATCGGACAACGCCCCGTTTTTAACCTTTATAATGAAATACTTTCCTATCGGCTTATCTACCGCAAAGGAAATAAGCTGACCTTTAGAGGAAGGATAATTTGCGGAATCATAGCTCATAATCATTTGAGCGGCGTCCGAATTATCTCTATCCTCGCTTATATAAAGCTCATAGCTTATATTTTTTTCATTTAAAACAGCAAAGCTTTTAAGCTTATAATAAGAATCAAACTCATAAAAAGCCGAATCTAAGGTTTCATTATACTTATTGATATTCATAAACTCGAGTCCGAGCATATCAAGCTCTTCCGCGGAAGAAACAGAATCTATATCAAGATCATATTTTTCTCTGACAGAAGTTCCCCACAAACCGATTTCGGCAATTTTTGCCGCTGAGTTATTGTTATATTTGCCCTTTGGAACATTTGTAAATTTAATTCCGAGATATTTTCCTACGGGATTATCATAATTGAAGGTTACAATCTGACCGTATGACTCTTTGTTTTTTTCATCCCTTGCGTCATAAGAATAAAACTTGTGTTCATCCGTAAACAGATCATCTGTATCGTCAGAAGCAAAAACATCATAGCTTACTTCGATTTCACTTCCGACATCGCCTTGAGCAAAAGCAAATTTTTCAAATCTTGCTCTGTTATTCAGTTTATAAACCAATGTTGCGTCTTTAGCGTCGCTTATTAAAACTCTGGTGTTTTCACCGTCTGTAAGAGCCTTCCAAAGATTATCTTCTATTCCTGTGAAATCTCCGTCGACCTTACCGATATAGAAGTCCTCACGAATTCCGTCGGCTTTTTTCTTTGAAAAAGGAGTAAGTCCGCCTATTATGCTGTTTGCGAATTCTTTTTTTACAGAGCCATAGCTTGATATCGTTCTGACATCTTCATTTATTTTTGACGACTCAATTCCCCAGACTGCTATACCTGATAAATAAGCGTCCTTATAATTTCCGATTCCTGTATTAACAGAAGTAATTTTAATTCCCAAATATTTGCCCTGCGGCTTATTATATCCGAAGGAAACTATCTGCCCTTTTGATTCAGTATTGTTAGAAGCTATCCACGAAAAAGCCAGATTTGAAGATTTATACAAATCTTTTTTATCAGAAGCGGCATAAACCTCATAGCTTATTTCGTTTCCTCCGCTTTTACCTTGAGCAATGGCAAATTTACTTAAGGTAAATTTACCGTTCAGCTGATAAGTAAGATATGAATTCTCAGCATTTTCAAGCTTTACGGTGTCGGAAGTTTCGTCAGTAAGGATTGCCGCCTGATTTTCATAATCGCCGCTTCCCGAATCTCTTACAAATACAATATCCTTATTATCCTTATCTTTTGCCGTTATCGGTAAAGCATTTTTTATAAGGCTGTCTTTAAAAAGCTCAGGAACCGAGCTCGGACCTGCTATACTTGTAGTATCAAGGTCAAAATTCTGAATTTCATCTCCCCATGCTCCTATTTCGCTTATTCTCGCGGTTGTTTTCGAGTTTGTATCGGTAGTATAGGTCTTTATTATTTTAATGCCGAAAAACTTCCCCTTCGGCTCGTTTCCTGATTTAAAAGAAACAATCTGTCCTACAGACGAAGTGTTATTCTCGGCATTCCACGAAAATACGGGAGTGCTTGATTTAAATAATGTTTCTTTTTCATCCGAAACATATATTTCATAGCTTATTTCTCTGCCTGTTCCGACACTTCCCAAAACTACGGCAAATTTATTAAGCTTTATTCTCTTTTCAAACTCATAAATAAGGGTTGCTCCGTTACCGTTGGCAATTCTTATGCTGCCGCCGTCGGCATCGGTAAGAGCCTTCAGATAATTATCATAATCCTTACACCCGTCATTATAAGTCCTCAAATTATCAATTCCGTTTGCCTCAAGTGCCGATACAGGAAGCATATTTTTAAGAATATTATCTTCAAAAACTTCTTTCATCTTGATGCTGCTTTTATCGGAAATAGAAGCAGTATCAAGGTTGTATGCATTTTCCGCTTTAACCGACTGAAATACCGGAAAAGCAACCGAAACGCACAAGACAGCCGCGCAAAGATAAGAAATCGCTTTTTTGAAATAACTTTTTCTGTAATTCATTTTTAAACTCCTTTCAGATTACTTTAATCCCGAATGTGACATAGTATCCATAATTGAACTCTGAGAATAAAGGAATACTAATATCGGAGGAATCATTAAAACTACGCTTACCGCGGCAGACGCACCGGATCTCGCTAAACCGCCTGTTGAAATTGAAGAAAGAACCGCAGGAAGCTGTTTTAAGCTTTCACTGAAAATAAAGTTTGTTCCGGTATCATTCCATATTCCTTGGAAGGTAAAAATAATCATCGTAAGAATTGCAGGTTTAATACTCGGAAGAACAATAGAAAAGAATATTCTGTATTCTCCGGCACCGTCAATCCTTGCCGCCTCCAAGGTTGAGTCCGGAACAGCCGTTACAATAAACTGCTGAACAAGATAAACTCCCATTGTTGCCGATAAAGCAGGTATTATTATCGACCAATATGTATCTATCATTCCGAGCTTAGCAATTATTATATATCTCGGAATTGCAGTAACCTCTCCCCTAAAAAGCATAGCAACAACTATAAGTCTGGAAATAATCCTTACTCCCTTGTATTTTGCCTTTGCCAAAGGATAAGCCGCAAGACTGGCAACTACAACATAAAGTGCGGTTGTAACAACAGCTACAAAAAGACTGTTACTGAGATATCTTAAAAACGGCACCGTAAGATTATTCGCAAGCTTAAACATTTGCTTAAAGTTATCAAATGTTGGATTTCTAACATAAAATTTCGGAGGGAAAGCAAATATTTCTTCCATAGGCTTTAAGGACTGAACTACTGCATAAACCATCGGCAAAATCATAAAAGCCGAAAAGAGAGCCAAACATATTAAAACCATTAAATTTCCGAAACGTGACCTTGAAAGCCTTTTCTTAGGATTATATTTAAAAAATTTTATTTTTTTAAATTTAACCGCACTCTGCATAAAAGTTCATCCCTCCTTAATCAGTAAAACTGCTGAGCAGCTTTTGAATAAATTTCCACGAAAGAAGCATAAGCAAGAATAAAATTACTGCCAACGCCGAAGCATAACCCATTTCATATCTTGAAGAGCCGTAATCAATTATGTGCAGAAGAAGCGTATGGGTTGTATAATTTGTACTCGGAAAACCCGTAAGTTCATTATTGACCGCTCCCGTAGCAAAAGCAGATGATATAGAAAGTATCGCGCCGAACAAAAGCTGTGGGCCGAGCTGAGGAAAAGTTACATAATAAAGCTCCTGCCACCTGTTTTTAAGTCCGTCTATAGCTGCCGCCTCATAGTAGCTTCTGTCAAGAGCTTTAAGAGCTGCAATGAACGAAAGAAATCCTACACCGAAGCTCATCCACAATGAAACCACTATCACCGCACCCATCATATATCTCGTATCGGAAAGCCACGCAATGGGCTCGCTTGTCACGCCGAGATTTATTAAAAGGTTATTTAAAAATCCGCGTTCATCGGCAGAAAAAATGTATTTCCAGATAAAATATACATTTCCTGCAAGCGCAGGCGAATAAACCATGAAGGTAACTATTGTTTTAGCAGTGTGATTGAGCTCGTTTATAAGCCAAGCCGTTACAAAGCTCAAAATGTATCCAACAGGACCGACAATTAGCGCCATTATTAAAGTATTGCTGAGAGCTTTCATAAAGATTTCATCTTCAGTAAACATACGGGTATAATTACTGAATCCCACAAAATGCGGCCATTGAAGCATATTAAAATCAGTAAAGCTTAAAACAATTGCCGAAATTATCGGAATAACCATAAAAAGTAAAAATGCGATAAGGAAGGGTGCGAGCATAGAATAGTACGCAAGCTTTATTCGCGTCTTACCGGTAATCTGAATTTTTTTCATATCTGCCATCTCACTTTATCCCGAATTCATTTCTTTTTCTTGTTATTTCGTTATTCATATCATAGTTATAAACTATAAGTGCTCTGCGAGCCGTATAAGTATCGTCAAGCACCGAACGCATTGCATTTGTAAGTGATCTTGAAATCATATAACTGCCCGGGATTTCATTTGTATTTTTGCTGTTTTTAAGGGCACTTAAAAGCACTGCTTTTTCCTCTTTGGTCCATCCGAGACTGTTAAGTGCAACCTTGTTTGCCGGTGTATAACGCGCTGTTATACCGAGACTTGCTTCAAGCTCGTCTCCGTAACGTGTCTGACTTTGAGAAGAGGTCCACCATTTGACAAACTCAACCGCTTCTTTGACAACTCCTCTTTTTTCTGCTCCCTTTAAGATTACCGAGCCGGTCACCGTTGAAGACTGAGAGCGGTCAATTGTTCCGTCGCTTTTTACAGTTCCGGGTACCTCAGCAAAGGACCAGAGACCGTTTATTTCCGGAGCTGCTCCTTTTAACTGGAAATATGAACTGTAACCCGAAATAGCAAGCGGCATTTCGCCGTTTCTGAATCTGTTGAAGAAGTTGAAATCTCGGTCTAACTTATATTTTTTATAAAGATTTATCCAATCGGAAAACGATTTGTATGCCGCTTCCTCGTCAAACCTTGTCTTTGAGAAATTTTTGTTAAAATAATCTCCGCCGTTCTGGAAAAGGAACATATTAAAGGTTGCTATACCTGCCGAAACACCTGCATTACCGGAATCAACTTCCTGAATACCGACCTCAAGGTTATTTCTCTGCAATATTTCAAGAGTACTGTAAAATTCTTCCCAAGTTTTAGGCGGCTGAAGATTCAGTGACTTAAAAACATCGGTTCTGTAAAACATTACATTAAAGACCTGAGTTTCCGGAACGGCGTAAACCCCTCCGTTATACTCAAACGGTTTCCAAGCCGAGGCTTCTATTTCGCCTTTGATTTGAGAAAAGTCATATTTTGACAAATCAACGAGCGCACCCCTGACTGCCAGCTCAATAGGAGTTTTTTGATCAATCATTAAAGAAACATCAGGTCCTTTTCCCGCAATCGTAGCCTCTTTAAGATTGGTTCCGGAGCCAACAAGACTAAGCTCAACATTTATTCCGTATTTTTCTTCAAAAGTATCGTTAATCATATTTTCAAGAATCTGAGCCTGATCTCTGCCTGTCGCCGCCCAAACCTTTATTGTTTTTGCCGAGGATTTATTATTTTCATTATTATCGTTTTTGAATGAGTAAACAAATCTTTTTAAATTGAAAACTAATTTTTCAAAGAAATTTTTCTTTATTTCTACAATTTTTTCATCGGAAGGGGTAAATGAAATACTGTCAAGCTCTAACGGCTGTTCTGAAATAGTTGTAACTATGCTTCCCAAATCTTCTATAGCTCCGCTTAAAAGTCCTATATTCTGCGGAACATAGTAAGTATCCGATGCGAGCGTACCGAGATCCTGATATACTCTTTTAATAATTGAAGTTTGACCGCCTGTAGTTCCGAGAATCTTAACGATTTCTTTCTCCGTATTTTTAAGCGCGGCAATATTTTCGTTTAAATCGTCTGCAAGATTCGGCAGTCTTTTTTCAAGAGAGTAATCCTGATATTTATCGGGGCTGCTGCCGGTTATTGTTACCACTGAGCGATAAACCTTATTAAGATTTAAAACAGTTGATCTTAATTCTCTTATGATTTTACTCATTTCTCCGGTTGTGACCGTAAGTCCGAGAATGTCGCCCTGTTTTAAATGGAGAAGATAAGGTTTATCGTCTCCGAAGGTTTTGTTGTACCAGCCTCCCAAGCTTGAAAAAGCAATACTTTCCGCTTCCTTAAAAGGCACTTCTCCGTTTACCGTCAAGGTTCTGTAAGAATCAAGGCTGGGTTTGAAATCCTGATTTGCATGAAAGCTTATTTTATAAAGACCTTCTTTTTTAACAGGCACTTCCCAATAAATTGTCTGACCGTTTATATTCCAGTTTTCCTGACCTATAGTATTGAGCTTAACATTGCTGCAGCTATTCGGCGTTACCTCACATGTTGAATTGTCATAGGTTGGATATAATACAGAGCTGTTTTTAAGAACGGCTTTTTCAGCCTGCAGGATTTCTGTCTCGCCCTTTATATTAAGGTTTGAAAACTGTTTAATATAATCAGAATATGATAATGCTTTCTTTTCGGCTTTAAGGGATATTTCGCTGACAGCAAAATCACCGTCATAATGCTCTAACCTTATCGAATGATTGCCTTTCGAAAGCTTTAACAGATACGGCTCGGAAAACATTCCTTCCATATCATAAATATCCGCTGTAATAAGATTTTCCACCTGAACCTGCTCAGGTTTGATATCGTCGCCGTTTTTTGAAGTTGCGATTTTATCGGTAAGGTTTTTATACATTCTTCGAAGTGTAAATGATTTACAGTCAGTATAAGCAAATCCGCCGTCGGTCAAAAAAGAAAAAGTAATATCATTCCCATTGTCGGATTTTAATGGAATATAAGAAATTCCCAAGCTGTAGACGGCTTCGCTTTCAACATTAAAATTCCATTCAAGAAAATTATCGGTTTCATTGATTACAGGATATTCGGTTCCGTTATATCCGTAAGTTTGACCGCTCCGCTCTATAGCAGAAGAATATGAAAGGGAAATTGTATTTTCAGCTCTTTTTTCATTGCATACGGAATTATAGTATGAAAGATAATCGCCTACGCTCGAAATTTCCGGAGCTTTTTCATTGTCGCTTTCGGCAAAAGCTGTAAGACTGCCTGAAAGAGCAAACGAAGATAAAGCAAGAACCGCCGATGTTAAAAGACATATCGCTTTTTTTAAATGTTTCATAATTATAATCCCTTCTCAAGATTAGACCTTTAAATTATTGTAACAATACAAATGTTATAAGCTGTGTTATCCGAAGCACATTCGGCTTTTATTGCGTAAACCTCGCCTTCCGAAGCATCTGACGGAGCAGTAAATAATCCATTTTCGGAAATTTCCCCTCTGCCTTCTTTAATGCTCCAGATAATTTTGTCCTTACCGTCAACAGTTTCCGCTTTCAGACTGAGTTTTTCTCCTGCCTTAAGCTCTGCAAAAACCTGAGAAATTCTTACCTGCAATGCAGGCTTTACAGTTGTATAAACACTTACAGAATACTCCTTGGTAACATTCTCATCATAAAGAAAATCGGAGCATTTGATTTTTTTGCTGACAGACGGAATAATGCCGCACATTTCGGGAATGTCATCCGTTGCGGGAACATAAGAAAGCTTATAAAACGTTTTATTAACAGACTTATCAAAATTAAATCTGAGAGCTCTGGGCGCCTCGGTTTTTTTAGTCTCGGTAACAATCGTATATTCCCCGTCCGCAGTTTCAAATGCGGCTATTCTCATATCGGGAGAATTGTTGACCGTTTTAAGAGTTTTGCTATGAGCAGGAATATATCTGCAAAGCATTCCGAAATCATAATAGATATAGTTGTATTTTCCGCCGTTTAACTGAGACCACCAAAGATTCTGATGTCCCTCAAGCGGCCATGAATTTGTTTTATAATCCGACATTGATTTTATTCCGTGCATCGTCCACATTACAACACCCGAGCCGCCGGCATTAGCGCAATTTATAACATATCCTGCAAGACTTCTACCCCACGCTTTAGCACCGTCATCATTTTCCCAGCATTCGGTAATCATGAAAGGTGACGCGCCTATATCTATAAGATATTTTGTTTTTTTATAAACTTCTTCCGGAGTTGGCATATACCAATGCTGGGTGTAGCAGTCTATACAGTCTGAAAGGCTGTTTGCGCAAAGCTCTGTATACTCAATGCCTTCGCTCGCTTCGGGACCCCAGATTTTAACCTTATCTCTTATTCCTTTTTCACGGAGTTTACGGTCAAGAACCCTGATAGTATCTGAAAAATATTTTTTAGGATCTCCGACGCACTGGAAATCGCCGCAGCCTCCGGGTTCATTTGCGACCGAAAGGTATTTTACATTATCAAGACCCTTACTCCAGAAATACTCATAAAGCTTACAGCAGGATTCTGCATAAGCCTCAAGATCTCTCGGTGCGCTGTTAACCGCTTCAACCCCCGGAATACTGTACCAACTCTGAGCCGCAGCGCCTACCTTCCAAGAAAATGTTAGCTCTATTTCTGTGCCGATTTCCTTTAATGCGCTTGCATATTCAACCAATGCGTTCATTTCCTGAGTATCAAAATCATAAATGCCCTTTTCTTTTTCCATCCAGTCAATCTGCGCCCAAATTCGAACAATAGACGGCTTAATTGTTGCCATATTTCTGACATCCCGTGCAAAATGCGCCTTGGTAAATCCTATCCCTGTATTACTCTTCATTAAATTGAAAGGAACTATATTTGCTCCGTTTCCGAAATAATCTTCGTTTAAATGTTCCTCGGTAATAACATCAACCTTGTTGACCGAATCGATGAGCGCTATCTGATCTAAAATAATACAATCATCTAAAGATTCGGGAGCTATTCTCACTCCGAAATATTTAACCGAATTTGAAGAATCAGTTTCAAAACATGCTGTCCATTCATTTTCAAATTCATATTTAACTGTTTTATTGGTAATTTCAATCGGACTTTCAAATAAAAGCTCTTCATTATCGCTTACAAACAGCTTTATGTCAGGAACATTCTTACTTATACCGGATATTACCGCAAATGAAGGAGTACTACCCTCTTTTAAACTATAGGTAAAACAAGCGGGGCAGTTTCCTAAGCCAAGCTTAATCATTTTCAGGGGATTTCCGAAAACTCCGTCAACTATATCGTTCCATTCGCCGTAAAGAGGCCAGATATTTCTGCTTCTTATTCCGTTTTCTTCAAATTTCACTTCTCTCAGCGTCGCCTGAGATAAAATATTTTCCCCTAAGCTTTTAAGAACAGAATGCTGTTGATTATACTTCTTGCTGTAAACCTCAAGTCTGGCAAAACGAATTATTCCGTCAGTCGGATTGGATTTAAGGATTTTAACTCCTATAAAGCGCCCGCAAACTGAATTTTCAAAAGTAAAAAGCTGCAAAGAGCCCTTTCCTATTTGAGTTCTGTCCCATGCACCGTCATTATTATAATGAACGATTTTATTAGCTTCCGAAAATAAAGTTACTTCATCAACGGATAAATAAATTTCATATTCCGAAGTGCATAAATCACCGTTTCTTGAATATGCTCCGCCTATAACAATACTGCTGACATCTATTTGCTCGAGCATATCGACAGACAAGGTTACAGGCATTTCGCCCATTATATCTACATGCTGATACACAGAATTCTGAGTGATAAGCTTTTTATCGAAATTCCAAAGAGGCGAAAGCGTATGTCCCGAGGCGTCTTTTATAATAATTTCTTTACCGTTAATTATATTTACACCTTGTTCGGGAATATCTTTTCTGTTGCAAAAGCTGTTATCTGTTATGTGAGTTATCATGTGAATAAGCTCCTATATGAATGAGTGTTATACCGTAGGCATTTTTATTCTTTGTGGCTGCTTTAACCGCAACGACATCGCCCTGAGAAGCATTTGCAGAGGGCTTAAATACACCGTTTTTATCTACGGTGCCGTTTCCTGAGACCACCGACCAAGTTATATCGGAATCACCGTCAAGCACTTTTGCGGAGAGCTGCTTAGTTTCTCCCAAATTAACAATTGCACGCGGCTCGCTCATTTCAACCTGCATAACTGATTTTTTGGTAGTATAAATAACTATTGAATGTTTTTTATCTACAGTTTTATCCTTAAAGCTCGACTTACAGCTGAAGGAATCAACCGAACGGGGAATAATCGCATTCTGGTCGCATGAAATATCATCTGTCCAGACATGCTTGTAGAATTTTTTATTCAGATTCTTTCCAAAATCCATGGTCAATGTTCTTGCCTGATCGGAATCGTCACATTCGACCATAACGGTAATATCCCCATTATCCGAAACAAATGTCGCGGCTCTTAAATCTTCTCCGCCGTCAATTTGCGTTTCTACAACCCTTGCTCCTTTATCAATATATCTAGAAATCATAGAAAAGAGATAATAAGGTGTATTTACGCTGCCGTTTTTAAAGAAATCCGATCTATCCTCGCCGTAACATATCTGCGAATGCCAAAAATCATACTGAGAATCAAGCGTCCAAGAATGTCTTCCCGTTACACTCATGCAGTACATTCCGTTAAGGCACCAGTTAAGAACACCCTGACCGCCTGCATTTGCAGAATTTATAATTATTCCGCCGTAGCCTCCGATAAATTTCGGAACATTCTTACTGATAAGCTGCATTTCATTGTATTCAGTTATATAAACCTTCTTTTTACCTTTTGAAGCGTCCTTTACAGTCTGTACCTTAGGTCCGATTTCATCGGAAACCGTAGTATAGGTGTGGAAAGAATAAGCGTCTACAATATCGTCTATGCTTTTTGCCATATCGGGCAGCCAGTTAACCTGACTTTCGGCTGTTGTTTCGCCTGCCCAAAGCTCGACCTTGTTTCTTATTCCGTCCGCACGGAGCTGTTTATCGACAGCCTTAACCATCTTCATATAGTACGCCATCTGATCCCCGTAGCATTCAAAGTCAGCGTAATCCGGTTCATTTCCGAAGGTAAGATATTTAACATTTGTATATCCTCTGCGCCACATTTCCTTTAAAAGTGCGGAGCAGGATCTTCCGAAAGCTTCAAGATCTGCGGGAGCACTTGCTGTAGGATCGGTAAGACCCGGAATGCAGAACCATTTTTGAAATTCCGGATTATCAACAGGGCCTCTCCAGTTAAAGGAGATCTGAACATCTGTACCTGCTTTTTTGAAGGTATCCATATATGTAAAGATTGCCTTCATTTCTTTTGTATCGAAATTATATTCGCCTTTACGCTGCTCCATCCAGTCAACCTGCATCCAGATTCTGACAAAGGAACAGCCCATTTGTATAATTCTTTTTGCATCCATAGCATAATAAGCTTCATTAAAACCATCGGCAACATTATTCGGCATAAGACTGTATGTAAGATAGTTGCCGCCGACGCCGTCCCAATAAGAATTTACGGTTTTAGAGGTATTTATGATAAGCTTTTTATTGTTGCTTACTGTTTTGGCACCGTTTGAAGTATTTGATCCGCTTGACGAATTACCGTTGCCGGAGTTATTAGACGACGAATTGTTTTTGGTACCCGATTGATTAGTCGAGTTATCGCCGTTTGTATCATCAGAATCGTAATTATCGTCGGAATCCGTCCATGAAGAATTGTCTTTCTTTGAGTCGGACGGTTTTTTGTTTTTCTTCTTACCGCAGGCTGAAAACGATGCCGCCGTAAGTAAAACCGCTAAAAGCAAGCAAATTATTTTTTTGAATTTCATTATAAAACCTCCTTTATCCGACTATACCTGAGCGTTCAACGCTTTCGGTAAATTTTCTTTGAGCTATGACATAAATTATCAGCGGAGGAAGAACGGTTAAAAGCGCTCCTGCCATAGTAAACATTCTTTCCTCATATTTTGTAATTTCAACTCCGCCTATTGTATATCCGCCTTGAGATAGAGCTACAGAAAAACCGTTAAGCATTACCTGAAGCGGTTTGGTACCGGAGGTAAAAAATACAGAAGAGCTGTAATAATCGTTCCAATGCCAAACAAATGAGAAAAGCAAAACAGTGACGATAGCCGGAACTGCCTGCGGAAGCATTATCTTCCAAAATATTCCGAAAGTTCCGCAGCCATCGATTCTTCCCGCTTCTTCAAGCTCTTTAGGAAGACCGTCAAAGAATTGCTTGAAGATATAGATAAACAGTCCTCCGCGCAGACCGTTTGCGAACATCGCAGGTAAAATAAATGTCCATGAACTGTCAAGAAGATATAGGCTGTCAGTACCAATGATAGGCTTAAGCAGCTTCATCAGTCCGCCGAAATCAAAATATCTGAAATTTATATATTGAGAAGTAAGTAAGACCTGAGGAGGAACTATAATTGTTAGAAACACTATTACAAGAACCAACCTTTTACCTAAAAAATCGAATCTTGAAATACCATATCCTGCAAGCGAACAGGAAAGCAAAGTGAAAACAGTGCTGAAAACGGCTATTCTTGAAGTCAAAAACAAAGATTTATAGTAATCAAGAACTTCAACCGCAATTTTGAACGGATACAAAGAAACCTTGCTGGGAATCCAGATTGAAAGAGGGTCATTTGCAACCGAAGGGTCAGCAATTGCCACACTGAACATATAAAATATCGGGAAGAGGAACAAATAACACATTCCGAGCAGAAACAAAAATCTGAAAAAGTTAACAACTGTTTTTGTTGCTCTTCTTTTTACAACCAAAGAATTGGTTTTAGCCATTATCTTCTTCCTCCCAATACATTTTTAGAAATCTTTCCGACAATTAACATTAAAACTGCAAGAAGAATTGCTATGATAGCAAAATATGACCATGCCATTGCAGAAGCCCATCCGAATCTCGATGAATTTGTATTATTGATAATCTGCTTCATTGCAAGACTTGAAGTGCTGGTGAAATAATCAACCACGGTGTAAATTATATTTACAGAAAGTATCGGCAAAAGCATAGGAACCGTTATCTTCCAAAAGCTCTCCCAAGATGAGGCGCCTTCGACAGAAGCGGCTTCATATAAGCTTGACGGAATACTCTGAAGACCTGCCAAGAAAATTATTGTTTGGACGCCGGTTTGCCACATGGTAGTAAACATATTGTTTGCTATAGTCATAATTATTTTTATAATTTTGTCAGAAAGCCCGGAAGCAGACAAAAAGTCTTGCAGTGAATTGCTTTGTGTTATCTCTCCGCCGGAAACAAATCCTCCGGCAAGCACCTTGCCCGCAATAAAATCTCCCTGAACTATAGAAAGTACCATTCCCGAAGCAATAATTATCGGAAGAAAGAAAACCGCTCTTACAAAAACCCTGCCTTTGAATTTTTGATTTAATATTGTGGCAAAGAAAACACTTGAAATAAGAATAACAGGGAGTTTCCAAAGAAGCTCGACAATAGAACTTACCAAATTATTAAGAAATTCAGGGTCTCTGAAAAAAGCATAATTATAATTCTTAAGACCGACAAAGGTCATTTTATAAGACCCGACATCAGTAACAACATCATTAAAAGAAAAAACAATCGACTGAGTTATGGGGCCTATAAAGAACAAATAAAGTCCTATATAAAAAGGAAGTAAAAACAAATGCGCTTTAAGCCCTTCGCGTCTGTTAAGATTCATATATTTAGCTTTTGTCTTACGCATTTTCATTCATCCTTTCAATAATTTGCAGGAAAATGCCGGAACTGTTACACCGAAATCCGAAGATTCATTTTCTGACATATTTACTATTACAGTTGTTCCGTTTTCATAGACTGTTTTTATAACATCATTGTTCTCGGAATAATCGGCAACCCTTTGATTGTAAACGGAATTAACTATCGGCATATATTCTTCGTACATTTTTGCGGCATCATCAATCCATCTTTTATAATTACAGCTGTAAAAATTCTTAATTTCGGTATTTTGAAGCTCTGTATCTGAGGCATAAATACCTGAAAATTTAAGTTCATACCCATTCGCAACGCAATTAAGATAATTAAGTCTGTAGTCATCTGAATTCATAACCGATTCGCCTGTAAGATTGACATACCCTTGCAAAACCGTTTGATAGAGCGGAACATCGCTGTCAAAAAGCTTGCAGGCGCTTGAAGATACCGGAGCATTTATTATTCTGTCGGCATACTTAAAAGCATAGGCATTAGCACAATCTAAGGTTATTTTTTTGCCGCTCTTTTTATATTCAGACAAAACTGATTGAGCAATTTTGATGTGCTCGCCTCTCGTTACAGAAGCATTATTTGAAAAATCTGTATAGCAGAAATTTCCGAGTGCAGAAATACTTACACCTGAATCATCGTCCTTGATTTCTTTTAAATATTTCAAAGCTAATTCTTTTGTAGCTGATGACTTTGCAATATTAAGCTTAGTATCTTCTATTTTTGTATAAACCGAAGGAAGAAAATCATAAACGCTTATGTATTTATTGAATGCGGTTTTAATTGATTTACCGCTTCCCTTTTTATGAAATGTAAAATCAACGTTTTTACTTATTGAAACACCGTTTTCTTGAGCGAATGTTTCCAAGGCTTCAAGCTGTTTTAAAGACCCTGCTTTTTTATTGGTTTTTGCAGAAACGGAGAGGCTGCTGTTCGTCAAGCCGTTTTTGTTCCAACCCAAAAGTCTTAATTCAACGTCCTTAACACCTTTTTCCTTTAAATCGGAAATGATTTTTTCAGTTTCTTCAAAGGTTGTAAGAGTTTTGTTTCTGCTGTATGAAAATCCTAAAAATGTTGCGGTTTCCCTAACAGAGTTATAAATATCCAAATTAAATTTAGGATTTGAAGCATTTTTCTTTAAATCGCCTGACTTAAAAAGATAATCTCTGTAAGCCTTGGCAATTCCTATATAACCGGCATCCGCTCCGCTTAAAAATTCATATCTGGCCGTATAGGTTTTGTCATAAGCATATTTAATCCACTTATTTACCGTTACTCTGTAAGCAAAGGTATCCTCAAACATTTTCGCCTGAGAATTCTTTCTGTAGTAGATTTTGCTGTTAACCGAATTTAAAGCTGAACTTTCATTAACTGTCGAAGCACAAACAGCGGTGCTTTCAGGCGATTTTTCTATTATTGCCATCAAAGCGGAATTATTTTTTACCACTCCGAAAAACGGCATTGAAATATTCTTGCCCTCATAAGCCTTGGTAATTACCTCGGTATCAGGCTCCTCACCGTAAATTTGCTTTTCATATTTTGTCTTTACGCCGTTATTAAAATTTACAATTGCTCCGCTTCCATCAGGTATAACAAGATATCCGTCTTCATCGGATGCTCCTGACAAGAAAGATGGAAGAAGAGAAATATTTATAAGCTTTGCGGTTTTTCCTTCTTTTATCCTTGAATATTCAATAACCGCTTTAAATGTACCTTTTTCAAGCACATAGCTTACAGGAATTTGAATTTCAAGGTCAACAAAATCATAAGTCACCTTTATTCCGTCAGGCAGCTTATCGACAGAAATTCCCTCATTTAAAAAGCACTCGTAATAGCTGTTTGCTGATTCAAATTCCGTCGCTGTTTGAAGATTTTCTGAATAAACAAAATCAATTACCAATTGAGAATACGCATTAGCATAAATAGAATCGGAGATCTTTATATTATAAAAATTTTCAGGAACACTGTACCATTTAGAACCGTCCGACAAGTTTTCGATATAAAACAGCCCGTTTTCAAGATTGGCAAACATTTTTAAATTTTCGCTTGAAGCTATAAGTGAATACTCTTCTTCGGTTTGTTCCGACGGCAAAGCACCGACAGAAACCGAATTGCTCTTAAAAAAGCAACCAAGTATCAAAGCGAAAACCAAAATTGAACTGACAATCAGTTTTTTATAAGCTTTCATTTTCGGACTCCTTTTATCGTGACTTCAAAATCAGTTCGCTTATTATCGAGTATGCGAAGCTGTAGACCTGAGTCAAAAGTGTGTAAAAAAGAATAATCAAAAATCCAATTATTGCCATAGCAAGGATTGTGAGAAGAATTGCTCCTACAGTCTGACCGAAGGAATACTGATGTACGCTGTAAATCGCCGCAAAGACAAGCATTGCCGACCAAATAATTACTATAGTATTAAGTACAACAAGGAAAATAGATTCATTTGCAGTAAGAAAATTACTTAAAATTACTCTTAAATAAACAGAAAAGACATAGGGAAGCATTGAATATGCTACAGATGTGAATATTTCCTTGAAAGTTCCCTTTCCGTTCATTAAGGTGCAAACGCTCCAGTTTGCAACAGCGAAAAGAACGATAAATCCAAAGGACTTTGCCAATGTCACGGGCAAATTAAAATCGATAGCCCTGTTTATATTAAAGATGAACCCCATTTTAAAGAATGAAAGGATATCTCCAAGGAACATTAAAAGCAAAATTCCCAAAGCGAGTAAATAGGACTCGTTGTTTCTTGTTTTAAACTGTTCAAATCCGTCAACCGGATGCTTTAAAGTATACAGAGGAAATGTCCATTTATTTTCGAGAACTGAAAATGCAGTACCCGTTTTTACGCTTGTTTTTTTCTTAATAAATGATGCTGAAAAATAAATTGCCGCGCAAATAAGAACTACCGCCGCTATTATCGGAACCAAATTTTTATTCATAAAATTTTTCCTGTATGACTGGAATGCCTTTGAATATTCGCTTTGAGCTCCGGCTATTTTAAAAGCATCCATAGCCGCTTTATATTCTCCCATTTCGTCATAAACTGTTCCTATTTCATAATAAGCGGAAATATTATTAGAATTAAGCTTTAAAACCTCATTCCACGCTTTTTTCCTATCAGCAAGACGGTTGGTATCGTTTATGGAATAGGCTTCAAAAACCTTCATACCGTAAACAGTAGGTTTAAAAATCTGAATAAAATTTTCCCTTTCGTCGGAAACCAAAATATCATAATCGTTTACAATAAGAGACGAAGGGTTTGTAAAAGTTCCGTCATAACCGCCTATACCTCCGAAAGCAGAAGTGAAATGGCCGTTTTTATCATATTGATAAATTCTTCCCCTGCCGGAATCCAATATATACATATTGTCATATTTATCGGTTGCGACATCAACAAATGCTGTTTCTGTTCTTTCGTGATAGTTAGTAAGATAATCCACCTCGAAATCGCCGTATTCAATTTCCTTGAGAATATTGTCACCGTTATAGCTAAGGCACTGAATTACAGACTTTTCTGTTTTTTGAAAAGCTTCAGCTTTGACCGTGTAAATAAATCCGTCGCTGTCTATCGAAAGATTCGAGTAATTTACAGGTGTCGCTTTTGCACGGAGCGCCCTTTGTTCCTTTGACAGAAATTTATTAAGAATACTGTTTTTGATAATATCTGCTGTAACTTCGACGGTGTTTTTTCCGAAAAAATATAAAAACTCACCGTCCTGAGAAAAAGCAAGAATGCCCGAATTTATGCTCGAGCATAAAGCAAAAATTTGATTATCTGAATTGACAACGATTTTCTTAACATCAAAAGGAACTTTGGAATCGTTTAGGGCTTCTTCAGGTTTTAAAACCGTAAGCCTTAACTTGCATTCGGAATCAAAGACCAATATTCTTTTATTTTTTGTATCCGCTATGTAAAAGCTCCCGTCTTTTCCAACAGCAATTCCCTGTGCTCCGCCGAAATCAATAGAAGAACCATCAGTATCGGTAAAAGCATCATAAACATTAAACAAAGAATAATCCGAATCATTTATCGCAATAACTCTTGAATTATTACTGTCAAGAATATAAATTTTGCCGTTTGCACTTACCATATCCGTCGGAGAATTAAAATCGGATATTCCAAGCTTTTTGCCGGTGATTTTTTCCGAAGGGAGAAAATCAGCCGGTGCCGAAGAACTTTCGCCGTAAGCATTATATTGATAATTTTTATATGCAGAATCCGTAGGACTCTTAGCACTGACGCCGACCGAAAGCAAACAAGCAACAATTAAAACAACTGTTGACAATTTTGCTAAGCTTTTGAATTTACTCATATTCGCCCTTCTTTATAATCATTTTTTAATTAGATGTCCGTTATCTTTGCTCTTAAAAGCTGACAACCGTGAGGATCAAGCATTGTTTTATAGATTTCGTTTTTCATGATATGCTCTTCTTTTGTCCAAAGGTCTTTTAACTTTAGAGTTTTATGACAACATAAAGATAAACCGAGCTCATCAGGCATAAAGCACATAAACTGTTTTTCATCCGACATATTTAAAATCAGTATTGCAAAATCGCCTTTCTCGAGCTGTCTTACAAAAATAAGACGCTCATCGTTATTCATTCTTTTTATTCCTATTCTGTAAGGCTGAAGATAAGCCTTATCCTGATTAACGGCAATTACATCCTTATTGGTAAGAATTTGTTTTGCTTTATCATCCATATTAATAATATCGCAGCCTATAAAAAGCGGTGAGCCGAAAAACGCCCATGCGGTAAAATGAGTTTTATATTCTTCAAAATTGCAACCGCCGAGCCCTACATTTCCTTTTCCGTTCATGCCCACAATAAGCATATCCATATCATTGAAACAGCCATTGCCGTTAGTCGACAAATATTGTTCCTGAGCATAAATAATGCTTTTAACCGAACTCCAGTTATCCATAATATCCGGTGTGGATCTCCACATCTGAGCATTCGCGGATTTTATCCATTGTGCCGTCTCATCAAGTCCGCCCGTACAGGCACTGAAAAGAATATCTCTTCCGCTGCTTGCAAGAGCCGCTCCCATTCTTCTGAATAAAAGCTTTCCGTGCATTATTTCTGAATGATAACAGTAATCATACTTTAAAAAGTCCACATCCCAAGAAGCAAAAAGCGCTGCGTCTTTAAATTCTCTTTCATAACTTCCCGGGTATCCGGCGCATGTCAAAGGACCGGCGCAGGAGTATATTCCTAATTTCAGACCCATTGAATGAATTTTATCCGCTATGTATTTAATTCCGTTCGGAAACTTTTCCTGATCAGCGCGGAGATTTCCGTTTTCATCGCGCTCTTTTTCCGCCCAGCAATCATCTATTACAACATAATCATAACCGCAATCCTTAAGTCCTGATTCTGCGATAAACTCGGCTGTTTTTAAAATCAGCTCTTCATTTATATCCTTTCCGAAAGTATTCCATGAATTCCATCCCATAGGAGGTGTTGTTACCGTCATTCTCTCATCATCCTTTTTATACAAATGTTTCCAAATAAGGCACGATTTGTATTTTTGATTTTTAAAATTTATTTAGATGAATTTCAGTCAAAGGCTTGACATTGATAATTATTTTTGTTACAATTCACCTATCACGTAAGATATTATATCAAAAAAACAACACTTTTACTATAAACAAATGTTTCCACCACTATGTAAAAATGTTTCCAAGGAGCGATAGGTTTGTTTGAATTGCCGAATAAATCCATGTACTATATTCACGGCGGAATAGAAGCCTGCAAACCGAACAAGCATACAGGCCCTGAAATCCGAACATTTTATTCAATGCATTATGTTTTGCACGGAGCAGGATTTTATAAATTCAGGAACAAAACATATCACATAAAAGCGGGGCAATCTTTTCTTCTTTTCCCTTTTGAAAAAATAGAATATTATCCGGATCCCGAAAATCCTTGGGAATATACATGGGTTTGTTTTGCGGGCGATATAGCAGAAAAAACTATTTCTTATACCGGTTTTACTGCAGACAATCCTGTTTCTCCTATTCTTCCGCGGAAGGAATTTTTAGATAATTACAAAGCGCTTTCCAATATACCTCAGACCTTAGCTGAGAACTATCGGATAATAGGAACGCTTTATCAGCTTCTTGCCGATTATATAAAGCTATACCCTAATGAGAATGATTCGGAAGCAGAAAATAAAATCATGACAAAAGCCAATTTATATATTGCAAAAAATTACAGCCGATGTGACCTTTCTATATCTGATATTGCTAAGGATCTATTTATCAGCAGGAGTTATCTTTATAAGATTTTTTATACGAAATACAATCTTTCTCCCATACAGTATCTGACAAAATACCGTGTCGAAAATGCAAGAAATATGCTTCTGTCAACAAAGGAATCGGTCAAGAATATTGCATACTCTGTCGGTTATTCCAACCCGATTTATTTTTCAAAAGTATTTAAACAGCTTATCGGATGTTCGCCTCAGGAATACAGGGACGATCATAAAAACTAAATTTAACTTACAAAAAACCTCGCCTGAAAAAAGGCGAGGTTTTTTGTAAAACTATTAGATTTCGGCTTTAAAGTCCATTAAGTCAAGCCATTTTTCCGCCGCAGGGATCCATGAGGAAACATGGATTTTTTTCTCGTTCATATCATTGTTCGTAAGATAATCGGCTGTTGAAAGACCGTGAGGACCGAAAGGATAAACATGCAATTCAAACGGAATTTTATATTTATCAAGCGCACTCGCATAAAGAATACTATTCATTACAGGCACGCAATCGTCTTCGGCAGTATGCCACAAAAATGTCGGCGGAGTTTTATCGCTTACAAGCCTTTCACATGAAAAACGCTCTAAATCCTCTTGTGACAGCTCTTGTTTTCCTAAAAGATTGATAAAACTTCCCTTATGTGAGTGCTCTGCTTCGCCTGTTATAACAGGATAACAGAGAATAGATGCATTAACCGGCTTGCTTTCGGGGAAAAACTCTCTTACTTCTTTACAGTCATAGGCATTTGAATAATGTGCCGCAAGATGACCGCCGGCAGAGAATCCAATTATTGCAATTTTTTCCGTGTTACAGTTCCAAATCTCAGCATTTTCATAAATAAGTTCGATAAACGCCGCAATTTCACGCAGCTGAGTCGGAAATTTATTCGGAGCGACAGAATAATCCATTATAAAGACATTAAAACCCTTAGGAAGAAAATGAACGCCTATCGGCTCCGCTTCACGTTTTGAACAAAAGCAATACGCTCCGCCCGGGCAAACTATCATACAGGGTCTTTTTTTATTTTGCCTTTGCATTTCAGCCAAATTATCGGGAAGAAATATCTCTACTGTCGGATCACAGCCATTTTCACCTAAAAAAGGATATTTTTCTTTCAAATGTATAATTTCATGCCTCATTATTTATTAATTCCTTTCAAAAAGTAAAATTATATTCGCCCTTATTCAAGCTGATATTTTTGCCGTTCATTATTAGTTCAGCCGGCGACGGCGTTTTAATATAAACCTTTAATGCTCCGTTTTCATCATAGCTCCACGAAGAAACAACCAAACCTTGGCGTGTTTCAATCTGAGCGCAAAGATTTTTAAGCCTTTTACTCGGATGCGGTGCAAAAATTATTTTTTTGTAGCCGGCGCCGTCATCGGGAACAACTATACCGCAAGCAACCGAATAGACCCAGTCTGCAACAGCCCCGTAAGCATAATGGTTAAACGAATTCATTCTGGAATTTGCTTCTTTCCCCCAAAATGATCCGTCGCTTCGAATTCCGTCCCAGTGCTCCCACACGGTTGTTGCTCCCTGCTTAACCGAAAACAGCCAAGACGGATATTCCTCTCTTAGCAAAAGCGAATAAGCAAGCTCATAATTTCCGGTTTTACTGAGTGCATGAAGCAAATATGGCGTTCCGACAAATCCCGTTGTCAAACTGTTTCCCGCTTTTCTGACAAGCTCCTCAAGCTTTTTGCCGGCCTTTTCGATATCCGGCGCCAATCCGAAACTGATTGCCAAGGAACATTCTGTCTGAGTATTGAACTCAGTGTAGGTTTCTTTAAATTTCTTAACAATAGAATTATAAAGCTTTTCGTATTTTTCAACATTCCTGTTTAAAACCTTTCCCGCCTTAACAGTCAGCTCTGTTGAATAAGCATAGAAAGCGGAAGCTATCAGCTCTTCATTGCTTATTCCTTTTAAACTTCCGGCAGGTGCGTCTAAGGCAAGCCAGTCTCCGTACTGACTGCGGCCCGTCCATAAAAATTCAGTTTCAGTTGTTGAGCTTATATAATCAACCCACTTACACATGCTTTCAAATTGATTTTCAAGAATTTTTTTATTACCGTAAGCAAGATATATCTGCCAAGGAAGAATACAGGCAACATCGCCCCACGCAGGACTTCCTCCTTCTCCGATAATATCCGGAATAACATTCGGAACCATTCCCTCCTCAAATTGGTCCGTTTTCAAATCATTAAGCCATTTAGTAAAAAACTTTTCTGTATCAAATAAAAAGCTTGCGGTTTTTGCAAAAACATGTGCGTCTCCGCTCCAGCCCATTCTTTCATCCCTTTGAGGACAATCGGTCGGAACATCAAGAAAATTGTCTTTTTGGCTCCAAGCAATATTTGAAAAAAGCTTATTCAGATTTTTATCGGAGCTATGAAGAAATCCTGTTCTTTTCATATCGGAATAAACGGAAATCGCTTTTAAATCATCAAAAGAAAAATCCTGGGGAGCCGAGTCTATTCTTATATATCTGAAACCGAAAAAAGTACATAAGGGCTTATAGGTCTGAACACCGTCTTTACAGATATACTCTATTTCCGACAAAGCGCTTCTGTAATTAACATTATAGAAATTTCCTTCGCTGTCAAGCGTTTCCGCGCAGGACAAATGCAGCCTTTCGCCTTTTTTTGCATTGACTGTAAATTCAACATACCCAGTGATATTTTGGCCGAAATCCGCAACCGTTTCGCCTTTCGGAGTTACAAAACAGCTTAAAGGCTTTAAAGCTTCATGCTCTTTAACAATTTCGCCCTCTTGCTCTATAAGCGGGCTATTATCGTTTCCGCTGATTATGACTGATTTATAAATCGGATTTTCTTTTTCGGCATTATAATGCTCCCCGTCATAAATATCGCTTGAAATGAGAGGACTCGGTGCCCATTCCCATGAACCGTCAGTAACTAAGGTTTCTTTAGTACCGTCGCAGAACTCCAGAGATATTTCCGCTATCAGTTCAGCAGGTTCTTTGTAAAGCTCAGGATTTCTTCCCCAAACGCTTTTAGGACGCCCTCTATACCATCCATGTCCTACTATAACGGTAAGCTCTGAATCCGATTTTAGCATTTTTGTGATTTCGTAGGTTTGCACCTGCAATCTTGTCTTGTAAGATGTCCAACCCGGCGCAAGAATAAAATCGCCCACTCTTTTTTTGTCTATAAAAGCAGCGTAAACACCCTTTGCGGTAATTTTAAGAAAAGCCGAAGCTAAATCTTTTTTTAAGACAATATTTTTCTTAAAAACAGGGCACCTATGCCCAAGTTCTTCATCGGGCATTATCCAAAATGATTTTTCAAGCATAAACTTCTTCCTTTATAAATCGTATTCTTCCTCGGTTCTTGTCAGGACTTCCTTAACAACGTCCGCCAAATCTTCTTTTTCATAAGAGCGTCCCGAAATTTTTAAAATTTTAAAATGTGTATTAAGCTCGCTGTCGGTTAAAATAGAATATATCTCGTTTTTCTCATCTGCGGAAATTTTGCTGTCCTGCAAAATTTTTTCGCAGACTTTTAGAACATCTGAATTTTCAGCAATACAATTATTTCTTTTAAATATTACCGAAACAGAATCCGAGGGTTTTGCGGAAACCGAAATCTCCAAAGTGTGAGTTCTAAAGTCATAGTTAATTGACGGACTGATTTTACTGCCGTTTAACAAAACATCAAGCTCGGCGAAATTTGAAAATCCTCTGAATTTTAAATTCCAAGTTCTTACACCGGGAAGAACCGAGGTATCTCCCATAGCAGGACTAATGCTGAATTCAGGCTTTTCTTCCCAAGAAAGTTTCATTTCAGTAACTGCATATTTCTTTGAATTTATTGTATCTCCGTCTCCGTAGTCCTCAAAAAGCTCAAAGCTGTTTGATGCCGAAGGAAAAACATATATATCCAATGTATCTGAAACACAAAGACTGTTATCATGCGGCACATGCGGTTTTAAGGGCACAATTGCTCCGGATTTTGCAAAAACCGGATAATCCTCTATACTTCTGAAGACCTTTATTTTCCTGCCGTTTTTGCTGTAATATCTTGTCCCCGAAAAAAAATCATACCAATTACCCTTGGGCAAAAATACATCAGTCTTTCCTAACCCCGTTATTTTATCAGCAGGCTTAGTTATTGGAGCTATCATCAACTCGCTGCCGAAGAAAAACTGATTTCTCATTTCATACGCCGCATCGTTTTTCGGATAGTAATAATATAGAGGTCTGACTAACGGAATAAACTTTGCTGCAGCATTATAGTTCATTGTATAAATATACGGAAAAAGCTCATGCCTTATTGTAAACCATTTTTTTACCGAAGCTTTATATTCATTTTTTAACAGCCAAGGCTCCTTATGTATAAACATATCATTACTGCTGTGCAGTCTGTTTATCGGAGAAAACACTCCAAGCTGAATCCATCTTGCCGTAAGCTCTTCATCTTTATAGCCGTGCATGTGGCCCCCGACATCATGGCTCCACCAGCAGTAGCCTATATTAGAAGCGGTAGCGGTAAAATAAGGCTGAAAATCAAGAGCAGACCATGTTATGAATGTATCGCCCGAAAAGCCTATTGAATATCTTTGGCTGCCCGGTCCGCTGTAACGAGAAAAAAACATCGGTCTTTTTCCGTTTCTTGAAATATCCAGCGTATACAAATGGTTTATCATCCAAAGCGGATCAACCGCTTCTCTTTTATCCTTTAATTTCCCGTCCTTATTCGGCTCATGAATCCACCAGTAATCTTTCCCCTGCTGCCAATCCATCCACCAGAAGTCCACTCCGTCTTTTTCATACGGATGCAATACCGTGTCAAAATAATCGCTCATGAATTTTTCCGACAGAACATCAAACGGTACCGTCTTTTTGCTCTTAGGGTCTATTCCGCTTTTTACTGCCATTTCTTCATACATATCTTCATGGCAGCGTATTCCTGCATGCGGATGAAGATTGAATGCGGTCCGTATATTTCTTTCTTTTAGCTGTTTTAAAAATTTTATACGGTCCGGAAAATATTCTTTATTAAAGCTGTATCCTGTCCATCCGTTTTCCGTGTTCCAGTATCCGTTATATATCGGCTCGGGATTCTTTTTATCCTCGGGTATTTCGGTTGTATGCCAATCCATATCAACTATTCCGACGGATAACGGGATATCTTCCTCATTAAATCTGTCCATAGTTTCTATATACTCATCTTGGGTATAATTATAATATCTGCTCCACCAGTTACCGAAAGCATAAGCAGGTAAAAATGAGGGTGCCCCTGTAAGTCTGTAAAAATCTCTTATGCAGCCTAAATAATCATAGCCGTAACCGAAAAAGTATATATCCTTAGTATTTTCTTCTCTCGGAGTTATACGGCCGTTTTCATCAAGCAGCAGATTTTCGCTGTCATCCAATACGGAAAACCCGTATCTTGAACACAAGCCTCTTTTAAGCGGAACCTCGCCGTTTGTTGCGTCCAATGTTTCGGTTGTTCCTTTAAGGTCTTCAAAGTCATCTCCCAAATTCCAAACAGAAGCAGGTTCTTCCTTAAGCTTTACAGAAAGCTTTCCTTCTCCCGAATATTTCAGCAAAAGCTTTTTTGTTTCGATTAAGATTTCCCCGTTTATTGTTTCGGCTTTAAACTCCGTCTTAGGAAAGTCGCGGTAAAACACAGTCTGGCTTGCTCTATCTTCAAAAACACCGCTTTTATTCAGTTCTATTCTTATTAGCGAATCTGTTAATACCGTTAATCTTATCCCTTCTCCTTTTACGGTATTCTCTCCCAGCGCCTTCGGTCTTGTTACCCAGTTAAATCTGTTTGTCATATTTTATCTCCTGAAATTAAAAGTTTAATTTGATTATATATTTATCAATAAGATTTCAAGCTAAAACCCTTGTCTATTTTGTTTATTATAACAAAATACCGATTTTTTCACAATTAACAAATGTTTTCTTTTTATAATACTTTTGTCTACTGTTTTTAAGTCATAACTTCATTATACAAAAAATCAGCACGGCGTGAAACCGTGCTGAAAGCGTTTATTTATGCCGTTTTTCGGCGGTTATGCTACCAGCCACACGAACCGTTCCGTTTTGTTACTGCCGTATGTACCGTGCTTTTGGAAATTCCGAACACCTTTGCCGCGGCGCGCACCGTTGAGCCTGTATCTATAATATATTTCCCAAGCTCTTCGGCGCGTCTATCTGTTAATTCTCTCATACAACTCAACTCCGGCAGTATATCTTTACCATTAACTTAACATTGACTGTTTAATTGTATGAATAATTTTAAAAAATTATTACGGTATATTTTTACCGAACAACTGTAAATTAAAATAAAAATCACTTCGCCAAATAAACAATTATATCATCCATTTTGACTGAGGTTAATTCACTGTCTTTTTAAAAAAAGTCACCTTCGTTTTTGCTTGCTAAAAAGCATAAAATCTGCTATAATATTTAAGGATTTTCAAAGAAAATTCGACTTTCTTTCGGCGTTTATTTCGAAAGAAAAAACAGTTTAAGGAGTAGTAGCAATGATAAACCAAAAATATCGGTTATGGCGCGAAAAAGCGGTAAAAGATCCGGATATTATAAATGAGCTTAAATTGATAGAAAACAATGAAGATGCTGTTTCGGACGCATTTTATAAAGATCTTGAGTTCGGCACAGGCGGATTAAGGGGCATTATAGATGCCGGAACAAACAGAATGAATATTTATACTGTCGGCAAAGCCTCACAGGGTCTTGCAGAATATGTAAATTCCGTGAATAAAAGCGGAAAAATCGCAATTGCTTATGACAGCAGAATTAAAAGCAAGCTGTTTGCGGAAACTGCCGCGTCGGTTTTTGCAGCCAACGGTATTAAGGTTTATATATATAAAGAGCTAATGCCGACTCCGATGCTCTCATATGCCGTGAGAAAGCTCGGCTGTGACGCCGGCGTTGTGATCACTGCAAGTCACAATCCCGCAAAATACAACGGTTATAAAGCTTACGGACCGGACGGCTGTCAATTGGGACTCGAGGCTGCGGAATATGTTCTTTCGATTATGAATAAGGTGGATATATTCGAAGATGTAAAATCGATTGATTTTAACAATGCCGTCGAAGACGGAAAAGTAGAGTATATAAAAGACAGCGTTATTGAAGATTACCTCAATTGTGTTCTTGCGTGCAGAGCAGAGCCTAAGGCTGATGTAAAATCTCTGAAGGTAATATATTCTCCGCTTCATGGAACGGGAAATAAGCCTGTAAGAAAAATTCTCGAAAAAATCGGCATCGAAAATGTTACGGTCGTTCCCGAGCAGGAATTACCTGACGGTAACTTTCCCACAGCGCCGTATCCAAATCCCGAAATTAAGCAGGCATTTGAATGCGCTTTAAGGCTTGCAGAAAGTATAAAACCGGATTTATTGCTTGCGACCGACCCAGATTGCGACAGAGTCGGAATAGCTATCAAAACCGGAAAAGACTATAAATTGCTTTCGGGAAACGATGTCGGAGCTTTACTGCTTGATTTCGTGCTTTCAAGACGAAAGGAAAACGGCACTTTACCCGAAAGTCCGATCGCAATTAAAACAATAGTTACAACAGAGCTTTGCAGAAAAATTGCCGATAACTATGAATGCCGGCTTATAGATGTTCTGACAGGCTTCAAGTTTATCGGAGAACAGATAACAAAGCTTGAAGAAATCGGCGAAGAAAACCGGTTTGTTTTCGGAATGGAAGAAAGCTACGGATATTTAGGCGGAAGCTATGTAAGGGATAAGGACGCGGTAATAGCTTCAATGCTGATTTGCGAAATGGTTGCCTATTATAAAGAAAAGGGACTTTTGCTTACCGACGTTTTAGAGGGACTTTATAAAAAATACGGTTATTACTTTTGTTCACAGAAAAGCTTTACATGCGAGGGCGAAAGCGGAATGAAACGCATTGCCGGAATTATGGAAGCTTTAAGAAACAAAATTCCTGAAAGCATCGCAAACGAAAAGGTTATAAGAGCGGACGATTATGAAAAATCGACAAGCTTTAATCTTGAAAATGGAAAAATAACAAAAACAGAACTGCCCGTTTCAAATGTTTTATGCTATCATTTGTCCGACAGCAGTTCGCTGATTGTCCGTCCCTCCGGAACCGAGCCTAAAATAAAAATGTATTTAAGCGCGGTAGGAAAAACCGAAAAAGAAGCATACGATAAAAGGCTTCTCTTGGAAAAAAGCGGAACCGAATTGCTTGGATTTTAAAACAAAAAGTGCAGTTGATGTGATAAAACGCCATCAACTGCACTTTTTTGTTATGCTTTAAAAAGAAAATTTTAAATGCATTTTGCAAAAAATCAGTAATCAGAAAGAGGATCTTTGCCGAATAAACAAAAACTTTTTAAGAAACTTTAAATTTCTCTTTTTTAATATTAAGATTCAATAAGATTATAGTAACAGAGAAAAACATTATAATAGACCATATAACTATAGTTCCGCTCCAGCCGACCTTGCTCATCGCCAAAGAAAATATTATGTTTGCAACTGTTGCGGCGCCGTAACCTGCTGAATCTATAACTCCGTTTGCGCTCGAGACACGGCCGCTTTTTGCAAGCCCCGGAAGATAAATGCTCCAGACAGCTCCAACCGCACAGCCGGCAGCCATTTTTGCAATTAAAAATAAGACTACATTTACTACCGGTTCCTTTAAAACCAACAACAGCAAAAAGGAAGCCGCTGAGACCGCATACATAATACAGGAAATTTTTATACCATTATGTATGAACCTTTCAAATAATAATAAAGTTATAAACGGTGCAAAAAGACCGGAAAATGATATTATTGAATAAGCGGTATATGCCATATCAGAGGACAGACCCAAATATTAGGTCATATATGTCGGAATCCAAAAGTTTACCGAGGTTCCGATTATTTCACATATCGCACTGATAAACAGATATATCCAGAAATCTTTCAATTTAAATACATCAAGATAAGCAGTTATATTGCTTTTTTCCGCCGGAACAAATTTTATATGTCCTGCTTTTTCCATTCTGCATATTAAAATAATAGCTATTGCATTCGGTCTTACTCTGTCTCCTATAAATCCGTTAATAAGCTGTCCTACGGCGTAAAAGATAAAATATCCCTTATACAAGCAGTCAAAACGTTCTTTTTTCCACAATATAGGAGACGACTCTGGATTTACCGTATCTCTGAATCTGTTAAATATTTCGTACTCTTTGTTATAATCCTTTAACAAAAATTCATACCATTCGGGAGTGGTTTCCTGAAAACCGATAATGTCCACGTTATATTTTTCTAAGATTATTTTTAACCTTTTTGAGCGTTCTTCTACGGAATTTCCGTTCGGGTCATTAGCACATCTGATATTAAAAGATATTATTTTCATTATTACTCTCTCTGTTAGTTAAATTTTTTAAATTTGTCAGTGTTTAAAACAGAAGTTTACCTTCCCATTCTCCGTCCGGTTCAATACAGAAGCTTTGTTACCGTATGAGCAATATCCTTAATGTTACAGACAGAAATACTGTTTGCACATTTAAAGATAAAGAAGAAGCGGATTTTTAATGAAATTTCTTTAAATAAAAACAACAGAGTAGCAATAACTCACTTTTTCAAAAATTCATCAATATCTACGGTTTTACCTGTCAAACGGGACTCCTATGCGGCAAAAACAAGCATGTGGTTATAACATGATTCCTCAATATCCGGAATACAAATCCACAGCTCCGCAAAATGTGGCAGGCGTTTTATCCTTAAGCTTACCGAAGCAGGCATCGCCGTGTATGTAATCGTTTACTCCGCCGTAAACAACTATGACATCCGCGCCCTTATCCATATTATATGCACTGCCGCAAAAGCATAAATCATATCTCGGCTTTTCGCTCGGAAAGTATTGATGCGCTATTCTTGTTCCGCCTATCCCGTAGTTATTGACTTTTTTTAAGCCAAGCAAAGATTTTAACCTATTATCGTATCTGTTATTATTTATATCCGATACTCCTACTCCCTCGGTGATGCTGTCGCCGAGAAAATTTATTGTTTTTCCTTTAAGTTCCATTTGTGATTCCTTACATTGTTATAATATATTTACCTGCACTGCGTCTTTTTCCGTCCGACAAAATATCAGGCAATTCGGTTAAAGGCTCTTTTTTGTAAACCATAGAAGAAACATCTATTTTTCCGCTTTCAATAAGCTTAATTGCCGCAGAGAAAGTATACGGGTTTATATAAGTTGATTTTAAGGTTATTTCCTTTTTGAATATTTCAAAAGGCTTTACGCTTATCTCGGCGTCAGGTTTAGTAAGTCCGAACATCATAACGGTTGAATATTTTCCCGCAAGCGATATTGCCTGCTCTATTGTCTCGGGTCTGCCGACGCATTCTATTACAACATCTACCTGCTCTAAGCCATACTTTTTCAGAACTTCCGAAATATTGTCTGCTTTGGGATCAAGGGCAATATCCGCACCCAATTCAAGCGCCTGCTTTTTTTTTTCCTCAATAGGTTCAACAGCTATAATATTCGCCGCACCCGAAAGCTTAGCTAATTGAAGCATTATAAGACCTATCATTCCGCAACCTATAACCATAACGGTATCTCCGCACTTTATGTTGCAAAGCTCTATTCCGTGCAGACAGCATGAAACCGGTTCTGTCATTGCGGCTTGCTCAAATGAAAGTTTTTTCGACACCTTATAAACCTGCGACACGGGTACGGCGCAATACTCCGCAAAGCCGCCGTCCACCGTAGTACCTATTCGGGTTATGGAAGTGCAGAAATGGCCTATTCCTCTGCGGCAGAATTCGCAGTTGCCGCAAAGCTTGTTGGAGTCAATACATACCTTATCTCCCACATTAACCGATTTAACATCTGTCCCGACTTTTACAATCTCGCCCGCAAATTCATGACCTAAAACCGTGTTTTCGGGTGTGGGTGCCGCACCCTCGTCACCGCAAAATATATGGACATCCGTTCCGCATATTCCGCAGGCATGAACACGGACCAATACCTCGTCTTTACCGATTTCAGGTATGTTCCTTTCCTCTACTCTTAAATCATTTTTTCCGTAAAATACAGCAGCTTTCATTTTGTCATATCTCCTTTAATGCGGCTATTGCGCCGTGTTTTTCAGTGCTAATGCCTGCAACATAAATTGCTTTTTTAAGGTATTTTTCCGCTACTTCGGGCGTGATATTGTAAACCGTGCTTTTATTTTTTATCCATTCGCTTAAAAACGTTCCGAAAAATATATCTCCCGCGCCTGTGGTATCTATAGTGTTTACCTTTTCGGCAGGCAGAGCAATATGCGTATCTTTCATATAAAGCTCCGCGCCGTTTGCCCCGTCGGTCACAAGAATAATTTTAACCCCGTAGGCAAAAGCCGCCTTTATTGCGCTTTCTTTGTTCTTTCCGAAAAGCATTAAAAGCTCTTCCTTGGCAATTTTAAGAATATCCGCCTTATCGAGGTGAAGCTTCATCATTTTAATTGCGGTTTCTTTATCTTGCCAAAGCGGTTCTCTGTAATTAGGATCATAGGTTACTGTACAGCCCGCCTTTTTCGCAATATCCAGCGCATATTCTGTAGCGCCGCGCGCCGGCTCCGATGTAAGCGACAGCGAACCGAAATGGAACACTGCGGAATTTTTTATAATATCCGCATTTACATCCTCTTTATTAAGAAAAACATCAGCACCGAAATTACGGTAAAAGCTGAAATCGCGGTCGCCGCTCTCACTGAGAGCCACAAAAGCAAGGGTTGTGTTATGAATACTGTCGAATATAAGACCTTTATCTGAAATACCTGAATTTTTAAGCGTTTCGCGCAGAAAACTGCCGAACATATCATTTCCGACCTTCCCGATAAAAGCCGTTTTTCCGCCGAATTTTGAAACGGTTGCTAAAAGATTTACAGGCGCGCCGCCTGCCTTTCGCGCAAAAACAATGTCGCCCGCCGCGTCCTTGCCTGACGGCGTAAAATCTATAAGTATTTCGCCTAACGCCGTAATATCGTATTTCATAATTTTATCTCCTGCGGTATTGGTTTTCGGTTTTTATAATAGTAAATATTTTTAAAACCTATTTTTGAAAGCTCGCTTAAGGCATAATCAAAGCCGTAGGCTATCCGCTCTGCCTTGTGTGCGTCCGAACCTAAGGTTAAAAGATATCCGCCAAGCTCTCTATAGCGCTTTATTATCGGTATATCGGGCATAAGAGCATTATAACCTGTATCAAGACAGGAGGTATTGATTTCCAATGCAATCCTTCTGCTTATTATTTCTTTCAGTATTATATCCGTTTTATCTGTGAACCTTTTCAAATCAACTGCTATTTTATATTTTCCGCTTATGTATCTTAACGGGCAGGTAAGGTGTGAAAGCACATCAAAATCCGTAGTCTTAATCATTTCAAGCATTTCGTCAAAGTATTTGGAAAGATATTCATTTATTTCGTCCGATGAAAAGCAGGAAAAATCTATTCCCGAATAAGGCACAGTAAAGTCCTTATATCGTACTGCGAGAACAGAGCCTAACACTATGTCAAAATCACTGCAGGAAACTACCTCTTCCGCGTCCTTTTTATGCCATATTGCCTCGCCGATTTCAACACCCGAAAGCACGCTTTCGCCCATTTTGCGGGCGCATTCGGCAGATTGCTTTACAGGTGTATTAACATCCTGATTTTTGCAAAACTCAATATCGCAATGGTCGGTAATCGCTAATCCCGCAATTTCTTTTTCCTTTGCCGCCTTTAGGCTGTCACAATGGTCGCATTCGGAATCGTGAGAAAAATGAGTGTGTGTGTGACAATCGAAAATCTTGTTTCCTTTATTTTCAGGTTTTATCTGACCCGGAGTTTCAATAATATCCGCCCCTAATTCCTTTGCCGTTTCAAGCTCGTCGGTATCTGAAATTATCCAAAGACCTAATTTTCCGTATTTTTTTTACAGTTTTGCATAGGTTACTGTCCGCTCTCGGCAAATTTACCCAATCGGTAGCAGGTGACGGCACCGGAAGCCAAATATACAGCTCGTTACTTTTTAAAATATCCCGTAAATAAGCAAGCACACTTTCATCAACATATCCGTCATAATGAATTTCAGCATTCGGAAAACGCGCAATAACCTTTTTGATATATTCAGTATCAGAGCTTGTGAAGCCGACGCGCGCATTTGATTTTTCAACCGTATCAAAGAGTCTATCGGTTTGAAAATCGGAAAAATACTGAATTTTGTTATCGAGCTTTACAGTTATTCCGGAATTTTTTGCAAATTCCAAAACATCTGACAAAAGAGGTATCTTCGTTCCTCTGAACTTAAACGCTTTAGCTATACCCGCATCATACTTCAACGCCTGTTCGTACGGTATTTCTGTTATCTTAATTTCTTTGTCTATCACCGCTCCATTTTCATTTCTGCAGGTCCTGTTAATGCTTTTGTCGTGCAATACCACACCTTGCCCGTCCTTTGTAAAAGTAGGGTCAAGCTCTATATAATCTTTTCCCTGAGCAGCCGCAGCAATAAATGCAGGCATAGTATTTTCAGGAAACTCCGTTCCTACCCCTCTATGCGCCTGAAATTTCATAACTTATACCTCTTTTCTATTGACAAATCAAATTTTATAAATATAATAAGGCTATCAGCGCAAATAATCAACCTGCACCGTAAAAAATGATAAAACGCTCAAAGAATTGAGCGTTTGGAGAAGCAAATGAACAAAGAAAGAGAAAAAAAGATACTTGAAATTGCAATAAAAGAGAAGAGTGTTACTGTAAAAGATTTAGCTTGCAGGCTCTATTCCAGCGAACCGTCGATAAGAAGGGATCTCAGCAGTCTTGAAAAGCAAAGACTGTTGAGACGAACTCACGGAGGAGCCGTTATAGACGAAACCGCGCTATCAGAAATTAAAATTCCGTTCTTAATAAGAGAGCTTGAAAAAAGCGATGAAAAAATCAAAATTGCAAGAATGGCGACCGACATTGTGACCGATGACAGCGTTATTTTTCTTGACGCTTCCACGAGCGCATATTCAATGATACCGTTTCTTGCAGAGAAAAGAAATCTTATTGTTATAACCAACGGAATTAAAGCGCTGACGGCTTTAAGCAAGCGCAATATAACATGTATAGGCACCGGAGGAAGCGTTATAAATTCCGGTCTTGCATTTTACGGTGAAGAGGCTTTAAAAACGATAGAAAAATACAATGCAGACTTTTGCTTTTTTTCTTGCAGGGGAATATCCGAAACCGGAATGCTTACTGATATATCCCAACACGAAAATACAGTGCGGCTTAAAATGATTGAACATTCAAAAAGCTCTTATATGCTTTGCACTAGCGATAAATTCAACAAAACATACTATCACAATCTTTGTTCCGCCGAAAAAATAAGCGGAATTATAAAAACCGAAGAAATAAATTTATGACAAATCAATGTTTTATAATTTAAACTAACGAAATTCCAAATAAATTTATTACCACAATTCTTGACAGAATAAAAATCAGCACGGCGTGAAACCGTGCTGAAATTCTTTATTTATGCGGTTTTTCGGTGGTTATGCTACTAGCCACACGAACCGTTCCCGATTGTTACTTCCGTATGTACCGTGCTTTTGGAAATTCCGAACACCTTTGCCGCGGCGCGCACCGTTGAGCCTGTATCTATAATATATTTCCCAAGCTCTTCTGCGCGTTTATCTGTTAATTCTCTCATACAACTCAACTCCGGCAGTATATCTTTACCTTTGACTGTTTAATTGTATGAAATTTATTTTAAAGTTATTACTACATATAAAAAGCCGCCGAAATTAAAGCATCATTTCGGCGGCTTTTTAATTATTTTCTTTCTAACAGCGGCTTTAAGAATTTGCCTGTATACGATTTTTCACATGCGGCGATTTTTTCGGGAGTTCCCTCGCAGACTACCGTTCCGCCTTTGTCTCCGCCCTCGGGGCCTAAATCAATAATATGGTCGGCGGTTTTTATAACATCGAGATTATGCTCGATAACTATTATACTGTTTCCGGCGTCAACAAGACGCTGTAAGACCTCGATAAGCCTATGGACATCGGCAGTGTGCAGACCTGTTGTAGGCTCGTCCAAAATATAAACGGTTTTCCCCGTCGGCTTTTTTGAAAGCTCCGTAGCAAGCTTTACTCTCTGCGCCTCGCCGCCCGAAAGCGTGGTGGCAGGCTGGCCTATTTTTATATAGCCGAGTCCGACATCGAAAAGGGTTTTAAGCTTTCTGTAAATTCTCGGATGATTTTCAAAGAAGTTCATTCCCTCTTCTACGGTCATTTCAAGCACATCGTAAATGCTTTTATCGCGGTATTTAACTGCTAAAACCTCTCGGCTGTAGCGTGTGCCGCCGCACACCTCGCAGGGAACATAAATATCGGGCAAAAAGTGCATTTCGATTTTAATAATTCCGTCTCCCTGACAGGCCTCGCATCTTCCGCCCTTTACATTAAAGGAAAATTTCCCCGGACCGAAGCCCTTTGACTTTGCGTCCTTAGTATTCGCAAAAAGGTCTCTGATATCGGTGAAAACACCCGTATAAGTTGCAGGGTTGCTCCTCGGAGTTCTTCCTATCGGGGACTGGTCGATATTTATAACCTTATCAAGATTTTCTATCCCCTCTAAGCTTTTAAAGGCTCCCGGGAAGGTTTTCGCGCGGTTTAATTTATTTGCAAGCTCCTTATAAAGAATATCGTTTACCAAAGAAGATTTTCCGCTTCCCGAAACGCCTGTCACGCAGACAAACTCGCCCAAGGGAATTTTAACATTTATATTTTTAAGGTTATTTTCCTTAGCGCCCTTAATTTTTAAGAAATTGCCGTTGCCCTTTCTTCTGCTTGTCGGAACGGGAATTTTCTTTCTGCCGGTAAGATAATCCGAGGTCACCGATTCGGTGCATTTTTCAAGCTCCTTCGGCGTTCCCGAAAACACGACATTTCCCCCGTGAATTCCGGCTCCGGGACCTATATCCACAATATAGTCCGCCGCTCGCATGGTATCCTCGTCATGCTCGACCACTATAAGGGTGTTTCCGATATCGCGGAGCTTTTTAAGGGTATTTAAAAGTCTTTCATTATCCCGCTGATGAAGACCTATACTCGGCTCATCAAGAATATAAAGCACTCCCATTAAAGAAGAGCCTATCTGGGTGGCAAGTCTTATTCTCTGAGCCTCGCCGCCCGAAAGAGTTCCTGCGGAACGGGAAAGCGAAAGATATTCAAGGCCGACACTCTTTAAAAATGTCAGTCTTTCTCTTACTTCTTTTAAAATCGGCTTAGCTATCATTTCGTCACGGCTTGAAAATTCAAGGGTTGAGAAAAATTCAAGCTCGTCGGTTACCGAAAGATCGCAAAGCTCCTTGATATTTTTTCCGCCTACGGTGACCGCGAGAATTTCAGGCTTAAGCCTTGCGCCGTGGCAATCGGGGCAGACGCACTCGGTCATATAGCTTTCGAGCTCATTTCTTGCGTAATCGCTTTGAGTGGATTTATATCTGCGCTCAAGATTATTAACAATTCCCTCAAACGGCGCTTCATACTTTCCTCCGCCCCATTCGGACGATCTTGTAAGCTTAAGCTTTTTATCGCCCGTACCGTAAAGCACGGCGTCTTTTGCGGCCTTCGGAATATCCTTCCATGGGGTATTGATATCGAATTTATAATAATCTGCAATGCCGTTATAATACATTGTTGCTATTGCGCCTGCGTCGGGATGAAACCAGCTGTTTACACCCCAGCCCGAGGCTTTTATGCACCCGTCCAAAAGCGATTTGTTTTCATCATTTACAATAATTCTCGGGTCGATTTTCATAAAGCTTCCGATTCCCGTGCATGTAGGGCAGGCGCCGAAAGGATTATTGAATGAAAACATTGCGGGCGTAAGCTCGGGAATGCTTATTCCGTGCTCCTCGCAGGCATAGGTCTGCGAAAACTGCAATTCTTCTCCGCCTATGACATCAACCGCAACCAAGCCGTTTGAAAGCGAAAGAGCGGTTGAGATACTGTCGGTCAGTCTTGATACTATTTCGGGCTTGATAACAAGTCTGTCGACAACAGCTTCAATAGTATGCTTTTTATTCTTTTCAAGCTTGATTTCCTCGGAAAGGTCAAAAATATTTCCGTCAATTCTTACCCTTACATATCCCGATTTTCTTAAGCTGTCAAGCTCCTTTACATGCTCGCCCTTTCTTGTCTTTACGGTAGGCGAAAGAACCTGAATTTTAGTACCCTCTTCAAGCTTCATTACCGCGTCGACAATCTGGTCGGTCGTCTGCTGTTTAATTTCCTTTCCGCACACAGGGCAGTGCGGAACGCCGACTCTTGCATAAAGAAGTCTTAAATAATCATAAATTTCGGTAACGGTTCCTACTGTCGAACGGGGGTTTTTAGATGTGGTTTTCTGGTCAATGGAAATTGCGGGAGAAAGACCGTCTATTGAATCGACATCGGGCTTTTCCATTTGTCCCAAAAACTGTCTTGCGTAGCTTGAAAGAGATTCGACATACCGCCTCTGACCCTCTGCATACACGGTATCAAAAGCGAGCGAGGATTTTCCGCTTCCCGAAAGACCCGTAAAAACTATCAGTTTATCACGGGGAATTGTGACATCTATATTTTTAAGGTTGTGCTCTCTTGCGCCCTTTATAACAATTTTATCGTTTGCCAATTTTTACACCCTCATTTTTTACTTTTAAGGCCGGATTTTAACTGCTCTATCCTATCGCGCAGATAAGCCGCCTGTTCAAATTCAAGAATTTTTGCAGCCTGATGCATTTCGGCGGTAAGCTTTTTAATAAGCGCCTCTTTTTCCGCCTTAGACATATTCTTTTCCTTTGAATTATCATCCTTAACGCCGATTTCTATAATATCATGAACATCTTTCTTTATTGTCTGCGGAACGATTCCGTGCTCTTCATTGTATTTTTGCTGAATTGCTCTTCTTCGCTCTGTTTCGAAAATTGCCCTCTCCATTGACGGAGTTACAGAATCGGCATACATTATAACCTCGCCGTGAGCGTTTCTCGCGGCTCTGCCTATCGTCTGAATAAGCGAGGTTTCACTGCGCAGAAAGCCTTCCTTATCGGCGTCAAGTATCGCAACCAGCGACACCTCAGGGATATCAAGTCCCTCTCTTAAAAGGTTGATACCGACAAGGACATCGAATTCTCCGAGTCTTAAATCCCTTATTATCTGCATTCTTTCAATCGTATCAATATCAGAATGCATATATCTGACCTTGATATCGAGATTTTTGAGGTAATCGGTAAGGTCCTCTGCCATTTTTTTAGTAAGAGTAGTGATAAGAACCCTTTCGTTTTCAGCGGTTCTTAAGTTTATCTGAGAGAAAATATCGTCTATCTGTCCCTCACTCGGTTTAACGGTTACCGGCGGATCCAAAAGCCCTGTAGGTCTTATAACCTGCTCGACTATCTGTGCGGCATGGTCCTTTTCGAAATCGCCGGGAGTTGCAGAAACAAAAATCGCCTGATTTATATGCGAATAGAATTCCTCGAAGTTAAGAGGTCTGTTATCGTAAGCGGAAGGCAGTCTGAATCCGAAATCCACAAGCGTCTGCTTTCTGCCCCTGTCGCCAGCGAACATTCCTCTTACCTGAGGCAGAGTTACATGCGATTCATCGACAAACAGAACAAAGTCATCGGGAAAATAGTCAAGCAGAGTCGGCGGAGTACTCCCAGGCTTTCTGCCGGAAAGCACTCTTGAATAATTTTCTATTCCCTTACACACTCCGATTTCACGGAGCATTTCTATATCGTATTCGGTTCTCTGTCTTATGCGCTGAGCCTCAATCAGCTTTCCGCAGTCGGTAAAGAATTTAACCCTTTCTTCCATTTCCTCTTTGAGCGAATCAAGAGCTTTTTCCATTTTTTCAGACGGTACAATATAATGCGAAGCAGGATAAATCGCGACATGCGAAAGCGTTTGCTTAACATTTCCGGTAACTGTATTGATTTCAGAGATCCTGTCTATTTCATCACCGAAGAATTCGACTCTTACCGCGCTTTCATAAGCATAAGCAGGGTAAATTTCAACCGTATCTCCCCTGACCCTGAACTTATTTCGGGTAAAATTTATATCGTTTCTTTCATACTGCAGATCAACGAGCTTATGAATAAGCTCTTCACGGGTTTTTGTCATTCCCTGTCTTAAAGATATTACCATATTTCTGTAATCAATAGGGTCGCCGAGCGAATAAATACAGGAAACGGAAGCGACTATAATAACATCTCTCCGCTCGGAAAGCGCGCAGGTTGCGCTATGGCGGAGCTTGTCTATTTCATCGTTTATCGCCGAATCCTTTTCTATATATGTGTCTGTCCCGGGGATATAAGCCTCAGGCTGATAATAGTCATAATAAGAAACAAAATACTCCACCGCATTCTCAGGGAAAAATTCCCGAAACTCACTGCAAAGCTGTGCGGCAAGTGTTTTATTGTGAGCTAAAACAAGCGTAGGACGATTAACATTTGCGATAATATTCGCCATAGTAAAGGTCTTACCCGAACCGGTAACGCCCAAAAGGACCTGTTCCCTGTCGCCCTTATTTAATCCGTCAGTCAGCTTTTTTATGGCCTCGGGCTGGTCGCCTGTCGGCTTAAATTTTGAATGAAGCTTGAATTTATCCAAAATACTGTACCTCAAAAAATCAAATTATTACAGTATTATTATACCATAAAAATTATTAAAGTAAATACAAAAACAAACAAATGTTTTTTCTTGACAAAAGCTTTTAAAGGTTGTATTATATTAAGGCTTGATTGTTGCAAAATAATTTGCCGATATATTTAAATCGGGGTGTAGCGCAGTTGGGCGAAAGGGCTTGCCGCGTCCGGCGGACGATGCAGGCAAGACTTTGAGGTGAAAAAACAAGGAGCAATGCGATGCGCCCCAAGCAAGCAGTGCGACTATGTTTTTGATGGAACCGCGCCAGTTTTGGGAGCATAGACGGTGTTCGCACCGCACGAAAGCGAAAACCGCCGAAAACCCTTCAACCGTGCGTATTTCGGGCGGTTCGGAAAATGAAAAAAAGCGGTCAAAAATGTGTTTGACCACAGATTTGACCACTTACATGACCACAATTTAATAACTATCGGGGTGTAGCGCAGTTGGTAGCGCGCTTGCTTTGGGAGCATAGGCGGTCTTCGCACCGCACGAAAGCGAAAATCGCAGAAAACCCTTCAACCGTGCAGATTTCGGGCGGTACGGAAAACAAAAAATGGCGGTCAAAAATGTGTTTGACCACAGATTTGACCACTTACACGACCACAATTTAATAACTATCGGGGTGTAGCGCAGTTGATAGCGCGCCGCATTTGGGATGCGGAGGCCGCGAGTTTGAGCCTCGCCACTCCGACCAAAATCCTCTGAAACCGAGCGTTTCAGAGGATTTTTCATACCGTTCCAGCCTTTTTCTCTGTCTATTGCGATACAAATTTTGTTAGGTTGAGAGTATAATAATCAGATAAAATTAGCAAAAGATAACCCCCAGAAATAATCCTTGACAAATGATATTATTGTAGTACAATATAACGATTTAACTCAGGTTAGATGGTCGGTTAGGGAGATAATCTTAAGGAGAAACCATAATGCATGACTTTAGGTATGTAACCAAAAAACAAGCTCAGCCTATAAAAGATGAGCTATATCAAATTCTTTACATGGTACAGGATTTGGTGCGTGACAATTTCACTTTTAGCTTCACACCGATTGGCAGTTCAAGCCGTAACATGATAACCTACGATGCAAAATCTAACATCGGTTTTGACTTCGATATTAACATCGAGGTCAATGACGATAATGAGGATTTTAAACCTAAAGAAATACGGACAATAATACGTACTGCTATCGACCGTGTTGCACCTCGCTATGGATATAAATCTTGCGAGGATTCCACTCGCGTTCTTACGATTAAAAAGGTTGACACTTCTCATTCTCGCATTATTCATAGCTGTGATTTTGCAATAGTGTATAACTGCACTGATGGCAGACAACAGTATATTCGGTTCAACAAAGATAACAATTATTATTATTGGGAATATCAGGGGAAGGGTTTTGTAGGATTAGAAAAGAAAATGGATTGGCTAAAAAGGGAGAACCTTTGGGGCGAGTTGCAGGATTATTACATATACAAGAAAAACTACAATGATAACCCTGATAAACACTCCCGTTCGATTTTTGCAGAATCAATAAATGAAATGTGCCAGAAAAACGGATATCGCAGGTAAGACTTTTCTTTGTATACAGCACCTCAAATTTTGACAGAGTGACTTTTTCGGTCACCCTGTCATTTTTTCTTTTTCCGCTTTAATTTGCGCCTTAACCTCTGCAATCATTTCCGCGAGCTTTTCTTCACATTCCTCTCTTGTTTTCGCGTAGATATTGTGACTTTCCCGCTTGCCGTAGGCGTTGGTCGGCGTGTACCGTCCCTCATACAGGTGGTCGTTTATCATCGTGACACAGCCCGTCCCGGGCTTGCGTATTTTGGGCTTGTACGGCGTGAATTCGACCGGGGAGGTATCTTTCCTTTCCTCGCGCTTTTCTGTCGGCATACTGGCGTCTGTACCACCGATTTTGCGGTCTATATGCACCGCCGCCTGTCTTTGCATAGTATCGGTAATATGGCTGTAAATATCAAGCGTGGTTGCAGATGACACATGGCCTATGGTTGCCGAGAGCGTTTTCACATCCATACCGTGCTCCAGCGCCATGGTAGCAAAGGTGTGACGCAGATCGTGAAAGCGCACCTTTTTACAGCCCGCCCGTTCCAAGATCAGTTGTAACCGTTTTCTAACCGATGACGGATTTCTCGGTCTGCCGTTATCTGTCGGTGACGGAAACATCCATTCCGAATCCACCGTTTTCTTATACGCCACAAGGGTTTTCAAGAGCGACGGCGGCAGAATAACAGTGCGTATCGAGGCTTTTGTTTTCGGCGCCGATATAATCACCTCTGCCTTGATTATATATACCTGCCGTTCAATGCGAAGCTCTCCTGTTTTGAAGTTCAGGTCACTCCATTTGAGTGCCAATATTTCACCGCGCCGCATTCCTGTGCCGAGCTCCAGCAGAAAAAGCTCATAATATCCCTCTTCCTTTGCCTGATGCAGAAACCGCAGAATCTCATTTTGCGTCAGCACCTGCATCTCCCGCGCTTTCTTCGGTGGCAGCTTACAGCCGACGGCGGGATTGGTGCGAATTAAGCCCTCCTGCACCGCCCGCTGTAAAGCTGTGCGGCAGTTGGCATGTATCCCCCTTATCGTTCTGTCCGAAAGTCCCTTTCCGTAGGTTTTTGCGTGCAGTTTTCTTCCGTCTGTCTTTTCCTTTGCGTAGAATTGCTGTAAATCCGACTGTGATAGCCTGTTCAGCGGAATTTTACCGATTTCGGGAATGATATGATTGTAAATGCGATTTTCATAGTCGGTTCTTGTGGTAATACGGAGTGTGTGCCGGCAGTAGGTCTGATACCAGAAGTCGATCCAATCCCCGAACGGCATATCCGGCTTGATTCTGTCGGAAGAGCGTCCGTACTGTTCTTTCAGCGCTTCGAGCTTAGTGGAACATTCTGTTTTTGTTTTCGCCGTTACGCATTTTGTAATAGGCAGGCTTTTCTCATTGTACCCGACAACAATTCTTCCTTCCCACCGACCGTCTTTACGCAGGCGTAATGTGCCCTCACCATTTTTTCTGCGCTTAGCTATTTTTATCCCCTCCGTCCGATATAATCTCATCCATAAAGCTCCCCACGATAGCGGAAGCGTTTCTCTGCATATCGGTGGTCACATGGGTGTAGGTGTCCAGCGTAAAGCTGGCGTTGGTATGCCCGAGGATTCCCGACAGGGTTTTCGCATCCACGCCGCCCGCCAGCGCGTGAGTGGCGAAGGTGTGGCGCAGATCGTGGAACCGAATCAGCGGAAGCTCCGCCTGTTTTAACAGTGTTTTTAATCGGTGGTAAGCATAGTCGGGGTGCATCGGCTTTTCGGGCTCATAGATATTCGGGAATATCCATTCGCTGACTGCCGTTTCTTTACGCTTCCGCAGAAGTTCCGCAGTGCTCGGCGGCAGGACAATCGTGCGCGTTCCCGTCTCGGTTTTGGTTTCTCCGATATTCAATCCGCCACCTTTCCTTTTAGCAACCGATCGCCTCACTTTCAACTTTCCGTTTTCCGCATCGAAGTCCTCCCACTTCAGTCCGCAGATTTCACCCCGCCGCAGTCCTGTGGTCAGCTCGGTGTAGAAGAAATCGTACCACAATTCATCCTGCCTAATGCGTTTCATAAATCTGTCAAGCTGTTCGTCATTGAGTATCTGCTTCGGCGGATAATTGTTTTTGGGAATCGTTGTGCCGACCGTTGGATTTTTAACAATCAGCCGTAGGCGCACCGCCATATCGAGTGCTTCGTGCAGCATCATATGAATACCGCGCACCATACTGTCGGCAAGCTCTGTACCGTGCAGCTTGTCCGGTTTCACACGACCTTTCTTTTTGACGGTGTTATAGAATTTTTGAAGTTCCTGCGTGGTCAGCGCCGACAAAGGTCTGTCGCCGAGATACGGTTTGATTTGATTTTTAATCATCGCTTTGTAAGAATCCAGCGTGCTCTCGCGAATCGTGAAGATCATATATTCATTGATCCATCGGTCGAGCCATTCCCCGAGTGTCATATTCGAATCCTCGGTGAGGTCGGCGTCGCGGTACATCTCGATGCAGTCGTGGAGCTTTACGGTTAACTCCTTTTGTGTTCGGGCAAGCACATAGCGGTGAATCGGATCGCCGTTCTTTTTGTGACCGACAACGATGCGGCCTTCCCATCTTCCGTCTTCGCGCTTGCGCACCATACCGTCTCCCGACGGTCTTCGTTTTGCCATAGTATCACATCCTTTCGCAGTACAACACAATACCACATACATGGCGGAATATCCAGCTAAATTTGCGGTAAAATTCGCAACCCCTAAATCAGCGAGGTTTTTATCGCCGCAACCCCGAAATTGCGGTTTCGTAACCAGATTGCAAAAGCCGTACAAACCCTTATGCGGTCGGCGTTGCCGTCCGCTGTTCCCTGCGAGGGGAAAGCAAGGCAACCCCTCGCTTTCTCCTGCTTATTTTCGGACGAGCCGTAAAACTGCCGTTATACCGCCGATTTTCCATGTTTGCGGTCAAATTCGGCGAGTTTTTTCAAAGCTGACTGACACCGCATTTCGCATTCCAAACGAATCATCTGCTGCTCGTAATGATACTCCACCGCATCCTCTATCGGGCGGACGGTATAGAGCAAATTGCCGTTACGCTTTTCGCCTTTTTGCGTGTACACAGAGGTCGGCTCGGTTGTGATCAACCGTTTTTTGGTCAAACCATCCACATGTTTTCTAACGGTGTTTTTGCTCATGCCGACAGCTTTCCCGATCGTTTTGTAGCTCGGATGGCACTGAAATGTTTTCCTGTCCTCGCAGTACATCAGGTAAGCGTAGACTGCAATCTCACCGGAACAAAGATTTAAGCTGAAAATTTCATTCGGCAGAGGAAAATAATCCCGGATCGCATCACGCTTTGGATATCGGGTGAATTTCAAATGCTGCCTCCCGTCTTTTCTTCGACCCATGCGCGGAATTTCTCTTTCGGTACGATGAGCCGCGAGCCGATACGCAACGACGGAAATCCTTTCTCGTGCATCAGCTCGTAGCTGCTTGAGATGGAGATACCGAGGAGCTTGGCTACCGTTTCAGCATTAAGGAACAACGGCAGATCCTCATAAGCGGTGTAAACAGATTCTTTCATTGGTTTTTCCTCCTGTTAAATTCACACGGTTTTTCGCCGTGTTATGTAGAGGACTGCTGTTTTGCAAAACAAAAAGACCCGCACTCAATCCCGATGCGTAGTTGCATCGGTGATTATGTAAGTGCGAGTCTGAAACTCAAAACAGAAATATGTGTATTCAATTGTCGGTTGCTTTCTTTACTTGCAGTATAACATACCGGAAAAATTCTGTCAAGTTTTTTGCACCAACAGTGTATATTCCGGCGCTTTTGCGGGAATACTGTTTTCTTTGTTTTCTGCGGTGCAGATTTTAACCGTGCTGTGTCGAACTGAAAATCGCAAGGCCAAACCGCGAAATCGGCTCGGCCTTGTTTCTGCAAATTCAATCCTCTGACGGCTCGTACAACACTTCGGTCATGATTCTCGCCGCGAGCTTAAAGCCGCTGATAAACGCTTCGCGCTCATTCATACCGTGCAGTTCCGCCTCGCAGTCTTTGAGCTTTTCAAAGGTTTCTTTTTGCTGAGCCGTAAGCGTCGGTATCAAGCTGTCCTGATGCCGGATAACATAGCTCAACACTTCGCTGTAAGCACTCCCGCGCTTAAAACTGTGTTCGTGCGGAACGATGTTGCCGTAGTACAGATTTTCAAGCGTTGTCATTTTCATCCCACCTCACATAAGAAGAGGGCGGCACATCATCGGTCATTCCCGATATCGAGTCGCCCTCTAATTTCATTTTGTCCGCCGCGATCAGCGCATGCTTAACGATCAGCATCTCCACCCAAGTCCGCTCGTCATACTCTGCCGCACGCCCGTTCATAAGATAGTCCGCCGTCGCCGCACCCATCACATCATACTTTTCGCCTCTGTAAATTTCTTCTACAGTCATTCTTGCCATAACAGCACCTCCTTTGCAGTACACAACAGTACCACAGGTCGGTGCAGAAGTCCAGAGGTTATACGACAAAAACTTTACATGCAAATTCTTTTAAATAATCCTCCCACTTTTTCGCCTCGTCATAGTCCCACTGATTTACTAATGAGAAATACTTATTAAGGACATATTCAGAGCCGTCATATATGCGCTTTTTTAGAGCAAAATCCTTATTATTTGCACTATCATTTTCTGAGCCCGTCAATAATGTCAAATTATAAAAATTATGAACTTTGTCTCCAGCAAACTCTGGTAGGGGTGTATCTGCAGATTGTGAACTTATATGCTCAATTGTCACGTTATCATAATTTATGACACTGCCGGTACTGGGTTTTGGGTTTCCTCCTACTCCTGAATCATACCATTCTTTATGCTCGTTCAAAGTACTAAACAAATATTTAAGTTGTTTATTGTTTCCGCTGGTTCGATATTTCAGATTAGATAATCCTGCTGTAAATACAATATCAGTACATTCTGTTGAAATATAACCACGAAGAGTATTGCGCAAATCTGTAAGCCTATAATTTTCAGGATCATTTCTAATTTTTACAGCTTCTGTCATATATAAGTCGCTTAATTTTTGATGACCAAGATTGCAAACCGTTTTGTATCTAAACATGAATTTTTCTAACATATGAACTAATTCTGCAAATTTTTTCTCATTCAGATGTGTTGCAGCAAGCAATATTGGGTAGACAATATCGAAATTTAAATAGTTAACCAGTATATCCAATCTCTTTCTATCCCAATCTGTAATAGGCTGTTGAGAATCGTACGGCCAAATACCATCTATTAACTTTCGATATGTTTTCACTTCTTTAAGAATAGTACCAATGGTATTAACAACTTCAATGGCATCGGTTTCTTCTGTTATTGAATCATTATCAACCAACTTAGGGAAAAACCTCTTAAGAAAATCATCATATAACGAAGTCCTGCCTACGCGTTTTCCGCAAACAGAAGCATAATAATAACGTAAAAATTGTTCTGTTGTTTTTGGTTCATCTTGTAAAATATCATCCCATTCTTTTTCTATATCAGATTGTCTTATCGGGAAATGTTTTTCTAATGATTCTAAAGTCTTTGATTTGAGAAGATCACCTTCTGTCAATCCAGCCCCGCGATCATTTAATACTTGAAACAACTTATATGCTGATTCTCTTGTTTGCGAATCAATAAATATAATCGTGCAATTATTATGAATTATATCTTCAATTTTTGTCAGCGCATCTAGTTTGTCATCGATATTAGGTAAACTGTCCACAATAGAATTAACAAAACCTTGAAGTTTCGTATATGCCTTATTAATTCTCTTGTGCGATTCTCTTCCAGGTTCGCTCGGAGTCCCTTTTATAATATCAGAAAAATACTGCTTGTCTGCGTTTGACAACACCAATTTTTCAACTGTCACTGAATTACGATTGATTTTGTCCTTGTAATACAGATACTTACTATTCAGCTGTTCAATACTATCTTTAATCAATTCGGCATAATCAGGGCTATTAAGTTCCGTGTATTTACGTATCAAAGCTATTACCAATAAGATGGTAGTTGTAATTCTTTGCTGACCATCTATAAGTTCTCTTTGAGAACGATTTGAACCAGGTACAGGTTTGTTGACTACAACAATACCTCCAAAAAAATGCTCTATTATATTTTCCGGAGTTGTATGTAAATAAATGTTTTTGATATCTTTTATAAAGTCATCAACCTGCTCGCTTTCCCAAGAATAGTATCTTTGATATTTTGGAACTTCAAAAAGAAAATTCTTTTCAAAAATATCACCTATTGTGGTATAGCTTGGTGTAATTTGAGTTTTCATAGTTATTCTTCCTTTCATACAGTATACATTTGTATAGCCACATTAAATGCTTCCAAGAATTCTTCTCGTGATGTAGGTTTTCCTTCCAAAGGAAATTCGTGTATCAATTCATATCCTCTCAATGAATAAGCGTTTAATGTCTTTACACCTTCATCGGAAAGCATAGTCTCGTTATCGCTCAAATAACGCAGCATCACCTCTTCAAGTTTTTGGTTTTGCACATCAATTCCCTGGCGCTCAGCCTCAGAAGCAACCAGTAAACCAGCTATCTGTGCTTTGCAATCTATATAAGGTTTGGGATAGTTTTCGGTCAAATCATTAAGATCTGATGCATCTTCGTCGAGTTGAGTTGCCGCCATTCCTATGAGCGCACAGCAATAGTACACATCAAACTGGAATTTAAATTTATTCTTATTCTCCGCACCGTGCGAGCCAGCGGGACTGATAATGTCCGCGAAAAATGACTGAGCATTTTTTGACATCTTAAAATGCATTATTTTTCATCTCCTTTATGTTTTTGCTGATACGAATCAAAGAAATCAATACCTTTGTGCACTTCCACCATTCCTGAGGACGGCGACACAACAATTGTTAGATACTGAGCATCCGGATTGTCATAGAATCTATCAGCAAAACGCTTAACTTCCGCAGATTGTACAAATGAAATCATCTGATTGAACACCTTTGGAATAATATCCGCTACAGCTTCTCTTTTATCAAAATCCATAGAACCTGTAGGCGAATCTATTATAAAAGGAAATTCTAATTCAGAATCTTCAAACAATGTTCCTAAGAAACAATAAGCAATTCCTAATGTTTGTCCTTGACTTGCCCCACTACGTTCTTTAAGTTTTATGTAACGGTCAATATTATCAATTTCAATAAAGTCATCTGTAATTACTTTTTGGATTTTCTCGTTTGCCTTACGAATGATTTCTTTTTTCAATTCAGCGGTTGCCTGTTCTTTAATAGCGAAGACTAAACTTTCTACAACTTCTTTTCTATAAAGAGCAGCATTTGTTCTTGTTGCTGAGGCTATCTTGTGCTCATAGTCCTTATAAAGAAGTTGTGCTTTATAAAGGTTATTATCCTCTGTGAGTTCTTCATTGTTTTCGTCTTTAGATTCGATAATATCAAGCTGATACTTAGAAACTGCAATATTTTTTTCCAACTTGTCTATTCTCGCTTTCAACTTCGCTGCTTCTTCGCCACCGGCTTTTAGTAGTTTTTCAGCATTAGTGTTGAGCCTTGTTTGAAGGCGATTGGCCTCTTCACGTAATTTTGATAACTCTGTAAAAGCATCGCTTAAACTCGAATCATAAGAGCAAGCCATTAAGCTACTCTTAATTGCATTTAGAACAGATTGTTGATCGCTACCCAAGTATTTTTCCGCATTTTCGAGAATGGTTTTCTTTTCGCTTTCTCCTATGCATCTACCACAAATACAATCCTTGGCGTGTGCGAGTTCCACGAAGAAATCCTTAGAGATGGTTTTGGGCAACTTTAATTTTGTCATACTGCTTCCAAGACCATACATGCGATCACAGAACTCTTGACTAATCAAATATGGAGATTTAGATAATCTAATTATTTCAGAAATTTGTGCATCAATAGAATCTTTATTGTGTTGCTGCAAATTGAGGATTTCCTGCTTTTCTTGGTTTAATGTTTCATAATTTTTATCAAGTGCATCACGCTGAGTAATTTTCTCTTTTCGCTCATCTTCAAATGTTTTAATATCTTTGCGGAGATGTGCTGCGCGTTTTTGTAATTTAGAGATTGTAGTTTTAACGCCTTCCTGTCGAGTGCGCAAATTGCTCAAAGAACTTTTGCTACCCTTACTTCCTTCGGCATCTTGAATTTCCGATAGAATTCTCTGGTTCGTAGCAATAATTTCATCAAGCTCGTCCAATCTATACAGATATCGAATGGTTTCTTCTGCCTCATTAGAAGAACTGTCCATCGTTTTTTCTGCTTGCTCACCATCGAAAACAAAGCGTCTAACAAACTCAGGAGTAAAAATGCCTTTAAGAGCATCCGGCAAGTGTCGTCCGTCTTCCATGCCGCCAAGTGTTGTAGTTGTTGTTTTAATATTCGCAGTACCAGTTTTATAATTCATATACAAGAAATACTTGTACTGACGTTCATCAAATTTTACAGCAATACTAAACACGCCCACATCAGAATGTGATGTAGTTGGTGCAAATGTCTTGATTTTTTTCGCACTCCAATCAGCTGCAGAACCGTCCATTAGACCCTTAATTAGTTCCATTGTAGTGGTCTTACCGGTACCGTTTGCCATCATAACAAAATTGTTTTTAATAGATTTTCCATTGGCATCAACAAACGAAAGCTTTAATTCAGAGATTTTTCGAATATTTTTATATTCGATTCCAAGGATAGACATTTTCATTCTTGTTCATCCCCCTCTTCAATAAGAGTTAAGGCTCTCTTCAAGTCACCCTCGCTCGCATTATTATCGAATTTGTTTTTGATATATTTCTTGAAAACAGATTTGAAATCAGACGAGGTATTAGACTCGTCAATTACACGGTCGATTGCTTCCTCAATTATTTTATTCCTCATCTTCGCATCTCCTTGTTTCCGAAAGTTTTGTTAACCATTCTTTTCTTTCTTGATCGGCATTATTGTCGTTTTCACCGATATCTTCAAGAATAAAGTCAATGACATTTGCTTTCTTCTCTGGATTATTCTTATCCAATCTGAGAGCTCTTCCGATTCTTTGGGTAGTTACAAGCTTAGAACGGTCAGAAGCAAATATAAAGATATTTGTAACGCTACTTATATCGATACCTTCAGAGACCTTTTTACAAGTTAAAAGACAGTTAATTTTACCTTCCGCAAAGTTCTCAAGATTGATTTTTTCATCATCAGCATAGTACGTATGATACTTGTCGGTGTATTTTATCAACACTTCCTGAAGTTGCTTACCATATTCCATAGTCTGAACAAATATAATACACTTGTCCAGTAATTCAGGCCGCTTTGAAATCAACACCTCAAATTCTTCAATTTTATTTATAGCGGTTTTATTGACCAATGATAGCTGAGTAAACATCTCCTTTTCATCATATGGCTCTCCGCTTTCCTTTTTGGCGTTAAAAGCTGCTATTATCTTCTTTTTCTTGTGCTTTTCAGCTTCGGTCAGTTCGTATGGTAACGGAATATAATTGAATTCACAAAGAATACCTTTTTTAATGGCATCTTCCAAATTGAACTCAAAGACAATTTCTCCAATTTCATTCAATAAAAACTCATTGCCGACATCATCATATTCTCTTTCCGGCGTTGCACTCAAGCCTAATCGGTATTTATATGGAGACAGCTTTCCAGTAAGATTTTCTACAAAAGACTGTGATCCCGCGCCGTGAACCTCATCGAAAATAAATAAGGTATCATCTTTATAGTTGCCGGGGGCTTTATCTAAAAGATTTAACAGCTTTGTTAGATTATTTGAATCTCTCGATACTAATAATATTGCCTCATCGGGATGCATAATAAAATCATTCATCCTTTTATGCGAACCATAATGATAATGAATTTGCTTATTCTTAAAAGACTCTCGCATTTGCTTTGACCATTGATCTAGCAAATCGTTTCCATACATCGTTATTACAACACGTCTTATCTTGCTTTCGTCAAATAGACGATTCATTATTTTTATTGCAGTTACCGTCTTACCGGTACCGGTTGCCATGGCAAGTATTCCATGTTCTTTTTCTATAAACTTTTCAACAGCCATATCTTGATGAACCCATCGATTTGAAGCGGAATCATGCTTTTTGTATGGTCTGTTAGATGTACGTAATTGAAAAATGCGTTCTTTTACTGCGGTGGGAACGGTAAATATCTTTAAGTTTTTATCTTTACTGTTCCATATCTTTTCAAAACGATTTATATCCGATTCAACATACTCGCCAGTTCCTGCCCAGGTTTTAAACACTTTAATACTCTCGTAATTTTGATAGCCATGCTTACTGTCATTTATCGAACCAGAGAAAGAAATCCTATCTTCGCCTTTGTAAAAGATTCCAAATTTATCATGAAAGTCTCCGTCTTCAAGTTTTTCGCAAGGAATAGCAAACCGAAGATCAATAATTCCATCATAGATCATCCAAGAAAAAGCATTAAAAATATCAGCTTTCATTTCAGCTTCTAAAACACGAACATTATCAAGTAATGCCGCTTCCAATCTTTTGAATCCTTCTCCATTGTTTCCTTCTGAATTGATAATGGCATCGGTATCCTCATTAGAGAGAATTGGACTAGTTATTAAGCGCATTTTACCGCCACGAGAAGCAAAGTCGCTTAGGCCAGTCACATTGTATGTGATCCACCCTGTTGTGAAAAATCCCACCCCACGATCAAATCTATCAGCCCACTTTAGACAGGGCAGATATAATTCTTCAATCAAGTCATATTCTGATGTATCTAAACACGGCTTAACCTTAGGATAATCCATAACTATCCTCCTTATATATTCTTATCGAGTCTACACATATGATTGTAGAAGTCTTTACTGTATCTTTTCTCATCTTCTAATAATTGTGCTCCGCGATCAAGATGTGCTTTCACGATACCAGGAAAGTACTCTTCTTCATTTATTGCTCTGCCTTCTCTGTTAATTATCAAGGATTTGAATAATAGATCATGGTCACCAAAAATGGTTTGTCTGCTCAACTCTAAACCGTCGTTGTTCGTTTTATAATCATCTGAGGATATTTTGCCTTTCCTTACTGATAAAGCAATAGCCAACTTTGATAGAATAAATGGTTGCAAGCCGAGAGATTGCCCAAGTGCATTAAATATCTCCTGGGTCTGTAATGATGTGTGTAATTTGTTCGTCATATACTGCCTCCAAAATAGGTATCTGAAAGAATCTCAGTATTTCCGTTAATGGTATGGTTTAAGACAAATGTGTTGGACACAATATCTGAAATTACATTGCAATAATCGCCGACAATTTCCTCGTCAGTGGATAAGATGATAACCTGACCATTAAGTTGTTTGAAGAACTGTTCCAAAATCTTTCCACGATGTTCCTTATCAATACGAGCGAACGGCGTATCAATAATATATGGAACATCGATTTTGTTGAGCTGTGAAAGTGCCTGATATAACGCCATAATAAATATCTGCTTTTCACCTGCGGATAGCTGCTGCTTAACTTCAACAGGAAGCACTATCTCTTGTTCGCCGGCAGACATTTTTTCTTGAAGAATTTCGTATGCGTGTAAACCAATCTGAGCAATTACATACTCCGAACCATTTTTATTAATTGTTTTCTTAAGTTCAGAAGTATCGAAAGTTTTGTTTTTGTACGGAAGAACATTTAAATTGTTATCAATATGAATTCCGTCTATCAGATCTGATTTATTGATAAGGGAATTAAAATACCTTTGAAAACCTTCTTCAACTGTTCGAATACTCTTTTCATATAAAACTGTTTGCAGTTCATCAAATGCAAGTAATGCACGAGCAGAAATATCATTTATAGAGTTCTTTTTTAACACCGCTTCATAGTTTGCTTTAGCCTTAGCCAATTTTGCAGCCGAAACAGCCTTATCTGCTCTACATTTTTGAAGTTCTGCATCAATTTTAACGAGTTTCATAGTCTTATCTGCTTTTTCTTCATTCAAATCACTTTTAGACCGTAAGTATCCTTCGTAGTTTTCTGTACTGCTTCGTTCCATCTTTTTTCGAATTCTTTTCACATGATTTAAGGAAGCCTCAATATCATCAGTTGCTGCTTTAATACGAGTTACATCGAATGCGAGCAAACTATTAATTTTTGAAGTTAGTTCGAATCTATCAAAATCCGAAAGGTTTAATATAGGAGTAATAGATGCGGTTTTATTGGTGTATTCAATAATTTCATAAATGATTTTATCGGTAATTGTATCTGGCAATTCAGTTCCAGCCATATCTAAAACATTAGCAATAATTGATTTTATTTCAGGAGTATCAATTGTACTTTTAACATTTGCATCAACTTGAGCTTTGTGTTCTATCATAATTTGCTCTTTTAAATCTTCCATTTGAGGTTGTAAAATTATAAACGGAAGTACATTGTTGGCAATGTCCCTAAGCCACTTCCTTTTTTCCTCACGCCTGGTTTCTTCTTTAGCAATACGTTCTTCCATCGAACGCCATTCCTTTTTAGAGATACCACCGCTTTTTGTATAGACTTTTTCTAAGGAAGCCAATTGATCATCTATTACAGCAATTTCACTTGCAATTTCTCGATAATCTTCTTCGGCTGATGTAATGCGTTCAGCAAGGAGATTATCATCAGATAGGCATTTTTCATATTCTTCTGAGATATCAAGACCGTTCTTGGACTTGTTACGCGAAATTCTACGAAAATTATCACGAATAATCTCCATTGTATCAAGATTACACAGTTTCAAGAATGCTTCCTTAAAATCAGTATTTTTGTTTCCGTTGAAAATGAAATCACTAATTTTTTCACCGTCAAAAAAGTAGAACTTAAACAAATTTGGCGGTAAAGATTGGAGTAAGAAGCTCTCAAAATCACTTTTTTCGGTTTCAGAAACTATTTCACCGTCTTTTGATAGTGTAAAGTTTTCGATGATTTTATTACCTTTCACCTTCCAAAGTCTGTCAAAAGTATAAACATGATCATCCTTACCGTCATCAAGAAGTAAGTCTATAACAACTTCAGATTCACCGACTTTTTTAAGCTTTTCATTTGTATTAATGATCTTTTCTACTTCATCATAGTATCTTGCATTGTTAGTCTCAAACCCAAATGCAATACAACCATAAAGACAAATTTTAATGGCGTTAAAAAGTGTCGTTTTTCCGGCACCGTTTTTTCCGCCGATCAAAACCATCATTTTTGTACTATCAGCAATGCTAAAATCAAACTCATTGTAATCAACATATGGACCAATATTCTTTAACTGTATATTCTTAATTTTCATTGTTTAATACTCCTTCGACCGCATCATAGTGTAACCAACCTTGACCGATAATTTGGTCGAATGCCTTTTGCATCTTATTATTTCGTGTTATATGTTTATTTTTATCCACTGAAACTATAAGTTTAGTAATCAGTTCAACAGGAATATTATACTTTTCAGAGACTTGCTCAATGGAAGAAATTGCCTCATCGTCAAATCGCGCGGTTTTGTAGTCATCCCAAGGTAATTTTTCGCCTTTAACTTTATAGTATGTATCCACAAGACTTCTACAAGTTAAGTCGCCTTCCTCATCCCACATCTTATCAATTACTTTTAGTTCTTCACGAGTTATAAGTACCAACCCAGTTTTGTTTTCGAGTTCTAAAAGTCCTTCAAGAATTATTTTTCTTGCTTCGAGCGTAAATGGCCCCATTCCAAATGAACCATCGGCCTTTTTGTAAACAGCACCATTGCGGCGTTTATTATCTCTCATGCTGGCATCTTCGCGCATCACGAGAAGATTATTTCTAAAATCTCGAAGTAAAGTAAGTTGATTTGCATCTTTTTCATTTGATTTGTTGATGAAATTTTGAAGTGATTTATCTTCTTTAACCATTGTACAACACCAGCAACCAAATCTGGAGTTACCGGTAACAGGAATTTTATCTCTATCCACTTCGCCTAAAACGCTCTTTTCTTCACCGAGATTTTCACCTTGATAGAGATTGAACAGATACTTCATATCTGTTCCCCAAGGACTTTTACAGTCATCCTTTAGTAAGAATTCCCATACCAAGTCGTTAGGGATTTCGGTGATAGGATTATATACATAGGCATTTGGGATATCATTATGCATATTAAGAAGTTTGCCTTCAATTTCACGTGCTGTAATTGTTTTCATGCGAGTAAGGCTCTCGCCTTTACGCACACCTAACAATACAATGATTTCTCCACGTTCTTTAATACGTTCATTAACATATTTATTCATCGGATTAATCTTCAAACGATCTGTACACCATCTAAATCCAGGCGGTTCAGGAGTAGGATACCCCAAGCCTATTACTCGGCACCAGAAGGTTTGATCTGTTTCGGGATATATAATATCGGCCTGCATATTAAGCCCATCATTTTTAGCGGCTTTATTTATACTGTTAGAAGATGAGTGCATATAATTTTTAACAATTGGATTCTCCACCATGGTATCGGAAGTTATAATATAAACCCTCTTGCTTAATTCTGAGCCTGATTCCTTTATGCGTTTCATTGCTTCGTAAACCAGACTAACAAGCAGTGTTGAATCTTTGCCACCACTATAGCCAATTAGCCAAGGTCTATCATCATGCTTATATACAATCATGATTTCTTTTATAATGTTTTCAAAAGTCTCAAATTTGCCCGTATATTTCATATTTATTACTGCTCCAAATATTATTTGTTTTTCGGCATATCACGCCATTCAATCCCGATATAATCTAAAACAGCACCCCAACCGAAACGGTTTCCTTTTTCATCAACGCAACATTTGTTCATCCAAAAATCCCATTCTTTTGGATTGCGTTCGCGAAGACGATCAAATCTATGCGGACGTTTTTCCAATTGGATTCCGAAACCGCACATAGAACATCCTGTCCTTTGTTCGCCTGTTGTGTATAACGATCCCGTTTCGTCGCGCTTTATTTCACCATAAATTTCAGGCACTGGAACATCTAAATCAATAGCCAATTGCAATAAATCTTGTCTTGTGAAAATAGCGAACGGAGCAGAACGAATAGTTCCTTTTCCAAAATAGTTACACCCGTTCAACATAAGTGCCTTTTCACGTCGTCCACCTTCGGATGCCATCAATCCTAAAAAAGGTACACTATTATTCTCTCTTGCCCAATCAATACACGGTTTTTCTTTAAGATAATAACAACATTTTGCTGATACTTTAAATGGAGCAATTTGATAATTAACGCCTTCAACCTCGTTCTCGTATCCTGCAAATTTATCAAGCCATTTTTGCGGAAGTTTCATTCTGGAATTCTTTTTATATCCGCCTTGTTTCCCTGTTTCTCCTGTAATAATAGCGTGTCTTACTGTTTTGCTCTTTTCTGTTTGGTTCTGCAATAATTCGATTTTTTTAGCAATTTCTTTTGATAATACAGGGAATCCAAATTCTTGGAGCACTTGCTGCTTAGTCCAGTATGTGCCATCCTTACGTTTAGCGGGCTTTAAAGAAATCACCCCTATTTGCTTGTGAATCTTTTGAATGCTTATATCTTCAAGACTTGATACTGATACTGCAGGAACATTTATACCAATAGATTTCAAAAAATAAAATAACGTAATGCTATCAAGCCCTCCTACGGATACATAGCAATTTAAATCTCGTTTTCCGCATTCGTTGTAAAATTCCCATGCTCTTATCCGAGCATAATTAACTTTAAATTCATACGGCATTTTTTGTTTAACCTTAAATGTAGCAACTTTTTGTGCCGGATCTATACTGTTGCTTTTCTCAATTATCTCTTCCATTTTAATTTCTCCAAGTCAATATTCTTTACCCGATAGCAATGCGTTCTTTTTTAGACTCTTCATCAGTTATTGGAAGACCAATAAGTCTCTTTATTTGAATATATGTTAAAAAAATACCTTGCTCATTGCGATTGATTTTACCATTTGGTTTAATTGCTCTGTTCATCCAGCAAGTTTCATTATTCCTAAGCCAATCAATTTGCTTTAGTTTTTTTAATGCTTTTTCTTTGTCTATATATTTGTTCTGACAGAAAAATTCACACAGTCTCCCTAAAGAAAGAATAATCAATCCTTGAGTGATTATATAATCTTCACGAAGACTTTTTTTGCTAAGCTCGCCTCTATCCATCTCATTCCATTCACGCATATTCTTTACGACATTACACCAAAAATCATAGATGAATTTTTCACTGTTTTCATCATCGCCTATGATTTTTATTATTCTTTTATGCGCCGTATAAAATGTATTTAAAGTGAATATATTGGATGAAAATTTGCTCAAATTATCTTTTTCTTTATCTGTATACTTACGCAAAAACTCAATAGAATCAACTACATTTTTCGTAATAATTGCAACTCGATCCTTTGATTCATACAGCGTATTAAGGGATTTTGAAGTAGTAACAGCGTGTTTATTAAGATCAGTAAACATTTGTTGGCTTGACTGTAAACCCCGATCTTTATACATAACTACTGAAATGGTCTCATCTTTTAAGCTTTCGTCCTCAACTATAGCAGCTTCGATAGCTGCTTTTCTATGCTGCCCATCGTTAATGAGAAACAAAGCATCCATATCTATTTTAAGAAGCCCTGTGTTTGCTTGCGGGGCAGAAGGAACAAAAGACATTTCTCCATCTACGGAGGCTGCAAGCGCAGAGAAAACATACGAATCTCTATTATCTAAAATATAGTCGCGAATTTCTGGAATTCGCAGTTCATTTAATCTTCTTTGAGCGCGATGCTCAGGAGCCACATCGTTATTATCGGTCATAAAAATTTTACTTAGCAACCCTAGAGGCACCATACAAATATAATATTCTTTACCCGCTTGTTTTCCCTTTACTGCAGGGAATTGATATTTTAACATATAATACCTCCAACTTATACTTACGTATATACGTAAGTATATCACACAAATGGATATATGTCAACCTTTTATCGACCTTTCTCGATTCCTTGTTACATTATTATCTATTAGCATATGCTTAACTGAAAAAAGTAAAGTTAGGGTGAATAAGCGTCATGAATTTTAAAAAACAAATAAGCGCTGTTTTGCGGTTTTTCTGAGTGTCCGCAACTCCGAAAAGCTGAAATGGAATATATTTGCTGCCATTTTGGCATAGAAAAACAGACATATTGTAATTCCGATTTGTCAAAGTGAAAGTCCCTTCCTTGATGTAATTTATATTAGAATTTATTAGCTTATCATATCAAAATATATCAAAGCTGTATTATAGAACGAACTTTATGAGAGAGCCCTTATTCTTTGTCTACTGCGGCTCAAATTTTGACTTGAATCAGGGGTTATTCAGAGTTATAATAACCGTATAAAAGCAAAAGTCTCTCGCGTGATAGCGAGAGGCGTGTAGCTCATATTATTCCGTGGAAATTGCTGTTGACCACATAACAGACCACCTACCGTTTCGGAGCACTCGGAAACAGTGGAGATAAGAGTGCCGAAGAGCACGGTTTTCCGAGCGGAAAGGGGCGGAAAAAGCTATTTTTAGCGGAAATTGCCTTCATAGGTCCGTTTGGGAACTGGATGTCGCAGGTTTGAGCCCTGTCACCCCCGACCAAAATTTTGACCGAAAGCAGAAAATAAACTCCGCTTTCGGTCATTTTTTACGCTTAATTAGGTATTTAACTGCTGCTTTTCGGAACAATAGTTTTTTTCGTTAATCACTTAAGCTTTATATTTCTCATATATTCGTTTATAAACCCTTACAAGAATCGGAAGTCCGATAACACATTCCGCGGCAATCAAAACAAGCGCAATTATTCCGTTCCATAAGCCCAGAAGTGCTGCCAACCATAAAGGCAATGAAAATATGAGCCACATTCTTCCGTTTGCGCGGTTATAAGCTTTAATATCTGCGATTTCTGTTTCTCTTAAAGCTGTATTGGACCAAAACCACATAGGCTTTTTTCTGTTCCGCGCAAAAATGCCTATGATTGTAAACAGCGCGCTGCAAGGAATCATAATAGCAAGCCAAACTATAATATCCATATTTGTCACCCTTTAACGAATTGTGCTCTTTTAAGCTGATTATATCATAAAATCCCGAAATAATTTACTGCTGCAACGCTTATAAAAATCATTTATATTCCCTTTTTTCTTTTTTAACTATCGGCATAATCATTTCGCATAATGTTCCGCCGTTTTGTCCGGAACAGAGCTTTAAGCCGTATTTGTCACCGTAAAGCAGACGAAGTCTGCTGTTAATATTTCTAAGTCCTATATGCTTTGACGCGGCCTCGGATACGGCTTTAATAGAGCAGTTTAATTCCGCAAGCTGTTCCTTGCCCAGTCCTAAACCGTTATCCTCAACCGAAAGAAGCATATCCTTATCTTTCCTTTTTGCGGATATTTTTATCAGTGAATTTTCATCAATATTCTGTAAAAATCCGTGGGTTACGGCGTTTTCAATAAGCGGCTGAAGAGAAAGCCTTGGAACAAATGCGTCCTTAAGCTCAGGGTCTATGTCCCAGATAACATTTATTTGGGCACAGCAACGCACATTTATAAGCTCAAGATACTTTTCAGTTATATCTATTTCGTCCTTTAACGGCACCGAAATAATATTTATATCCATGCTGTATGAAAAGATATTCGAAAGATTTATAAGGCTTTTGCTGATTTCATTGTTTACTCCGAGAATTTCCGCCGCCTTCCAATTTATCGAATCAATGGTATTGAATAAAAAGTGGGGATTTATCTGCAACTGCAGAGCTGTTATCTGAGCCTTGCGGAGGTTTTCAACCTTTGCGCCGAGCTCCGCCTGAAGTCCCGAAAGCTTTTCGGAAAAGCCTATGAGACCGTGCTCCAAAAATTCAACATCGCTCGAAAAATCAGAGCGCTTTACAATGTTTGTCTCTTCGATTTTCTGAGATAATATTTTCATCTGCTCGTTTACTCGGTGCATAACAACCGCAAATAAAACACCGAATGCGGACATTAAAAGTGTGCAGTAAATAACAGCCTTTATTGTCTGGCTTGTTATAAGCGACATATATGCGGTCTTAGGAGAAAGAAATACTATAGAAAGTCCTGTTTTAGATAGCTTTTTCGCTGTCACATAAAAGCCGGTGTCATTAAGCTTTGCGGTTATAAAATCCGAATAGCTGTTCTTCCAGTCTTCTCTAAGAAGCGTGCTTAAGTTTTTCCCTATACAGGACCTGTCCGAAAACGCAAGCACCGTTCCGTCGTTCGTTATGAGCATAACATCTTTATTAAACGACGCGTTATTTGGGTACATTTCCCTTAAGCATTCTATCAAGTTTATTCCTATTACCGTATCATTAAGCGAGCCTTTGCATTTAATATAAAGCTTTCTTGACCAATTTTCATCGGAATTGATATAAAAATCACAGGAATTGTATTTTCCTATGCTCGGCTGATTTGTTTCATTTAAAAGCTTCGGTTCGCCGAAAGTATTTTCACCGTTTGAAAGGCTTACGGCTTCTACACCGCCGTAGGTAACTCTCACCGAATTGATAAGCCTTTGAATACCGTTAACATCCTCAGGTTTAATATCTCCGACCGGAAGCAGGACATTATTTGAATCGAAATTCGCCGCCGAGGTGATATTCTTGAAATAATATTCAAATTTCACCCTTACCTGCTCCGCCTGATAATTCTCGGTAACCCGCATTTCATTTCGCAGATAACCGTAATTCGCAATATATAAAATCAAAAAAACAAATACTGTCAAAAGAAAAAAGGAAAGCCTGATAAAAAGCTTCCTTTTTTTGAAAAATACAGAGTTAATCCTTTTAAAAGCCATCAGTCTTTCCTCCTCTGCATGTATACATACTGGTTCGGAAGCAAACCTGTTATTTTTTTGAAATTCATTCTGAAATTCTTGTTTGAATCATAGCCTACTTCTTTTGCGATATCGTTTAAAGATTTGTTCGTCGTGTTCATTAAGTGAATTGCTTTTTGAATGCGGACCTCTGTAAGATACTTTATAAACAGCATTCCCGTTATTTCCTTGAAGGTCCTGCTTAAATAGCCTACCGAAACGCCGAAGTGCTCTGCGGCAAGGTTTAAAGACATATCATAACAGAAATTTTCCTTTATAAACAGCTTAACATTTTCAACAAGCCTTTCCTTGTCAGAAAAAGATGCAAGGATTATGCCTTCCGCTGTTTTAACAAATTCGGTCGGGTCCTTTTTATCCTCAATCAAGCAAAGGTTTTCTTTTGACATACCGAATTTTTCCTGCATATATTTTAAAATGAACTTTTTTGCCGTTTCGAAATCCGATGACAGATATTTTATAAGCTCGTTTGACGACAAAATTTTAGCGTCATGATTAAGCTCACGCACGCTTTTTACAAAATTCTTTGCCGCCAAGGTTACGCGCCTGCAAAAAAGACAGTTTTCTATCCCCGCGTAAGTATTTATTATTTCAAAGCCGCCGTTATCCTTTAAGGCATTCGGCATGGCTAAATAAATCGAAAAGTCTTCTTTTTTATCTACCAAAAAAGCAAAATCCGAATCATTAAAATCAATTATATCCTGCTCATTTTCGGTTTTTAATTCGGTTATTATAAAATCCTCGCCCGAATTTTTCGGGAAGAAGTCAATAAGAGGCTTAAAACCGTAAATATCGTTTGTATCATATAAAAGTCTTGCGCTGTTAAGACAGCTTTGCATTGCAAGCTTTTTGGTTTCCTCTATTCTGTTCTTATTTTCAAGCATTAAATGAGTGTTTTTTCTTATTTCGTCAAGAGTTGTTATCAGCTCCTGAAATACTACCGGCTTGCAGACAAATTTAAACACATGGCTCGAAATGGCGCGCTTAGCATAGTCAAATTCCCTGTAGCCGCTGATAATTACAACGCTTATCGGAATATTGTTTTCATAAATATATTCCGCAATATCAAGTCCCGAAACATAAGGCATCTGAATATCCAAAATCGCCGCGTTTATTTTTTCGGCATTATCCTTGATATAATTAAGCGCCGACTGACCGTCCGAAAAAATTCCGAGAATATCGGCATAAGCAGCATTTTCTTTTATGACGGTTTTAAGACCCTGTCTTATCGACGGCGTATCGTCAGCTATAATTATGTTTAGATCTGCCATTTTATTCTCTCCTGTTATTTAATCATTTAGACCCGAATATACTAAGACAAACGATAAAAATCCGAATACGGATTTTTCGGTCGAATTGCTATCGTTTGCCTTAGCGCGGCAGGAAATTCTCCTGCCGCACTAAATTGTGTGCCTTACGGAACAGAACAAACCCTTCCGTCAAAGCTTCGCTTTGCCACCTCCCCTTCCGACTGAAGGGGAGGCTTTTCGGCGCCCTTCTTATGCGTCAGCATATAGAGGGGAGCTGTCAGCGTAAGCTGACTGAGGGGTATTCTTCTAGACTTTAGACATTAGACAGTTGTGCGCTTGCGCGCGGATATAACCAAACCCTATCGTCAAGGGCTACGCCTTGACACTTCCCCTTTCGTCTAAAGGGGAAGCATGGGTTTCAGCAAAGTCTAAAGTCAGGCGCCCTTCTTATTGACGAATGTCAATACAGAGGGGAGCTGGCGCGCTTTATGCGCGACTGAGGGGTATTGTCTAACATCTACCGTCTAGTGTCTTATGTCTAACTTTAGAACGGTCCGAGCCATTCGGAATCGTCGGATGACGAGCTTGAGCTTGAAGAAGACGAGCCCGAGCCCGAAGAACCTGACGAAGAAGACGATGAGTCTGACGAACTGCCCGAAGATGAAGACGATGACGAGCTTGACGACGAGGAAGAACTCGAAGAAGATGAAGACGAAGAGGATGATGAAGATGATGAGCCTGAAGATGAGCTGTCATCAGGGTCGGTCTTATCTCCTATTTCGGCTTCGCCTAAAAGATAGCGTCTTATAAGAAGCGAGTCGGTCATAGTAACCTTGCCGTCGCCGTTAGTATCGGCGCGCTTTAACTGCTCCTCGTCAAGGTTCGCAATACCTACAATGTAATACTTAATTGCGGTTGCGTCCTTCATGGTAATCTTGCCGTCCATATTGACATCGCCGACAATGAAGTTTTCAGTGACCTCGTCTCCGCACTTATACATTACAAGCTGATTGTAGCCGAAGCTGTTCTGACTTGTAAGAAGCGGAGCATAAGAGCCTGACATCGGAACTGCAACATCCTCCGTAGTAAGCCTTGAAATTACCGTACTTTGCATATTGACTGTATTGTTTCCGCTCGTTATAACAATACCGTTTATTGAATTTCTTATAGTATTATTGTCAATAACGGTATCGAGCATACATTTTCCGTTAGGTGCCATAAGGCTTATATAGGCATTATCTTCGAGAAGATTGTTTCTCAGCACTACCGCGGTCGAGGTGTTTGCAAATCCGTGAGCAAAAAGCTGAATATGCATATAGTCGGTGCCGTCATTCTCTCCGGTGGCATGATAGAAAAATCCGTCATAATAATGACTGTTTACTATCGAGTTGTACCAGTTCGGGCTGTCGCCGAATGCCCACATACCTGTTCCCTCGGACTGATGTATCTTATTTGAATCGAGAACTGTTCCGACAAGTGTTCCGTATGTACCGAAGTTCGAACCTATTGAAACATCATTTCCGACAAAACACATGTTATAACGATTGTTATGAATTACAACTCGTGAATTTCTGTTAGGCTCTATTACAAACGGAGTGTCAATAACAAGAATGTTTCCGTAACTCTTTACAATTCTGCGAACCTGACAAGCGCCCTGTCCCTGAATTACATAGAGACTGTTTCCTACCCAATGGTTGTCTCCCCAGCTCTGACCGGTTGTTATCTGATAAGTAGTATCATTGATTTTTTTGACTATGCCTCCGCGGTTTTCGCCGTAATAAGCGGTTCCGTCGGTGGTGAATATTTCTCGGTTGTTTGTAAGAACCATTCCGAATGTATTATCTGCAGCATAAAAACCGTCTCCTCCTAAGCCTACTGTTATACGCTTAGTGTAATTTCCTTCTAAAATGGTTTTATTAGTTCTGAACGAGAAATACGAGCTGTTTGTAGAGATAAGAGAGTTGTCGGTGCAGGTAAGATAGGTGTATTTTCCTCCGCGCATCGGCGTTTCGAAATACATGATATCATTATTCTGTATTTTTATATTATCGGCTTCGTCTCCGAAGTTTATTCCCCATGAGCTTTGCATTGCTTCCGCCCAGACCATAGACTTAAGCTCTGTATAGCTTACAAGGTTCTGTCCTGCAGAGCCCTCGGTAGGCGTTCCTCCCATAGGACTTTGCTGAATTCTGATATCATGGATATTGATATTCTCCGCTTCGCAGGTTGCGCCGATAAAATGTCCCGTGCGCTGTCCGTAAAAGCTGATATCGGAAATTTCAACATTTTTAACAGTCGAAATCATGTGCTTTGGCAATGAGCCGAACTGATATTTATAAGGAGAGAACATTATATTTGAGGTCTCAATTCCGTCGCCCTTTAAATATACATTTTCAGGGATAGCTATTGCCCACACAAGGGTATATGTTCCCGACGGAACATATACGGTTCCTCCGCCGTTTTTCGCTGCTGCGTCAAGAGCGGCGACAAATGCGGGAGTATCGTTTCCGTCAATTGCGGTGTCTGCACCGTAATCAAGGACATTGAATACCTCTTCGGGACGGCTGTCGCTCCAAGAAGAGCCGATTTCAACCTCATAAGGCTTGCTCCAGCAGGAATTGTTTCCGTGGCCGTTATAAACGGTTACCTCATATTTACCCTTAGGAATATTATTCGGAACCGAAGCGCTAATAGAATACTGACTTTCAACCGAAGAAATAGGAAGGTCATATTCCGCTCCTGCTTTTGACCTTAATTTAACCTTAAGGTTCATGGCATTTATTTTGTCCGCATCATAAACGCGCTCGTCGCTTACGGTATCAACGGCGATATGCTTTCCTAAAATTCTTAAAGTTCCGCCCTGTGTCGCAACGCTTCCCTCATCGCCGATAGTATAATCTATCCTCGGAAGATTTATATAGGCATAAACAGGGTTTGAAGAAGAATATCTCGGTGTTACCTTAACTATATACACGCCGTCCTCAAAATCGGAGGGAACTTCAAATTTAAAGCAATTTTCGCTCTGCTGAATATATTCAACAGTTCTTACATCGCCGGTAAAATAAAGCTCGGGATTTAAAGGCTTTGAATATTTTGCCTCCGAAGATTTTTCATCGAAGTAATCCTGCAAAACATAGCCTGCTTTATCGGTTTTATCCTCTGCTCTAACGATTTCGAGCTTAACTGCGGTGTTGCCCAAGTTTTGCCCGTAAAGCATGGTTACATCCCCGGGTTTTATATGCGTACTTGAAGTATAATAAACTATCGGGTCTGTAATTTCTATATCCTCGTCCCAATCGCCGGGGATAAACTCAATATTTATATCGTCATACCATGTAGCGCCCGAGGCATTGTGCTCCCAGCCGTTAGGCGAAGCAAGAATAAGCCTTGCTTTCGGGGAAAGCATATTGGCAATAATCGAAATCGGGTTTTTAGGATCCGAATCTGCAGTAAGAATCATAGTAGCCTTAAGAGTCTGCACATTGTATTCGATTTCAACATTTACCCAATCCTTAAAATCGAATGCGGGGCTTAACTCTCGTCCGCCGTCGAACTGCTGAACTCCGTCAACGCACCAAGTAAAATTATAGCAATAATATTCGTCATAATCCCTGTAGAAATAAACCTTTGACCAGTTATCCTCATCAATATAGCTTACATAGAAGGAGGTTCCGAGGAATACAGTCTTAGAATTATCAAACTTAACTCGGTATGAAGCTTTTTTCATTGAAGCCATCTGAGGCCACAAAAAGTCTCTGACTCTATAATAAGTGCTTTTGCCTCTAATTTCAAGTATATGATTCGATTTATTATCCGGATCGGTTATCACCTTAAAGCTGTCATTCTTGGAGATAAACGAATCGGAAGTTTTTCCATCCTTATGTCTCCACTTTTCATTGGCATACTGTCCCTCAAAATCCTCATGGAATCCGTCCGCAACAGTTGCCTGACCTACGCCCAATTTTTCCATAAGGTCAAGGTCTTCCACGCGCTCTACAAGCTTTAAAAGAAGCTTCTTTTCTTTTGCGAGCAAAAGCTGAGCGTCATAAGGAAGAGCTTCAAATTCCTCATAAGCGGCGTCCACCTGAGCCTTATCGGCCTTTGTTATGGAATTGACATTTTTGCCAAGAAGTGAAGACCATTTATCGAGATACTGCTGAGCAACATCCGACGCACCTTCAGAAAATTTAATATTTATATCATCAATATAATAATCTGCAAATCCGGGTCCGCCGAATGCGAATTTTCCGGAATTCAAAACGACGGTCGGCTCGCTTACCTCTGTTTTAAGGTCGGAGGTCTTGTAGCATTTACCGTTTTGAGCAAGCTCAAGCTCTGTTGAAGCTCCGTCATTATCTGTAAGTATAAATACACACTTTGATGATGAATAAGATAATTTAAAGCTTAACCAATCGGCAGAGCTTGCTACAATATCGGTACTGTAATAATTTGTATATACATTTGCCGAACCCTTTGAATCGCAGTAGCCGTCGGCTTTAAAATATGTGCGGCAGCACCATTTCCCGTTTTCAAGAATAAGGTCTAAGCGCTTATAATTGTTTTCATCCTTGAAATAATACCAAATGGATATCGGCGCTCCCCAATGCGACGCGCTCGAAGAATAAATCTTTCCGGAAAGCTCGGAAAATGTTCCGTTTTCAGTCCAGTAATTAGGGTGCAAATAGTAATAAGGTATAACTCCAGAGTTATTATTTGAAGAAACCCTGAAAGCTGTATTACTGGTATTAAGTCCGCTTTTAAGGGGATTTTCACTAAATCCCCAAGGATTACTGTTTGTTTTGTTTGCAGCCGACCAATACTTAGAATCCGAAGAATTTTCGAAATCAAAGAATATCGGGTCTAAATCTCCGCCTGTAGGACGGGAAGGAACCTCTTTTAAATAAATTGCATACTTAAGGCTGTTAAGCTTTGCAATTTCTGCGCTTGCGAATTTTTTCTGATTATCGGTAAGCTTATTAAATTCCGTTAAAGCCTGCTCGACCGCGGATTTATCGGAAACCTGAGCGGTTTCGGTTGTCTTCGATAAAATCCCCGCAAATTTTTCCTTTGTAAGCTGAGCTATCAAAGAATCGGAATCCTCATTTGCCGCAGCGCAGCGCAACGTGAAATTATCAATAAAAGCAGGCTTTGTATTATTGCCTGTTTTTGCTACGGCAAAGCCGTCCTTTCGCATATCGAAAGCATCGAAAACAGCGGCTTTTCTTTCAGCGTCGCTAAGAGCGGTTGAGTCATTTAGGCGGTATGCCAAGGTATAACCGCTTTTATGAGTGTTTAGCATGGTATACTCGGTGTTTTCGCCGCTTCTTGTAAGCTTTACTCTGAATGACTCGCCGTTTTCGATTATAAGCTCTAAGGTAACCCATTCGTCATTGCTTAAAGCAATCATTTTGTTTCCTGTCCAAGAGCCTGTATCCGTAGGAGTCATTGAGCAGGAAAGAACCGAAGCTTTAGAAGAATTCTTTGAAGAAGCAATTCCTGCTGTCATGCAAAGCGCCATTCCCTGATATGTACCGTCGGAATCCTTATAAATCTGGAAAGCTTTCCAGTTTTCAGCATTTTTATACCAATAAACAAGCGAAAGACGGCTTGCGGGATTGGTATTTTTCAAATTGACATCGGTTTTGAAATAGACCTTTTGTCCCGAATTGCTGAATACTGAGGATTTCGGCGAATAGAATGCGCTTGATCCTGACGGAATTTGAAGATAATTGTTTGTTCCGTCAGAAATTGTCCCCAATTCCTCGCCGTCGCTCGGAGTGCCGCTTTTAAGCTCCCATTTAAGCCCCGATTCAAAATTATCCGAAAAGCCCACGCCCTCTGCCGAAACAAAGGAATTTTTAAGCGTAAGCACGGAAAAGCAGGCGACTAAAACGGACAGACTTAGTAAAAATGCCACTGCCCTGCGCCCTTTTATTGATTTCATTCAGGCACGCTCCTTTCTGTTTTAAAAGTTTCTTTGCCGATTTAACCAATCGGCAGGTTTTGTTTTAATTTTTTTGACAGTCCGGCGGAGGGATTTTTCTAAAATCAAAATGAAAAATTTTCTTTGACTTAGATTTTTCTCTCCCTCCGTCACGGCTACCGCCGTGCCACCTCCCCTTCCGACTGAAGTGGAAGCTTTTCGGCGCCCTTCTTTTTCACGATAGTGAAAACTTAAGGGTATTGTCTAACATCTACCGTCTGGTGTCTAATGTCTAACTTTAGAACGGTCCGAGCCATTCGGAAGAAGAGCTGTTTTCACTGCTGTTCTTATTTTCGTTCTCTTTATTGCCATCAGAAGAGCCGCTGTCGGTTTCAACTTCGACGGAAATATCAGAGGTCGGTTTATTTTTGCTGTCTGATGAATTTTTACCGCTGTTTTTTATTTCCGAAGAATTATTATCCGCCGCCGCGGAATTATCTTCGGACCTTTCCGAAGATAATTCCTGCGATGAATAGCTATGCTTATCATCCGATTTGTTTTTATCGGATTTAGATTTATTTTTGCCGCATGCGCAAAGCGAAAATGCAATAATGCAAATAAGCAATGCGGCAAATATTTTTTTACCAACCGTATTCTGTATCATTGCCATCATAGTTAACATCTACATCGTTGAAATTCGGATCCGAGGTGCCTGACGCACTGATATTCTCATCAGGCAGAATTTTTAAAAATTCAAGACTCGGGGAATTATACTTTTTTAATTTTCTCATTATTTATTACCTCCGAGATAGCCGGCTGCTTTAAGAGCTGCCAATGCGCCTGCATAGTCATCACCTGTATAGCTTACAAGATTTTTCGCTGTTTTTACTACCTGCTCGCTTACCGAAACGGCATAGCTGTTAGAATCGGCATAAGCATATCTGTAAGCGCCTGTCGGGTCATTTGCCTTTCTGTATTTGATATAAACGCGGCAAACAAGCTGCTGTTTAACATCAAATTTATCATTATCTATAACATTTATAAGAACTCCGTAAATATTTTCAGGCATTGCGGTTTCAGTCTTTTCGTTGCCTCTTGCTTTCTTACCGAAAGAATTAGCAGTCTTTGTGCTTTCAACCGTAAGAAGTTCACCGTCTGCTAAATAAGCTTTGGGCATAAACAGCGCGCCTGAAGCAACTACGGTGCAGTCACTTGCATTATTATAAAGCTCATTAGCAGCTAAGGTTTCGGTTCCGAAACGTATTCCGCTCGCTGCCGTATCTCTTATCCAAGCTTTATCAAGCATTGTCATTGTGTAAGGTGTGCGGAAGGTAACCTTAAAGTCATCATAATAAGAATCTGATGCAAACTGAGTCATGCCTATTGCAAATGCGTTTGCGCTTAATGTGTTTTCGGCAGGCTTGCTTACAACGCGGCTTGTTACGCCGTCAGCAGTTGTAAGAGTTACTGAGAAGCCCGTATCGGTATAAGCTATATTAACGGTATACCACTGACCTGCCATTGTTCCGAGGTTTGCAGTTCCGTCAGCAGTTTTTATAGCACTGCTGTAGCTGTCTGTATACTTAGCCGCCGCTGTATCATACTTCTTATAAACAAACTGTAAAGGTTCATTTGCACCGTCGGCATAGAAGTTAATATAATCCTGAGTATTTATAGACTTTGCATCATCATAATTGAAATATACTCTTGCGCCCTGACCGTTTCCTTTATAAGCCTTAAAATACATTTTAAAAGAAACATTTGCGATTACATTTGAAGAATCGGCGTCTGTATATTTTATCTTATGAATCATATTGCTGCTTCCAGTTTCGCCGTCTCTTGCAAGTTGAACGACCTTATCGGAATTGTTTCCGGCTGTCTTAAAGGGATTGTCAATAACTGTAAGCAATTCTCTGTTTGAAGTCGAACCGAAAGCGGTATTCATTTCAATGCTTGTTTCAGCAGAAAGACCGTCTTCAAAATCAACATTTATATCGTTTCCGAGATAAGCTTCAGCCTTTTTCTTTGAGCCTATAAGCTTTTCAAGTGCAGCTTTTTCTGAGGCTAGCTTCTCTTTTGAAGAATCGGAAAGTGCAAAAAAAGCTGCGAATGCCTTGTCGATATTTGCTATGTCAGCTGTAAACGCAGCATAATCGGTTGAAAATTTCGCATAAAGAGCATCGGCGTCAAGAGCCAAAACATCTGCATAGGTCTTTTTGAAATCGCGAACCTCCGCAGGCTCAACATCGAGGGTTACGGAAAGGTCGTCATAATATCCTACCTGAGGACTTCCGCTTGAATTATTATTTTCATCATAATAAGTCCCTGTTCCGGCTATTCCGAAAAGACCCTTTCTCCAGTCATATTTAGTAAAATAAGATGAAGTGTTGACCGTTCCGGTAGTTGCAGAAGTTATATCATAGGTATTATCGAAATTAAATGTGCTGCTTAAAGTACTCTTATAAACGGTTTCGGGAGCGCTTTCCTTATACCAGCTTAATTTTATTGTATTAACATCGGTATATTCAGCATTGAACTGAATCCAGCCGTCATTTTCGCCTATCGGCATTTTACCATTGTTTGTAAGATCGTTCCATGCAAATAAAACAGTTGGATCGGCAGAACCTTTTACTCTTGAAAGAGAGCTGTTTTTGCCCGAAATTCTTGTATCATAGGTTTTTTTGTCATCAGAAATTTTCCAGTCAAGTCCGAGCCAGTTATTCGCATCCTGATACCAAAGAATTATGCGCTGGAATGTTACATCTCCGGAATTTATAATTCCCTGATTGTTGATACGAAGCGACATTGATTTTCTTACAAGGTCGGTATCCCAGTTTACAGGTGTATAAATATTTTCGGGACCGAAGCCTATCTTAAAAACAGTTTCATTTTCAGAAAGAACTATTCCGCTTGTTCCGTTAGCAGATTTATCATAGGTTCCGGTTTTATTTTCCTCTAAAGGATTTTCCGAAGAATTAAAATCATAAGTAACTACGCCTGAATCGGGAACATCAATTCCTTCTCCGACTTTGGCTGCTTTTGACGGCAGTATTGCCGCGGACACTGTCATAGAAGCCAGCAATGCAACGGCTATTGCCTTTAGTTTAAATTTTTTCATTATTTATTCCTCCTCTTAATAATACTTGTATTCGCTCTTATAATCCTTAATATAATCGGGAACATCGCTGTCCCAGTTTCCGCCGATAAAGTTATCGTAGCTGCCGCCGAAAAGGTCGTCAAGCTTGCGGACGATTATATTATCTACATAAAGGTCTGCGCCGTCCGAGCCAAAGCCTATACCGCCGAAGCCGTTAACCGAAATATTACCGATATCGTTATCGACCGCTTCGCATTTAATCTCGCCGTCGCGGTAAACGGTAATCTTATTATCGAAGGCGTCCACCGTCCATGTATGCCAATTATCCTTATCGAGATAGGTTTCATCGAGCGCTGTTTCGGCAATTTTATAATGCGAATACAAATAATCTCCTGTCATAAAGTATTTATAAACACGGATATATTTCCCGTATTCTAAAGACACCCTATATCCGAAATATCCGTATGCCACCTGCTTTCGGTGCCTTACATAGAAATTGACCTGATTGACTCCGCTGTCAATAGTTTCCTTCCCGAACTTAAGGTCTGCGGAAAGCGAATAGTCAGCCCAGCTGTCATTATCGAAATGATAATCGTCGGTACTGAAAGAGCGGTGCCAATATCGGTTATCGCCGTCGGTCACGATATCGGCATACTGTGCCTCATTTTCGCCGTTATCCCAATAGGGGTTATCTGCTGTTTCCTTACCGTCCTCATTCTTATTTACAAGACTGCCGTCGGTAAAGGTTTCCCTGAACAGGATATTATCTGTAAGCGGCGGATCGGGCGGAAGCTTATTTTCTTCCTCCGACGAAGAAGAGCCTGACGAGGTATCTGTATCCTCATTATATTTCGAGCCTGCGGGACCCTCGATTGAAACCTTAAAATCGTTAAACGAGGTATCAATAAAGGTCTGCTGACTGCAGGAGTGCGCGGCAATACCTGCCATAACCGTTTCATCCATTTTTACATAGACGGTATTAAGCTTTACCCAGTTATTACTGCCGTTATTCTGATAATAGCCGTTTACTGTATTTCCCTGTTTTTCAAGGCGAAGCTTAACGGGGAATTTCGGTGCGTCGCCCTCATTGCTTTTAATAGTGGCGGCGCCTTTTTTAGTTCTGTAAACAATACCTATCCAGTTATTTCGGCAATGCAGATAAACGCTCGGTGCGTCCGCCGAATCTCCGCTTCTTATAGCAATACCGGTTGAGCCGTTATCATGGAGCGCTCCGCCGATTGCGTCTCTGCTGAGAATAGTCGCAGAAACGGTTATTTTACCCTTATCGGCATAAGCAACCTTATAGTTTTTATAAGCGAAGGCTATATCGTCGTTTTCGGTCCACATAACATAAGCGTTTGTTTTTATATTATATTTCTCGCCGTCGAATGGTGTAAAAGTGCCCTCGGGAGTGTACTGGTCCTGAAGAATTGACAAATTCGAATCATAAAGCTTGAATTTGAATTCGGGGTTTGATTCCTCAAAAATAACCTCCGCTTTAGCGCTAAGGATATTTGAGGAAACCGCAATACACAAGGTTAGAAGCACTGCGGAAAACATAAGAATCGTTTTTTTACAAAAAAACCTATTCACCGTTTTCACCTCCTTTTAGGTACTTATTTTTCATAACGAAATAGAGCGTTGTCGGAACAGAGAAAAGGATAATCGAAACGCCCAAGAGGACAAGAAGCATCCAGACTGTATCTGAAACCTTATAAGAGGTTTTAAGACCGATTTCGCCTGCCTCAAGCGTTTTTGTTTTATACTTGACGACGTCCTTTATTATCTCGTTTCCGTTTGTATCGGAATCAATATCCGTCTGAGTATCGTCACTGTCGATATAATCGACCTCAGCGTTATTGAGTGCGAACAGCAAATTCATAAGATGTCTGTAAACAGACGCCATTTTACCCTTTGCCATATCCGACATACTGTCATAATCGGACATTGCCTGCTGAATAAGAGAATATTCGTTTTGAGTAACGGAATCCTCGCTCATCATAATAAGCTTTAAATACTTTTCTCTGAAAGCCGTATACTCTCTTACAACCGACTCGGGCTCGGGAGCATTTTTGATTTCAAGCTCCTTATATCTTTCATAAAGCGCCTTTATATGCTGATATTCTTTTGTAAGAAGAGCCTTTGTATAATCGTCGAAAACCTCATCGTATGTATTTATTGCGGATTCGATTTCGGTTAAAACCTCCGGCTCATAAACAACATTCGAAACGGGAAGCTCAATTAAGTCTTTAAAGGTTTCTCTGAAACCTGCGGCAATTTCCGCTGCTGCATTTTTAGCGTTTTCATCTTCGATAAGCGCGTTTATTTTATCTCTGAGCTTTTTTAAATGCTCATACTCATTTTTAAGCTTTTCTCTTACATAAGCCGATTTTGTGGCGTATTCATTAAGCGCGTCGGTAACCCTTGTAAGGTCGCTTATCTTCGCATTGCTTTCTGTAAGAGCCAGTGCATCGGCATTATCCGATAAAAACTTATTGATTTCATTTTGAAGAGCCTGTTGATTTTTTTCGGCCTCTTCCTTTTCTTTTAATTCATTATACTTTTTCTGCGCCTCAGCCAAGGTCGGGTAATTTGAGACAAGTCCCTTTTCGCTTGAAGTCAGCTTTGAAAAAGCATTAAGAGCCAAGGTTATTCTTTTAAGGCAGGCGTCTGACGCGTCGACAGTTCCGATATTATTTATAAGGTCTATAGTTTTAAGGACATTATCGGACGCCGTAAGCTTTTTAACGCTTACCTCTGCAGGAGTTACCGCATTTGAAACAGATTTGAACTTTTCATCGCACATTTCGATAACATCAAAGGAAAATTTCTTTTTTCCTTCTGAGCTGTCGGAAACAGTTTTGAACTGAAGCTTTAAAAGGTTGCCCGAAAAGGAAGCATTTTTATCGCTGTCCCAAACGAACAGGACCTTACTGTTTCTGTAGCCCACCGAGCAATCGGAAATATTATCGTTTACCACGGTATATTTCTGAAGCTCAAAGGCGATTTTATCAAAAGAAATTTCCGCATAAATTCCTGCAGCGCTGAAGCTGTTTTCAGCGCTTAAAGTTACCGTAAAGGAGTTATCCTTAAAAACCTCGGTCTTATTTGAGGACAATTTGAATTTCGCCGAAGATGCCGCGGCAGCCGTGTAGGCGGACAGCAATGCCATTGCCGCCGCCATACAGGAAGCCGTAAATCTTCGGAGAGCTTTTAAGGTCAAGAAAAACCCTCCTTACTTTTTATTTATTTTTTGCCACATACTCATCGGCCTGCTTTTGGAAATCTGCGGTTACCTTATCAAGTCCTGCCGCCTTAGCCTTCGTCATCATTTCGTTATAATAGGACATATAATCGGTCATTACGCCGTTTATAAGAGTTTCCTTATATTCCTTGAAAACAGCAGTCAGCTGAGAAATTTCCTTTGTAACATTAGAGGTATCAACACAAAATCCCTTAAGCGGAGAAGCATGCTGTTCTTTTCTTTTAACCGTGTTGTAATTCTTGATATAAGCCGCCTGACCCTCGGGGATATTCGGAGTTTCCCAAGCATAATCGAGGTTTCCGAGCATCCAGTTGGCTATACCGTACTTGCTGTTGGAGTCGCCCTGACTTGTATAATCATAAGGCTTAACGCGGTTTTCGCCGACCTTATCGTAATGAACGCCCTCAATTCCGTAAATAAGCATATTGAAAAGGTCTTTACCCTTATCGCTGTGTATTAAATCGAGGAACTGTATTGCTCTTTCGGGGTGCTTTGAGGTATAAGGAATGCAGGTATAAGAAGATTCGCTTCCTATTGTGGTTGCGCCCTGATATTTATTATCGGCGTCGTCAAGCAGGTAAACGGTCATATCAATACCGTTTGTTGTCTCATGCTTGATTCCTCTTTCATCATCGACATTGAACCAGTTTTCGGTGCTGTGCGCTCCGAGAATTCCCGCTCTTCCGCCTGAGGAACCGCCGTTTCCTGAAATAACATCCTTTGAAATAAGTCCGTCCTTATACCATTTAGAAGCATATTCCATCATAAGCTTGAACTGCTTGGTCTGCATAAAGTTTGTTATCTGCGGCTTTTCGTCGAAGGGGTTATAGCACATATAAGCACCCTCTTCGCCGGAGCCGATGAAATCGTATCCGCGCTGAGCCACAAACTGGCAGATATGCTTCATTGTTCCTAAGCACTGGGAAACGGTATCGGTATCCCAAGCGCCTGCGTTTTTACTTGCATAGAGATACTTATCAATTACATCGAAAAGCTCTCTCGTTGCAAAGGGCGAGCCGTGAGCCGCTTTCAAGAGCTCATCCTCGTTCATATACTTTGCAAGCTCGGACGGGATTGAAAGTCTTGCGGTTTCGGAAGCATAGAACTGAATATGCGGTACGCCGTAAAGCTTATCGTTTACGGTAATGGTATTATAAGCATACTCATAATCCTCTCGTTCCTTTTTGAGGTTCGGTGCATACTTCTCAATCAGGTCGTCAAGCTCCATATATGACTTTTTATTGATTTCGGAGCCGACATCGAAAGAATAGCCCGACCATACAAGGTCAACAGGTTCTCCCGAAGACATCCACAGAGACCATTTTGACGGCAGCGATTCGAGGCACTGCAGGTCAAGCTCTGTATTCGGCATAAGCTTTGCAAGCAGTTTATTGGCCTCTTTGACAACCATATCAAGATCTTTCTGTTCAGCCCACATAACTACCCAGCGAAGCTTTACCTTTTCATTGCTTTTATCTCCGCAGCCTGCCATACAGGCGGACATTGCAACAATAAGCAATGAAAACAGGACACACATAATTTTTTTCATTTTTCTTTTCACCTTTCTTTTTAATAATTTTGTATAAAGCCCAGTGCAGCAGGTTTGAGTCCTGTCACACAAGGCAAGCGACAATAATCCGAACCCGCCTAAAATGGCGTCTTTTCGGCATATTTTAACTTGTCGTCTTTGTGAGGCGTCAGCCTCACTGCATCCTCCGCATAAAACTCCGCACGAAAATCAGCTCATTTTAGGTCGCTGATTTTTATGCTTGGCAGATTTTTATGCAGAGCGAGGCAAAAACGCAGTTAATCCTGTCGGATTAACGAGTATTTTAACATGGCTATGCGAAAAATCTGCCGCCTAAAAACGGGTTAGGATTTATTATCGCTTGCCTAACGGCATTATCCCTTGACAGATCCTATAACCATTCCTTTGGCAAAGTACTTCTGGAAATAGGGAAAAATTATCGCGGCAGGAAGAGCGCCTATAACGCATACCGCAAACTTTAAGGTTTCGGTGGGAATATTGAGTATTTCGCTTGAGCCTGCCGTTTCAAGCGCCTGCTTTAAAAAATTGCTTTCTTTTATAACCATTTGCAGATAATACTGAATGTTATACATTGAACGGTCGTTTATATAGTACATAGGTACCGTAAAATCGTTCCATCTTGAAAGAAGAGTCATAAAGCCCAAGGAGGCAAAGCAGGCTTTTGACATCGGGAATATAATTGAGGAAAATATCTTTCTTTCGCTCGCTCCGTCAATCTTAGCCGCTTCAATAAGCGAAATCGGAATCTGCTGAAAAAATGTCCGGAAGATAAATATGTTATAAGCGGCAACCAAGCCAGTTACAACATAAACAAGCATATTATTCATAAGGCCTAAATACTTCGTATTTATTATATATGTAGGAATAAGACCGCCGCTGAAAATCATTGTTATCAGAAAATAAAATGTAAAGAATTTTCTGAATTTAAAATCCTTTCGTGAAAGAGCATATCCTGCCGTTGACATTAAAAGCAGGGCAAGGAATGTTCCTAAAACCGAGCCGTAGATCGTAACGCCGTAGGCTCTGATTATCGAGCCGACATTTTTAAAGAGTATCTTATAAGCGCTTAAATCAAAATGCAGAGGAATCAGTTTATAGCCATATCTTACAACATCGTTTTCATTTGAAAAGGAAACGCTTATAATAGTTATCATCGGAAGCACAAAAATGAGGGTAAGAACAGAAAGAGCGATATTTACTCCCCATTTATGCTTTTTAAGAGTTTTTCTTTTTGCCATTATCGCTTTCCCCCTTTTAAAACATTGCCGAATCGGGGTCAAGCTTTCTTACCACGGCATTTGAACCCAAAACCATTACAAGCCCTACAACATTGCAGACAAGTCCGACCGCCGCCGACACGCTCATATCTCCTGCGACAAGACCTCTGTAAAGATAGGTCTGCACCGTATCGGTTACGGGATAGAGCGGACCTGAATCCATAGGCACCTGATAGAAAAGACCGAAATCGCCGCCTAAAATACTTCCCATTTTCATTATTGTAATGATACAGATAAGAGGAATAAGGGACGGAATTCCTATTTTAATCCACTGCTGGAAACGGTTGGCGCCGTCAATAGAGGCAGCCTCGAAAAGAGAAGCGTCAAGCGACATAAGATTTGCATAATAAAGAACGCAGCCCATTCCGACATTTTTCCATATATCCGCGCACTGCAGTATAAACGGCCAGTACTTAGGCTCCTGATACCAGTTGACGGGTTTTGCGCCCAAAGAGGTTAGAAGCTGATTTATAATTCCGCTCGAATGGCTTAAAAGAATATAGAACACATAAGAGCCTACAACCCATGAAATGAAATACGGCATCAAAAGTCCCGTATGATAAACCCTTAAAAGCTTCGGGCTTGTTACCTCATAAAGCAAAATCGCAAGCAAAACGCCTGTAAAAATTCCCACAAAGTGGAACATCAGCGAATAGCCCATTGTATTTCTGAGCACCCTGAAAGCGTCATTAGAGGTAAAGAAATAATCAAAATATTTAAGTCCGACCCAAGGACTGCCGAGAATTCCGTCAACATAGTTATAATCCTTAAATGCAACTACAACTCCGAAAATCGGCAGATAGTGGAAAATCAGCAAATAAAGAGCCGCCGGAAGAACGAGCAACAAATAAGGAATGCTTTTTTTCCAGCTTGATTTTGAAGCGACCAAATCACTTTCCTGCAGCTTCAATTTCTTCATCTCCTTTGCCTTCGTTTCCTGTTTTATTATTCTTAGTCATTTTAATAACAAGAACTATCATAACAACGGTTGCGGCAAGCACCAAAACAATAAGCACGCTTATAATTACTATAAGAATGGTTTCGGCCTGATTTCTTGTATTTTTAACCGTTATATTAGCTTCCGATTTCTTTGCGTTGTTTACGGTATCAGTGTCGGTATCTTCCGTGCTGTCGGAGACGGTATTATCGGTATCGGAAGCGGTGGCTTTATTATCGGTATTATTTGCCGGCGTTTCGGTTACGGCGTTTGGGGAATAAGCGTCCGCGGATTTTATCACAGGAGAGTCTTTAAGCTTAGGAGCCGCAACGCCTGAGGTTATCCAGCCCTCAAGCCCTGAGAACTTCTGAAGAATTTCCGCGGCGGACGCGGCGCCGAAGCCCATCTGCAAACATCCTGCCTCGCTTAAGACATAGCAGTTATTTACGGAATTTTTATTTGTAGGAGCATTAGTACGGCCTACTATCTTTGAAAGCGTATAGCAGTTTGAAACGATTTTCCCGAGCTTTTCGTAGTCTGTTACGCCTATAAATCCTGAACCTGCCGTAAGCGAGCCCTCGCTGTAGCAGTTGGAAATTTTCGAATCGGTGTCCGCCATACCGAATGCGGCACCGCTGTTGTTAGGAGAAGCAGGGGCGTTTACAGTACCGTTAAAATAGCACTTATCTATAGTTGAGCCTTCTATCATTCCGACAAGTCCGCCGATATTGTAATATCCTACAGAGCCTACTGTTCCCTCAGCGGCGGAATTTTTAATACTTCCGTTTCTTAAAAGGCCTGCCAAAGCACCTACGGAGTTTGTCTTAGCGTCAACAGTACCCGAAACAAAGCAACCCGAAATATTTGTGTTTTTTGCAATTCCGACAAGAATAGCGGTTGCCATTTCGTCCTGTCCGGGGTTCCATGTTCCGTTGGCGTTCTGCTTATGCTGACCTATAACGGTGTTTGTAACCTTAGCGTTAAGGACATATATATTTTTAAATGTAGCTCCGTCGGTCGCGCCGAAAAGAGCCGATTCCCAATGTGAATTGTTTTCCGAATAATCGGGATAGTTGTTCGATTCAAAGGCATGGCCGTTTTTGGTTCCGGCATCATTTAAAACCGTGAGATTTTTAATCGCATAAAGCGGTGCGCCGTCAGTGCCTAAATCGCATGTAAAGGTTCCCTTAAAGGGCTTTGCAAGATAGCCTATCGGTGTGAAATTTCCCGCTTGGGCAAGATCAATTGTATTGCCGAGCTTATAGTAAGCGGACGGTTTGTCTGCCATACCCTTTAACTGCTCAACCGTTTTTACTATGTAGGGGCTTTTCTTTGTTCCTTTTCCCTCATAGCTTACCGCAGATGCCGAAAGGCTCAACATAGAAGCCGATGCGAGCATAATTGCAACTGACAAAACCAAAGAGAAAAATTTTGAAGTTTTGTTGTGAATGTGCATATAATATCCTCCTTTTTACATTTTCAATTATATCATTCTGTTGATTTACTGAAAACTATCCAAATTTTTCTGACAAGGCGTTTTTTTGTTTGATAAAAATAAATAAAGCCGTAACCTCAAAAATGAAGTTACAGCTTTAAAAAATACCGTTTATTTTGACTTTGCAATTATCTCTTTATATTTATAAAACGAATCCTTCGGAATGCGTTTTTTAGTCTCATAATCAACAAAAACAAGCCCGAAGCGCTCGCGGTAGGCGGAAGCCCATTCGAAATTATCCAAAAACGACCAGTGCATATAGCCTCTTACATCGACCCCGTCCTCAATCGCCCTTGAAAGCTCGGTTAAATACCGCTCTATATAATCGCACCGCTGAGGGTCATGAACCTTGCCGTCAAGCTGGACCCAATCCGTTCCCGACATTCCGTTTTCTGTTATATAAAACGGCTTTTTATATCTTTCACAAAGGAATTTAGAGCCCCAATAGACAGCCTGCGGAACGACGGTTGTTTTATTCGCCGTAAGACCCGTAAGCTTATTGTGCTTTTTATAACCTCTTTCGCTTTTTTCGTCATGCTCAAAATAGGAGCCGCCGTAAATATTCTGGCAGTAAAAATCAATAGGCTCGCTTATCGTTTTTAAGTCCTCCTGCCAGTTTTCGGGCAGGAACTTATAAAGGTTCGGCTTATCGGGGTATTTTCCGAAAATAACGGGATCGCTCCACCAGCTTACCGAATTAAACCATGTTTCGTCACTGCAGTCGAAATAGCATTTTCTTGCGGCTTCAATATCCTCCTTGCTTTCCGTCAGCGGAACGGGGACATCTCCGCAGGGAGCGTAGCCAACCTTACAGCCGTATTTATGAAGCGCTTTCACGGCAAGTCCGTGGCCTAAAAGCATATAATGCGCCATAGGAATGAGCTCCTCATTTGTATAGCCCTTTATCCCGGGAGGAAAATATCCCGACTCATAGCCTAAAGGCAAAAAACACTGCGGTTCATTTATCGTAATAAAGCTTTTAACTCTGTCGCCGAAATATTTTCCTGCCGTATCAGCATAATATTCCATCCAATAAGGACTCTCGGGATTTCTGAAACCGCCCTTATTTTCCAAGCTTTGAGGAAAATCGAAATGAAAGAGCGTGACGAAAGGCTCTATTCCGTATTCAAGGCATTTATCTATTATGCCGTTATAAAACTCAACCGCCTTTTTATTCACCTTACCCGTTCCCTGAGGAATAAGCCTTGCCCAGTTGATTGAAAATCTATAGGCATTTACACCTAATTCCTTTAAAAGCTCGATATCATCTTTCCAGTGATAATAATGGTCGCAGCCGTCATCACCCGTAAAGCCCATTGCAACCTTACCTTTTTTGCGGCTGAAAGCATCCCAGTTGCAAAGCCCAGCACCGTCAACCAAAGAAGCGCCCTCTATCTGATAAGCGGCTGTTGAAACTCCGAATTTAAAATCCTTTGGAAACTTCAAATTAAAATCCCCCTTTAAGTCTGTTTTTCAACCTCATTTTAACATTTGGTTTTTAAAACTTAAAGGTACTGTTTTTTTCATCAGTTTACCTTTTTTTCTGCCGCAGAAAACTCTCCTGTACAAACAGCAGTTGTTCTTATATTTTCAAACGCCTGATTTTTCTGCGGACTTCACAATAAAAAATCCATTTCCTTTTTATTGTGAAAAATCCGGAAAAACAAAACGGAAAGATAAAGCCGCAAAATATCCCGATTGTCAGTTTCATTAACGATTTATTTTAAGAATTGAGCTTTATATATTCACTTGGCGGGACACCCATCTGCTTTTTAAAGCATTTACTGAAATAATATACATTTGAAAAACCGCAAAGCTCCGAAATCTCCGTTACATTATACATTTGAGATTTAAGCAGATCGCAGGCATATTTAATTCTCAGAAAAATAATATAGCTTCGCGGAGTCATTTTATAAATTTCCGCAAATATTTTTTTAAAATATGTATAGCTTATATTGCACATCGAGGAAAGCTGAGTAACATTAAAATCGGAAGTGAAATTTTCCGCAATATAATCTATCGCAGGTTTTATAATCATAATCTTCTTGCTCGGAGTATAAACGCTTTTTTGTTTTAAAACAGCAAGAATTTCATAAAGACAGCCGATTGCCGTGTATTCAAATCCTGCCTGCTTCTTTTTCCAGACATTTTCCGCCCTTTTAAAAAGAGCGGAAAGCTTTTCGAAATTTTTATAATTCACCGTAAAAGCCTCTGAGGGGATAGGCTCAAGTGTTTCAAAAAATATATCTATGCAGCTTCCTGATTCAATCTTTTCGGAAAGATATCTGACGCTTAAATCGGTTTTCGGCAAAAAACGGACAGTTCCCTTAACATCTTTAAAGCTTTGATTTTTAAAATATATTTCCGTTTCTCCGTCAAGCTTTAATATAAGCTCGTTATGCGCAATTTTTCCGCTGTAATCGCAAACTTTCTGAGAGTTTTTATTATTAAAGCTTAGCACGGAATGTATTTTTGTTACAACAATATCTTTTTTAAACATCCTAAAGCCCCCTTTTTAATTTATTATAAATCCGCTCGTTTTAAAACGCAAGAAAATTTGTTTCAAAAAATATAAAAGTTTTATAATGTTAATTCAATTTAATGCTTTTATGGTGTAATATCAGTTTAAAGGATGTGGCTTACATGACGGAAAATATTAAAACGATGGCAAAAAACGCTCTTAATAACGAGGATAAATTTTTAAAAGGCAAAAGCGAGCTTAAAAATGAAGATGAATTAAAATCACCGATTTTAATAGCCGAGGGACTAAAAAGGTTTTTTGAAAATGTTAAGGTTAAGGAATATAAAGGAGAAAAGCTTTTTGGCAGACTCAGGTTTGACGGGTGCGAATACCCTGCTGATTTTTACAGACGCGCAGGACATAGGAATTTATCGTCATATTGGTCTTCACTCTGCTGTGATAAGCCCACTTCCCTTTTTTATTGGGGTTGGACGCATATTGTGCTCGACTTTGATTCCATTTTAAAAAACGGACTAAAGGGATATATTGACATTATTGACAGGCAAAATCCTAAAAACGAGCTGCAAATGGCTATGAAAGAGGTGCTTTGCTCGCTTGGTGATTTAAGCGAAAGATATTCCGAAATCTGTACCGATGAAAAGCTAAGCAAAATTCTTAAAAAGGTTCCTATGCAAAAGGCAGAATCTTTTTATGAAGCGGTTCAATCGGTATGGTTTATGTTTCAGCTTTGCCCCGACAGCTTAGGAAGAATTGACCAATACCTTTATCCTTTTTATAAAAAAGACATAAGTGATAAGCTCATAACCGAGGCACAGGCAAGAGAACTGCTTGAAGAACTATTTATAAAGGTGTTTGAAACACAGATGGACAACACCGCTCTGCCGATAAGCGGACACAACCATCTTGTAGTAGGCGGTTATAAAGAAGACGGCACCGACGGATTCAACGGGCTTTCAAAAATAATTCTTGAATGTATAGCAGAGCTGCCGACATTCAGACCGCAGGCTTCATTCAGATATACGAAATATACTTCTGCAAAAACTATGAAATTCATTACCGAACTGAACGCAAAATGCCAATGGATAGTTTTTGTAAATGATGAGCCGAGAATTAAAGGCATGACAGACATAGGTATAGATTACAAAGACGCAGTCAATTATACCGTAGTCGGCTGCAACGAATGGTGCCTGCCGAGCGGAGCGAGAATAGATTTAGCCCATATAAATCTGTTGCACGCCTTAGAGCAGACTATCTACAGCGACGGCGGATTTTTAAATGCTAAGAGCTTTGAAGAGGTTTTCGGAATTTATAAAAAGCATTTAAAAGAGGATATGCTCGAAATTGTTAAGGAATACGGAAATTATTCAAAAGCAATTTCAAAGGATATCAATGTTCTGACCTCCGCCTTAAGCGTCTCCTGCATTGAAAACGGCAGACCTATAACAGACAAGGGCTCAAAATATTACGGACTTACAATGTCATTTAACAGCATATCAAATGCCGCGGACTCGCTTTCTGTTATAAAGCAGTTTGTGTTTGACGAAAAGATTTTCACATTAGAAGAGCTTTTAAAAATATTAAAGAATAATTTTAAAGGCTATGAAAACGAAAGAAGATTGATACTTAAATCGGGAAGATTTTTCGGAAACGACGATGACTATGCCGACAGCATTGCAGAAGAAATCATCGACTCAATTTATGAAATAAGAAATGAAATTAAAAGCAATGATATCAACACCTTGGTGACAGGCTCTTTTGTAGGAGCCACGCACCCGAATATAATTTTCGGCAAGCTTACGAAAGCGACTCCCGACGGAAGACTTTCCGGCGACGCCTTTACCATGGGAATAACACAAAGCGAGGGAAAGGACAGAAAAGGACTTACGGCTCTCCTTAATTCAATTTCAAAGCTTAATTATGAAAAATTCTGCGGCTGCATAGTTTCAAACATTAAGCTCGATAAAAGTATGATAAGCACCGATGAAAAAATAACAAAGCTATCGGAAATATATCATACATTTCTTAAAAACGGCGGCATGCAGCTGCAAATCAACTACCTTTCCCAGGAAGAGCTTAAAGAGGCTCAGAAGCACCCTGAAAAATATTCAAACCTTGTTGTAAGGGTTACGGGATATTCGGGTTACTTTACAAGATTTGATACCGACCTTCAGAATGATATTATAAGAAGGACAGTAGAAAAATGAATCTGCGTTGTGACAAAATATTGATTACAGGCGGCGGCAGCGGAATCGGAAAAGCTATTGCAAAAAGATTTTTAAACTCAGGTGCAAAAGTTACGATAGCAGGTCGTAAAGAAGAAAAATTGAAAAAAACAGTTCAAGAATTTTCTTCAAATAATCTTTATTATATTGTTTGGGATATATCAGATATTTCTGCGGCTCCTTTCCAATTGAAAACCGCAGAAAAACTTATGGGCGGACTTAACGGATTTGTCAATGCGGCGGCAGTGAGTTCAGCCGTGGTAACAAAACGAGGCTATGAACCGTTTGATATAAATGAAAAAGAATGGGATGAGCTGAACGACATCAATTATAAAGCAGCTTTTTTCAATCTGAGAAACGAAATCGAATTTTTAAGACAAAACAAAATCAAAGGTAATATTTTAAATATCGCTTCAAATGCCGCTTGTATGGATATTGTCGGTTCTTATGGAGCTTCAAAGCTTTCCTTGATTAAATGGACAAGGGCTTTTGGCAAAAAATTTGGGAAATACGGTATTATAATAAACGGCATTGCCCCCGGAGCAACTTTTACACCTATGATAGAACGCTATGCAAAATCCGTAGACCAACCGTATGAAAGACACGCTATCGGACGATTTATAAAGCCTGAAGAAATTGCTGAATTGGCTTTTTATCTTATGAGTGACTACGGAGAAATAATTTGCGGTCATACTGTTGTTGCAGACGGCGGGGACAATATGGCAACTTTATAAAGGAAAATCATGAAAATTAAGAATTTTGACCTATGGAGCGGCAAAACGCTCGGTGAAAACGGCAAAAATATTCAGATTAAAGGATATTTCCCCGATAAGAAATCATCTGATTGCGCAGTGTCGGTTTTAGCAGGCGGAGCCTATATGATGCGAACTCCGCATTCGGGAGAAAAATACGCCGAGTTTTTAGCCGAAAACGGAATTACGGCATTTGTTACGGATTATAGGATTAAGCCCTTTGAATTTCCTTATCCTCTGCTTGATTCCAGAAGAGCAATACAGTTTATAAGATTTCATGCGAAAGAATTCGGAATTGACAAATCGAAAATCGCAATAATGGGAACTTCGGCAGGCGGACACCTTGCGGCGCTGACTTCAACTTATTTTAAAGACATACCGACAGGCTGCAATGATGAAATAAGCAAAGAAGATTTTATTCCCGACGCTCAGATTTTATGCTATCCTGTTATATACCTAAACGGCGAATATTCTCATAAAGACAGTACGGAAAACCTTTTATCGGAGCAAAAAGACAATTTAGACCATAGGCTAACGCCTTTAAATCTTATAACCGATAAAACACCGCCTGCATTTATCTGGCATTCTTTTTCGGACAGCGAGGTTCATGTTTTTAACAGCATAGACTATTTTAAAGCACTCAAAGAAAAAAGTATTCTTTCGGAGCTTCATATTTTCCCCGAGGGCTGGCACGGAATAGGTCTTGCAAACGATGACCCGAACGACAAAATCAAAGCGCATGTTAAAGAGTGGAATCAGCTTTTGCTTAATTGGCTTAAATACATAGGATTTTAAAAAGGAAAGGCGAGCTGAATATGTTTGAAAAAATTGACGCATTTATAGATTTAAAAAAAGACGAAATGATAGAAGCCCTAAAGGATTTTATAAACATTCCGAGTCTTAAATCAGAGCCCGAAGGCTCAATGCCTTACGGAAAAAAGGTCTACGAGGCTTTAAATTTCATAGGCAAAAAAGCGGAAGAAAAGGGCTTTGAAACAGAAAACTTCGAAAATAAAATCATAAGCGCTTCTTTAGGCTGCGGAGAAGATAAGCTCGGAATTCTCTGTCACACCGATGTAGTGTGCGTAAATAAAGAAAAATGGGATACCGACCCGTTTGACGCTGTTGTAAAGGACAATCTTATTTTTGGCAGAGGCGCACTTGATAACAAGGGACCGACAATTGCCTCGCTTTATGCGCTCTATGCCATAAAGGAATGCGGAATTAAGCTTAATAACAAGGTTAAGCTGTTTTTCGGATCTGACGAGGAAAACGGCATGCACGATTTTAAGGATTATATTAAGACAAATTCCTTGCCGGAATACGGCTTTGCGCCCGATTGCTGTTTTCCCGTAGGATATTCGGAAACAGGGAAATTCGATATTTGCGGAGAAATCAAATATGAATCCGAAAACATAAAATCAGTCAGTGCGGGAGGAGCATTTTTAAATGTTATTCCCGAAACGGCAACGGCTGAAATCAAAAACCATACAAGCGAAGAAATCGAGGATAAAATATCTAAGATTAAAGATGTCAAATATAAAACAGAAAATCTGTCAGACTCTGTTAAGCTTACCGTATACGGCAAAAGCACCCATTCGGCTCATCCGCACTGGGGAATAAATCCGCTTACGGCGCTTTTAGAGGTGCTTTCTTCCATTGAGGGCAAGGACAGCATATTCGGAAAAATTTCAAGGCTTTTCCCCCACGGAATGTTTTTTGCGGAGAATTTCGGCTTAAATCAAGAAAAAGCGGTTTTATCATTACTGGCTTTCGAATATAAATCGGGCATCGTTTCTTTTTCGGCAAACTGCCGAGTCAATGCAAAGGAAAACTCATTGAAAATCTCCGAACAGATAATTAAAGGCTTTACCGTTCCCGCAAAAATTTCAAATTTATCCGAGCCTCATTATGTCAGCGAGGAAAGCTTTATTGTTAAAGAATTATGCAAGGTTTATAAGGAGTTTACCGGAAGAGAAGATGCGCCTTATGCCGCCGACGGAGCCACCTACGCTCATATTAAAGACAGCTATGTTGCTTTCGGAGGAGTTCTTTACGGCGACGGGAGCGAAGAAGCTCACGGAAACAATGAATGCTATAATACAGACACCCTTATTGCAGCGGCAAAAATGATTGCAAGAGCTGTAATTTCAATTTGCGAAGGAGAGAATTAAGAATATGTATGATTTTAAATTGCTTGACAAAAAGCTTGATGAATTTTTAAAATTAGGAATTCCTTTTTATGACTGCAAGGTTATGAAAAACGGGGAATGTGTATACCGTAAGAAAAACGGCTTTACCGACAACAGTAAGACTTTAAAGCCTACCGGAGAGGAAATTTATAATATCTATTCATGTTCAAAACTTATAACCTGCACCGCAGGCTTAATGCTTATCGAAAGAGGAATGTTAAGTCCTGAGGACGAGCTTTGCAAATTTTTGCCGGAATTTTCCGAAATGACCGTAAAAACGGGAAACGGGTTAAAAAAAGCCGAAAACAAAATAAAAATCAAGCATCTTTTCACAATGACCGCAGGCTTTTCCTATGACCTCAATTCTCCCTCAATTCAGCTTTGCAAAAAAGAAACCGAGGGAAAATGCAAAACTTTGGAAGTTATGAAATATCTTGCAAAAGAACCGCTTTTATTCGAAGCGGGATATAGGTGGGAATACAGCCTTTGCCACGATGTTTTGGCGGCTGTAATCGAAAAGATATCAAATCAAAGATTTTCGGATTTTGTAAGGGAAAATATTTTCGATAAGCTTGAAATGCCGAATTCCTCATTTTCTTTTGCCGAAATAAAAAAGAAACCTCTTTGTACACAGTACAAATATAATCCCGAAACCGAGTCTGCCGAAGTATTTAACGAAAATCCGTACCGATTAGGAACGGAATATGAAAGCGGAGGGGCAGGCTGTGTTTCTACTGTAGACGAATATACAAAATTCTTAGAGGCAATAAGAACCGATAAACTTTTAAAAGCCGAAACTGCTTCCCTGCTTTTTACAAATCAGCTTACTTTAAAGCAGCGTGAAATGCCTTCATATTGGGTAAACGATAATTACGGATACGGCTACGGGCAGCGCTGCGCCACAACAGAATATCCGCGCACGGATTTCGGCTGGGGCGGTGCCGCGGGAGCGCATTATTTTATTGACAGAAAGAATAAAATAACCGCTTATTTCGGCACTCATATTTTAGGCTTTGAAAAGTTCATGGAGGAAAGGAACTGTATTACTTCAATAATTCAAAATATTCTTAGTCTTTTATAACTTTTATTTTGTTTTTTCGGTATTCCGACGGTGATTTTCCCAAGGTCTTTTTAAATGCTCTGCTGAAGTAGTAAGGATCTGAAAAACCGCACATTTGCGCAATATTGCTTACCGAATAATCGGTAGCTTTTAAAAGATTGCATGCTGCCTCAAAGCGCACAGAAACAACATATTGCCAGCAGGGAACGCCGTATTTTTCTTTAAACATACCGTTAAGCTTATGAACTTCCGTATCAGTGACGGCAGAAAGCTCACTCATATTAAGCTCAGGATTTGCGTAATGCTTATGAATATAACGGCAAGTGTTTTCTGCTGTAAACTGAGAAGCGGAGGAAATTATTTTCTTTTCTTTTTCCTTGAATATTTTTCCTAACAGCTCATACAAAATACCCATAGCCATGAAACGGTTGCTTGCAATTGATGTGTCGGAAAGTAACAGCAAAGAATTAAAAAGCTTAATGAAGGATTTGTCGTCTCCTGTATCAAAAACAAATGATTCGGGAGCGTTTTCAATTTCAATTACGGCGCAAATTGCTTCTCCTCCGTTTTTTCCGACTACACCGTAAGATTCTTTATTATTGATAAAAAGAATTGTTCCTGCAGAGGCAGTCAGCTCCTTGTTTTTGAATATGTGTTTATAAGTGCCGCTTTTTTGATATGTAAAATAGCAGCCCTGTCTCGGCGCTTTTACGTTCCACCTGTGTTTTTCCGTAGCAAATATATGCAGCGAGTAAATTTTCTTAATTTCCAAATTTTCCATTGTATTCTCCGCCTTTAAAAAGATTATAACATCTTAATAAAGATTTTCAAGCTTTTTTATTTTCAAATAATCCATTTTTGATTTTTTTGCATTGTAATGCTTTATAACGGTATATATAATGAAGATGAAAGGAAGGATTGCTATGAAATACACTTTATTGCGCGAAAAATTAAAGCGGTACTATTGGAATGAAGCGGATAAAAAGGCCGATAATTTCGCCGTTAAATGTTTTAAAATATTGGATAATTCGGATTTTAAAAAAAAGAATCCGTATCAAATGAAGATTTTTCAGTATAAAACAATTACCGAAATGTTTGAACCTGTAATATTTGATAATTCTCCGTTTTATTTTGAAACCGGAACAATGTGTGCAACATGTGACGGTTCGGCTTTTTGGGACAAAACCAAATCGGCAAAAAACGCACCGGAAAATTCCGATCATATTCATCCCGGCGGCTGGACCTATGAAAAAAACAAGCACAGGTTTGTTGATCAGGATCCCGAATTGTGGGAAAAACGGTGCGCACAAATTGCGGAAACTCTATATTTGATCTGCGGTGCGTATAACGATACTCATCAGCATTTTAACCTGAATTACAGACCGGTTTTCGAAACGGGGCTTAAGGGAATTTACGAAAAAGCGGTAAAGCAATCGGAAAATGCCGAAACTGATGAAGAAAGGGATTTTTTAACGGCTGTTTCAGAAGGAATGCTGCAGCTCAAAAAAATGTCGGAAAAATTCAGCAAAGCGGCGGAGAAAAAGCTTGAAACAGCAACCGACGAAAATGTCAGAAACAACCTAAGGCTTATAGCCGAAACCTCTAAACGCGTACCGTGGGAAAAACCCGACAGCTTCTACGGCGCCCTGAATTTTTTAGCTTTTTTCCGAAAAGCCGTAGGCTCACTCGAAGGAATAGGACCCAGCACATTCGGCAGAGTTGATGTTGATCTGTATCCGTTTTATAAGCATGATATTGAAAACGGGGTTATTACAGAGGCGGAAGCATACGAGCTTATATGCAAATTTCTCCTTAGTTTTGACTGTATATATGATCACGACAAGAAAATGGTAGGATATGCCGACCATGAATTTGAAAACACCTATGTTTTGGGCGGCTGCGATAAAGAGGGGAAACCTGTATTCAATGAGCTTACAAAACTGTTTTTGCTTGCAGCCGAAAATGAAAAAATCATATTTCCTAAAATAATATGCCGTTTTTCAAAAAATTCACCGAAAGAATATCTTGATTTAATCGACAGATCAGTTATTAACGGCACAAGCGTGATTTTGTATCAGAATGACGATGCTGTCATTCCCGCCTTAGTCAGGGCAGGACGAACCTTAGAAGAAGCACGCGATTATCTGGTTTCCGGTTGTTGGGATGTTACAGATAACGGGTGCGGAAAATATGATTGCGGGTCTTATATAAACTTATCAAAAGCATTGGAATTTTCGGTACATGACCTTAAAGAACGCAGAGAAAAAACAGGAATTGATTTTAAGCTTTTTGACGGTTCCGAAAACTTTGAAGAAGTTTATAATATTATGCGTGAGAATATTTTCGCTTTGCTTAAAGAGCGTATGCGAATAACACGACTCGGAGGACAGATCTGGAACAAGGTATCTCCTATCCCGATTTTTTCCTCGACAATGGGTGACTGTATAAAAAACAAAAAGGATTACACAGCCGGAGGCGGCAAATACAGAGATGATTCGCTTAAATTCTTCGGCTTCCCTATTGTTGTTGATTCCTTAACGGCAATTAAGCAATTGGTGTTTGAATCGAAAAAATACACCCTTGATGAGTTTCTTAATGCTGTAAAAAATAACTGGAAAGACAATGAAAATATGCGAATTGACGCAATGCGCTGCAATGGCTGGGGAGACGGCAGTAAAGCCTCCTGCGAGTTGGCATCGCGCCTGCAAAACGATTTGTTTGATATGTGCTGCAGGCTGACCGGAACATACGGCGGCAAGGTTCTTATGGGACATTTCGGTTATACCGAGGTAAGATTCTGGGGTGAAAAGACTCTTGCCACTCCCGACGGAAGATATAACGGAGACTATCTTGCACAGGGTTTAACGCCTTCAAGACTTAAAAAAATTCCGTTTGCAACCGATGTTATAAACAGTATTTCTGCACTTGATAAAACAACTATGGCAGGCGGATGCGTAGTTAATATTATTCTGCCGTCCGACAGAATAAACATGGATATTTGCGAGGGATTTATAAGAACGGTTGCGGACAGTTCCGTCGGTTCTTTGCAGCTTAACTGCACAACAAAAGAACAGCTGTTAGACGCACAGAAGCACCCTGAAAAATATCCGGACTTGATTGTAAGAGTTTGCGGATTCTCCGCAAGGTTTACGGCGCTTTCACCCGAATGGCAGCAGGAAGTGCTGACAAGAAATTATTACAGATAAATATTGAAACAGGATGTGTTTTAATTGCCGAAAGCAAATATTTTTGATATTCAACGAAATTCTTTTGTTGACGGACCCGGGATAAGAACAACAGTGTTTTTTAAAGGCTGCAATCTGCGGTGCAAATGGTGCCACAATCCCGAAAGTCAGTCATTTGATAAACAAATGATGTTTTATAAGGATAAGTGTACTCATTGCGGCAAATGTATTGAAGTATGCCCTAACAGTCTTAAAAAATGTGATTTTTGCGGCAGGTGCGAGCTGTATTGCCATTCGGATGCTCGAAAAATCTGCGGAAAAGATTATACGGTCGATGAGGTTTTTGAAGAAATCATAAAGGATAAAGCGTTTTATGATAATTCGGGAGGCGGAGTCACCTTTTCGGGCGGAGAATGTATGCTGCAGCTTGATTTTCTTTGTGAAATTCTTAAAAAATGCAAGGCTGCCGGAATACATACCGCCGTTGATACTGCCGGTAATGTTCCGTGGAAAAGCTTTGAAAAAATACTGCCGTTTACGGATTTGTTTTTATATGATATTAAAGCTTTCGGAGCCGAATTGCACCAAAAAGGAACAGGAGTATCAAATGAACTTATAATAAGCAATTTCAAAAAGCTTTCAAAAATCACGGATATGATTATAAGAGTTCCTGTTATAGGCGGATTTAATGACAGTTTTGAAGAAATGCAAAAAATAATAGACCTGTTAAAAGAAAACGGTATCAAAAAGGCTGAATTCTTACCTTATCACAAAATGGGTGAAAATAAATATTACGCTTTAAATTCTAAGCCTGAAAAATTCTATATTCCCGATAAGGATTTTATGGATACTTTAAATGATATCATGGCCGAAAAATGCTCAGAGAGTTTCTGAACTCTCTGAGCATTTTTAATTCTATTAAGACTAAGAAATAAGCTTGATTGAAAACTCAAAATCTATATCCTTTTCTTTCAGTCTGTACTCATCTTTAAGCTCGGGGCCGCAGGCGGCTGAGCCTATTCCCGAATTCTTATAATCAATTCTTATATGAGTAAAAGGTGATTTTTTAAGCTCATCGGTATGAGCGGCATTATAAATGCTCTCCATAGAATGGTGAAGCACGCTTATTTCCATTCTGTCGGACTCAAATAAAAGCTTATCGGCTACTTTTAAATACTTGACATCAATATGATTTCCGTGCTCCTGAGGAACGGGGTAAGGAACATATTCTGCGTCAGCGATGCCTTTATGCTTTGAGATAAGCCCGTGATGAGACATATCGCAGTAGCTGTCAAAGGGTCCGTTTCCGAAATATTCGAATTTATCGAAATCATAAGGGACCGCTGTCTGAAAGCCGAGTCTCGGAAGCCAAATGCAATTATCCTCTCTGATTTTTCCGCTTAATTTAACATTTACGGAATTATCCTCAAAGAAAGAATAGCATAAAGTATAATCAAAAAACGGCTTTCTTGAAATTCCTGCGGCATAAGCCTTTATAATTACCGAATTATCCTTACATTCCGAAGAATAAACATAGGTAAGAACCTTATTGAAATTTTCTCCCTGCCAGATTGTTTTGTTATACCATAAGTCTTCCATTTTGCGGTCATTATCGGTTGATGGCCGCCAAAAAGAAAGCTTTAAAGGCTCTTTTAATATTTCACCCGAATTATTTATCGAAAAAAGCTCACCTGTTTGTTTTGAAACTTTAAAAACCGCGTTTTTGCCTTTTGCAATAAAGCAAAAATCCTCTTTTACAATCAGTGCGCTCTTTTTTATTTCTGTTTTTGTCTCAATTTCGGCTTTTATCGGTAATTGACATAAATAAACCTCTTCATTAAGTCCGTTTTCAAAGCTAAGATTCAAAAAAGCGCCGAGAACGGTTTTTTCGGGGAATTTTTCCCCGATTTCATAAGAAACGCTCTCATGAGGCGGACAGCTTAAAACGATTTCGTTTTTAAAGCACTTTTCGCCGTTGTTTTCGGCAGTATAAATGATTTTAAAACGGTTTAAATCGGTAAAATCATTCCTGTTTTCAACCGTAAGCACTTTATCTTTAAGTTTTACTCTGAACGGTGCATACGCCGCTTTTACTTCAAGCGAGCCCGATTTTAACTTTCTGTCATGAAACACAAGACCGTCACAACAAAAATTGCCGTCGTTTGTAGGCTCGTTTTTAAAGTCGCCGCCGTATTTAAGTACGCCGTTTTCAAGTACTCCGTGATCTGCCCATTCCCAGATACATCCGCCGATAATTTTTTTATATTTATAAAATTCTTCAACATAATCGAAAACATCTCCGGGACCGTTTCCCATTGCATGGGAATATTCGCACAAAAAGATGCTCTGTTTCATAGCTTTATCATTCGCCCATGCTTCAAGATCACTTATCGGAGAATACATTCTCGAATAAACATCGGAATACTCAAAAAATCCCTTGGAGGAAGCAGGCTCATAATGAATAAGGCGGCTGTTATCCGTGCTTTTAAGATATTCAACCATTTTTATATGATTTTCTCCGTGTCCGCACTCATTTCCTATCGACCATATTATAACAGAAGAATGGTTTTTATCTCTGTTATAAGTCCTAACCATTCTTTCCAAGCATTCATCCGCCCACATTTCATTTGAGCAGGGCCAGTCCTTATTTAAAGAATCGTAGCCGTAAGGAACATTAGGGTATCTTCTTAAAAAGCCGTGGGTTTCAAGGTCATTTTCTAAAATCACATAGAATCCCATTTCATCGCATAAATCAAGCATAACGGGTGACGGCGGATAATGCGAGGTTCTTATGCAGTTAATATTAAGCTTTTTCATAAACCTCAGGTCTTTGATATAATCCTCTTTTGTCATATACCAGCCTGTTGTGCTGTTAGAATCGTGATGATTTATTCCTTTCAGCTTTACGGGTCTGTCATTTATAAGAAGCTCGTATTCACCTGAAATTTTAACAGTTCTAAAGCCTGTTTTAATCTCTATAATTTCTCCTGCGCACTTTATAAGCACATTATATAAAGACGGATTTTCCGCATTCCAAAGCGCAGGATTTTCTATATAAAAATCCGCCTTGCATTTTTCCGAATTGCCGGAAGAAATCATCTTAGAGCCGAAATATATTTCGGCTGAAAATTCCTTATCGCTTTTAACCGCGATTTTATTATTTTCCGCCTTAACCGATAAATCGAAAAGATGATTTTTCGGTCTTTTAAGAAGATAAATATCTCTGAAAATTCCGTTAAACCTGAATTCGTCCTGATCCTCAAGATAGCTTCCGCAGCACCATTTGTATACCTTTATACGGATTTTATTTGTACCGTTAATAATAAATTTGGTCAAATCAAATTCCGCCATAAGCCTGCTGCCCTGCGTAAACCCGACAAAGCGGTCATTGACATAAATTTCCGCGCAGGAGCTAACGCCCTCTAAGACAAGATAAATTCTTTCGTCCGTTTTATTTATTTCTATGCTTCTTTCATAAATTCCCACCGGATTTATATTCGGAACAAGCGGCGGAATACAGGCAAAGGGATAATTGGCGTTTGTATAATTAGGACTTTCATAGCCATTTAACTGCCAACAGGATGGAACCTCGGTTTCCTCCCACTTATCTATTTTTTTAACCGTATCGCCGTTTTCAAAAAAAGCGAATTTCCATTTCCCGTTAAGAGGAATAAGCGAGGCTTTACCTTTTGGAATATAATAGCTTCTTTGTTTTAATCTGTTAAGGCTTGTTTTATTGGGGTCTTCATAAAAGCGCATTTTAATTCTCCGATAATTTTAATTTTTTAGGCGGGTTTGGATTTATTATCGCTTGCCTAAGCCATTCTTTTAAGCATATCAGCTGTTATTTCATAGTGAGTCTCTTTCAAGCTTTTAAGATTATCAAACTCAAAAAGCATATAATCAGCCATTCTGTTCCATTCGTTTGAAAAGCTGCCTGTAATATGCGGAGTTAAAATAACATTGTCAAGCTCATAAAGTCTGCTGTCCTTGTTCGGCGGCTCAGGCTCGGTTACATCTAAAACCGCATGCCTTTCATTTTCTTCCTTAAGCGCCCTGATAAGGTCCTCTTCATTAACCTGTCTGCCTCTGCCGGTATTTATAAATGTTGCATTTTTCTTCATAAGAGAAAACAGCGAATAATTAAGCACTCCTGCCGTCTCTTTTTTATCGGGCATGTGATTTGAAATTGTCTGGCACTCCCTGAACATCTCTTCAAGGCTTACTTTTTTTACTCCCATTTTCTTTGCCTGTTCTTCGCTTAAAAACGGGTCGTAAACAAGGATTTCAAGAGAGTGTCTTTTTAAAATTTCTATAACTCCCCTGCCGACCATTCCTGTGCCTATAATTCCGACCTTTGTTTTAAAATTACCGGGGAAGCGCATTGCGTATTCATTTGCATAATTCTTTTCTCTTTTTTCCTTGTAGCGCTCATTTGAGCCGAAAAAGCCCTTGTTCGCAAGCAGGATTTCAGCGGCGGCACATTCGGAAACGGGCACCGCATTTGCTCCCCAGCCTGAAAAAACTCTTACATTGCAGGACAAAAATGCAGGAGCAAAGCCCTGAACAGAGCCTGCGGCATAAAACACCGCCTTTAAGGACGGAAAAAATTCTTTTATTTTTTCTCCTTTAAGCTCAGGCATTCCCCAAGTTGAAAAAAGATACTCGGTTTTTAAAGCCTTATCCTTGTTTTGCGGAAGATTTTCTTCTGTCAGAACGGTTTTTATATCCATTCCGCGGTTTTTCATTTTTTCAAGGTTTTCTTTTCCGAAAACCCTTTCAATCATATCCTTATCGCCGATAAATGCGCAGTTTTTCATTAAAATCTCTCCTTAGTGTGACAGGACTCGAACGTGTCACTAATAATTTCCGTCGATAAATCCGTCGCCGTCTTTATCAAGAGGATTTTTAACTTTTGAATCGGTTGCGTCTTTACTGCTTTCATTACTGCTTTCGCTTTTGTCAGAGCCGGTATGGGTTTCCATGGTAACGGTGCTTCCGTCCGAATCCTTTACGGTTACGGTTTTGCCCGAGCCGTTTGAAGAAGAGGCTTTTTTATCCTCCGATGCGGATTTTTCCTCACTGCTTTCGGTTTGCGATGAAGAAAGCGAGGAAGTATTCTTTGTATCCTTTTTATTGTCGGCGGTTTTAGCGTTTTTTTTGCATCCGCAAAGCAAAAACATCAATATTATCAAAATCGGAAATATTTTTTTCATAATTTTCCCTTCCTTTAAAGCGCGGCTGCCGCAAAACGGCAGCCGCGCTTATAAATTTATTTAAAAGGAGTCTATAAGACCGAGAACATAATATCTTATCTGAAGCAGATCCTTCATATTGACCTTGCCGTTATTATCAACATCGGCACGGCTGAAGGCCTCGTCGCTTAAATCTATCATTCCGGCAATATAGTACCTTAATACAGAGCAGTCCTTTGCTGTTACTCTGCCGTCTCCGTTTACATCGCCCTTTATATTCTTAGGAGTATATTCACTGTCTAAAACTATAAGGGTCTTGTAGCCTGAGCTGTTGGTCTTTTTCAAGGCATTTTCCCAACCTGAATTACTGCTGTACTGAGCGCCGTTAAGATTATTTCTTGTCCAAAGAATTCCGTTTACGTAATTTATTTCGGCAGTCGAAGCATATTCCATATTATTGAACTGGCAGTTATCAACTATCAGGTCGGTCATAAGGTATTTTCCGCTCATAGGCGAGCCGTCAAGCGTGCATCCGCGAAGAGCAAAGCAAAGCTGATCAGCAGATGTATTTGAAGTTGCGATCCAGTTATATGACGACTCTTTTTTAAGAGAGGTTTCTATGGCAAAGCCGAACGGATCATAAGTCCAAGTTTCATCCTTGAATGTGAAGTACCAGTTAACATCATTGAATTGGGCATTCTGAGCGGCATTGACATGTTCAATATGCTTTGTGCCGTCATAAACTATGTCGGAAGCTCCGCCGTAAAAACCTCCGGCAAATCCGTTCTTGAAAGTGGTATTTATAAAATAGATATCCTCTCTGGGAACTCTGTAAACAAAGCTGCTGTTTCTGTTTACCTCTATTGTAAACGGACTGTCAACCCTTACCCAGCCTTCCGCTTTATTGGTCTCAACGATTTTTCTTGTCTGTCCGATACCTGAACCGCTTGTTACAAACAGCTGCAGTCCGCACTGCTCGCCCCAGCCGTACAAGCCGACATCCACGGTTTTTAGGGTTACGCCGTCCCATTTGCCGTCCTTATCGAGATACTGAGCAAAATGGCATATACCGCCGTTATGGTCAGCTACAAACAGCTCTCTGTTATTTGTAGTATTGTTTCTGAAAGTGTTGTTTCCGAAATAAATATTTCTGCCCTGCAGAGCTGTACAGCCGCCGTCAAACACATTGTTTTCCCAGATCGCATTGCTTGAAATACAGGTCTGATAGGATGCATTTTTAGAAACAAGATCAGTTACCCTGACATACTTTGTTCTTGCATTATAGCAATAGAAAAGTCCTCCCTGAATTGTTTCTTTATTAAGGAAATCAAGCTTATCCATCTGCAGATTTTCAACATAGCCCTTGCCGAATGAAATGACATGATGATTGTTTTCGGCAACCGTCATAGCCTGTGCTTCGGCATTTGAAACAAGCATATTCATTCCCGATGAGCCCTGAGTGACCTTTCCTGCCATAGGCTGCCAATAGAATTTAACATTCGAAAAATAAATATTTTTAACACTGTCTGTATCATTTTTCTGACTGTCAGCCATGAAGAATATCGGAGCGCGTGTAGCGACTATTTGGAAATCCTCAAAGGCAACATTGCTGTCAAACATGAACAGTCCGTTTTCAGGCATTGCGTTGTAATTAAATCTGAACATTACGGAAAGGAAGTGGGTTTTATTTACTCCGTCTCCTTTTATAGTGATGTTTTCGGGAACATAAACAGTATATTCAATCCTATAAACACCCTCGGGGAAGTAAAGCACTCCGCCGCCTTTTTTGCTTATCGCCGCAAGAGCGGAAGCGATTATCGGCGTGCAGTTCTGGTCATTGTAACCGGTAGCGCCGAAATCCTTTATATTATAGACTGTATCGGGGAAGGAATCCCTGATATTTCCGTCAACCTTGATATCTGACGGGATAGACCAGCATGTGCTGTCTCCGAAGCCGTTATAAACGCTTACCTCATAAGTTCCGTTTTCAAGGTCATGCGGAAGGTCAACGCTCACCGAATAATCCGACTGAACCTCTTTTACATCAAGATACCTTGTTGCCTTAGTCTTTTTATTTGTAAGGCGTACCTTAAGCTCGTCAACGGTCTTACCTTCGTCCTGATCGGGGGCTATATTTTCACCGATTATTCTTATTTCCTCACCCGCTGCCGAAGAATCGCCGTCAACACCCATTACATAGTCGATATAAGGAGCATTTATATAAATGACCTTATCACCCGAATCGGTATCGTCGTCATAATCATAGAGCTTTAATGCAAACATACAGTGCTTAAGCTCGGTTCCGTCGGCTTTTTCGGTGGGTAAAATAACCTTTAAAGAATCCGTAGTTTTCTGAACAATATTAAGACCTATAGCAACCGATATATCATCCCATGCGGGAGAGCCTGCGCTGTAGCTCGGAGCCACCGGCTCCTTTGTATGCTCGCCCTTCTGAACTCCGCCGAAATCATGCCAAGTTCTGTCAATATAATCGGAAACTGTTTCACCTGCTATCTCGGTTCCGTTTTCAAAAGGAATTACTTCAACCCTCGAAACATTCTCCGCGATATTACTGCCGCGGATAACGAATGAATCCCCCGGTTGTAAGAATGTATTTGAGGTATAGGTGACATTTATATCGGAGACGGTCTTATCCTCATCCCAGTCGCCTTTCATAAATGTTGCTCTGAAATCGGTTACATAGAATTCGGGAAGATAATCAAGCATTCCCAAGCTGTAAGAACCGATTACGGCATAATTCTTACTTCCTGCAACGGCAGTCTTATCCGTATAAGTAAATTCATTGCCGTCCTCGTCGGTTACGGTAATAAAGCAGTTTTTATCAACATACTTAAGATGTACGGTTAAAACCTGACTGTAATTAAGTTCGGTAAGTGTCGAGAAATTCCAATTTCCGAGTCTTGATTTGAAATCGCGCATAACGCAATATGTGAATTTCCCGCCATTGGTTTTAGCAAATCCTATTCCGCTGCTGGTCTTATCATTACAATAGGATATAACAGCCAAACGCTCATACCAGTGTGTTTTAAAGGTCTCAGGGTCTGCAACCTTAATTTTATAGGATACTTCCTTAGGAATTGTAAAATCGGGGTGGAACTTATCCTTAAGCTTTAAAATAACGCTGTTTTTGATTTTAGCCGCGGAGGTTATTCCGTTGCCGAAAACAGATTCGTCAATTGTCTCATAGGACACCTCATATCCGGGGTAGCTTACAAGAGGCTCAAAGAGTGAAAGTCCGTCCGAAAAATCGTCTCTTATTTCGTATGTCAGCTCTTCTGAGGAGCCGTCAGCCTTGAAACCTGTTTTAGCCTTGTCATAAACCTCGGTATCGTCGCGCTTTGACGCGTAATTATCCCAAGCGTTTTTAAGCTTTTGCGCATAAGAGTCCAAGCCGTAAATATATGATCTTTCATAGTCGCTTAAAAGGTCATAAGATTTTACAAATGCGTCGTACTCGCTTTTTTCAACATTTGAAAGATAAAGCGACGGGTCGGGAGACTGCATATTAAGAATTTCTTTATTGCTCTTTTTGAACTTAAGAACTCTTGCAGCCTCAGCTGTATCCGCAAAATTGACTCTAAGGTCATCGGCATAACCGGTAGCATTAAATCCTTTTCCCGCAATTCCGACCTTTGTCTGATTGGTGTCCTGAAGAGTCTCGGTCATATCTATCGAATACTCTTTGTTATCTGAGGACCTCATCGTCAATGTGATTTTGGCGCTCGTAGTAGAATACTCAACGAAGAATTCGGTCCAGCCCGAAACAGAAACATCTTCTGATGCAACTTTTATTTTCTGCCAGTTGCTCTGTTTACCGACTCCGTTTTCCATATAATAGGTACGGTAAACGAAAATTCCCTTTTGAATTCCGCCCTCAAGCTGAATTGATTTCCAGTTGTTATTATCCTTATAATCATAAACAATTCTGCTGTTATAGGCAATGCCCGAAAAGCTGTATATCTGACGGGTTCCCTTTAAAAATCTATCCTTGAATATTGCAATATTATTCGGAGCTTCAGATGAATTGGTTACCTTTAAAACCTTATCCGAAGAGTTCATTGCGTCGGACTTAGGGTTAGCGGCATTTGAAACGGTACCTTCCTTATTGTTTGAATTTTCGAAAAATTCAACATCATTGTACTTCTTTTCAAAGTCTACCGTGGTATTCTCCAAGGTCATTTTGCTGTACTCGTCGTCGATAATGCCGTTTATTTTATTTATCAGCGCTTCAAGCTTGTCGGTATAAGTTTTATCTAATTTAGCCTTTTCACCCTCTGAAAGCGCATTATAAATCTTTTGAACATTTAAAACAGTGTCCTTATCGTTATCCTTTACATTTTCGACTGTCGGAAGATTTTCTATTTTTTTAGAAACATACTCTGCGTTAAAGAAGGAAACGGATACATTATCAAATGAAATTGTGGTTCCCGTTCTGTTTGAGGTAAGACCTGTTTTCTTGGTCATTTTATTGCTTGCCGTAAGGAAAACAGTCTGCTCATAATCAGCCTTGCTTTTCTTTCCGTTAACAGTTACCTTATAGCATTCCTTTTCGAAATCATAATCCATCGAAAAATCAAGCCAGCCGGAATCGAAATTCGTTCCGATTTTCTTGTTTGTTATAAATTCGCCGTCACGGGTGATATTGCATAAATAACCCCAGCCGTCTGTTCCCCATGCTTTCCATTCGGTTTCGGAGACATAATCATAAATCACACCTATTATAAGTACGTCTCCCCCGTTGCCGGAAATTACATTGGTTCTTCCGCTGATATTTACAATTTCGCTGTTATTATTAAACATTGAAAGTGTAGGTACTACCTGAACCGGTGCGTCATACTTCTTATAATTATTCCTGCTTTTTACAAGCGTTCTGTAAAGGTAAAGATATCCGTTATGAGTTCCTATAAAAGGATACTGCTTGATGTTGCCGAGCTTTGAAGCCTCCTCATAGCTCGAAGGCCAAGCAGGATAATCAACAGAGCTGTCATAGCTTGGGGACTCGCCCTCTATTTTCCAGCTGTTGAAATTATCGAAATCATCATAGAATGACGCTCCGCTTTCCAAAGCCTTTACAGCATTCTGAGCGGTAAGTATATTAGTGACTTTTTTCCTTTCCTCGGCGGAAAGAGCGATATAATCCTCGATACAGCCTTTAAGCTCCTGATATTTTTCCGAGGTGTAGGGTGAAAGTGAGGAAATCTTATCCTTTAAATCGGTGCCCGACGCCAATGCCTGCAAAGCAACGGGAACAGAGGAGCATAATAATGCAAATACGAGCAAAAGCGCTGCGAATTTTTTTCTTATCTGAAATTTCATTATCTTTTCCTCCCTGCTTTAAGACTCGTGCTCTGCGACATAATTCGGTATCGGATCATTCCAGTTTCCGCCTATTTTATTATCATAATCTCCGCCGAATTCATCTTCAAGCTTTCTGACTATGATGTTATCGACATAACCGTAAACCTGATAGAATTCAAGTCCGACATTTCCGACCGAGCAAATATAGCCTGTAGCCTCGTCATAATAATCAATTACCTGATTATCGTCAAATTTAACCGTTATTCTGTTATCGAAGCAATCAACCTGAATGTTATGGAATATGCCGTCACCTAAATAGGTATAATCCTTACCGTTAACATCTCTTAAATCGTAAGATACAAGCTTTGTTCCGAATGAACCGCGCTTGTTAGCGGAGTTTAACCGCTTATAAAGATTTACATAGTGTCCGTTTTCAAGGACTACGCTGTAGCCTGTCAGTCCGTAGAACGGATTTGCCTGTGTGCGGACAAGTATAGCAATGTCATTTGCGGCAATATCGGGATTCGGGTTGCACATATCGGTAAAGTTTACATCCATGCTGACTGAATAGTCGCACCATGAATCCTTACCTATAAGGTCATAGCTTTGAGCATACTCGCTGTAGAGCATTCGGTTGTTTTCGATATTTTTAACTGAAACGCTCTTATTCTTTGCCATGTTTTCCCAAGCCGGCTCTAAATCGTTTGAAGCCTTTGTTAAATCTCCGTCGGTGAAGGTTTCGCGAAGAATAACATTTTTGCTGTCGGGTAAATCAATATCGGGGTCAACTGTTTCGGAAACCGATGAGGTCGAGCCCGAATCAGACGAGCTTGAACCGCTCGACTCGCCCTTTGCCGTAAAGTTCGAATAAACGCCCTTTACAGGAACGGTCGGGTCGCAGGAATGGCTAGCAATTCCCGCATATAAGCCGTTCGATAAATCAAGCTGATAAGGAAACTGTACCTGTTTCGGCTTAGTCTGAGTTGAATCCTGATAATAAGCCTTTGCAATTCCGTTTGAAACTGAGAATTTTAAGGTTACGGGGAACTGTACCTCTATGTGCGGATTATCCTCCTTGCAGACCCCTGCCCCGTCATACTCCCTAAGAACAATATCAAGCATATTCTGTCTTCTGACGTGTATATATACCATCTGTGCGTCCGCATTAAGTCCGCTTCGAAGCATAAGACCGTTTGACGCGTTCGCATAAAGATTTCCGCCGTTGGTCGATACCGCTTTTTCATCAATTGTAACCTGAATATCTATGCTGTCGGTTCTGCCGATATTATAATGTCTGTAACCGAAAGCAAGCGAATCGGCGTCATACCAAGCAACGAAGGAATTCGTTTGCATAGTGTATTTTGAGCCTGACTGCTCAAGAGAAGATGTCTGTTTATAAGCGTTTATTGAGTTGTTCGTCATACAGTTACTGTCTATCTTCTCAAGCGTAAGCTCAGGATTCTTTTCATCGATTTTTTCGGCATTTGCCGTTAAAACAAAGGAAGCCGCAATACCTACTGCCATAACCAAAAGCAAGCAAATCAATGATTTAATATACTTTTTCGACATTATATCTTCTTCCTTTCTTTAAATTTCTGTAATATAACCTCTTTGTAGAAAACAAGCATTCCTGCAAACCATATAACCGAAATTCCGGTGAGAATCATAATTATGTATGTAAGACTGCCGGTCTTTCTGTTTGTTAATTTCAGCAGAATATCGTTTCCTGCATTTTTAAAGATTGTAGCTGTATTTGCCTTTGAGGCTTCAATCGTTTTTATAATTGTCTCACCGGGGATATACTCTGTTATAACCTCGGTCTCGCCGCTGTTTTCAATCTGCTCCTGATATGCCGCTTCAAGCTCGGGCATTAAATTCAGGAATTTATCAAGCAGCTCTCTTTCGCTTGTAAGCATATTCTGCGCTTCCTTGCTTAAGGTCGAATAAATCGCGTCGGCAAGGTAAACGTCAAGCTTGTCGTCATAAGTGAGCTCTTCGGGCTTTAATGCGAGAATATAGGCAAATGTCGTTCTGAACTCATATACCTCTTTATAGGGTCCTTCAAGCTCGGGATTCATTTCGGATTTTATTTCCGAAATCCTTTTTCTTAAAGCATTTAAAAGAGTTTCTTCGTCTTTTAAATAATCTATGACATAATCGTTTCCTATGCAGGACCTCTGCAATGCCTTGCTTGCGTCCTCTACAAGCTCATCGTCAAGAATTGTTACGGAATCGGTAGTTAATTCAAGAACATATTTATAGGACTCTTTAAAGCGGTCCGCTATTTCCTTTGCTTCTTCCTTAAGCCTGCGGATCTCTTCTAATCTTTCCTGCTCTTTTTCCTCATCGGATAAAGCCGCCTGAACATCGGAAATAAGCTTTCTTAACTTTGTCCTCTGACTTATAAGCTTACTCTGAGCGCCTATGGGAAGCTCTTCAAAATCCTCAAGAGCTTTTTTAGCTGTTTCTATGACCTCTAATCGGTCGGGCATTTCTATAACATCGGCAGACGACGCATTAAGCACAAAAGCATAATCAGCTTTGAATTTCTTTACCGCCGCTTCGATCTCATCATCCGTAAAAGACTGATTTTTAAGAAGTTCATACTGCTTAATCGCGTCTAAAAGCACCTGATAATTTGAAACAAGCCTTTTTTCGGCAACCGTTAACGCCGCATAGGCATTATTTGCAATCTGAATTCGGTTTTTTGTCACGTCGTTATATTTAACTGTTCCGATATTGTTTATTTTATCCTCAACTGCTTTGATTCCGCTCATGGAATCCGAGAACAGAATTGTTTTTCTCGCTTCCCTCTGAGTTATCGGGATATCGGTATCAGTAAACTTTCTGTTTACTATAGCTGACCTATAAAGCTCCAAAAGCTCAATTTTAACATCGCTGCCGCCTGTATCCTTATCGGCGGCTGTAAGCGAAAATCCGAAAACATATTCCTTGGTGTTTATCTTCTCGGACTCCGCTTCCTCCCAGATAAAGCATAATTCGTTAGCTTTTCCTGTACCGACAGTTGCGTCATTAAACTTTTTTGAAAGAATTTGAGCCGAACCCTCGGTGTAGGTAAAATCGTTTTTATTGAAGGTCACCTTTAAATTCAAAGCATTTATTTCGCCGGTGTATTCGAGATAAACATTGAATTTTACCTGTTCGCCCGCTTTAACCGCCGTTTTGCTGACAACGGCATCTATTTTAGCGCCTGAGGCTGCGGACACAGTTACGGTAAACAAAGAAATAACAATACAAAAAACAAAAAACAAAGATAAAACCGATTTCGCGAGTTTAAATTTTTTCATTGTTTTTCCTCCCGAAATTATTTTTTATATTCTTTAATCTGTTTTTCAACATCCTTTTTAACCTTGTCAAGTCCTGCGCTTGAATACTTCTTTATCATCTGGTCATAAATATCGTTCCAACCGCTGCCCGAAACTCCGCATACAAGGCGGTTGTTGAACTCAGTCGTTACACTGCTTAAGTTTCCAACCTCGGTCTCGATATTTGTTATATTGCTTCTGAAGCCGCTGAGCATTGTTTTGTGAGCCTCGTTTGTGACATAAGTCTCATAATCCTTAGCGTAATCCGGCTGACCCTCTAAAATGTTAGGTGTGCGGTAGGTCTTGAAAACATTTCCGAGCTGCCAGTGGGGAACGCCGTATGCACTTCCCTGAGATGCCTGTATTGTGTAATCGGCACCGTAAGCGCAGTCGCCCTCTAATGTATAGTGATATGTATTATACTTCTTTGCTTCTTCGGAATTTTTCTCAAATCCGTAAACCAAAAGATTTAAAAGCTTGTTACCGTCACTGCCCTTTTCACCTCTTAAAAGGTCCAAAAGCTTTATAGCTCTTTCGGGGTTCTTAGCGGTGAAAGGAATGCAGAGATAGGTTTTTTCGCTGCCTAAAACAGATGTTCCGTTATAAGCATGGCTTCTGTCCTTTGGCTCTATTAAAAGGTTATACTTTTCAAGCTCATCATAAGTGTTGTAAACCGCTCTTAAGCCTTTTTCGGCGTCGTCTTCGGCACCGTCAAGCCCGAACCAGATTTCATTAAGATGTGCGTCCAGCGTAGGAATCTGACTTCCGGAGTCACCCTCGCCCTGTAAAACATCCTTAGCTATATATCCGTCTTCATACCACTTTGCAGACCATTTGCACCAAAGCTTGTATTCATTCGTCTCCTCAAATTTGACAAGCTTCGCATTATCGTCAAAAGCCTTGTAGCAAAGACCGGTACTTCCTATTGTGTCATAACCGCGCTTAGCAATATAGGAAAAGACAGTTGTGGGATTCATACATTTGCCGACTGTGTCGGTTCCGATAACGCCTGCCGTCTTTATATCCTTAAAATACTTATCTAAAATCTGATAAATATCATCGGAATCGGTATAAGGAGATTTTGCGGTTGCCGCACGGAATGCGTCAACATCGAAATATTTAAGGCAGGCTGCCGGAATTTTAAGATATGGAGTTTCACTGATTATAGGCTGCTGATTAGGAATTGCATAAAGCTTTCCGTCAACCATAGCGGACTCATAATCCTCAGGATATTCTTCCATTTCCTTTTTGATATTAGGAGCATACTTATCTATAAGGTCGTTAAGCTCCAAATATGAGCCCTTGGAAATTTCATTTTCCATATTGAACGAATAACCGGTCCAAGCAATATCAATTGCCTTTTTAGCCGCCATCCAGCGCGACCAGTTGTCAACAACCTCTTCTTTGAATTCAAACTGAGTGTTAGGAAGAAGCTTTTCAAGCTGCTTGTTGAATTCCGTATGAACAAGTTTTTCGTCCTTTTGTCCGTTTGTTACGAGATACCATGAAAGGGTTACCTTCTTATTATCTCCTCCGCAGCCTGCAAGAGCTGTCATACAGCCGAACAGCATAAGCGCGGATAAAAAACAACATACTAATTTTTTCATAAACTTTACCTCCCTCAGCCTTTTACAGAGCCGATAGCTACACCTTTTGAAAATGTTTTTGAAATTTTAGGGAAAACTATAAATATAGGAATAAGCGCAAGAACGCATGATGCGTACTTAATAGTTGTGATCGGGATTTTAAACGAGGTCTCAAGACCCGCTTCTACATAGGAAGCCTTTATCTGCTCAAAATCCGTCAGCATCTTCTGAAGATAATACTGAATTGTCCAAATCTTTTTGTCCTCGTTGAGCCAGATCAGGTTTGTTTCCCAGTTATTCCAAAGACCGATAACCGCGGTAAAATACTGAATACCGTACATCGACTTTGACATCGGGAAAACAACATGCGTAAGAGTCTGAAATTCAGTTGCTCCGTCAAGTCTTGCGGACTCGATAAGCGAATGCGGAATTCCCTTGAAAAATGTTCTGTAAAGAATTACCGACCATGAGCTTGTTAGCCCCAAAAGATAGAAAAGAATTATTCCGTCAAGATGATAGATATTTTTTACAATAACATACATCGGAATCAGTCCGCCGCCGATAAGCATTGCATAGATAAGATATACATCGAAAAATTTCTTTGCGACGAAATCGTCATGCGAAAGAGCATATCCGAACATTGAGGAAACAAGCGCCTGACCGATAGGAACGGTAAGAGCTATTATAATGGTAAAAAACATGTGATAAAGCATTTCGCCGGGGACCTTGAAGATTACCTTATAAGCCTGAAGACTCCATACCTTGGGAATCAGATGCGCGCCGTACCGCATTAAAGTATCCTGATCCGTAAACGAAATCGAAACAAGCAGTAAAAACGGAACAATTACCATGAGCGAGAATATAATAAAGAAAATATTTGCGAAAATTTTAATACCTTTGCCGTCCTTCAATATTCTCACCCCTTAAAATACTTTGTTTTCGGGACTTATCTTCTTAACTATCTGATTAGAGATAATTATAAGCACCAGTCCTACAACAGTCTGGAAAAGTCCGACAGCCGCCGCCTGTTCAAGCTTACCCGAAACAAGTCCGCGGTAAGTGTAGGTCTCTATGACGTCCGTGACCTTATACAGCGCTCCGCTGTCCTTTGTAAGCGAATAGAAAAATCCCATTCCGTTATTTAAGGCTTTACCCATCTGCATTACAAGCACCATACAGATCATCGGCTTAAGCTCGGGAACCTCTATGTACCATATTCTTTTAAGCTTGCCGCAGCCGTCAAGGCTCGCCGCCTCAAAAAGTCCGGGGTCGATTGCAAGAAGAGCCGAATAGAAATAGAGACTTCCCATTCCCGCGTTGCACCAGAAATGAATAAATACGAGGATAAATCGCCAGTATTTCGGCTCATTATAAAAGTCAATCGTATTAAGGCCGGCATTCCGCAGGAAATTATTGATAATTCCGCTGTCGCCGTTGTTGATAAGCATATAAAGGATATAAGATATAACAACTATCGAAACAAAATTCGGGACCATCATAACCGTCTGATAAGAACGGTTTAAAAACTTGTTGTTTACTTCATAAAGCAGAATCGCAAAAACAATTCCCGCAAGAAGCGAAGTAACAAGCATGAAAGCAAGCGAATAAAAAAGCGAGTTTGTTATCGTTGTTTTAAAGTCTACCGATTTAAAGTAGAATTTAAAATTTTCAAACCCTACCCAAGAGCTGCCCCAAATGCCCTTGGTGTATTCATATTTTTTGAATGCCAAGACAATTCCGTAAAGCGGAACATCATGGAATAATATATTGTAAACCATCGCCGGAATGCAAAGCAGGAAATAGGGAATGCTCTTTTTCCAGCGCTGTTTTGTTTTTAAGCTCATATTCTTCCTCCGCAGAGTGTCAGTTTTGATCTATGTTTGTGATATCAATTATTTCAGGATTGTTTTCTGTTTCGGCTCCTGCCGAAGCAGCCTTTGCTTTAAACTTGTGAACAGTGATAAAGGACATAACAACTATTGTTATGCTTCCCGCAAGACACAAGCCCATTATGCAAAGTAAAACTATTACGAGTATTTTTTCCGAACCTGTCATTTTGCCTGATTTGTCATAAACGACGGTTTCGATTTTGTTTTTTGCGTTGTTGTCGGAACCGGTTTTGGTTGTGCCGTTTTCGGTTGTGTCGGTATTATCGGTATCACCGGCAGAAGTGCCTGCATTGTTTCCGGCAGTTCCTGCATTATTTGAACCGGTTGTCTTTGCCGTACCGTAAGACTGACCTACCGCATAGCGGTTTATATCAGGGATTATAACAACATTTTTAAGCTGAGGATATCCTGTTCCGTTAACGGTCCATTTATCCGCAAGCTTTGAAAAAGCGCTGTTTATTGTCGCCTTGTCAGCGGCGCTGAAGCAATCCTGGAAAGGATACTTTCCGTTTGCCGAAGGCTCAACAGACATGTAGCAGTTGGTTTTGTCTCCCCTCTTAAGGGTAGCGGGTGCGGTTTTCTCGCAGCAGCCCATTAAGGTGTAGGCATTTGTAAGTACATTCTTAGTTGTTCCGACGGTTGTTCTTTCTTCTTCTCCGATAACAGAGAATGTGAGACAATCGGCATTTACATAGCCCGAAGTATAAACATTGCTTACTTTGCAGATTTTTTCTACCGAGCCGATAAGTCCGCCCGTTCCGCAGTATCCGCCGAGAACTGTACCCTGTGCAAAACAGCTGTCAACATTCGATGCCTTGATTTCATTCTTTACGCCGAAGTACTTATTCCAGTCGGCAGAGCTTGTATTAAGCGCTCCTAAAAGTCCGCCTGTACCCCACCAGCCGTTAACGGCAAGTGAAGCGTTTTCGGTGTTGATATTGACAACCGCATAAGAATTTTTAATGGTTGAACCGCATGTTGCGTTTCCGATAAGTCCGCCGACATAGTTTGTCGAACCGTTTAATTTTCCGTATACCGCGCAGTTTGTAACAGTGGTTTTAGCCACGGCGCCCGCAAGAATTCCTGCGCACATCTGGTCTGACGGGTTATTTACCGTTGCTCCCTTATATTTCTCCTGCATACTTCTGCCGCGGCATCTGTTATTGACGGTGGCTCCGGTTATAACAATATTGCTGAAAGACGCATTGTAACAAACTCCGAAAAGTCCTGCCTCCCAGCCCGAAGAGCCGTCCGCCTTGTAGTCCTTGTATCTGTAATCGTCTCCTGCGTCAATATTCGGAGGTGTTACCTTACAGGTTAGATTTTTAATTGCATAAAGCGGAACATTTTCACTGCCTACATCACATGTAAAGCTTCCCGAAAAATAACCGCCCTTTGATTTCGCCCATGTTCCTATCGGCTTCCAATCAATCCCCGACAGATCAATTGTCGCGCCGAGCTTATAATGGGCTTTTAAATTTGCGGCGCTTGTGCCGATAGATTGCAGCTGAGCGGCGGTAGTAACAATATAAGGATTGCTTTTTGTTCCGTTTCCGCCGCTGAAGGAAGCTGCAGAAACAGGAGCCTCAATTGCAAATGTCAGCATTGCAATAATTGTTGCAGCGGTGAAAACAGCTGATATTTTTTTGAATATTTTTTTCATATTAAACTCCTGTAAAAAAATTTGGGTTTACACTTCTTCTCCCCTTTAATAAGAGGAGAAGAAAGCTTATTTCTTTTAACCCCAAAAAGGGGTTAAACAATTTAACCGATTAACCGGCGATTTCTCCTCCGGCGTTTTCCAGATCAATATTGAATTCTTCGACACCGCTCATATCAACGACATAAGCGATATTCTCATCGAGTCTGAAATCAATTGTTTTTACATCGGGTTTAAGATAAGTTCTTTTCATATATATCTTCCTCCCTAAATTACCGCTGAACGCCATAATAGAAAATATTTCTTATGGCAGTTTTTGCTTCTGTTGTCTCTGAGCTAAGATAGTCCTTAAGCTGTTTTAATGTATAGCTTGTTGAGCCGTTATTAGTATTAGCCTTGTTAACCAAATCGGTAAGCTGTTCGTCGGACTGATACTGCGCATTGTTATTGATAATGGATTTCATAAGTCCGAAAACAGATTTGCTAGCCAATCCGTCTTTGATAATTTCGCCGCTTGTTACGCCGTTTTTCTCATAGTGAGAATTGTTTCCTGCCCATGAAAGATCATAGCTCACAGCGCCCGACTTATTGGTTATCTTGTAAGCGATGAAGGGGAGCATATTTGTCTTTGTGCCGATATATTTATCGGTTGCGGAGCTTGTAATGGTTAATGAAAATTCAGACTCAACTTTATCTGTTGTTCCCAAAGCCTTCATTCCGTCTTTAAAGAGATTATTAACATATTCTTCATTGCCGGTTACAGCATATCCGTATACACATTTTGAACTGCTTGTTTTCTCAACACGATCTATAAGAGCGGCGGATGTTACGCTTTCGCCCTTAACAAGCGCTGCGCCGTAGCCGATAATTTCGCGCTTTTCGGTTATAGGAGTAGCGGCAGATGCGGCAGCAGACTCACCGAGTTCAAACATATTCTGATTAAAATCTCTGTAAAGTGATTTTACGCCGTACTGATACGCAGTATCTTTTCCCTTATCGGCAATATTGAAGGAATACTTAATAGTCTGCTTATCTGCACCATCGCTAGTAACAGGGAGAGTAGCACCGCCGTTAACGCAGTCGCCGATAGGCTCATAGCCTACCGTTACATCTGAGAAAAGCACCGAACGGACAGAACCCACGAATTGTGGATTCCCTCCGCATGTCGCGTAAGCGGACAGGCCTAAGAACGGCTTTAAAACCAAATGTGCCTTATCGGAAGCAATATTTCCATTGCTGACATTTGTGGTTAATCCCATAGCTTTATCAAGAGAAACAGTGTATGTAAGCTTAGCAATATTACCTTCAGAAGTTTTAAACTTAACAGTCAATTCGGCATAAGGCGAATAGGTTAAAGCATAGCTTGTTTTGTTAACTGTATAGGATTCCTGCTTATAATAAATCTTATAATCAACAAAATTATCGACATTTAAAATAGAGCTTTCTGCATTGAACTGTGATAAAACTTCATCTTTAGTAAGTTTCCCGCTGTAAGAAACAACAGGGTTGTAGGTTGAAGTGACATCGACGGTTACTGTTCTGGCGTCCGGCGTCATATTATTCATACTATTATTGTTAGTAGTATGTATGGTATAAAGATATTTTTCGCCGTCAGAAACATCATAAGGAGTACCCATGGTTTTAACATCTCCTGCATGATTTCCGCCGTTTCTTACAGAAGTTATTTTTAATACAGGAGTTCCGGTTTCAGACTTTTCAACATATAACTGAAAGCCTAAAATATTCTTTGTGTTATTTCCACCTGCATAAGAACCGCTGGTATGGGTTGCATAGAAAATAACCGGCTTATTATCAATTGTACTGTCAGTTCTTTGAGCCGAAGCTTCAAGAGAACCCTTAACAATATTATTAAGAGCCGAAACAGAGCCTGACATATAAACAGGATTGTACTCGGTGCCGTTATTGCTATAGGAATCCATAGCTACTATCGGGCTGTTACCGTTGCTGCCCCACTGATTTTGTCCGGCGGTAGTTCCGACTTTATATTTATTACCGTAAGACCTTCCGCCGATGCCTAAATACTCTTTTGCTGAATCAGCTGAATAAATATCCGCATTTGTATGATTAGTGGTATTATTTCCGGTATACTCAAGTGCAGACTCGTCGCTGCCGACAATCAAGGGATAAGCCTCAGCTAAGTTTCCTATAGTTCCGTCTTTAGCGTAACTTGTCTTTGCAGCAGCAATATTCTGCTGGGGTACACCGTTTTGAACAACCGCGATTTTCTTATCTGTATCATTATAGAAATTCGGGATTGTTGCGGTCTGCTCACCGTATGTAAGAGCATAGCCGTTTGCGGTATAATCGCTCCATGCAATATTTTTGGTTACAGCGCTGTCTGTCACGGTGACTACGCCGCTTGTATTATTCGTTTCTGCTGACGCCTGCGGCAAAGAAGAAACGGTTGCAATCAAGCCTAAAGCGAGTGCCGCCGATAAAACTTTTTTCAAATTTTTCATTGCTTCATAGCCTCATTTCTTAAAAATTTTTAAATTTGTTTTTATATTAAAAGATTTCGCTTCATCGAGCACAAAGCATATTTGATTTACATTTACGCCTTTATACTCTCCGATAAGACCGATTTTTATTTGAACCTCGCTTTCGCTTTCAAAGCTTAAAAGCAAATGCAAGCCGCCGTTTTTGATAAGAACGCCGTTTTCTGTTATTTGCGCGTCTCCGAGGCAGTTAAATCTTTGTTCTGCCCTGCGGGCTTTAAAAAGCTCCGCTGTATCGGTGACGGTTACGCTACAGGGTGAATCTGACCAAACTTCACGCGTAAGCTTTTTAAACAGGTTCTTATCATAAACGCCCTCAAGCTCGGTTTTATAGGCAAATACTCCTTTTTTAAATTCCGATTTTATTATTCTTCCTTCTCCGCCGCAAAGCTGTCTGTCGGGAATTTCATTCGGCTCATAATGAATGCCGAAGAGATTATGACATTTCTGCGAGTAATAAGGAAAAATAATTCTGCCGGAATCTATAAGCAGAGGTTTGCCGTCGGCCTCAAGCAAAATCTGTCCTTTATCGTCATGATAATGGGAAAAATATGTTTTACCGGATGTTAAGTGCAGTCTTGTTCTTCCGATTTTTTCATCCGTTCGGTAGAGGGTTGTAAAACCGCCTATGGGGAAGTTATAAAATTCGTTTTCAATTCTTAAGTCCGTTTCATCGGGAAAACCGCACATTATAATAATCTCTATAAGAGAATCCTTTATATTGCCGTCATTCAAAAGCTTATTATAATAGGTTCTCCAAAGAGGATTATTTGTAACCTTATAGAAATACCATGCAATATGAGGTCGGTATCTGTCCTCAAAGCCGTCGTTTAAAGGGACTATATGGGTTGAGTCGCCCTCTGTCGAAAGCATTGAAAGCGCATAATCCGAAGCCTTGCCGAAAAGCTCATCAAAAAGCGAATAATGGGATATTTTAAAATGCTTTTCGAGCAGATAAGTTTGGATCACGGCATACATAAAGGTATAGTTCCAATACATCGGACCCTCTAAGGAGGAGCCGTCCGGCTCAATATAATTCCTCAGCATCTCGTTAAGATCGGAAGCGCAGTTTTCAAGCATTTTTTCATAGCCCTTATGCTCGTAAGTGAGACAAAGATAGCTTTCTGCCCTTGCGCTGTTAAACACAATTCCCTGATTGCATTTCTTTATGTAATCAAGATAACCGATATCATATTCCATTCTCGGCAGACCTTTTGTCGCAATCGCGGTTTTTATAAGGTTTTTGCCGTGCCAAGTAAGAACGGAGCCTGCAAAGGAATAAACTCTCGAAAGAATTCTTGCGGCATTCATTTCATAAAAGCATCTCGGGTGCCAAGTCGCGCCCGACATTCTGCAAATTTCGCTCGGGCACCAAAACGGTGTAACAGCGACGCTCAGGGCTTTTCTGCAAGCTAAAAGAAGCATTTCCCTGTTTTTCTCAACAAGACCTACAAAGGCAAGGTCCTCAGCGCCTGCTAACAAAAACGGCTTATTCAAATCTCTTTGTCTGCGCCAATTATTATCGGGAGGAAGCAAATAGTCCTCAATAAGCTTTTCGGGCTCATCTTTTAAATGTTTCTCAGCACCGGTTTTAAGTTTATTGAAAATCTTATCAAAGGGCGGTTTTTTAACCTTTTCGCGGATAGCCTCAAGCTCTTCATTATTAAAATAAGCGTCGGTCTGAACCGAAAAGCTGTTTTCATTATTAAAACAGCCCTGCCAATCGGGAGCGAATTCATATTTTCTTGTGTTTTCGAAGGCTTCTTCTTTTGTATTGCAAAGTCCGAGCCAAGAAAGAGAAGCAAATGCTTCCTGATTTTGTTCAGCTCCCGAAAGCTCAAGAATAAGCATTGAGACCTCATTGCCGTTTATCGGAAAATCATACTCTACTTTGTCGGTCAAAAGCTTTGTTCCGATTTCTTTAATTTCTCCGTCAACCTCGGCTGTGATTTTAAGCTTACAGTTTTTATGATAAGAGCAATAAACCCTTAAAACATCATAGCCCGAAACCGAAAGCTCACATTTTCTGCTGAGCTTTAAAGAGGAGCCTTGATTTTCGGGAACGAAAACAATATCGAGCGCCGCCCAGTTCTGCGTGATTTTATAATCTGAGCAGTTTAGATTTTCGACCTTATAGTTTTCTTTAAAGGTTGAAAACTTCTTATGGTCGGAATATGACTCGCCGCCGTCAAAAAACGGTTCAAAAACACTCTCGTAACCGTTTATCGGTATACAGTTCATCGGCTTCTCCTTTCTTTATTATTTCGTCAAGCGCCGCAGCTGTTTGCGGCAGGGAGGAAAATTTATCGTCGTGCATAAATTCAAGCAATAGGCAATGGGAAGTTTCTTCAATTTCCTTTAAATAGGATTTCCATATTTCTATACCGTCCTCAAGAGGATATCTCTGAGTTTTATCCCAATTGAAAACATGAACATTTTCGATATATCTTTTAAGCTTTTTTATACTTTTAAGGTTATAATCGAGGCTTTTATACTGATTAGGCTGCCAGCAAAGCCTTAAATTCGGCTGATTTACGGCTTCAAAAAATTCAAGCGCCGCATTATAATCGTCGGTAAGAGTAAAGGGGTGGCATTCAAGCATAAGGACTATACCGCTTTTTTCGGCGACCTGAGCAAGCCTTGAGGTTTTTTTAACATAAGACTTCCATTCGCCGTCGGCAATAATCTTTTTTGAGGGCTTTCCCGGGGGCCAGATACGCATTTTATTTGTATGCAAAGCCTTTGCGGTTTCCATATAGCAGTTAAGCTCAGAAAGCCCGTCTCGGTCTATTCCGAAATATGTACCGTAGGAGCTGACAAAAAGACCCTTTTGCGCGGTTTTTTCAAAGACTTCCCTTGCATTTTCGAGGTTATTAAACGGGACATGCACATCCGAGCCCCATTCTATACATTGAAGGCCGCTTTCCGCCGCGCTTTCGACAATTTCCTCAGGTGTTTTATCTCTGAAAGAAACCGAAACGACGCCCTTTTTAAAGCATGTATTTTCAGGCTCATTTTCGGTCTTTTTGACAATTTGCACATTATACACCCCATTTTCTATAATTATTATAAACAAAATAGTATGATTTTTTAATATCAAAAATTGACCGTTTTCATCATTTTCTTATCAAAAATTAACATCTACCCCTCCCCGCAGAATTTTTTTAGAAGAAAATTCCAATTGTAACATTTCACAATTTTATTCAACTATTTCAAAATTCAAAAAACATTATAGCCTAATTTGAGTCAAAAAAGGCAAAAAGGTATAATTTTACGGCTTGACAGTTCGCCAAGCCGTAAATATAATATATTTATGATTTTTTGAAAGGACCTTGCTTTATGTTTTACAATATCAAGGGAGAGCAGATTTTTTACATGCAGGACAGATTTTCGGAAAGTCTCAACATTCTGTCCGCAGGAAAGACCCTGCCCAATCCTAAGTGGGAAGCGTTACACATAAGCAACGAAATAAACAGTGCGTACACCTTTGAATATATATTGGACGGAGAAATGATAATTGAAACCGACAAACAGCGTCTTACAGCGCGCAAGGGCGACTTTTTATTCATGAACAAAACTGCGACGCACTACTCATATTCATCGCCGGACAAGCCGTTTAAAAAATATTTTTTGGTTGTAAACGGCAGTTTTATTGACGAAATCGTCAAGCTATACAATTTAAACAGCAGAACTATAATCGAGCGGCTCAATGTTTCCGAGGAGTTTAAAGAAATCTTTAACAACATCGGCAAAATGGAAAAGGCGCAGATTTACGATACCGTCACCCTAAATATTCTGCGAATCTGTCAGAAGTATTACCATTTAAAGAACGCAGGCAGCGATATTTCCGACAGCAGCTCAGGCTCTTCGGTAATTTACAGCATTGCCGCATATATAAATGAAAACATAAACAAAAATATCACCGTTAATTATCTTTCCGAAATCTTTCATTTTTCTCCCGCGCACATAATCCGTATTTTTAAAACAAATTTCAACATGACCCCGAAGCAATATATTTTAGAAATGAAAATTGATGTTGCGAAAAAGCTTTTATCCTATTCGGCAATTTCCATAGAGGATATTTCGAGAAGGCTTGACTTTTCAAATTCCGCCAATTTCTCTTTAGCCTTCAAAAAATCCGTCGGAATGTCGCCGAGAGAATACCGAAACAAAAATCCATATAAGATAAACAGCCCTAAGCAGGGGTAAAAAAAACACCGGTTATGCGGTGCTTTTTGACACAATTCTACCCAAAACCACGTGAGAGCATAGGAGAGTAAGAGATAGTACAGAAAAAAGAAAAACCGTTTAAAACCATTGATTTTAAGCGGTTTTTCTTTGTGAAGAGACTACAAAAAAGATATTTTTGTCCGATTATGCGGAGAGATTCAAACCCTCGCAATATTTAAAAGCTGATTTTATGATATAATTTTATACTCAAAATTTGGAGTTTCTTTATGAACATCATCAAAAACTTCTAACATCAATTTGCATTCATCTTGTAATTCTTTTTTCATGGAATAAAATCCGTGAAGTTCTGCAGAGAAATTTTCACGTTCATAAAATAAACCGTCCAAACAATCCCAAAGAGCATCCCAGTTAGCTCCATAATATTCTGGCAAACCAAACTTTTCTTTAAGCATTAGGTGAATTTCGCCTAAATATTTGCATTCGGAAAAATCCAATATAATGGGATTTTCTGTTATTTCTTTAAACTTATAATAATCATTGTAGTTCATTTTTTCCTCCTATACAATTTCAAAAAATGTTTGATAATGGTCATACGAAACAAATATTAATCCATCATTGGAATATATTATTCTTTGACCGTCTCGAAATCCGCCTTTATAATTGATATCAGCTTCATACCAAATTCTACCTTGTTTACTTGGTAAATGACCATTACGATTCTTATATACACCTCTTGTTATCATGCGGTCAGGTACCACTACACTTAGATTACCTGAAAAGTTTTTAAACCCTAATTTTTCAGCTTCCTTATATTCGATATAATAATCAGGTAATTTTGATTCATGTTTGAGCGTCCAGTCTGCACCATCTTTTCCATTAATTGTAGCAGTTCCGGATTTCACTGTTTTCATAACAAGTATACTACATCTGCACCTATTATGCAATGGTGGTTCTTTATCAGTCTCTTCATTTATCAACCAAATCTTTCCTTGGCGACTTCTGCATTCATAGCATGTCTTTAAATCTAAAATGGCTATCCAATTTTTATATTTACTACTTTCGGCAAATTCCGGATTCCAATTTGAACCGTTAATTATTTGTAACAGTAGATAAGCAAAAATATCCATATACACACCTCCTTTTATGAAATATTATACATTAAACAAAACGACATTCACCGACATCTTTTTGAAATGGTATAATCTTTATAAGGAGTTGATGATATGAAAAAACTTACACATCAGAGCAAAAGCAAGCTATTATTGAATGTTACATATCAGGTGGCGAAACATATTTGCAAATAAGTGAGGATACAGGTATTGCGAAAAGCACTTTTTATTCTTGGCTTAAAAAATATAATATTGAAAAAGAAACCGCCAAGAAAAAGACCGTTAATTTTCGCAACTTTATGCTACTCGAAAACAAGGTTGCACGACTTGAAAATATGGTTGATATTTTAAAGAGTGTTGGCGGTATAGAGGATATACCTTTAAGGAAGAAACTATATCTTGCTGAACGATTCTATAACGAGTATAGTGTTCATTTAATATGTGAGACATTGGATATTCCAAGAGGTACATTCTATAACCATATTTTGCGAAATAAAAAAGATAATACTTGGTATGCGAAAAGGAAAGAAGAATTGCGAATCCGCATACAAGAAATATATTATGAAAACAGACAAATTTTCGGAGCGGATAAAATAGCTGCTATTATGAAGAATGAGGGTATTGCCGTTTCAACAGAAATGGTTCGAAAACTTATGAGAGAAATGGGTATCGGAAGTGTTCGACAAAGTGCGAAAAAACTCTATGAAAATGAATCCAAGAAGCACAAGAACTATGTTAATCAACAATTCGATACACACGCACCTAATGAGGTTTGGGTGAGTGATGTCACATATTTTAAATTTAATGAAAAGGCATATTATATTTGCGTAGTCATTGATCTGTTTTCAAGAAATGTTATATCTTATAAAGTTGGCAAAAAGAACAGTACACAATTAGTAACCTCTACATTAAAAATGGCTTACGAAGAACGTAAGCCAAGTTCATCTTTAACATATCATACTGATAGAGGTTTCAATTTCTGTTCAAGAGGTATGGCAGAATATATAAAGTCTATTCAAATAACACACTCTTTTTCGAGACCGTATGTACCTTATGATAATTCAGTAGTGGAATCATTTTTTGCTTCACTAAAAAGAGAAGAACTTTACAGAACAAAATATCGTTCCGAATCAGAGTTTATGTTAGCAGTTAGCGATTATATGGACTTTTTTAATACAAAAAGACCCCACCGAAAATTACAGTACAGAACTCCTGAACAGAAAGAACATGACTATGCTTTGAACAACGGACTTTCTGCTTGTTAGATATAGACTAAGGGGTTCGAAAAGGTTTGTTTTTAAATTTTTTGTATTGCGTTTTGGAGTTTTTCGAAAATTCGTCCATATCCTAAAATAAAAAAGCGACCTCGAAAAGCCGCATAAATACTGGGTTTTATAATAAAGACACCATTGAGTCTGAACTTGAGGGTTCAGATTTCAATGGTGCCTTCACTTGGTCTCGCCTGCCGACTCGGTCGGTGCTTCTGCATACTTTGTATGCAGAGGTCTCCACAGGAGACCCGCTTCTCGCCTGCCGGCTCGGTCGGTGCTTCTGCATACTTTGTATGCAGAGGTCTCCACAGGAGACCCGCACCCCTTGACACTCTCCGAGTGCCTCGTTTTCATTTTTTGTACATACAAAAAACAGCAAACACCGCAAAAGCGGTGCTTGCTGTTTTGGCAGGGGCAGAAGGACTTGAACCCTCGGCACTCGGTTTTGGAGACCGATGCTCTACCAACTGAGCTATACCCCTATTTCAGCGCTTTTAAAAGCGCTTAATGATTATATAATAAATCAGGCAAAAAGTCAAGACAAAATTATCTTCTTTTATAAATTACTATTTCAGGGTCGCTGCCGTCAAGCCCGTAGCTGCAGACAAGAATAAATCCGAGCCCTGCGACTACGCCGTAGCAAGTACCCATTTCGGCGAACTCTATTTGTGTACCGAGATAAATATCGCTGTCATTTAAAAAAACGCATTTTTTTGAATTGGGCAGCGGATAAGCAAGATTGACATACTCGCCTTTCAGCTCAAAAAGCTCATGCGCCTTCGGAATTCCCTCAAATTCAAGAAGAGCGTTTATTTCATCAAGAAGCTTTTGCTTAAAGGCGGAATAATTTTCTTTTCCGCCCTTTTTAATATAATCCTTTACAAAACATTTTCCGCCGAACGGACTTCCGCAGCCCCTGCATACTTCTTTAGTCGGACATTTTGAGCAGTCCGCACCGCATAAGCCTGACATATTATTTCCCCTTTAAAATTTTATATAAGCTTAAAGCCCTCAGCGTATTTCATATTATACAGTGGAAGATCGGAAGTGTCAACGATTACAAACTCGCCGTCCTGCTTAAAATCAAGCTTTTCTTTGGTTCGAAGAGAAATTACCTCCTTAAGCTTTCTGTCGGTTTTTAATACCACCTGTCTTAAAGGATGATAATTCTTTTTATAAACCGCAAAGGCATAGATTGCACCGTCTTTTTCAGTGTATTTAACATCTCTGAAGCTGTACGGATAGCAGGGTCTTGAGCCGAAAATCCCCTCGCCATTTATTTTAAGCCAAAGTCCGAATTCATTTAGAATATTCAGCATACCCTCGGGCAGCTCGCCGTCCGGCTGAGGAGTGATATTAAGCGCGAGATTTCCGCCCTTGCAGACTATATCCAAAAATGTATGGATTATTTGCGCAGGGCTTTTAAGGTGCAGATTGCAGTCATAATGATAAGAAAAATCGTCGCCCACGGTAATACATGATTCCCAAGGCGCATTTATCGGCTTATCGGGGACCGTCTGCTCAGGAGTCAAAATATTTTCATATTCCCCTCCCACCGTTCTGTCGGCAACTATAAGCCCCTTTTGAGTTGTGCTTCTGATTTCGGGAATAAGCTTTTCAAGATGAATGTCCTGATGATTTATTTTCGGAGAGACACAGCCTCCGTCAAGCCATAAAACATCTACCTTGCCGTAATCGGAAGTAAGCTCTCTTATCTGATTATGGGTATACTCAACAAATTTCTCCCAAAGCTCAGGCTCTTTTAACGGGTCATAATTTGCATTGCAGGAATACTCATTTTTAAATTTCGGGCTCCAATAATAATCGCAGTTCCAATCGGGCTTCGAAAAATAAACCGAAATTCCGAGACCCTCTTTCCGAAAAGCATTATAAAGCGATTTAACGATATCGGCATTTTTATTTTTATGAAAAGGACAATCCTTGGCAGTTATTTTATAATCGGTAAATTTCGAATCGTACATACAAAAGCCGTCATGGTGCTTTGTGGTAAAAAGGAGATATTTAAAACCGCATTCCTTTGCAAGTCTTGCCCAGCGCTCGGGCGAAAATTTTATAGGATTAAAGGTCTTATTTGTTTCTTTAAGGTCCTTGCGGAATTTATCAAGGTCCTTTATCCAGTTTATTTCCTTTTGCGCCCAATCATTATATTTCTCATTATCCCACGGCGCTTTTTCGCAAACCGACCATGACTCGACAATTCCGAGCTGGCTTGCAGGCGCCCAGTGCATCATAAGCCCTAATTTCTGATCCTTAAACCATTCAAGCTTTTGCTTTACGGCTTCATCATTGGGAACAATATATCCTGCTTCCTCACTCATCGCATGAATTCCGTTTTCAATAATCTCTGCCATAAGTGCCTCCCGTTAAAAAATATTTCTGATTTTCATGACGATTTTATCATATAAAAAATACAAATACAAACATATTTGCAAAAAAGAGCAATTTTTATAAAATCTTAAGCAATTATATATGTTATACATTTTAAAATTAAATGTTATTATAAAAACAAATTATATCTGAAAAGGAAGATTGTTATGAATCTTAACAGCCTGAGTCTTCACGAAAAGGTCTGCCAGATGATGGTCGTCAAGGCAAACCCGAAAAAGCATATAAAACAGTACGGCTCGATTAAAAATTTCATGGAGAAATATCCTGTCGGCGGAATTTTTATCTGTAATGAATTAAGAGAAGATAAATCCATAGACAGAAAAAAATTTGCCGAGATAATTGCGGAATATCAAAAATATTCAAAAATTCCTCTGCTTGTCGCCTCGGATGCCGAACAGGCAACCGGATTTCTCTCAAACGACTATGTCGCTTTGCCCCCTCCGATGGCAATAGGCTCGGCAGGCGATAAAAAGCTTGCTTATGATTACGGAAAAGCCATAGCTGTTCAGTGCAAAACCGTCGGGGTAAACTGGGCGTTTGCTCCCGTGTGCGATATGGTATTTAATAAGTTTAACGAAATTGTCCGCACAAGAAGCATTTCAAACGACCCCGATTATATGTGCGGTCTGCTTACAGAGGAAATTAAAGGCTTTCAGGAAAACGGCGTTATGACTACAGGAAAGCATTTCCCCGGAGACGGCTGTGACGCAAGAAACCAACATATTGTTTGCTCTAAAAACAACCTTTCAAAAGATGCTTGGCTTAATACCTACGGCAAGGTTTATAAAGCGGCTTTTGAGGCAGGAATGTCGGCCGTAATGGTAGGCCACATCTGCGTACCGGCTTTTCAGAATGACTCAGAAAACGGAGTTTATCCGCCTGCATCTCTATCTGCTGACGCAATGAGGCTTTTAAAGGAGGAATTAGGCTTTAAGGGAGTCGCCATAACGGACGCTATGGATATGGGCGGCTTTGTAAGATACAAATTCGGCAGAAGAGAAGCAGAGGTCGAAGCCTTCAGGGCAGGTCTTGATATGATGCTCTGGCCGAGAGAGGAAACGGCAACGCTAATCGAAAAAGCGCTTGAAAACGGCGAAATTCCGATGTCCCGCCTTGATGACGCAATTTTAAGAATTCAGAATTTCAAAGAGAAGATATTCGGCATAAAGGCTGAACCCGAAAGCTATGAGGCAGCGGTTTCTTTTGCCGAGGGCTTTAAAAACACACTCGCAAAGAAAAGCGGAACGCTTTACAAAAACACGCTTAATCTTATCCCCGTTAAAAAAGAAAAGATTAAAAAGGTTAGAATTGTAACCTCTGTTGAATGCTTTTTAGACACAAGAGACCGCGCGGACGCTCTTGCCGATTTCTTAGCCGAAGAATTTAAAAAGCACGGCGCCGAGGTCGATTTAAAAAGGTCTTGGGATGTTTATCTTGAGGACTTTGAAGCCGGAGAAATCGACAGGGATTATGACTTAATCGTTTACTGCGCCTTTTCAAGCTCCGCTCTCCCGATGTATTCAAGAGAGCTTGTTAATCTTCATTCCGCTCAGCGCTTTGACGAGGATAAAACAATAGTCATGGCAATCGGAACTCCGTATTACCTTACGGAATATTTTCCGCTCGCTCATACCGCCATTCACACCTATCCGTTTGAGGAATGCTTAAAAGAAACCGTCAGCTCAATTTACGGAGAAAGCGAACTGACGGGAAAAATTCCGATGAAAAATTATGAAATCAAAGCATTTTAAATTGTTTTCTGAACTCGGTAGGGCTTAATCCTACCGAGTTTTTAAAGCTTACCGAAAGAGCCGAGGCGGAAGAAAATCCGCAGATTTCGGCTACTTCTTCAATTCCCGTATCGGAATTCACAAGCAAATTCTTCGCATTTTCAAGTCTGCAAAGAACCGTGTATTCATGCGGAGTTGAGCCGTAATACCTTTTAAAGCACCTTATAAAATAATATTTGCTCAAATTCGCTTTTTGAGCGAGCCTTTCAACATTTATGCTTTCGCCGCAGTGTTCTCTTATAAACCCTGCGGTTCTTTTTATATTGTCAGGGATAGCGGGCTTATTTAAAAGCAGAAGATTTAAAATAAATTTAACGATACAAACCGACGCTTTTGCCATGGAATCGAGGCTTGTGTCAAAAATATAGCTTTTAAGCCTTAAAAAAACCTCTTTTTCAAAGGACGGATAATGGAATACCGTCCTGCTTCCGTTTTCGGTAAGCAAAAGATAATAAGGCATAACTACATCGCAGATATTCAGATGAGTGTAAAGAAAATCCCATTTGTCCGAATATGCCCCGTATTTCTGAAATTCCCTGCAATCTATAAAAAAGACATCGCCCTCTTCTAAAATATTATAATTGCCCTTATATTCAAGAAATCCTTTGCCGGATACCGTATACACAAAAAGCAGTGATTTTGAATTTTCCCTTGTAAAGCTGTAAGGATAAAATGTATTGCCGGTGCCGATGCAGTTTACTGCGCCGAATTTGTTTTTTCCCCATTCAAACGGGGCGAGGGTGTTTTTTATTTCTTCGAATTTATTCATTTTTCCGCCCCTTTCTTTCACTTTATGATAGCATTAAATTCTTAATCCGTAAAGAGCAATTTTTTTGATTTTAAGAATACATTTTAATTTTTATTTTAAAAAATCAGTAATTATTATTGATTTTTTAATAATTTGAGTGTATACTGTATTAAGAATAAATCGGAGGTAACAAAAAATGGATATGAATATTTCGAACAGCATAAGGTATATAGGTGTTAATGACAGAAAAATTGATTTATTTGAGGGTCAGTATAAAGTACCGAACGGAATGGCGTATAACTCTTATGTTATAATTGATGATAAAATCGCTGTTATGGATACTGTTGACGCAGAGTTTAAAGACGAATGGTTAAACAACCTGAAAGCCGCATTAAACGGGCGAAATCCCGACTTTTTGATAGTCTCGCACATGGAGCCGGACCACTCGGCAAACATTATGAAGTTCTTAAAAGAATTCCCCGAAAGCAAGGTAGTGACAAACTCTAAGGCTCTTGCTATGATAAAAAACTTTTTCGGCGCTGACTTAACTGAAAAAGCAATAACCGTAAAAGACGGCGAGACCTTAAGCTTAGGCTCGCACACACTTAATTTCATATTTGCGCCTATGGTGCACTGGCCGGAGGTCATGGTAGCATACGAAAGCTCAGAATCTGTTTTATTTTCAGCTGACGGCTTCGGAAAATTCGGAGCTTATGATACCGACGAGGACTGGGCATGCGAAGCAAGAAGGTATTATTTCGGAATTGTCGGGAAATACGGCGCTCAGGTGCAAGCTCTGCTTAAAAAAGCCTCTGCTCTTAACATTAAAAAAATCTGCCCTCTCCATGGCCCTGTTTTAACCGAAAATTTAAGCTATTACATAGGACTTTATAATACTTGGTCCTCTTACGCTCCCGAAACCGAAGGGGTGTGCATTTGCTATTGCTCGGTTTACGGAAATACAAAAAAAGCCGCCGAAATTCTTGCCGAAAGGCTAAAGGAAAACGGCTGTGCGAAGGTAGCGGTCAATGACCTTGCAAGGTGCGATATGGCAGAAGCGGTTGAAGACGCTTTCAGATATAATAAGCTTGTTCTCGCCTGCCCCACCTATAATGCGGATCTGTTCCCTTTTATGAAGCAGTTTATTGACGGACTTAAAGAAAGAAATTATCAGAACAGAACCGTTGCGTTTATAGAAAACGGCTCATGGGCGCCCGTTGCCGCAAAGCTTATGCGCGAAAAATTAGAACCCTGCAAAAACATTGCCTTTACCGAAGCTGCCGTAAAAATTCTTTCGGCTGTAAAGGAAGAAAATTTAATTCAGCTCGACACCATGGCAAACGAGCTTTGTAAACAATAAAAGCTTATTACGCAAAAAGCCGTCCGTTATAAAACGGGCGGCTTTTCCTTTATTTATGCGGTTTTCAAAAGGTTTGTAACAATGATTTTAACTCATTTTATAATATACTTTATAACAAGCTCGCATACCAAGGCTCCGCCGCTTGCGCCTGCCGCGACAGCTATGAGGCTTGATTTTTTCCAGCCCAATATAAACGCGACGATAAATCCGCAAACAGCAGACCATATATTTCCGGTAGCATATAAAAATCCGGGGACTGTCATACAGGCAAGAACAGCATAGGGCATATAAAAAAGAACCGAAAGCACAAATTTATTTGTTATTTTCTTTTTTAACAGCACCATAGGAAGCATTCTTACAAGATAGGTTACTCCTGCCATAACCAAAAGGTAAAGGAAAAATTTACTGTAATTCATTTTGCTGTTCCTCCCCTGTCGGTGCGACCGCCGCCATTATGCAGGCGGCAGCGAGAGCGCAGATTATTATTGCAAAGCCGCTTTGTACCTTACTTAAAATCGGAATATATTTAAAGCAGCAGCTTAAAACTACGGAAATTGCAACGCATAAAAGAATATTTTTATTTCCGTGAGCCGCAGGAACGACGATTGCTATAAACATTCCGTAAATCGCAAGATTAAGCGCATTTATAAGCACCTGAGGCAATATGCTTCCTGCAACCGCGCCGATGATTGTTCCGATACTCCAGCCGAGATAGGGTGTTAAAATCAGCCCGTACATATATTTTCGGTTCAAAAGCTCAGGATTTGAAGCGCCTATTGCGAACACCTCATCGGTATTGACAAACGAAAAAACAAATCTGTCAAAAGTTGTAACCGATTTATCAAATCTCTGAGAAAGCGAGACCGACATCAGCGCATATCTTAAATTTATTATAAGCTGGCTTAAGGCAAGCTCATAAAAGGCCCCGTTTGACATGATAATCGGAACGGCGGCAAGCTGACCGGCGGAGGTAACATTCGTCATTGAAATCAGGGTTGCCTGAACACCTGTCAGTCCCTGAGATACCGCCGAAATTCCAAACGCAAACGCTACCGCAAGATAGCCTATACATACGGGAAGCCCGTCCTTTATTCCGTTTAAAAAATTTTTTGAATTCTGCATACGAGTCGCCTCTTTTTAAAGCTTAAAATAATTATAACATAATTTAAAAAATCTTCAACTGTTTTTGAAATTCCACTTATATTGGTTTATTTTGCATAATATTTTTCTGAAAATCGTTTTAAAATGATTTTCATTTGTTGAAAATATCTAAAATTGAGAACAAATTATATTATAATAAACACTTGCAAAAATGCGCGGAATAATGTATTATAAGATAGTAAACAATATATAGGAAAAATAATCTTGATTTTGGGAGATGGAGATATGACTAATTATACAGCTGCAAAGCTTTCCGAAATGCTTGAAATTAAGCTTTCACACAATTTCGGAGTTACCCCCGATCAGGCTTCGGACGATATCTTTTACAAGGCTTGCGTTCTTGTTCTGCTCGATATAATGAGCGACAGAAAAGCCGCCTTTAAAAAGAAGGTTGACGAGCAGGGAGCAAAAACCGTTTATTATCTTAGCATGGAATTCCTTATGGGAAGATCGCTTAAGAACAATCTTTTCAATCTTGACCTTACAAACGCTATGGCTCAGGCTCTTAAAAAATATAATGTAAAGCTTGAAAAACTTTATGATTTTGAGCCCGACGCAGGTCTCGGAAACGGCGGACTCGGTAGACTTGCCGCCTGCTTCTTGGACGCTTTGGCAACCGGCGGATACAATGCCATGGGCTACTGCATCCGTTATGAGCTCGGAATTTTCAGACAGAAGCTTGTTGACGGCTGGCAGACCGAAATGCCCGACTTTTGGCTCCCGGGGGGCGGAGTATGGCTTGAACAGCGTCCGTCTTCTGCTGTAGACGTTCATTTTGACGGATATATAGACGAATGGTGGGACGGAGAGTTTCACCATGTCGAGCATAAGGACTATACAAATGTCCGCGCTATGCCCTATGATTTAAAGGTTGCCGGAAAGGACGGCAAGACGGTCAGCGTTTTAAGACTCTGGAGCGCTGAATGCGAGGATTTCAACATGAGCGCATTCAATCAGGGCGACTATGTAAGAGCGCTTGAAAAACGCGCAATGACAGAGGCGATTTCTAAGGTTCTTTATCCCGAGGATAATCATATCGAGGGTAAATCGCTCCGCTTAAGACAGCAGTATTTCTTGGTTTCGGCTTCTATACAGGATATTTTAAGACGCCACACAAGAAAATACAACACGCTTGAAAATCTTCCCGAGAAGATAGCCATTCATATCAACGATACCCACCCCACCCTTGCAATTCCCGAGCTTATGAGACTTTTGCTTGACGAATGCGGTTATTCATGGGAAAAATCATGGGATATCGTAACCAAGACCATGGCTTATACCAACCACACTATAATGAGCGAGGCTCTCGAGTGCTGGCAGGAAAGTCTCTTTAAGGAAAGACTTCCGAGAATTTATCAGATAGTAAAGGAAATCGACCGCAGATACCGCGAGCATATTATTAGCCTTACGGGCGATTTCGCACTTGCGGAAAGAGTTGCGATAATTCAAAACGGCGTTATCAGAATGGCTAACCTCTGCGTTGCAACCTGCCATACCGTAAACGGAGTTTCAAAGCTTCACAGCGATATTATCAAAAATGAGCTTTTCAACGATTATTACAAGCTTACTCCCGAAAAGTTCACCAATGTTACAAACGGAATTGCACACCGCAGATGGCTTTGTCAGGCAAATCCCGACCTTTCAAAGCTTATTACCGAGCTTATCGGCGACGGATTTGTTTCAGACGCTTCAAAGCTTTCAAAGCTTAAGGACTTCCTTGACGATGAAACGGTTTTGAACAAGCTTGCCGATATCAAGTATAAAAACAAGGTAAGACTTTCAAATTATATCAAATCGAATTATTCGATTGATATTGACCCGCATTCAATCGTTGATATGCAGGTAAAGAGACTTCACGAATATAAGCGCCAGCACATGAACGCGCTTCATATTATCAGAGATTACCTCTTTATCAAAGAGCACCCCAACGCTCCCTTTACACCTAAGACCTATATCTTCGGCGCTAAGGCGGCTTCGGGCTATCTGTTTGCAAAAGAAATCATTCAGATGATCTACAAGCTTTCAAAGGTTATTGACAATGACCCTGCGGTTAAGGGTAAAATGAAGGTTGTATTCCTTGAGGATTACAGAGTAACCCTCGCAGAGCTTATGATTCCCGCCGCAGAAATCAGCGAGCAGATTTCTCTTGCTTCTACAGAGGCGAGCGGAACCAGCAACATGAAGTTCATGCTGAACGGCGCAATAACCTTAGGAACGGAAGACGGCGCAAATGTTGAAATCCATCAGGCAGTAGGCGACGATAACATTATTATCTTCGGCATGCGCACACCAGAGGTTTTAAATCTGCAAAAGCGCGGATATAATCCTCAGATGTATTATAACAACAATCCCGAGCTTCGCCACGCTCTTGATTTCATCGGAAAGGGTATTGACGGAAAGAATTTCGATAATATCTATAACACACTTAAAAATGTCGACACTTATATGGCTCTCGGCGACTTTGCCGATTACTGCTGTGCGCAGGATAAAGCCTCAGAGCTTTATAAGAATAAGCTTAAATGGAATAAGATGTCGCTTATGAATATAGCAAGCTCGGGTATTTTCTCGGCAGACCGCTCAATTAAGGATTACGCCGAAAATATCTGGCACATCAAGCCTGTAAAGTGAGAAAATGAATTATTACCCTTTTAACTCAAGCTTAGAAACCTATAAATCCGTAAAAGGCGCCTTAGCCGCAGGAAAAGACCTGCGGCTAAGGCTTTTGCTGCATAGCGACGCAAAATGCAAACAGGCTTTCCTGATTTTAAAGGACGATAAAACAGGCCTTGACAATTACATACCCTTACTTGCGACCGACGATTATCTTGAAGAATACAGATTTTATGAAACCACGCTGAATTTAGGCGAGGGGCTTTATTTTTATGCCTTTAAATACACAAGCGATTTCGGCGACTTCTTTATAACTAGAGAAAAAGAGGGACGCGGAATTGTATGCAGAGAAAAGCCCAGATTTTGGCAGTTAACGGTTTATGATGACGATAAATGCACACCCGACTGGCTAAGCGGCGGAATAATTTATCAGATTTTCCCCGACAGATTTAATTTTTCCGGAGAAGAAAAGGAAAATGTTCCGAGCGACAGATATATCGTTCATGATAAGAGCATATCCCCCGCTTTCAGACAGGACACCTATCCGAATTCTCTTGGAAACGATTATTACTGCGGCGACCTTAAGGGAATTGAAAAAAAGCTTGATTACCTAAAAAGCCTTAATGTTACCTGCATTTATTTAAATCCGATTTTCGAGGCGCATTCAAATCATCGGTATAATACCGCCGATTATTTAAATATCGACCCTCTGCTCGGAAATAAAGAGGATTTCAAATCGCTTTGCAATGCCGCACATAAAAAGGGAATACGGATTATACTTGACGGCGTTTTTTCCCACACAGGAGACGACAGCATTTATTTTAACCGAAACAAGCGCTACGGAACGGGCGGCGCTTATAACGATTATAATTCGCCTTACCGCGAATGGTTTAAATTTAATTCCTATCCTGACGATTATTCGGCATGGTGGGGTGTCAAAACTCTTCCCGAAACCGATGAAAATTCCCCGTCTTTTACCGATTTTATTACCGGTGAAAAGGGTGTTTTAAAATACTGGCAGTCGCTCGGAGCCGACGGCTGGCGTCTTGATGTTGCCGATGAGCTCCCCGATAATTTTCTTGATAACATAAGAAAAGCCGTTAAATCCGCAAATAAAAAATCATACCTTTTAGGCGAGGTATGGGAGGACGCTTCAAATAAAATCAGCTACGGCTCAAGGCGTAGATTTCTGCGCGGAAAGCAGCTCGATTCCGTTATGAATTATCCCTTTGCGAACGCAATAATTGATTTTGTAAGGACGGGCAATTCGGACGCCTTAAAGGAAACCGTTTTTGAAATTCTTGAAAATTATCCCGAAAAAAGCGTTAATCTTATGATGAATCATATCGGCACTCATGACACCGCAAGAATTTTAACAAGGCTTTCTAAAAATAACGATAATTTCGGAGACAGAGCTAAGCAGTCTCAAATGAAATTAAGCGAAGAAGAATATAATTTTGCAAAGAAAAGACTTTTTGAGGCTGTTCTTTTGCAGTTTACTTTGCCAGGGGTCCCTTCGGTTTACTACGGCGACGAGGCAGGAATGACCGGCGGCTTTGACCCGTTTTGCAGAGGATATTTCCCTTGGGGAAAGGAAGATAAGGAAATAACCGAATTTTATAAAAAATTGGGGAAATTAAGAATTCACTGCAAAGCTTTTTGCGGCGGAGAATATGTCCCGTGGCAGCTGCCGCAGGGTGTTTTCGGCTTTGAAAGAAAGTGCAAATCGGCAAAAGCGCTCACGGTTATCAATTGCTCTGAAAGCGAGATGTCCGTAGATGTTCCCGAGGAATACAAAAAATCGAAATCGCACCTCGGAAAGAGTTTAATCGGAAAAACTCTTACTCTTAAGTCCCAAGAATTCACAGTCATTATCTTATAAGAAAACCCTTCCCTGTTGATTTCAGGGAAGGGTTTGAGAGTGTCGACAAAGTCGACACTTTCTTGGACGGGAATGCCGTTCGCTCGAAAATCAGAGATTTTCGGACTACACTCTATCCCCGCCAATACCACCCCAGTGTCCTTGAAAAACCGCTGAATTAAGCGGTTTTTCGCTTACAATGTGTTTTTTCGCCGCGCATGTCGCCGAAAAAACAAAATGCGGCACAAACGCCGCAACACAAGGTTATTTACAATTTGTCAACAGAAAAAAAAACTTCCCTGTAATTAACAGGGAAGGGTTTTTTTTCTAAATCGTTTTTAAAATCATTTTTAAAAGCACTTTTCTCCGCTTTTCTTTTTACAGTCATCAACCTTACCGCAGCGGTAGCAAAGCTCATTTTGAGCGGAGCCGTTTTTCTCAAGCTCGATAAGGTTATCAACCGTGGTCTGTGCGATATTCGAAAGCGCCTCACGGGTTAAAAACGCCTGATGCGAGGTAACGATAACATTCGGCATTGAAATAAGTCTTGCGAGAACATCATCATCAATAATATGACCCGACCTGTCCTCAAAGAAAATATCGGACTCCTCTTCATAAACATCGAGGCATGCGGCGCCAACCTTTCTTGATTTAATTCCTTCAAGAAGAGCCTCCGCGTCAATCAAGGCTCCGCGCGAAGTATTGATTATCGCAACGCCTTTTTTCATTTTTTCAATTGCACTGCCGTCAATCATGTGCATTGTCTCTTTCGTAAGCGGACAGTGAAGAGAAATTATATCGCTCTCGGACAGAATTTCGTCTAACGAAACATATTTTGCGCCCTCGATTTCTGAGGGGAATTTATCATAGCAGATAACATTCATTCCGAAACCCTTGCAGATATTTATAAATACCTTTCCTATCTTACCTGTTCCCACTACTCCGACGGTTTTTCCGTGAAGGTCAAAGCCTGTAAGTCCGTTAAGGCTGAAATTATAGTCGCGGGTTCTGATATAAGCCTTATGAATTCTTCTGATAGAAGTAAGCAGCATTGCCATGGCATGCTCGGCAACGGCATACGGCGAATATGCAGGAACTCTTACAACATGAATTTTATTATAAGCATGCTTTATATCTACATTGTTATAGCCCGCGCACCTTAAAGCTATTGTCTTAACACCGAGCTCGCAGAGCCCGTCGATAACCTCTGCGTTTACCTCGTCATTTACAAAAACGCATACGCCGTCACAATTAGAAGCGAGCCTGACGGTATCGGGATTAAGCTTGGTTTCATAAAATTTAAGCTTAATGCCTGCATTTTTCGCAGGCTCCTCAAAAGCCTCTATATCATAGGGCTTTGCATCAAAAAAAGCTATTTTCATCTAAAATTTCCTTCCTTTTTTAAATCAGTGCTCCTGAGACAGAAAATCCTCTATTGCTTCCTTTTCACGGTAACCGACAAAGCTGTCGACTATTTCTCCGTTTTTAATCAGAAAAACCGCGGGAATATTTTCAATTCCGAATTTAGCGGTTAGCTCGGGATTTTCGTCCACATTTGCCTTGCAGACCTTAACCTTGCCGTCAAACTCATCGGATATTTCTTCTATAACCGGAGAAAGCATAAGGCAGGGACCGCACCAATCGGCATAAAAGTCAATCAGCACAGGGATATCGCAGTTTGTAACCTCTTCTTCGAAATTATCATTATTTAAAATTGTTTCCGACATTATATTTTTCTCCTTTTCTTTTTTTATTATTCTATCACATTCCGCTTTCTTTTACTATATTATTTTTATAATTTTTTTAAGAACGCGAAATATGTTGTTTTTTCAGTAAAAAAGTAATATAATAGTAGTGTTATATATAATTTATTCTCGGAGGCTGAAAACCATTCAAAACAGAATTAAAAAAGATAATTCGCGTATGATACTCGGCTTTTTGCCTTTTTATATGCTTATTCCGGTATTTGCTTGGCTTATTGCAAACACCTTTACCTTTTACGGCTCCGCATTTATTCTCGGAGATATCAAAAGAATCAGCGTCAATACCTTTATTGACGATTACATTCCGCTTTTTACGCCTTTTATTACCGTTTATATCGCGGCTTACCTGCAATGGGCAATATGCTTTATTGCGGTATCGAGAGACAGCAAGGACAGCTGTTATTCATTTTTCTCGGGCGAGATAACTGGAAAGCTTATTTCGGCGGTAATCTTCTTTATTCTGCCGACCTATATGGAAAGAGCGGTTATAACGGGAGACGGCGTTTTTGATAAAATCACTGCTTTTCTTTATCTAATTGATAAGCCGATAACGCTTTTTCCGTCCCTTCACTGCCTTGAAAGCTATGTCTGCGCAAGGTATGTTTCAAAGCTTAAAGGTGTTAAAAAGCCGATTAAAATTCTCAACTGGATTTTTTCCTGCTTTGTATTCGCATCAACCGTGCTTGTCAAGCAGCACCTTTTTCTTGATGTCCCCGCAGGAATACTTATAGGAGAAGCAGGCATATTTATTTCAAAAAAAGCAAATCTTAAAAATCTTTTTTATAAGGCTGAAAACGCAATTTATAAAAATCGGGAGGAAAGCAAAACATGATCGGAGTTTATGATTACACGGTATTGCTTACTTATCTTTCGCTTATTTCCTCGGCTTCGGGAATAATGCTGACTTTAAGCTCAAACGGAAGCCACCCTTATATCGGAATGTTTTTCCTGCTTGTCTGCGGTCTTTGCGACGCTTTTGACGGAAAGGTCGCACGGTCTAAAAAGAACCGAAGCGAATTTGACTGCAAATTCGGCATTCAGATAGATTCCTTATGCGACCTTATTTCTTTCGGAATTCTGCCTGCCTGTATCGGTGCGGCGGCACTCAGAAACTCTAAAATTTTAAATCATATAATAAGAGAATACGGGGCGCTCGGTTTTGGCGTTAAAACACTCTGCTATGCGCTTTTGGTCTTTTATGTTCTTGCAGCAATGATAAGGCTTGCCTATTTTAATGTTACCGAGGAAGAAAGACAGAAAACCGACACCGACGCAAGAAAATATTATGTCGGTCTGCCCGTTACATCTGCGGCGCTTATCTTTCCGACGGTTTTAGTTTGCAGATATATAACAGGAGCATTCGATATAACTCCCCTTTATTTCCTTGCAATTGCTGCGACAGGCTATCTGTTTGTTTCAAGGGTTACAATTAAAAAGCCCACATTAAAAGGAATTCTTATAATGGTCGGTATCGGGCTTGTTGAATTTATAGTGCTTGTACTGTTTTACACCCTAGGTTCAAGATAAATGAAAGCCTCAGAAAACGAAAAATTTTTAAAATTTCTTTATGAAACGGCTTTTGGAAGAGTCTTTTTAAAAATTCTTGCTTCAAAAGCGGTTTCCTGCGCTGCGGGAGCTTTTCTTTCTTCGCCCCTTTCAAAGCCGCTGATAAAGGGCTTTGTCAGAAAAAACAATATTGATTTAAGCAAATTCTACAGCGACGGTTTTAAATGCTTTAACGATTGCTTTTCAAGAAAAATTAAAGAAACCGAACGCCCGATTGATATTACTCCCTCTCACCTTGTCTCTCCGTGCGACGCTTATCTTACGGTTTACAATATAAATTCTAAAACCGTTTTCCCAGTAAAGCAGGCTGAGTATGATATTGAATCATTTTTAAAGGACAATGCTCTTGCAGAGGAATTCAAAGACGGCATGTGCTTTGTTTTCAGGCTTTGCGTTAACCATTACCACCGTTACTGCTTTATAGATTCGGGAAATCTTAGCAAAAGAAAATATATAAAAGGCCTGCTTCATACTGTTAGACCGATAGCCTTAAGAAACGTTCCCGTTTTCTGCGAAAACTGCCGCGAGATTTCTGTTTTTGAAACGAATAATTTCGGAAAAGTTATTCAGGCAGAGGTAGGCGCTATGCTTGTAGGGAAAATAAAAAACTATGATATCGGCACCTTTTCAAGAGGACAGGAAAAAGGAATGTTCCTTTTCGGCGGAAGTACAATCGTTGTGCTTACAAAAAAGGATACCGTCAAAGCAGACGGTGAAATAATGAAAAATTCCTCATTCGGGATTGAAACCGAAGTTAAATACGGGCAGAAAATAGGAATTAAGCTTTAAATTTTTAATCTAAAATTTAAAAAATACCACACATACTGGATATTAGAAGCTAGATGGTAGATGCTAGAAAATACCCCTCAGTCGCAATAAAATTGCGACAGCTCCCCTCTGTTTCGCTTACGCGAAAAGAAGGGCGCCAAAAGCTTCCCCTTTAGACGAAAGGAAATTCCCCTGTTAGGGGAAATGTCTGCGACAGCGGACAAAAGGGTTCCCGTCTTCCGGAGGAAAAAGTGTCTTAGCCCGCAGGGCAAAGACGATAGGGTTTGGTTATATCAGCGGCGAAGCCGCACATCTCTTATTCCGCAGAATAAAGATAAAAAGGAATTTAAAACTTATGAAAAAATATAATGAAATACTTAGACAATGACTATAAGCAGGAGACAATAGCAAAGGTATTAAATATTACAAGACATCAGTATCAGCTATATGAAAGCGGTAAAAGGCAGTTTAAAGTAGAGCACATTAAAGCCCTTTGCTCTTTTTATAATGTTTCTGTCGATTTCGTTTTAGGTTTGTCGAAAAATATGCCTTATCCAAAGCGTTAAAAATCATAAAGCATAATAATCACCCCAATGGCTCTGCCATTGGGGTGAACTGTTTAAAGCAAAAAAGCTTTATTTAATAAACATTTCCGTTTTCTCTGAAATCCTTCCAGACATTTTCGAAAAATCCGCCGCCATCGGGAACGGGTCTTACATTTCTTGTGAAGAATTCACACTCAAAATCCTTATAAATAGCTATCCGGACCTCATTATTATGCTCGCCGTTATCAGCCTCAAATCTGAAGATTTCCGCGAGATTTTCTGGCTTTTCACCGTTTTCGGAGGTATAAAGAGCCGAGCCGCGCGTTTTCGCACCGCTTGACGCATAATCGGACATTGCGGCTGTATAGACAAACTGGCTTATCAGCATTTCCCTTATTTTAAACGCCTCAAACATTTCCGCAAGCGAAGAAACCTTTAAAATATTTTCTAAATCTTTAAGCTGATTTAAAATTCTTTCCTCAAAGCTCTTTAAAAGCTCGGGATTTCTTATTGCGCCTGAGAATTTGTCCATCAAAAGGGTATTTTCGGTTTTTAATTCTTTAGCGTTTGAATAGTCAGACAAAACCGAGCTTACAAAATCAAATGCCTTTAAAACGGTCTTTTCAGCAGTCTTTGCCGCTTTTTCAAGCGGTAAGGGCATATTTAAGTGTCTGGAAATATAAAGAGCGGCTCTTGCGGCGCCTGCCTGTCCGGCGTTTAAAGCGCTTCCCCCTGGTCTGTAAATTCCGTGAGTGCCTGCCGCTTCTCCTACAACGAAAAGTCCTTTAATATTGCTCTGCCACCACATATCGACATCTATTCCGCCGTTATTATGCTGTGCGCAAAGAGAAATTTCAAGCATTTCGCGCTTTAAATCAACGCCCTTTGAAAGATAAAGGTCATAGGCGGGCGAATTCATTTGCATGAGCCTGTCAATCGGCTTTCCGAAAAGAGCTTTTGCGTCGCTAAGATAATCATAAGCCTCTTTTTCAAGAGAATTATAATCAAGGCTTTCGGCATTAAAAGGATTGTTTCGAAAATCAAGATAAACCTTCCTTGAAAGGATATTTTTCTCGATATAAACAAGCAAATCAATTATAGAGGAGCCTTTTAAGGCTTTTCTGCTGTCAAACGGCCATTCATAACCTTTTTTGAAAACAGCTGAAAGCATTTTACCGCCGTCCTTAAAATAATCGGCTAAAAATTCATGCTCTTTTCCGTTTTCGTCTATCGAAACAAACTTAGGCAGAACCTGCATATATGTTCCCGAAACATTCCACCTCGGATTTACCGACGCGAGACCGTATTGCCATTCGGTGAGGTTTTTACCCATTGCGCCTGCCTCAAAGGCGACGCCGTTACTTCCCGTGTGTCCGAGCGGATAAACCGAATCGTTATAAATTCCTGCCGGTCCGCCCGTAGCCATTACGATATTGCGGCAGTTATAAAGCGTGAACAGCCCGTCTAAGCTCCTCGCTTTTCTGTTAAGCGTGATAAAGCCTGCCGCCGCTTCCCCGTCTTTTACTATGAATACGAGCAGTTCGCCGTCAAATACCCTGATTTTCTTGCTTTCAAATTCCTTTTGAAGACATTCCGTCATCATTTTAGAGGTCAGAGGACCTGCCGAGGTCGCGCGTTCTCTTGGGTCATGGTCGGTTTTATATCCTACAAATTCTCCGTAACGGTTAGTCGGAAAAGGCACTCCGAGCTTACACAGGTTTATAAAGCACGGCACCGACATCGAAGCCTCGGCAAGAGCATTATCCCCGTCAACACAGCCGTAAGAAAAAAGATCCTTTGCCATTTCATGAACACTGTCTGCTTTATCTCCGCAAAGGCTTAATTTATAATAGGTCTGCTTATCCGAGCCCGTATTGCGTGAGGTTCCCATATTTATGCCCTCGGTTATAAGCGCGATATCGGTGATATTGTTGTTATAAAGGTTAAGCGCCGCGCTGTAGCCTGACGCGCCCGAGCCTATAACCGCCGCTTCCAATGTAACGGTCTTTACCGTTTTGCCCGAAATTTGTAAAAGCTTGCTTTCCATAATCAAAGTCTCCTGATATGAAAGCCGCCGTCAACATCTATCGACTGACCTGTTGTATAGCCGAGCTGTCCGCTTGAAAGAACATAAACAGCCTTTGCTATATCCTCGGGCTCGCCCCAGCGGGCAATAGGAAGAAGTCCGTCGGAAATAAGAGCGTCGTATTTCTGCTTTACGGTATCGGTCATACCTGTATGGATAATACCCGGTCTTATTTCATTAACGGTTATACCGTATTCTGCAAGCCTGTCCGCAAAAAGCTTAGTTATCATAGAAACGCCTGCCTTTGAAATGCAGTATTCTCCTCTGCTTACAGAGCTTGTATAAGCGGACATTGAAGAAATGTTTACAATATACCCCTTGACGTTGTTTTTAATCATATCGTTTGCGACAAGCTGGGTTAAAAACATTGTAGCCTTTGTATTTATATTCATAACCCTGTCATAGCTTTCCTCGGTCATTTCAAGGATATCGGTTCTTACTCTCGGCGCTACGCCTGCCACATTTACGAGAACATCAATATTTCCTAAAATTTCTTTTGCTTTCTTAAGCGAGCTTTCGCGGTCGGCGGCGCTCGAAATATCGCATTTTGCATAATAAGCGTTTTCAATCCCCTTAAAATCAACCTTGCTTTCGTCTGCAATATCAAGACCTAAAACCTTAAATCCCTCTGCGCTTAACTTCTTAACGGTTGCAAAGCCTATTCCGCCTGCGGCACCTGTAACAATTGCGTTTTTCATAAAATTTTCCCTCTCTTTTTATTTCTTTTCCGTGTAATCCTTAGGCGGATAAACCTCGCGGTCAAATACCGCGCACCCGGGGGTCGAGCCCGCTCTCATAATATGCGTGCATTTAGAGCAGGTAACGCATAAATGCTTTGACTCCTTATCGGTCATTATATCCTTTGCTATATCGGGATTTGCAAGGGTCATTCTGCCGTATCCTGCGAAATCAAACCAGTTTTCCTTTATACACTCGGCTGTAACATATCTTGACTCTGCCCCTAAATATGTAATGCCCGAGCAGACGATTTTCATTTCGGGAACAGCCGCTTTTATATCTCTTGTTCCTTTAAGCATTCTTTCGACGCCGACAATAGGCGCTTCATCAGGCTCATAAGGAGCTCCGCTGACGGCGGGTCTGTTGACATGAGGATTTACATAAGGGTTGCCCATTGTAATATCCACCATTTTAACTCCGAGCTCATAAAGCTCGCGGACAAGCTTTTTTGCCTCGTCAAAGCAAGGGGTTAAGCCCCCGTTTTCCTTAACACCGAAGCCGTAAGGATATTCCGCGCCGTCATAAGCGTTCAGCCTTACCGTAACGATAAAATCATCGCCGACTGCGGCTTTAACCTTTTTTATTGTTTCTTTGAGCATTCTTGTGCGGTTTTCGTAAGAGCCGCCGTATTTTCCCTCTCTTGTATAAGCCGAGAGCAGCTCGCTTAAAAGGTATCTGTGGCAGGATTTAATATCCACTCCGTCAAACCCAGCCTCTTTTGCAAGAAGCGCGCTTTTAACATAGAGGTCCTGCAAAGCGTCAAGCTCATCGTCGGTTATAATCCTTGACTTATCAATCGGCTCCTTTTCATAAACGGGACTGTTATAAGCTATAATCGGCTCGGGATATCCGTTTGGCTTGCTGTAGCGTCCCGAATGGGTAAGCTGCATAACGATTATAGGCTCATAACCGTTTTCTTTAAGGCATGTGCTTTTTACCTCTTCGACAAATTTTTTATAGCTATCTTTATTTTCTTCGCTTATAAACATCTGACGGGGATTTGCCCTGCCCTCTTTTTTAACAGCTGTCGCCTCAAACCAGATAAGACCTGCTCCGCCTCTTGCAAAGCGAAGATAGCGGCGCCTTGTCAGCTTGCCTAAATCTCCGTCCGCGGTTCCGTCGCAGCCCTCCATAGCCTGATAAACTATTCTGTTCGGGATTTTTTTGCCGTCAATTGTAACGGGCTGTTTTAAAATCTGCGCATCGGTGCCGACGGGGAGAGTTACACCGTATTGCGAACAGATTTCTTTAAAGCTTTCTAAATCCTTAATAAATTTTACCGCCAAAACAATCACTCCTGTTATTTTGTCTTTTTTTGCTTTTTTTGAGACTCAAAAGCAAAATATTCAATAGACAAATTTATATATATATTATATAATAGATTTATAAATATAGGTTAGATTATAATTGCTGAAAGTTATGTAATGTTTGCCGAATGGAGGGATTTTTTTGAACGGCTCATGTGTATGCGAGCTTTCATACAAGGAAGATTTAAAAACATTAAAAACCCACAGTCATAATGCCTACCAAATGGTATACATAGAAGAGGGCTCTGCGGTTTTTAATATTTCGGACAGGCAGTACAGTATTTTAAAGCCCTCTGTAGTTTTTATCGGTGATAAGGAATATCATTCGATTGTTCCGACGGATAAGGTTTACCGCAGATTTGCCGTATCAATAGACCCTGAAACCGCGCACAAAAGCATAAGAGATGAAAGGCTTCTCTGCGCCCTTTCAAATTCGGGCGGACTGATAACTCGGGTTATGAACACCGAGAGCTTGAAGGACCAGTTAAATCCCCTTTTTGATTTGCTTTACAAGGAGATTTCTTTTAAAAGCTCCTCTTTTGACAGCCCTGCCGACCTTTATATCGAAAGTATTTTAAAAATACTTTACCGTGCGGACAAATCCGCATTTCCTAAATCGGGAAGCAGTACAGACGAGGCGATAACCTCTGTAAAGCGCATAATCGAAAACGAATATTACAAGGATTTCACGCTTGAAAAGATTTCAAAGCAATTTAATATCAGTCTTTATTATCTTGCGCATAAATTCAAGGCGCAGACGGGAAGCAGTATTAAACAGTATCTGATTTCCTGCAGGATTGACGCGGCTAAAAAGCTGCTTGACGGAACGGATCTTCCGATAAGCGAAATTTGCTTTAAGACCGGATTTACCGACCTCAGCAACTTTTCAAGATATTTCAGCAAAACAGTGGGTATGTCCCCGACAGAGTACAGAAAAAGGCAATATAGCACAACGAGGTAAAGCAATGAACGGCAAATGCGTTTTCTTAGGCACAAAAGAAAAAATAGAGGAAGTTTACGGCGAAAAGCTTTTAAACGAAATGCAGGATAAAATCGGAGCGGATAAAAGCGCGGTTTTTGATACTGACTCAATCAAAAGCTCTGACGGCGCTTTAAAGGGTGTTACGGCCGCTTTCGGCACTTGGGGCATGCCTGCTCTAACCGAAGAAGAAATCAAAGAATTTCTTCCCGATTTAAAATATGTTTTTTATGCCGCAGGCTCCGTAAAGCCCTTCGCAATCGGATATTTCAGTGCAAATGCGAGAATTTTCAGTGCGGCCGCGGCAAACGCAGTACCTGTAGCTCAGGTTACAAGCGCCGAAATCACCCTTGCAAACAAGGGCTTCTTTCAGCATGTTATGAATATGAAGCTTAGAGACGACGGGAAAGCCAGAAGTCAGGTCAATTCCTTCCCCGGAAATATCGGAGCTAAAATCGGAATAATCGGTGCGGGAGCTATAGGAAAGCAGGTTATTAAGATGCTTTCGGCTGAGGATAACGAGATTTATATTTTCGACCCGTTTTTACCGAAGGAAACGGCTGACAATCTGGGCGCAGAGCTTAAAAGTCTTGAATTTATTTTTTCAGAATGCGATACGATTTCAAACCACCTTGCAAACAACGGGCAGACAAAGGGAATTTTAAATTACAGCCTGTTTTCAAAAATGAAGCCGAATTCCGTTTTTATAAACACGGGCCGCGGAGCGCAGGTTGTTGAAGCTGACCTTATAAGAGCGCTTTGTGAGGTTAAAAGCAGGATAGCCGTTCTTGATGTGACGGATCCCGAGCCGCCTGAAATTGACAGTCCCTTTTATGAAATGCCGAATGTTTTTTTAACACCGCATTTTGCTGGCAGCTGCGGAAACGAGCCGAGAAGAATGGCAAGATATATGTTCGAGGAATATTTAAGAATTAAAGACGGCAAAGCACCGCTTTATGAGGTAACCCCTCAGATGCTTAAAACCATGGCTTAAATCGGAGAAGGTAAAATGTTTAAAACAGCAGTTGCGTCGGTCTCATTCAGACCGTACAAAGCAGAAGAAATATTAAAAGCCGCAAAGGAAAGCGGAATTGAAGCTATTGAATGGGGAAGCGATGTTCACGCCCCTGTTGACGATACCGAGGTTTTGAAAAAAATCAGAGATTTAAGCAAGGATTTCGGAGTCGGAGTTTCTTCCTACGGCTCCTATTACAGGCTCGGGAAAGACAGCCCCGAAGATATCAAGGCTTATATAACCGCCGCAAGGATTTTAGGAGCAGACTGCATAAGAATCTGGTGCGCGGAAAAGGCGTCAGCCGAGATAAGCGAAGCAGAGCTTAAAAAGCTTATCGGTGACGGCAGGATTATTTCCGAGATCGCAAAGGAAAATAACATAACGCTTTGCCTTGAGTGCCACCCGTTTACTCTGACCGACGATTATAATTCCTCTTTAAATTTCATAGAAGCGGTAGGAAGCCCCAATTTAAAAATGTATTGGCAGCCCAACCAGTTCAAATCCGAGGAATACAATCTTCTTTCCGCAAGGGCTTTAGCGCCGGTAACCGAAAATTTACATGTTTTTCACTGGGACAGCGAATATAAAAAGTACCCTCTTTGCGAGGGTACTTATATCTGGGAAAAATATCTTTCGTTTTTTAAAGAGAAGGATCACAATTTAATTCTCGAATTCATGCACGACGATAAGCTCGAAACGCTTAAAAGCACCGCCGAAACCCTGAGGGATTTTATAAAATTCTCGCAGAGAAATTAAAGCAGTCCTTTTGCTTTTCGGCAGAGATTTTCGTGCAGAAAAGTCTGTCTGTATTCCAAAGCCCCGAAATTCTTCGGTCGGTTACGGGGATTTCTTCAATTTTAATATCATAATCCGAATTAAAGCTGCAGGTGATTTCTTTATCGCCTGCGGCTATTTTTAATTCTCCCTTTGAAATTTTCGGTTTTTTAACCGTCATCAAATGAAATTCATAGCCTAAGCTTTTTTCAAATTCATAGCTGTCTGCGACCTCGAAAACTCCGCCGTTAAGCGACATTTTTCTTTTTATGAATTTAAGCTCCGGCAGATTTTCGTAAGCAGAGGTAATATCCATGCTCATTTCGCCGTTTTTTAAATCCGCCTTGACATCCTCGGCGCGGAACTTTATATCGGGCGAGCCCTGATAGCCTGTTGACTGCACCTTGCCGTTTAAACAAGGGGTATTATGGTAATACGAGCTGTAGCACCAGCCCCTGTTCGGACCGAACGAGGCAGAAGAGTATACCTCAACTCCGGGGTCTATAAACAAAGGCTCATTTTTAAGATAAAGCTCAAATTCGCCGATATCGTTATGCCCGTGAGGCTCATTATTGTTTCCGCCCTTAAAAAATGCGGTGCAGAAGTCTCGGCGAAGTGTCATAATCTGAACGCTTTCCATATAGCTTTCCTTAAGCTTGAATGAATTTTCTTCGGGTTTTAAAGCTATGCTTAAGTTTTTAAAGCCTCTGTAAGCCGTATAATGATCTCCGCTTGCTGGCTCCAATTTTTGCTTTGAAAAAACTTGCTTAAGTGCCGTAAGAGGCTCGCTTTCAAGAGTTACCGACATTCTTTTTATAAATCTTCCTACATCAGCACTTATAAACTCGCCGTTTGCTCCGCAGTCGCCTGCCGTAAAATGACAGCACTCCGATGTATACATATTCGGAATATATTCAGCCAATTTTTTTATGTACGGGTCTTTTAAAATATTGTATTCATTATCGGTAAGCTCGCAAAACAGCTCGGCAATATCGAAAACACTTCCGTTAGCCTTATAATAGTAAGCCGCTCCCTCAACGCACGCGCCGTCCTCGGAGCAAAAGCTTAAATACCTGTTAAGATACATAGCGGCAAAGCCAGCGGCTTTTTTTCTTACTGCCATATCCTTTTCTGTAAAAACAATAACCGAAAGAGCGTTTTGCACTATCCAAGGGGTCCAGTTATTTACATACCAGCCCTCGGTGCCTTTCCAGCTGTGAAACGGTGAAAAATCCGACATAAACGGCTCTGTCACCCTATGGCGAAGCTCATAAAGAATTCTTTGCAAAAATCCCTCCGGCATTTCCTTTTGTATTTCCTTTTCAAGGAAAAAGTATGCCGCCGCCATAACGCCGCCTGTGGAAGCTGACATTATATCAACCCAATTGCAGTTAGGGTAGCTTTCTTTTTGACGGTGGGCAGGAATGACCCATGTCGTTTCCTCGCAAATGCTCCACATCAGATCCATTGCTTTTTCAAGGAATCTGCCCTTAAAGCCGTCGGCAACTTCGCCGGCTGTAAGCTCTAAAAGCATTTTTCTTTTTTTAAAATATTTAATCTCGAAATTATCTCTGTTCCCTGTTTTTTCGCATTCCCTGTAGCTTGAAAGAGTAAGCGTCGGGATTTCTTCTTTTAAAGCGATTTCGGCTAGAGAAATGCAGGTTTCTTTATTTTCGGGCGCAATTTTTAAATTGAAAACCGAATCGGAATAATTTTTATTCTCCCCGTAAGGCTTAACCGAAACGATTAACTTTTCGCTGTTGATTTTAAGCATTATAAATTTCCCTCTTTCGGGTATTTTTTATATCTGCTTTAAATATAGCACTTATTTATCGGGTTTAAAACGCATAAAATTATGTTTCACCGCATAAAATTAAGTCAAAAAACCGCTGTTGCAAAAATGCAACAGCGGTTTTTAAGTTTATAGCAGCTTTTCAAGTCTTTTTGCGGCTTCAATTGTGTTTTCTCTCGAGCCGAACGAGGTAAGTCTGAAATATCCCTCTCCCGCAGGTCCGAAGCCTGCCCCCGGGGTGCCTACGATCTGCGCCTTTTCAAGAAGCATATCAAAAAAGTCCCAAGACTTCATATTATTGGGGCATTCAAGCCATAAATACGGCGAGCATTCACCGCCGGTAAACTTTATTCCCTTTTTTATAAGCAGTTCTGAAAGTATTTTCGCGTTTTCAATATAGTATTCGACATTTTTTCTGCACTGGGCAATTCCTTCCTCGCTCAGCGCCGCCTGAGCCGCTCTTTGAACGATGTATGTCACACCGTTGAATTTGGTTGACTGCCTCCTCTGCCAAAGCTCGGAAAGCTTTTTATCGTCTACTGTAAGCCCGTCGGGAAAAACGCTCCATGCACATCTGACGCCCGTAAATCCTGCCATTTTAGAAAAACTGCAAATTTCTACAGCGCATTTATCGGCATTTTCTATCTCATAAACCGAATGCGGATAATCGCCCTTGATAAATGCCTCATAAGCCGCGTCAAATATTATAAGCGAGCCTGTTTTAAGCGCAAAATCGACCCAAGCCTTAAGCTCTGCTCTGTTATAAACGGCACCCGTAGGATTATTCGGCGAGCAAATATAAATTATATAACTTTTTTCTTTAAGAGCGTCAGGCGTTGGCTTAAACCCGTTTTCCATAGTACCCTTTATAAATTCAATATTTCTGCCGCTCATTATATTGCTGTCTAAATAAACAGGATATACGGGGTCGGGAATTAAAACGGGGTTATCACCTAAGATGTCGACAATATTTCCGCTGTCGCTCTTAGCGCCGTCCGAAATAAAAATTTCAGAGGGCTTAATGCTTATTTTAGCATTGCTTTTGTAATAATCCGAAACCGCTTGCCTTAAAAAATCATATCCGTGGTCCGCAGGATATCCTCTGAAAGTCTCGGCATTTCCCATTTCATCAGAGGCTTTTTTAAGCGCATCTACTACGGTTTTCGCAAGCGGCAGAGTTACATCGCCTATTCCAAGGCTTATAACCTTTTTATCGGGATTTTGCTCCTTGTATGCGCTCACCTTCTGCGCAATCTGAGAAAAAAGGTAATTCTTCTTTAAATTGCCGTAGTTTTCATTGATTTTTATATTAAGACTCATAATAATACACCCCGTCATAAACCTTTTGCGCCGTTCCGCGCATATAAATATGTCCGTTCTCATTATATGTAATATAAAGCTTTCCGCCGAGAAGATTTACAGTTATCTCTTTTCCCTTTTCGCAGATTCCGTTTTTAGTCGCCGCCGCAACCGCTGCGCATGCGCCTGTTCCGCAAGCAAAGGTTTCCCCGCTCCCGCGCTCATAAACTCTCATTTCAAGCTCTGTTTTTGAAACAACTCTTATAAACTCCGTATTGACCCTGAGCGGGAAAATCTCGCAGTTTTCAAAATATGGCCCTATTTTTTCAAGAGGCAAATCCTTTACATTATCCGTAAAGATTACCGCATGCGGATTGCCCATGGAAACCGCTGTTATTTTATAGGTCTTATTTAAGACTGTTACGGGCTCGTTTATCATTTCATCGCCGTCAAATACAGCAGGGATTTTTTCAGGCCTGAATTCCGGCTCGCCCATATCAACTCCGATAAGCTCAGCCTTGCCGTTTTTTTCGGTAATATCAAGAGTTTTTATGCCGCTTAATGTGTCAACTGTTATAACATTTTTTGTAACAATTTTTTCATCATAAAGATACTTCCCTACGCATCTTATGCCGTTTCCGCACATTTTGCCCTCGCTTCCGTCGGCATTGAACATCCGCATTTTTGCGTCCGCCCTGTCAGACGGGCAAATAAGAATTACACCGTCCGAGCCGACAGAAAAATGTCTCGGGGACATTAAAACCGCCAGCCTTTTCGGGTCATCAACCTTTTCTTTAAAGCAGTTTATATAGACATAATCATTGCCTATACCGTGCATTTTCGTGAACCTTATTTGTTTTAAAGACATACTTATTTTCCTTCTTAAAATTATATTATAATCTTACCACCGCAAATGCTTTTTGTCAATAAACACCGGACTTGTAATTCAAGTCGGAATATGGTATAATTTGTATAGAAATGTTCGGAGGTTTGAAAATGTTAAAAATTTCAGTAGCCGTAACTTCTTTTAACGGCGAAGAAAATATAACCGAGCTTTTGAATTCACTTAAAAATCAGATAAGAAAGCCTGATGAAATCATTTTTGTCGACGACGCGTCGGCTGACGGCACTGCGGATATAATCGAGGAATTTATCAAAGAAAACGAGCTTTCCTCTTGGAAGCTTATCAGAAATAAAGAAAACCTCGGAAACGCCATGAATTTCAGAAAGGCGCTTTCTAATTCAAGCGGCGATGTGATTTTCCTTTGCACCCAGAATGATATATGGTATGAGGATAAAATCGAAAGTATTTCAAGTCTTATGGCAGGAAACGAAAATATAATTGCCGTAAACTGCGCGCATGAAATGATTGATACTGACGGAAACGGTATGGTATCAGACAGGCTCGGAGAAACGGGCTCGGGGCTGTCAAGACTTTCTAAAACGGATTTAAGCGCACTTTTTAATACCAATTCCTTTCCCTGCGGCACACTGGCTGTAAGAAAAGAAATTGCGGATAAATATATCCGCCTCTCAAAATGCGAGCTTAAAGCGGCATTTGAGCTTGAATGTATCGCGGCGGCAATGAACGGACTTTATTTTTATGACGCTCCGCTTATAAGAACCCGTTTCTGCGAGGGCGGCATGACGGAAGACCCCGTTAAATCAGCGGAATTTCAGCTTGAAGCCGCAAAGGCAATTCTTACCTCTACCGGAAACGATAAATTCTGCTCGCTCTGCGAAAGCAGGCTCAGCGCCTTAAAAAAGCGCTCATTTTTCCGAATTCTTCTTCTTCACCTTAAAAGAGAAAGCAGAAAGCTGTTTCCTTTAAGCGTAAGATTTTCGGATATCTGCTATACCTTAAAATCGGATAAGAGGCTGACTGAAAACTAAAATACTGTTTTAATTAAAAAGCTCATGTTCCACATTTGTGGAACATGAGCTTTTTTTACTCAGAGAATATCATCGTAATAATCGTCTTTAGTGCTGTCGGGGTCAAGCAGGTTGCCCGTCATGCAGAAATATCTTATCGCTAAAGCGTCCGCGATATCTACCTTACCGTCCGAATAGAAGTCGGCTCGGTTTATTTGCTCGGTGCTCAGCGCCAATTCGCCCGAAAGATAATACTTAAGCAGTGTTACATCCTTAAGCGATATCTCTCCGTCGCCGTTTATGTCGCCTATCGCAAAGCCGTCAAGCTCGCCTGCAACATAGTGCATAAGCCTCTGACTGCCGACAGTGTTTCTGCCGCTCAGGATATTCGAGATATATGTCTCGTTATCGTTAAGAATATTCTTATAGATAAATATTCCGTCGCTCGCGGTCGCACTGCCGAGCGTTGTAATAGCTACCTGACTTTCATCCCAGTTGTTTGCCTGAATTACAACATCTCTTATTCCCTCCGAATAAGCCGATTTGATATACAGCTGATAGCCGTTAAGCTCGTTACCGTAAAATCTGATACCCGATGTCGGAGAATAAGCGTTTGAATTCTGAGAGGTAAAGATAATGGAGCCGTAATCGGTTTTCCATTGAGATGTTCCGATATCATGGAAGTTGAACGCTCTTTCAAAGGTTCCGTTTACCATTGACAAATACCAGTTTAGGTCGGAATTATAGGAATCGAAATAAATATCCGTCACCTGTTTCCAGTGGCATTTGTTGTAAACCGTATCGGCAAATCCGCCGAAGTATCCCGTTGCAAGCCCGTTTTCATAATACATATATTCAAAATACATATTTTCTCTCGGTGTTCTTGCAACTATCTTTGAATTTGAGTTAGGCGCTACCGTAAACGGTTCGTTTACAATAACAAAATATGCCTTAGTGCCGTCGGCAAGGGTCTTTGTAACATAGGACTGCATCATTCTTGTCTGTCCTATTCCCTGCCCGTTGCGGACATAAAGCTGAACTCTGTCATGCTGTTCGCCCCAACCGCTGATTACCTTGAAGGTAACATCCTTTGTAAATCCGAATTCGGCACATTCCTCATCGGAGGCAAGCGTTAAGACTGCGTCCGCGTTTCCTGAATGCGAAGCGGGAGAACCGTCGGCAACAAAAAGCTCGCGGTTATTTATCGTTCTGTCATAAATCGTATTTCCGTGATAATAAACATTCTCGCCCTGAAATCCTAAGGTCGTTCTGGCAAACTCAGTATATTCAAGAATTGAATTGTTTATATTGCCGTGCTGCCATTCGTCTGAAATAAAGCTGTTACTGATACGGACATACTGACCCCAATTGAAAATCAAAGGACAGTTTGTAACTGTACGGTATACCTTTACATTATCCATCTGAACATTATAGGGATTTTGAATGAACACTCCGTATGAGCCGGTTGCGGTGCTTTCTGCTCTTATAGCAAGCTCGGCAGATGTTGTGTTTTCGACATATCCTACACCGGAACCGCCTGATACAACTCCTAAAAGCGGCATGAACTGAATGTTTACATCCTTAAGATAAATATTTTCGTTATAGGTAGTTGAGGTCTGGGAGTTTTTACCGCCGTAGGACCGCATTATGCACTGTCCGCGCGTTCCGTAAAATCCTATTCCCTCTATAGCAATATTGCGTTCAAAGCCTATAAGGAATTCGGGGCATGCGCTCATCTGCCACTGGGTCGGGTCGAAATAAAGTATTGTTTTGTCGCTGCCGTCTCCGATAAGCTGAATTTTTTCAGGAATAACAATGCTGTAAATAAGCTTGTATCTTCCTGCGGGAATTCTGATTATTCCGCCGTTTGTCTCGTTTAACGCAAGCTGAATAACATCCATTAAAATTCCTGTTATATCCTGATCGGAATTTTTGGCGTCAGCGCCGTAATTCGTTATATCATAGACCTTGTCGGGCCACGATGACCTGATATCGCTTCCGACCTTAAGCGTTTCGGGTGCGGACCAGCAGGTATTGTCTCCGTATCCGCTGTAAACGCTGACCTCATATTTACCTTTCGGAATAGAGTTTGGCAGCTTAACCTTAAGTGAGTTCATGCTCTGAACGGTTACGGATTTATCAACTGTAGAGAATGTTTTATTAAATCCGTTGCCCTGAATTTTAACATAAACCTTGTATTTATTGCTTTCGATTGCTTTTTCATAAGCTTCAAGCTCCGCTTCGGAGTCCTTTATGAAATCGTTCGGGTCTATTTCGTCATAGCCTAAAGCAAGGTTTTCGCCTATAATGCGAACCTCTCCGCCGGCTGTGGCATGGTCGCCTTCATCCGCATAAACAAAGTCAATTTCAGGATTGTTAACATAAAGTATAACATCTTTGCTGCCGGAAACATCGTTTCCGCAAAGCTTAAGCGCATACACGCCGCGTGTTATGCTTTGACCGAGAGCGTCCTTTTTAGGAATTATGACCTTAAAAGAATTCTTTGAAGGCTGAATTATTTTAAGCTTTACTGCCCTTGTGCTGTCGAATGAGGCGGTACTCGCGGCCTTTATATATGTTCCGCTCTTTTGATAATCATGGCTGTAGGTAATCTCGGGCAGGAATTCGGCAGCGGTATTGTTGACCGAGGAATCCGAAACACCGTTATAAAGCTCGCTGCGGTAATCGGCGTCCGAAATCTGAACGAATTCTACTCTTGAAACATTGTCATAAATGTTTTCGCCGTAAAGTGTGAGAACATCATCTGGACCGTATTCGGTGTTTCCCGTATAATACGGATAGACTGAATCTATGTTTTCGTTTTCCTCCCAGCTGCCCTGAACATACTTAATACTTACATCGTCATATTCCCAAGTATAGTTGTTTTTGCCCCAGAGACCGAAATTTCCGTAAACCGCGTTTAAACTCAGTCCGTAGTTGTCGGTATTTACTCCGTCGGTTATTTCTGCGGTCACACTTCTTCCGTCAGCCGAATACTTAAGCTTGACATCTATAAAATCGGAAATATAATCGGTTACCTTTGATTTACTTCCGTTATGAAATCCTGCGGAATAAACGCCGTCGACATAATTTGAAAATCTGTAGGAAATTCTGCCGTTTTCGTCTCTTTCCCAGTTGTAGATCTCAAGAACCTGCCAATTTTCCTCGTCTACATAGCTTAACATTATTGTAAGCGGCTGAGCGGCCGAGAAATTATCCTTTGAAGCATCTCCGGACGATTTAAGCTTTATTTTAAAGTTTACTTCGTTTAGCTGGGCTTTTTTAGGAATGGAATAAGAACTCGGATAAATAAATCCGTTTTTTGATACGGTTACATAATGATTTAAGTCCTTTTGCTCTATCGCAGACGACGGCGTTACAACACGCTTTTCGTCACTTCCGCTGTTAGACCATTTTCTGAGTCCGTTTTCAAAATCATCCGTAAATGTGTAAGTCTGCCGTCCGTTTTCGGTGACATACTGCGGAAGCTCTGTCTCATAAGCCCCGCTTAATGCTTCGATCTCTGAAAGCAGGTCCTTTAAAAGCTGATATTCCGATTTTAAGGTCATTTTCGAATAACTGCTCAGATTATTTTCATAATCGGCAATTGCTTTTTCGATATCCGCTTTCATAAGAGCATTTTTTCTGACATTTTCCTTTGTTAAATGAATAAGCTCGGAATAATTCTTCTTAAAAAGCTTGATTTCCTTTTCATAAGAATTAAAATCGCTTTCATCATAAACATAGGCTCTTATATTGCTTATTTTTATATCGCTTTTCGCATAGAAAACAAGCCCGTCATATTCAGAAGCCGCAGAGTAGCTGAAAGAGGTTCCTTTTGATGGGTTTGAAACCTTGTAGATATACTTACCGTTTCGAGAGAGGTCTATTTCTATCTGCAGCTTGCCCTCAATTGAGCCTAATTCATTGGCATAGCCCGTACCCGTTGATACCTCGTTGCCGTCGGTGCAGGTAAAGAACTGATTGAAAAACGCTTTGTGCGCTTTATCGTACCAGATAGTGTTATACTTATAATTCTGTGAATCCTTAAAGTCATAAACAAATATAATGCCTTTTCCGCCGTTGTTGCCTAATGGATATTCAACATCATAGGTAAATTTCTTTATTGAGGTTTCTTCCTGTAGGTATGACGAGGAATTAAGCCTGAGCATAAGTCCTGAATTTAAGGTCATAACTCCGTCCGAGCCGATATTAAAGCTTGACGCGCTGAAATTTCCCTTTATGTATTCCCAGTTTGCAGGCTGTAAAGGAGAATTGCTGTCAAACGGGGTACCTACCTTTAAGGCGTTTATCTTTTCCTTAAAGTTGTTAAGCAAAACCGTATAACGGTAATACTCGCTCTGATAATAAGAGCTCAGCTTCGAATAATCGGATAAAGCCTCGTTTATAAGCGCCTCGTCGGCAGAAGTTACCTGACTTAAGGTCTTATTCAGCACCGTTTTATATTTATCGGTATACTGCTTTGCAAGATAATCGGTATATCCGCCGAAATAGAATTTCGCGTTTTTGATATACATTGTTGAGCTTTCGTTGCCGTTCTGCCTGTAATTGCAAAGCATTGCAGGAGTAGAAGAGGTTTTAAAGCTCATTGTTTTAATGTTCGAATTCTGTTCAACCGAAATTGTCGCCTTGCCCGAATTATAGCTTACGGAAACATTGACAAAATCGGTAAAATCAATATCAATATTTCCAAGCGATGTATCCGAAGGGGTTACACTGCTGTCAACCGAAACCTTTCCGTCCTTTACAGCCCAGCAGCGCCTGAAAATTTTGCCCGAAAATTCTCCTACCGAAACAAATTTATAATTGTTGTTATCGGTAAAATCATAAACGATTTCAAGTCCGCCGTAAAGCGAGCTCGGGTTTTTTGAAAACTTCGCAGTGAAGTTAAATTCCTCTATCGAAGACTGACTTACCTTTGAAGACTTAGGAACAAGGAGATACTGCGCTCCCTGAATGCTGTTTTTGTAATCAAAGGTAAGCATATTGCTTCCCTGCGAAGCGGAAATTTTATAGGAGTCGGATTCGTGGGGCGCGTCCCAGTTATCGAGATTGCCCTCGGCAAAATCCTCCTCAAAATAATAACCCTCAATTCCCGAAGAAGCTAAGACATCGGTACGCGTTATTACGGATGCCGCTGAGCATACCATTATCAAAGCAATACAAAGCGCAAGACCGCTTTTTAAGTATTTCTTCATTTTCTTACCTCCGTAAAATATTTTGGGCAGTTATAAAATATCGCTGTAATAATCTTCTTTTGAAGCGGGCTTTTCTTCCGATGAAGACGAGGAGCCACTGTCCTTTTTAACCTCTGTTGATTTGTTTTCTGATGACGGCGAGCTGTTCTTATCAGTGCCGTTATCAATAGTTATTTTTGTTCCGTCGGGCATAACAGCCTGAGAGCCTTTGCTGTCGGTCTCAGATTTTTCGCTTTCGCCCGAGCTGTTTTCTGTTTTGCTCTGCGATGATGAAACAACAGAGCTTTTTGGGGATTTTTTATCAGCGCCGGCATTTGCCTTGCCCTTGCAGCCTGCAAGGGCAAAACAAACTAAAGCCAAAGCGAGAAGAAAACATATTCTTCTTTTCATATCAGATTTCCTCTTCCAAATCCGACCAGTTTTCATTGCCGGTGCTTAAGTCGCTGCCGGCGCAGAGGTATTCATTTAATTCGGGATCGGTAACTGTCAATATAGGTTTTTTATATTCTTTCATTACTTTCTCCTCCTTTTTTAAGCCTTATAAGCGTCATAGTTCATTGCAACAAACGCAAATACCGCTTTCTTTTCCTCGGCAGTAGTTTTACCTAAAGAGGTATCGCCGTATTCGAGCTTGTTGATCTTTTCTATAATCGCCGGATATGAAGTGCTGTCAAATTCAGCGGGATAGGTTACATCAGTTCCGAGCTTAGAAGTTATGCTTTCGCTTAATTTCTTAGCTGCAAAGAGAGCGCATTTTGTTGCCTGACCCTCTGTAACATCAGTATCTGCAACAGCGTTGTCGGCATAAACCGTGAATTCGTCTGTTCCGTTTGTATAAACAACATAGGGTCTGCAATCAAAGAGAAGTCCCGGCTTGCCCTTTGAATTGGTAACATTTACATAGAAGCGGTTATTGCCGTCTACCGTTACGGTATCGGACTCAACATTAACATCTACAAAGTAGTCTTCCTTACCGCTTACAACATCAATTTTACGTGTAAGGTCGGGATTGTTTCCTCTTACCTGATTCGGAACTACAACCGCGCCGTAGCTCGAAACTGTATAGCCCGAAGCTGTATTCGCCTCATATTTTACAACGAAGCGAAGGTCTGAAGCCTCTACACTGCTTTCGTTTTTAAGCTGAACGCCTAAAAGCTCTGCGTGAGCGGTTTTTGCAACTGCGTCTGCATAATTCTTATAATAAGCAAGCTTTTTGCTGAAATCCTTAGCGTCGACAGCTGTTTTAACAGGCTCGCTTGCGCCGTTATAAGATGCCTCTAAAGCCGCAAGATTTGCGTTTACCTCAGCAAGATTGCTGTTTGTGATAACGAGGTCGCCGAGAGTATCGCCGAATTTCTCATAAATTCCGTTTCCTGCAGAAAGAACTGCTATACAATCCTCGGTGATGTCCTTGTCAACTGTATAAGAAACAGAGAAATCGCTGTAAACCAATTTATCACTGCGTCCCGAATCTTTTCCTCCGCCGATAAGAACATAATTTGTATCCTGTTCGCTTCCGTCGGTAACAGTCAAAGAATTAAGAACAACATTGCCTGCTGATTCATACTCTTTTGTTTCTTCGTTTAAAGTATAAACATCCAACGCTGTAACGGTGTAAAGATGTGTACCGTCTTTATTATCCTTATATTCAACCTTTACTGCCGGAATATCTTTCCAATAGATTTTAAAGTCATTATTAAAGCTTACGTTGTTTAAAACGCTTTTTGTTAAAGTAGGTTCTCCGTCGGCTACGGAAATTTCTCCGCCGGTATATCTTCCGGCAAAATTTGTTGAACCGAAAGCTATAAGTCTATAATATCCGTCATCCTGTTTCTTAAAATTAGATGCCAAGCAATCATAAGATGTGTCGCCGTTTATAACTGAATAACCGTCCTCTGTTTTTTCAACAGTTGAGCCTATCTTGCTCCAAGTATGAAGATATCCGAAAGCCGATTCACTGACATCGGTAGCCGAAATCTTATATGACCATTCGTTTACATCAACCTTTGTAAGGTCAACATCGTTTACCTTGGTAAGAACACCTAAGGTTCCGTTATAGTTTCCGTTTGCAGTATAGGTTATATTGCTTCCGCCGGTAAAATAAGAATCGGTTGAAAGTGCTCCGTTTTTGACATTATAAAGTGTAGCAACATCTACGCTTGTCGCATTATCAACTGTAACAGTTTCGGGGGTTGTAAATTTACCGTAAATTGCAATTGCATTTTCGCACAATTTAATTGCGGCATTTATTTTGCTTTCAAGGTCTGCATAGTTTTTGTCGATTACACTTTTAACTTTAGGATCAAGAGCATTATAAGCGCTAAGTAAACCGTTAAGCTCTGTTTTCTTTGCATAAGCTGTATCGGCAGTTACTTTAAAGGTGTTTTCGTCAAGCTCTGTAATAACAAGGTTTGCATTTACAAATGCCTCGCAGGCGGTTGTAAAATCCGTTATCTGAGTATAGGAAACAGAAAAATCGCTGAAAGTAATTGCTGTGTTCTGACCGTATGTATAACCCGAGCCTAAAAGAACATAACCGGTATTGGCTTCGCTATCATCGGCAACAACAGTTTGCTTTAAAATTTTTCCGCCGTCAATTGCAGTAAATGAGTTATCTTCATTGTTTTTCGAGTAAACATTTAATGCTGTAACGGTATAAGTGTGAGTTCCGTCATTGTTGTTTTTGTATTCTACCTTAACAGTAGGATTGCTGTTCCAATAAATATTATAGGGATCTTTAAAGCCGATATTTCCTTCGGGTAATGCAGAAGACATTTCAGCCGTTCCGTCGGTTACGGTTATTGTTCCGCCGACTTCTCTTGCTGAAAATTGAGTTAAATTGCTGGAAAATGCCATTCTGTAATAGCTGTTATCTTCAACGATGCTTGAAGCGATAACACCGTACTGTGCGTCACCGTCGGTAACGGTATAAACTTTGTCCTCGTTTTTAACAGTTGAAGCAATTTTGCCCCAAGAATTAAGATATCCGAAGTTTGATACTTTTCCGGAAGCCGGAATATCAGCAGTCATGGTATATGACCATTCGTCAGCCTTTATGTTTGTTAAATCCGTTCCGTTGATTTCCGCAAGAACACCCAAGGTTGCCTGAAAATTATTTCCGCTTTTCTGAACAACAGTATTTCCGGATTTTTTAAAGCTCTGTCCGTTGTTGGTTAAATTCTTTTGGTTTCCGTTGTAGTTGTAAAGTGTCGCCACATCAACACTTTCGGGGTTGCTGATTGTAACCTTTTCCTTAACCGTATAATCTTTTTGAGCCAAGGAAGTGAATGTGGCGCATGAGAAAACAAGCGCCAGCGAGCAAGCAAGTGCCGAAGCTTTAACAAGTAATTTTTTCTTCATTTCTATCCTCTGCCTTTCTTTATTTTTCGACAGCAACGCTGCTGTCATTATTGAAATATTTGATTTCGTTTCTCTTGTAGAACTCGCGGATATAATCGGGCATATCCTCATCGAAACGGCTTCCTATAATATTATCGAAATCGCCGCCGTTTTCATCGTCGAGCTTTTCTACAAGAATGTTGTCTACCGTCATATCGACCGCATTGGTATAAAATCCGATACCTCCGCGAAGATTTATATGACCGTCCTTAGAACTGTCGGTATATTCAAGCACCAAGGCGCCGTCTAAATAAACAGCTGTCTTATTATCAATTGAATAAACCTTTAAATTGTGTGTAAGACCATCTCCGATAAGATTGGGAATTGTAACAGATGTATCTGTTCCGTTCCACATATCGGGTCTTTGAGCGTATTGCTTTACAACAGAAAGCTTAGTTGTATAGCTTATTTCGCCCGTGACCTTATCGGTATCAAAATCGGTGGTAATGCTTATTCCGTTACCGTAATATCCGGAATTGGCAATATGCTTTTGCCTTACCCAGAAAACAAATGTGTCGTCGTCCTGAGCCTGCATTTCATTTGTAAAGCTGAAATCAATGCTTGCCGAGTAGTCGGTCCATTTTTCATTTCCTAAATAAGAACTGCCGATTTCCTGCGCGATATACCAGACTCGGTTGCCGTCGTCTAGAGTTTTGACAAGGTCTGTATGTGCGGATTTCCATTTCGGGGAATCCACGGTATCGTCGCCTAAGGTTCTGATACCCTTTTTAAAGCTTTCAAAAAGCAAGGTGTTTGCCTCGTCAAAAGACGGGTCTATGTAATCCGTATCGGGATAATTGTCCTTACTCGATGAGCCGGACGAAGAATCCGAGGAATCATAGCTTCCGCTGCCTACGGCATACCAGCCTGAGAACGCGCAATGAATACTTCTTTGCCTATCCGACGAATGTGCGGCAACTCCCGCATAAAGCGGACCGTTAAAGGTACTTGTAACAGTTCCGAGTGAAACATAGCTGCCGTTATTCGTGCCCTTATAGGAGCAGGTGTACTTTTTGCCCGTTTTCTCAATTCTAAGCTTAATCGGAAGGTCTGCGCCGACATTTCCGTAGATAACGCCCATTCCTTTATTCTGCTCGGTTCTGTAAACCACCGTTACCTTTCCCTCCCTTAAGTGGAGAAAAATTCTCGGAGCGGAAGGGTCTGTCACACTGTCTGTAAGGAGCAGTCCGCCGGAGCCGGTTGAGAAAATATCCTGACCGCCGTGAAGGTCGGTTCGGGAAGTTATCGAGGTTTCGAAAACTATTTTATTGTCATTACCGGTGCCGCCGATATCATACTTCTTATAGAGAAACGCAACATCGGACGCGGTGGTCCATTCAACATAAGCATTTGTATCAATGGACGCGGTTTTGCCCGATTTTGAAAATGTAGTTGATTGCTGATAAGCTCCGACGCCGTATTTAACCTCAACATCGGAATCAATTCTTGCCTCTTCAAAATCATCAAAGGAAGCGTCGGTTTCGTTATACTCATTCAGGGCTTTGCTTCGTATTCCCATATAAACAACTGCGGAAATACAAATAACCAGAACAAGCAAAAACGAAAGCCATATTTTTAAGTTTCTTTTCGAGAGTATCTTATTCATACCTTTCTCACCTCCTTTTCAGGAAATAGCCTAAAGGGAATATTATACTTTTTACAAAGAATAACCTGAGATACAACCGCAAATGCCAGAATAATCATAAGCGAGCCTAAAGAAACAAGCAAAATTACAACCGCATTGCTCTTTTTGCTTCTTATGAAATTGAGCAGTACCTTATTTGCCTGCGAGCCGTCACCGTCTTTTGCTTTATCGGAATTAAGATAAATATTCTTAGTTACGGTTTTAACAACCGTATCTGTTCCGCCGTCAATAACAACCTCGCTGTCACCGTCAGGCTCAGACGCCCAGTCAAGACTTGACGCCTTTTCAAAGAGAGCGACAATATGCTTATAGAAATTCTCGCCAACCAAGGCCTGCGCTTCTTTACTCATCAGCTCGTATGCTTGCTTTGCAAGACCCAAGGAAAGCTGATCGTCCTTTGTTATATCGTTTTCTGTAGCAGTAAGCCATTTGCCGTATTCATCCATAAAGTTTAAGTATTCTTTTGTTGAATCGGCATTTTCATACTCGCTAAGCGAAAGCGCTCTTTCATACATTTTGTTTATTATTTTTCTAATCGAGCCGGTATTCTTTTCGACCCACTCGCTGATATCATCGAAGGTCGAAGCCATATTATCAAGCATTTGCTTTGCCTGACCGAGACCTGTAAGGTCGCTTGAGGTTATCGAATTTATATCGGTTTCGAGATAATAAGCAAAGTTTTCATTGAATGCTTTAAGCGTGTCCTTTGCCTGCTCTATGCTTTCAAGTATTGAAAAATACTTTTTAAGCTTATAAAGGTAATTTATTTCCTTATTAAGCATTGCCTTAACCGCTGCGGGATAGGAATTATAATCGTCCTGCGCGGCGGTTATCAGGGCTTCATCGGAAAGCGTTAAGGCTCCGTCGCCCTCATAGGCAGGCTTTTTCGAAAGGATTTCAGAATGCTTTTCCTTAAATTCCTGTGCCTTTGCTTTTGCATCGGCATTTAAAGCCTCAATGCGAAGACGGTTATAAACCGCCTCCGCCTCATTTAAAACATCCGCATTCGAAACAGCCTGTTTCTCTGCCGCGGAAAGCTGATTATAGGCTTTTCTTGCGGCAAGGATTTTAGCGTTACTGTCGGGATAAGTGACATTTCCGATTTGATTTATAAGATTTATAACTTTAGCGGCAGCATTACCGTCGGACTGTATAAAGCCCTGAACGGTTTTTGAGGAAACCTCTATCTGCTTTAGCTTTTTATTATAAAAATCTTCAATGCAAAGCTCTATCGGAATTTGCTCTGCCTCGGCGCTTAGCACGGTGAATTCAAAAGAAGCAATATTGCCCTTTTTAATTGCAACGGGAGAGGAAACCGAGCCGACATAGGTAAAATAAATTTTACCGTTTTTGGCATTACCCTTATTAACATCCTCCGCTTTAATTGAGCTTTGCAGGATCTTAATGCTTTTATTCTCAAACGCAACCTTATCGGTATCATATTTAAGATAAAACATCAATCCGCTGACATTATAAACGGTTGTGTCAACCGATACGGTAAGTGTAACCTTAGAGCCGGAAATATCGGTCTGAGCAACCGAGAATGAGGGATATGAAGCCGCGAAAGCATTCAGGAGCGGACAAAAGATAAGAATCACGCAAACAAAGCAAGAAATAACGGTATTTTTAAGTTTTTTCAAGCTTTTCCCTCCGTTTATTTTTTATTGAAATCGTCCGCCTGTTTCTGAACTCCCTTTACAACCTCGCTTAAGCCTGCGGCATTCATCTTCTCAACCATGGTATTATAGGTCTTTTCCCATTTACCGGTAAGAGTACCTGAAATAAGTGCCGCATTATATTCTTCCATAGCGGAATTTATCTGAGCAATCTTATAGGTATATTCCTTTAAATCACCTTGGAAGCCGTAATACTTAGTTTTCTGCAGCTTCTGTCTGCCGTTTGAAAGATAATCCTTAGCCCAGCTTTCCATACCGTCAAGAATGTTAGGTGTGCGGTAAGCGTGGAAGATATTGCCCATTCTCCAGTGAGCTATACCGTAGTCATTTGAAGAATCGGGCTGATAGAGGTAATCCTTGCCGTAAGCAATGGGCTTTGAATCGTTTTCAGAGGTTTTAAGCTCATAGTGCCATACACCGTATTTCTTGGCGTAATCGCTGTTCTTCTCAAATCCGTAGCAAATTAGATTATAAAGCTCTTCGCCCTTTTCGGAATGGAGAAGGTCAAGAAGCATCATAGCTCTTTCGGGGTTTTTAGCTGTATAAGGGATAATTTCATAGGTTTTTGCAGAGCCGAAAATCGTTGTGCCCTGATAGAGATTATCCTCGCTGTCAAGAAGAAGATTATATTTTTCAACATTTCCGGTTTCGATATTCTTTGAATATTTAATTCCTATTTCTTCATCAAGATTTGACCATTGCTCGGTAACATTTCCCGAAAGCAACATATTACCCGTAGCTCCTGTAACGATATAATCCTGACTGATATAGCCCTTCTGATACCAATCGGAAGCCCATTTAAGCCAGAGCTTATATTCGTCTGTTTCAACGAAGCTTTTGATTTCAGCGTTCTTATCATGGGCGTCATAGCAAAGCCATGCGCCGCCTCTTTCGGTACCTACAAAGTCATAGCCTCTGCAGACAACCGCATTAAAGAAGTTCTGAACATCGACGGAATATGCGCCCGATGAGAAAAGACCTGTCTGAGCGAGCTTAGCAAGGAAGCCGTCTAAAAGCTGATAAGCCTTATCGGTAGTTTTCGGATTCTCATGCATTTCGTTTAAAAATTCCTGAGTCGGGAAATACTGATAATGCGCCGCGTCGACAGTGAGATAATTCGTCTGATGAACTATCGACTGAACATTCGGGATTGCATAAAGCTTACCCGAAACTCTTCCGGATTTATATTCAGCCGGAAATTCCTTTTCTTCGCTTTTAAGATTAGGAGCATACTTATCTACAAGATCGTCAAGCTCCATATAAGAATCTGCATTGACCTGCGCCATCATATCGGTTTGAAATCCGGTATAGGCGATATCAAACGATTTCTTTGCGGACATCCACATCGACCATTTATCGAAAAGATTGGGCGAATGGACTATCTCAAGCTTTGTATTAGGAAGAAGCTTAGCTAAGAGATTGTTGATTTCTTTTTCAACAACATCCGTATCCTTCTGCTTATCCTGATTGATAACCCAAGTCAGAGTTACCTGCTTTGAGGTGTCCGCACCAGAGGACTTACAGGCGGCGAAAGGAAATATCATAAGACCTGCAAGAACCAAGGCAATAATTTTTTTGACCATAAATTTTCCTCCTTTTTATTCAGCCCTTTACAGAGCCTACTGTTATACCTTTTGAAAAATATTTCTGCATAAACGGGAACGCGACGAAAACCGGAAGCGCCGCTATTACCGACATTGCATACTGAAGAGTAAGCGACGGCTCTACCGCATAACCCGCAACCTCGGCATAGGTCTGATTTCTGACCTGTACCTCCTGCAGGGTTTTCTGAAGAAGATACTGAATTGTGTAGAGATTGCTGTCGTCAATATAGTAAAGACTCGTCTGGAAGTCGTTCCAGCGCGAAAGCAAATTCATACAGAATATCATTGCTATCATTGAGGCGCTGAGCGGAATCATAATTTTAAAGAAAACCGTCATCTGATTTGCGCCGTCTATCTGGGAAGACTCCATAAGCTCTTTGGGAACCTGTTGGAAGCTGGCTCTGAGCAAGAGCACATTTCCGAAATTGAAAAGACCTGTAAATACATAAACGAAAATCGTATTGCCCAAGTGCAGATACTGAGTTATAAGAATGTAGGTAGGAATAAGTCCGCCGTTAAAGAACATCGGGATAAGGAAAAATACCGTTAAAAGCTTTTTATATTCAAATTTAGGCTGACTTAAAACATAGGCAAACGATGCCGAAAGCAGAACCAGCAGAACCGAGCTTGAAACCGCCGAAACAACCGTTACGCCGACCGCTCTTATAACGCCGCCAGCCTGAGAGAACACAGCCTTATAGGCGGCTGTTGTAAGATGCCTAGGAATAAGCTGAAATCCGTATTTTATAACGTCGCTTTCCGTAGAAAACGAAATCATAATTACCGCAAAAAGCGGAAACGCCACGCAAATTACCGCGAGGACAAAGAATATATGGGCGAAAGCCGTTAAACCTTTATTATTTCTCATTTCACCCACCCCCTCAATAAAGCGCGTTTTCGGAATTTATCTTCTTGATAATTCCGTTTGTGATAAGCGTCATTATAATGCCTACTACCGAGGTGAAAAGTCCGACAGCGGCGGTTGCGCTGAAGCTTCCCGATGAAAGTCCTCTGTAAAGATATGTAGAAAGAACATCGGTTGTCGGATAAAGAAGTCCGTTATCGAGAGTTACGTTATAGAACAGTCCGAGCTCGGAAGAAAGAATTCCGCCGAGTCTGGTTATAAGCACCATGCTCGCCATAGGAGCAAGCTCAGGGATTGTAACATACCAAATCTGTTTAAGTCTTCCTGCGCCGTCAAGCGAAGCGGCTTCGAAAAGTCCCGTATCAATTCCGATTATTGCGGAATAGAAATAAAGACTTGCCATTCCGGCTTCCCGCCAAAGCTTAGCAATAATAAGTATCACGGGCCAGTATTTCGCCTGAGTATACCAAAGAATTTTCTTAAAGCCCATTGAAACGAGCACCTGATTTATAAATCCGCTCGAATGGTTCAAAAACAAGGTTACGATACCCGCGATTACAACCCAAGAAAGATAGTAAGGCAAAAGGATTGCCGTCTGATAGACCTTGCCCGCGACCTTTGAATTTATTTCATAAAGAAGGATTGCCATGAGCATTGCCATGAAAAGTCCGATTATAAGAAGGTCGGCTATAGAATAAAGGATTGTATTTCTAAGCACCCTGAAAGCATCGTTTGAAGTGAAGAAGTATTCAAAATGCTTAAGACCTGCCCAAGGGCTTGCCATAATTCCCTTTGCATAGCTGTAATCCTTGAATGCGATTATTACGCCGTACATAGGAACATAGTTAAAAATTATAAGATAGATAATTGATGGAAGCGCTATGAGAAAATAAGGAATATTTCTCTTGAATTTTCCCTTTCTTTTCAGAAGCACGGAAGGATTATTATTTGTCATTTCAGGTTTTCTCCTTATTTTCCGATTTTAAAGCTCCGCTTTTCTTAGCAACTTTAACATTTAAAATAATCATATAAACCACAGCCGCTAAAGCCGCAAGATTTAAAAGCGCCAAAAGCGCTATAAGCACCCATTCCGCCGCGCCTAAGCTCTTTTCCTGATTTATTACGGAAACTCCGTCATATTTCTTAGCCGCCTCATAGCACTTTTTAAGCTTTGCAACTCCCTCTTCGGAAAGGCTTTCCTTGATTTCGTCGGTAAGCTTTTCATACTTTTTATAGGTTTCAATTACAGAAGCCGCATTTGAAGCGTCAACCTTTTTCGGGTCGGGAAGCTTTTCAAGCTCCTCGGTCATAACGACTATAAGCTTATTTGCCGCCGCCTCATATAAGGTGTCAAGGCTCTTCTTTGTAGAAGATTCAACCTTTGCCGCCTCTTCGGCGCTCATGTTTTCGAGCTCTTTTTTCAGCTCCAGTACTCTGAATGCCTGCTTTTCGGAAAGCTTATTATCGGTTACGAGCTTTTCCATAAGTGAGTCGACTTCTTTTGCAAGCTCCTCTGCCGTCATACTGCTGCTTGTGTCGGAAGTATCAGCCGTGTCGCCTGTATCATCGGTCTGAGCGTCGGAAGCGGATTCCGCGGTATTATCGTTTGCAGGGGTATTTGTTACAGCCTGCGGAACATATTTTGAAGTGTTCGAAATAACAGCAACGGATTTTAATGTAGGAATATTGCCCGATACCGTCCAGCCGTCAAGGGAAGCAAACTTTGAATTTATTTCAGCCTGACTTGCAGGAGAAAAGCCCTTCTGAGCACAGCCTGCAGTATTTAATATGTAACAGTTGTCTGAATTTGAAGCAGAGGCAGGAGCGCTTGCGAGCCCTGCAATCTTACTTATTGAATAACTGTTTTTAACAGACGAGGGAGAGGGTCTTGATGAGCCGTAACCGTAAAGCGAGCCGTATTCAGGGGGCGTTGCGCCGTTTCCTACAGTACCCGTCGAATAGCAGTTGGTAATATCGTCCTTACTTACCGAGCCTAAAAGTCCCGCGACGCCGCTCGCTAAAGATTTAACATCGCCCGAAGCAAAGCAGTTGCTTATTTTTCCGTTTTCGGTCGAACCGATAAGTCCGCCGTGGCACCAAAGACCCGTTGAAGTAACGGTTGCCAAAGAATAAGAATCGGAAATTGTACTTCCCGTAGCTCTTCCTATAAGTCCTCCGCAGTGGTTTGACTTTGAATTGACCGTTCCCGAGGACATACATCCCTTGACGGTAGTCTTTTTAGCAATTCCGATAAGAACCGCAGTTGCCTGTTCGTCCTGTCCGGGGTTTCTGCTCCAGTCGGCATTCATCTGATTAAGACCTACTACCTCGCTTGTAATATTCGCGTCGATTACAGCGATATTTGTAAGCGTTGCGCCGCTTGTACAGCCGAACAGTGCGGATTCCCAGCCTGATTTATCCTTGACATAGCTGCCGTAAGCTGTCTGAACCTTTAAATTTTTAATCGCGTATTTCGGAGTGCCGTCCGAATCAGCGTCGCAAACAAAGCTTCCTGTAAACGGTGTGCTTAAATTTCCTATCGGCTTTAAGGTCTGACCCGAGCAGTCGATTGTATTGTTAAGCTTATAATGAGCGGAAAGCTTTGAGGAAATACCCTGCAGCTGTTCAAAGGTCTCCACAAGATACGGACTGTTTTTAGTACCCTTTCCGTTATACGCGGCGGCGGATACCGAAAACTTAAGAGCCGAAGCCGATACTGCCGCGGTTACAGCGGCTACAAGCACTGCAACGGTTTTTCTTAAAAAACATCCGGATTTTTTCAGAGTCATTACAACACCTCTTTCAAATTTGCCGTAAAAAGCCGTAATTTTATACAGCTCTACTTTTACACTATAATTGTACATTAGATATTCTTTGTTGAAAACGAATAAAATTCTGTTCTATAGCATACTTTTTGGTTATTATATAAAGTTTTCCCTTGACTACCGCCGTACACTTAGCGCATAATATACATATAAAATATAACTGCACCGTTAGAGAGGAGAATTCTGATGTATTCCGTCATAATAGCCGACGATGATTTTGTTATTTGCGAAGGAATTGAAAAAATACTGAGGCAGAACTGTCCTCAGCTATCTATTGACGGAATATTCTATGACGGCGACGAGCTTTACGATTATGTCACAAAGCATTTCGTGGATATAATTATCACCGATTACAACATGCCGGGCGTCAGTTGGACGCAGACAAGCGAATATTTAAAGAAGGTAAACGCCGATCCGCACATTATCCTTATTACCGCTTATCAGGATTTCGAATATGCGAAAACCGCAATAAACCAGCATGTTGACTTTTTTATGTGCAAGCCCTTTAAATCCTCTGCGCTTATAGAGAATATTGAATTTATCTGCGGTAAAATTTCGCAAAAGGCAAAGCAGGACATTGAGTCTTCAGAAAAGCTGGTGCAAAACTGGAACACCGTTCGCAAATCATTCAGAAACGCTTATTACAACATCAGCTCCTTTGACAGTCTGACAGGAGATTTTGACTTACTTAAATTTCACAAGCTTTCGGACTATGAGATCTATGAAATAAGGTTTTTCTGCGCCGACTCAAATACCGACCTTTCGGGCTTTGAGCAGACCGCATACGACTGCGGAGAATTTTACAGCGACAGACAGAGTATCTTTCTGATTGAAGCTTCAAAAAATTTTATAGTGTTTTTATCGGTATCTCTTGACGGAATTCCGAACAAAATAATAAAGGAATTCGAAAAAAGCATGCTGCTTAACTTTTCTGTTGAGCTTACGCACACCTTTAAAAGTTTTAAAAACATATCAAGCTGGACCAACCACCGAAGAGACGCGGTTATCTGTGAGCATCTTTTAAACATAATAAGCGACACATCGCTTTCAGTCGCATATTTGCAGACCGTTACATCTTCCTATCCTCCCGAAATGCTGTTTGAGCTTTATAAGGATATTTGCCAAAGCCTGAGCTCAGCAGGAATTACACTAAAGCAGGAAAAATCAATAAATGAAAATTCCGAAACCCCCGAAATCAAAAAGGCAATTCTTTCGGTTCCGCTTTCGGTAACTCTTACCGAAAGCGAGAGCATGACCGTAAACCGAGCGGTTGAATATTCGAAATCGCATTTTTCGGATTATAATTTCTCGCTTTACACCTTAGCGGACGCCTTAAAGATATCCCCCGGACATTTATCAAAGCTTTTTAAAAAGGAGCTTTCGATAAATTTCTCGCAGTATCTTTTAAAGCTTAGAATGGAAGAAGCAAAATATCTTCTTAAGAACACCGAGGACAGCATACAGACAATAAGCTCGAAGGTCGGGTACAATTATCCGACATATTTCAGAAAGGTGTTCGGAAATTATACGGGAATGTCCCCCTCGCAGTACAGGAGTATGAAATAATCAAAACGGAGAGAAGCTATGTTTATCAAAAAGGCTTTCGGAAAATCCTCGCAGAAATTTTATAAAAGAATTCTTATATTCACATCCTTTTCTCTTTTTATCCTTGTGGGAATTTTAACGGCGCTTTTTGCATTCTTTTCAAACCGGCAGATAGAAGAAAATATAAAAACCTTTGAAACAGGCAGAGCTCAAAGCTCTGTAATTCAGTCTTCCGACTGCTTTGAGCAGATAGTTTCTTATATTTATTACATTTCCGAAATTCAGTATATCCCTATGGATCAGCTCGATACAAGCGGTAAATTGTGGCAACAGAGAATATTCTCTAACAACATCACAGCCATAGAGCGCTCAAACTCGCATATTTTAGGGATAAATGTATCAAACAGAGATTTTAAAATTACAAATTTTACCGATTCAGACAGCATTACCTCTGAAAAAAAGCTCGACAGCTTTCTTTCGGCTGGGGTGACGCTTTTAAAAAAGAACAATTCATCATTTCTTTGCTTTGAGAAGAAAATTCCCGAAAGCGGTCTTGAAATCAAGGTGTTTTTAGATACGGTTTCGCTGTCAAACATAATTCTTGACGACGACTGTTTTTTGATAAACTCCGACGGAACCATAGCTCTTTCAAAAAATTCGGAAATTATAGGGAAAAATCTTTTTAAGCTTTACGGCTTTAAAAAAGAAGATTTTAAAACCGAGAAAAAAGAAACCTTCTTTTATAAAAATAAAAATTATATCTCCGCCGCTTCGGATTCAAATTCCGACATGCTTGTATGCACAGTAATTCCGAAAGCGAGATATTCTTCTATTTACAGGAATTATTCTTTTAGAAACCTTACCTTAGGAATTACTTTCTGGGTTTTTGCGATAATCGTAGTATTCTACTTTATAAATCAGACCTACAGTCCGATAAGAAAAACAGTAGAAACCTTCAAATATCATCTCCCCTTTGAGCTTGCCGA
>CAKSLH010000002.1 GCA_934466515.1 uncultured Eubacteriales bacterium
CTTGGCTGTACTAATAGACCGAGGGCTTGACCTATTTTCGTTCCTCCATTACTTGTTCAGTTTTTAGGGTGTGAATTTTTTTGGATTTGCACCATTAGCTCAGTTGGTAGAGCACCTGACTCTTAATCAGGGTGTCCCGGGTTCGAATCCCTGATGGTGCACCATTTTTTTGGTATATACGGCCCGTTGGTCAAGTGGCCTAAGACTCCGGCCTCTCACGCCGGCAACAGCGGTTCGAATCCGCTACGGGTCACCATATCTTTCGGTTCACCGTTAGATATACAATTTAATCAGTTGGTGTTAATTGCGGTGAGGGTCCACCTGTTCCCATTCCGAACACAGAAGTTAAGCTCACTTGCGCTGAAAATACTTGGCGGGCAGCTGCCTGGGAAGATAAGTAGATGCCAACACTTTGCCTTAATAGCTCAGTCGGTAGAGCACTCGGCTGTTAACCGAGTTGTCGTAGGTTCGAGTCCTACTTGAGGCGCCAGACCTGTGCGACTATAAAGCACAAAAGCCCAAAACCCTTGAGAAATCAAGGGTTTTTCGCTGTTTTAGGGGCAATTTTTAAAAGATAATTTTAGGGCACAAAACTCAATAAAATGTTCGACTAAAAGGACTTGAACCGGGGAAATGTATATTTCTCGAAATCAGACCTCATTTTTTATATGAGAATTTATTGCTACCTCACCACTCGGACTCGAACTAAAGTTATATATAGACCGTAATTTCTTTATTATATATAAAGATTTTACGGTCTTTTTTTATGCCTTTTTTTCCTCCTTACAGACGAATACATAGCCGAATTAACATCGGTAAAAAAAGAACAAGGAGGTTACAAAGTGAACTGTAAAGTAATTGCAATCGAAAATCAGAAAGGAGGTACGGGTAAATCCACTACGGCATTGAACCTCGGCGTCGGTCTTAAAATGAAAGGCAAAAAGGTTTTACTTATTGACGCCGATTCGCAGGGGTGCGGGTGTCCGGTGGGCACCTCTGCCGTAGGCAGAAGCACCGACCGAGCCGGTAGGCGAGACTCACTTTCCATCAGTCTCGGAATCAAAAGACCGGACGAGTTAGATGTTTCCCTTGCAACCTTAATGAGTAAGGTAATCGACAACAAACCGTTTGATGATGACTACGGCATCATTCATTGCAACGAGGGTATCGACCTCATGCCCTGTAATGTGGAACTGTCCGGCATTGAAAGTTATCTCTTTACGGTAATGAGCCGAGAGTGCATTATGAGAACCTATGTCAATCAGGTTAAAAAGAATTATGATTACATTCTTATTGATTGCACCCCGTCGCTCGGACTTCTGCCAATCAACGCTTTTGTTGCGGCGGACAGTATTATCGTACCGAGTCAGCCGAGAATTTTGTCTACCAAAGGTCTTGACCTGTTATTGCGTACTTATTCGCAGGTAAAGCGCGGTATCAATCCCGAGCTTAAAATCGACGGTATCCTCTTTACAATGGTGGACGCACGAACCGTAAATGACAGGTCGGTAATTGAGTCAATGCGCGAGACTTTCGGAATGAAAATCAATGTGTTTGACACCTTTATCCCTGCCTCCGTGCGAGTTACCGAAGCAAATATGGAGGGCAAAAGCATTTTTGCCTATGACGGCAAATGTAAGGTCGCCGACGCATACAAAAATCTGACGAAGGAGGTGTTGGATATTGCCGCGCGTGAAAAAGCTCGATTTAGGAATGACGGCTCTCGATGAGTTGTTTATGAATGACAAGGAACGAGCCGAAAATAAACTCCCGAAAATCTTTGATATCCCACTTTCGGAAATCGACGATTTCCCCGGTCACCCCTACCGCGTTCTTGATGATGAAGATATGCAGAACCTTATGGAAAGTATAAAGGAAAGAGGGGTTATCACTCCTGCTATGGTACGAAAAAAGGAAGACGGCAGATATGAGATGATTTCCGGTCATAGGCGTAAACACGCTTCCGAAAGGCTTGGGCTTGAAACCTTGCGTTGTGAGATTGTGGAGGTAAGCCGTGATGAAGCAATCATTTTAATGGTTGACTCTAACAGTCAGCGCTCGGAAATTGCCCCAACAGATAAAGGCAAAGCCTATAAAATGAAGTTGGAAGCAATCAAAAGACAGCAAGGTGAGCGTACAGATTTAACTTCTGTCTCATCGGGACAGAAGTTAAATGGAAAGACATCAAGAGAAATACTTGCTGAAAACTCAGAAGATAGCAATACTCAAATCCAACGCTATATCCGCCTTACCAACCTTGTGCCTGAACTGCAAGACTTTGTGGATAAAGGTCAGATGAAAATGCGTCCCGCCGTTGAGCTTTCCTACCGTAAAAACGGCACAACAGACGGCGAAAACAGCGGTAAAAACCGCAGAGAAAACCGCCAAAGCCGCAAAGAAAACGGCGGAAACTTCTGCAAAAGCCGCCAAAATGGCAGCACAGGTGGCTCGTCAGGCGGCGCAAGCGGCATACAAGGCGGCGGTTGTTACGGCAAAAGCCATAGCCGCCGCAGTAAAAGCGGCGATTGTAGGAATAAAGGCACTTGTTGCAGCCATAGCCGCAGGCGGATGGGTTGCAGTTGTTATTATCGTGGTGATATGCCTTATCGCTCTGATTGCCGGATGGCAGATTGTCAAGCAAGTGCAACACCGCAAAAGACTTCAAAAGGAGATTTCCACCCTAGGCATTTTCTGGGTCTTGTGTTAATTAAATAGACAACTTTTTGAAGCTCCTCATCAGAAACATGATGAAAATCTGTTCCTTTAGGAAAGAAAAAGCGCAAAATGTCATTGGTATTTTCGTTAGTACCTCTCTGCCAAGGCTTATGGGGTTCGGCAAAATAAATTTCCGTATTTAATTCTTTTTCAATCGCATGGAACTCGGCAAACTCAGAGCCGTTGTCTAAACTGATACTTTTTACCGGAAGATCCTTCAACAAACGGCAGATAACTTCCTTTGTAAGAGAAGCTTCCCTCTTTTCCAATAAACCGGCTCTGAGAAATCTGCTTTTCCGATCTACCTGCGTTACAAGCAGTCCTTTACCGATGCCGCCATATACCGTATCTCCCTCCCAGTCTCCAAATCTTGTTCTCAGGCGTATTTCATCAGGCCATTCAGGAATAATTCGATCCGGCTGAATGCTATTGTAATTCGCATTCCTTGTTTGAATTCTCTTACCGCGCCTCCGCAGGTTCCTTTTTACAGTAATATTTGGAAACAGGTTTAATTTTATGTTACGATAAACAGTGGAGACACATATTGTTTTCCTCTCCGGAAACTCTTTGTGCCAGCGGCCGCAAATTGTCTCAGGCGACCAATAATTGCGCAAATTATTGATAATGTAATTCCAATCATCCGTTAGGGGTTTTAGTGCTGTTCTTGCTTTTTCTTTTCGGCGTTGCATATAAAGCTTCTGTGCGCGCCAAGGGCTGTACCAATAGGCGTTGGTTGTTTTTCTGTGAGGTTTGCATAGCGGTTTGTTTCGTTTGACCTCACGGCTAATTGAAGATGGGGCACGGTCAAGAATTTCTGCGATTTTTCGTAAATTCAACCCCTCTGACAAAAGTTTTTGTAGATATTTTCTTTCTTCTAGTGTAAAATGTGTATAGGACAATATATTAACCTCCGTGTCTTGTATTTGTGGTGATTACATTTTACACTTTGGTTGATATATTGTCTATTCTTTTTTCCTTTGTTGCACTTCGTATTATAACCTACTGATCTTGCTTCGGTATTTTCTTTAGCGGTGACGATACGGGTAACGGACTTAATATGCAGACCGTTATTTCAGATATGAATGCCGAGTATCAGGCAAAAATAAACGAGACAAAAGGCACGGTCGCGTATGATGTTCTTGAAATGTCAGGCACCCGTGCCGTATGGCTGGAGGTTCTCTCGGTTTACGCCGTTAAAACCGCAGGCGATCCGAACAATCCGCAGGAGGTTGCGTCTATTGACGAGAGCAAACGGCAGATATTAAAGGAACTCTTTTGGGCAATGAATAAAATTTCCTTTAATACGGCGTCAAGGACCGAGAATGTTGTGAACGAAACTGATGACGGCAACGGTAATATTGTCGAAACAACAGAAAGCGTTACGAGAACTTATCTGTATATTCGGGTAACGCATAAAACGCCGGATGAAATGGCGCAGCAGTACGGTTTTACCGATGAGCAAAAGGAACAACTCAGAGAGCTTTTATCGGATAAAAATAAAAAGATGTGGAACGGAGTTCTGTACGGTTATTATGCCGGCGGCGAGGATATTGTTTCGGTTGCACTTTCTCAGCTCGGTAACAAAGGCGGCGAGCCTTATTGGAGATGGTACGGTTTCGGTTCTTGTGTTGAGTGGTGCTGTTGCTTTGTCTCGTGGTGCGCCAATGAATGCGGCTAAATTGACGCAGGTGTTATTCCGAAGTATGCAGGGACTTCCACCGGCGTAAATTGGTTTAAGGAACGCGGACAGTGGCTTGACGGACAGGCAGAACCGTCATCGGGAATGATTATCTTCTATGATTGGGCGAAAAACGGACTTGACGGGCAGGCGGATCATACCGCTATCGTCTGGAAAGTGGAAAACGGTTATGTCTATACCATTGAAGGTAATTGGGACGATCAATGTCAGACTTCTTGCAGACCTATCGGTGAGTATCTGATACTTGGGTACGGTGTACCGAATTACTAATTAGAATGGCTATTGCAAATAAGATTTCCTGTTTACAATAGCCATTCTTTATTCTTTTAGACCTTTAGCTAAATCAATTAAGGTTTCTAACTGCTTCCTATCTAAGCCCTTCGCAACTAACAGTAATTCATGTTCTTTCGCCGGGTTAACTGATTCCAAATCGAAAAATTCCATAGGCTTTATGTTTAGAAATTCACATATATAGAAAAATGCTGTCATAGATGGATAGCTGATGCCGGTTTCAATATTATTGATATAGCTCGGACTTTGTCCAATGGATAAACTCATATCCCTCGCTGAAACACCTTTATTAATTCTTAATTTGGATAATCTTTGGCTAAAATCCTTATGTTCCATTTAATTCGCATTTGCTTTATATAATTGTACTATACACAAGCCTTAATATTATCCAAAGAAATCATTAAAAATATTTGACATACACAATTTAATTGGATTTAATATATTAAAGCATATGAAATGGTTAGTAAGGTGCAATTTCCCTTTCCTGTCTGCTGCTTTACTTACTTTTTGTTTTGCTGTCCGCTTTTTTAATATACATCCAACCACATTAAAATCGGCAGAGCGTAAGATTTCAAAATCGAAAGAGATTACTTTCAACCGAGATGAAGCGGATATGCTGGGATAGGACGGTATGGCTGCCGTCGCAAATACAATGGCAATGTTCGGACGAGGATAGTAAACGATAAGGTAATTACACAATATATGAATGAATCATTGGCAAAACTACTGTAAATAAAACGAATAAAAACTTTACTTGTGTAAAAAATGACACAAAAAACAGCATTTCGTAAGAAGAACTACTGAAAATGTAAGATATTCGCACTACCAAATTAAGATGAATTATGATATTATAAAAATAAGCAAATCGGACTTAAATAAGTAAATGGGGAGAGGTTAATGGCAGAAAGAGTAAAAAAAGTTACGATGGAAGATATTGCACTAAAGATGAATGTGTCAAGAGCGCTTGTCTCATATGCGTTGGCAGATAAGTATGGTGTCAGCGAAGAGATGAAGAAGCAGATTCTGACCGCGGCAGTTGAAATGGGATATTTCGACCGCAGTTCTGTGCCGAAAAAGAATCGAAAAGAAGTGCATGTTTTGATTGGAGCAGAATTTGTTAATGAAGGAAGCTTTTTTACAAGAATTATTGCAGGAATTGAAGATGGAGTGCGATTGCAGAAGCTGAATATGAATCTGATTACTTTTCGGGAAGAAAGTGAGATGAACGGAATAATAGGCAAGGTTACGGGCTCCAATACATATGGGCTGGTTGTGATACGCCAAGTTTCCGATGAGATGACAGAACTGCTTGCCAAGGTTCAGATACCAAAGGTCTTTGTTGATTTGATTTCTCCACATTCTTCTTTTTATGATTATGAAGTGAGAAGCAATGATTTTGGTAATATGATTAACCTGACAGAATATCTGATTCGAAAAGGACACAAGAAAATTTTATTTGTCGGAGATATTACATGGGCATTGAGCTATGAAGAACGGTATAGAGGTTATCTTTATACAATGAACAAATACGGATTGATTCCGAAAGCTGTGATTGATTCAAATATTAATAAGAAACTTCCGTATAATCGTGAGGGAATCAGACAGCTTTTGAAACACAATGACTGTACAGCATTTATCTGTATGAGTGACGGTGTTGCAGATTATGTGTATGAGGATATCAAGGCACATGGACTTCGCATACCAGAGGATATTTCAGTTGTTGGATTTGATGATGTTACGAAGTCTGCAAAACTCGATCCACCTTTGACAACGATGCATATTCCGAAATTTGAAATGGGAAAAGTTGCTTTTGATTTGTTGACGGATCAGTATCGCGAAGGAAGCCACAGCAAAACCATAAACTTGAATGCAGATTTAAAGGAAAGAAAATCTGTCTGCCAATATATAGAATCATAAGAATGTTAATTTTTCGGATTTTCCGAATGATTATACATATAACAGGAGGTTATAAGATGAAAAAAGGAAAGAGGATTTTTGCACTTCTCTTATCCGTAGTAATGATTTGTACCTTGACGATTACCGGATGTGAGAAAAAAGCTCCTGCCGTAAAACCGATAGCGAAAGTGAATTCCAAAGAAGCCTACATAGGATTGAAAAACACACAGAAGTGGCTATTTAAGAAGGAGGGCGATACTTGGAAGTTCGACGGAGTATATGCTACAAGAAACGGCAAGGAAGAGAAAGTATTCTATGGTACCAGCGGAAAGCTTGACGAGGAAGATAAGCTTGTAATGAGTGGTGAGTACTTCAACGTACAAGGGGCTGTCAAAGAAGAGAATATTGGAAACTATCTTGACGGAAAGGTTACGGATATTAAGTTAGAGGAAAATGATGGAAAGAAATCGTTGCTTCTTACCGGAAAAGGATTTACTTCCATATTGACAGCAACTAAGGACGATCATTATATTTCCAGAGAAATAACAATTACGGTTCCTAAGAATCTTGTGATTTACGAATCGGAAGTGTCATTTACATTGAGAAGTAACCAGAGCGCATTTTATGAATACGGATATGTTCTGACACATGCTAATGATGAACCGCAGACATCGGTACCGTATGCTTTTCCGGCTATCACCAGTAAGTTGACTGCACAGGATGATAATAAAAAACAGTTCAACTTTACAGAGGTAATGGATTATTACAACACAAGTGAGTGTTTTAAGACCGCAAGAAGAAATGAAAACTTAAACGGTTTTGTCGAACTCGGTATAATCTCAACAGATGCGCAATTGATGGCTGATACAGAGTATACTTTGTCCGAACGGATTTCCGTAAGAGACGGTAGTGAAGAAAGCTACTACGACATGATTGGCGATGCAAGAGCGGAGTACAGTAAAAACTATGATGTTCCGGTGGAACAGATTGCGGTTGCCAATGGTAATATGGGAGTCTCAGACTGGATTGATGCAGCATACGGAGCAATCGGAGATATCCTTGATACGAGAGGTAGGCCTACCGGAGATGACGGAATATGGGGACCTTATGGTTACCAGAACAGTGGTTCGGAAGCATTCGGCTCTATGGATCTGTTAAAGGGATTTGTACGTTATGCTAAGGCGATTGGAGACGAAGAATCCTATCAGTTTGGTCTGAAACGTTTAAAAAATATAATCACTCAGGATGAGAATGGTAACGGATACATTATGCCGTTGAATAAATATTATCCGAACAGTGATTATCCGAGCGATATGTATTTCTACCGTGCCTGCAATGGAAATGGTGGATATTCTCCGGAAGACAGCTGGGATTCGACGCAGCCGAGAATCGGTTCCTTTAAGTATTATTCCAGAGTTTTAAATCTTGGGGAACTTGCACTTGTTACCGGAGATGAAGATATCAAGGAAGCATTCATGAGCCTGATGCCATTGGTTAAGAAGATGCGTGGCGAGGACTTTGAGCAGGCAGTGGAATGGAACTTCGACTGCACGCCGGCAATGGATTATGAGAATGGCGGAAGCGGCGGCGCTGCAGCAATGTGGGCAGAGATTATGCTGACAGCGGCAGAAATGGAACAGGATAAAACAGAAAAGAAGGAATATATTGAACTTGCAAAGGGCTCCATCAAACGCTCTAATGAGCAGGGCTTCTCTCGTTCATCCTCTCTTCGTGAGTATCCGAAACCGGAGTCCATTGGCTATGCAATACGTGCGAATGTCGAATTATATGAGATAACAAATGATAAATACTATTTGAACAACGCACTGGAAATTTACAACGGAATTTATTTCTACTATTTTGTTAATTCACATCCATACACCTATTACCAGACAATCGGTTACGGATATGCTTGCGCGCGAGAACGTTGGGAAGCATTTATGGAAATGGTAGAATCTATTGTACTGGTAACACCGATTTTACAGTATACAGATGATACACAGTTACTGGAACTTATTTATACGACACAGAATTCAGCACTTTGGACTCTGCCTGTGAACGGATATCCGGATGGATACCTTGGCGGGCATTCCGATTGGCTGGATGCATTGTATGTACCGTTTGAGCAACCTACCGGAGCATTAGGAGATAATCCTACGGTAGATGGCGGAGGAATGAGCTACTTGAGACATTCCAAGGAATTGTACGGTATTGGTGAAATCTTTACAGGGGCACTGACCTTTGAGACATTTGCAAAGTCGTCAAACAATAAAATTTCAATTTTTGCGTATAATGCAGCAACAGATAGAAAAGTCAATCAGGAAGAACAGAACTTTAAATTGTTTAATGCCTCGAAAGAGAAAGAAACGACCATCCTGACTTTTGATAACTTCAAAAGCGGAAGCTATACTGTAAAGGTTGATGAGAAGAAGCTTGGAACATATACGGATGTACAGCTTAGGAATGGCATTCCTTTTACATTAGAAGGAAGAGCTGCAAAGGCCGTGTATGTTAAGAGAAACGGTGATGCCAAAGATGCAAAAGTAAATGGTGAGACGAAAGCGGATATTACAGCATGTGATTCTGTATCTACAATCATTCAGATGGACGGGGAAAAAGCATCTCACTATATTGTAGAAGTAAGTACAAACGAAGCTTTCTCCAAAGACAGTACAACAACATTTATCACTCGTGAGAAAGAAGCTGAGATTAATCATTGTGAAAACAGCCGTCTGTATGTAAGGGTAACAGCGGTTGATAAAGATGGCAATGCAAGTGCAGCAAAAGCTCTCACTGTGGAAACAAAAAATCAGGAAATCGGTCTGATTGAGAACTTTGGCTATACGAATCCGACGGATGGATCAAGCATCGGCGGATGGAAAGCAGAAGCACAAAGCTATGATGGTAAAATAGCGATCTTATCTGACTGTAATGGGTTTAAGAATTATCCGGATAGTGCAACAAAACAGCCGCAAGGTTATATGGCAGTTTATAAACCACAGTATGCAGGTGAAGATGTAGATGCATTTACAAAGACATTTTCCGTAGACTTGTCTCAATACAGTACCTTTGATTTTTATCCTTACACAAAGAATGTTTCAAGTAAGTTTTCGCTGAAGGTTACTGTGGGCGGAAATGAAAAAACACTGATTAATAAAGCGGAAGGTTTTGACAGATACTGCTACCGGTTTGATTTATCGAAACTGGGAACCGGAAAGCAGGATGTAACTGTAACCATGGTATCCGAAGGATATAACCGTGGATTTGCAATAAGCCGCATGATGTTTGTCAAGGATACGGCATTTGATGGCAAGAGTGATTTAACAGGATTGAAATTCACTTCCAATGCAGAAACGAACAATAAAGATGGCCTTACTATTACCAATCCGGATGATATGTCAGAAGTGTCAAATAAGAATTATACTCTTGGGAAATTTAATCCGGGAGATTATAAGGAACTTGAAATTGTATCCGGACTTACCTTGAAAATGAACGCGAAGTATGCGATTGCAGCGAAAATATACAAGGATAGCTCCAATACACCAGTCTACACTTTAAATAAAACTCTTGTATATGCGAAGACACCGACTAAAATTCCGCTTAGTAGTTTCCCGGGTGGAAATGCAACCTATCGAATGGAAGTTTCTTACTACAGTCATTCCGGTAAGGAAGTGAATTCCATTGATGTAGAGAAGATTCGTTTAAATGGTGATAAGGTGGCAAGGAAGGTTAATGTTGTAAAGAATGATCCGAAGGAAGGCGTTGTATTAGATGGCTGGAAGAGCAACTGGGCTTTTGCAAACGCACAGGGATATATTGTTAATACAAATGACGCACAGTCTTACGGAAGTATCTATTATGAAGACTTAACGATTGACCTTGACAAAACACCGGTGGTTCGCTTTAAAGTTAGTGATGTACTAAATAATACACCGTATACACTGAAAGTTAATGACGGAACACTGGCAGATGATATCCTGATTGTACCACAGAAGGATGTACCGGGAACATATACGGCGAATCTCCGTGACAGCTTAAAACGCGGTGGAGTAATCAAACTTCGTATGGATTTCTATGTACTGCATGAGGCTTCAAAGAATGGTGGAGTTAAGTTTGAAGGGGTAGAACTTCTGACCGGAAAATCACTTTATGAAAATATCAGCAACAAATCGTTTTCCACAACGATTAGTGAAAAGTTCAATGTAGACCTTTCCAAGACACCGTATATTAATGTCAATATTGCAGATTTGACCTATGATTCCAGTTGGCTGATGTATGTGGAAGAAAACGGATGTCAGTATGAACTGAAAACAGTATATGAATCTGTATACGGTAAGATGTACAGTCGTAAGAAGATAGGCTCTTTCAAGTATGATTTACGAGATGTTTTGCCGAAGGGCAGCGATGTCAGAAATCTGAAGCTGATTATTAAAACAGACGGAGAGAAAACAATGTTGACCTTCCGTTCTATCAGGCTTTCTGCGAACAATGATGTTGAAGTTTCAAATATACCAGCAACAGTGCGGAACAAATAATGGATTATTTATTGAATTGGAAGCTTTCGAGGCAAAGCTTTTAATTTAAAATAATAAAGGAGATGTAGTCACATGAAGAAGACATGTAAAAGAATTTTTAGCTTTTTCCTAATAGTGGTGCTGACATTTTTATTTACATTCTGCAGTGCCTGTAAGAAGAAAGAAGGAAAAAAAGAAGCAAAGACACCAACCATTATGGGTGTAAAGGATGGAGAAACCTATTATTTAGGCAAGGATACCATTAAGCCGAAATTTGATGTCGGGAAAGGGACTTTGTCCAAAGACAGCAGTGCAGCAGAAGATTTCATTTCAGGCACTGAAATTAAAGAAATTGGTAAGTATAAGCTTGTCGTCAAAAATAAGAACAAGACAGCAAAAGCATCCTTTGAAGTCAAAGAGGGTGAGGTAGAATACCCGGGCGAAATGACCGATATGTTTAATATGTCTAAACTTTCAGATAAGTATAATATTTCTACTCCTAATTTAAGTGCTTCCGTTACCGATGGAATTTTGACTATGAAAAATGGTGAGGGCGAGCCATGGAGTATTATGAGCAGAAAGTTTGCAGGCGTAAATGCAACAGAGAATCCGTTCGTCGAATTTTGCGTTACTAAGATTGGAGACGGAGAGGGAACACGTCTGGAAGTGAAACTCTCCTATCCGGATAAAAATGGTGAATTAGTTGGAGAAGAAACAGTACTTGTTGCAGAATATGCAGGAACCTATTATGTAGATGTTTTAGGATATGTAAAAGCAAAAAAACTGAATAAAACAAATCAGGAACTTTGCCTGACACTTGCAGTAGTAGGAGAGAACGCAGGATATGCAGAAATATCAATTGATTATTACCGCAGCGTGAAAGAAATTCCGAAAGCAGAAGCAGTAGGCCGTTATATTGATAATACCGAAGAATCACTGAAAGCATGGCGTAGTAATACTGCAACGATTGAAGTAGATAACGGCAAAGGAACCGTATATGTAACAAACTCCAAAGAAAATGAAGAATGGGGACATATTTTAAAGAGAGTTCAGCTTAATACTGCAGATTACCCGGTTCTTGTAGTGGATATTGATTCTGTTCATGGTAATGCACAGTGGTCGATGAAATGTGTGCTCAATGACAAAGGCGAAGATATTGCTCTTACAAAGGATATTGCTGCAACAGGAAAAACAAAAATCAATCTTCTTGAGAAGGGAATCCCAAAGGGAAAGAATGTAACTGTTACATTGAAGTTTAATGTAATAAAGAAGGGCTTTGAAAACTTTGTAGTTGTTAATGGATTCAGCACAGAGAAAGAAACAAGCGAAACAGCTGCAGAGACTTTCAAAGAATATCCGGGCGAAATGACAGATATGTTCGATAACAGAAAACTTAATGATAAATACAGCCTGGACCCGAACTTGACTCTTACTGTTAAAGATGGTATTGTAACCATGAAAAACGGCAAGGGTGATCCGTGGAGCATGATTCGAAGAACCTTTAACGGGGTAAATGCTACAAAGTATCCATATGTAGAGATTAAAGTACCCTATGTTGGCGATGGAGACGAAACACGTCTGGAAGTTAATATCAGTCATCCGAATAAACAGGGTGAACTTGTTGACCAGGAGACACTTCTTACGGTATCTTATAAGGGAACATACTATATTGATATAATGAGTTATATTAAAGCAAAAGGTCTGAATAAGACAAATCAGGATCTGTGTTTGATCTTTGCAGTAGTAGGAAAAGAAAATAATTACGCAAAAGTAAGTATTGACTACTTTAAGAGTGTTGCGAAGATTCCGGAAAAGAAACCGGTAGGAAGATTTGTCGATTATTCTTCCAATACATTGAGTACCTGGAGAAGTAATACAGCTGTAATAGATATGGTTAATAATATGGGTAAAGTATATGTTACAAATAAAAACCCGAAAGAGCCATATGGTTACATTGTTAAGAGAGTAGAGTTAAATACAGAAGATTATCCGATTCTTGTGGTAGATGTAGATTCTCTTAATGGTGGAGCTTTCTGGTCAATTAAAGCAATTGTCAATGATAAGGGTGAAGATATAGCACTGACAAAAGATGTGAAAGCGACCGGAAGATATGAGATTGATTTGATTAAGAAGGGCATACCGAAGAGTAAGAATGTTACAGTCACTCTGAAATTTAATGTTATCGGCAAGGGTAAAGATGTATATGCAATGGTAAAAGGCTTTGAAACAATGAAGCCTGCACCTGTAGACCCCGGCAAGGATCCGGATATTGTTGATGATTTTTCAAAAGTCGATTGGTCAAAACCGGCTGCAAACGAAGGAACTGTGGCAATCAATAATAAGAATATGACACTTACAAAATTGGCAGCTAACAATGGTTGGGTGAAGACGAGCAAGTTAATTACAGTAGATACATCTGCAAAACATGTTCTTAAATTTGGCATCAGCAAAATGGAAAACGCGAAATTTAACGATGAAAGCGTAACCTTCGCAATCATTAACCAAAATGGCGAATGGGTGAATATTACACTGTTCGGAAATCAGGTTAAGAAAGAAGAAAGAACTGATGGCGGATGCGATGTGTATATTGATCTGCAGAAAACAGCAGTTGAAAAGGGATTAGATCCCAAAAAATTTGTGGGCAAAGATATTGAACTGTTCTTTGAAATAGGCATAGCATACGGAACAGATAAAAAGAGCATTACATTTGATGAAATCAGACTGGTTGACAAAATGCCGGAAGAACAAGGAAAACCGGATGCACCGCGTTACGTGGATAACACCGCAGAAACACTTGCACAGTGGCAGAATAATACAGCCAAAATTGAAGTTGTAGACGGCAAGGGCGCTGTATCTGTAACAGGTACAGATACATGGGGATTTGTTTACAAGAAAATTCAGTTGAATACAGCAGATTATCCGTATCTTGTTGTGGATATTGATGCGGTAAATAATGTGGATTGGTCTTTGAAGTGTATTGTAGAAGGCAGTGCTGGAGATGTTACACTGATTGGTGATAATAAAGAGGTTGGAAAACATGAAATCAATCTGTTAGATAAGATTCCATCAAGTAAGAATCTGACGGTAACATTGCAGTTGTATGCAGTTGGTAAGGGTGACGGAAAGAATGTCATTGTTAAAGGACTTGAGACGAATGTAGCATCCATGAAAGCACCTGCGCTGGATATTGACTTTTCAACAACCAATGGCTGGGTACCTAACGCAACAGATCCGAATCCGATTTCACTTACAGTAGCAGATAATAAAGGAACCTTCACTGTAGGAGGCACTCAAGGTGGATATGGGGCTATCATATACAATGCAACATTGAACACAAAGGATTACCGTTATATTGTAATTGATGTAGAATCTGCGGATTGTGACTTCCAGTTACAGGTCAATGACGGCGGACCGAAGTATGGAGCCAAAGAACTTGGAAAACGCTATATAGATATGCAGGCTGTCGATGCTAATTTCCAACAGGGTGTAAGTGTCGATACAAAGCTTACCTTTTTCTTGGTTGGTGATCCGGGCAATAAGGTGGTTGTAAATAAGATTTATACAACAAATAAATTACCGGACAAGGATCTGATTGATGATTTCTCTAAGGCTGATTGGAACAAGAGTGATGCCACAGGAACGGTTGAAGTAAAAAATAATACATTAGTAATCTTTAAACCGACCACAAATGTAGGTTATTTAAAGGCAAATAAAACTATACTTGTGGACACTTCCGAAAAGCATGTGATTAAGTTTGGCATTAAAGCAGTCTCCGGTATTAATTTGGATGATGCTGATGACAGATTTAGAATAGAGATTATTAACATGAATACCCCAGAAGGAGTTGGCTGGGTAGTTGCTTCTGCAAATGTTGCAGATATGGTAGTAATCCATAGAGCTGATGGCGGATTTGATGTTTATTTTGATTTGGATAAAATGGTGACTGCTGAAAAGAAACAGTATCTTATTGGGAAAGATTTAAATCTGTTCTTTGAAATCGGTGTTAACCATGACCCTGTTGACAAGAGTGTAACTTTTGACGAAATCAGATTGGTTGATGCCGTTCCGGGAATCTCACCGGAGCCGGATAAAACAGACGGGTATGTTGTAGATGCCTTCACGACCACAGAAGGTTGGTCACAACCGACCGCCGATAAAGGCAGCATTAAGATTGAAAACAACACAATGACACTTGTAAAAGCAGCATCAAACAGTGATTTTGCAAAGACAAATAAATTTTTCACATTAAATACATCAGAGAAGCATGTTGTTAAATTTGGTATTAGCGATTTCAAGGCAAACTGGGATGGAGGATTTACAATTGAAATTCTGAATCAGAATGGCGAATGGGTCGGCTTTAAAATCGAAGGTCAGAATTTATGTAAGTTTGAAAGAGCGGATGGCGGATATGATGTATACTTTGATTTGAAAGCATTAGCAGCAGAAAAAGGTGTATCGGAAGAAAAGTTTATCGGAAATGATTTAAAGCTGTTCTTTGAAATAGGAGTTGGCTTTGGAGCAGAAAAGAGCGTAACTTTCGATGGAATCGCACTGGTTGATGCAGTCCCGGCAAACTAAGCAATTACTGTTTAATTATTTGAAAATATAGTAATAAGGAGAGCTATGGCGTCTTTACAACGATATGTCTGTGAAGACGCCGTAAATTAAAGAAATGAAAAATATAAGTAAAAAATTTATTTCACTCGGAATCTGTTTTGGCATAGTGCTTACGTTAGCTGCCTGTGGCGGCGGAACCAAAAGCGGCAAAAGCGCTTCCAAAGGAAAGGAAGTAACGATGGTAGTTGAGAACGCAGACCTTGATATGTATAAGGAATGGTTCGCAGAGTTTGAAGAGAAATATAAAGAGGAAGGCTATACTGTAAAACCGGTTCCGGTTGGTGGCGGTCAGATTCAGGGTAAGCAGGATAACATGATGGCTTCCGGCACAGCACCAGATATCGTCGTAGGCGGAGATATTCATATCTTAAGCCAGTACAAATACCTGGTTCCACTTGATGAGCTGATTAAGCGTGATAATGCAGATGTTGATGTGGATGATTTTATGCCTGAAATTATGGATTTATTAAAGAAAGACGGAAAGACATACTATATTCCGAACTTTTTCAATACATCTCTGTTGTATTATAATAAGGATTTATTTGATATATACAATGCAAATCCTTCCAATGCAAATGCGAAGCTTGACTATCCGCAAAATGACTGGACATATGATGATTTCATGAATGCAGCGAAGAAGCTTACTGTTAAGAGCGGTGGAGAATATTCGCAGTGGGGTTGCTATTCCACCATTGGCTGGTGGGGCGAATGGCTGATTCATGTGCGTCAGGCAGGCGGAGACATTATGAATGAAGAAGGTCTCGTAACGCTCGATACACCGGAAGCAAAGGCAGGATTTCAGCGGTACATGGATAAGATGTACGGTGAAAATAAGGTTTCGTTTGTCACAGGCCAGCAGGAATTGGGAGGATTTTCCGGAAAGAAGACGGCAATGGCATATGGCGGACATTTAAAGGATTGGGGCGAGTTTAAGAAGGTAAAGGATTTCAACTGGGATGTAACGCTTATCCCTTCTGTAAACGGTAACCGCACCGGAGAATTATCCGTAAATGCATTTGGAATTCATAAGGACAGTAAGTCTCAAGAGGCTGCATGGGCATTAATTAAGTTCTTGACAAGAAAGAGAACCGGAGAAGAGCTGAAAAACTATCCTTATATTTCTCCGCGTCTTTCCGAAAAGGAAGAACGTTTGGCTGTTCCGGCAGAACAACGTCCGATTCCACAGAATTTGGAAGCAGTATATGAATCTGTAAAGTATAATAAGATTCTTCCGCAGCAGAAATATGCGAATTATGTTATCACAAAGATTATTGAGACAGAGTTGCAAAAAGCAATTCAGAGCGGCAAAGGTGTAGACGAAGCCTTGAAGAATGCAACCGATAATGCAAATAAGTATATTAAAACCAATTACAGATAAGTGTAATAAGGAGTAGTTTTAATGAAAAGAAAAAGAAAACAGGCATTATATTTTTTCCTGTTTGCATCCCCGGGTTTGATAGGTTTTGCAGTTCTGTCTGTATATCCGATTCTTCGCTCGCTGTTTTTAAGCTTTACGAACCGAACTCTTTTAGGATACGAACCTACGGAATGGGTGGGGCTGAAAAATTATATAAGAGCATTTGGTGATGTTTATGTTTGGGATTCGCTTGGAAAATCTTTTATATATGCAATTGCAACGCTTGTGACCGTAAATGTGACCGGTCTTTTGGCTGCACTTTTGATGAATCATGTAAAAGGAAAATTTTCAAATGTTTTAAGAACAATTTTTTACGCACCAAGTATTCTTCCGGCAGTATCTATGGTTATCATGTTTACATGGATTTTTAATCCGTCTACCGGATTTTTAAATACAATCCTTCGAAGCTTGGGGGTTGAAAATGTGCCGTTATGGTTGGAAGGAAACACAACGGTTATACCGACCCTTATTATCATGTCATTCTGGTCCTTTGGTGCTAAGATGGTTATTTACTTGGCTGGACTACAGGGAATATCAAAGGAATATTATGAGGCAGTTTCTCTGGACGGAGCAAATGCAGTTACAACATTTTTCAAGATCACACTTCCGCTGCTTTCGCCGGTACTGTTCTACAACGTATTGATGAGTCTGGTGGGTGGTCTTCAGGTGTTTACGGAGGCCTATGTAATCAGCGGTACAGGTACCGGTGTTCCGGTGAACTTTTATGTGTTGAATGTATTTTCTCTTGCATTTAATTCTCCGTATGAACTTGGATATGCATCTGCTTTAGCATGGATTTTATTTGTGATTATTCTTGCAATGACAGGTTTGTACTTCATTTTCAGTAAGAAGTTTTTAAATTTTGATGGAGAATAGACAAATGAAGAATAGAAGAAAAATCAAAAAATCAACAATTGTGATTGATATTATTCTGGTGATTTCAACTTGTCTGGTTCTGCTCCCGATTGTGACAATGGTTATGACATCCTTAAAAACCTTTGAAGATGTACAGATGAATCCGGCGAGTTTGATACCGAAAGAATTTACATTAAAGAATTATGTTACTGTATTTACGGAATTCCCGTTTACACAGTATCTCATAAACACATTATTTATTACGATTACATCAACGATTGGAATCACGTTGACCAGCGCGTTGGTGGCGTATGCCTTTGCAAGATTTGATTTTAAGTATAAGGGAATTATTTTTGCCGTTATGCTTTCAACCATTATGATTCCGGGACAGATACTTCAGATCCCATTATATGAAATGTATCGTGGAATGGGATGGATTAATACCTATAAGCCGATGATTATTCCCGCATTTTTAGGCGGTGGTATCACCAATGTGTTCCTGATTCGGCAGTTTTTTAATTCTTTGCCGAAATCGATTTTTGAATCTGCGCAGATTGACGGAGCTGGCGAATTCCGTATCTTTGCAACGATTGCAGTACCACTTTCAAAGGCAATCATATTCACTGTTGCAATTTTTTCGTTTACGGCTTCGTGGAATGACTTCTACAGTCCGCTTCTGTATATCAACGATGATAAAAAGTACACTCTTGCTTATGGATTATATATCTTCTTTGATAAGTTCAAGGTCGGATCCTATAAGGCTTGGAATATAATTTGTGCGGCAAACCTTGTTGTAATTGTTCCAATCATTGTACTTTATTTCTTTGCACAGAGGTATTTTGTGGAAGGAATTACTCTTGGTGGAGTAAAAGGATAGAAATATAGCAGCAAGGGAAATTTTTGAATTAAGAAAACGGAGAATGATATAGATGTTATCAGTAGAAAGGCTTGGTGTATTATTAGCACCTAAGGACGAGAACCATGCAAAGTTTAATGCCGGTATGGTAAAACAGGGCGACAAGGTACATATGGTTTATCGTTGGAGTAAACAAAATGGCATCGCAACAGATGCAAACGAAAAGAAAACCGGTATTGTGTATTCGGATGATTTTGTGTCTTATGCAGAGCTTACACCGGAAGGGAAACTTGTATCAGACCTGGATGAACAGGGATTAATTAAGTACTATATTGAAAATCCGAAAACTCCGGTTTATGCACAGGATCCGAGAATCGTAGAATTTGAAGGAGAGTATATTATTTTCTTCGTAAGATACGATTTGAAAATCTGCCGTGTAGGTATGGCAAGAACCAAGGATTTTAAGAAAATAGAGCCGATTGGAATTATTCCGAGCAATGATTGGGATAAGGACGCATTTATTCTGCCGGAGCGTATTAACGGCAAGATTGTGTACATTCACCGTATTGAGCCAAATATTCAGATTGATTACTTCGACAGCTTTGACGAGATGATTGACCCTGAGTACTGGAATCATTATAATGAGAAGATCCATGAGCAGGTTGTCATGAAGAGCGAATATCCGTGGGAGAATCGTAAGATTGGCGGAAGTGTTCCGCCAATTAAGACACCGGAAGGATGGCTGTTCATTTACCATGGAGTTGCAGATGACAGAGAACCATTCTGTTATCGTGCAGGAGCAGCTCTTCTTGACCTTGAGAATCCGAGCAAAGTAATTGCAAGACTGCCGTATCCGATTTTGGAGCCGGAAGAGGGATATGAGGTTAAGGGAGACATGGGCAATGTTGTGTTTCCGGTTGGAGCATACATACATGACGGGTATCTCTATTTGTCATACGGCGGGGCAGATAAGGTAGTAGCTCTTTGCCGTTTCAGCTATTACGAGCTGCTGAAAGAACTTAAAAAGAATCCTTGCAAATAAGAAATATCGGAGTATGTAATTTATGTTATCTGTAGAAAGACTCGGCGTCGTATTGGCACCGAAAGATAAAGAACATGCCAAGTTTAATGCGGGCATGGTGAAGCAGGGCGATAAGGTACATATGCTGTATCGCTGGAGCAAGTCCACCGGAGTCTGGACAGGAGAGAAGACTGGTATACGGTATGCAGAGGATTTTGTGTCCTACGCAGAGCTTACACCGGAAGGAAAGCTTGTATCTGACCTGGACGACAAGGGATTTATCAAATATTATATTGAAGATCCTAAAACACCGCTTTACTCACAGGATCCGAGAATTGTAGAATTCGAGGGAGAATATATTATTTTCTTTGTGAGATGGGATCTTGATTTGTGCAAAGTCGGCATGGCAAGAACCAAGGATTTCAAGAAAGTGGAGCCGATTGGTATCATTCCTACAACAGATTGGGACAAGGACGCATTTATCCTGCCAGAGCGTATTAATGGCAAGATTGTGTACATTCATCGTATTGGAGCTGATATTCAAATTGATTACTTTGATGAATTAGAGGATATGCTGGATCCTGAATATTGGGATCACTATGAAGATAAGATTCATGAGAAAGTAATTATGAAGAGTGAATACGAGTGGGAGAATAAGAAGATTGGCGGAAGTGTTCCGCCAATTAAGACACCGGAAGGATGGCTGTTCATTTACCATGGAGTTGCAGATGACAGAGAACCATTCTGTTATCGTGCAGGAGCAGCTCTTCTTGACCTTGAGAACCCAAGCAAAGTAATTGCAAGGCTACCGTATCCGATTTTAGAGCCAACAGAGGATTATGAGGTGGCAGGAGATGTGCCGAATGTGGTATTTCCGGTAGGTGCATATATTCATGAGGAATATGTCTATATATCCTACGGCGGAGCAGACAAGGTGGTTGCTCTCTGCAGGTTTAAGTATGATGAGTTGATGGAAGAGTTTCGAAAGAATCCGATAAAATAAGAAAAATCATTAACAAATAAAAGCGTCAGGGTTGACTGTAGCAAAGAACATGCGGTTTCGTGTGATTCAAAGCGGAGCTGCTCCTTGGCGCTTTTTCGGAAAGGATAAACTATGAAACATTATTGTGTTGTTTCCCATACCCATTGGGACAGAGAGTGGTATCAGACCCAGGAGCAGTTTCGAATTCGCCTGATTGATTTATTTGACAATTTATTGAAGATTCTTGATAAAAATCCGAGTTATATTTTTCACATGGATGCACAGACGATTGTGTTTGAGGATTACTGGGAAGTAAGACCGGAGATGAAAGAGAAGTGCTGTCAGTATATCCGTGAGGGACGTATTCTGGCAGGACCCTGGTATGTGCAGAATGATTTCTTCCTTACCAGCGGTGAATCGACTATTCGTAATCTTCTGATTGGGACGAAGCAGGCGGAGGATATGGGACGTTGCGGCAAGACGGGTTATACACCTGATCAGTTTGGACTGATTTCTCAGCTTCCACAGATTTTACGGGGCTTTGATATTGATCACTGTGTGTTCGGAAGAGGATATTATTCTTTTGAAGAAATGCCGGGTGGATGGTTCGCAGGCAAGAACAAACCTGCAGAATTCAACTGGGAGAGTCCGGATGGCTCGGGGGTTCTTGCTATCTGCATGAGCTTCTGGTATAACAATGCGCAGCGTTTCTCTGCTGATATTGATAAGGCGTATCGTCTTACCGAGAATATCCGTGATTCCTTTGAGGGAGTTGCAACAACACCGTATCTCCTTTTGATGAACGGGGTAGACCACTTGGAGCCACAGCCTGATTTATTGCCGATACTTAATGAGATTCAAAAGAGGCTTCCGGAGGATGAGAAAATCTATCAGACCAGTTTGGAAAATTATGCAAAATTGGTGAGAGGGGCTAAGATAAAGGAAGAGATGCCTACAGAAGTAGGAGAACTGATGCAGGGTACTACCGGAAATCTCTTGAAGGATACGGTTTCTTCCCGTGTTTATTTAAAGACGAAAAATTGCGAGCTTCAGAATATGCTGGAAAACTGCTTAGAGCCATTGTATGCACTACTGGAACTATCCGGCATGAATGGTGTATATCCTTCCGGTCATCTTGATTATCTCTGGAAGATGCTGATTCGAAATCACGCACATGACAGTATCTGTGGCTGCAGCACAGACGCGGTTCATCGTCATATGGAAGACCGTTTTGAAAATATCGAAGAGATGGGTAAAGAACTTCTTCGCCGCGGCATGAAGCAGTTGGCTGCTCATGTACACAGGAACCTTGCGAAAGAGGATTATCAGATTGTGGTATTTAACAGCTTGGAGAAGAGCCGAACCGAAGTCATTGACGCTGTGATTGATGTGGTGGCGGAGGATGAACCGCAGGGAATCCGGATTACAGATGAAAATGGCATGGAAGTACCCTTCCTCGTATTGGATACTGAGAAATTGGCAAAATCTGTATTTTCTCCCATCAATCTTCCGGGAATGGTAGATACGGTGCGCTACAAGGTTCGCATATTGGCAGAAAATGTACCGGCGTTTGGTTTCGTTTCTTATCGAGTAGAAACTAATCATGAAACTACAGAATATGAATTTGGTAATACGATTGGATTTGAGCAGAAACAGGAGTATTGCCTTGAAAATAATAATCTGAAGGTGACAGTTTCAGCAAATGGAACTGTAAATTTGTTCCATAAAGAAAGCGGACATATCTTTGAAGATGTGTTAAGAATCAACGATTCCGCAGATGCAGGAGAAGCTTATAATTATCTGCCACTTGCTGGGGATGTACCTGTGGATGTCAGCGGGTTTATACCGGTTATCAGCATAGAAGAGACGGATTCTTATCTTGGCAGACTGCGTATGCATTATGAGGTGACTCTTCCGGCATATCTTGATAAAGCAAACCGGAGAAGAAGCGAAGAGACCGTAACCATGCCGCTGGATATCATTCTTACTTTGAAAAAAGAAGCGAAATCACTGGATGTGACATTTGTATTTACGAACAAAGCAAAAGAACACAGAATGTGTGCGCTGGTACGTACAGGTTTAAACTGTGATATGGCAGTAAGTACATCACCGTTTGATTTGATTGCACGAAACAAATGGGATATTAAAAAGCAAATCTGCAATGAAACGGAGCACAATTCCGGTATGACGGCAATTGGGGATGAGAAGTTGTCCGTAGCTATATTAAACCGTGGAATTTATGGGTATGAAAACCTGCAGAGTGAACAAGGTACTCTTGCCTTTGCACTGGTTCGTTCTACTGGTAAAATATCAGCCGGAGATGAAGCCTGTGACGATGAGTGGGCAATTCCGGAAAACCAGTGCTTACGTGAAATACGGTGCGAATTCTCAATTCTGCCGCAGACAGGAGGTGAGTTTGCAGAGAAGGCTGCATTTGAGGCAAAATCATTCCAAAATCCGATGATGGTACAGTGTGAACCGGTGGATACCCATAAGTTCATGGGCGGACGCACTGCGGTGCAGGATACCAGCATAGCAGAAATCTTCTATCAGGATGTTCCGTATGGGGATATCACGCTTGCATGTAGCGAGAGCGGAATTGCACTTGAAGGTAAGGGACTGCAAGTAACAGCATTAAAGAAATCCTTTGACCGAACAGGCTATGTTCTGCGATTCTTTAACATGAAAGAGGTAGAAAATGAGGCTGTGATTCGTTTTAATGGTCTTGCTGTGAAGAGAGTTTGGAAGACAAATATGAAGGAGAATGCGAGAGAAGAGATTGCCATTGCAGATCATACAGTAGTGTTGGCGATAAGAGCAAAAGAAATTATTACTTTATTTTTCAAATAAGTAAGAATATTTTACGAAAAAATAAGAAGCTTTACTGTTGAAGAATAATAATTGATGCTATGATTTTGTTATGAAAATATTGTGAAATCAAGGAGAGAGGAGCAAACCGGTATGAAAAAGTGTTTATCAGTTTTAGTTGCATTCATATTAGTTGTAACCCAGTTTACTTTTCTGAAATTCGGTGTCCGCAATTTGAACAACATGAACTTAGATCCATAATTTACGATATGTCTTAACATAGATCCAGACTTTAATATAGCTGGAGGTATAGATCGCTACGCATAAGTCTTATTTGATTGGAAAAATTTGACGCTGTTCTTTGGATTTGGAGTCAATCACAGCCAACATGAAAAGGTTATGGCTTTTGACTCAATCATGCTTATTGATTCCGTTCCGACTGAGGCAAACTAATAAAATATTGAGATACCATTGCGGCGTTTTTACAGGAATAGTTTGTAAAAACGTCGCAAGGCGGGTTTATAGTTCAATTTTATATACTGAAAGTACAAAAATGAGAAATAGAGGAATATGTAATGTCAAAAATCAATTTAGTCAATATCAAACAGGGAACAAAATCTACAAAACGGTTTTCATGCGGCAATACACTGCCGCTGGTACAGCGTCCTTTTGGAATGGCAGCTTTTGCACCACAGACTAATGGGGCTAATGAACAGTGGTTTTACTATCCGGAAGACCACTGTATTGAAGGAATTCGTTTAACTCATCAGCCGAGTCCTTGGATTAACGATTATGGAACCTTCCTAATGCTGCCGCAGAATGATGTAATTGCGGATGATTACCGCTGGGCATTCGGAGGATATCGCCCACGGGAAGCTGTTCTTACGCCATCCTTGATAAATATCCATTTTCTGCGTCCTATGTGTCAGTTCAAGATAACGCCAACAGAGCGAGGCGGTAAGGGTCGCTTGAGTTTTAAGACGGACCGTAAGTCCTGCCTGTCACTGTTGCCGGTGATGGGGAATTATGCTTATCGGATAGATGAAGAAAAGAGCGAGATTATCGGTGTGATTGACGGCCACAGCATGGATGATGCAAAGAATTTTAACATGTACTTTGTGCTACGGTTTCCAGATGGTTCTGTGGATTTTACAAGAACCAAATTAAGCGCGGATAACGGCACAAAAAAAGGACATCTTCACATTTATTTTAATGTCAAAGATGTGGAATTTTCTATCGGTACTTCTTATATCTCTGCGGAACTGGCAGTGCTGGCAATCGACCGGGAAATCGGTGAGAAATCTTTTGATGAGGTCTTGAAGGAAAACAATGAAATCTGGGAAGAGCATCTGGAAAGAATCGAAGCGGAATTTGAAGATGAGCGGACGAAAAAGACATTTTATACTTGTCTTTGGCGCACCTTTCTATTCCCTCACAAGTGTTACGAATATGACAGAAATGGAAAAATGATTCATTATACGCCCTTTGACGGAAGTGTTCATGAGGGACCGCGTTATACGGATAACGGATTTTGGGATACCTACCGTACAGTGTATCCTTTATTTACAAAAATTGCGCGAGAAGAGTTCGCAGAGATGTTAGAAGGGTTTGTGAATGATTACCGCGAATGCGGGTGGCTTCCGCGCTGGCCTTCCATTGGAGAAGTGGGCTGCATGCCTTCTACATTGATAGATGCAGTGATTGCAACAGCAGTGGTCAACGGAATTGGCAACAGGAAAACATGGGAGGATGCTTTGGAAGGTATGCTGCATCATGCAAATCACAATGCACCTCATCCGCGCTATGGACGAAACGGAGCAGAATCCTATGTGAAGTACGGCTATGTTCCGCGTGATGAGCAGAAGGAAAGCGTGAATCTTACTCTGGATGCAGCTTACGGAGACTGGTGTATCAGCGTAGTAGCTAAGGTCCTGGGTAGAGAGGTGATTGCAGCAGAGTATGCTAAGAGGGCGAAGAATTACGCAAACCTTTTTGATGCCGAAACCGGATTTATGAGAGGAAGAGATACCAAAGGGAACATGACGGATGATTTTGACCCATATATGTGGGGTGGAGAGTATACAGAAGCCTCTGCATGGCAGAGCACCTTTTTTGTTCCACATGACCTTGATGGTCTTGCAGAACTCTATGGAGGCAAAGATAAGCTGCTTTCTAAGCTTGATGAACTCTTTGCAGCACCGCCGCTGTACCGGGTGACGGGATATGGATTTGAAATTCATGAGATGACAGAATTGGCTGCGCAGGATTACGGTCAGTGCGCGATTTCAAACCAGCCAAGTTTCCATCTGCCATATATCTATGCGTATTTCGGAGAAGTAGAAAAGGCAAGATACTGGGTGCACAAGATGGCATTGGAAGCAATGTCCTATGAGGATGACGGCTTTCCGGGAGATGAGGATAACGGAACAATGTCAGCGTGGTATATTTTTGCATGCTTGGGAGAATATCCATTATGCCCCGGAAATGCAGAAAATATAAAGATATCGGGAATTGCAAAACACATCAAATTCAGGAGATAAGTGCATGACAAAAAATCAAAGGCAATACAGATTATTTCAATTATCCTTTGCTTAAGTCTACTTGCAGGAGTCTCAGCATCTGATATAAATACGGATTGGATCGATGTCAATAAAGTAGACAGCAAAAAAATCAAACGGGCATAAACAACGCCTCCTTTAGCGGAAAAAGACTGAACAATATTAAGAGAATCAAGATATTTCCTGAATTTTTCAGAGGTGAACTGAGAACCCACGGTCAGTATGAAGCATGAGTCCGTATGGCATGCCTGTGGTACTTAAAGCAATGTTAACGGTATCTTTGGCAAGTTTAGTATTAATTCTGTCAGATAACTTGAAGGAAACTATTTTCCTTGCAAACAGATCTAAAACAGCACACAGATAATAAAACCTGCTTGCAGCCCGGATATAGGTGAAATCACATACCCAAACCATATTCGGAGCGGGTTGATTAAAGTTTTTGGCAAGCAGATTGATACAGCTGCTGTCATCCGTCTTAATTTGAGGAAGCTTAGGCGGCATTTGTAATATGTGCTTCTGTTTACACGGAGAATTCTGCAAAGAGTGGTGATTGAATGTTGATTTGAAAGAGCTTTTACCGCAATCAATCGTTGTCTGAGTGCGGAGTGAATATTGCAATTGCTTTTTTATATGAGATTTTCTTCCTCAAGCTATGCGTTACGCTTTTGTAATTCTTTGATTTGCTGTGCGCTGATAACAGTGTCATCATCAATTTTTACTTCAGAATAAAGCTTTACCCATTTGGACAAAGCGCTTGAGGATACTCCGTATTCGTTATGTATCTGAGCATAACTTTTTCCGGAATGATATAGATTTACTATAGTCTTTTTAAATTCAGATGTGTATTTGTTTTTGGCGGACATTGTAATTCCCCTTTACGAAAGCTCTGTACATACCGGAATTAAAGAAATCATTTGATGAAAAGTTGTATCGGGAAATGCTTGACGATTTCGATATCCGAAAAACGTTCTGCGGATTCGGAGGGGTAAGGCTGGAGGAAATCATGTATGCGATTTACGGCTTGATGGATAATGGTTATACAACAGAGGCTTGTGCACTTGCAGAATCTTCTGTGAGAGATGTTGTTCGTGCACAATTCATAGCCGAGGCATATACAAGTGATAACAAACCTGCGGTCTCCGGTGTGTGGCCGTCTATCTTCGGAGCCATTCAACTCATTGATTCCGTCTGGATTTTGAACGGATTCCGTTATGATTCCGGTGCTCCGAGAACGCATACACTGTTTGGCGGAGGATATATTGAAAATCTTCATGTGAACGGGAAGATATTTAACGCAGAATCTGTTTCAAATTAGTTGAAAAGAGATTACGCAAATATAGAAATACGGTATATTTTATCGTAGATAATTATTAAGGAGGCAAAAAATGAGTAACGGCAATAAAAAAATTTTAGTAGCAGTTATATCCATGTTAATTGTGGCAGTGGCAGGGATTTTATATGTGATATTTGCACCTAATGCCGTGAATGGCAGCAAGGCAATTAACGTGATAGTTGTTGATGATAAAGGGAAAGAAACGGTATATAAGACCAGGACGGATGCCGAATATCTGCGTGAAGCACTGGAAGAAATGAAGGATCTCAAAATAGAAGGAACAGAGGGAGAGTTCGGTCTTTACGTCAATACGGTAAACGGTGTGAAAGCTGACTATGAGACAGATAAAACATATTGGTCTTTTTACCTGGGTGATAAGCAGTGCAATTATTCTATTGATGAACAACCAATTAAAGATGGAGACACCTTCTATATTAAATATATAAACTCGAAATAATGAGATATCTGAAAGCTGTCGTTTATTTTTAAAATGCATAAGGCATCCCGATGAAGAGTCAGTTAAACTATATATAGTAAGGATTATTCTTGTTATATGGGAATTATGTCCGCACCCCAAATACAATGCGGACAGATACTAAAACCTAAATACATTTTTTTTAAGCTTTGGATTCACAGTAAATGCAGCGGTAGATACGGCGCTCTTTATCAGTAAGGCGGAATATATGCGGCAGCTCCTGCTCAGTCGAGGATATACAGCGCGGGTTTTTGCATTTTAAAACATTTTTAAGCTCCTGCGGAAGCTCTAATGTTTTTTTCTCTTTAATCTGTCCGTCTTTTATTATGTTTACCGTAACATTTGGGTCTACAAATCCTAAAATATCGGTGTCAACATCAAAGTCGGAGTCTATTTTTATGATATCTTTTTTACCGGTTTTTTTACTTGCAGCATTTTTTATAAGCGCCACCGAGCAATCAAGCGCTTCCAGCCCCAAAAGACGGTATATCTCCATACCTTTGCCGGCTATTATATGGTCTATTACGATTCCGTTTTTAATTGCGTCAATGTTCATTGCTCTGCCTCCAAAAGCTTTAAAATAAGCGCCATGCGCATATATTTTCCGTAAAGCACCTGCTTAAAATAACAGGCTCGAGGGTCTTTGTCTACAACTACGCTGATTTCGTTGACGCGCGGCAGAGGGTGCAGAACGCGCAGTTTTTCGCTTGCGAGAGCCATTTTTTCAGAGGTTAAAATATATGAGTCTCTGAGGCGCAGATAATCCTCCTCGTTGAAAAAGCGTTCCTTTTGCACACGGGTCATATAAAGTATATCAAGGTCGGCAATAGAGTTTTCAAGGCTGTTGGTCTCGGTGTAATCCACGCTCTCTGCATCAAGCTTATCCTTAACATAGCCCGGCAGTTTTAATTCGTCAGGAGAAATAAAAACAAATTTAACCCCCTTATAACGTATGAGTGCGGATATGAGCGAATGTACTGTTCTGCCGAATTTAAGGTCGCCGCAAAAGCCAACAGTTAAATTATCAAACCCACCTTTTTCACGGTATATTGTGAGAAGATCGGCAAGTGTCTGAGTCGGATGGCAATGTCCTCCGTCACCTGCGTTTATAACAGGTATATCTGCATCTCTTGCCGCTACAAGCGGAGCGCCCTCTTTAGGATGGCGCATTGCTATTATATCGGCATAGCAGGAAACAACTTTCGCAGTATCTGCCACACTTTCACCCTTTGCAGCAGAAGAGCTTTGCGCCTCTGAAAAGCCCAAAACACTGCCGCCGAGTTCCAACATTGCCGCCTCAAAGCTTAATCGCGTTCTGGTGGAAGGCTCAAAAAACAGGGTTGCCAACTTCTTGCCCTTGCATTTTTCGCTGTATTTTCCGGGGTTTGCTATAATATCATTGGCAATGCCTATCAGCTCTTCAATTTCGGTCGTTGTAAGTTCGGAAATATCTATAAGACTTTTCATTTACATTACCATTCCTTTGCACCGTTGGTTTTTAGATAATTCTTTATGCGCTCCACATTCTCACGGTTTTTTTCATTTTCTTCAAGGTATTCTATAATGTCGTAAACATTAACTATTGAATATACCGGAAATCCGAATTGCTCACCTACCTCCGCCATAGCCGATTTTTCGGACTGTCCCTTTTCACAGCGATCTACCATAACAAAGGCTGCCGAAACCTTTACACCCTTAAGCTTTGACAAAACAGACATACTTTCCCGTATCGCAGTACCGGCGGTTATAACATCCTCTACAATAACTACTTCTTCGCCGTATTCGGGTTTGTATCCTATAAAAATGCCGCCCTCTCCGTGTTCCTTTTCCTCTTTGCGGTTGAAGAAAAAAGGAACATCCAGTCCGCTTTCGGAAAGCGCAACCGCCACCGATACTGCTATTGGAATTCCTTTATAAGCGGGGCCGTAAAGCACGGTTTTTTTATCCCCGATTTTTTCAAAATATGCTTTTGCGTAATACTTGCCCAATTTTCTGATTTGGTCGCCGGTTTTAATTTCACCGGCATTTATAAAATATGGTATTTTCCTGCCGCTTTTTGCTGTAAAATCGCCGAATTTAAGCACTCCGGCATTTTCTAAAAATTCAATAAATTCGTATTTGTAATTTTGCATTTTAATAACTCCATCTTTAAAAAAATTGATGTGAAGCGGGAAATATTTGTTTACGTCAGAGCTTTTCGGCTTACAGCAGCCCGGCCGTCGCATTTTACGAATGCCGCCTCACTTTTAAACGGAAAGGCACAGAGACTTTAACTAAAGTAAAAATTCTCTGATACAGCGCTCGTAAGCCGCAACAGGGTCTTGTGCGGCGGTTATAGGCCTGCCCACTACTATGTAGTCGCTGCCTAATTTTCTTGCCTTCTCAGGGGTGGTAACACGCGATTGGTCGCCATTATCGCCGTCTGTAAAGCGTATACCCGGAGTTACGGTCAAAAAGCCCTTGCCGCAGGCATTATGTACTGTCGGTGACTCAAGCGGAGAGCATACCACGCCGTCAAGTCCGGCGTTTTTTGCGTTTTTTGCGTAGTGCATAACCACATCTTCCATTTTACCTGTTATAAGTAAATCCTTATGCATTGCATCCTCGTTTGTAGAAGTAAGCTGTGTTACTGCTATAAGCAGAGGGCGTGTGCCGTCTGCTCTTGTCAGTCCTTCTATTGCGGCTGTCATCATAGCTGAAGTGCCTGCCGCGTGCAGGTTACACATATTAACTTCGAGACGCGATAACACCGCCATTGATTTTTTTACGGTATTCGGTATATCGTGCAGCTTTAAATCCAGAAATATTTTATGACCTCTTGCCTTAATTTCTCTTACGATTTCAGGACCCTCGGCATAAAAAAGTTCCATACCTATTTTTACAAACGGTTTTTTGCCCTCAAATTCATCCAAGAATTCAAGACATGATTTTTTATCCGCAAAGTCACATGCTATAATTACATCCTTACCCATTATGTGCTCCTCCTATAATTTCGTTTAAATTAGTTATGCCGTATTTTTCCATTGCAAAAGGCAGTTCTTCTATGATTTTCTTACAGGCATACGGGTCTACAAGATTAGCGGCACCCACCTCTGTTGCTGTGGCACCAGCTAACATAAACTCCAAAACATCATCGGCAGTGGCTATTCCGCCCATTCCCACGATTGGTATTTTTACTGCCTCATATACCTCATACACCATTCTTATCGCCACGGGCTTTACCGCGGGGCCCGAAAGACCGCCTGTCTTGTTTGCGAGCAGGGGCTTTTTTGTTTTCAGGTCAATTTTCATACCGAGCAGAGTGTTTATCAGAGATATGCCGTCCGCCCCTTCAGCCTCACACGCTTTGGCTATTTCGGTAATATCGGTGACATTTGGTGAAAGCTTAATAATTATCGGTTTGTTTGTAACTGCCCTTACTGCCTTTGTAACCGCCGCGGCATTTTCGGAATTTGTACCGAAAGCAAGCCCGCCGCCATGAACATTAGGACATGAAATGTTGATTTCAAACCAGCCTATACTATCATCACCGCTCAGAATTTTTACAGCCGAAACATAGTCATCGACCGAAAAACCGCTTACATTCGCCATAACCGGCTTTTTGTAAACCGCTTTAAGAGTTTTAAGCTCGTGATTTAAAACCTTTTCTGCTCCCGGATTTTGCAGTCCGACAGCATTTAAAAGTCCCTGAGGGCACTCGGCAATTCTGGGCGTCGGGTTGCCGAAACGCGGCTCTTTTGTGGTGCCTTTGAGCGAAATCGAGCCTAAAATATTTATATCGTAAAACCTTGTGAACTCATAGCCGAAGCCGAATGTGCCGCTTGCCGGAATTACGGGATTTTCAAGCTCGGTACCGCACAGGTTAACGGACAGATTTACCATTCTATTTCCTCCTTTGAAAACACGGGACCCTCGGTGCAAACGCGCTTCGGTCCCTGCTTTGTTTTGCAGGTGCAACCCATACAGGCACCCGTGCCGCAGCCCATACGCTCTTCAAAGCTGAACTGACCGCTTGTTTTTGCGGCGTCATACACGGCTTTCAACATCGGCTTCGGACCGCAGGTGTAAAAATAACTGTAATCGGCGTGTTCCATTGCGGCATTTACAAAGCCTTTAAGTCCGTAAGACCCGTCCGCCGTGGTAACGGCAACATTTGCGCCAAGCGTTTTGAACTCATCCTCCAAAATTATTTCCGCCCTCGTATTAAAGCCAAGAATTACGCTTACGGTCTTATTTTCCGAGATAAGCTTTTTGCACAGCCCGAACAGTGGCGGAACACCCACGCCACCGCCTATAAGCAAGGGCCGGTTACCTGAAAGAGAGGTATCGTACCCATTGCCCAGGGCTATTAAAAGGTCCAACCTTTCACCTTTTTTCACTTTACTTAAAGCTTTTGTTCCGTCGCCGGCTGTTTTGTAAATGATTGTAAGGCTTTTGTCGTCCCAGTCGCATATTGAGATAGGACGGCGCAGGTAAAACTCAGGTACTTTAATATTCACAAACTGTCCCGCTGAGGTAATGTGAGATGTTTCGCCCGCCAACACCATTTTAAAAACCGAAGAGGCTATTTGTTCATTTTGTAAAACTTCATAAAAATCCTGTTTCATTGTGTTTCCTTTCAAGCGTCTATTGTGGATATTCCGAGAGTGGTTTCTTCAAGCACATCAAGCAGCACTTTGACAGTATCAAGCGATGTAAACATTGTGACATTGTTTTCAACTGCACAGCGGCGGATTTCATATCCGTCAGACAGCACACCTGAGGAGTTCATATCCCTCGTGTTTATAACATAGGTTACATAGCCCTGCCTTATGGCGTCGGTTATTTCACGGCTTCCATCACTTAGTTTGCCTACCGCATGGGTGCGTATTCCGTTTTTCTTTAAAAATTCAGCCGTGCCTGCAGTTGCCTGAATGTTAAAGCCCATATTGTAGAAGCGGCGTATTAGCGGCAGTGCCTCTTCCTTATCCTTGTCGGCAACAGTGGCAAGAACCGTACCGTAATTCATAACATTCATTCCGCTGGCTTTCAGCGCCTTGTAAAGTGCGCGGGTCAATTTATCGTCGTAGCCTATTGCTTCGCCGGTGGATTTCATTTCGGGAGATAGGTATGCGTCAAGACCGTGGAGCTTTGAGAAAGAAAACGCAGGGGCCTTTACATACCAGCGCTTTTTGTCACCGGGATAAATATTATCGAAACCCTGTTCTTTAAGGCTCTTGCCCAAAATCACAAGAGTTGCAATATCGGCAAGGCTAAAGCCCGTAGCCTTTGAAAGGAAGGGAACTGTTCTTGATGAGCGCGGGTTTACTTCAATTATAAACACACGGTCGTTTTCATCAACAATAAACTGAATATTATAAAGTCCTATTATACCGATTCCCAGCCCTAAACGCTTCGTATAATCAAGAACGGTCTCACGAACTTTCTCACTTATGCTGAAGGTCGGGTACACGCTTATCGAGTCGCCGCTGTGTATTCCCGTGCGCTCTACAAGCTCCATAATTCCGGGGACAAAAACATCTTTACCGTCGCAAATTGCGTCAACTTCAAGTTCCTTGCCCGAAATATATTTATCAACAAGTACAGGCTTATCCTCGTCAATTTCAACCGCGGTGCGCAGATAACGGCGCAGATGTTCTTCATCGGCAACTATTTGCATAGCTCTTCCTCCCAACACGAATGAAGGGCGCACAAGCACAGGATAGCCTATTTCGGAAGCGGCTTTTACACCGTCCTCGATTTTTGTTACCGCCTTGCCCTGCGGTTGGGGAATATTAAGCTCCTTTAACACCTTTTCAAATAAATCCCGATTTTCGGCGCGGTCTATTGCGTCACAGTCGGTACCTATTATCTTAACCCCGCGATTTTTAAGGCTTTCGGCTAAATTTATGGCTGTCTGTCCGCCTAAGGAAGCTATGATACCCAAAGGCTTTTCGTGGTGGATAATGTTCATAACATCTTCTGTGCAAAGAGGCTCAAAGTAGAGCTTGTCAGAACAGGTGTAATCGGTCGAAACGGTTTCGGGATTATTGTTTATAATAATTGCCTCATAGCCCGATTTTTTGATTGTAGTGACCGCATGCACGGTGGAGTAATCAAACTCAACTCCCTGTCCTATTCTTATAGGCCCTGAGCCTAAAACTATAATTTTCTTTTTGTCTGATATGATAGATTCGTTTTCGTCCTCGTATGTCGAGTAAAAATAAGGAATATAGCTTTCAAATTCCGAAGCGCAGGAGTCAATCATTTTATAAACCGGAAACATTTCGTGCTTTTCTCTTATTCTGTAAATATCCTCACCTGTCATACCCCATAGCCTGCCGATAAATTCATCCGAAAAGCCAAATTTTTTAGCGGTATACAGCGTATTTGTGTCACCTATATGCTCTTTTAATTTATTTTCGATTTTTACTATATTCTTCACTTTTTCAAGGAAAAGCATATCTATTCTTGTGGCGTTGCATATCATTCCTATATCGGTTTTTCGGCGCAAAAGCTCGGCTATTGCATAAATACGGTCATCAGAGCCGTCCTTTATATAACTCAGCATTTCATCATCCGAAAAACCTGTAAATTTTTTCATATAAAGATGATTAACGCCTATTTCAAGCGACCTTGCAGCTTTAAGCAGACTTTCTTCAACCGTTCTGCCTATGCTCATTACTTCGCCTGTGGCTTTCATCTGAGTTGAAAGCTTGTTGTTTGCCGAAGAAAATTTATCAAACGGGAAACGCGGCATTTTGGTTACTATATAATCAAGCGTCGGCTCAAAGGAAGCGGGGGTATTAGCTAACATGATTTCATCGAGGTGCATACCCACGGATATTTTGGCTGAAACACGCGCTATCGGGTAGCCGCTCGCTTTGCTTGCAAGGGCAGAGGAGCGCGAGACGCGGGGGTTTACCTCAATGAGATAGTAGTTGAATGAAAGCGGGTCAAGCGCAAACTGCACATTGCATCCGCCTTCAATTTTGAGTGCGCGTATGATTTTAAGTGCGCTGTCACGCAACATGTGGTACTCTTTATTGGTAAGTGTCTGCGACGGACATACTACAATAGAGTCGCCCGTGTGAATACCCACAGGGTCAACGTTTTCCATATTGCATATGGTAATTGCGGTGTCGTTTGCGTCGCGCATCACTTCATATTCGATTTCCTTGTAGCCCTTTATGCTTTTTTCCACCAAAACCTGATGAACAGGCGAAAGCTCCAAAGCTCCCCTTAATATTTCGGCACACTCAATCTCGTTATCCGCAAAGCCGCCTCCTGTACCGCCCAAGGTAAATGCGGGACGCAAAACTACGGGGTAGCCGATCTCATCAGCGGCCGCAAGACCTTCTTCAATGCTTTCCGCTGTTACCGATTGTAAGACCGGCTCGCCTATTTCCTCGCAGAGTTCTTTAAAAAGTTCTCTGTCCTCAGCACGCTCGATGCTGCGGCTTGAGGTTCCTAAAAGTTCTGCGTTGCACTCGCTCAAAACGCCCTTTTTCTCAAGCTGCATAGCGAGGTTAAGCCCTGTTTGACCGCCTATACCCGGAAGTATTGCGTCGGGGCGCTCATATCGTATTACTTTTGCAAGATATTCAAGATTCAAAGGCTCCATATATACCTTGTCTGCAATAGATGTGTCGGTCATTATTGTTGCCGGATTTGAATTGCACAAAACAACCTCATATCCTTCTTCTTTAAGTGCCAAACACGCCTGCGTTCCCGCATAGTCAAACTCCGCCGCCTGACCTATTACAATAGGACCGGAGCCAATTACAAGTATTTTTTTAATATCGGTTCTTTTCGGCATTTTTATTTTCCTCCATAAGAGAAGTGAATTTGTCAAATAAATAGGTGCTGTCCTGAGGACCCGGTGCGCTTTCCGGGTGGTACTGCACGCTGAACATTTTTGATTTCTCATCGCTTACGCCTTCTACTGTATTATCAAGCAGATTTATGTGGGTAACCTTAAGCCCTGTGTTTTCAAGGCTCTTTTCGTTTACGGCGTAACTGTGGTTTTGCGAGGTTATTTCAATTTTTCCCGTTTCAAGGTTTTTGACAGGATGATTTCCGCCGCGGTGGCCGAATTTTAATTTATATGTCTTGGCTCCGCATGCAAGGCATATCATCTGATGCCCTAAACAAATCCCGAAAATGGGGTATTTGCCCTTTAGTTTTTTTACTAAATCTATTACGGGTATAACATCCTCAGGGTCTCCGGGACCGTTTGAAAGAAAAATGCCGTCCGGTTTCATTTTTTCAACCTCCGCGGCAGGGGTGTTATACGGTATTACCGTTACGTTACATCCGCGCGCATTAAGCGAACGGATAATGTTAAGCTTTATTCCGCAGTCAATTGCCACAACATTGTATTTTGCATTAGCCGTTCTTGAATAGCGGCGTTTTTTGCAGCTTACCTTCGCAACCGCGTTGTGCGGAACCGGTGTATTTTTGATTTTTTCAATCGCCGCTTCGGTCGGTGTATCGGCATTTGTTATAATACCGCGGCGCGAGCCTAAATCGCGGATGCTTCTTGTCAGCTTCCGTGTGTCAATTCCCGAAAGCCCCGGTATTTTATATTCTTCCATTACCTCCGAAAGAGTTTTGGTATAACGGAAGTTAGAAGGCAGATCGTTATATTCTCTTACTATTAGTCCGCCTATAGTAGGGATTTTGGTTTCGTAGTCTTCATCGGCTGTGCCGTAGTTTCCTATAAGCGGGTAGGTCATAACGACAGCTTGATGTGTGTAAGAGGGGTCGGATATTATTTCCTGATACCCCACTACAGAGGTGTTAAATACTATTTCACACACTGCATCTTCCGTATAGCCGAAGCCTGTACCGTAATATTCGCCGCCGTCTTCAAGTACTAATTTTCTGTTATATTCCATACTGCTTTTCCTCCGCATACTGTAAGTAAGTTTTTGCCTGTTACCATCATTCCGTCAAACGGTGTGCTTTTGCCCTTGCTTTTAAATTCATTCGGGTCTATATTATATGTGCTTTGCAAATCATAAACGCATATATCGTTTGTTTGAGATAAGCCAAACCGTTTTCTCGGATTTACAGACATTAGCTCTATAAGCTTTTCAAGCGGTATAATTCCTGTTTTTACAAGACAGGTATAAAGCACAGGGAAGGCTGTCTCAAGTCCCACAACACCCATAAGACTTTTTTCAAGTCCTCTTGATTTTTCCTCGAAGCTGTGCGGTGCATGGTCGGTTGCTATCATATCTATTGTTCCGTCCTGTAAGCCGCGTATAAGCGCCTGCCTATCCTCTTCGCTCCTTATAGGCGGGTTCATTTTAAAATTGCCGCTTTCTTTTAAATCCATATCGTTAAACACCAAATAGTGCGGCGCAGTCTCACATGTTACATCCGTACCGTCAGACTTGGCTCTGCGGATAAGCTCAACGCTTTCTTTGCAGGAAATATGGCATACATGGTATTTACAGCCTGTTTCCTTTGCAAGCCTTAAATCTCTTTCAATCGGTTTCCACTCACTTTCGGAGCAAATACCCTTATGCCCATGCAGTCGGGCATATTCGCCGTTATGGATATATCCGCCCGCAAGCAGCGAGTTGTCCTCGCAGTGGGCGGCTATTATTTTGTCGAGTTTTTTTGCTTTTATCATAGCGCTGCGCATTATATTTTCATTTTGTAAGCCTCTGCCGTCGTCCGAGAACGCTATGCAGTATGGAGCCAAGGATTCCGTATCGGTGAGTGTTTCGCCCTTTTCTCCCACGGTTATCGCGGCATATGGATGAACTCGAACCGCAGCGTCCTTTTCGATTATTCTTATTTGATCCTTTATATTTTCAATGCTGTCCTGCACAGGATTAAGGTTCGGCATTGTGCAAACATCTGTATATCCGCCCCTTGCCGCCGCAAGCGAGCCGGTTTTTATTGTTTCCTTGTAAAAAAATCCCGGTTCCCTGAAATGAACATGAACATCACAGAAAGCCGGAAAAATATAAATATTTTTAAAATCGGAAATAAAGCCGGCATTACCGACCGATAATTCGTAATTCTCCGATTTTATTTTGTTGTTTTTGTAAACAAAGGCATTTTTAATTATCATAATCTACTCCTAAAAAAGCCTGCTTTTTAAAAAAGCAGGCTGTAAACACAAGAAAGCAGACTGATAAACAGTCATTTATAACAATCTTGTCGGTGTCACAGCACCAAGCTTAAAGATTTTTTGTTAAATGCATTCTATCACTTAAAGCGAATAAAGTCAACAGTTAAATCAATAAAATAAAAATTTATTGATAAGAATAGTTGATATCCGCTTCTAAAATGCAAAAATAATTATTTAAAATAATTTACGGCCGAGCGGAACATTTTAATATCATAATTACCCGGAACATTCTTATAGAGATCGTGAGCGTATCTTTCCGAATGCCCCATTTTTCCGAACACCCTGCCGTCTGGAGAGGTTATACCCTCAATTGCATAATTTGACCCGTTCGGATTAAAACGGATATCATTTGTCGCCAAACCGTTTTCATCAACATACTGTGTGGCAATCTGTCCGTTTTCGGCAAGTTGTTTTATCAGCTTGTCATCGGCTATAAATCTGCCCTCGCCGTGAGAGATCGGAACACTGTATATATCGCCCACTTCGGCAGCCGACAGCCACGGTGATTTATTTGAGGCAATGCGAGTTCTCACAATTTTAGATTGGTGGCGGGCAATTATGTTGTATGTAAGAGTCGGGCAGTGTTCATCTGTATCAATTATCCTGCCGTAAGGTACAAGGCCTAACTTTATCAGTGCCTGAAAACCGTTGCATATACCGCACATAAGTCCGTCTCTGTTATTTAACAGCTCTGTAACCTGTTCTTTAACCGCGGCATTTCTGAAAAATGCGGTTATGAATTTACCGCTGCCGTCAGGCTCGTCTCCTCCTGAAAATCCGCCGGGGATAAATACCATTTGCGCGGTTTTAAGGCTGTTTGCAAATTTTTCAACGCTTTTTGCAACATTTTCGGCGGTAAGGTTGTTTATAACGAATATTTCGGACTCGGCGCCCGCGTCGTTCATTGCCTTTGCACTGTCATACTCGCAGTTTGTACCGGGGAAAACCGGAATTAACACTTTTGGCTTTGCGGTTTTTATTGCGGGAGAAACGCGCTTTTTCGCCTCATAAGAAAATGTTTGCATTTCGGTCTCAGGGTTTTGCTTATTACAGCGGAAAACGCTTTCAAGCTTATTCTCGTAAATTCCGAGCAGTCTGTCAAGCTTTATTTCTTCTCCGTTATAAGAAATTTTACCATCTGCCGTTATTTCGCCGATTTGTACGGCATCTTCGATATCTTCGTTCACCTCAAGTAAAAAACCGCCGTAGCAATAGCCGAAAATTTCAGATACAGACAAATTATCGTTATATTTAAAGCCTAACAAATTGCCGAAGCACATTTTCATCACCGCCTCTGCTATACCTCCGATTGATGGAGTGTAGCAGGTAACCGCTTTGCCCGAACGCAAAAGCGAGGTAACTCTTTTAAAAGCATTTAAAAGAGAGTCGGTATCGGGCAGACCGTTCTCGGTATAATCAGGCTTAATTAAAACAACCTTATTGCCATGCTTTTTAAATTCATTCGATACTATGTTTTCGGTTTTATCGGTTGTAACTGCAAAGGAAACCAAAGTCGGGGGAACATCTAAATTTTCAAAGCTGCCGCTCATTGAATCTTTGCCGCCTATTGCCGCTGCTTTAAGCTCGGTTTGCGCCTTTAATGCGCCGAGCAGCGCCGCAAGCGGTTTGCCCCAGCGTTTTTCGTCTTTGTTAAGACGCTCAAAATATTCCTGCAGGGTTAAATAAACATCCTTATATTCAGCGCCTGTCGCAATAAGCTTTGAAACCGATTCTATAACCGCAAGGTAAGCGCCGTGATAGGGACTTTTCTCGGTAATAAACGGGTTGTAGCCCCATGCCATAAGCGAGCAGTCGTCAGTATGTTTTTTCTCAACCGAGATTTTATGCACCATTGCCTGTATAGGCGTCAGCTGATTTTTACCGCCGAACGGCATAAGCACCGTTCCTGCGCCTATTGTAGAGTCAAACTGTTCGGAAAGTCCGCGCTTAGAGCAAATGTTCAGGTCATCCGCCAAGGCAAGATAATTATCTAAAAAGCTTCCCAAGACCTTTTTCTCATAAGGCTCGGGTCTTGCAACAATGGCTTTTATATGCTTTGGGGCGCCGTTTGAATTTAAAAATTCACGGCTTAAATTAACGATTGCCCTGCCGTTCCAGTTCATTACAAGTCGCGGTTTCTCGGTAACGGTTGCTACGGGTACCGCCTGTAAATTTTCACTCTCGGCAAGCTTTAAAAAGCTGTCGGCATCCTCGGGTGCTACTACAACAGCCATTCTCTCCTGTGATTCGCTTATAGCAAGCTCGGTGCCGTCAAGCCCTTCATACTTTTTCGGTACGGCATTAAGGTTTATTTCAAGACCGTCGGCCAATTCGCCTATCGCAACCGAAACACCGCCTGCACCGAAATCGTTACAGCGCTTTATCATACGGCTTGCCGCGGGGTTTCTGAAAAGTCTTTGCAGCTTTCTTTCCTCAGGCGCATTGCCCTTTTGAACCTCTGCGCCGCAGCTTTCAAGTGATTTTTTGGTGTGTGATTTTGATGAGCCGGTAGCTCCGCCGCAGCCGTCGCGACCGGTTGAGCCTCCGATAAGAATTACGGTATCACCCGGGGCGGGTGTTACCCGCCTGACATTACAGGCTGGAGCTGCAGCTATAACCGCGCCTATTTCCATACGCTTTGCCGCGTACCCTTCGTGATAAATCTCGTCCACAATTCCTGTAGCCAAGCCTATCTGATTGCCGTAGGATGAATAGCCGTCCGCCGCAGTGGTAACGATTTTTCTTTGCGGCAGCTTACCCGCCGGAGTTTCAGATACCTTTTTAAGAGGATCGGCGGCTCCCGTAATGCGCATAGCGCCGTAAACATAAGACCTGCCCGAAAGCGGGTCGCGTATCGCGCCGCCTATACAGGTTGCCGCCCCTCCGAAAGGCTCTATTTCGGTCGGGTGATTATGTGTTTCGTTTTTAAAGAGCAACAGCCAGTCTTCGTCCTTACCGTCGGCATTAACCTTGATTTTAACGGTGCAGGCATTTATTTCTTCGGATTCATCAAGCTTTTCAAGGTGACCTTTTAGCTTTAAATATTTAACTGCAACGGTTGCAATATCCATCAGGCAAACAGGCTTTGTTCTGCCAAGCTCTCGGCGAATTGCAATGTAATCGTTGTATGCGTTTTGCAGCAGCTCGTCCTCGAAAACAACACTGTCTATATGGGTTAAAAATGTAGTGTGGCGGCAGTGATCCGACCAATATGTATCAATCATTCTGATTTCGGTCATAGTGGGGTTGCGGCGCTCCGATTTAAAATAATCCTGACAGAATTTAATATCATCCGTATCCATCGCAAGACCGTATTTACTTACAAGATCGGCAAGTCCGTTGTTATCAAGCTCAGTAAACCCGTCAACAGTTGCAACATTAGACGGAGTTTCATATTTTACCGCAAGTGTTTCCGGTTTTTCAAGCGCCGCCTCACGAGCCTCTACGGGATTTATAACATACTTTTTGATAGCTTTCAGATCTTTTGCGGAAATATCACCGTAAAGCATATAAACCTTAGCTGTGCGTATAAGCGGTCTGTCGCCTTTTGATATAAGCTGAATGCACTGTGCGGCTGAGTCTGCACGCTGATCAAACTGACCTGGAAGATATTCTGCCGCAAAAACTGTGCAACCGTCGTTTTCAATCTCTGAATAAGTATTATCGAGCTGCGGTTCTGAAAAAACGGTTTTTACCGCGTAATCAAAAATTTCCTTTGTTATATTTTCCGCGTCATAGCGATTCATTATACGAAGCGAAACAACACTTTTTATCTGTAAAAGGGTTTTTATATCGGTAAGCAAAGCGTCTGCCTCTGCGGCAAACTCTTTTTTCTTTTCTGTAAATATGCGGTATACCATTTCAGTTTTCCTTTCCGGCTTTAAGTGCCTTTAAGCCTATATCCCTGCGGTAAAATGCGTTTGTAAATGAAATTTTTCTTACCTTTTCATACACAGCGCAAAGCGATTCTTTAAGCGTAGGCGCAGTTGCGGTGACGCCTAACACTCTGCCGCCTGAGGTCACAAGCTTACCTTCCTTTATTTCCGCGCCTGCAACAAAAACGCTTTGCCGAACGCTTTCATCCATTTTGATTTCAAAGCCTTTTTTGTAAGACACGGGATATCCGCCCGATGCCATTATAACGCAGGCGGCAAAGCCGCTTTTAAAACGCACATCCGTATCCTTCAGCGTTCCGTTTGTTACGGCGCGCATAACCGTGAACAGGTCACTTTCAAGCAGCGGCAATACTACCTGTGTTTCGGGGTCGCCGAAACGGCAGTTATATTCTATAACTTTAGGCCCGTCGGATGTTAGCATAAGACCGAAATAAAGGCAGCCTTTAAAGGTGCGTCCTTCCGCATTCATAGCTTTTAAAGTGGGTATAAATATTTTTTCCATGCAAAGCTTTGCTGTTTCGGGTGTGTAATAAGGATTCGGCGCTATGGTTCCCATTCCGCCGGTGTTAAGCCCTTTATCTCCGTCAAGCGCCCGTTTGTGATCCATCGAGGAGACCATGGGAACTATTGTTTTTCCGTCTGTGAATGAAAGCACGGAGACTTCGGGGCCTGTCAAAAATTCTTCTATTACAATTTTTTCTCCGCTTTTTCCGAATACTTTGTCCTCCATAATTTCACGAACGGCGCGCTTTGCATCTTCACGCGTTTCGGCAATGATCACGCCTTTGCCGAGTGCCAGACCGTCCGCTTTTATAACCGCGGGCAGCGGCGCCGTTTCAAGATATAAAAGCGCGCTTTTTGCATTGTCAAAAACTTCATAGGCAGCGGATGGGATACCGTATTTTTTCATTAAATTTTTTGAAAAGACCTTGCTGCCCTCAATAATTGCCGCTTTCTTATCGGGTCCGAAACAGGGGATACCGGCCTTTGTAAGCTCGTCCACCGAGCCGAGACACAGCGGGTCATCCGGCGCAACGACAGCATAATCAATTTTATTCTCGGTTGCAAATTTTACCTGCCCCGCTATATCGGTAGCGCCGATATTAACACAAACCGCGTCTTCGGCAATTCCGCCGTTACCGGGCAGTGCGTAAAGCTCGGTTATTTCTTTACTTTTCTTAAGCTTTTTAATAATGGCGTGTTCTCTTCCGCCTCCGCCTATTACCATTACCTTCATTTGAAAAACTCCTTATCAGTGGTGAAAAAGCCTCATACCGGTAAATGCCATTGCAATGCCGTATTTATTGCAGCAATCAATTACAATATCGTCGCGTATCGAACCGCCCGGCTCGGCAATATACGAAACACCGCTTTTATACGCCCGCTCTATATTATCGTCAAACGGGAAAAATGCGTCAGAACCCAAGGACACGCCGGATATACCCGATAAATAATTCTTGATTTCCTCATCTGTCAGCGGTTCGGGGCGAGTCTTAAAGTATTTTTGCCAAATACCCTCGGCACAAACATCTTCTTCGTTGCGGTTTATAAAGCCGTCAATAATATTATCGCGGTCCGGTCGTCTTATATCATCTTTAAACGGCAGTTCAAGCACGCGGTCATACTGCCGCAAAAACCATGTATCTGCTTTAGACCCTGCAAGACGGGTGCAATGTACACGCGACTGCTGCCCTGCGCCTACACCGATCGCCTGTCCGTCGAAAGCAAAGCAAACGGAATTTGACTGAGTATATTTCAGTGTTATTAACGAAATGATAAGGTCACGGCGGGCATTTTCGGGTATTTTTTTATTTTCAGTTACAATATTCTTAAATAATGAATCGTCAATTTTAAAATTGTTTCTGCCCTGTTCAAATGTTATGCCGAAGACCTGCTTTTTTTCTGTCGGCTGAGGTGTATAGTTTGGGTCTATTTCAACGATATTATAGCTGCCTTTGCGTTTTGATTTTAATATTTCCAGAGCCTCAGGTTCATATCCGGGAGCTATAACGCCGTCCGACACCTCGCGTTTTATAAGCTCTGCGGTTTTTTTATCACACACATCCGAAAGCGCCGCCCAATCCCCGAACGAACACATACGGTCGGTTCCTCTTGCCCTTGCGTACGCACAGGCTAAGGGAGAGTCGTCAAGCCCCTCTATATCTTCTGCAAAGCAAGCCTTTTTAAGCTTATCAGAGAGCGGAATACCGACAGCGGCACTTGTGGGGCTTACATGCTTAAACGAAGTAACGGCAGGCAGTCCCAATGCCTCTTTAAGCTCTTTTACAAGCTGCCATGAATTAAATGCGTCCAGAAAATTTATGTAACCGGGCTTGCCGTTAAGAATTTTAACAGGCAGGTCCGTTCCGTTTTCCATAAATATTTTAGCGGGCTTTTGATTTGGATTGCAGCCGTATTTAAGTTCAAATTCTTTCATTTTTTCTCAGCTCCGTTTTTGTTGATTATTTTATCGCAGTATTCGCCGTTTGCAATATTTGTATAGCGCACATAAAGTGAAATTTTGTTATCCGTATCAAGACTTGTCCAAATTTCATTTGAGAAATCTTCGATACTGTCTTTAATATTAACCCTGTGCGGCTCGCCTGTAAATGCAGGCAGCGGGTCACCGTTGCAATTATATGTATGAATAAAATGTCCGAGACCCCCGACCGACGGATAAGAATAAGTATAACGGCAGCAGTCTGACCCTTTTTCATCTATGCTTTTAAGTATGCTCATATCGTATCGAAATCCGTTTTCAAAATAAAGAATGCCGCTTATCCTCGGGGTGAAATTCGGAAAATCGGGTTCGAATTCACGGGTGCTTAGAGCCTCGCAAAAGCTATTGCCGCTTTTCATCAAATTATATGCTGTGTCGGTCTGGTCGCCGTTTGTAACAATAAGGCTGTTTTCCGTTTTTCGGACGGCATTGTAAATTATAAGCGAGGGATCGCTGAGCTTCGAAGCATCAAAAGGCTCGGTTTTAACAGTTTCGCCGTTTTTCACAAACACGCGGTTTCGGCTGTTTTGGCTTCTGCCCATAATGAAATATGCGCACACCGCAAATTTTTTATCGGGTGAAGTTCCTATTACTATTCCGCGCCCTGCATATTCATTGTTTTTAAGAATTTCGGATATATTTTTCGTTTTATACACATTCATTCGGTTTTTCCTCCTTGATTTTTCGGCAAACCTTTTCGGCGGAAGCAGGCAATATTATCCACTCGGCGTTTTCCATAACGCGCTTCTGCAGAACTTCGGGTGTGTCGCCTTCTTCAACATTGATCGCCTTTTGCATTATAATTCTGCCGCCATCGGGTATTTCATTGACAAAATGCACCGTGGCGCCCGTTACCTTAACACCGTAATCAAGCGCAGCTTTATGAACTCTAAGCCCGTAAAAGCCCTCTCCGCAAAACGAGGGTATAAGCGACGGATGCACATTTATTATCCTGTCTGGGTAGTGTTTCACAAAGTCAGCGCTTAAAATGCTCATAAATCCCGCAAGCACAATAACTTCAATATTTTCTTTTTCAAGTGCGCTTAAAAGCTTTTTTTCAAACTCGTCCTGAGAAACACCTTTCCTTTCGCAAACCGCAGTTTTAATCCCTGCCGTCTGCGCTCTTTTAAGAGCAAGGGCATTTTTATTGCTTGAAACAACCAGTCTGATCGTGCCGCTTTTCAGAATTCCGCTTTTTTCCGCATTTATAAGTGCCTGCAGATTTGTTCCGCCGCCCGACACAAAAACGGCAATATACACTTTCTTATTCAATTACAACACCCTCGTCGGATTTAATAACATTTCCGATAATATAAGCGTCTTCACCTTTTTCTTTAAGGATTTTGATTGCTTTTTTTGCGTCTTTTTCCGCTACGGTAACGCTCATTCCGACGCCCATATTAAAGGTGTTGAACATATCACGCTCTGGGATATTACCTTTTTCTTTAATAAGATTAAATATCGGCGGAATTTTAAGCGCTGATTTATCAACCTTAACCGAAAATCCCTCAGGCAATGCACGGGGAATATTCTCATAAAATCCGCCGCCTGTTATATGCGATACTGCTTTTACGTTTACTTTCGCGAAAAGCGCAAGCATGGATTTAACATATATTTTTGTAGGCTCCAAAAGAGTATCGCCGAGCGTTCTTCCGTTAAGTTCTTTCAGCGGAGATGTAAGATCGCAGTTTTCAATGTCAAAAACCCGTCTTACAAGAGAAAATCCGTTTGAATGAACACCGGATGACGCAATCGCAATTACCGTGTCGCCCTCTTTAACCGTATTTTTATCAAGCATTTCAGCTTTATCAACAATTCCGGTGCAATAGCCTGCAAGGTCATAGTCATTCGGGGACATAAGCCCCGGATGTTCGGCGGTTTCGCCGCCGATAAGCGCGCATCCGGCCATTATGCAGCCTTCAGCCACACCGCTTACTATTGCTGCTGTTTTTTCGGGGTAATTTTTGCCGCAGGCGATATAATCAAGAAAGAAAAGCGGTCTCGCTCCGCAACAGATTATGTCGTTCACACACATTGCGACACAGTCTATGCCGATTGTGTTATGTTTATCAAGCAGCATGGCAAGCTTTATTTTTGTGCCGACACCGTCGGTCCCCGAAACCAAAACAGGTTCTTTTATTCCCTTAAGGTCAAGGCTGAAGCAACCGCCGAAACCGCCTATATCGTCAAGACACCCTGCTGTTTTTGTTCTTGCAATATGATTTTTCATAAGCTCCACCGACTTATAGCCTGCGGTTATATCAACGCCGGCGGCGGCATAAGATTTTGACTGTGAATTATTCATTGCCGTTCTCCTTTTTTTCGGAAATCTTGGTTTCAAACCTGTTTTTCATAGGCGCCGACGGTATTGCTGTCGGGTAATTTCCGTCGAAACATGCGGTGCAGTAACCTGTGCCGTGAACACCCTTTGCGATTTTTTTCACACTTTCAATGCTTAAATATCCAAGCGAATCAACGCCGATAAGCTTTGCTATTTCATCAACGGAGTGTTTACAGGCTATCAGGTTTTCTCTGGAGTCGATGTCCGTTCCGTAATAACATGGGTTCAGAAATGGCGGGGCGGATACACGCATATGTATTTCTTTGGCTCCCGCCTCGCGTAAAAGCTTTATTATTCTGGCGCTTGTGGTGCCTCGGACTATGGAATCGTCTATCATAACGATTCGCTTTCCTTTTGCGACTTCAACTATTGGGTTAAGTTTTATTTTAACTTTATCCTCGCGGCTTTTTTGCCCGGGAGCTATAAAAGTTCTGCCGATGTATTTATTTTTGATAAATCCGATCTCATACGGTATTCCGGATTGCTTTGAATATCCTAAAGCCGCGTCCAGCCCCGAATCGGGAACTCCTATTACCACATCGGCCTGCACGGGGTGCTCAAGCGCTAAAAATGCTCCTGCTCTTTGCCGTGCAATGTGAACGGAACACCCGTCTATTACCGAATCAGGGCGTGCGAAATAAATGTATTCAAAAACGCAAAGCGAACAGGGAGATTTTTTGCAGTGGTCCTCAATCGACCTGACACCGTTTCTGTCGAACACAACGATTTCTCCGGGTTTTATGTCTCTGACAAATTCGGCGCCCACCGCGTCAAGAGCGCAGCTTTCCGAAGCTACTATGTATCTTCCGTCCTGCGTTTTGCCGTAGCAAAGCGGACGGAATCCGTTTTCATCACGCACGGCAATAAGCTTTGAGGGCGACATTACAACAAGCGAATATGCACCCTTGATCCGGTTCATTGCGGCGTTTACAGCCTGCTCTATCGAGGGGGCTGTAAGGCGCTCTTTTGTTATAATATAAGATATTACTTCCGTATCGCTTGTGGTGTGGAAAATTGAGCCTTCAAGCTCTAACTGCCGCCTAAGCTCACCTGAATTTACAAGATTTCCGTTGTGCGCCAGCGCCATTTTTCCTTTTATGTGGTTTACCACAATGGGCTGTGCGTTACTGCGGTCATTCGAACCGGTAGTACCGTATCGCACATGACCTACCGCAATATTGCCTTCGCCCAGTCCCTGTATTATTTCGGGTGTGAAAACATCATTTACAAGCCCCGTGTCTTTGTAATCCTTAAAAACACCGTCGTCGTTTACCACGATTCCGCAGGATTCCTGACCGCGGTGCTGAAGGGCGAACAGGCCGTAATATACCGTGCTTGCAACGTCGCTTGCCTCTGCGGAATACACTCCGAACACTCCGCATTCTTCTCTTAAACTGCTCATTTAAGCCTCCAAATATCAGTCGCCGAAAACTCTTTTCATCATTTCGTTATACGCATCTTCCACACCGCCCATATCCCGACGGAAACGGTCTTTATCCAGCTTTTCGTTTGTATCGGCGTCCCAAAAGCGGCAGGTATCGGGAGATATCTCATCCGCAAGAACAATTGTACCGTTTTTAAGTCTTCCGAACTCAAGTTTAAAGTCTACAAGCTTAACATTTAGCGAGAGAAAATAAGCTTTGAGAATATCGTTGATTTTAAAAGCCATAGTCTTGATTTCTTCAATTTCATTTTTGGTTGCAAGACCTAAAGCCAGTGCATGGTAAGAATTTATAAGCGGGTCGTGCAAATCGTCGTTTTTATAAGAAAACTCAACGGTAGGCTCTGTGAATACAATGCCCTCCTCCACACCGTAGCGTTTTGCAAACGAGCCTGCCGAAATATTTCGGATTATAACCTCAAGCGGTACGATCGATACTTTTTTAACAACGGTTTCGCGGTCGTTCAATTCTTCTTCAAAATGTGTGGGAACACCGTGCTTTTCGAGCAAACGGCAAAGATAATTTGACATCTTGTTGTTAACAACGCCCTTACCTGCGATTGTGCCTTTTTTAAGACCGTCAAGCGCGGTTGCGTCGTCCTTATACGACACTATCACCAAATCAGGGTCATTCGTTGCATAAACCTTTTTTGCCTTACCTTCGTACAGCAGTGTTGTTTTTTCCATTTTAAAATTCCTCCGTTAATTAAATGCTTCTTCTATTGACGCATTTTTTTCAAGAACTTTTTTTGCGTCGTCTTTGCGCTTTGCATTGAGCTTTTCGGCAAGATCGCAGTCACTCACGCTTAAAATCTCTATGCACAGCAAAGCGGCATTAACAGCACCGTCAATCGCAACCGTTGCAACAGGAATACCCGAAGGCATCTGTACAGTTGAGAGCAGTGCGTCAATACCGCCTAAATTGTTTGATTTTATTGGTATACCTATGACAGGCAGGGTAGTGTTCGCGGCAACAGCGCCGGCTAAATGTGCCGCCATTCCGGCAGCCGCTATTATCGCACCGAAACCTTTTTCACGTGCCGTTCGGCTAAAGTGTGCTGTTTCCTCAGGTGTGCGGTGCGCGGAAAAAATATGTATTTCAAACGGCACTCCGAAAGAGGAAAGAGTATCAGCCGCTTTTTTAACAACCGGCAAATCACTGTCGCTTCCCATAATTATTGCTATTTTTTTCATTTGCATCTCCTCCGAAAATTAAAAAGGACATACTTATCCTCTTAAAAGGATAAGTATGCCCAGACGGTCGGCGCTTAAGCTTTTCGGTTCATGTGGTGCTCCACTTATCCGTCAGTCCCAAAAAGCCCCTTCGTATGGCATGATTATATCATATCGGCATCGTTTCTGTCAAGCGGTATTATTTATAAATTATAAATAATGACCGATTAAAGATTACCATAAAGAAAAGCCTGAAAAATAAATAATTTAAGGCGGGGGATGCAGCCCCCGCCTTTGCCTGAAATAACAGATTCTGTCATAAGAAAATAACGTACACGGTCAGCTCTTGCTGTTTGCTATAGCCTGATCGATCAGCTTTTGCAGCGTCTCTGCCTGCTTTTTGGCGGTTATAGCACCGACAATCGGCTCACCGACGATATTGCCGTTTTTGTCAACTACATATGTGGTCGGGTAAGAGTACAGACCGGAGGTGAATTTTCCGGCTTCGCCTTTGGAGTCAAACCAAATATTTTTGTATGATACGCCCTTCTTCGCTAAAATATCCTTTGCCTCGTCTATTGCTTTTTTATCGCCGTCAAGCGTAAATGAGTTGATTCCGATTACCGTGCCGCCCTTTTCTGCAAGCTTTTTGTTCAGCGCTTCCAGATCTGCAAGCTCACCCACACAGGGGCTGCAGGTGGTAAACCAAAAGTTAACTACGGTAACGGTGTTTCCCGCAAAAAGCGTGCTGCTCTTAACTATGTTCCCGTCAAGGTCTTTACCGTCAAATTCGGGGAATTTCATCAGATTGCTTTTTTCTGTCGGTTTGGCGTTCTCTGCCGGAACGCTCATATCGCCGTCGGACGGCTTTTGACCGCAGCCGGGGAATTTTTGCTCAAGAACCGTCAGCTTTCCTTCGATTTCTCGGATCTGTTCGGCACCTTCGTTAAGCAGCTTAAGCTCGTCAGCCTTGAACTGATCTTTTGCGCCTTCAATTGTTTTGAGCAGGAAATCGCCGTAGTTTCCGCCGTCCTCAATCATCGCCATGCCTTTATTGGCTGACAGAAATACCTTTTCCCAAAGAGTGCTGTTTTCGGAAAGAATAGCATTTTCCTGCGCCATCAGCTTTTGGTGCAGATCCGCCGCCTCGTCCTTCGTGTCCGGATCAATTGCCATCAGTACGGCAATTTCAGTCTTTTTATTCCCGACATCTTTCTTATTGTCTTTGCTTTTGCCGCAGGCGGCAAGACTGAATATCAGCAGGAATGCGGTCAGTACGGTTAAAATCTTTGTTGTTTTCATAGTAGTTACTCCTTTTCCATATCGGTAATTTTATTTGAAGTCTTTGCTTTTTTGGCGGGGCAATCAATTTTTTCTCCCTTGCCGAAACCGTATCGGAAGCTAACGGCTTTGGTAGGGCAGGCATGTACGCACATGCCGCAGCGGATGCATTCGGTGTGGTCGGGAGTTTTGGTTACGTCTACATCCATACGGCACACCTGTGCGCATTTTCCGCAGGAAACACATTTATGCTTATCTACCTTCATTCCGAGAAGCGACACCTTGTTAAGCAGCGCATAAAAGGCCCCCAACGGACACAGCCACTTGCAGAACGGACGGTAGAAAAGCACACTCAGCACTATTACCGTGATCAGTATGCCGAGCTTCCACGAAAAGAGCGCTCCAAGCGCGGCACGGATTCCTGAATTGACGGCGGCGAGAGGTATAGCTCCCTCAAGCACTCCCTGCGGACAAAGATACTTGCAGAAGAAGGGATCTCCCATGCCGACATCATTTGTGATGAGCATTGGCAGCAGAACTACCGTAAAAAGCAGAACGGCATATTTTATGCAGTTAAGCGGCTTGAGCTTTTTTGTGGATAGCTTTTTGGTCGGAATCTTGTGCAGCAGCTCCTGAAACCATCCGAACGGACACAAGAATCCGCAGATAAAGCGTCCGAGCAGAACACCCAAAAGAATGAGAAATCCTGTGATATAATAGGAAAAGCTGAATTTAGACGAACCTACTACTGCCTGAAAAGAGCCGATTGGGCATGCGCCCGACGCAGCAGGGCAGGAATAGCAATTAAGTCCGGGCACGCAAACGGCTTTTCCTTTGCCCTGATAAATTCCGCCCTTAAAAAAATTGGGCAGATGAAGATTGGTCAGCAATGCCGCTCCTGCTTGGATCAGCCCGCGGAAACGTGAAAAAAATCGGGATATGCTGCCTGTTTTCTTGCCGTGTTTTCTTTTATCCAATTCCGACACACTCCAAACACAGCCTTATAGCCTTGCTTAGCACGGTATCTGCCTCTCCGCGTAATGCTCCCCAGCATAGCATCGCGGCACCGCAGATAAGAAGCGCTGCCTGAAATACGGTTTTTTTCGATCGAATCAATTCGGTCACCCCTTTCTTTTGTGCCTTCATTGTAGCACAGAGGGTATAAAATTTCTGTTAAGAACAAAAATTTAACAAAAATTTTATTTCAGTGTGGTATAATAAAACAGTCAAGGAGCCGGAAAAACAAAATAAGGAGATTTCTATGCATATTTTAGTTGTTGAAGACGAACGCTCGATTTGCGAGATGATTGTACGCAGTCTCAGGCGTCTCGCTTACAGCGTAGACTTTTGCTATGACGGTGACAAAGCGATTGAACTGATAGGGGTTGAGCATTATGATCTGGTACTACTGGATCTGAATCTGCCCTGTGCGGACGGAATGACGGTGCTAAGAACACTGCGTCAAAACGACAGAGACACAAAGGTGTTGATTTTGTCAGCCCGCAGTGAAGTCAGCGACAAGGTGGAGGGATTGGACGCCGGTGCAAACGATTATCTGGCAAAACCCTTTCATTTGGAAGAATTGGAGGCAAGGATACGCAGTCTTACCAGAAGGCAGTTTACCCAAAATGATGTGATCCTGACCTGCGGCAGACTTTCCTTTGACAGCAAGGCCAGAACCGCAGCGGCTGACGGACATGAACTGTCACTTACACGGAAAGAAATCGGAATACTCGAATATCTGCTGCTGAATCAGGGACGCCCCGTCAGTCAGGAGGAGCTTATTGACCATGTATGGGATAACAGCGTGGATAATTTCAGTAATTCGATCAGAGTACATATTTCCGCATTGAGGAAGAAGCTGCGTGCAGCACTCGGCTATGATCCCATTCGCAACCGAATCGGCGAAGGCTATGTTATGGAGGAAGAAAAATCGTGAAAAGGCTGTCTCTGCAATGGCGCATTACTCTGATGACCGCGCTTCTTATCGGTCTGACCTGTATTTTTATGAATGTCCTGATTGGCTGTTCCGGAAGGCACTATATGGATTCTATAGGCTCCTACATCACGGGTTACGGAGATACTGACAGAGAAGAACCCGATTTTTTCGATCCGGCACGCAAAAAGCTGGACCATGAGCTGACTATCGTAATTCACGGGGCGCAGGAATCCTTTATTACTACCAATTGGTATATTACGGCGGCGGTAACACTTCTCGGCGGTGTGCTTGCGTATTTTTTAAGCGGGCATGCGCTTAAGCCCTTGCGCACGTTTACATCTCAGGTGGAAAGGGTTCAGCCGAATAATCTGACAGATATGAAGATTACCGAAGAGGTCCTGCCGGAATTCCGACAGTTCGGCAGGTCTTTCAATCAGATGCTCGACCGTCTTGATGAGGGCTTTACCGCACAGCGTCAGTTCGCCGGAAATGCCGCCCATGAGCTGCGTACTCCGCTTACACTTATGCAGGCGCAGCTTGAGCTGTTTTCAGCGGAACATCCTGAGGTGCTGCCGGAAACTGCGGACTTTCTTCGCTTGCTGCGTGAGCAGACCGAACGGATGACGCAAATGACAAAAACCCTGCTTGAGATGAGTGAGCTTCGGACGGTAGCTTGTACCGACCGTATAGAGTTAGGGCCTATGGCAGAGGAAATCCTCGCCGACCTTGCTCCGCTTGCAGAAAAAAAGGGGATTATCCTTGAAAACAGCGGCGACGGTATTATAACCGGCAGCGATACGCTGATTTACCGCATGCTCTACAATTTGACCGAAAATGCAATACGATATAACCGTCCTGACGGGATGGTGCGTATTACGGTAACAGACGAAGACGGCCGCCTTGTTATCAGGGTTGCGGATACCGGCTGCGGCATACCCGAACAATACAAAGACAGCATTTTTCAGCCCTTTTTCCGTGTAGACAAATCCCGAAGCAGGGAAAACGGCGGTGTTGGGCTCGGACTGTCTTTAGTATGGGAAATCGTCGCGTTGCACGGCGGAGAAATCAGTGTGGAGGAAAGCTCGGAAAAGGGAATGACGATAGCTGTTAAGTTTCCCGCAGATACATTTACGAATTAACGGAGGTTATTTATGAAAACGCTAATTGTTATTGACGTACAAAATGATTTTGTCACAGGGGCGCTCGGCACAAAAGAAGCGGTTGCCGTTTTGCCGAATATCAAAAAGAAAATCGACGCATATCTTGTCTCAGGAAATGAGGTAATTTTCACACGTGACACACACGGTGAAAACTATCTTAAAACCAATGAGGGCAGGCATCTGCCCGTAATTCACTGCATTAAAGGAACGGAAGGCTGGCAGATTGTAAAGGAAATCGACTGCCCCGGATGCGAACATATTGACAAGCCTTCCTTCGGTTATACCGATTGGGCAGGTCTTTTCAAGGACAGAAAAATGACTGAAATCGAAATTGTCGGCTTGTGTACCGATATCTGTGTGATATCCAATGCGCTGATATTAAAAGCGGTTTTCCCCGAAACAGATATAACCGTTGATGCAAGCTGCTGCGCGGGAGTTACGCCCCAAGCGCATAAAGCGGCGCTGCTTGCCATGAAATCTTGTCAGGTAAATGTTATCGGAGAATGATTTAATTTCCGGTAAACAGCATCGGCGACATAAAAGCTTTGAAATTTAAAAAACGCGTAAATTTCGTTTTTATGATTTTTTGCAAGTAAAGTTCAGAGGCAAGGTCTTTTGACCTTGCCTCTGAAAATTTATCTATACTCGGGTTTCAGAATGTTTGATATATCCTCTTTTTTTATTACAAACTCCGGAGTACCCATGCTTCCCGGAGCAACCTCGTATTTGTCAAAGACGATAACAAGATTGCCGTCTTTATCCCAATAGAAATTATGCTTGTCGTCAAGCGTCACAAAATCCTGACCGATTTCCGCGTTTTCAACCCAATATATTTTATTACTGTCTTTTGCCATTATTTCTTTCATCTGTTTACGGAGGTTTTCTGCCAAAACAGCGGCAAAGTTATCCGCGGCAAACAGATCCTTAAGTTCCGCAATTTTGCCTTTGACTTTATCAATATGATAGAATCTGTAATAAGTATTGCTGCTTCCGGCCGCCTCATGGACGCGAATTTTCAGTGTGAACCATTTTTCCGTGTTTGTAACTACCTCATAATCCACATAAATACCGCTATGCCCTTCGTTGCCGATCTCTTTTAATTCCTCGTTAAACCGATCGGCAAGGAGCTTTGTTAATTCGTCGACGTCTTTATTGATGAAATCGGCTGCCGAACTTTCATTGTCCTCGATTTTAGGGACCTCTATATTCATTTCATGATAATCGTCGGAATAGAAATAATTGCGGATGGTAACCACCTTAACAATGCCGCCGATAACAGGGATTTTTTCTAAAGTCCTTGCGTACACGGCGCTGCAATTCGGAAGAACCACAAGAATCAAAAATACAAAACAAGCCGCTATTGCTGCTGCTTTGGGGAATATTCTGAATTTAATAACTTTGTTTTCCTTTTCAGGCAATGCGGAAATACTTTGATCAATTCGCAATTTGACGCTGTCGGGAACCGAAAGGTTTTCTTTGCCGGCTTTTTCTTTTAAATATTTATCAAATTCATTCATTTTACGAAATCCTCCTTCAATAATTCCCGTAACTGCTTTCTTGCACGGGATAATTGCTGTTTAACCGCAATCACTGAGGTATCGGTTATTTTCGAAATTTCGCTGATTGAAAGATCTTCATAGTAATATAATATCGTTACTGTTCTGTACGGTTGATTAAGGCTTTTAACCGTCTGCCATAATGTAAGCTTTGTTTCAATATCGTTTTCGACGCCGATATCAGTTTCTTGAGCGGAAACTGTTTTTGCGTTTTTTCGTATGTATTCTACTGCGGTGTTGTGAATTATCTTCAGCAGCCATGGCTTAAAGGCTTTTTCACTTTTTAAGGCGTCAATGCTTTTATAAGCCCTTAGTATCGCTTCGCCGATTACATCGGCAGCGTCCGCCTCATTTCGGACCAACGAAAAGGCAAGGTAATACATTGCTTTTTCGTGGAGCTTTATCAACCCGCAGAATGTCTCCTTATCAATCAAGCTTGCCGCTCCTTCTTTATTTTTACGGTTTCTTTGCAAATCCATTCTCCCCATTCCTTGTAATACTTGGCATAGAGATGTGCATTGTCAGCCGTTTTATCGGAAGACAGATTTCCGTCTTTATCATCAAATAAAGGGTTTACATCTAAATAAAATATGTTTTTGCCGTTTGCGAATTTTGATAATTCAGAATTTAATCTGTCAATGTTTTTGTTGTTAATATAGCCGTCACTGTCGTTTCTCTTTTTTGAAACATGCAGGTTAGCCTGTATAAATATGGAGGTATCCGGCTGCTTTTCTCTGATAAAGCGGATTAAATCGCCGTATTTGTTTAGGATACTTTTAAATTCGTATCCCAACTCATTTATACCGAGCATAATATATATTTTACCATATTTTTTATTGGACAGCAACTCTTCAAGCGTTACTTTGCCGACGGCAGGTACAGAAACACGGTTCTTCTTAATGTCAAAAACATTCATACCCGTGCCGCAAAAGAAATTGGCTTCATTTAACCCGCCGTATTCCATCATTCCTACCGTTCGGGAATCTCCGATAAAAAGCGCATCCGCCATGGATGAGGACTGAACAAAGCCGTTTTCGGAAACATTTGTTTTGGTATCGGCTTTGTCAGAGCTTTCTGTTTGCGACGAAGATGAGAGCGGTTCGGAAGCGGAATTGCCGTTATCAGACTTGTCATTATAAGATGAGTTTATCGGTTTTCCGCTTTCGGCTTTATTGCCTTTACAGGAAGCAAAAGGGAAAACGAGCAAAGCGGAAAGAGCAAAAATCAATAAAATGTTTCTTGTTGTTTTTTTCATTATGAATACCTCTCAAAATCTGAAATATAAAAACGGATCGTCAAATCCGCGGCAGATACAGTAAAGGCTCCCGATTAAGATAACCGACAGCAAAGCAATCAAAAGAATTTTACTTTTGATTTTCCTTAATAATTTGTAGGGCAGCGTTGTGGAAAACAGTATTCCGGCAATGAAAAACGGGTAATATTGTCCCAAATATTTTAGATAATCATACCTGAAAACCGACCATGCACCTTGCCCGAAAAAAGGAAAAAGTCTTGTAAACAAAACCCCCAACTGAGTAATATCGTTTACGGCAAAAACCGACCATGTAAGCGGTATCAGAATAATCATATAAATATGTCCCAGCAGTCGGTGCTTATTAAGCAGCCTGCCGGTCCACAGCTTCTCGGACAGTATAATCAGAAAAAGGATCAGGCCCCAAAGCAAAAAATTATATCCGGCACCGTGCCATAATCCCGTAAGCAGCCATACAATCAGTAAATTGACTGCTGTTTTAAGTGTTCCTTTTCGGTTGCCTCCGAGCGGGATATAAACATAGTCCCTGAACCATCTTCCCAAAGTAATATGCCATCTGTGCCAGAACTCGGTCATTGTAACACTTATATAAGGGTGATTAAAGTTCTCCGGCAAGGAAAATCCCAGCATCTCTCCGAGGCCCGCCGCCATTAAAGAGTATCCGAAAAAATCAAAATAAAGCTGAAAAGAAAAAGCGACTGCCGACATCCACGCAAGAGGTGTTGACAAACTGTTAAATCCGATCGCCTGTGCCTGAGCCCAAAGCTTTCCGAGCGGGTTGGCAAGTAAAACTTTGAGTCCGAGACCGAATATGAATATTCCGATTCCCTGTAAAACATTTTTCAGGGCAGTTTTTCTCAGCTTTAGTCTGTCTGATATTTCGCTATAGGTTACAATAGGACCGGCGATAAGCTGCGGAAACATTGAAATATAAACGGCAAAATTCGTCAAATTACGCTCTGCCTTGATTTTACCTTTGTAAACATCGGCAATATATGAAATGCCCTGAAAAGTGTAAAAGGAAATTCCGATCGGCAGAATTATTTCATTTAATGCAGGAAAACCGTTATAAAATTTACCTAATTCGCCAAAAACAAAATTTGCGTACTTAAATATGCAAAGACATATTAAATGAAATCCGACGGTACAGAATAAAATCGTTTTTTTGCGATTCTGCCGTTTTTCTATAAAAATACCTGCGGTATAATCCGCGGCAATGCTGACAATAAAAAGAAGAAAATGAACAGGAGCATTTATTGTACCCGCAAAATAAAATGCAAGACTTCCCGCAAGTAAAACCGCATTTCTGTACCTTTCGGATGTCAGATAATAAACGGTGAAAAATATCGGCATAAAGATTAAAATAAACTGTAAGCTGCTGAAAACCATTTTTGCGCTCCTGATTTTTTTCGTCAGTATTAAGACGAACTGAAAATGTAAAAGGTGACAAAATTTTTCAGAATTCTCAAAACATTGCGATGTTTTGCCTCGATCCGGCGAGATATTTGCTAAAATCAGCGAAAATATATTGCGAAAAGAGGAAAAATATGGTATACTGTATTCATCTGTAAGGACAAGTTAATAAAAACATTTATACGAGGCGAATAAAATGATCAAACTGTCAATCAGTTATAACAGATTGTGGAAACTGCTGATCGATAAGAAAATGAGCAGGGCGGATCTGCGCAGAGCGGCGGATATATCTCCTAACACTATGACAAAGCTTCGCCGTGACGAAGAGGTTTCAATGGCTGTTCTTAAAAGAATTTGTGAGTATTTCGGCTGCAATATCGGCGATATCAGCGATTTTGTGCAAGAAAAAACCACTGACCTAAAGGGCGATTGATTTTTTAAACTTTTTGTGTTGCCGCCATAGTGTCGGTAAAAAGATAAAATTAAAATATATAGTATGAACGTTTTGCGGAAGTATAATTAAGGATTTCTCTGAATCGGCTATTATAAAAATAAATCCGCAGTCGGGAAACAGATACGGCCGGCAACAGCCGAAAGAAGAAAAAAGCCGGAATAAAAACAGAAAAGATAATTCTTTGCAGAACGGCAGAGCTTTATTGAGTTTGTTTTACTATAAACAGTATTCGGGAGGGAAAATACATAAAACAGCTGTTCAGTAGACTGGGGTCTACATCATTGATCGAAAAAACAAAAGAAAGCGCACTTTCCGTAGCCCCGATCGCGGGTATCGTTTTGTTGCTTTGCCTGTGCATTATTCCCACAAAGGCCGAGCTTCTTCTGGCTTTTCTTGTAGGCGCCGCGTTCATTATCCTCGGAATGGGACTTTTTTCTCTCGGAGCCGAGCATTCAATGACGCCTATCGGAAACAGGATTGGTACCGCTCTTACCAAAACGCAAAATATGCCGCTGATTCTTTCGGTCAGCTTTGTTCTCGGCATTGCAATAACCGTAGCGGAGCCGGATCTGCAGGTGCTTGCCAAGACAGTTCCGCATATTGATTCTTTGCTGCTGCTCATAACCGTCGGCGCGGGAGTAGGGCTTTTTATGTCGGTCTGCATGCTGCGTATATTTACGGGAGTATCGCTGCGTATGATTCTTGTCGGATGTTATGTGATTATATTTTTTCTTGCTGCGTTCTGCGACAGAGATTTTCTCGGCGTTGCCTTTGATTCGGGCGGTGTGACGACGGGACCGATGACCGTTCCGTTTATTCTCGCGATGGGCGTAGGTGTGTCAAATATACGAAGTGACCGCAGAGCGGAGGCGGACAGCTTCGGTCTTGTTGCGCTTTGCTCGGTAGGACCGATACTTGCCGTTCTGATTCTCGGCTTTTTCAATCACGGCAGCGATGCCGTAGCAGATCTGAGCCATACCGCTTTTGCGGACAGTACCGAGATAGGATATGAATTTCTTTCGGCAATACCCGAATATATGGGTGAAACCTTAATAGCGCTTCTCCCGATTATTGTGATGTTTTTTTTGTTTCGGCTTTCTCTGATAAAAATGAGCCGCCGCAGTCTTGCTAAAATACTGATCGGTCTGCTTTATACGTATGCAGGTCTTGTTCTTTTCCTGACCGGAGTAAATGTCGGTTTTTCTTCACTGGGAGCGCAGCTCGGCGGTGCAATCGTTTTGTCAAATGCAAAGTATCTTTTAATTCCGCTGTCGGCATTGCTCGGTTGGTTTATTATATCCGCCGAGCCGGCGGTAGCGGTGCTGGAGAAACAAATCGAAACTGTAAGCGCAGGGGCTATATCGGGACGGATGATAAAACTCAGTCTTTCCGCGGCTATTGCTGTTGCTATGGGAATATCGGCTTTGCGCGTGTTGACAGGGATATCGATTCTATGGTTTCTTGTGCCCGGCTATATTCTTGCGATTGCTCTTTCTTTCTTTGTTCCAGATATATACACAGCCATTGCCTTTGACTCGGGCGGTGTTGCGTCAGGTCCTATGACGGCGACCTTTATGCTGCAGTTCTTTATGGGAGCCAGTACGGCTTCCGGCGGCAGTGTTCTGCGTGATGCATTCGGGGTTGTGGCAATGGTTGCTATGATGCCGCTTATCTCCATACAGGCAATGGGTCTTGTCTATGACAGAAAAGCGAAAAACATTGCTCAGCCGAAAGAAATCTACGGCGATATGGAAATTGTTGAGCTTTGGGAGGATGTCGCATGAATTATATATTGACAATAATCAATCCGGCGGCGGAATCTGCGCTTACCAAGATATGTGTTGAACTTGAGATTCCCGTATCAATTATCTTTCACGGGCGGGGAACGGCTGTAAAAAGTATGCTTGATCTTCTTGGAATAGAGTCACATGAAAAGCGTGTTTTTATAGCTATTGCCGATGGGGAAAAGAGCGCGAGATATATAGAGGAGCAGAAGAAAAAACTCCATTTCGGAGTGCCGGGGCACGGTATCACGGTCGCCGTCCCTGTAAAAAGCGTCGGAGGAGGACAAGCAGTGAGTTATCTGAACGGAAACAGCACGGGAGCAAAATACACGCGACCGGAGAAATTTGCTTATGAATTGATAATGGCGATCGCAAATGCCGGAACCACGGATATTGTGATGAATGCCGCACGTGCCGCAGGAGCGCGCGGAGGAACGGTGATACACGGTAAAGGGACCGGCTCGGGAAATCCGCAGAAGTTTCATCATATTTCGATAGCAGATGAAAAAGAAGTCATTCTGATAGTTGCCGCAGCGGAAATAAAAACAGCCGTTATGTATTCTATTCTCGAAAAGGCAGGTCCCGGAAGTGCGGCGGGAGCGCTTGTTTTTTCACTTCCGGTTTCGGAGGCGGCGGGCTTCGGATTTATACAAAGTGAGTTATAATAAAGAAAATATCCTGTTGGGTATTATAAGTATTTTATTGACACTTAAAATCTAAAACATTATAATTAAAAAAACTGAAATTAAAAATTCGTTTCGGGGGAAATAAATTGAACTACAGTGTTTTAATTCTGTTTTTTATTTTGATTTATTTAAGCTGGCAAAGACACAAAAGAATCGCAATTATAAAAAGCGTTATCGACAGAAGAAAACGAAAAAAGGAGAATGGGAATATGGAAGAGTCTGCAAAGAAATATATCGGTAAGGACTGCATAATTTATACTGCTTTAGGCAGCGAGGGAACAGTTAAAGGCGTTATAAAAGAGGTTTCTGACGGAACTGTAACCGTGGACTCAAACGGAAATTCGGAAACGGTAAATCTTGATTTTGTCGTAAGGATCCGTGAATGGCCTAAAAATAAAAAAGGAAAAAAGAAAATGACTTTCGCATAAGTTTATAAAAACAGGCAACAATCTGATTATGAGCTATTTTAATTATCATTATGTTGCTAAAAAGCTGATAAAAGACGGGAAGCTTAAAAAGTGGTATTTCACCGAGAAATATAATAATATTTCTCCTGCGCTTGTGCTTGTTTTCGATGATTTTAAGCACCCTGTTATGCCCATAAGAGAATACCGCTTTGACGAATATCTTGAAATACTTAAAAATATAAAACCTCACCGGTAAGTCTTTAAGGATTTACAGGTGAGGTTTTGTATGCGGTAAAAAATCCTGCTGTTTCAGCAAGGTGCTTTTATATGATAATGACGATGTCTATGTGGTTTGTAAAAAAACAAGGGAGAAGCTTCTTATAACAGCTTTGTAGAGAGCGTCAGAGATGAAGGAAACGGAAAATTTACAGTTGTGATTGCTGTAAGAATGCCGCCAAACGGTAATACAATCTATGTTGATCTTCCGACAGAGAAAAATGCCGCAGGAGATTTTGTATTTACTGATTATCCTTACTGGGATAAAAGTGAATGATCCGCCTGCTTATTCGGTATTAGGAAATACATAAAAAATACAGGCACAGCGTTGCTTGTGTCACATCTCAAACACGAAAACCGGAGAAGCGTATTTATCATATTTCAGCAGCAGATGAAAGTCGCAGCAGGAAAGATAATTCTTATTATGTTTACAGGGAAATACAAAACGGAGCGGGCAGCGCTGCCCGCTCCGTTTTGTATATAGTTTTACGAGAAATTAAAGTACAACAGCGGCTGCAGATCTCTGCCTGATAAGCCATGCCGTCATATCCCGCAAAGTTTCCTCAATCGGACGCGGACGATATGCAAAACGGTTTGACGCGGCGGAATGGGTAAACTTTCCGTTTGAGCCAAGTACCGCTATGGAATAAGGTGTGAAGAAAAGCGGTTTTTTCTCTTTAAGACACCGGCGTTCACAGTACGGCGCCGCAAGCTTTGCAAGCTTTAATGGTAAACAGATTGGTCGATAAATCAGTTTGGCAGCCTTCCTGACAATCTGCAGCATTTTGCGAATTGTGATGTAATGTCCGGACAGAATATAGCCCTTGCCTGACTCTCCGTTTTCGGTGCAGGCCAAAATACCTTTTGCCACATCCCTTACATCCACAAAATCATATCCGCCTCGGACGGCAAACGGAAGCTTTCCCGCAAGAAAGGATTTTGCCATTGATGTCATGCTTCCGCCTATTATGTCGCCTGGGCCTATGATTCCCGAAGGGAAAACAATGCTGACATTAAGTCCTCGTTTCGCTGCGGAAAATACCATTTGTGTTGCGATTGCTTTGCTTTTGGCATAATCGCCGTCTACAAGTCCGGGAGAAAATTCGCAATCCTCCGTAATTACACAATTCTTCGGCTTTTCCGGTATGGCATGGACAGAGCTCACATATATCATTTTCCCTACACGGTGTTTTATACAATGCCGGATGACATTACAGGTCCCGCCTACATTGACTTGATAAAGTTTTGAACCCGATCTGGCGGCAACGGAGATAATACCCGCACAGTGAATTACACAGGTCTTGCCGTCGGCGCCCGCAAAAAACTGTTCAAGCGAGTTTTCCGCACATACATCGCCGATGACTGTATGGATTTCTTTCGGCAGCAAAGCAATATAAGGATCGTTGCGCAGCACTAAAGCGTCTATCCGAACGTTATCGCGATGAATCAATTTCTCAACGACAGCCCGTCCGAGAAAGCCGGTGGCTCCGGTAATCAAATATCTTTCAAACATTCAGAAAACCTCCTTTAGATAGCTGTATGAGTGTTGACTATCTTTCACAAGTTTAGTATACTTAATAACAGAGATAAAATCAATCGGCATTTGCAGCCTATCTGAAAGAAAAGCAACGTTTTCTTCAGAAGTGTTGCCAAACTTTGTAAACTTTTTTCGGAGGAATTTTGAATGGAGAAAATCGACGCAAGAAAGCGTTATACACAGATGGTGCTTAAGCAATCGTTCTTAAAGCTGCTGAAAGAGAAACCCGTCAATAAAATTACCGTAAAAGAGGTATGCGGACTTGCGCAGTTGAACAGGGCAACCTTTTATGCCCATTACAGTGATTGCTTTGCATTGCTCGAGAGCATTGAGAACGAGCTTATAATTGCCTTTGAGCAATCGCTTCGATATGTCAACTCGTTTGATGTTACGGCTCTCATTGAAGCTATTTACGATATGATCAATCAGAATCAGGAGGCATGCAGAGTTTTGATTCTCGGTAATACAAGCTCTACGGTTCTTAAACGAATGATTGAACTTGCCAAGAAAAACAGTATTGATTACTGGCGCAGGGAACTGCCTATGGCAAGTGAGACGGAGCTTGAAATGATGTATACCCATCTTTCAAACGGTTTGATGCATGTTGTAGTGGAGGGCTATGATAAGTATGATAAAGAGATAATAATCCGCTTTGTAAGCCGAGTGGTTAAAGGAAGTCTTTCACTGTTTCGAAAATCCGCAGAGACTTTTGAATAAGAGCTTTAAAATTATAAGCAATATTGCCCTGAAAAATATCCTGAAACGTTTAAAAATGTAAAATCTCACCTGTAAGTCTTTAAGGATTTACAGATGAGGTTTTATTATAATTATTCCTTTGTAAGAGCGCTGAATACACGGCTTAAAGGACCGCGCTTACCGTCCTTGTCAACAGCCGCAACACGGTAAAAATATCGGGCGTTTGTTTTAAGACCCTTGTCAATATATCTTCCGACGGTAAATTCTTCGGGGTAAACCTTTGCGATAAATGTACTTTCGTCCGCACTGAACCCCTCGGCTTCGCTTCTGAAAACCTCATAATGAGATAAGTTCGGGCTTTTGCATTTTCCCCAGAGAAGATAAAGCATTCCGTAATCCTCTCCGCATGCGGCGCACGGCTCGGTTATAAGACCCGTTTCAACACCGCCGATTTCAAGCTCGTCTGCGTTTTCTTTTTCTTTAATCGGAATTCGGATATTATCTTCTCCGATTCTTATTGCAAAAAATCCGCTGTTTTCAGTGTCCGCAGGGCGTTCATCAATTGTAGAGGGTAAAAAGCTTCCAAGCTCGGTAGAAATTTCGGAGGAGTCCGCTTCGGTGAAAAAATGAGCTATAAGTCCGCGAGAGTCCTTTGCAGGCTTGAGCCCTAAAAATCTCGCGTCGCTTTTAAGATAGCTTTTTGCTTCTTCAAGATTTCCGTTTGAATTTTTATAAATAGGCATAGTCAAAACAGGATTTGCTGTTCTTTCAGCAATTTTGTCAAGCTGTGCCTTTTTGTGATCGGAGCAGTATGAAGTAACGGTATAGCGAAATCTGAAATTAAGCGCGCTTCCGCCGGAGACATGCATTTGAAGCCAGTCGTTTGCAAGATATGAGTATACAGCCGAGCCGTTTCCTAAATTGTTAAAATCGGTTTTGTCGGGATGAATTCTGTCAAATTCAATAAGCTGACTGTCAAGCTGAATTAAGCCTATACCGAAATCTCCTGAAATGTCGTCCGCACAGCAGTATTCATGAGCCGCCATGTAAACATCGGTGCCGTGACCTGTTATATCAATGCCGTACTCCGCTTCGCTTCCGCCGAGCTCGCAAAATCTGCGGCAGTTTTTGATGTCAAACGGAAAAGCAAAGTAGGCATACCGTTTATACCTGTCGGTGTTTATCATATCTCTAACATGATTAAGACGGTTGTCAAAATCAATTCTTTTCTCAAAGCTCGGCAATGTTACGGTTTGAATAAGCTCGGCGCCTGAAACCTCTTCGTAAGCTTTTATTTTTACGGTAGTTTCATATTTTCCTTTTTCAACCGTAAATTCGGCTTTTAAAGGAGAATAAAAGCTTTTGTGATTGTCATTTGTATAGATAAATTCGTTTAAACTGCCGCTGTTCAGCTTTCTTTTTGCCTGCTTGTCGAAAACCTCTTCTAAAGAGCCGTTTTCCTTGAATTTTATTTTATAGAATTCGTTTTCAATTATCGGCGGCTCGGCAAAATCGGTTTTTATTATGTCGGTCTTTTCAAAGCTGTTTTTATCTATAATTTTATATCCGAAAGCGGGAAGAGAAGCCACGCATTCGCCGTTACAGCTTAATTTTTCCGTTCTTTCAAAAGCTGTAGGATTAAATACCAGCAAACCGTCTTTATCACTCTTAATCTTGTCTGACAGCGCTTTTAATGCCTTGTCGGTTTCTTCATCCGCTGTCTTTCTCGCTTTTTCTATCCAGTCTCGGTGCTGCATCCATGTTTCGTAAACCCGTCTGCCCTGATAACCGCTTGTGCCGTAGGAGTGCTCGTCGTTCATAATAAGAGCCGCCCAAGCTTTGTTAAAATCATGATAGGGATATTCATAACCGCTGTTTTCAAGGGACGCTATGCAGGCGATTTTTTCGGCATTTGCAAGCCTTCTGTCAGCCTCCTGCTTTTCGGCAAGCAATTCAGCGGCAGAAAGCGGATGCTGATACCAGCCGCCTGTTATGTCACCCTTAAGAACGGGAATTTCACTGCCGAATTTTTCGCGGATTTTATCAAAGGGCTCGTCGGGATTGCCGGTTATTTTCAGTTTCGGATAATCGTATGTGTCATTCCATTCGCTTATTCTGTCGCATAATTTTAAAGACGGCTCCTGATCGTCTGTATAGCATGCAAAAAACCATAAATCATAAGGATATTTTTCTTCCATAAAAGTTAACTGTTTTGCCATTTTTTCTTCGGTTTCTATTATCGGAATGCCGTCATGTTCAATTCCGAAATTGTGTCCGCCGTTAAAATATGCAGTGCTTGCCCAGACAAGAAGCTTTTCTTTAAACTTACCCTGCCAGTAAAAAAGCATCGGAAGAGCGGAATTGTAGCGAATATCTATCATTGAGCCGCCGCCTCCTGCTTCGGTGTTCCAAGTGTAGCTCATAACATCGCAATCTCGCTTAAAAACTGTTGAGGGCAGAGGATTCCACTGATTCGGCGCAAAAATAATATTCTCTATTCCGGCATTTGAATATGGTCCGACCATTGACCAAGATAAACCGTTATTATCAATCATAGTCATGGTTTTTGATTTTACACCCTGCTCTTCAAGATAGGCTCTGCTGTAGGTGCTTCGGCACATTTCCTCAAAGCCGAAGGTCTGAGTGTGGTTTCCTGCAACTCCTGCACAAACTCCTATTTTGCCCTTGTTAATATAATCGTTTATAAGCTCATCGCAGGATTTTTTGTCACGGTCGGAAAGATAGTTGCTTAAAAACCAGCTTCCCTCCATCATATAACGGTATCTGCTGTCCTCCTTGCGGCTTTGCGTTTCATCGCAAAGCTTTTTTGCCATGTCGGTGAATTTTTCGCTGTTATATCTTTGAATGTATTGCGAGTTGTGAAGCCCTATATCAGTATGTGAGCTAACCATTACATAAAGGGTCCAATGCCTCGGCTTTTTGCACTTGAAGCTTTTTTGCGCAAGCTCTTTTCCGGTTTTATCTAATATTTTAAATTCCGCATCAAAATCGTAATCCGGAAGTGTAAGCCAAAGAGACGCAAAGCTTTTTCCGGAGGAGAGCGCAAAGTCTTTTGTCAGAATTTTGCTTTCGTTTTCAAAAACCTCTAAGGTGTAATGTGCGGATTTTTCGGTTTCGGCGGAAATATCAACCCGTCTTAAATTGCCCTTTTTTATAATCGAACGGGGAATGATTTCGAGATTTTTCATTTAGATTTTCTCCTTATTTTTGACGGTTCTGTAAAGACCAGGGGTCATAGATGTAATATTTTTAAAAATTTTATTGAAGTTTGCAAGACTGCCGAAGCCGCATTCTTCGGAAAGCTCAAGAACCGATTTATCTGTTCGTCTCAGCATTACCGCCGCTTTATCAACTCTTTGCAAAAGCAGATATTCATAAGGCGTGACGCCCGTATAGCTTTTAAAAACAGAGGACAAGTGCGAAACGCTCATTCTTGAGCTTTTTGCAATGTCTTTAAGCGTAATTTTTTCTGTCAGGTGGGAATTGATAAAGGAAATTGCACCTTGAATATCATCAATATGCCTAAACTCGGTGAAGCTTCCGTTTAATGAATTTTCGGTGCTTTCTCCGATTTCAACAGCTAAAGCGCACATAAGCTCAAGCACCGAAATTTTAATTGCATAACGGTTTTTATCCGCATTTTCGCAAAGCTTTTTTATATTAAGCATTTTATCTTCAAAGCCGCTGAAATGATGAGTGACGGGAACTTGGCATACAAGGGTCTTTATAATTCCGAGCGGAATATATTCCGAGCAGATGTTCCAAAGATAATAAGGCGAAAAGTGGATATTGAACGAAACAAGCTCATCGGTATTTATAGTCGGAATGCAGTGCTGTTCATTGGGCCTAACAAGAAAAAGGTCATTTTTTACAGCATTGTATTTATTTTCGGCAAGAAGATATTCGCCCTCACCCGAGCAGATAAAGCCAAGCTCCAGCTCCGCGTGGTGGTGAATTCTGAACAAATCGGTCTTTCGCTGTTTTTTGCTGTCAAAGCAGGTAAAAAGCAAGGTATGAGAATTTTCGGTAAAAAAACTGTTCTCCGTAAGATTACCTCCCGAAAATAAAATAGTTTAATAAAAAAATCAAATAGTATAGGAAAACTTTAAAGTATCCTTTTATACTTAGGATAGTAAACTTTCATGATTTTTTCAAGAACTATATTGCAAAAAAATTATACTATATGAGGTTTTTTTATGATTTTAACGGACTATTTTTTATCAACCCCCGATTTAACTTGGTCGCTTGCGGTTCAAAGCGGCGTAACCCATGGGGTTATAAGGCTTCCCGATGGGGATTTTGATGTAACGAGCCTTTCTCAGCTTAAAGCGGTAGCGGACAGGTTTGTTTCTCACGGGATTACCCCTAAAATTATCGAGCCGCTTCCTAATTCGCTTCACGACCATATTAAAGCAGGGGACAACTTGAGAGATGAAGCAATTGAAAAATTTATTTGTCTTATGTCAAATCTTAAAGAGGTCGGAATTGACACGGTTTGCTTTAACTTTATGGTGCATTACGGGTGGACGAGAACCTCTGATTCTCTCTTAGAGCGCGGGGGAGCCAAAGTTACGGGATTTTCGCTTAAAGACTTTAAACCCGACGGATTTAAAATTTCAAAGGCACAGGTTTTTGAAAACTATATTTATTTTATTAAGGCGGTAATTCCCTACGCCGAAAAATACGGAATAAAATTAGCGCTTCATCCCGATGATCCGCCGCTTGAAACTTTAGGCAATGTTCCGAGAATTTTTACAAGCCTTGATAATATCAAAAAGGGTATAAACTGCGTAAATTCCGAAAATTTAGGAGTTACCTTCTGTCAGGCTTGCTATAAGCTTATGGGCGAGGACTTAGAAAACGCAATTTCCGAGCTTAAAGATAAAATTTTCTTTGTTCATTTCAGAAATGTGCGCGGAAATAAATTCAATTTCAGAGAAACCTTTCATGATAACGGCGAAATTGATATGGCGGCGGCTTTAAGGCTCTATAAAAAATACTGCCCCGATAATGCAAAAAATATCCCGATCAGGGTTGACCATGTTCCGACCCTTGCAGGAGAGGAAAGCCGCGTCAGCGGATATGACGCATTAGGCAGACTGTTTGCAATAGGTTATCTTAAAGGAATAGATGAAGCAACAGACTGAACAAAAAAGCATTGTACTCTGATTGTATTGTCTAAATGCACCTTTATAAAATTTTTCACCTTGCCTGTTATGTATCTTTTCTATATTATTAAAAGGTAAAAAAATTGACCCTAAAGTCAAATTATTGCAGGTGTCAAATAAGAGCCTGCAATGTTATAATTTTTATAAGGGTGATGAAATGAATTTTAATAGTTTGGAAAAGTATTTAAAGGAATTAAGCGATAGCTTTGTTCCTTCATTGGGACTTAAAGTCATGAAGGACCATAAGGAGCTTTTTTCTTTTGTTTCGGGTTTTTCGGACGCGCAAAGAACCAAGAAAACAGAAATCGACGATGTTTATTTGCTCTGGAGCATGAGCAAGGTTATAACCGCTGTTGCAGTTTTAAGGCTGATAGAAAAAGGAAAGCTTTCTCTTTCCGATACGCTTGACAGCTTTTTTCCCGAATTTAAAAATGCCTTTTATTTTGAAAACGGGAAGAAAATCACCGTTAAAAGAGCGCCTGATATTTTTGAGCTTTTAACCATGACAGCAGGCTTCACCTATGATGTGGATACCGATAATTTAAAAAGATTTATCGGCACCGATGCCGATACCCAAACGGTTATAAAAGCGCTTGCAAACGAGCCCCTGAAATTTGAACCGGGGGAGCATTTTTGCTATAGCCTTTGCTGTGATGTTTTAGGAGCGGTTATAGAAAAGGTTACCGGCTTAAGCTACGGCGAATATCTTAAAAAAGAAATATTCGACCCCTTACAGATGTATGATACGGGATTTCATTTGAATGATGATATGAAGCGCCGAAGAAGCGCTACCTTAAAAATGGATAAGGCGGCAAAAAAATCCTATCCGATAAACGAAAGACCGGTTTACCTTTTATCATCGGCATTTGAGGGCGGCGGAGCAGGACTTTTCAGCACTCTTCCCGACTATGCTAAATTTTCGGACGCTCTTGCCTGCGGAGGAACCGCGTTTAACGGCTATCAGCTTCTGAAAAAAGAAACTGTTGACGAAATGCGCAAAAACCATTTGGGCGAGGTTCAGTTAAACGATTTCGTTACCTCAACCTCGCATTTCGGCCATGGTTACGGATACTGCGTTTCGGTTCTCATGGAAAAGAAATACGATTTTCATTGTCCGCTCGGTGTTTTCGGCTGGGGAGGCGCCGCAGGCTGCAGAACCTTTATCGACCCGAAAAACCATATTTCAATAACCTATGTTCAGGAAGTAATGGATATGAATACGGGAGAGTATATGACGCATCCGCACAATATGATTTTAAATTTGACCTATGATTGCATAGGCAGTAAGGAAAACAGCGATGAGTGAAAAATTATTTGAAAATAAAAATATAAATGAAAGAGATAAAGAGCTTTTAATCAGGGCAAAAAGGGTTTTAACAGAAAATATTCTTGAGGGAAACGAATATCCTTGGAGTCCGCTTAGGGGAATTGTTCCGTCCCTTTCGACATATAAGGGAGTCTGGAATTGGGACGCGGCGTTTCACGCCTTGGCAACGGCTAGATGGGACAAGGAATTGGCGTTTGATCAATGCAAAATAATCTGGAACACACAAAAGGAAAACGGAATGTTCTGCGATGTATGGTATGCCGAGGGCAGAGCGGATTACGGCGCCTGCAAGCCTCCTGTTTTTCCTTGGGCATTTATGAGAGCGTATAACCTTAATCCCGACGAGGAAGTTTTAAAAACCGCTTATGATAAGTATGTTAAAAATGAAAGCTTTTGGGTAAATGAGCGCTTTAAAGACGGGCTGTTTCATTACTATTCCATTGACGGCGGAATTTACGCAAAATATGAATCGGGCTGGGATACCTCTGTACGCTGGGATGAATTCGGCGCTCAAAATCTTTTTGAAATCGACCTTAATTGCTATGCGGTTATGATGTATAGGGCTCTTGCTTCTATGGCTGAAATTCTTAAAAACGGCGAAGAGAAAAAGTGGCTTGAAAAAGCAGAAAAGCTCTCCGAAAGGATAAACGAATTTTTCTGGAGCGAAGAAAAGGGCGCTTATACCGATATTAAAATATCGGATAAAAAAAGCACGGGTATTTTATCTCCCGCGTCGTTTATGCCCCTATATATCGGAATTGCGGATAAAGCAAGAGCGGAAAAGCTTGCCGCATTGGCAGCTGATAAAAACGCATTTTATCCTTTAATGCCGACTGTTTCTTATGATAATCCGTCATATTCGAGCAGTGATTATTGGAGAGGCCCTACTTGGCTTAATACCGCTTATTTTGCTGTTAAGGGTCTTAAGGATTACGGCTTTAAAGAGCTTGCGGAGGATTTAAAAGAGCATATTTTAAATACCGTGTATAACGAAAAGCGCGGAATTTATGAATATTATGATTCAAAATCAGGCGAGGGACTCGGCGCTTTTAATTTCGGCTGGTCGGCGGCGTTTATAATTGAATTTATCCTTGATTTTTAAAAAGGGAGATTATAATGGAGAAATTTTTATATGTGCGGATAAACGGTCTTGAAAATCCCGACTGTATTGATAACAAACCTGTTTTTACATGGAGCTTTGAAAATTCGGGAAACAGAAACCTTTATCAAAAAAGCTTTTCGGTTAAAATAACCGACGAAAACGAAACGGTTTTCGAAAAGAAATTCAGGTCGAATGATATGCGGTTTGAATATAAAGGTAAGCTTTTAAAAATGCATTCATATAATTTTGAGCTTTGCGCGGTGCTTAGCGATAATTCTGAGGTTAAGGCTAAAAAAACATTCAAAACCGGACTTTACGGCAAAAAATTTGCCGATTTCGGCACAAAGTGGATAACTGCAAGTAAAAAATATGAGGATAGAGCTATAAGCTTCCGAAAAAGCTTTGAAATTAAAAAGGATGTTAAAAGCGCGGAAATCTATGTTCTTTCAAGCTCTTGGCAGAGGGTTTATTTAAACGGTACGGCGCTTAAATCCGACGCCTTTTTACTTCCGCCGAATGCTTCTTTGAATGAAAGATGCGTATATGTCTGCTATGAGCTTGAAAGCTTAAAGAAAGGAAAAAACGATATTAAAATTCTGCTCGGAGCAGGGTATAACAGCAACTATGTCCGCTTCGGTTGGCGCTGGCTTAAAGGTAAGGGAATGTCCTGCCTTCTTACCTTAAGATATACCGACGGAACATCGGAAAATATCGTTTCCGATGAAAGCTTTGAGATTTTTGACAGCAAAATTTCTTACTGCGATATGTATAACGGTGAGGTTTTTGACGCAGGATATTCTCCGTCCAAGCTTGAAAACGCGGTTGAAGGCTCGGCTCCAAAGGGCTTTTGCGCCGCCGCGGAAATTCCCGAAATAAAGGTTATTAAAAGGATAAAACCCGTAAACTGCTTTAAATTCGGCTCTTCGGTTATTTATGATTTCGGAGAAAATTTCTGCGGATTAGCGAAAATTTCGCTAAAGGCAAAGAGCGGGCATAAAATAAAGCTTGAATTTTCTGAGCTTTTAAAAGATGAAAAAACCTTAAATAAACATTCGAACTATAAAGCAAAGGCAACCGATACCTATATATGTAAGGGCGGAGAAAGGGAAGAATATACACCATATTTTACATATCACGGCTTCAGGTATGCAAAGGTGTCGGGGATAAATAAGAATGTCAGCGAATTTGAAATCGAGGGACTGTTTTTATCCGCAGATTTAAAATCAGAAAGCGGATTTTTATGCTCGGACAGCACCGTAAACCGAATTTATGAGAATATGATGAGAAGCCTTAGAAGCAACTTTGTCAGTATTCCTACCGACTGCTGTATGAGAGGGGAAAGAACCCCCTGCCTTATGGATTCGGCATGCGTTGAAACAGCCGCTATTTATAACCTTAATATGGATAGCTTTTATAATAACTGGCTTGAAAATATTATCGTAGCAAAGGACGAAATCGAGGACCACGGTAACCCAGACTGGGACGGCGACCGAATTCGTCTTACCCATGATATGATAACCTATTTAAACGATATAAGTATTGCCGAAAAAAACTATTTGAGGCTTAAAAAATACGCTTTGATTTTTGAAAATAAAGCAAAGGATAAATTATGGACCGACGGCTTCGGAGATTGGTGCCACCCGAATACCAATAACTCTTGGGAGGGCTATCATTCCTGCGTTGAGGTTGTAAATTCCTGCTTGCTCTATGATGTTTTCGTTAAAATGGCGGATATTGCAAAAAGACTTAAAAAGACGGCTGACGAAACACATTTTTCCGATATTGCCATAAAGGTTAAAAAGGCCTTTAACGAAAAGTATGTCAAACCCGATGGCACCGTTAAAAGCGGAAAGCAGACCGAACAGCTTATGGCTCTTTATGTTAATATAATTCCCGAGGAATTAAAAGAAAAGGTGCTTTTAAAATTCGAAGAAAATATTTCCTCGTCCTCGCATGACCTCGGAATTTACGGATTGCTTGCCGCCGCAACGGTTCTTCCTAAATTAAATAAATCGGATCTTCTTTTAGAGATTTTAAACAGACCCGATTATCCGAGCTTTTTGCTGACAATGTCTGTCGGAGCAACCTCGCTTTGGGAGCAGTGGTCAATTGAGGACGGCAATATGAGCTCTCATAACCATGCCATGTTTGCAGGCATAGGAAATGCTTTTCAGATGGGCTTTGCGGGAATAAGACCTATTAAGGAGGGCTTTAAGGAATTTGAAATAAGGCCTTCATTGCCTAAAAAGCTTAACTTTATAAAATGCAAAACGGAAACCGTATCCGGAGTTATTTCCGCCGAAATAACGGTAAATTCGGCGTTTACAGAGCTTAAAGCCGAAATCCCAGTAAACACCTCTGCTTTTGTTTATATTCCTGTAAAAGCGAAGGAATTCACCTTGTTTGACGGGGAATTAAGATTAAGCGAAAATAAATACTCTTATGAAAACGGATTTATAAAATTAAAGCTCGGAAGCGGAAAATATAATTTAAGAGCAGTAAATATGAAGATATAAAAATTCCCCGTACATTAAAAATGTACGGGGAATTTATTTGTTATGAAAGCTTTAAAATCATTTCAAGCACACGCTTTGCGCAGGCATAAATATCGCCTTTTGTAAGCTTACCGCTTTCAAGCGCTTCTTTTATTTTTTCAGTCTGATTGCAGGTCATTCTGATATCGTTTCCTGCAAGAATTTCGCAGTCCTGAGAGGCAAAATTGTCCCAATCGGTTGTAACCATGCCTTTAAAGCCCCATTCTCCGCGGAGAATTCCTGTTATCAAATCATAATTTTCGGAAGAGTATCTTCCGTTAACCTTATTGTAGCTTGTCATAACGGTAATAGGCTCTGCTTCTTTTATTACTATCTCAAAGCCCTTAAGATATATTTCTCTGAGCGCCCTTTCGGAAACTCTCGAATCGCTGTTTCTTCGGTTTGTTTCCTTATTGTTGCAGGCAAAGTGCTTAACCGAAGCGGCAACGCCCTGTGACTGAATTCCGCGCGTCATGGCCGCCGCCATTTTTCCCGAAAGATAAGGGTCCTCTGAATAGTATTCAAAATTTCTTCCGCAAAGCGCGCTTCTGTGAATATTAAGCGCAGGTGTCAGCCATACTCCGCCGTTGTTTTCCTTAAGCTCTAAAGCTCCGTATTCTCCGATTTTTTCGGCCAACTCCTCATTAAAGCTGCAAGCGATTTGTGTAGCAATAGGCCAAGCGGTTGCGTAAACATTTTCGACCTCAATTCTGACTCCCGCCGGTCCGTCCATTGTCGGAACAAAGGGAATTCCGAGTCTGTCGTTTCCTCCGAAACAGCCTACATTTGTCACACTTCTGCTGGGCTTGCCGCCTAAAAGGTCTATCAGTTCGTCGGTTGAGAGCTGAGCCATAAATTCGTCCAATGTGATTTCCTTTTCGAAAACCTTTATAAAATCGCCTTTGTTTTCAGGTGCTTTTGCGTTTGGTATTTCACTGTGAGCGGTGTAATCCTTAAGCTTAGCTGAGGGGAGCTTTTCCATGCTGCCGTCAGAGAGCATGCGTTCTTTAAGCTCGGTCGGGGCAGCAAGCTGAGTAAGTTGTTTTACAACCGTATCTTTTTCTACAGTCAAAGTATAATCGCATTTTACGGTATCTCTTACACTCGTTCCGACAAAGAAGCTGTATTCGCCCTTTTCAAGAACAAATGCCGACTTTTGAATTTTGCCTAAATCGTCAAAACTTGCAAGCTCTGAAATTTTAAAGTAAAGAGAATATTCCTTTGCTTCGTTAGGGTTTAATAATTCCGTTTTCTTAAAAGCCTTAAGCTCTTTGGCAGGCTTTCCGAGCCTGCCCTGCGGCGCGCTTGAATAAATTTGAATTACTTCTTTTCCAGCCACCGTACCGGTATTTTTGACCGTTAAAGAAATCTTAATCAAATTACCGTCTTTTACTGCCTTAATGTCGCTTAATTCGAATGTGGTGTAAGAAAGTCCGAAGCCGAAAGGATAGCATACCTTTTGAGCCTTTTCGGGTACGGTTTCAAAATATCTGTAGCCGACATAAATATCGTCTGTGTAATTGACAAAATCTTCACTTTCATTAAAATTATATGATGACGGATAATCGTCAAATGAGCTTACCAATGTGTCCGCAAGCTTTCCCGAAGGATTTTCGTCTCCGCAGATTATGTCGGCAATGGCAAGTCCGCCCTCCTGACCTGACTGCCATGCAAGTAAAACGGCACTTATTTTATCGTTGTCCTTAAAGAATCCGCAGTCGATAGTTCCGCCTATATTAAGAACTAAAACCGTTCTTTTGAAATTTGCGGTAACATCTTCTATCATTTTCTGCTCCGCGTCGGTTAAATAGAAGTCTCCCTTATCGCTTGTCCGGTCTAACGCTTCTCCCGAAAAGCGCTTTATAACAATTATTGCGGTATCCGCATAAACCGCCGATTTTCTAAGCAAGCTTTCGGGTATTTCGGGTTCCTCGGTTTTCCCTAAATACCCGTCATGCAATGCGCGGTGCCTTGAATAATTACGGTCCTTTTCGTAATACTGTCTTAAAACCTCTCTTTTATAGAATTCCGACAGCTCGCCGAAAACCTCGGCTTTGCCCTCTTTTTCCTTTATTTTAAATCCGTCATAAATATTATGGCAGTAAGAGGTATAGACCGCTCCGCTGCCGCCTCCGCCGATTACATAGTCGATTTGACCGGTGCCGAATATTGCAACCCTTGCAGGGGCTTTGAGAGGTAAGGTATTATTGAGATTTTTAAGCAATACCATTCCCTCGCATGCCGCCTTGCGCGAAAAATCGGTATGTTTTTTGCATTCGCTTATTCTCTTTCCGTCAGGACCTAAGGGTAGACAGGGGTGAGTGTTTATTCTTAGCCATTTATTCATAATTTGCACCTTGTAATTTTATTTACTGATTGCATAATAAGTTATTTTATGCTATAATTCAAGTCATAAATGGTATATTAACAGACAATTTATGCTTTTAAGAGGGAAATATATGAAACTGCCTTATTACGAGCCCCGCACGCAGGCACTTGCGGGATATTATTCCGATGTTTTGGACTTTGACGCGCATATTCACCGCGAAATAGAGCTTGTTTATATTATTTCAGGCACATCAAAGGTCAATGTTGACGGAAATATTTATAATCTTAAGCAAAACGATATTTTTATCGCATTCCCGAATCAGATTCATACATTTTTTGATTCAAAGGATGTTTATTATTGTATCTATATCGTTTCTCCCGATCTGATACCGGATTGGTCGTCTGTTTTAATGAGATTTAAGCCTGCTTTGAATGTTTTTCCGCTTAAAAGCTTTGATGATGTAATAATTGAAGACCTGCTTAAAATCCTTTTAAAAAAATCCGACGGTAAGCATACAGATAAGCAGTCTGATAAGGTGTTCCTTTATACCCTGCGCGCTTTCTTTGAAATCCTTATGAAAAAAATCCCTGTAGTAAAGGTGAACCGCACCGATGCCGATTTAATTGAAAAAATCTATGGGTTTATACATGAAAATTATTGCGAGCCTCTTTCAATTTCGGTTATCGCAAAGAAATTCAATATCAGTAATAGCTATGCCGCCCATATTTTTTCAGACCGCTTAAAAATAGGATTTTGCAATTTTGTTAACACTATGCGGATAAATAAAGCCTGTGAATTGCTCGGAAAGGATAATCTTAATATAACGGAAATTGCAAACGAATGCGGCTTTTCTACCATAAGAACCTTTAACAGGGTTTTTCTTAAAACCGTCGGAATGACGCCTAAGGCTTACAGAAATTCGGGAAATAAAACTGTTGACAAATAAAAATTTTAAATGTATAATTTTCAAAAGAAAATCAGTGTGAATTTTTCTTATATGTATTTTCGTCACACACCTTAGCTTTTAAGGTGTGTGATTTTTTTAGAATTAACGAGTCCTGTCACACTAAGGGGAAATAAAAATGAAGAAAATCAAGATTTACAGCGAACCGCTCTATGTAGTCGCAATTATTTTGCTTGGCCTTGCGGTGGCACTACTTTCAAGCGCAGGCTTCGGAGTTTCTATGATTGTAGCTCCTGCCTATATTCTAAGCTTAAAAACGGGCTTTTTAAGCTTCGGTCAGGCAGAGTATGTTATACAATCTGTTTTATTTATTGTGTTCTGTTGTGTTATGAAGCGGTTCAAAATTGTATACCTGTCTTCCTTTCTTACCTGCCTGATTTACGGCGCCGTTCTCGACCTTTTCAGAACGCTTCCTTTCTTTAATCAGAATATAACAAATCCGGAATCGTTACCCTTTGCTTTAAGAATAGCAATGTTTGTCCTCGGAGCGGTTTTGACATCGCTTTCCATAGCAATGTTCTATAAAACATATTTTTATCCTCAGGTTTATGATTTCTTTGTAAAAGGCGTAAGCGCAAAATTCGGGATAAAAAGAACCGTGTTTAAAACCGCTTTTGATTTAACCTGTCTTGCCGCCTCTGCCGTCATGACCTTAGCGTTCTTTAATAAATTTGTCGGAAAAAATATAGGAACGCTTATTATTGCCGCGCTTAACGGAACGGTTATCGGAATGTTCGGCAAAATGATTGACAAATATTTTGAGGTTGTTCCGATATTTAAAAATTTCTCAAAAAAATTTGAGCTTGGCTGATTGCTTTTTAAGCTTTCAATGTTATAATTAAATATTATAATGTAAAGAAGTTTTTATATGCTTAAAATAAATCAGAAATCCAAGGGTATTATATTTATTATTATCGCCGCATTCGGATTTTCGGGAATGTCGCTTTTTGTTAAGCTCTCAGGCGACCTGCCTGCTTTTCAAAAGGCGTTTTTCAGAAATTTCGTTGCGCTGATATTTATTTTCTTTGTGATTTTAAAAAATAAAGAGGGCTTTATCCCCGATAAAAAGAGCATTCCGGATATACTCTTAAGAAGCATTTTCGGAACAGTCGGTCTCGTCTGCAATTTTTATGCGATAGGATATCTTAATCTGTCGGACGCAAATATGTTAAATAAGCTTTCTCCGTTTTTTTCCATTCTTTTTTCTTTTTTAATTTTAAAGGAAAAACCGAATTTTGTGCAGCTGCTCGGCGTTGCCGCCGCGTTTTTGGGAAGTGTGCTTATTATAAAGCCCGGGTTTGATAACCCTGCCGTAATTCCTGCAATAGCAGGGCTTATAGGCGGAATGGGCGCAGGAATTGCATATACTTTTGTAAGGCGTCTCGGCTTTAAAAAGGAAAACGGCAACCGCATAATTTTTTGGTTTTCCTTGTTTTCCTGCACAGTGTGCCTTCCTTTGATGATAATTTCTTTTAAACCGATGAGTATTTTGCAGACGGTTTTCCTTATTTTTGCAGGAATATTTGCTTGTATCGGTCAGCTTGGTATTACAAGGGCTTATATGTGCGCTCCCGCAAAGGAAATCTCGGTTTATGATTACACACAGGTTATTTTCGCGGCAATTTTAGGATATTTCGTTTTCGGCGACCTGCCTGATATATTAAGCGTTTCAGGCTATCTTTTGATTATCGGCGCAGGAATAGCAATGTTCTTTTATAATAAAAGAAAAAATTAAACACAATAAAAGCCGACTAACTAAAAGCAGTCGGCTTTAAACTGTAGACAACCTGTAAATTAGGCTGTGTTGCGGCGTTTACGCCGCATTTTGTTTTTTCGGCGACATGTGCGGCGGAAAAACACCTTACAAGCGAAAAACCGCTTAATTCGGCGGTTTTTCAAGGGCACTGGGGTGGGGTACTCACGGGGATAGAGTGCAGTCCGGAAATCTTTGATTTCCGAGCGAACGGCATCCCCGTCCAAGAGCGTTACTCCTTATAAACTCTTACGGTAAATTCCTTTCCGCATTTCGGGCAAACAGTCGTATGCTTGCCCTTGCGCCTCGGGAGCTTTAAGGTGACCTTACAATTCGGACATTTCTTATAAATATGAGAGGTGTCCGCTTTTCTTGCCTTTTGCTGTTTTATTTTATCCGAAATAAAGAACAGAATTTTCCTGAAAGCTCGGTTTTCCGCCGCCCGTGCCTGAATATTTTTTGAAAAAACACGGTAAACGGCATAAATCATAATAGCATAAACGATTAACTGAAGATACCAAAATCTTAAAAAGCTGTTTACAATGCTTAAGACAGCGGCACCGGCAACAAGACCGTAAAAAAATGTGTCTGTTCCGTATCTGCCCTGCATGAACTGATATAGCTTATACCGAAAGCCCATAATTCCCTCCGTATTTTTTATTACATTTAAATTATATCCGCAAATTATTAAGAAAGAATTAAATTAAATTGTATAATTTATTTTTTTATGTTATAATGCATTTAGTTTAAAAGGGGATAGAGTATGTTTTCAAAGGTTAAAAGTATCGGAATTTTCGGTATAGAATCTTATATGATTGAGGTTGAAGCGGATATATCGGGCGGTCTGCCTTGCTTTGATATAGTAGGCCTGCCGGACGCGGCGGTTAAGGAATCGCGCGACAGGGTAAGAGCGGCAATTAAAAACTGCGGTTTTAAATACCCTACGGGCAGAATAACCGTAAACCTTGCTCCTGCGGATAAGAAAAAAGAGGGCGCTGTTTATGATCTTCCTGTTCTTCTTGCCATTTTGTCGGCTTCAAAACAGCTTGAAGCAACTCCTGATGACTCGGTTTTTATCGGCGAGGTTTCCTTAAGCGGAGATATCCGCAGGGTAAACGGCGTCCTTGCAATGGCGATAACCGCAAAGCAGAACGGAATAAAAAATGTTTATGTGCCTTTCGATAATGCGCGCGAAGCGGCGGCGATTGAGGGTATAAATGTTTTTGCCCTAAAGAATATAAAACAGCTTTTTGAGCACTTGAGCGGAACATGTAAGCTAATTCCAGAAAAATTTGAGGTTTCAACCTCAAAATCGCTTGAGGCTGCTCTTGATTTTTGCGATGTCAAGGGTCAGGTTGCAGCTAAAAAGGCATTGGAGGTCGCCGCGGCAGGCGGGCATAATATTCTTCTGATAGGTCCTCCCGGAAGCGGAAAAAGTATGCTAGCTAAAAGGCTTCCGTCAATTCTTCCCGAAATGACCTTTGAAGAGTCAATTGAAACAACGAAAATTCATTCCGTTGCGGGAATTCTTGATAAGGATCACCCTATTATAACCTGCAGACCGTTCAGAGCCCCTCATCATACGGTATCCTCAGCAGGGCTTATAGGCGGCGGAAGTGTTCCGAAACCCGGGGAGGTATCTCTTGCGCATAACGGCGTTCTTTTTTTGGACGAGCTTCCCGAATTCAAAAGAGATTCGATGGAAGCGCTGCGCCAGCCTTTGGAGGACGGCGTGATAACCGTTTCGAGAGTTCTCGCCTCGGTTACATATCCAAGTTCAATAACGCTGGTTGCGGCGATGAATCCATGCCCCTGCGGGTACTACGGCCACCCGACTAAGCAGTGCACCTGCTCGCCTAATATGGTCAGAAAATATTTAAACCGCATTTCTGGTCCTATGCTTGACAGGCTTGATTTGCATGTCGAGGTTCCGCCGGTCGATTATAAATCTCTTGCTAATACCGCAAAGGGAGAAACCTCTGCTCAGATAAGACAAAGGGTCAACCGCGCCCGCCAAATTCAAAACGAAAGATATAAGGGAACGGGAATTTCCTGCAATGCGAGAATAACTCCGTCCTTATTAAGAGAGGCATGCGTTATGACGGATGAGGCGGCGCAGTATTTAAGCCGCAGCTTTGATGAATTAGGGCTTTCCGCCCGCGCTTATGACAGAATTCTTAAGGTTGCGAGAACGGTTGCGGACCTTGCGCAGAGCGAAAAAATAGAGAAGAAGCATATTTTTTCCGCAATCCGTTTCAGAAGTCTTGACCGCAAATATTGGAGCGACTGATTTTATTCTTGACAATCGGTAAAAAAAGTATTAAAATATGAAAATGTGACAGGCTTAAAAACCTGTCACAAAAATAAAACGGGGGCGTAGCTCAGCTGGGAGAGCGTACGGTTCGCATCCGTAAGGTCGAGAGTTCAATCCTCTTCGTCTCCACCACATTTTTATTTTCGGGGCATTAGCTCAGCTGGGAGAGCGCTACACTGGCAGTGTAGAGGTCACCGGTTCGATCCCGGTATGCTCCACCAAAAAATCCTCATTCTTCAGAATGAGGATTTTTTTTACTTATTATCGCTTGCCTAGTGTGACAGGACTCAAACCTGCCACGGTTTCGCTCGCCGCCTTTTAGATTGCGGCTTTGCGTGTGATTTTGCAAGGCGCCAGCCTTGCTGCAAATTTCTCGCTTCGCTGAATAAAATTAAAGCGGCAGAAACTTTTAACCTATCGAAACTAAAAATTTTGTTATAAGACGAAGCCGATAAAACGCAGGAATACTGCCGTATTTCAAGTTTTGAGGCAATGTATTATGCAAATTTTTGTTTCGTAGGCGTGACAGGTTCGAGTCCTGTCACACTAAACTTTAATTTTTCTTTTTTTGGAAATTGCGCTTCAAACCTTTTAAAGCCTTCAGGGTCTTTTTCGCATACAAAATAGCCCTCTGGATCCTTATATATTCCCGAAATCCCGTTTAAAAATCCATCTTTCAGTTCTTTTATAAGAAAATAGTCGGCGTCGGGATCGTCCGCATAATGAACGCCCTTTGTCTTTGCAGGCACAAAGCCTGATTTTCCGTAAAAATCAATATTGCCTGTTATTGCAAGCGCCCCTGCGCCCAATTCCTTGGCTTTTTCCATAGAATAGTCAAGCAGGCGCTTTCCGTAGCCCTGCCGTTTGAATTCAGGAGCAATGCCGATAGGGCCGAAGGTCATTATGGGAAGAATTGTTCCGTCATCGCATTCGATATGCGAGCGGACATATATTACCTGTCCGATAAGCTTTCCGTCAAGCTCCATTACAAAGTCAAGCTCAGGGACAAAGACTGGGTCGTTGCGGTAGCAGTGAAGCACATAATGCTCATAGCACCCCGAACGGTAAACATTCCAAAATGATTCTCTTGTAAGATTTTCTGTATTTTTGTAGTCTGCCTCATTTTCAAGGCGGATAATTATATTGTCTTTTGACATTGAGTTTTTCTCCTTTGTTATAAATTATAATTCATGCTTTGAAATAAAACTTTCGATATGCGCTTTCAGCATTGATGCCGCGCTTTCCTTTCGCTCTGCGCCGTCATAAAAGCTGTAGAGCAAAAACATCGGTCCGTAAAATTCAAGCGCAAGCTGCATGGCGCTTTCGTCACTGTCTGTATATTTTCTGAAAACCGCCGCCAGATATTCGGCAGGCCCCGTTGCAATATAGTCATAATAAAGCTTGGCGAGCTTTTTATCCCTGTATTGCTCTAGCGTAAGCATTTTTCTGAAATTTGAGGGGAGAGCCTCTTTTGTCCAGTAATCAAACTGAGCTAAAGAATAATCCTTTATGCTTTCTGTTTCTGTTTTCTTATATTCTTCCGAATTTCCGTCAGGCAAAGAAACAGGCATTTCATATTCTTCGGCGCGGTTATAATCGCTTGCACACATCTTGTCAACAATGCTGTCAAGTATTTCCTGCTTACTGACAAAATGCTTGTATAACGCCGCTTTTGTAACGCCTAATTTGCTTGAAATATCGCTCATTGAGGTTCCGGAATACCCGTTTTGCGCAAATAGTTCCAGCGCCGACTCCAATATCCGCTCCTTTGTTTCTCTTGCCGTAAATACCACTCCCAAAAATAAAAGTAACCGAACGGTCACTTACTATTATAGTTACCGTTAGGTTACTTGTCAAGAGTTTTTTTAGTTTTTTTGAACTTGCAGGTTAAAAAGAAGATTGAACTATTGGCACAGAGTTTCGGAACAATCCGATACAGGGCATGCGCTAACAGACTGTGGAGTACGTAAATGCTTTTTAGGGAATAGTGAAGAGTTAAGACTGAATAAGTAAAGCCCCAAAGGCTTTTGCCTTCAGGGCTTTGGTGGGAGAGGATGGATTCGAACCATCGAAGCGTAAAAGCAGCAGATTTACAGTCTGTCCCCTTTGGCCACTCGGGAACTCTCCCATATTTAATTCTTGTGAAAATTCAGTGGAGCTGGTGGACGGACTTGAACCCCCGACCTGCTGATTACAAATCAGCTGCTCTACCAACTGAGCTACACCAGCAAATTTTCAGCGCCCAATAAATATACCATATTCAGAGGACAAAGTCAAGAAAAAAATTGAATTTTTATATCTTTTTTTAAAAAACACGGAAAGCCGATAAAAACTCTCCGTGTTTTTTAAAAATCAAGTTAAGCATTTTACGGGAATGCCCTCTATTTCTGCCGCGGCGCAAATACTGCTGTGGCAGGTGAAAAACAGCACCTGAGAGCTTTCGGAATAGCTTTTAAGAGCTTTAATAGCATTTTTTGCGCGCGTATCGTCATATTGAGACAATGCGTCGTCTAAAAATACAGGCAAGGGACCGTCCGAGCTTACAAGCTGCGCTAATGCAAGCCTCATGCTGAGATAAATCTGGTCGCAGGTGCCGCGGCTGAAATAATCCGCTTCCTTCATTCCGAATACCTCGCCCTCGGCGGTCGGCTCAAGGGTTTTTGCAATATTGACGGTTTTATATTTTCCGTCCGTTAAAAGCGAAAGAATTTCTGCGGTTTTCTTTTCAAGACCGCTTCCGTAGCTCTGCCTTAAATCCGCCGAGCATTCAAGAATAATGCTTGAGGCAACAGCTGACGCATTATAAAAATCATAGGCACTTTTGATTTTCTGCTTTAAGAGATCTGTTTCCTTTCTTATGTTTTCGGGCTCTCTGATATCCTTGAATTCCGATTCGATTTCGCTTTTGAGCGCGCTGTAATCGGAGTTTAAATCAATAATTTGCTTTTGCTGCTGCTTTTGACGGACTCTTAAAGCCTCGGTGTCCTCGGTGTTTTCGCTGACATTTAATTCTAAAAGCCTTCTTTTAGCTTCCTCAGCGGAAATATTTCCTATCTCCTCGCAAAAAAGAGCAGTCTTGGCCGAAAGCTCGGAAATCTTCGATAAGGTTCTTTTAAGATATTCTTTGGCGCTTGAATTTTCGCCAAAGGGAATGTTATCCTCAAAGCTTAAAAGCTCTTTTTTGTCTTTATACAGCTTATTTGCTTCTGCTTCGAAATTTTCTAAAGCTGAGCTGTAAGCTTTTTCTTTCATCGCTTTAAGAGCGGCTTTATCGGAATTGTTCTGAGAAAGAGCAAAGATTTCTTCGTTTATTCGGGATATGTTTTCGGATAAATCCGTTCTTTTAATTCTTAAATCTGCGAGTCTTTGTTCGCTAAGCTTAATCCCTTCTTCAATTTCTTTTCTTTTAGAGCTTGCTTTATGATTGAGTATTGCAAAAACTGTAAAAGAAACCGCGCTTAAAGCGTATAAAACCGCGCCGTACAGCGGTTTAGAAATCACAAACAACATACTTGCTGTTATAAAAAATAATATTGATAATATCATAAAAACGATACCGTTTTTGTTATTTTTTACAGCTTGATTTCCGCTTGATTCGTTAAGCTTTTTGTTAAGCTCTCTGTATTCCTCGTCAATTTCGTTTCTGTGCTCGGTCAGTCTATGCTGTTCTTTTTTTAGTTCTGATAAATTTTCATTTGAGCTTTCGTCCGCTTTAGGAATTGATGATAATTCCGCCTCGGCTTTTTCAAGATCGCTTTTTGCACGCTCAAATAATTTTTGCTGCATATTAAGCCTGTTTTGAAGATCGCTTAATTTTGTTAAAACCGAGGAGTCAAGCAGGACACCGTTTTTTAAAGCGGTTTTCTCTTTTAATGCTTCAAGCTCTGTTTCGGCATTTAAAAATCTGCGGATTTTTTCAGCCTCTTCAATTTTTTTGGCGTTGTCAAGAAGAGAGTTGGTAATTTCAAGCTCCGATTTTAATTTCTTGATTTTTAAGCTCAAATCCGAAAGCTTATTTTCTTTGATTTCGCGCTCGCTTATTCTTTGAACGCTTCGGTCATATTCCCGTGTCAGCTCTGACAGCTTTGCCTCGTTTTCTCTGATACTTCCGCCCTTATTGTTTTTTGAAATAAGCTTATAAGAGGTTTTCGAAATGTTTTCTAAAACAGCTTTGCAGGAATTCTCCTCATCGCCCGTAGTTAAAAGATTTGAAAGCTTGGTTCCGATTTCGTCCTCTGCCGAGGCGTCATGTAAAAAGACGCTTGAATCCGTAAAAAGGCTTCTTTCAAAAGCCTGCTCGCTAAGCCCGAAAAATCTTCTTCCTACATCCTTGTCCGAGCCTAAATTTTCGCCCGTATCACGGTTTATAAGCGTTATTTTATCCGAGCTTTCGGTTTTTCCGAAAACTCTTTCAAGCTGATATCTTCTGCCCTCATGCTCAAAATCTATTCTTCCCGCAGGCTTGTCTCCGCTCCACGGAATATATTTTTTTCTTGCGGAAAGCTGTTTTTGCTGACGGGAAGAGGAACCGTAAAACATCATTTTTATAAATGACATTACGGTGGTTTTCCCGTTTTCGTTTTCGCCGAAAATAACATTCATTCCGCCGTTTAACTCAAGCGTGAAATCCTTAAGCTTTCCGAAAGCGCTTATGTATATTTTATTTATCCTCATCAAAGCTCACCTCGCCGTCAAACGCCGCAAGACCGATATTTAAAGCCGCCTGTAAGCTTTCCTTTTCGCAGTCTTCGGAATTTTCTATTTTTTCAAGCATTTTTTTGACAAAAAGACCCTTTAAGGTGTTCTCAATGCTAAGCGCTTTTAAATCGAGCGATACACAAGAATTGTCGGTAACCTTGCAGAAATATAATTTTTCACTAAGCCTTACCGAGATTTCTTCACTCTTAAGCTTCTTGCCCTCTTCATAAGAGCCCTTAAGGATTATTTTATAAAGATTATCGCTGAAATTATCGTATTTTTCCGCCAAATCCGTAAGTATTTTTTCACAGACCTCTTTCTCGTCTCTTAAATCTGTAATATCAACCTCTTCGGTTAAATAAAGTCTTTTAGAGGTTCTGATAAATTTAAGCTCGCAGAAGCTTTTTCCGATTTCGCCTATATAAACGCCCTTTTCGCCTGTTTCGTCAAATCCGTGCCCCTCCATACAGCCGCTGTAGGCGAAATAAGTGCCGTTTATATTTCTTATCTCGCTTCTTTTATGAATGTGGCCGAGAGCGATATAATCCATTTTCGAGCTTTCGATAAATTCTCTTTTTATGCAGTTGTAATTGCCGGACATTTCGCCGTCAAGCTCTCCGTGAACACAAAGAATATTTATATAATCTTCGTCTGCGGTAAGCGAAAACCTGTCCTCGCCTGAGCAAAAAACCTCAGAAAAGGATTTTCCGTAAATTTTTACATTTAAGTCCTCAAAGGTTAAAACATAATCATTTGTCGGAAAAACATAAAGATTTTCAGGCAGCTTAGAAATTACAGAAAACGGAGAAAGGCAGTTTAACGGGTCATGATTTCCTGCGGCATAAATAAAACGGATATCTTTAGCTTCGTTTATGCAGTCTAAAATCCCGTTTATAAACTCTTTTTCGATATTGTTTGAATCAAGCAGGTCGCCTGCCATCAAAAAAAGCCGAACGCCCCTTTTCTTTGCTTCATTAACGGCTTTTTCAAAAGTTAGAAGAGTCTCAAATCGCCTTTCCTTGCTTTTGGCTCCGAGAAAGCTTTCCTCGGCTCCGATATGCAGATCCGCTGAGTGTAAAATTTTAACGGTTTTCATAAAACAGTCCTTTAAGAATTTTTATAAATTTATTTTAACATTACTTTGTCATTTATTCAAGTATTGCTATTGCATATTAAGAAAATATAATATATAATTATAAAATAATAAGATTTCGGAGGTCGGAAATGGATATAGATGTCGGCACAAAGGTAATTATGAAAAAAAAGCACCCTTGCGGCAGTGAAATTTTCACCGTCACCCGAATAGGAATGGATTTTAAGCTTAAATGCGAAGGCTGTTCAAGAGAAATCATGATGCCGCGCAAGAAAGCCGAAAAGGGAATTAAAAAAATTTTAGATTAAAGGACTTTGTTTTATGTTTGAAAAACTGTCTGCGGTCGAAAGCAGATATGAACAGCTTTGCGAAAAGATGTCGCAGCCCGAAATCGTTTCGGATACCGCTGTTTTTACCGAAATTATGAAAGAGCAAAGCTCGCTCGCGCCGATAGTTGAGAAATACCGCGAGTATAAAGCCGCAAAGCAAAACGAGGCGGAGGCGGAAGAAATTCTAAATTCCGGCAATGCCGATAAAGAATTTAAGGAGCTTGCGGCAGAGGAGCTTGAAGAAGCTAAAAAAGCAATTTCGGAAATTTCAGAGGAGCTTAGAATTCTTCTTCTGCCTAAAGACCCGAATGACCAAAAGAATGTAATCGTTGAAATCCGAGCGGGAACAGGCGGAGAGGAGGCGGCTCTTTTTGCCGCCGCGCTTTTCAGAATGTACTCTATGTATGCAGGGAGTAAAAATTTCGGGATTGAAATAACAAATGCAAATGAAACCGAGCTTGGAGGCTTCAAGGAAATTTCCTTTATGATTGAGGGAAAGGGCGCTTATTCAAAGTTTAAGTATGAAAGCGGAACCCACCGTGTTCAGCGTGTCCCCGATACGGAAACTCAGGGCAGAATTCATACTTCGGCCGTAACGGTAGCCGTTATGCCCGAGGCGGACGAGGTTGAAATAGATATAAATCCTGCCGACCTTAAAATTGATACCTACCGCTCTTCGGGAGCAGGCGGTCAGCATATCAATAAAACCTCTTCGGCAATAAGAATAACCCATTTGCCGACCAATACCGTCGTTGAATGTCAGGACGAAAGAAGTCAGTTCAAAAACAGGGAAAAGGCTATGAGAGTACTTCGTGCCAGACTTTTTGACGCGGCAAAGTCCGAGCATGACGAGGCTATTGCGGCAGACCGCCGCTCGCAGGTCGGCTCGGGAGACAGAAGCGAAAGAATAAGAACTTATAACTATCCTCAGGGCAGGGTGACAGACCACAGAATAGGGCTTACTCTTTATAAGCTTTTCACCGTGCTTGACGGAGATTTAGACGAAATTATCGACGCTCTTACGGCTTTTTACCGCACAAAGGAACTGAATGAACAAAATGAAACCAACTGAAAATAAAACTCTCATACTTGACCTGTTAATAGGCGATTATGAGGGAAAAATCAAAAAAACCGCCGAAATTTTAAAGCAGGGGAAAATTGCGGTTATTCCTACCGAAACTGTTTACGGACTTGCCGCAAGCTGTTATGATGAAAATGCCGTAAAAAACATTTTTGCCGCTAAGGGCAGACCGCAGGACAATCCGCTGATAGTCCATATAAGCGATATGAAAATGCTTGAAAATATAGCAGAGGAAATTCCCGAGAAAGCCTTTGAATGCGCTAATGAATTCTGGCCGGGGCCTTTTACGATGATTCTTAAAAGATCCGAAAAAATTCCTAAATCGGTCAGCGCCGGACTTGATACGGTGGCTGTAAGAATGCCGTCTAAAAAAGAGGCGCACGATATTATTGCAAAGGCAGGTATTCCGCTTGCAGCACCCTCCGCAAACCTTTCGGGCTCGCCGAGCCCTACAGAGCCTAAATATGTTCTTGCCGATATGAACGGCAGGGCGGACTGCATTGCGCTTGCGGGAAACTGCGACGTAGGCGTAGAATCCACGGTTATCACGCTTGCAACCGAAAAACCGCGGCTTTTAAGACCGGGGGCTGTAACCTTAGAGCAGCTTAAAAAGGTTCTTCCGGATATTGAGGTCGATAAGGCGGTGCTTTCAAAGCTTGAAAAGGGAGCAAAGGTTTCATCCCCGGGGATGAAATATAAGCATTACGCGCCGAAAACAGAAACCTACCTGATAGAGGGCTCAAATGTAAAATTCTGCGAATATGTAAATAATTCAAAAAATTGTGCCGCTTTGTGCTTTGAAGAGGAAAAAGGTATGATAAAAATTCCGTATATTGTTTACGGAGAAGAAGCGGACGAAGCAACGCTTGCAAAAAATGTCTTTTCCGCCCTTCGTGACGCGGACGGCTTAAATGTTCAAAAGCTGTTTGTCCATGCGCCGTCAAAAAGAGGAGTAGGGCTTGCTGTTTATAACCGCCTTATAAGAGCGGCGGCATTCAGGGTGATTAAGCTATGAGTTTAACGGTGGGTCTTACAGGTCCGAGCGGAGCCGGAAAAAGCAGTATTAAAGCCGTTGCCGAAAATTTAGGCTTTAAGGTTATTGACTGCGATATTTGTGCAAGAGAAGCTGTAAAAAAAGGAACCGATGGTTTAAATGCGCTTGTAAAAGCCTTCGGAAAAGAAATACTGAATTCAAATTCCGAGCTTGACAGAGCAAAACTTGCGAAAATCGCTTTTTCAACAAAAGAAAATACAAAGCTTTTAAATAAAACTCTTCTGCCGTACATAGCCTTAATAATAAGGAAAAAAATGACGTGCGATTATATTTTGCTTGATGCGCCGACGCTTTTTGAAAGCGGACTTGATAAGGAATGCGATAAAACCCTTGCGGTGCTTTCCGATAAGGAAATAAGGCTTGAAAGAATAATGCAAAGAGACGGCATTTCTAAAGAAGCTGCGGTTTTAAGATTAAATGCAGGTAAATCCGATGATTTTTATATAAAAAATGCAGATAATATAATTTATAACAATACTCAGATAGAAAGCTTTTTATCCGAGGCGCAAGAAATTTTAAAATCATATATGAAAGGGAAATAGATTATGTCTGATTACAAGGAACTTAAAGAAAAGCTTTTTTTAAAGCATGACAACGGACTTATGTCCGCAACAGAAGAGGAAAACAAAAGAATTTTTGAATATTGCGAGGGCTATAAAAGCTTTTTAAACTCCGCAAAAACAGAAAGAGAGGCTGTTAAAGCGGCGGTAGCGCTGGCGGAGAAAAAGGGCTTCAAGCCGTTTTCGAGAGATAATAAATACAGTGCGGGCGATAAGGTGTATTTTAATAACAGGGGGAAAACCGTCGCCTTTGCCGTTATCGGAAAGCAGGACTGCGAAAGAGGGTTTAATATAACCGCCGCGCATATTGATTCACCGAGACTTGATTTAAAGCCCAATCCCGTATATGAAGAAATTGAGCTTGCGCTTTTTAAAACCCATTATTACGGCGGAATAAAAAAGTATCAGTGGCCCACCGTTCCGCTCGCTCTTCACGGTGTTTTCGCCAAGAAGGACGGAACTGTAACCGAGGTTAAAATAGGCGAGGACGAAAATGACCCTAAATTTGTCGTAAACGATCTTCTTCCTCACCTTGCAAGCGAGCAGTGCAAGCGCTCCTTGTCGGACGGAATAAGAGGCGAGGAGCTTAATGTGCTTATCGGCAGTATGCCTTTTAAGGACGATGAGGGAAGCGAGCTTGTTAAGCTTAATATCCTTAAAATCCTAAACGAGAAATACGGCGTTACTGAAGAAGATTTTCTTTCTGCCGAGCTTGAAATGGTTCCGGCATTTAAATCCTGCGACATCGGCTTTGACCGCTCCATGATAGGCTCCTACGGTCAGGATGACAGGGTCTGCGCATATCCTGCTTTAACTGCTGTTTTAGAGGTTGAAAGCCCCGAAAGGACTGCGCTTGCTATTTTAACCGATAAGGAAGAAATAGGCTCAGAGGGCAATACCGGTCTTAATTCCGATTTCCTGCGCTATGTAATAGGCGATATCTGCCATTGCTTCGGTAAGGACGCTACGGTAGCTCTCAGAAATTCAAAGTGCCTTTCCGCTGACGTCAATGCCGCAACCGACCCGACATTTCAGGATGTCATGGAAAAGCGCAATGCTTCTTTCTTAAATTACGGCGTAGTTGTAACTAAATATACAGGTGCAAGAGGCAAAAGCGATACGAATGACGCTTCGGCTGAATATGTTGCCGAAATCCGCTCAATGCTTGATAACGCTAAAATCAAATGGCAGATAGGCGAGCTCGGAAAGGTCGATATCGGCGGCGGCGGAACGGTTGCTAAATATATCGCGGATATGGGCGTTGATGTTGTTGACTTGGGCGTTCCGGTGCTTTCTATGCACGCTCCGTTTGAAACAACCGCAAAATTCGATGTGTTTATGTGCTATAAAGCAATGTATGAATTTATGAAGTAATCAAAAAGGTGTTTTAATTGGTATTTTCGAGTTTACTTTTTATTTTTCTGTTTCTTCCTCTTAATCTTCTCGCTTACAGCTTTGCGGGAAGTATAAAAGCGAAGAATATAATAATGCTCGTTTTCTCGCTGATTTTCTATGCCTGCGGCGAACCTGTGTATGTTCTGCTCCTCATTTTTATGACTCTTGCGGACTACATTTTCGCCTTAGGAATAGAAAAACAGGCGGAAAGATCGGTAAAAGCAAAGCTCTTGGTTGCGGGAATGCTTTTTGTAAATCTCGGCTTGCTTGCGGTCTTTAAATACGGCTCTTTTATTCTTTCAAACCTTAAAATTTTAACGGGCTTTCCGAAAGCCGTTCCTAATATTCTTCTTCCGATAGGTATTTCGTTTTATACCTTTCAGCTCATTTCTTATGTTGTCGATGTTTACAGAAAAGAAGTTGAGGCTCAAAAGGATTTCTTTAAGCTTTTGCTTTATGTAAGCCTGTTTCATCAGTGTATCGCAGGTCCGATAGTAAGATATAAGGATGTTTCAAAACAGATTGAAAGCAGAAGGGTTTCAAAGCTTGAAACCGCCGAGGGAATCCGGCGGTTTACTTACGGACTTGCGAAAAAATCGGTCCTTGCAAATGCCTGCAGTGCCGTCTGCGAGGCACTTATAACCTCCGATGTTTCGGGTAAAGCCGCGGCGGCGGTAGGAAAAGAAACAAGCGTATTGGCTCTTTGTCTCGGTATTTTTGCTTACGGGCTTCAGATCTATCTTGATTTCTCAGCTTATTCGGATATGGCTATCGGAATGGGTAAGATGATAGGATTTCATTACCGTGAAAACTTTAATTACCCTTATGTTTCAAAGAGCGTCTCGGAATTCTGGAGAAGATGGCATATTTCTTTAGGCTCGTTTTTCAGGGATTATGTCTATATTCCGCTCGGCGGCAGCAAAAAAGGAACTTTAAAAACCGTGATAAATCTTTTTGTCGTTTGGTTTTTAACAGGCCTTTGGCACGGTGCTTCATGGAATTATGTTTTGTGGGGACTTTATTTCTTCGTGTTTATTATGCTTGAAAAGCTGTTCTTGCAAAAGCTGCTTTTAAAAAACAGCGTTGTTGCGCATATTTATCTCTTGCTTGCGGTATTTTTCGGCTGGATTCTATTCAGATTCAGAAATCTTTCCGCAGTGCTTAATGTTTTAAAGGGAATGTTCGGCGCGTTCGGAAATAAGCTGTATGATTTCGAATCGCTCACAATTGTCAGGCAGTATGCCTTTATTCTTATATTTTCAGTCCTTGTCTGCACGCCGCTGTTTAAAAAGACAAATGCGGTCTTATTCGAAAAATCGCTCGGAAACGGCGCTCTTAAAACGGTTTATTTCATATTAAGACTTCTGCTTCCGATAGGTCTTTTATTCATATCGGTTGCGGCGCTCGCAGGCGATTCCTATAATCCGTTTATTTATTTTCAGTTTTAGTCAAGCGAGGTGTAAAATTTCTTGTCAACAGATAAAAAAATAAAAGAAAACAAGCTTGAAATTAAAAAGCTGAGATTCAGACAGGCAATAGATTTTAACCTTGTCCGCCTCTTTTTTCTTGTGCTGTTCGCAGCGGCGGTTATTGCCGCCGTTCCGTCGCTCAGACCTAAAAGGTCGGAAACCGAAAAAAGAGAGCTTGCTAAATTTCCGAAATTTTCATTCTCCTCGTTCTTTTCGGGCGATTGGTTCGATAATGTAAGCCTTTGGTATTCGGACACCTTCCCTGCAAGAGATACATTGGTTAAAATCAACGGATTTATAAACGGCTCCTTCGGCAAATCCAATGTTCAGATTCACGGCAAGGTGGAAAAATCCGATAAGGTGCCGAAGGTTAAAAAAGAAGATAAATCGGCTTCATCGGAAAGCTCGTCTTCCTCAGAGCCGGTTTCCTCGGAACAAGTTTCTTCCGAGCCGCCTGTTCCTCCGGCGCAAATCGTCGAAAACTTAGGCGCTATTCTTCTGATTGATAATTCGGCTTATGAGTATTATAATTTCAATCAGTCCTTGGCGGACAGATATAATGCTTATATAAATAAAGCCGCAAGCGACCTGTCTGGTATCGCAAATGTCTATGATATTATCGCTCCTACGGCGATCGGCATAGTCGCTCCCGATGATGTTATTGCTTCCGTTAATTCAACAAATCAGAAAGACGCTATAAATTATTTTTATTCGGTTATGAATGAGAATGTAAAAAAGGTTGACGCTTATTCTGCTTTGAGAGCTCACAGAAATGAGTATCTTTATTTCAGGACCGACCACCACTGGACGGCGCTCGGCGCTTATTATACCTACTGCGAGCTTATGAAAACAAAGGGCGTCGCTCCCGCACCGCTCAGCGCTTTTAATGAAAGAAGATTTGAAGGCTTTTTGGGCACATTTTATGCTCAGTCGGGCAAGAATCCGCGCCTTGCCGCAACACCCGATACTGTTGTAGCCTATGAGCCTACTCAGGTTAACACGATTATGACTAAAACCGCTCAGGGAGCGGAAGTTGCTAAGTCGATAGTTTCCGACGGAAACAAATTAGGCACAAGCAGCAAATATCTTTCCTTTATCGGCGGAGACCAACCGTTCGGCTATATCGTAAATCCGCAGATAAATGACGGCTCTGCTTGCATTGTTGTAAAGGAGTCCTTCGGCAATGCCTTTGTTCCGTTCCTTACGCAGAATTATCAGACGGTTTATGTTGTGGATTATAGATATATTGCCAATGTTGACGCAAGAAAGCTCCCTCAGCTCGCCGCCGAAACAGGCGCTAAGGATGTAATTTTCTTAAATAATATTTCCGCCACAAGAAACAGCATGTTAATAGACGCAATAGGAAGCTTTATCGGATAATTTAATAAACTGATATAGAAAGCAGACCGCTGAATTCATTGGAACTCAGCGGTCTGCTCTTATATTTTATTAAGTATCTCGGTTTTTCTTTTATTATATTCGTGCTCTGATATTCTGCCTTCTTCGAAAAGATTTTTAAGCACTGCAAGATCATTTTTCAGATTATTGATTACCGTTTTATTTTTAATAAAATAACCTTTGCTTTCGCTCCACCACATAACAGCAAAAGGAATAGGGAAAAAAACACCTACCATTCCGCCTCCTAATAATTCCATTATAAAATAAATTCCTATAAAAGCCATTCCGGTAAAGGCAATGATTTTATTGCATTTTATTTTTATATATATTAAATAAATCATAAAAAATATCTCACAAAGCAATAGAGTATAAATCTCATTATAATATATAATCCACCATAAATCTCCAATTATGTAAATACCGAGACTTATATAATAAAAAATATTTCCGAACTTTTTATTATTGAGCCATAAACAATATAAAGCTAACATTATAATTGAAACAATATCTAAAAAAACATAAAACTCAAAATAAAAACCTATAAAAAGACCGCCTATTAACTCTATTAAAAGATATAATAAGAATAAAATTCCTGAAATTTTTAATAATTTATCGTTGCTCATTTTAATTTCTCCGATTTATCATTATATTCCTCTTCGGTAATGAGCCCTTTGTTTTTTAAATCATTAAGTACTGCGATTTTATCTTCAGCTTTTGTATCGTGATTGAATTGATAGCTTGAAGCGGCATTCTGAACTTCTGCAATGCTATATGCAATTGTATTAGAATTTTCGATTAACTGCCCGAAACCGTATAATATAAGATAAGACAGCCAAGAAATAAATGAACCTATTAGGATTACTAAGAAGCCGATTGGATTTGCTGATAGTATAATGAAAAAACCACCGAATACTGAGGCGATAATGCCAATCCAAAAAATAAAAAAAGATGAAATTTTAATGTTTTTTGCAATTTTATATTTCATAAAAAAACTCCTTAAATATATTTATAACCATATGGTTATATTACAAAAGGATTATATCACATTTGTGGTAATATGTCAATACCAAATGGTTATTAAGGAGATTTTTGATATGGATAATTATTATCCGAGGCTTAAAGATATGCGTGAAGATTTTGATTTTTCCCAGCAATATGTCTCCGATTATCTAAATATGAAGCAACCGCAATACAGCAGATACGAAAGAGGTTTAAGGGATGTTCCAACTGATGTTCTTATTAAACTCGCAAAATTGTATGATACCTCTACCGATTTCCTTTTAGGAATTACGGATGTTAAAACACCGTATAAAAAATAGTTTATAATATATTTACTTGACTTTTCAGGTTGGATAATTTATAATGTTTCTTGCCGCACAATTCATTTGTGCGGCAAATATCCGGAGAGGTATCGAAGTGGTCATAACGGGGCTGACTCGAAATCTCCTTTGGCTAACGGAAGCAGAACTTCCGAAAAGCCTTTAACCGTGCGGGTTTCGGGCATTCGCCCGCCGCAGGCACACCGTGAGTTCTAACAGGAATTCTAATACAACCGAATATTTGCGTTAATCTCGGTTTTCCGAGTTAACATAAATGGAGACGTATCGAAGTGGTCATAACGGACATGACTCGAAATCATGATGCCCCTTGAGGGACGAGGGTTCGAATCCCTCCGTCTCCGCCACGTCGTCGCGGACTATGAATCGTTCGCGACGACTTTTCTTTTGAAAAGTTATCGGCTCACTCACGCCGTCGCCTGCCCTCTTGCGGGTTCAACTCCATCTCAGAATTTTGCAGCGTCATCTTTTTCGCTCCCTCTTGGCAGAAAAGCAGCTGTGTCCGCAAAAAAGTCGCAAAGTAAGGAATACTTTGCTATTTTTTTAATTAACTATATCAAAACAATCTATTGAGATTTTTACTAATTTTCAAAGTTTCCAAAGAAGTCTTTATAAATAATTTATTGGTAAACATAATATTGTTTGGAGGTAAGCAATGAAATTTTCTGAAGTATATGCAGGTAAGCCTGATGCAGGAGATGAAATCAGAGAAAAAGGTTATCAAGAATTTGCTGAAAATTATATCGAACCAAGTGGAGTTAATATAAAAGGCTTAGCAAGTTCAATATATGGAACGCCTTTCTTCATCATAGGCGATAAAGGAACAGGAAAAACAGCTTTATTAAATTTTTTAGAAAGATACATTCAAAACATAGATCATAGCTCATGCGTTTCATTTGTCTATTTTGAAAGTGAAATTACACAAGTGCAAAGAAAAAAATTTCAAGAAATCTCAAAATCCATCTCAACGGCAATTTCAATTGACAGTGCTATCGCTTCTGAAGGACAGAATGTCGAATTCGATTTTACATATATTTGGAGATGGCAATTATTTCAAAAACTAATTTCTGATGATGAACAATTTAATGGTGGTTTATTCAATAAAAATGATGGCTATTGGGATAAATTTGTCCGCGAAATAAATAAAATTGACCGTACTATTAATAAAGGGAAAATGCAAATTCCAGCAAAGGTCTCTATAAAAGTAACCGCAAATCCACAATTTGGTACAATTGAACCAAAACTTGACATAGAGCCAGTTGATTTTTCTCAGCGTGATTTTAATATGACCCAAGCTTATTCCAAATTTGTTAAAATTATAGATACTGCTTATGAGTTGTTTCAAAATTTAACGCGTACGGATATACCATATTATATTTTTATTGATGAGTTGGAAGCATATAGAGGCGAGAACATTACCTTTTATAGAGATTTACGAATAATAAGAGATTTGCTATTTGAAGTAAAAAAATTTAACGATTTATTCAAATCTGGAACAAAGATTATATGTTCTATTCGTCCTGAAATAATCACATCAATTACTCGTTTTGTTCAAGCAAAACAACTTCATAAAATCATGCAGGGATATGATGAAAGATTAAATTGGGAGTACACAAATACCAATTCTTTCAATCACCCTATTATGCGTGTGTTGTTAAGACGCATTTATAACGCAGAAAAAAATCTTTTGAATCAGCAAGTTAACGAAAAAGAAATTATTCAAAAATGGTTTGTACCAAATGTTTACAACAAGAATATATGCACATATATTCTAGATAACACATGGCATAAACCACGTGATGTTGTGCGATTACTTCTATCTGTGCAATCAAGTGGAGCGAAAAATTATAGTCAGTTTAACCAACATACTTTTGAAACCTTTATGCCGACTTATTCTAAACAATGTTTAGCCGAAATAAGAGAAGAAATGTGTGCATTATACACCTCTGAAGAAATTGAAGCTATTTTTAATTGTCTGCAAGGTTTTAAGCCTTCTTTCACATATATAGAAATTGCAAATAGAGCAAAAAAGTTATATCCGCACAGTAAAATATCAACTGACTGTTTCACTGTGTTAAATGATATGTATCGCATGGGGGCAGTAGGAAATGTTATTGGAAGAGATGAGTCGCCACGCTGGGCATATAAAGGAGAAGAAAAACTTTTCATAGAAGAACCGTGGAAAATTATAGTACATCCTGCTTTACGAATAGAACTGTCTCTTAACACTAAAGTAGAGAAATATGTTAATAGACAAGCACAAAAAAAGAACACTTGTCTAACGACAAATAAAGATACTGCAACATATACCGTTACTATTACAAGTATTAAACGTGCATATGTTTGTGTCTCTTTTATAAAAAACGGTTCTGTACAGCGCGGTTATATCAGCATAAATAATTTAGGTATAATTGGTCTAAAAACAGGAGAATTGAATAATCACTTTTCTATTGGCGATAATCTGAATGCGATAATCACTGGATATAACAAAGAGTTTGCAAATTGGATTATGAAAATTGTATGATTGACTGTCATAGGATAAAATCAAATTATTGCAATGATTTATTTCACCGACAATTATACAAAGTCCCAACAAACTAGTAACTTAACTCATTTTTGATTTTTTTGATTGTCAGTTTATGTGATTTTAAATAACTAACAGCCGAGAAATCGTCGGGGTTTGCTTATGCATCTTCATTTTTTTGTTTTCTCTTGCATCGGCGCTGTTCACTTTCACGCTCTCGGCGTTGTTTGTATTTAAATTCTCGGATGAGTTCTTTGTATCTCTTGGTGCGTGGATTGGATAATTTTTGCGGGGACGATATGTAGTTTATAAATTCTTCTTTAGCACAGTATTGGACCGGGCCGATTTTAATTCCGTGCAGGGTTTCTTCCCTTATCAATTCGTGTATACGCTGCGGGTTATTACCGATAAGCCTTGCCGCCGTCTGCGTGGGCAGAGCTTCGGGTAGCTCTGCCCACTGCGAGTCCAGCCACCGCCGAAAGGCTTCGCAGTTTTCCGGCGTAGCTTCAAACATCGGGAGCGGATGCCATTCTGTGCGGCTAACGAGAGCGCCTATTATGCGGACTTTACCGTGAAATGCTTCCGCATTTATCTCTATCTGGTGCCGCTTGCGACTTTGAATAAGGGCACCTTTATCTACTTGCAGGCACTGGGCAAGGCATTTGCTTCGACCGCGGTTTCCATGACCCGTGAGATCATTTTCGGCGTGTCGCTGCCTATTATTCTTCCGATCTTCTTCGGGCGGGACGATCTCTTGTGGTCGTCCCCGGTAGCGGATATACTGACATTTATTATTGCCGCTTTTTTTATCCGGCAAACCTATCGTGAGCTTTTCGTTCCCGATATAAATACTTTGAAGGAGGAACAGTAAATGAAAAACAGAGTTATTACCATCAGCCGCGAATTAGGCAGCGGCGGACGCACCATCGGCAAAAAGGTTGCGGAAAAGCTGGGGATTTCTTGCTATGACGCAGAGATCATTCAGGAGATGGCGAAGGAGACCGGCTTTGCGCCGACCGTTCGGAATTTGTATATTAAACGGCCGACATTCCAATCATATTTTAGCATATTTCAGTAAAACTTCAAGTAAAACCGATATTTAACTGCTTGAACATGCTTCTGCACATTTTGCGGTATTGATGAAGCGTATAATATGATCGGCATTGTTTCGGTTAAAACTTTTGAGAGTGCAGCTTTTCAGTAATGCTCCGCGCGGTGGGAGTTGAGGCAAGCCCGCCGCTTCCCGTTTCTCTGAGAGAAGAGGGAAGACTGCTTCCGATTTCACCCATAGCGTCTATAACCTCGTCGGCAGGAATTATATTTTTAATTCCCGCAAGTGCCATGTTAGCTGAGCTTACAGCATTAACAGCTCCTATAACATTTCTTTTTATGCAGGGAATTTCGACAAGCCCCGCTACAGGGTCGCAAACAAGTCCTAAAAGGTTTGACAGCGCCATGGCGAAGGCTTCTGCACACATTTCGTCGCTTCCGCCTAAGATATGAGTAAGCGCCGCAGCCGCCATTGCCGAGGCAGTTCCTATTTCCGCCTGACACCCTCCCTCGGCGCCTGAAATGCTTGCTCTGTCGGCTGTAACCTCGCCGAAGCCTGCCGCAATGTAAAGCGCTTCTTTTATAAGGATTTCGCCGATTTCTTTTTCTTCGCAAAGCGGAATTAAAACGGCAGGCAACACTCCGCAACTGCCGGCGGTAGGAGCCGCAACTATTCTTTTCATACAGGCATTGCATTCGCCGGTTTTAAGAGCTTCTTCGGTCACTCTTAAAAGAAAGCTGCCGCCGATAAGCTTTGCTTTGCTGTTTTTTATCTTTTCCGCATCTCCGCCCGAAAGTCCGCTTTTTGATTTTTCGGCAGGGGAATACTGCTTAGCCGTGTTTTTCATTTCTTTCCATAAATTCGAAAACTGCAAATCAAGCGATTTTAAATCGGTTCCGTTTTCAAAGCAATCCTTTTCGGCTATTATAAGGTATAGCGGCTTTTCCTGCGCTTTTGCGTCATTTAATAATGAATTTATGCTTTTCATTATGCGTCCTCCTGATTGAATACGGTTATCTTCTTTATACCTCTTATATGTGAAAGATATTTTTCAATATCGGGCGGAATCGGCTCGTCGCACTCTAAGATCATAACCGCATAACCGCCGTGCTCGCTGCGGTATAGCTGCATTGTCGCTATATTTATATCTCTGTTCGTAAGCGCGCCCGATACTGCCGCAACATGACCGGGGACATCGAGATTGTGAACGATAAGAGTGTTATGCTCGCAGTAAAAATTAGCCTCTATCCCGTCAATATGGCTTATGTGAATTCTTCCTCCGCCTATGCTTTCGGCAACGATATCAATTGTTCTTCCGCTTATTCCTTTAAGCTTTAGCTGAACGGTATTAGGGTGTGCGTTTTTTATATCCTTTACAAAAAACGAGAAATCAAGCCCATTTTCCTTTGCAAGCTCAAAGCTTTTCGGTATCCTCATATCATCGGGCTTAAACCCTAAAAGTCCTGCGATAAGCGCGAGATCGGTTCCGTGGCCCTTGCCTGTAAGCGCAAAGCTTCCGCTTAAATATATTTCAGCTTTTTTAACGGCTTCTCCTAAAAGCTTTAAAGCAACATTGCCAATTTTAACTGCGCCTGCGGTATGGCTGCTTGACGGTCCTACCATTACGGGACCTAATATATCTGTAAGCCTCATTATTATCACTTCTTACTTAATTTTTTTAAAATTATAGCACCGTCAGCCGCTTATTACAAGTGTTAAAAATAATTGCTTTTCGGACATTTAATTATTTAAAGTTCCTAAACTTGACAAAATTAGATTTATGAGGTTGACAAACGCGAAAAATTATGTTACCATAAGCTTGTAAAATTTAATAGCTCACCGATATAGGTTTGGATAAATGGCCCAAATGTTTCTACCGCAGCGCCACAGCAGCGACTATTGGTTGATTTATAAAATACACATGTATATTATATGTGTTGTGCGTTGTTTCTATATCGGTAAGCAGACTTAATTTTTAAGTCTGTTTTTTTGTTTTTAATTTTAGATTTTATGTATCGGATTTAAAGGAGGCGGCATTATGAAAGCTCTGGAAGAGAAGATTATCAAAGAGGGTAAGGTTCTTCCCGGAAATATTCTTAAGGTCGGTTCTTTTTTAAATCAGCAGCTTGATATTGATTTTTTAAGCGAGATAGGCGAGGAAATCAAGAATATATATAAGGACTGTAATGTCACTAAGATTTTAACAATTGAAGCTTCCGGTATTGCGCTTGCGGTTGCGGCAGGTATGATTATGCATGTTCCTGCGGTTTTTGCGAAAAAAGGCAAGAGCGCGAATGTAAGCGGAGATGTTTATAAAACAATAGTTCATTCATATACACATAACAGCGATTACAATGTTATTGTTCCTAAGGAATATCTTTCGGGGGACGACTGCGTTGTAATCGTTGATGATTTTTTAGCGAACGGTAAGGCTTTAGAGGGTCTTATTGATATCGTAAATCAGTCGGGTGCAAAGCTTGCCGGCTGTACCTGCGCTGTTGAAAAAGGCTTTCAGGGCGGGGGAGACGCTCTGAGGAAAAAGGGCATAAGGGTTGAATCCCTTGCCGTTGTCGAAGAAATGAGCGAAAACGCAATTAGTTTCAGAGACATTTAAAATCGGTGTAAATTTAATTTACATATAAAAAATTTTGGGGGAAAACAAAAATGAAAAAGTTATTGGCAGTTCTTCTCGCCGGACTTCTTACTGTCGGATGCCTTGCAGGCTGCGGTAAGAGTTCGAACAAGTCGTCAAAGAAGGGTGAGGGTGCAGAAATCCTTCCCCGTCAGGAAATCAAATCGGATGTTACGGTTCCGGATGATTTCAAAATCGGTATGATTTGCTTACACGACGAAAACTCAACCTATGACAACAACTTCATTCAGGCTCTTAAGTCTGTTCAGAAGGGTATGGGTCTTAAGGATGATCAGGTTGTAATCGTAACCGGCATCGGAGAAGACAGCAAATGCTATGATACAGCTGTTGACCTTGCTAAGAACAAGGGCTGTAAGGTAATCTTCGCAGATTCTTTCGGACATGAGTCTTTCTTAAAGCAGGCTGCAGCAGAATTTCCGGAGGTTCAGTTCTGCCACGCTACCGGTACTTCGGCTAAGCTTGCAGGGCTTGCAAACTTCCACAACGCTTTCGCTTCTATCTATGAGGGCAGATATCTTGCAGGTATTGCGGCAGGCATGAAGCTCAATGAAATGATTGACAACGGAAAAATTAAGGCTGACGAAGCTATCATCGGATATGTCGGCGCTTATACCTATGCAGAAGTTATTTCAGGTATGACTTCATTCTTCCTCGGCGCTCGCTCTGTTTGCGAATCCGCAACAATGAAGGTTCGTTACACCGGTTCTTGGTATGATCAGGCTAAGGAGCAGGAGGCTGCTACCGCTCTTATCGAAAAAGACAAGTGCGTTCTCGTAAGCCAGCATGCTGACTCTCTCGGCGCTCCTACCGCTTGTGAGCTTGCAGGTGTTCCGAATGTTTCTTATAACGGAAGCACATATTCAGCAGGAAAGAATTCGTTCATCGTTTCTTCCGCTATCAACTGGGCTCCTTACTTCCAGTACATCATTGAGTGCGTTGTTAAGGGCGAGGCTATCGACGCTGACTGGTGCGGAGATATCGCTACAAACTCTGTAGTTCTTACAGGTCTCAATCAGGATGTTGCCGCTAAGGGAACAGAGGAAAAGATCAACGAAGCTATCGACGCTTTCAAGGCTGGCACTCTCCATGTATTTGATACAAGCAAGTTCACTAAGGACGGCAAAAACCTTACTGAGTATCTTGCTGATGTTGACGGCGACTTTACCGGTGAAACAAATGTTATTCACGACGGATATTTCGACGAGTCAAACGCTAAGGACTTCCGTTCCGCTCCTTACTTTGATATGATTATCGACGGTATCACAAACCTTAACGAAAAGATGTAATAATCTTTCTTTAAAATTTTCTGCACAAGGGGAAATTATTCCCCTTGTGTGTTTTGATTTATACTAAAAAGGAGGGTATTTGTGAACGCGCTCGAAATCAGAAATGTAACAAAAAGATTCAGTAAAATAGTTGCAAATAAGAATATAAATCTGACTGTTAAAAAAGGCGAAATTTTAGCAATACTCGGAGAAAACGGTTCGGGTAAGACCACACTTATGAATATGATTGCCGGAATTTACCATCCGGATGAGGGTGAAATATTCGTTGACGGCAAGCAGGTGCTTATAAATTCGCCTAAGGATGCTTTCGATTTGAAAATCGGAATGATTCATCAGCATTTTAAGCTTGTAGATGTTTTTGACGCTACGGAAAATATCGTTCTCGGAATAGAGGACAAAAAGCGCTTCAATTTAAAGGAAGCCGCTAAACGCGTTGCCGATATTTCCGAAAAATACGGATTTGATATCGACCCCAAGAAAAAGATTTATCAGATGTCTGTTTCGGAAAAGCAGACCGTTGAAATAATAAAGGTGCTTTATCGCGGCGCCGATATTTTGATTTTGGATGAACCGACCGCGGTGCTTACTCCTCAGGAGACCGAAAAGCTCTTTGCAATTTTAAAGAGAATGAAAAACGACGGAAAGTCGATAATTATCATAACTCACAAAATGCACGAAGTGCTTTCTGTCTCTGACAGAGTCGCAATTCTTCGCCGCGGCGAATATATAGATACCGTTAATACCGCCGAAACAAACGAATCCGAGCTTACCGAAATGATGGTAGGTAAAAAGGTTTCGCTTAATATTGACAGAACAGAACCGGAAAATGCGGTTGAAAGACTTAAAATTAAGGGTCTTGACCTTTATGATGAAAACGGTGTAAAGGTGCTTGACGATATTACATTTACTGCAAACAGCGGAGAAATACTAGGAATTGCGGGAATTGCGGGAAGCGGTCAGAGAGAGCTTTTAGAAGCAATTGCAGGGCTTCAGCATATTTCAGGCGGTGAAATAACTTATAACAATCCTAAAACAGGTGAGGAAGAAAACTTAAGGGATAAAACTCCCATGCAGATAAGAGAGCTTGGCGTAAGACTTTCATTCGTTCCCGAGGACAGACTCGGAATGGGACTTGTCGGTAATATGGATATTGTCGATAATATGATGCTCAGGAGCTACAGAAAAGGCAAATCAATGTTTTTAAACCGTCAGTCTCCGAAACAGCTTGCCGAGGATATTATCAAGGATTTGGAGGTAGTTACTCCGAATGCGAACACACCTGTCAGAAGACTTTCGGGCGGCAATGTCCAAAAGGTGCTTGTAGGCCGTGAAATTGCCGCGTCGCCTACGGTTTTAATGGCGGCATATCCTGTTAGAGGGCTTGACATAAATTCCTCATATATGATTTATAAACTTTTGAATCAGCAGAAGAAAAACGGCGTAGCCGTTATCTTTGTGGGAGAGGATCTTGATGTTTTAGTTGAGCTTTGCGACAGAATTATAGTTGTCAATTCGGGAAGAATAACCGGCATTGTCGACGGCAGGGAAGCCACCAAGGAAGAATTGGGACTTCTTATGACTAAATCGGGAGGTAAAAAATGATGAAAACCGAAAAGAAAAAGCATGAACCTCTCGCTTATATTTCAAAAAGGGATAATGTTCCGCTAAGCTCGCGTATTATTGTCCGCGTTGTCGCTATTTTTATAGCTCTTGTTGTTTGCGGAATAGTAACAAAGGTGTTAACCGGCGATAATCCTATCTCGATTTTTAAAACAATTTTCCACGGTGCCTTCGGCAAGGGAAGAATGCTCGTAACAATTCACGATATCGCGATTTTGCTTTGCATTTCGCTTGCGGTAACTCCGGCTTTCAGAATGAAATTCTGGAATACAGGCGCTGAGGGACAGGTTCTTATAGGCTGCCTTTCAACCGCCGTTTGTATGTTCTGTCTCGGCGGAAAGGTTCCTAATTGGGCGCTGATTATAATTATGACGGTATGCGCGGTATTTTCGGGAATGCTCTGGGGCGTAATCCCCGCGATATTCAAGGCAGAGTGGAAAACAAATGAAACGCTGTTCACCCTAATGATGAACTATGTTGCAATTCAGCTTGTTGAATATTTCCTTAAAATTGCCGATAAGAGCGGCTCAAATGTTGTAGGACCCGATCTTTTAAGTCACGGTTGGCTGCCGAATCTTTTCGGAGTTAAGTATCTGCTTAATATCGTAATCGTAGCCGTTATCACGGTCTTAATGTATGTTTACCTTAAATACAGCAAGCACGGATATGAGATTTCGGTTGTCGGCGAAAGCGAAAACACCGCAAGATACATAGGAATAAATGTTAAAAAGGTTATTATCCGCACAATGCTCGTTTCGGGCGCTATCTGCGGAATTGCAGGACTTCTTCTCGTAGGCGGTTCTTCCCATTCTATTGACTCAAATCTTGTCGACGGCAGAGGATTTACCGCAATTATGGTTTCATGGCTCGGTAAATTCAATCCCTTCACAATGATTCTTACAACACTTCTTTTGGTGTTCTTAGGACGCGGAGCCGACGAGGTTACTTCAAATTTCGGCTTAAACGGCGACTTTTCCGATATCCTTACGGGAATTATCCTCTTCTTCATAATAGGCTGTGAATTCTTTATCAACTATAAAATCAATTTCAGCCACCGTAAAAAGGAGGAAAACTGATGATAGTAACTATAATCAATTTTATTCAGCGTGCTATTTTGCAGGGCACACCTTTGCTTTACGGCTCAACAGGTGAAATTTTAACCGAAAAATCGGGCAACTTAAACCTCGGAATTCCCGGAATTATGTATATCGGCGCAATTTCGGGCGTTGTCGGCGGATTTTTGTATCAGAGCAATGCGGAAGAGGTAGTTCCGTTCCTCGCGGTGCTTATTCCGCTGCTTTGCTGCCTTGCGGGCTCGCTTCTTGTTTCGCTCCTTTATTGCTTCTTGACCGTAACATTAAGAGCAAATCAGAATGTAACGGGTCTTGCGATTACTACCTTCGGTATCGGCTGCGGAAACTTCTTCGGAGGCTCGCTTATAAAGATTATCAAAAGCGATGTTCCGTATCTTTCGCTTGTCGAAATTGCAAGAGCGTTTAAAACAACACTTCCTTTCGCAGAGGATATGGGAGATGTCGGAAAGCTCTTCTTCTCATACGGATTTATGGTCTATCTTGCGGTAATCCTCGCGGTTGTTGTCGCGGTATTCCTTAAAAAGACCAGACACGGTCTGAACCTGCGCGCAGTGGGCGAAAATCCTGCCACTGCCGATGCCGCAGGTATCAATGTTACAAAGTATAAATACCTCGCTACAACACTCGGCGGAATGATTGCGGGTCTCGGCGGACTGTTCTATGTTATGGACTATTCAAACGGAATTTGGTCTAATAACGGCTTCGGCGACCGCGGCTGGCTTTCTATCGCGATAGTAATTTTCGCCACTTGGAAGCCCTCGCTTGCAATCGCCGGCTCTTATTTGTTCGGAGCGCTTTATATTCTTTTCAATTATATAAATGTTCCCATGCAGATGATTCCGATTATCCAGATGCTTCCTTATGTCGTAACAATTATAGTTCTTATAGTTGTAAGCATCCGCAAAAAGCGCGAAAATCAGCCTCCGCAGGCTCTCGGTCTTTCTTATTTCAGAGAAGACAGGTAAAATTTTATAAAAATCTCTCCGAGAGTGTCGACAAAGTCGACACTCTCAAGGCCTAGAATGCCGTTTGCTCGAAAATCAGAGATTTTCGGACTGCACTCTATCCCCGTGAGTACCCCACCCCAGTGTTCTTGAAAAACCGCTTGATTTAGCGGTTTTTCGCTTATAAGGTGTTTTTTCGCCGCGCATGTCGCCGAAAAAACAAAATGCGGCGTAAACGCCGCGACACAACCTGATTTATAGTTTGTCTAAAATCTGAATCTCTCCTTTGCTTTTTTAAAAAGGAGAGATTTATTTTTAATGTAAAAAAATAATATTTTTTTGTTTACAAAGGTCAAAAAAAGTGTTAATATATATTAGTATGATACTGCTTTGCGGTATTAACGGTTATAAATCTTATTTAATTCTTAACAGGAGGAATTTTCCATGGCAAGAAAGTTCAAAACTATGGACGGAAATAACGCCGCGGCTCATGTTGCCTATGCGTTTACCGAAGTAGCCGGTATCTATCCGATTACACCGTCCAGCCCGATGGCTGATTATGTTGATCAGTGGTCCGCTCAGGGACTTAAAAACATATTCGGCACCAAAGTCAATGTTGTAGAAATGCAGTCCGAAGCAGGCGCCGCAGGTACTGTTCACGGCTCGCTCGCGGCAGGTGCGCTTACTACCACCTTCACCGCTTCTCAGGGTCTTTTGCTCATGATCCCGAATATGTATAAGATAGCTGGCGAATTGCTGCCTTGCGTATTCCATGTTTCGGCTCGCTGCGTAGCAAGCCATGCGCTTAACATTTTCGGCGATCATTCCGATGTTTATGCTTGCCGTCAGACAGGCTTTGCAATGCTCGCTGAGACAAATCCGCAGGAGGTTATGGATCTTGCTGCCGTTGCGCATCTTGCCGCAATCAAGAGCAGAGTTCCTTTCATTAACTTCTTTGACGGTTTCCGTACCTCTCACGAAATCCAGAAAATTCAGGTATGGGATTATGAGGACCTTAAGGAAATGTGCGATATGGACGCGGTAAACGCATTCCGTAAACGCGCTCTTAATCCTGAGCATCCCGTTATGCGCGGCTCTCATGAAAACGACGATATCTTCTTCCAGAACAGAGAGGCATGTAATAAGTATTATGACGCTGTTCCCGCTATCGTTGAAGATTATATGGATAAGGTAAACGCTAAGCTCGGCACCGATTATAAGCTCTTTAACTATTACGGCGCGGCTGACGCAGAGCGCGTAATTATAGCTATGGGCTCTGTCTGCGATGTTGCGGAAGAGGTTATTGATTATCTTACAGCTAAGGGTGAAAAGGTAGGTCTTGTAAAGGTTCGCCTTTACCGTCCTTTCTCTGCCGAAAAGCTCGTTGAGGCTATTCCGCAGACAGTTAAGAAAATAGCTGTTTTAGACCGTACAAAAGAACCCGGTGCTCTCGGCGAGCCGCTTTATATGGATGTTGTCGGCGCTCTTGCCGCTACAGGCAGAAAGGTTGACACCGTTATCGGCGGACGTTACGGCTTAGGCTCTAAGGATACTCCGCCCGCAAGCATTTTTGCAGTTTATAAAGAGCTTTCTAAGGACGCTCCGAAGCACCAGTTTACAATCGGCATTGTCGATGATGTTACTAACCTTTCTCTTGAAGAAGAGGAAGCTCCGAACACTGCGGCTGAGGGTACAATTGAATGTAAGTTCTGGGGTCTCGGCGGCGACGGAACCGTTGGCGCTAATAAGGACTCTATCAAGATTATCGGCGACCATACCGATAAGTATGTTCAGGCTTACTTCCAGTATGACTCAAAGAAGACCGGCGGTATCACCGTATCTCACCTCCGTTTCGGCGATAAGCCTATTAAGAGCCCTTATTACATAAATAAGGCTGACTTTGTTGCATGTCATAACCCCTCTTATGTTATTAAGGGATATAAGATGGTTAACGATGTTAAACCCGGCGGTGTGTTCCTTATAAACTGCCAGTGGACAGCAGAAGAGCTTGATAAGCACATGCCCGCTGAAGCTAAGAGATATATCGCTAAGAATAATATTAAGCTTTATACCGTTAATGCTATTGATATAGCTGCTAAAATCGGACTCGGCAAGCGTACAAATACTGTTTTGCAGTCTGCTTTCTTCGCTCTTGCCAAGGTTCTTCCGGTTGATGAAGCAATCGGATATATGAAGGAAAAAGCTCAGAAGTTCATGAAGAAGGGTAAAGAAATCGTTGAGATGAACGAAAAGGCTATCGACGCCGGCGCTACCGCATTCGTTCAGGTTGATGTTCCCGCTTCTTGGGCTGACGCTACTGATGTTAAGACTTCCGTTACCGAAAACGGACCTGAAAAGCTCGTTAAAATGGTAGATAATATCATGAAGCCGGTAGGTCTTATGAACGGATATGAGCTTCCTGTTTCCGCATTTACCGACCATGCCGACGGTACATTTGAGCAGGGCGCTTCCGCATTTGAAAAGCGCGGCGTTGCCGTCATGGTTCCCTTTTGGAATAATGAGACCTGCGTAGGATGTAATAAGTGCGCATTTGTATGTCCTCATGCCACACTCCGTCCGTTTGCTCTTTCAGAGGACGAAAAGGCAAAGGCTCCCGCAAATACAAAGTATGCCGTTAAGGAAAAAATGGTTGCCGCTAAGGGCTATAGCTATGCTCTTACCGTTTCTCCGCTTGACTGTATGGGATGCGGAGTATGCGTAGGCGTTTGCCCGACAGCTTCTCTTAAAATGGTTTCTCAGGAATCTCAGCTTGACGAGCAGAAGGTATTTGATTATTGCGTAGCAAATGTAACCGAGAAAAAGGATGTTGCTACTGACGCAAATGTAATCACCTCTCAGTTCAAAAAGCCGCTTCTTGAATTCTCAGGCTCTTGCGCAGGCTGTGCGGAGACCTCTTATGCAAGACTTATCACACAGCTCTTCGGAGACAGAATGTATATCTCGAACGCTACAGGCTGTTCTTCAATCTGGGGCGGTCCTGCCGCAACTTCTCCTTATACCACCAATGCCGAGGGTCACGGACCTGCTTGGGCAAACTCACTCTTTGAGGATAACGCCGAGCACGGCTACGGTATGTATCTCGGACAGACTGCTATAAGAGAGCGCCTTATTGACGACGCTAAGGCTGTCGCAGCTTCCGAAAAGGCATCAGAGGCTGTTAAGACTGCCGCTAATGCTTATCTTGATACACTTAATGACGCTAAGGCTAATGCCGACGCATCTAAGGCTCTTGTTGAGGCTATTAAGGCATCGGGAGCCGAGTGCGATAAGTGCAAGGATATCGTTGATAACTCAGAATATCTCTCTAAGAAATCCGTTTGGATATTCGGCGGAGACGGCTGGGCTTATGATATCGGCTTCGGCGGTGTTGACCATGTTCTCGCAAGCGGAAGAAATGTAAACATCATGGTATTCGATACCGAGGTTTACTCTAATACAGGCGGTCAGGCTTCAAAGGCTTCCAATATCGGTCAGGTTGCTCAGTTTGCGGCTGCAGGTAAAGCAATTGCCAAGAAGAGCCTTGCAGAAATCGCTATGAGCTACGGATATATCTATGTTGCTCAGATTGCTATGGGCGCAGACCAGAATCAGACCCTTAAGGCAATTAAAGAGGCTGAGGCTTATGACGGTCCGTCTCTCGTAATCGGATATGCCCCCTGCGAAATGCACTCTATTAAGGGCGGCATGGTTAACTGCCAAAAGGAAATGAAGAGAGCGGTTGACTGCGGATATTGGGATCTCTTCCGTTATAATCCGGCTCTTAAGGCAGAGGGCAAGAACCCGTTCAGCCTTGACAGCAAGCCTGCAACTGCCGATTATAAGGAATTCATTCTCGGTGAAGCAAGATATTCTTCTCTTACCCGTTCGTTCCCCGAGCGCGCCGAGGTTCTTTTCGATAAGGCTGAGGCTACCGCAAAGGCAAGAAGAGCGCATCTTGAAAAGCTTGTTGAGCTTTACGGAAAGTAAAATTTAAAAATGTAATGTAATATTACACAAAAACTCTCTGCCGTTTTTGGCAGAGAGTTTTAATTTGTAACTTTTTGTAACTTTTTTTGCAGATACACTTGAAAAAATTCGGGTTTTTGTGTACAATAATATTACGAGTATTATAATATTATATTGATAATATTTAAAAAAAGACAGGATGTGTTTATAAAATGTCAAACCGCTTATTTCAGGGTGTAATTCATCAGATGAAGGACTCCATTGACAAAACCTTCGGAGTGCTTGACGAGAATTATACCGTTATTGCCTGCAGCGACCTCGGTCATATAGGCGATCAGCTCACCCCCATTCCTTACGGTGTTAATATCGACGCTTATACTTCCGACGGGTTTACCTTTAAGTCGCTCGGAATTAAGCAGGGAACGAATTATACCGTGTTCGTTGAGGGCGAGGATATAATTTCGAATAAATATGCCGGAGTTCTGGCGGTAGCTTTCGCTAATATCAAGTATTATTATGATGAAAAGTATGACCGCGGAAACTTTATCAAGAATATTATTCTCGATAATATTCTCCCCGGAGATATCTATCTTAAGGCGCGCGAGCTTTATTTTAACAGCGATGTTATGCGCACATGTATACTTATCCGCAATCTTGAGCCTAATGATGTCTCTGTTTATGATGTTCTTCAGAATCTTTTCCCCGATAAGACAAAGGATTTCATTATAAATATAAATGAAACCGATATCGCTCTTGTTAAGGAAACCTCTCCCGAGATTTCCGCTAAGGATATCGAAAACCTTGCTTCTTCCATAGCTGATACGATTTCGGGCGAATTCTATGTCCGTGCCGTTATCGGTATAGGAACTACGGTTGATAACCTTAAGGACCTTGCCCGTTCCTTTAAGGAAGCGCAGACCGCTTTGGAGGTCGGAAAGGTATTCGACACCGAAAAGACAATTATTTCTTATAATAATCTCGGAATTGCGAGACTTATTTATCAGCTCCCCACAACTCTCTGCGAAACCTTTTTAAGAGAGGTTTTCAAGAAAGGTTCTATCGACTCTCTCGATCAGGAAACCCTGTTTACAATTCAGCGTTTCTTTGAGAATAACCTTAATGTTTCTGAAACCTCAAGAAAGCTCTTCGTTCACAGAAACACTCTTGTTTACAGACTTGAAAAAATCAAGAAGATTACAGGTCTTGATTTAAGAGAGTTCGACCATGCAATCGTATTTAAAATTGCCCTTATGGTAAATAAATATCTTAAGAGCAATCCTGTTAAATATTAAGCCGAAGGGGAAGCTTCTTTAATGTCTATTGAAAATCAGGCGGTGCAGGATTTTGCGCCGCCTGCCGATAATCAGAAAACCGTTATCGAATTCCGCGGTGTTTCTAAGACCTATCTTACTGGCACTCACGCCGTAGAAGATCTTAATGTCAGGATAAACAGCGGAGAATTCGTGTTTGTCGTAGGCTCCTCGGGCGCGGGTAAAAGCACATTTTTAAAGCTTATTATGCGCGAGGAAAAGGCTAATACTGGCGAAATCAGGGTAAACGGGTTTAATCTTACAAAAATGCGCCGCCGCGAGGTTCCTATGCTCAGGCGCACAATGGGAATTGTCTTTCAGGATTTCAGACTTATTCCTACTATGAATGTTTTTGATAATGTCGCCTTTGCAATGCATGTTGTAGGCGCTTCAAACAGAGAAATAAGAATAAAGGTCTCTAAGGCTCTTTCAAAGGTGGGACTCGGAGATAAGGCTCGCTCAATGCCCCGCCAGCTTTCGGGCGGCGAACAGCAGAGAGTAGGCCTTGCAAGAGCGCTTGTAAATTCTCCTGAGCTTATCATTGCGGACGAGCCTACCGGAAATGTTGACCCCAATATGTCATACGAAATAGTTTCCTTGCTTACCGAAATAAATAAGCGCGGAACTACTATTCTTATGGTAACCCATGACCATAATCTTGTTAGAGATTTTCACCATAGAGTAATAATGCTCGATTCGGGCCATATCGTGGCAGATAATGCGGCAGGGGGTATGGACTGATGAAGGTACAAAGCGTCAGATATCTTGTAAAAGAGGGCGTTAAGAACACTTGGGCTAACAGACTTATGTCGCTTGCTTCAATCGGTGTTCTTGTTGCGTGTATGGTAATTATCGGTCTTGCGGTTCTTATATCCGCCTGCGCCGATAAGGCTATCGGCAGACTTGAGCAGGAAAATGTCGTTATGGTTTATATGAAGGACTATAACTGGGCTTTATATGCCGATAAAACGGACGCATCGTCCGAGACTTCGGAAAGCACATCTTCCGAAGATGGACAGACTGCCGAACAGCCCGATAAAAACGGAATTAAATCAAGCGATTATGTTATACATAATGATGAAGAGGCAAATTCGCTTTGCGAGGAAATAGGGAAAATTCCGAATGTCAAAAAGGTTGAATATATTTCGAGCGCCGCAGGTCTTGAAGCCGCTAAGGGCGCAATGCTTGAAGGACAGGGCGATTATTTTGACTTTTTGAACGATGAATACGGAAATCCGATTTCCGCCGCCGCTAAGGTTACAATGTCGGATATGTCCCTTTTCGACGCAACGCTTGATAAAATAAAAACGCTTGACGGCGTTGATACAATCCAGTCAAACAGCGACACCGCCGAAATGATAACCTCGGTTAAAAACGGAATTGCCGTTGCAGGTGTTGTAATAATGGCTATACTTATTATTATATCTCTTGTTATAGTTTGTAACACAATCAGAATTACAATGTATAACAGAAAGCTTGAAATCAGCATAATGAAGGCGGTCGGAGCGACCGATTCGTTTGTAAGAATTCCTTTTATTGTCGAGGGTGTTCTTATCGGCGCAATTTCGGCAGTTATTGCCGAAGCGCTCGTTTATTTCTGCTATAGGGTAGCTACAGAGACTATTGTTTCGTCCTTCGGAGCAAATTCCTTGGTTAGCTTTAAATCTCTCGCGGGACTTCTTATATTGATTTTCCTCGGAGTCGGAGTTGTAGCAGGCGTTTTAGGCAGTGTTATTATTATAGGTAAGTATTTAAGGCGAGAGGGCAGCGAATTTGCGGCTATTTAAAAGCGGAGGAATTGATTTTATGAAAATGAAAAAATATGTTTCCGTGATTTTATCGGCTGTATTTGTTTTTGCCTCGGTGTTTTCCGCTCTTCCCGTAAGCGCGGCAAAATCCGCGTCGCAGGTGCAGAATGAAATAAATCAGCTTGAACAGCAGTCAAAAGCTCTTGAAAAGCAGATTGCGGCTTTAAGTAAGGAAAAAAACAATCAGCAGGCGGTTATAAGCGCAATTCAAAAGAAGATAAGCGTTGTCGAAAGTCAGGTTATCGCCTGCAATAAACAGATTAGCTCAATAAATGCTAAAATTTCCGAAAACAAAGCTCAGATTGACGCTAAGAATAAAGAAATCGAGTCCGATAAGCTCACATTTAAAAAGCGTTTCCGCGCGTCTTATATGAGCAATTCCGAAAGCAGCGTTAAAATCCTTTTGGGTGCGGACAGCTTTTCCGAGTATCTCCAGCTTTCTCAGCTTATGAAGGCTGTAAGCTCTCATGATAAGGCTCTTATGCAGAAATTAGAGGCGGCAATTAAGGAATTGCAGGATAAAAACGCCGAAAATGAAAAGCTTTTAAGCGAGCAGGTCGAGCTTCAGAAAACCATAGTTCAGAAGCAAAAGGAGCTTGAAACCGACAGAGCAAAGGAACAGAACACCTTAAACAGCTTATCGGCTCAGCAGAATACAACCGTTAAGCAGAATAAGGAGCTTGAATCTCAGATAAAGGAAAGGCAGAATTATCTTTTAAGCTTGAGTTCAAATGTCAATATCGTGCTTGACGCGGAGCGCTTTATCTGGCCTGTCCCGGGTTATTATAATGCCACCACTTACGGCGGTCATACCGGCTATGATATCCCGACCAACAGAAATATCGGCGTTCCTATTATCGCTATGGCGGACGGCGTAGTAGTAGGCTGTCAAAGCGGATGGAATTCTTCTATGGGAACCTACGGAATGGCAAGCTACGGAAACTATGTAACTATAGATCACGGTCGCACTCCCACCGGAAACACTTATATCACCCTTTATGCACACATGGTAAGAACTGCTGTATCTCACGGCGCGCATGTAAAGCAGGGTCAGGTAATAGGCTATGCAGGTTCGACAGGAAACTCCACAGGGCCCCATGTTCATGTTGAGATTAAGCGTAATAACAGCAGACTTTTAGGCGGAACGCTTCTTTCTTATATAAGAGGACAAGTTAAGCTGTAATGAAAAAAACAGTTATATTTGCGGTTTTAACCTTTTGCTGTATGGTGCTGATTTTCTGCTTCAGCGCTCAGGACGCGTCGGAGTCGGATAAAACCAGCGACTCGTTTACGGTAAAGGTTTTAAGTACAGTTTCTTCGAAATTCAATGACCTTGACGAGGAAAAGCAGGCGGAGGTTGTGGACAGCCTTGCGTTTCCCGTAAGAAAAGCCGCTCATTTCAGCATTTATTTCGTTTTGGGAATTTTTTCGGTGCTGACCTTTATTTCGGTTAAAAGAATTAAGTTTTATTATAATTCTCTTTTTGCTTTCCTGCTCTGCGCGCTCTATTCGGTGAGCGATGAAATCCATCAGTATTTCGTTAAGGGCAGAAGCTGTGAAATAAGGGATATGCTTATAGATTCGGGCGCGGCTCTGCTTGCGGTAATAATAGTTACCGCCGTTATAAAAATAGAAAGAGAAAAGAATTATGCGAAAGAAAAAGCTTCTTGAACAAAACACCATGCTTTTTGAGCAAATGAAACAGCTTGAAATTGAGGTTGCGCTCTTAAAAAAAGAGATTACTAAAAGGAACGCCGAAATAAAAAGGTTAAGCGCTATGCAAAGCCCAAAGGAGCAAATAAGCACCGGTTTAACCGCAAAACCCGAAAATGAGCAAAGCGAAGCGGTTAAAAAGGAGCCTAAGGATATCGTTCTTGACGATATCACCGCTTACGGCTCGGATATCATAGGCGAGATAGTTTTAAAAGCAACCGAGCTTTCGGGGAAATTATCATTAGAGCAGTCGGAAGAAAACAAGGAGCTTGTAAATCTCATATTAGGAAAAACAGAGGTTGCAAAATCCGAAATTCTTTTAGCTGTTGAAAAAGAAAGCTCCTTTGAAAATAAAAAATCGGAAATAGATAATATTAAAAATAATGCTTTTGAGTATTTCGAAAGCGTTATGGGACAAAAATAAAAAACACACTCATTCATTTCTTATCTTTAGTTTAAATGAATGGGTGCTTTTGTTTATAAGATATTAGACCATTATGCGCTATCGCGCGGATGTAACCAAACCCTACCGTCTAAAAGGGGAAGCTTTTGGCTCCCTTCTTATGCTTTTAGCATATAGAGGGGAGCTGTCGCGCTTTATGCGCGGCTGAGGGGTATTTTCCGGTATCTAGCATCTAGCGTCTAATATCTAGCATGTGTGGTATTTTTTATATTGTAGTCACCGAACGATTTTATGCCTAAAAAAATCATATTCAGCCTCAAAATCCGACTTAACAAAAAGTTAATATTTTTCTTGTTGACAATAAAAATTCAAAGTTGTATAATGTTAGCAAACTAACAATTAAGGGAGGTAAAATTTTGGAGGATGAGCATTCAGTCGGTCTTACAATAAGAAAGATGAACTCCGTAATCCGCAGGGATATCGAGAGGACAAATTCCTTAAAGGGTATCAATGCTAAAGGCGTGCATGGTTGGGCGATTAAATACTTTCACGATAACGGTGACAGAGACATTTATCAGCGTGATTTTGAAGAAAAATTTGCTATCCGCCGTTCAACCGCAACTCAGTTCTTAAAAACCATGGAAAAAAACGGACTGATAAAAAGAGAAAGCGTAGACAGCGACGGCAGGCTAAAAAAAATAATTTTAACCGACCGTGCGGAGGATATCCTGAAATTTATTGAAGATGATATTAAAAAGCGCGAAAAATTGATGAGAGAAGGTATTTCGGAAAAGGAACTGAATACTTTTTTTAATGTATCAAAAAAAATCATATCTAATTTGGAGGATAGAAATGATTAAAAAACTGACAGGCAGTATAAGAGAGTATAAAAAGCCGACATACCTTACTTTGCTGTTTATTATCGGAGAGGCTGTCATAGAGGCAGTTATCCCTTTTATTACCGCAAGGCTTGTTAATCAGATCAGAGCAGGTGTAGGACTAACGGTGGTTCTTAAAACAGGCGGAATTCTTATAATTCTTGCTTTGATGTCGCTTTGCTGCGGCGCAATCGCGGGATATACCTGTTCTAAGGCTTCCGCAGGATTTTCAAAGAACTTGCGGCATGATATTTTTTCCCGAATACAAACCTTTGACTTTGCGAATATAGACAAATTTTCTTCTTCTTCGCTCGTAACCCGTCTTACAACGGATATAACCAATGTTCAGATGTCGTTTATGATGATTATAAGAACGGCGATAAGAAGTCCGCTTATGTTTATTTTTTCAATCGTTATGGCTTATATCATGGGCGGAAAGCTTGCGACTGTTTTTGTAATAGTTGTTCCTGTTTTGCTTTTCGGACTTTTAATGATAGGTAAAAAGGCAATGCCGGCTTTCAGAAGCGTATTTAAAAAATATGACCGCCTCAATGAGTCGATTGAAGAAAATGTCAGAGCAATAAGAGTTGTAAAGGGCTTTGCGAGAGAGGAATATGAAAAGAAAAAATTCGGAGCAGCGGCTGATGATATTTGCAGGGATTTTACAAAAGCCGAAAGAATTGTCGCTTTAAACGGACCTTTAATGCAGCTTTGTATGTATTTTAATATGGCGTTTATTTTAATCGTCGGCTCAAAGCTTATAGTTTCAACTAAGGCGGCGGCTCTCGATGTCGGACAGATTTCCGCAATGCTAACCTATGGCGTACAGATTTTAATGTCGCTTATGATGCTTTCAATGATCTATGTTATGATTACAATGTCTGTTGAATCTGTTAAGCGAATTTGCGAGGTTTTGGATGAAAAGCCTTTGCTTCATAATCCCGAAAACGCGGTTTATGAGGTTAAAAACGGAGACATAGATTTTGATGATGTAAGCTTTAAGTATTCTGAAAAAGCAAAGAAATTTGCTCTTAAAGATATTGATCTTCATATTAAATCAGGTCAGACCGTGGGAATTATGGGCTCGACAGGATCAAGCAAAACGTCTTTGGTTCAGCTTATTCCGAGACTTTATGATGCAACTGAGGGAACTGTTAAGGTCGGAGACATTGATGTTAAGGATTACGATATAAAGTCGCTCAGAGAAAGCGTTGCAATGGTGCTGCAAAAAAATCAGCTTTTTGCGGGAACTATCAAGGATAATCTTCGCTGGGGCAATGAATTTGCAACCGACGCCGAGATTGAAGAGGCTTGCAGACTTGCTCAGGCGGACGAATTTATTAACACATTCCCCGATAAATATGATACCTTTATCGAGCAGGGCGGAGCGAACGTCTCGGGCGGTCAGAAACAAAGGCTTTGTATTGCAAGAGCGCTTCTTAAAAAGCCTAAGATTTTAATTCTTGACGATTCCACAAGTGCGGTCGATACCAAGACCGACGCGCTTATAAGAGAGGGCTTTAAGAGTTATATCCCCGATACCACAAAGATAATTATAGCTCAAAGAGTCAATTCGGTTCAGGACGCCGATGTTATCATAGTTATGGAAAACGGCGGAATTTCCGCAGTCGGAAGTCATGAGGAGCTGTTAAAATCAAGCGAGATTTACAGAGAAATATTTGAGCAGCAGACAAGCGGAGGTGAAAGGAATGTCGAATAAACAGTTTAACGGAAAAAGGCCAATGCCTATGGGCAAGAAAAGGATTGACGGTGCGTCGCTTAAAAGACTTTTAAAGCTCCTTTTTAAAACCTATCCTGTGCTTGTTCCTCTTGCGGCTGTATGTACTATACTTTGCTCGGTGGTATCCTCAATTCCTGCAATTTTTCAGCAAAAGGTTATTGCGGATATCGTAACCTTCTGCAAAAGCGGAGACTGGACTGCGGCAAAGGCGGTTATTCTTCCTAAGGTATATATCCTTATCGCGCTTTATGTTGTCGCGATAATAAGTATAACCTTACAGTCGCAGATAATGGCTGTAATAACTCAGGGCTTCCTTAACAAAATGAGAAAGCTTACATTTAATGGAATGCAGAATCTTCCCGTTAAATTCTTCGATACCAATAAGCACGGCGATATCATGAGCTATTATACAAATGATATTGATACAATGCGCGAGCTTGTTTCAAGAGCATTGCCGTCACTTTTGCAGGCTTCGATTATAGTTCTGTGCGTGCTTTTCATAATGCTTTATTACAGCGTTTGGATGACCCTTGTTGTCCTGCTCGGTGTAGTCGCTATGGCTTTTGTTTCGAAAAAGGTCGGCGGCGGCTCCGCTAAATACTTTATCCGTCAGCAGCAGTCTTTAGGTAAAACAGAGGGCTACATTCAGGAAATGATGAGCGGACAAAAGGTAGTAAAGGTTTTTTGTCATGAGGAAAAATGCGAAAAGGGCTTCGACGAAATAAATGAACAGCTTTATTCCGATAGCTTCAAGGCAAATGCCTATGCAAACTGCTTAGGACCGATAATTCAGAATATCGGAAACATCCTTTATGTCGTTATTGCAACCGTCGGCGGAGTTTTGCTCCTTTTAAAGGCCCCTAACCCCTCAATTTCCGCAATTTTTGCAGGAAGCCTCGGAGTGCTGACGATTGATGTAATAGTTCCGTTTTTAAATATGGCAAAGCAGTTTACCGGAAATATCAATCAGGTAACACAGCTTATAAATGTCGTCGCAATGGGTATGGCAGGCGCCGACAGGGTATTTAAGCTTATGGATATGGAGCCTGAGGCGGACAACGGCTATGTAACTCTTGTTAATGTTACAAAGGATAAGGACGGCAATTTAAAGGAAACCGATAAAAGAACCGATATGTGGGCATGGAAGCATCCTCATCATGACGGCACAGTCACTTTAACAGAGCTTAAGGGCGATGTTGTTATGGACCATATTGATTTCGGATATGTCGAGGGCAAGAATGTTTTGCATGATGTAAGCGTTTATGCGAATCCCGGTCAAAAGGTTGCGTTCGTCGGAGCGACGGGTGCGGGAAAAACCACTATCACAAACCTTATAAACAGATTTTATGATATTGACGACGGCAAGATAAGGTATGACGGTATAAATATCAATAAAATCAAAAAGGCCGATTTAAGGCGCTCGCTCGGTATCGTTTTGCAGGATACAAACCTGTTTACGGGAAGCGTTCTCGATAATATAAGATACGGCAGACTTGACGCAACCGATGAGGAATGCGAAGCCGCCGCAAAGCTTGTCGGAGCGGACGATTTTATTTCCCGACTGCCTGAAGGCTACGATACGGTTATCGCTAATAACGGCGCTAACCTTTCACAGGGTCAAAGACAGCTTATTTCAATTGCGAGAGCCGCTGTCGCCGATCCGCCCGTTATGATACTTGACGAGGCAACCTCTTCTATTGATACCAGAACCGAGTCGATAGTTCAGCGCGGAATGGATAAGCTTATGGATGGAAGAACGGTATTCGTTATCGCACACAGGCTTTCAACGGTCAAGAATTCCGATGTTATAATGGTGCTTGACCACGGCGTGATCATCGAAAGAGGAAATCACGAAAAGCTTATTGAAGAAAAGGGAATGTACTATCAGCTTTATACCGGAGCATTTGAGCTTGAATAAAATTAAGCCTCAGATTTCGCAAATTCTTGCGAAATCTGAGGCTTTCTGTCTGGTTAAAGGTTAATTATTCCTGCCTCCCTTGCCTAAAAGGGGGAGCTTTTTTGGCTCCCTTCTTATGCGTCAGCATACAGAGGGGAGCTGTCGCGCTTTATGCGCGGCTGAGGGGTATTTTCTAGTATCTAACATCTAGCGTCTAATATCTAGTTTGATAAATGCTCTTTGGCAGTCAGATATTTCATTTTGAAATATTCGAAGCGGCTTCAAGAACAAGCTTTGCCGTTTCCTTTAGCTTTTTATCATTCATTCTCGACGCGGGTGCGGAAACGCTTAGGGCGTATTTATATTCTCCGTAAATATCGGGAATAGCCGCCGCAACACACCTGACGCCCTCTTCGTTTTCTTCCATATCCGTAGCAAAGCCCGATTTTTTTATGGCTTCAAGCTCATTTAAAAATTCCTCATAATCTGTGACGGTAAACGGTGTTTTCTTTTCAATCCTTGTTGAATTCCATATACTTTTTGTTTCCGGAATCGGGAGTTTCGCCATTATAGCCTTGCCGACCGCCGTATAAACCATCGGAAGAGACAGACCGATTCTTGAAACCATTCGCACAGAATTTTGTATTGATTCGTATTTGTCGATATAGATTATTTCGTTTTCGTTTCTTTCGACCAAGTGCACCGTTTCCCCCGTTAAATCCGAAAGCCTTTCAAGGTGCGGACGGGCATACCGCCTTATGTCTATAGCACATAGAGTTTTTGAAGAAAGCTTTAAGAATTTTAAGGTTAATTCATATTTTTCCGTTTTTTCGTTTTTTCTTACATAGGAAAGCTCGCAGAGGGTAGAAAGAAGCCTGAATACCGTTGTTTTATTCAGTCCCGACAGCACCGAAAGCTCGGTTATTCCGAGCGGTCCGTGGGTACAAATCAGTTCTATCAAGGAAAAAGTTCTTGATACCGATTGTACAGATGAGTTTTCAGACAAGCATATCACTCCTTTATATTTTAAAATTTTATCATATTTCGGTTTGTTTTTCAATTACTCCTTGACTTTTTTTCTGTCGGTGTTATAATAGTTTCGGAAAAAAAGAAACAGTGTTTCATATTGTGAAACGCGGTTTCACTATGCGGAACAAGGAGCGATATTATGGAAGATTTAATTAAAAAAATCAGTGACACTGGTGTTGTGCCGGTAGTTAAGATTGACGACGCTAAGGACGCCGTAAATCTTGCCAAGGCTTTAAGAAACGGCGGAATAAACTGCGCTGAAATTACATTCAGAACTGCGGCTGCCGAAGAGGCGATAAAGCTTATTTCAAAGGAATTCCCGGATATGCTTATTGCCGCGGGAACGGTTCTTACATGTTCTCAGGCGGATAAGGCAATGGCTGCAGGAGCAAGCTTTATAGTTAGCCCCGGGCTTAATCCTGAGGTTGTAAGCCATTGTATAGAAAAGGGTTATCCGGTAATCCCGGGCGTCTGCACTCCTACAGAGGTAGAAAAGGCGCTTTCAATGGGTCTTAAATATCTTAAATTTTTCCCTGCTGAGGCGGCAGGCGGAGTTAAAATGATAAAGGCAATGTCAGCTCCGTATACAATGGTTAAATTCATGCCGACAGGCGGAATTAATACCTCAAATCTTAAGGAATATTTAAACTGCAAGGCAATTTTCGCCTGCGGCGGAAGCTGGATGGTTCCTTCGGATAAAATTGCGTCGGGCGACTTTAAGGCTATTGAAGAGCTTACAGCCGCCGCAGTAGAGCTTTTAAAGGAGATAAGAAACAATGGGTAAGATAGTAACCTTCGGTGAAATAATGTTAAGGCTCGCGCCTAACGGATATTACAGATTTTTTCAAAACGATCAGCTTCAGGCAACCTTCGGCGGAGGAGAAGCAAATGTTGCGGTATCTCTTGCCAACTTCGGGCTTGACGCGTCCTTTGTAACAAAGCTTCCTACCCATGCTATCGGTCAGGCAGCTGTCAATTCCTTAAGATATTTCGGCGTTGATACAAAGGATATCGTCCGCGGCGGAGACAGGGTAGGTATTTATTATCTTGAAAAGGGTGCTTCTCAGCGTGGCAGCGTTTGTATTTATGACCGCGCAGGCTCCGCAATTCAAAAGGCAGATAAAAATGATTTCAATTGGGATAAAATTTTCGAGGATGCAGAGTGGTTCCATTTCACGGGGATTACTCCCGCTTTAGGCGAAAATCTTGTCGAAATATGCAAGGAAGCCTGTATTGCCGCTAAAAAGCATAATGTTAAAGTAAGCTGTGACCTTAATTACCGCGGTAAGCTCTGGACAAGAGAACAGGCGAGAGCGGCTATGAGCGAGCTTTGCAAATATGTCGATGTCTGCATTTCAAACGAAGAGGATGCAAAGGATGTTTTCGGAATTGAGGCAGAGAACACCGATATTTACGGCGGAAAGCTCAATAAAGAGGGCTATAAGAGCGTTGCAAAGCAGCTTGCCGATAAATTCGGATTTGAAAAGGTCGCAATAACACTCCGCACTTCTATCAGCGCCAGCGATAACGATTGGGCGGCTATGCTGTATGACGGAAAGGATTATTGCTTCTCTAAGGAATATCATTTAAGAATAGTTGACCGTGTAGGCGGAGGAGACAGCTTCGGAGCAGGTCTTATCTATTCGCTTGTCAGCGGTAAAAACACGCAGGAAGCCGTTGAATTTGCGGTTGCCGCTTCTGCGCTTAAGCATTCGGTTGAGGGTGACTTTAACCGCGTAAGCGTTGCGGAGGTTGAAAAGCTCGCTTTGGGCGACGGCTCGGGAAGAGTTCAGAGATAAGTTTAATAAAAGCAAAAACCGCGGCAGTTTTTAATTGCCGCGGAATCTTTTTATTTAAGCGTGTTATATACTCTTCGCTTTTTATATGAGGACGGGCCGCTGCGTGTATGTCATAAAGCAAAAAATATAACTTAAAAATGTGCGATTATACAAAAATTCCTCTGCCGATTTTTCGGCAGAGGAATTTCACTTTAAATATACAAGCTTACCTTAATGTCTTCAAAGCAATGCACACGGTGCTTTGCGGAATCGGCATACAGGTATCTCACGGCATCCTCTTTTGTGAGAGTGAACTCAGCATATTTGGTATACCCGATTAGTTCCTACCGTCCTTGATAGCAGCCTGTGTTTCTCTAATTCGGTTAGTGATGAGGGAGAGTCCCCGAAGATTACCTCGGGGTTTGCATCTTTCTTGCCGTTCACACGGCATTTAAGCGGGTCATTTCCGCCGAATCGAAGATACCATTCAAAATGGTCTTCAAAAACAACGATTTTCTCAACATAGGCATCAATAACGCTTTCGGGGATTCCGTTCTCAAAGTATTCGGGAGCATTGTACTGAGAAAGAGCAAAACGGAGCATTTCCAGCTTCTCGCTGTAATTTATGACGGTTTCTTCCTTCTTCGGCATCAATGCTTCGATTTCATCTTTTAAGGAGTCAATCTTCGTCTGCGTTTCGGTGCTTTGCTTCATGAACACATCTGCGGTAATTTCTCCGTCCATTCGCATATCCATTAGTCGGTCAATTCGCTTTTGCATTTTATCAAGCTCGGCTTGCTTTGACTCCAAAGCATATCTCGTCATACTGTCGCTTTCGGGCACATCGTCAATGTGTGATTCAAGCATTGATGTGGCAAGCGCCAATACCTCATCGCGATTATTAAGAAATTCTCTGAAAATATACATTGCCATCATTTCAAGCTTCCAACGAGGAACCATCGGAGAATTGCAATACCCCTCATAGGGCAATCCCTTCTTTTTGCGATTTTCCGGTGTCCCGTTTTGAGTTACCGAGCGACAACGGTATGCTATTTTCATCGTTTTACCCGAACCCGACCAATGAACACGGTTTACGCCGTGACCGCAGGAGCAGACAAGGAGTCTGCCCCATATATCCTTTGGTAGAGTTTTTCCGGTACAATTTCGTCCGTGGGGTGTGATTTTCGGCTCTTTTGTTTTGCTTTTCATAATTGCTTGTACCCTTTCATATTGTTCAACCGTTATAATCGGCTCGTGTCTGCCTTTTACCTGTGTCAATTCGACCTCACCGTAATTTTTGACTTTCTTTTGAACGAGAAAGTCCGGCACATATTCCTTGTGGTAAGTGATAATGCCGCAGTAGAATGAATTTTTAAGGACATGAGAGATTACTGTACAATGCCAATTTGTTTTTCCCATAGCCGTCAGCCGTCCTTGCCGTTCCAATTCATTCTTGATTTGCATTAACCCATGACCGTCAAGATACATACTGAAAATCATTTTTACGGTTTCGGCTTGTTCCGGCTCAACAAGAAAATCAACATGCTTTTTATTGTTATCGTCTATGGTTTCTTTTCGCCTATAACCGAGAATGTTCCCGCTTCCATAGAAAACGCCGTTATCCATAGAGGTTTGCTGTCCGGCTTTTACACGAACGGATGTCTTTCGGCTTTCGTCCTGCGAAAGCGATGCCATAATGGTCAGTCGAAATTCTCCGTCTCCGTCCGAGGTTTTGATGTTATCGTTAATAAAGTAGACATCAACCTTATGAGTTTTCAAAAGTCGTGTGTAGTTGAGCGTATCAACGGTGTTTCTCGCAAAACGGGATACCTCACGGGTGATAATCATATCAAACTTACCGCATTTGGCGTCAAATATCATCTGCATAAACTGCGGCCTTTTTTCAGCGGATGTGCCGGTAATGCCTTTGTCAACGTACCAATTCACGACCTGCCATTCCTTGTGCATTTCCAAAATAGGCTTGTACCAGTCAAGCTGATTTTCAAGAGCATTTATCTGCGCTTCGTGTTCGGTAGAGACACGGGCATAAATTACGACTCTCTTGGGTACCCGATTTATTTCGTACATTCATTCTCCTCCTTCGCTACGGTAAATTTTGAAAGGTCAACGATTTCGGCATAATCATTTAGAATGTTGCGGTACATATACACCGGAATGTGACCGTCCTTGTATAATTGCTCAATCAATTTGAGTGCCGCATAGCACATTTTAGGATCGTTCGACATTATTTTACCCATCCGTTTTTCTCCTTGCAAATGTGCGATTAGCGACAGTCATCGCGGTCACGGTATTTGCGCTCATAATCCTGCTTCATCAATTTAATGATAAAGTCGGAAAGTTCCTTAGGTGTGGAGCAATCAGGTGCATATTTCTTGATATCGTTCATTGGAATTTTCAGTTTTTCCACCTGATTCGGCTTGACCTCTGCCATGATCTCGGTAACGGTATTGTAATTTAATTTGCCTTCCTCAAACGCTTTTCGCATACGGCGGGCTTGTGCGTGCGACGGAAAGCTTTCGGTTTCGTCAATACGGTCAACAATATCTCGCTGAGCTTCTTCATTAAGGAAGGAAAGCTCATAAGCAGGAAGCATTTTCATTTTGCCGCTATCTACAAACGCTTGAAGTTCAGGAACGAGATAGGTCAGGCGGATTAGGCGCTGCACGGTTCTTCCGCTATCATTTTCTGAAATCAACTCCGCACTCACTTCTGACTTCTCGACATTCTGTCGAGAAGTGCCTTGGTGCTTAATCGCATCAAGCTTCATTCTGTAAGACCGCGCCTTTTCCATAAGGGATAGATTTTCACGCTGACAGTTTGAATCAACCATCAAGATCGTGGCTTGGTCACGGTCGATAAAATGAACAACCGCCGGGACCTCTTTCATCTCAAGAAGCTCGGCGGCGTGTACTCTGCGGTGTCCGGATACAATTTCGTATTCGTCAGGCTTGTCCTCAAGCGGGCGGACGATAATGCGATTTAGCAGTCCGTATTCTTTTATGCTTTCAACAAGCTCCGTCATTGACTTATCATCAAGCACCTTGTATGGGTGATCCTCAAACGGGTGAAGCTTTTCAAGCTTAATGTTCATAAGCTTCGGCTTAGGTTCTTTTACTACCTTTTCGGCAGACATTTTCGTTTCTTTCATAAGGTTTCTCCTCCTGATTTTAATTTCTTTTTGTCTGCCGTTTCTGTTGTAGAAAATTGTATATATAAAAATATGCTTGAAACGGCAGCGTAGTTTGTTAGTTTCATAATTACTGCCTTTCAAAGAATTTGTTTGTGGGTGTTAATTGCCCATTAAGGTCCACGAATATATAAGCCGGTAAACAATATACTATTTCGTCCTTTCATAAGTTTTTCTTTCAATTTGATATTCCCTGTCAAGTAAATCAATAAGGTGGGGCGACTTATTATAAATCTGCTCCGCCTGTTTAAGCTTCTTGCGTAACGGCGTAATGCGCTCGGTTATGGCCTTGCGCTCATCCTTGTACTGTTGTTTTTCTTCCGGTGTTTTTGCTCGACGGCGCTTGTTATCGGTAAGGGCGCGGATGCGTTCAAATTCGTTTATTTCCGCTTTAGTTGTGTCAATATAATTTTTGATATCCGTCATTGTATTGAGCTTTTCGGCTTGCAAAAAGCGGTATTCGCTAACATACTTCTTTACATTGCGTACTTCATGCCGCAATTCAACATCTGCAATAACAAAATTTTTCACTGTCTTTGCTATTTCAAACAATGATAGGATGATATAAAATACCGCGCTGACAAGTACCTTCGAAGGATCTTTGGCGTGGTCTACGGTAAAATCAAGTTGGTTCATTAGCTTGATAATGGGCGTTCGCTTTGCCTTGTGCGGTAAATGAGTGTTCCATTCGTCATAGAAGTAATAGTTGCCTTTGTTTTTGGCGAAGCACGCCTCAAGGGTTGTTTCGGTAATCCCGAGGTTTTTAAGTCGCACGGCTCTGTCCCAACCTTTATGCTTAATAGATAAGCGCCGCCAGTCGATAGAGTAGCCGAGTCCCAATAACTGCCGTTCAAATTCCGAGCCGTTCGATGAATACTGTAAGCAATAGTCAATATCCTTTTTCAACATATCACGGTGCGTCATCTGCCCGTTTCTGTGCGCCCAATATTCCTTCTTTTGCCCTTTGCTGTAAAAGTTGCTGTTTTCAAGAACATATAATCCGTGCTCTCGGCAAACCTCATCGGATATCTTTCGCAGTTCCAAATGATCACCGATTTTGTTTTTAAACTTTGAGCCATCCTTAAATGAACAGGGATTTACGACGAAGTGACAATGCAGGTTATCCGTGTTCAAGTGGACAGTCACAAGCACTTGATATCTATCTCCCCACATCTTTCTTGCGGTTTCCTTGCCGATTTCAAACGCTTCTTCAGGTGTGACTTCGCCTGCCGTAAAGCTCTGTATTCCGTGATAGGCAACAACCTTACCTTTCATACCAAATCGCCGCTGTACGGCTATCATCTCAGTATAGGCGTTTTGCTTTGAGCAGTTAATACCGCCGACAAAAACCTGCCTGTCCGTTTTATTGTCGTTTTCTGCGTAGCGTAAGGCAGAATATAAATCCTTGTCAAGATATTCTTTCGGTGTGGTTTTATCGGGATTATCTGCATAGTCAAGCGTAGCCTTTAAGTTTCCGTAAACCGGCCAGAATCCGGTGACTGCCATATTTCATCACGCTCCTTTCCGGGCAATAGCAAAGTTTCAGATATTTCTTTTAGTAGATTGTAAATTTGGTTATTCAGTTTTGAAGAAGTGGTTTTATCCTCCAATCGGCCGACTTTTTCAAGCAAAACAAAAAGAGCATCCGGCGGAACCGTTTTCGGTTCGTAGCCTAATGCTCTTTGTCTTACATACTCGGTTGTGGATATCCCGCACTTTTTTGCTTTTGCCGTGATTTTTTGCTTTTCTTTATCCGTAACTCTTACGGATATTCGTATATCTTTTCCCGTATAGTATCAGCTCCTTTCTCACGGGGGATTGGGGGCTGCACCCCCAAAGAGTCAGCCGATTTCGGCTGTGATTGGGACTTTCGTGGCACACAAAGTCCCTGCTTGCTAAGGTGTGAGACACACCTTAATCTTTAATGATAGTTTTGCTTTTTGATACCCTCATAGGCATTACCTCTTTTCTGAAATTTTGTATAATAAAAGACCGACTTTTCAGCCGATCCGATATTATTCCTTTTCGGAAGCGGTTTCCGAAATACATTAAACATCCCAGCTTTTTGCTTTTCTGACGCGCCGTAAATATGCCGCTATTTCTTTCACGGTGTTGCCGTTGTGATAAAATCTTGCTGCCAGCGTTGCCGCCTCCACGATGGTTTCTTCGCTATATCCATCCTGTGCATACATTCGTCCGAGCTGCTCTATAATTTCATCCTTTTGAATACATAAGCACTGACCTATCTTAAAAATTTCTTCAAGATAGGGTATTTCTTTGTGTTCCTCTAAAATTCCGAATACAGCAGCACGGTAGTATTGGTTGACATGGGTTCTGTGCGTGCGCCCGTCAAATATTTCTAAATCTATGCCTATGCCTTCCATGTGGTCGCGCTTGTAAACGGTAGGTCTTCCGCGTTTCTTCTTGTTTTCGGAAGCGGCTTCCGAAAATTTCTTTTCTGTGCTTTGTCTGGTTTCGTTCAATTTGATTTCCTCCCGGTTAAAATATTTTTCTTTCTATCCATATACAGTACAAAGCGAAAAACGAAAAATGTTCCTGAGTTTTGAAAAAAATTTTAGGCTTTTAAAAAAATATTTTCGGATATAAAAAACGGCGGTGCTCCTTTTGGGGGAACACCGCCGTAGATTTTTACTTATTCAGTTTTCAAAGCCTATGAATTTTTTAAAATCCTTATTCATTATTTTCATCCGCTTGCTAATTGCACTGTGGGTTTTGTAACCGAGCCGATCGGCAATTTCTTTTTGAGTAAGTCCTTTTTCCGAAAGATAATATATCTCTTTATCGGTACTGTTTAGGGTTTTTGCAAACTCATCACGCAGGAAAATATACCGCTGTTCTTCAGCAGGATCATTTGCGAAAAAGTTTTTTACCCCCTCAATGTTTGTAGTTTCCTCCTCCGATAACTCGCTGAAAAAGAGCGGAGCGCCGAGCTTGGTTTTGCAATGAGTCCACTTGTTGTAGAAGTTAATTTTGTCCTGATTTAACTGCTCAGAAAAATCTTCGTGCTGTGGAATCTTTTTTGAGATGCCGAAAATTTCCGAGACTTGTTGACCTTGCATAACCGTTTCAATCAGCGTCTCGTCAATCACTCCGGCGACCTTTTCCACAACAGTATGTATTTCATTGTCCGTTAGGTCGTCAATTTCCTTACTAACGGATTTTGCATAACAATCAAGCCCCACCATAACCGGTTCTTCATACATTTCAAAAAATCTGTCTATGTACCTGTTCAGCATTTCGGGGTTTGCATAGATTTTTGAAATCTCTTCGGAAAAATAGTCCGCGTCGGCATTCTCCAAAAAGTTTACCGGATAGTCCTTTGAAAAGTTTTTCATCTTCCGGTTTACACCGAGTGAACGCAAATTCCCGAGCCAATATTCCCCGAAAATCTTTTTGGCACGAACAAAAATCTCAGACCGCTCAGCGCTAAAATCATATTCGCGATCAAGCGTCATATTAGCTGTAAAATCATTTTGCTGAAAAAATGCTTGAAGCTCGGTTAATTGTTCGGGCGTGAATTTGATTTTCTCTTTCATAGTTTCACCACTTCATGTACTGCTTTTCGTACCTTTTTTTATGTGATAAGAGATATTGTTTTTGCTGCAAAACTCAATTACAATATTGGCGCATCTGTTAAAGAACTCTTTGTTTCGTTTGTATTCTGTAACAAGTTTATTATAATGCATTCTGCCAAAAATGATTTTATCAACGAATCCAACTGCTTCGAGAATATCTTCAAGATTTTGCTCTATTATATTCGGAGAAGGGTATGGTTCAATACTCACCCATGTATAACACCCCGCATCGTGTAAATTACGTAATGCAGCAATTCTTTCGTCAAAATGAGTTGTATTAGGCTCAAATTTTTCTCTAAAATCTTCATCTAATGAAACGAGGGTAATACCATACTCGTTTTTCTTTGAAAGCTGAGACAGTTCAATAGGTGAAACACCTTTTGTTAACGTGGAACATTTGATATCAAAAGCATTGAGCTTTTTTATTATTTCAATGCTCATTTGAGATACTTCGGGATATCCCACCATAAATGGATCGGTTGTAAAACATAGATGAACAGAATTGATTTTTTCTCTAAGTTTCGGAATTTCTTTATCGAGGATTTCCAAGGCATTTTCGGCAAGTTTAGGTTCACACCAGTCCTCATATGTTTTTACTTTGCCAAAACGTTTCGCCATTTGCATAGCATAGCATGGATATTTGCAACCATGCGCACATCCTTGTACATGATTCAGTGTATAATCTCCATACTCAACGCCGGTTTTATAGAGCATAGATTGTCGCTTAATTGTTTTCATATTTGCACCCTTGTTTTAGTTTTTAATAAAAACCACATAATCATTCAATCCTTTCGGTATTGTTGTTGTATATGGTTTTAATTCACGCTTAATTTCGTTTTTATATCCTTCACTTGGAAACACAGGATGTTCGTCTAAATAATGATATATTTCGCTTAATTTAACACTACCTCTGGATCCAAATTGCTCAAATATATCTTTTGCAATATCTTTTACATAGTAGCATTCGTCATCTGTTGTCGTAGAGCATAAACCGTTGCCATCAAAATCCAATGTCAGCTGATTTTCTTCGCCATGCGTGTTTTTTAAAGAAGATTTGTCACCGAATGCTTTCCATGCAACTTTCTTAAACAATTTCAACCCTTCAATATTTCCGGAAACATGAATTAAATTATATACTAATCCATTTGTTCTGTTAAAAAACGGGAAAGAAGCAATATATCTTTTGCTTTTTGAAAATTCTGTTTTTTTCTTGATTATTTCAAGTATTGCCTTATTCAAATCTGTTTTACTGCTTATGGAAATAATTGATGCGATATCTTGCTGATAAGTTTCTTGATATTTTTGAATTGCTTTTTCTCGGGTCGCCTGTGATGCACCCCTGTTTGTGTCTGATACCATATGATTTATAATTACTTCACCCCAAATATTCAAGTATGGAGTTATTGCATCCCAATCAATAGTTGCTTGATAGGGATCATACAGTAATAGTGTTCCGCACTTTTTCTGCAATTCCTTGATGTCAAGTTCTCTAATAAATTCGTTTCCATCGCCGCAGTTAAACCTAACTGTAATATTGGAAAGTTTTAATTTATCGATTTCTCTTTTTAAACAATCTATTTTCTCTTGAGAAATATCATTGAACATGACATATCCCATCTTATCTGGATATTTCGGAAGAATATCATTCAAGCGTTTCGCAACTCGAAGAGCTGTTCCATCAACCAAATTGTCATCGGAATCATAATATAAGCCACTGTTAGACATGCAATCAATGTAAATGATTCCTTTGGAGCCATCACGTCCGTTTACACCATTAAAACCAAGTATTTTTCTTGCCCATTCGTCAACATAATGTTCGATCAGCTCACATTTTTTAATGGTATGTGGAGCTACTTTCTCTATGACATCAACTTTCTTTTTTGGTCTTCCCATTCAACAATACTCCTTTCGGATAATGATTACATAAAGAACCCATCCGTATCAAAAATATGGTCTATTTCATCGTTATTCTGTGCATGGAGAACTTTCTGACGAACAGAGCCAAGCGACATATCAAGCCGTTTAAAGCGATTCTTCCCAGCTGCATCCTTGCCCATGCGAATAAGCTGAATTCGACCGATGCCGAGATTTTCTTCGGCATATTTGGCAAATCCTTTTGCTTTTCCGAGATTATCCTTATAATCGGGATTGTGCGGTTCAAGAATATCAATCAAATAATCAAGTTTCGGGTCTGAACGAATAACAATGAAGTCCGGAAATGTGGGTTTGATTTCATCGTTCATTTCATAGGGTATACAAAGTGAGCAGGTTGCGTGTGTTCTATCTTGCGGGAGATTACGAATCCAGCACACAAAGTCGTTTTGTTTGGCTTCTTCTTCAAGAACGCCTTCTTCCCAACCGTTCAGCTTAATTGTTGCAGTACCGGTTTTTTCATCGACAAACAAGTGATTATCATATGCTTTTCCATCTCTGTCTTGTCGAGCACGTAATGTTTCCGGCAAGCGGAAGCTGTGCTTACTTACGGGGTCACCATCAGCAATAATGTCATGATACTGTTTACGAAATCTTTCGGACAGCTTGTTTACGTACTTGCGGTTTTCATCATTCAGCCTGTGAAAAGTGTCTTCCGAATACCTATTGAGTTTCGCTATACAGTCATCATCGGCAGCGAACAGTATGACATCAATTTTAAAGCTGTTGGGGTTATCATCGTCGTAATACTTTCTGCCATACTCATAAGAAATACCAAAATTGCCGAGCTTTATGTCCGCATTTCTCAATTGACGATCGAGATCGGTATCTGTTGTAGTAAAAAGACTGTGAATTGCATAGTTATCCACTGTCTCTCCGAAAACATCAAAAACCTGTGTTGCCAGCTTAAATTGCAAAACCTGACCGGCATATTCATCATACTTACCGGATGACTTCAAATTCTCAACATAAGAATGAATCATCTCGACCAAGTCTTTTTGAATCTGTTTCAAAGCATCGGACGAAATATCTGCCTGAGAAAGCAGCCTTGCCAGCTTCAGCATGGAGGTAAGATAACTGTAAATTTTGATTGGCTTTACTTCATAAGTCAATAGTCCCGCATCGTTAATGAACTTTACAATTTCATCTCGATTGATGGAGACACCGGACATGGATAGTTGCTTTGCCTCGGTATTTGCGGTTTCGTCATTGACATTTTCGCTGTGCGATACAAACTGTGCAGCAGATGAAATTGCTTCCGGTTCTGCGGTTGCATAGTCAGTCTCCGAGTGAGGAATATATTCGGGAAGCTTTTCGCTTTCCTCTGCTCCCTCCGTTTTCGGTAAATGGAATGGGTCAATAGGCTCACCAAACAAACTCATCTGGCCTTCTGCCGGTACAGTAGTTTTTGTGCTCGGGCGTCTTGTCGGTCTGATCGTCCAGGTTGTATAATTCGGGTTCTCATAGGATTCGCCTTCAAGAACGGTCGGAATATCTCCGCCTTCGGCCTCTTGTAAGCTGTCGATAACTTCTTTTACTGTATCTTCATCAAAATACGGCAAATAAAGATGAACATCGTTGAGAGATTCATCTACAAGGACACGGTTTTGCAACGGGGTTCTCACCATTCTGCCGAGAAGCTGTGCAATCCATGTTGCATCCTCCGCACGGCGGAAGGACATCATTGTTTCTGCTCTCGGGCAGTCCCACCCGGTAGAAAGGTTTTCCTTAAAGAAAACAATCTTTATCTTCTTGTCTTCTGTGATATCAGAAGCCTCAACATGCGGGACATTCAATCCGTTTACGGTAATCGTGCCCGTTTGACCGAAGGTGTGGACAACTTCATTTTCGGCAAAACGGTAGTTGATTCTTTCCTCAATTTTTGCAAGGCAGTCATCGAGATTAGTATCCGATATTTTATTGCCGCTACCGTTTTTAACTTGAATTACAAATACAGGATGAACCTGTGCATAGTGCTGCTCATAAGAATACTGATACCAGTGAACGCACTTGTCCTTCCATTCGTCGGTAGCTGCTTGAAGAATCGCCATATCGTTGTGCGCTGTATAATCTTCGGGATATGTAATGATAATTCGGTCTTTCAGGAGCCCGGACGCGCGTACCTCGGCGGCGGTGACTTCAACCTTATGAACGGTTGTGGTTTTTATTCCTTCAACGAGGCGGTTAAATCTTGCAGTTGTTGCACTCATTCCGAAAACAACCGGCATAGGGCTCAGCTTGTCCGCCGGGCTTCCTTTTAAGAATTTTTGCATAATGGATGTCGCTCTTCCGGCTTCGCGTCCCTGCATACCTCTGTGTGCTTCGTCAATAATAAAGTATAGGCGGTCAGACTTTTCTCTTAATGTATTTTCAAGTGTTTCCCAAATTGTGTACTGACGGGTGTCGGAACGTCGCGTCAAGTTTCCGGCTTTTCCGATTTTTTGCGTGTTCAGAAAATAAATGTGTCCGTCTTCAAGCATCTCTCTGTCAAAAGAATCGTCGTCAATGGTTACACATTGGTCAAGGCGGATTTTATCTGCCTTTAAGTCTATTTTTTGCTTTGACTGCTCATTGAGCTGAGGAGAGTCGGAAAGCCAAACAAAGATAGCCTCCGGTTGCTCTTCAAATCTTTCTGTACCGAAGAAGATATCTTCAATAAGCGCCGCCATAATAATGGTTTTGCCGGAGCCTGTGGGCGCAGTGAAAGAAACCACCTGCGGCACATGAGCCATACGGTAGTTATTCAGTGCCATAGCGGCGCTTAGTCTTAAACTGTCAACTGCCGTTCTTTGAAACGGGAATAATTCAACTTTCATTTTCAGTTCCTCCCGGTATTAATACGGAAATTATCAAGATAATCACGGTAAAGCTGAAATGTTTCTATTCCGTCAAAGCCTTTTATCATTTCGCGGTAACCGGATTCACTGTCGGTTACAATAAATACAGTTTTGATTTCGGGATATTTCAGCACTTCCGCTTCGAATTTTGGGAATGAACATTCCTCTACGAGTATAGCCATTTTGTTGTCAGGTAGTATCAGCATATCCGGATCGTCATTTTCTCCGATTGCAGGACACGGTCCGTATGCGCCCGCCTTCATCCACAGTGTCGGGAGCATTTCCTTAAACTGTCTGCCGAGAGCGACCGAAGTCTTGTCAAGGAATCCGAGCTTGAAAAATGCGGCATTTGCCTTGAAGCCATCTGACATTGGGATATCGCTGCCTATGTAGTTTCCCTTCAATGGCTCACCCTTTATATTTTCGCCCTTGATAGAGCAAACGGTGCGAGGCCACGTGACATAGCGGGCAATGCCAAGCTTTTCCCATTCTTCATCGCCGGGTTTTAGTCCCTTTACGGTCATTTCTTTTGCTTCCGCATCGGAAACCTCGTTGTTTGTTACCATAATGCAGCGGCGATGACCGCCGTCTTCTGCATTGAGGAGGTTGACAGCATGGAGGGTCGTGCCAGATCCAGCGAAAAAGTCAATGATGAGAGCATCGGGTTTATCTTTTGCAAAGAAGCGCAATGTATCTTGAACAGCATATAATGATTTGGGATATGAAAATACATGATTGGGGATTATTTTTTTGATAATTGCAGCACCATAATCGGTGGCATTGTGATATTGCTGGTACCATACACTGCGAGGAGAAACTCTCTCTTGTGATGTATCAATATGTTGAATGTTGAGCGATCCATCCGGACATCTACCATTAACCTGAATTTCTCCAGATTCTATTCTTTGCTGCATACCAGACGGGATATATGATAATGTCCATCTGTTATTGCGTTTTTCAAATTGACTAACCTTTACATATCCTTTTTCAACCCATTCTCGAATTGTTCCTGGAATTCCTCTCCAAATGGACTCATTACCTTGAGCGTTTATTGGAAAAACAGAAACAAGCCCATCTTTTTGAGGGAATCCGTCTGGATGGATATAAAGCGGAAGCGGTTCTCCAACCTCCACAATACGCTTGGTTTTTTCATCTATGTAAATTGGAAAGAATTGGCCATTGGCACTTTCACGAGGGTTATTGCCTCTGGTGAATGCGTACCAAACACGAGCCTTACCTGTTTCATCAGTGTTTCCAAGCATATTGTTTTCTGTTTTGGTTATTCTGGCGTTACCAATACGACAAACAAAAATATATTCCTCTACACGAGAAAACTCATTTTCGCGATTTGTTCCCCGTGGATTTATTACATCAGTTATCATCTGCATATTTGCTTCCGGGAACATTTCTTCCAACAAGCATCCCAAATGCAAATACTCTTTTTCATCAATAGTTACAATCAAAACAGAATCTTTGGGATTGAGCAGTTTCTTGGCAATCTTCAAACGCTTCTGCATCATGGAAAGCCATTTGCTGTGGCGATACTGGTCATTGCCGTCCACATAGTCATTGTTGTACTTCCAATCCTTGGCTCCGGTGTTATAAGGCGGATCGATGTAAATGCAGTCCACCTTGCCGGCATAGAGATATTCAAGAAGCTGCAAAGCATGATAGTTGTCCGCTTCAATCAGCGTATGCCATAAATCGCTGTCAGGAGCATTGCAAATTGAGTCAATTGACTTGAGATACGGATAAATCGGCTTGCCGAATTCAGCCACCGTCACGAGGTTTTCGAGCGGAATCTCTTCAACCTCCTCGGTAACCTTATTCATACATTTGGCGATACCATTCACAATACTGCCGACTATGTATTTATTATTGATGTCTCCACATTTCAGTACAACCAAAGAGCCTCTCTTGACGGGGACATCATACAGCGACGTACACTCCGGCAAATGTTCTTCAAAAACAAGTCCGAATTTCTTTTGCTTTGACATCTTGTTGACTTCGCTTTGTATTCTATCACGCAAAGATTCATCTTGAATCTGCGAAATCAAATCATTTATCGCTGACATCTCTGTACCTCCGTTTATTTCTTTATCTCTTTCAACTCATACGTATCAAAACGGTAATCGGGATAACGTTTGTTTATCTGATTTATTGCCGATTCGCTTATTTCATCAATTGTTTGATTATCATCAAATTCAAACATCATTTCACCGTATCCGTTTAATGCCTTTAATCCTATATCGTTGGATACTCCGATAATATTAGCGCGTGCTGTTAAAAGATATTTTTTCATAAAAATAGTCACCATGCATAGATAGTATTTTTCATAAATTGGTCGGCAGAGCATTTATCTCATTTTCAAGCTTCTTTACCGCTTCCGAGATAACATTGAAGTCCGGCTTTTCACCGTAAATCATATTTTTCATATGTTCGTAGTCGTCTTTTAGAACTTTGATGTTTTTCTCTGAAGGAATCAATTTCATAGTACCGGGCTTTGCTTCGTCGTATCTTGCCCACAAACAACGGTAGAATTTATTCTTAAAACGTACGACTTTATCAAGCAGGTCTAAGTCTACGAAAGCCTCAGCCTTTACAGGCGAATTTGCCATACAATAAAGATCATAATAATGGCGGGAATATCTTGCAGGTACCGTACTGTTTTCGGGACGGTATGCCTCTCTATGCAAAATTGTAACCTTTTCCCAAAATGTTCGCTTCGGTAAAACGGTCAATATCTCGGTGCTCGGTTGCTTGAAAAGTCTGCCGTACTGCTCGGCGGCATAAGAGGTAATTGGCTTTTCTTCCGCCGGGGTCCACGCCGCAAGCGCTCCGATTTCAAGACGAATCACAGGCAAAATCGCCGAATCGTCAAAGCTGCGATTGTAGGCGAAAACTACCGTTTGCGGATCGTCGTCCTCTATATAACAATTTACATCATAGGAGAGTTCATTTTGCAAGTCCGCAATAACGGCAGGCATAAATTCGTTTCTCAAAAACGCTTCGGTTCTTGTCCCTGCCTCTTTGTTAAAGGCGTCCTGTTTTGTGTTGCTGCGTTCTTCCCACGGTTCGTCTTTTTCATAACCGAGAACGCGCCAGTCGAGAATCAAGTCAATATCCTCAGAAAAGCGTTCAATCAAGCCATATGACTTTGAAAGGCTTGTGCCGCCCTTGAAAGCGATATTACTTTTCCAAGCAGAGCGATGAAAAAGATAATCGAGCATATAGCACACCCAAAAATCTTTTTCAATAATGGCGTCGGTCATACCCATTTTAGCGGCAGTATTGTGGAAAAGTGCCTTTTTGTCTTTTTCACTCAACCTTGCGATATCTCTCATTTTTCTTCATCCTTACAAATTATTTTAATAAGCTCTAAAACCCACGATGTTGCAGATTTCGACTCCGCCAACATCTTTTCTTTTTCTTCATCGGTCAATATCTTTTTCAGACGCGATATTACCTGCTCGGTGATGTTTTCTTTACCGAGCGCTTTCAACGCCTGAATGGTTAGCGCCGTTTTATAGGAAACCTTTGATATTTCCTTGTTTGTGGTACGCTTGAATTTGATTGTTGTATTATCGAATGTGTACTCTTTGTATGCGCCGTCGGAAACATATACCCACTGAGACGGGACTTGCGTTGAAAGTCCCAAAAGATTCAAAGCCGTATCGCCGCAGGGGACAATAGTCCATCCGAAGTTACGTGCGAGAGCGTGAGCCACCTTGTTCGGTGACGGGGCAACGGTTTCGCCAAGCAACTCGCTGAACTCCGGCTTGTAATAAACTCCGAACAAGATTTTTTTAATTAAGCCCTCATCCGCAAGGCGAATAAGACCCATATTCACCGTTTTCTTATCGGTTATATCTGTAAAGTCTGTCGAAACAAACACCGAACCGGCTTCGGCTCTTTCGATATTGCCTCGTATTTGATTCAGATAATCCGGACGTTTCATAAAGCATAACCTTTCATAGAAAATTGCAATTCTACTAAAACTATTTTATTATATACTATTTTCTACGAAAAATCAAGCGTTACTTGAAAACAGTATGCTTTATTTTCTACGAAACGAAAAGTTTCATTTGTTTGTCAAATATTGATATTGGCGAAACAACAAACGGAGCCGTATTTCAGGCACCGCTGTTTATTAGTTGTAGATCATCTCGCTGAGAACGATTTCTTCCGCACGATTGCGGATGCTGTTCATAGAACGAATCCACTCTATTTCCTTGGCGGATTTCATTTCTTCGTTGATGCCTTCACTATCAGCCAGTTGCTTTGTCAGCTTGTCGAACATATCTTGTGCATCTTTATCAATGTCTTTGAGGTACTGTTCAAGTGTTCCTTTCATCCGCATAACATTAACTACCGTCGGATTACTCTTTTTCAGGTAATTGTAATGCCGTTGTCCCCAAATGCCGACGCAGGAAATAAATTCATCTTTCATAGCAAAAACCTCCTTTGCTGAGTACATTGTACTGCAAAGGAGGACTATTGAAAAATGTGCGATTGACGCAAAAATCCCTCTGCCGATTTTACTCAACAGAGGGATTCTTTTAGATATAAACTGAAAGCTTTACATCTTTCCAATTTGATGTTTTGAAGTGGTGCACATCAGAAACTGTTTCCAGATACTTATGAGCATACGCTTCGTCAATCGTCAAATCGGCGATTTTGAGGAAGGAACAATTACTTGTTCCCCTGCTCCTTAATAGCCGCCTGTGCTGCTGCAAGACGGGCAATCGGAACACGGAACGGTGAGCAGGAAACATAATCAAGACCGATCTTGTGGCAGAACTCAACAGAGGACGGGTCGCCGCCGTGCTCTCCGCAGATACCGCAGTGGAGGTCTTTTCTTACGCCCTTACCGAGCTTAACAGCCATTTCCATAAGCTTGCCAACGCCTACCTGATCAAGCTTCGCAAACGGATCGTTTTCGAAAATCTTAGCGTCATAATAAGCGTCAAGGAACTTACCTGCGTCGTCACGGCTGAAGCCGTAAGTCATCTGGGTAAGATCGTTGGTACCGAAGCAGAAGAACTCAGCTTCCTTAGCAATTTCGTCTGCAGTGAGAGCTGCACGCGGAATTTCAATCATGGTACCCACTTCATACTTAAGGTCGATTCCTGCAGCTGCGATTTCAGCGTCTGCAGTCTCAACTACGGTCTTCTTAACATATTTAAGCTCTTTTACATCGCCAACAAGCGGAATCATGATTTCAGGAACGATGTTCCAGTCAGCATGAGCCTTTTTAACATTGATAGCTGCACGGATAACAGCAGTTGTCTGCATCTTCGCAATTTCCGGATAGGTAACTGCAAGGCGGCAGCCGCGGTGACCCATCATCGGGTTAGCCTCATGGAGAGAAGCGATGATAGCCTTGATATCTTCAACGCTCTTGCCCTGTGCGTCAGCAAGCTTCTTGATGTCAGCCCCTTCTGTAGGAACAAACTCATGAAGCGGAGGATCGAGGAAGCGGATAGTTACCGGCTTTCCTTCAAGAGCCTCATAAAGTTTCTCAAAGTCACCCTGCTGGAAGGGGATAATGTTTTCAAGAGCCTTTTCACGCTCTTCAACGGTTGAAGAACAAATCATCTGACGGAAGTAATCAATTCTGTTGCCCTCAAAGAACATGTGCTCTGTACGGCAAAGACCGATTCCCTCAGCGCCGAGCTCTGCAGCCTTCTTAGCGTCGCGCGGAGTGTCCGCATTTGTGCGAACGCCGAGCTTGCGGTACTTGTCCGCCCAGCCCATGATTCTTCCGAATTCGCCTGCGATAGAAGCGTCAACAGTCGGGATAATTCCGTCATAAATATTACCGGTAGAACCGTCAAGAGAAATGAAGTCGCCCTCATGATAGGTCTTGCCGGAGAGAGTAAACTGCTTGTTTTCTTCGTCCATATTGATAGCGGTGCAGCCTGAAACGCAGCAGGTACCCATACCGCGTGCAACAACGGCAGCGTGTGAGGTCATACCGCCGCGAACGGTAAGAATACCCTGAGCGGCTTTCATGCCTTCGATATCCTCAGGTGAAGTTTCGAGACGGACGAGAACTACCTTTTCGCCCTTAGCGCCCCAGTTCTTAGCGTCTTCAGCGGTGAAAACGATTTTACCGCAAGCAGCGCCGGGGGAAGCGGGGAGAGCCTTTCCGATAGGAGTTGCAGCCTTTAACGCCTTAGCGTCAAACTGCGGATGAAGAAGAGTATCAAGGTTACGAGGATCTATCATAAGAACAGCTTCCTCGTCAGTAATCATACCCTCGTCAACGAGATCGCAGGCAATCTTAAGAGCTGCCTGAGCGGTTCTCTTACCGTTACGGGTCTGGAGCATGAAGAGCTTTCCGTGCTCAACGGTGAACTCCATGTCCTGCATGTCGCGGTAATGATTTTCAAGACGCTGGCAAACATCCTTGAACTGCTTGAATGCCTCGGGGAACTTTTCTTCCATCTCTGAGATGTGCATAGGAGTACGAACGCCTGCAACAACATCTTCGCCCTGAGCGTTTGTAAGGAACTCACCGAAGAGACCCTTAGCGCCTGTAGCAGGGTCACGGGTAAACGCAACGCCTGTTCCGCAATCGTCGCCCATGTTACCGAACGCCATCATCTGAACGTTAACAGCGGTACCCCAAGAATACGGGATATCATTATCACGGCGGTAAACATTAGCACGGGGGTTGTCCCATGAGCGGAAAACAGCCTTTATAGCGCCCATTAACTGCTCCTTAGGATCAGTCGGGAATTCTGCGCCGATTTTTGATTTGTATTCAGCCTTAAACTGAGAAGCAAGCTCCTTAAGATCGTCAGCGGTAAGCTCAACGTCCTGAGTAACGCCTCTCTTTTCCTTCATAGCGTCAATAAGCTGCTCGAAGTACTTTTTGCCGACTTCCATAACAACATCGGAATACATCTGAATAAATCTTCTGTAGCAGTCCCAAGCCCAACGGGGGTTATTGGATTTTTCTGCGATTACATTGACAACTTCTTCGTTAAGTCCGAGGTTAAGAATAGTGTCCATCATGCCGGGCATTGAAGCACGGGCACCTGAACGAACCGAAACGAGGAGCGGATTTTCCTTATCGCCGAACTTCTTGCCGGTGATTTCCTCCATCTTCTCGATGTACTCCATGATCTGAGCCTGAATTTCATCATTGATCTTCTGGCCGTCCTCATAGTACTGAGTGCATGCTTCGGTTGAAATGGTGAAGCCCTGCGGAACGGGAAGACCGAGACCGGTCATTTCTGCAAGGTTAGCACCCTTACCGCCGAGAAGCTCACGCATCTTTGCGTTGCCTTCGCTGAAAAGGTAAACATACTTGTGACTCATGTTTTGAATCAACCTCCTAAAAAATTTGCGGATTTTTAATCCTGATTAACTGAAAAGAACCCAACTTTATTGAGTATCCAATTCATTATAACAAAAAAACCTTTAAAAATAAAGAGTTTTTTTAAAAAAATATGGGAATTTGAATTTACTGCTTTTTGACCGCTTTTATAATTCTGAGCATTGCGGGAGCAAGAACCATATTTATTACAAGCTCGATTAAGAAATTAACGCCGACAAGACCTGTTATCACATAGGTGACTGCATTGGTGCCGCCTGCCCAAGAATAAAGAATATCTTTAAAGAAAATGAACATCATCGCAACGAATATTCCCGTGTTTACTACGGGCGCGACAATCGCGGGAATTACAACCGAAATAAGTCCGCCTTTTTTCTTAAGCGCCTTTGCAGTAAGTCCGCAAATAAGTCCGCAAAGCGTACCTTTAAGCATGCAGGTTATAACGGTCATAACTGCGTTCGAATTCAAAAGAATGTTTCCTCCCATATCGGCGCCCGTTAAACAGCCGATAACGGTCATCAGACCGAATACCGCGCCAAGATACGCGCTGTAGGAAGGCTTATACAGACAAGCCGCAATTATAATCGGAACAAGAACAAGCGAAAGATTGAAATTTCCGATTTTGATAAAGTAGCTCATTGCCTGCAGGACTGCGGTGACGGCGGTGAAGATACCTAAAACCGCAACCTTAAACGATTTTTTTTCTGACATATTTTTTTACCTCCGATACTGTCCGCAAATACGGTACAGTTCTATATTCCGACACTGTCACTGTAACAGTGTTAACGGTTATTTATTGCGCTCGTAGATTTCCTTTAATCCCTCGAGCAGCAGATTTTCATTAAATATTATATCATTTTTGCAGTAGGATATTATCTGTTTTGAAAGTCCGCCTGTTGCGACAACGGTAGGCTTATCTCCGAGCTCCTCGGAAATCCTGTCAATCATTCCGTCAAGCATAGCTGCGGTTCCGAAAATAAGTCCCGAACGCATGCAGTCGGCGGTGTTTGAACCTATTACAGACTCAGGAGCGGTAAGAGAAATTGCAGGGAGCTGAGCGGTGTTTTCGCATAAAGCCTTCAGCGTGAGCCTTACGCCTGCCGCAATGGCTCCGCCTAAAAATTTTCCGTCTCGGTCTATAACGCTGAGCGTTGAAGCCGTTCCCATATCAATAACTATGCAAGGAAGCCTGTATTCGGCAATTGCGCCCACGGCTCCTGCCGCAAGGTCTGCGCCGAGCTGAGCGGGATTGTCAATTCTTATGTTAAGACCTGTTTTGACCCCGGGTCCTAATTCTAAAGGAACTACATCGCATAAAAGCGCAACAGCCGAGGCTATCGCGTTTCCTGTTTCGGGAACTACCGAAGATATAATGCAGTCCTCAACGGCTTTGCAGTCCGCTCCGTGAAGCATTAAAACATTTTTAATGTCCACCGCATACTGGTCCGAGGTTTTCTTCCTGTCTGTAGAAAGACGGGCGGTGCAGCTTAAAACATCGTCCTCAAATGTGCCGAGCGTAATATTGGTGTTTCCGATATCAATTGCAAGTAACATAATTTCTTACCTTAACCTTTTTATTTCAAGTGTATTATATAATAATTCATAATCAAAATCAAGTAAAAAAACTGTTGACTAAAGGGATAAAAGCTGATATAATACTATTTGCTAATGTGAAAAAATATCATTTTAGCTTCCTTGCCATAAGAATTATGGCCAAAAGTCCAGAAGGAGGTGCAACGAATTATGACTAACAAGTACGAGGCTGCAGTAGTATTTTCTGTAACCGGTTCGGAAGAAGCCGTAGAAGCTTTAAAGACTAAGTTTAACGACCTTATCGCAAAGCACGGCACAGTCGAAAACGTTGATGATTGGGGAAAGCGCCGTCTTGCTTATCCTATCAACGATGAAAACGAAGGCTACTATGTATTCACTACATTTACTTCAGAGCCTGATTTTCCGGCAGAGCTTGAGCGTGTTGCCGGCATTACCGACGGCGTTCTTCGCGCAATGGTAATTAAAAAGTAACGGAGGAAAAAGATATGTTTAATTTTGTTGTTTTAACAGGCCGCCTCACTGCGGACCCTGAGCTTAAGACCACACCTAACGGTATTCCCGTGACTTCTTTTTCCATAGCCGTAAGTCGCCGTTACCGTTCAGGCGAAGAGCAGTTAACTGATTTCATCAACATTGTTGCATGGCGTCAGAGCGCTGAGTTTATCACAAAATATTTCAAAAAGGGCAATATGATCGGTATTGAAGGCTCTATTCAGACCAGAAGATATACCGATAAGAACGGCAATAACAGAACAGCCTTTGAGGTTGTAGTTAATAATGCCCAGTTTGTCGAGTCTAAAAGGGACGGCGGATCCGCTCCCGTATCCGGCGAAGCTCCTGCGGCTTCTTATTCGAATGCCTCAGCCGATGATTTCACCGATATGAGTGATGACGGCGATACCGATCTTCCGTTTTAAGCTCTTATAAATTTAAGGAGGAACTTTTCGATGGAAAAGACAGATAGACCGTTTCAGAGAAAGCCCCGTAAAAAGGTTTGCCATTTCTGTGCCGATCGTGTTGAAGAAATCGATTATAAGGATGTAGCGCGTCTTCGCAAGTTTGTTTCAGAGCGTGCTAAGATTTTACCCCGCCGTGCAACCGGTACCTGCGCTAAGCATCAGCGCGAGCTTACCACCGCTATAAAGCGTGCGCGTCAGGTAGCTTTGCTTCCTTATTCAAACGATTGATTTTAATATTTTTAATATTTAAAATTTTGAGCCGTGCTTTTGCACGGCTCATTTTTTTTTACTTTCTATTTATCAGCCTTTTTATTTTATCCGAAACTGATTTCGATAAATATTCTTCTTTGGCTCTCCAATTCCAGTTTCCCGTAGACGTCCCGGGGGTATTTATTCTCGCTCCGGAATCGAGATTTAAATAGTCAGAAAGAGGAATTATAACCATTTTAATGTTAAGAGAATTAGCATATTTTATAACTTGTTCCGAAACAGGAACTGACGAATTTATATCAATATACCTGCCTGCAAGCACCTTTTCCTTTGCGGAAAGCTTTGAAAACCAGCCTGCAACGGTGTCGTTGTCATGCGTTCCCGTGTAGCAAACGCAGTTATAAGGAAAGCTTTTGGGAACTGATTTCGGATCGTTTATTTTCTCAAAGCAGAATTCCAAAACCTTCATTCCCGGGTATCCCGTATTTTTTAAAAGCCTTTGAACATCTTTGTCATCTTCTCCGCCTAAATCCTCGGCGATAATGGGCGGAAGCTTAATGCTTTTATTTAAGGTTTTAAAAAAGTCTTCCGCAGGGCCACTTACCCATTTTCCGTTAAGCGCGGTTTCTTCTGTTGCTGAAATTTCATAATAGTTTGCAAAGGCTCTGAAATGGTCTATTCTAATAATATCATAGAGCTTTTTTTGATGCTCAATTCTGTTTTTCCACCATAAATACCCGTCCTTTTTCATAATCTCAAAATCATAAACGGGATTTCCCCAAAGCTGCCCTGTTTTCGAAAAAATATCGGGCGGAACACCTGCTATAAATGAAGGTGTTAAGTCTCTGTTAAGTTTAAAATACTGCGGATTTTGCCAAAGCTCGGTACTGTTGTCCGAAATATAAAACGGTATATCTCCAATAAGCTTTATTCCCTTTTTCTCGGCATAGGCTCTCATTTTGAAAAACTGACGGTAGAAAAAATACTGCACTGTTTTATAAAAGCTTATTTTTTCCGAATTTATGGCTTTGAATTCGTTTAATCGGTCAAAAAGGCGGTATTTAAGTCCGTCGTCAAAAAACTTAAGATGTCCGTATTCCTCTGTGGCGGTACAGAATACCGCATAATCCTCAAGCCAAAATTCATTTTCCTTTTGAAATTTTATAAAATCTCTGTTTTCGCTGTCAAAGCTTTTAAATGCCTTAAAAAGATAATAATATTTCTTTTCCCTTACTTCGTCATAGTCGATATAGTCCTTGTTGTACTTGTAATCTATATCCGAAATGCTCAGCAGTCCGTCCTTTGCAAGCTCCTTTAAATCAATATATAAAGGCTCGCCAGCATAACAGCTTACGGAATAATAAGGCGAATTGCCTTTGCCTAAGGGTACGAGCGGCAAAAGCTGCCAGCAGTCAACACCTGAATCAGATAAGAAATCAATAAATTTAAAGGAGGAGCTTACTAAATCGCCGATTCCGTGGTCTGACGGCAGACTTGCAAGAGGCATTAAAATACCTCTTTTTTTATCCCTTAAGCGCACCTGCCGCAACTCCCTTTATAATATATTTCTGACAGAACAGATAAAAAATTATAACCGGCAGTACCGCAAGCACCAGCATTGCCATAAGCGCTCCCATGTCAATAGAACCGTATCCGCCTTTTAAATACTGAATTGCTATAGGAATGGTTTTGTAATCGCTTCCTATTACAAGCGCCGGAAGAAGATAATCGTTCCAGATCCACATTGTATTTAAAATTGCAACGGTGATAAGCGTCGGCTTCATCATCGGAAAAACAATTTTTAAAAATGTCTGAGGGGGAGTGCAGCCGTCAATTGTAGCCGCCTCTTCAATTCCGAAAGGAATGGATTTAACAAAACCGCTGAAAATGAATACCGCAAGACCCGCTCCGAAGCCGAGATAAATAAAAACTATGCCTATAGGATTGTCAAGCCTTAAAATGTTTGCGGTTTTTGACATCGTAAACATTACCATCTGAAAGGGTACTATCATCGAAAAAACAAAAAGTGTGTAAAGAAACTTAGTGAATTTCGTTTTTTCTCTTACAATATACCATGCCGTCATCGAGGTAAAAAGCACGATTGCGAAGACCGAGAAAACGGTTATAAAAAGCGACATAAAAAACGCGGTGATAAAGCCTGTGTTCGTAAGCCCCGTAGTATAGTTTTCAAGGCCGACAAAGGTTGTTTTGTCAAAAAGCATAAAGGGCGTCTGGCTGATAGAAAATTTCGTCTTGAAGGAATTCATCAGAATTATAAAAACAGGGGCTATAAATATAATTGCGAGAATGCAAAGTAATATAAAAATTAAAATTCTGCCTTTTTTCATTATCAGCTCTCAACCTCTTTGCTGCTCGTAAGCTTTAATTGCAAAAGCGCGATAATCGCAACGATAATAAAGAATATAACCGCTTTTGCCTGACCCGTTCCCTCAAACCCTGTTCTTCCGTAAAAGGTGTTGTAAATATCAAGCGCCGCAAGCTGTGTCTGCTTTGCGGGAGCGCCTGCGGTAAGAGCAAGGTTCTGATCGAAAAGCTTGAAGGAATTTGTTATGGTTAAAAACAGGCAAATTGTAACAGAAGGCATAACAGAGGGGATTATGATTGAAAAAAGCGTTCTGAATTTTCCCGCTCCGTCAACCTTTGCCGCCTCTAAAATATCGTCGGGGACATTTTGAATTCCCGCGATATAAATTACCATCATATATCCTATCATCTGCCAGTTCATCATAATGATAAGACCCGCTATTCCGAATTCCGCTTTGCTCGTTATTGCGTATCCGTATTTGTAAAGTACGCCGTTAATTATAACCTGCCAGATATAACCCAGCACGATACCGCCTATAAGATTAGGCATAAAGAATACCGTTCTGAAAAAATTCGTTCCTTTGATGCCTTTTGTTAACATAAGCGCTAACAGAAATGCGAATATATTTATTGTTATAACTGATATTATCGCAAAGCGTGTTGTAAGCAAAAGCGACTTAAAAAAGGTATCGTCGGGGCTGAAAATGTTCATATAATTTTTCAGCCCCACAAAGGTTGCGTCGGTTACGGTGCGGAAATCACAAAAGGAAAGATACAGTCCCATTAAAAAGGGAACTATAAAGGCTACTGTGAAAGCCGCAAGCGTCGGCAGTACGAATAACGGCGACCAGCGTTTTAAACCGATCTGCATTTTTATCTTTCACTCTTCCATTTTTCTGTAACGGTGTTTTTAACATCGTCCCATTTTTTGCTTCCCTGAACATATTCAAGAAGTGCGTTTCCGACTTCTTTTTTGAAGGTCTCGCTCGGGAAGGATGTGAATATCCACGGAACGGTTGTTAAGGAATCGTCTCTCATATAACGGACAACCTCTTTTGCGAGCGGATCGTCGGGAAGCTCATCGTCTGAAAAGGTGTTAAAAGGAGTGATGAATTTAAGCTTGTTTGTTACATAGTCTTTTCCGGTCTTGCTTGAAAACAGCCAGTCAAGAAAATCAAGAGAAGCCTGCTGCTGTTCCTTTGTTGCCTTTTTGTTGATTGCGATATAATTTTCTGTTCCGATACAAAGTCCCTGCGATTCCTCGCCCTTTATTCCGGTATAAAGAGGTAAGAACTTGATTTTGTCTTTTTTAACGGTGTTGCCCTTGACATCGCTTATCTGCGACCATGCCCAGTTGCCGTTCTGTACAAAGGCAACCTTTCCCTGAGCAAATTCAGCCATTGAATCCGCGGTCGATTTTGAACCGAGCAGATTTTTCTCTGTAATGGAGTTTTCGGTGTAAAGGTCAAATGTGTTTTTATAAGCGTCCGAATATCTGAAAGCTATTTCCTTTGAGTTAAGACCCGCTATGGTCGGGTCGTCATAATCGGTGCTGTCCTTGAATTCATAATAAAGCGGAACATTCAAAAGGTGGGTTTGCCAGCGCCAGTCCTCGCCTGAGGCAAGAGAGGTTGAAGCGAATACTCCTTCGAGACCCAACTCCTTTTTGTGCGCAGTCATATCCTCAGCAACACTTTTAAGTGCGTCAAAGTTCTTGATTTCGTTCATTGATTTATAATCGGTTTTCTTGTCGCTTAAGGCAAAATACTTGTCGGTAATTTCTTCATTATAAATAATACCGTAGCCCTCAACAACATAGGCAAGCGCATAAACTCCGCCGTTTTTATCCTTTATCGCAAGACTTTTGTCCGAAAGATAGGAATAAAGCTTGCTGTCCTTGATGTCAAGGCAGTAATCCTTCCATGTTTCATAGCCTATAGGTCCGTTTACCTGAAAAATCGTCGGCGCGGAGGATTTGGCAATTTCCGATTTAAGGGTCTGCTCGTAGGTGTTTGCCGCGGCTGTTACAACCTTTACCTTAACGCCCTTTTCTTCCTCATATTTTTTTGCTATTTCCTTATAAATTTCAGCCGATTCGGGCTTGAAATTAAAGAAATATACTTCGTTTTTGCTGTTTTTGCTTCCGCATCCCGCAAGCGTGAACGGGATAATAAGCATAATAAGACAAAGTAAAAGCGATGCTGTTTTTTTACTCATTAGAGGTTCCTCCCTGAATTTGTTTTTAGTATCTTTCCTCAAAATTTTCAAAAAATACCAAACTTCATAAATATTTACACTCTATTCACCAATAAATTGAAATTTAGGTGTAAGATAATATTCATAAAAGGGAGGGGAAAAGGTGTTCGGCTATATAAGGGTTAAAAAAGAAGAGCTTAAAATCAAGGATTTCGAGGTCTATAAAGCCGTGTATTGCTCGCTTTGCAAAAAGCTCGGCAAGAGCTACGGGATTTTATCAAGACTTACCTTAAGCTATGATTTCGCTTTTTTATCTCTGCTTAATATTTCCCTTAAAAGCGGATGCGTTTCCTTTGAAAGAAAGCGCTGTGCCTTTAATCCTCTTAAAAAATGTAATTACTGCAAATCGTCAGATGAGCTTGATATGCCGTCCGCCGCGGCAATGATAATGCTCTACTATAAAATCCTTGATAATATAAAGGATGAAAAGGGATTAAAAAAACTGGGCTTTTTGCTTTTAAAACCGATTTTTTCGGGCGCTCATAAAAAAGCCGCGAAAAAATATCCTTTTATCGAAGAAACGGTTGCGGAGTATATCGAAGGTCAGAGCCTTGCCGAAAGTGATGATAACTGCACGCTTGACAGCGTCTGCGACCCTACGGCAAAGGCGCTTTCAAAGCTTCTTCCGCTTTGCAGTGACGACCCCTCGCAAAAGCGTGTTTTAGAAAGGCTCGGCTATTGCCTCGGCAGATATATTTATCTTATGGACGCAGGCTGCGATATTGAAAAGGATATTAAAAGCGGAAGCTTTAATGTTTTAAAAAAATATGTAAAAGAGGGCAATATAAAGAAGGATACGGTTTTAAAAACCGAGCCGCAGATTTATTTTTGCATAAATGAGGCGGCAAAGGCTTTCGAATTGCTTGAAATAAAGAAGTTTAAGCCGATTTTGGGTAATATAATTTATCTCGGGCTTGAAGATGTATATTTAAAGGAGCTAAAAAATGAAAAATCCTTATGAGGTGTTGGGAGTATCGCCTGACGCCACCGATGAAGAAGTAAAAAACGCTTACAGAAATCTTGCAAAAAAGTATCATCCCGATAATTATTCGGATAATCCTCTTTCGGATCTCGCAAGCGAAAAAATGCAGGAGATAAACGAGGCTTACGATTCGATTATGAACTCCCGCAGGTCAAAGGGAACAAACGATAATAACGGCGCGAATTCTTCTTATTCGGGTCAGTCCTCTTTCCCCGAAATCCGTTCGCTTATCTCTCAAGGCAGGCTTGAACAGGCGCTTGAGCTTTTAGACGGCGTTTCGCCTACCGACCGAAATGCCGAGTGGTATTTCTTAAACGGTACCGTGCTTTACAGAAGAGGCTGGTTCGACCAAGCGTATACAAGCTTTGTTACCGCTTCGCGTATGGACCCGTCAAATAATGAGTACCGCAGTGCGGTTATGAATGCGCAAAGACAGATGGGCAGACAGCAGAATAACCCTTATGCGTCTCATAATTACGGCGGCGGCTGTGACGCATGCGATGTCTGTCAGGGTCTTATATGTGCCGATTGCTGCTGCGAATGTATGGGCGGAGACCTGATACCCTGCTGTTAAAAGAATTATGAAAAAGACTAAATGCTTAACCCTTTGCGCGGTTTTGGCGGCGCTTAGCGCCGTTATGATGTTATTCGGGCTTTTCCCGTATTTAACCTATGCTGTTCCTGCGGTTTCAGGACTGTTTGTCGCTGTCGCGCTTATTGAAACTGATTACAGATTTGCGTTTGCAACATACCTTATAAGCTCTGTTATCGTGGCTTTTTATCCCGATAATGAATCAAAGCTTTTGTATATCTGCTTTCTCGGATTTTATCCGCTTCTTAAAGCTTTAATTGAGCGAATAAGAAACCGTTTTACGGAATGGGCGCTTAAAATCGCCGCCTTTAATATCTGTGCTTTTGTTTATTATATTCTTCTTACAAAGCTTTTCGGAGTATCGTTTGACGATGTCGGAGATATGATGAAATGGGGAATATATGTTTTCTGGGCGCTGGCAAATGTTGTGTTTATAGTATATGATATAGCTTTTTCACGGCTTGCGGCGGTTTATATGCTTAAAATCCACCCGAAGGTCAAAAAAATATTTAAAATGTGAATAAAAAAACGGACAGTGAAATTGTCCGTTTTTTGCTGTTTACTTTTTTTAAAAAATATAGTAGAATAAATAGGTTAAAAAGAGGTGGGAAAATGAAAAACGCAATTATAATAGGTGCAGGCGCTTCGGGGCTTACCGCGGCCTATTTTGCCGCAAAAAATAAAAATGTCAGTGTTACTCTTATCGAGAAAAACGACCGCCCAGCAAGAAAGCTTATGATAACGGGCAAGGGAAGATGCAATGTTACCAACAACTGCGATTTAAGAACGCTTCTTGATAATGTTACAAAAAACGAAAAGTTTTTATATTCCGCTTTTTCCGCCTTTTCAAGCTCTGATACAATGGATCTTTTTGAAACCCTCGGAGTACCTTTAAAAACCGAAAGGGGAAACCGCGTTTTTCCCGTTTCCGACAGAGCGGTTGACATTGTGGACGCTTTAGTTAACGCCGTGAAAAAAGAGAAATGCAAAATCCTTAAGGGAACGGTAAAAGAAATAAAAGCAGAAAACGGTCTTGTAAACAGTGTTGTTTTAAGCGGCGGAGAGGAAATAAGCGCCGATTATATCGTCCTTGCAACCGGCGGACTTTCCTATCCGCTTACAGGCTCAACGGGGGACGGATATAAAATGGCGGATAAGCTTGGAATTAAGGTAACCGAGTTAATTCCGTCGCTTGTGCCTTTTGAGTGCAGGGAAGGCTTTTGCTCACATCTTTCGGGGCTGACCTTAAAAAACATAAAGCTTTCGGTATTTGAAAACGAATCAAAAAAGCCTGTTTTTGAGGAACTTGGGGAGCTTTTGTTTACTCATTTCGGAATTTCAGGTCCATTGGTGCTAAGCGCCTCTGCAAGAATGAGGAAAAAGGGGGCAAGCTATAAGGCAGTAATTGATTTAAAGCCTGCTTTAAGCACCGAACAGCTTGACGCAAGGATTTTAAGGGATTTTTCGGCGGAGCCGAACCTTAATTTTTCAAATTCCTTATCAAAGCTTGTCCCAAAGAGCCTTATTCCCGTTATTATAAAGCTTTCTTGTATTGACGGCAAAACAAAGGTCAATCAGATAAGCAAAAAGGACAGGCAGAATTTATGCTTTGCGCTTAAAAACCTGACCCTTAATGTCGACCGGTTAAGACCGATAGAGGAGGCAATAGTCACCTCGGGCGGAATTGATATTAAGGAAATAAATCCCAAGACAATGCAATCGAAAAAATTTGAAAATTTGTACTTTTGCGGGGAAATAATAGATGTGGACGCTTTTACGGGCGGCTTTAATTTACAGATAGCTTTTTCCACCGGCTTTTTGTCAGGAAAAAGCATATCGGAAACGGAGAATTGATAAAAATGATTTCTGTAGCAATAGACGGACCTGCAGGGGCAGGCAAAAGCACAGTTGCAAGAGCCGCCGCCGAAAAGCTCGGCTTTATATATGTCGATACCGGCGCTCTTTACAGGGCTATAGGGCTTAAATTTACGGAGTGCGGATATGACCGCGACAGCGATATGCCGACAGACAGCATTCTCGGCGGAACAAAAATTGATATTGCTTTTGAAGACGGAGAACAGCATGTTTATCTTGACGGAAAAGATGTTTCGTCTCTTATCCGTACTCCCGAGGCTTCGATGATGGCTTCAGCTGTTTCCTCAAAGCCTGAGGTCAGGGCATTTTTGCTTGAAATGCAAAGAGAGCTTGCAAGAAAAAATAATGTTATTATGGACGGAAGGGATATCGGCACGGTTGTTCTGCCGAACGCTCAGGTTAAGATTTTTCTTACCGCCTCTGTTCATGAAAGGGCCTTAAGAAGATACAGAGAGCTTACTGAAAAGGGAATGAAGGTTGAGCTTTCGGAAATCGAAGAAGATATTAAGACGAGAGATTATAACGATTCACACCGTGAAATAGCCCCCTTAAAGCCCGCAGAGGACTCTGTCCTTGCGGATACCACGGGAAATACTCTCGAAGAGTCGGCACAGATGGTAGTTAAAATCATAAAAGATAAGCTCGGTGCCGAATTATGAGAATTACCCTTGCAAAAACCGCAGGCTTCTGCTTCGGGGTAGACCGAGCGGTTCAGACGGTTTACGGACTTTTAGAAGAAAATAAAAAGGTTGCGACCTTAGGGCAGATAATTCATAACGACCAGCTTGTAAACGAGCTTAAAAGCAAGGGCGTTATAGTTGTTGACAGACCAGAGGATGTCCCCAAAGGGTATACGCTGGTTATTCGCTCTCACGGAGTGGAAGAGGATATTTACAAACGGGCGGAAAGCTTAAACCTGCAGGTCTGCGATGCAACCTGCCCGTTTGTCGCGAAGATACATAAAATCGTAAAAGAAAGAAGCGCTTTAGGCGATACAATTCTGATTGCAGGCGACAGGGAGCATCAGGAGGTCAAGGGAATAATCGGGCACATTAAGGGCGATTATTTTGTGTTCTCATCACTTGAAGATTTGGAAGAAATTTTCAAAAATAACGAAAATCTAATAAAAAAACCGCTCACTGCGGTCAGCCAAACCACTTTTAACGCAAAAAAATGGGAAAAAGCTCAAATTTTTTTAAAAAAACTATGTACAAATGCGAAAATATTTGATACAATATGTAATGCTACTTCGATGCGTCAGAGCGAAGCGCAAAAGCTTGCGGAAGTTAATGACTGTATGGTTGTTATCGGCGGCAGGCACAGCTCTAATACATCAAAGCTTTATGATGTATGCCGTGCTGTTTGCGAAAAAACCGTTTTGATTGAAACCGCAAAAGAATTGCGGAAGGATTTCTTTTCGGATTGCGAGAGCGTCGGAGTCGTCGCAGGTGCATCCACACCCGCGGGTATTATAAGGGAGGTTATTAAAACCATGTCGGAAATTTTACAACCGGTTGATGAACAGACGGAGGGAAATGTAACTGTTCAAAAAAGCTTCGAGGAAATGACAGATGAGGAAGCATTTGAGGCTTCGCTCAGCAACTTAACGGGAGACCAGAAGGTAACGGGTACTGTTCTTGCAGTAAGCCCCACCGAAATTCAGGTTGATATCGGAAGAGGCCTTGCAGGCTACATATCAGCTGACGAGTATTCTTTAGACCCCAATGTTAAGCTTGAGGACGAAGTAAAAGTCGGTGATAAGCTTGATCTTATCATTATGAAGACAAACGATCAGGAAGGAACCGCAATGCTTTCAAAGCGTCGTTATGATGCTATTGCCGGTTGGGACAATATAGTTGCCGCTAAAGAGTCCGGAGAGATCCTTACCGGAGTCGTTAAGGACATCATTAAGGGCGGCGTTCAGATTTATTCTAACAATATTCGCATCTTTATTCCTGCTTCTCAGGCAACTCTTTCGAGAAACGAGCCTCTTGAGGATTTAAAAGGCAAGACGGTTCAGTTCAGAATTATTGAAATCGGCAGAGGCAGAAGAGCAGTCGGCTCTATCCGCAGCGTTCTCCGCGAGCAGCGCAAGGCGGCTGAGGATAAGGTTTGGGCTGATATCGCTGTCGGAGACAGATACACAGGCGTTGTTAAGTCACTTACTTCTTACGGCGCATTTGTAGATATCGGCGGAGTTGACGGAATGGTTCACATTTCGGAGCTTTCATGGCAGCGTATCAAGAATCCGGCTGAAATTCTTTCTGTCGGCGATACCGTTGAGGTTTATGTCAAGGCTCTTGACCCTGAGAAGAGAAAAATTTCTCTCGGCTACAAGAAGGAAGAGGATAATCCTTGGACCATATTCAATAATAAGTTTGCCGTAGGCGATGTTGCGGATGTTAAGATAGTAAGCATTACTTCTTACGGTGCGTTTGCAAGAATTCTCCCCGGTGTTGACGGACTTATTCATATTTCTCAGATTGCCGATAAGCATGTTGAGAAGCCGCAGGATGAGCTTTCCGTAGGCGATGAGGTTAAAGCTAAGATTATTGCAATCGATCAGGAGAAAAAGCGCGTAAGCCTTTCTATCCGTGCCCTGCTTGCTCCTGCTGATGAAGCAGAAGCGGAAGAGGTAAAGGCTGAGGAACCCGCAGCCGAAGAAACAGCAGAGACAGAAACCGCTGCTGAATAAGTATTATAAAATTAAGCGTGTATGTTTTTAGACATACACGCTTTTTTTATGCTTTTCGTTTGCTTTTCGGCAGAGGAGTGATTTCAATTAAAACAGGAATTATTTTTTCCAAAAGCTCTCTGTTTTCAATATCGAGAATATAATGCTCTTTTGCCCCGTCATAAGGAAATCCGCGCTCTGCGTTTTCCATTATTATTGCGGTTTCGGGCAGAATTTTTATAAATACCGTGTTATCGCAAACGAGCAAAATCGGCTTTGAAGAGAAATATACCATGTATTCTCCGAACATTTTTCTGAAAGATATATCGCCGAAATCCCTTACCTGCTCCGAAACAAATTCTATATAGTCCTTGCTTGTAGCCATATTATTTGATTACTCCTCGGTTGCATGCCTTAACGCATGCCTTGCAGTTTTTGCATTTTTCGTAATCAATAACAGCAAGATTATCGGTAACCTTGATTGCTCCGAATCGGCACGCTCTTTCGCATGCACCGCACCCGACGCAGGAAACCGAGCAGTTTTTTGCAACCTTAGGACCCTTGTCCTTATTTTTGCAGGCAACATGAGCTTTGGCTTTTTGAGGGACAAGCTCTATAAGAGACTTAGGACATACCGCCTGACATTCTCCGCAGCCCTTGCAAAGGTCCTCGCAAACTGTAGGCTTTCCGTTTTCCATAGTGATTGCTCCGAACTGACAGGCATTTATGCAGTCTCCGAAGCCGATACAGCCGTAAGCACAGGCCTTAGGTCCGTTTAAAACAAGAGACGCCGAAAGACAGCTTTTTATTCCGTCATACTCATATAAAGGCTTTGCCTTTTCGCAGTCTCCTCCGCATGCGATAAATGCAGCTTTCGGCTTGGCGGTTATTTTAACGCCTAAAATCTCGGAAAGCTTTTCTGCTGTCTCTTTGCCGCCGGGGGTGCATTTATCGGGAGCGGCTTCGCCCGAGGCTATCGCGGCGGCATATCCGTCACAGCCAGAATAACCGCAGGAACCGCAGTTGGCTCCGGGGAGACATTCCCTGATTTTTTCCTGCTTTTCGTCGGTTTTAACTCCGAAAAACACAGTCGCCAAGGAAAGTCCTATTCCTGCGATAATTCCTATTCCAGTGACAAACAGAACCGGTATAATTACAGCACTCATAATTTAACCTCCGATTCCTGCAAATCCCAAAAATGAAAGGGAAACAAGCGCCGCCGCAATAAGTGTGATTGGAAGTCCCTTTAAAAATTCGGGGACATCGGCGGTTTCAAGTCTTTCGCGGACTCCTGAGAATAAAAGCATTGCGAGCAAAAATCCTGCGCCTGCCGCAAATGCGTTTGTAAGAGAGAAAAGATAGAGCTTTGAAAAAGAATAAGCCTTTGCGTCAAAGTCGGTGGTGTTAAGCATGGTAATTCCGAGCACCGCGCAGTTGGTCGTTATAAGCGGAAGATAAATTCCGAGCGCCAGATAAAGGGGTCTCATGAATTTTTTCATAAGAATTTCGAGCAGCTGAACAACCGCCGCAATAACAAGAATGAAAACCACCGTAAGAAGATATTCGTATTTATCCCTCAATATGAAATAATAAATAGGATAGGTGACGGCAGTTGAAATAATCATAACAAGAATAACCGCAAGGCTCATGGAAACAGCCGTGGAAGTTTTTTTGGAAACTCCTAAGAATGAGCAAATTCCTAAAAACTTCGAAAGCACCATGTTGTTGCTGAGTATTCCTGCAAGAAGAATGGAAGCGAGCATTACATAAGTGTTCATTTCGCACATTCCTCCTCGGCTTTAACATTTGAGCAAATTCCTTTTGAGGGGCAGTTTTTGCAGTTCATTTCTTCTATCGGCTTTTTGCCTGACTTTTTAGCCAATGCGTTTGATACCGCGACGAGAATTCCGAATACAAAGAATCCTCCGGGCGGCAAAAGGAAAATAACCATCGGGCTTATAACCTTTGAGGTTACAGGCAGGGCAAAGAATGTTCCCGCGCCCAAAAATTCCCTGATTATTCCCATTAAAGTCAGGGTCGCCGTAAAGCCTATTCCCATTCCGAGACCGTCAAGCACGCTCGGCAAAACGGGGTTTTTAGAGGCGAACATTTCAGCTCTCGCAAGAATAATACAGTTAACAACTATAAGAGGCAAAAATATTCCGAGCGATTTATCTATAGCCGGCGCATAAGCCTTTACAAGCAGCTGAACTACGCTTACAAAGCCTGCGATAATCGTGATAAAAGCAGGAATTCTTACCCTGTCTGGGATTACCTTTCTAAGCAGGGAAATAACAAGATTTGAGCATATTAAAACGGCTGTTGCGGCAATTCCCATTCCGAGGCCGTTTTTTGCAGAGGTTGTAACGGCAAGGGTTGGACAGGTGCCGAGTACAAGCCTTAAAACGGGGTTTTCTTTTATAAGTCCGTTTGTCAAAACCTTAACATTATTATTCATCTGTACCGTCGCCCTCCGTTCCTTTTGCGGCTTTAAGAGCCTTGTTTACGGCATTTGTAACAGCTCTTGAGCTTCTTGTGGCTCCCGTAACCGCGTTTACTTCGTTTTTATTTCCGTCCGCACCGTTTTTAACAACGCTTATTTCGTTTTTAAGGCCCGAATACTGCTTTGCAAAATCGGCTTTAAGAACATTTTGCCCAAGCCCGGGGGTTTCATCGTCAGCAGAGAGAATTTTTATGGCTTTAACCGTTTTGTCGGGGTTTACAGCCGTCATAACCGAAACATCTCCGCCGTAGCCCTTTGAAGAGGTAATAAAAATATATCCTATCTCTTCTCCGTCCTTAACGGCCTTATAAGACCCGTCGATATCCTCGCCTGAAACGGGAAACTCAACATATTCGTCTGCCTGAATAAGCTCGCTCATGGATTTGTTTTGATTGTCCTTAGTAAGCTTTTCGATTTTTTTCTTAGTCAGCATATTTGTTCCGCTGAGCGCTAAGGTCACGACAAGACAGATACAAACGAGCGTAAGCGTAGGAAACAGCAGGTCGGATTTAAAGTTTATCTTTTTCTCACTCATCTGCTTTAACCTCCTTAACAAAACCGAAAGGCTTTCTTAAAGTAAATCTGTTGATAAGCGGAGTTGCAATATTCATAAGAATTATCGAATAAGAAACTCCCTCTGGCAGACTTCCGTATTTCCTTATAGCGAATGTTATAGCGCCGCAGCCTATTCCGAAAATTATTTTTCCGAGCAGGCTTGTAGGCGATGTAGTATAATCGGTAGCCATGAATATTGCTCCGAGCATTAAACCGCCCGTGAAAAGCTGCATGGGAGCGTTCGCTCCTGTAAGCAGGCTGAGTACAGCAACCGTTCCTAAAAATGATAAAGGAATTGCGGGGGAGATAATCTTTCTGATAACAAGATAAGCTCCGCCGATTAAAAGAAGAAATGCGCTTGTTTCTCCGATACATCCTCTGTAAAGACCGAAAAACGCATATTTGAGGCTTATACCTGCACTCGGGTCGCTCAAAGGCGTTGCGCTTGTGATAATTCCCGCGGTTTTTCCGGTTGAAAAAATCGGGTCAATAAATCTGTTCATTGCAGACGGAAAGGAAACCATAAGAATAATTCTTGCGGCTATCGCAGGGTTAACAAAATTGTGACCTAATCCTCCGAACATCTGCTTGACAATTATAATTGCCGCAAATGAGCCTATTGCCGCCATCCATAACGGAATTTTAGGACTTAAATTCATTCCTAAAAGAAGTCCTGTAACCACTGCCGAAAAATCGCCGACAGAATTAGGCTTTTTAAAAATTAAGTTCCATAAAAATTCAGATAAAACCGATACAGCAACGCAAACTAAAAGCACAAGCACTGCATGAATTCCGAAAAGAATACATCCGAAAACCGCCGCCGGCAACAAAGCTATTACAACATCTGCCATAATTCCGCGCGTGGTTTCGGGGTGGCGGATATGAGGTGAAGAGGAAGCCTTTAAAATTTCTTTCATTTTTTATTCCTCCTGAGTTCTGCTTTTGCGGTGCGCATTGCCTGTGTAAGCGGACGGGATGCCGGACATACATAAGAGCAACAGCCGCATTCGATACAGTAAGCGGTGTTTAAATTTTCAAGTTTGTCATGCAAACCGGCATTCAGCGCCGCCTCAACGCTTGCGGGGTATAGCTTCATCGGACAGGCTTTGGCGCATCTTCCGCAGTGAATACAGCCGGTAGTTTTCTTAGCGGCTTTCGGCTTCATAAATAAAACCGCGTTCGTCCGCTTTTCTATGACTGCGTTTTCATCGGCAATTGCTGTACCCATCATCGGTCCGCCGAGGATTATTTTATCCGCGTCAATTTCTTCTTCGCTTATAAACCTTTCGATATCCTTAACAGATGTTCCGATAGGAACCTGCAGATTTTTAGGCTCTTTAATTGCCGTTCCGTCAACCGTGATTCTTTTTGATACGAGCGGCATGCCGGTTGTAATAAATCTGTAAAGCGTTCCGATAGTGGTGATATTTGAAACTATACATCCGACATCGCTCGGAAGCTTTCCTAAAGGAATTTTTCTTCCCGTAGCAGAGTAGACAATCAGCTTTTCCGCTCCCTGAGGGTATTTGTCGGGAAGCCTCATAAGCTTAACCGTATCGTTCGCGTCACGGTGGTCGGCGGCGACAAGCATAAGCTTGTCTATAGCCTTCGGCTTATTGCTTTCAACGCAGATTATAACCCTTTGCAAATGCAGAATTTCCTTGATTAAATAAACACCTTCAATTATATCATTGAAGTTTTCAAGGCTTTCTCTGTAGTCCGATGTGATATACGGCTCGCATTCGGCGGCGTTAACAATAAGTGTATCTATTTTAACGGCGGTTTCCGCCTTGAATTTTATATATGTCGGAAAACCCGCTCCGCCTAAGCCGACAAGACCGCATTCAAACGCCGCCTTTTCAAGATCCTCTTCCGATTTCACCTTAAATGGCTTAAGAGCAGGGTCCGGTGTCATTTCACCGTCGGACTTTATTATTATACATTTAATAGCTTTGCCGTTAATATCAATATCCTTGATATCCGAAACCTCGCCCGAACAGCTTGAATGAATAGGGGCTGAAACCGCCTTCTCGCTTTGAGCGATTTTTGTTCCGACGAAAACCTTATCGCCTTTTTTTACAATCGGCTCGCATGGCGCGCCGATATGCTGTAAAAGAGGAATACATACGCTTTCGCTTACGGGCATTGAAAAGGTTTCGAAATTTTCCGTGTTCTTGTTATGCTCAAGCTCCGTTCCGCCGCGGAATCTCTTTACCGGCGAAAGTATGCTTTCCGGTGCTTTCATCGCTTTCCCTCCGTTAATAGTAATATAACTATATAATACTACAAAATTAAGCCTATTACAAGTATTTATGATATTAAAATGTTCTTTAAAAAATCACTTTGAAAACCATGTTACAGGTCTGTTTAGATGTCTGTATTTTTTGCAGATATCTTGTCTTGCTTGTTTAATCCTTTCGGAATTTATACGGAGAAGATGCGCAGGAAACCGCCGAATGACAAAAAACCTCTCACACCTTTCGGCGTGAGAGGTTTTTTAAAATATTGATTATTCTCCGTCTTTTGTTCTGCACTGCTTGCCTGTTGAATCAATATGATAATTTTCTTTCATTATAAGGTCTGATATAAATACGAATTCAAAGCCCTTTTTCTTTAGGTTTTTTAAAATCATAGGAAGCGCTTCGGGAGTGTGGTCCGCGTCATTATGAAAAAGAACTATACTTCCGTTTTCAACCTTATCGGTAACCCTTTTGTATATGCTTTGCGGCGTTGCGCTGTCCTGCCAGTCAAGACTGTCAACTGACCATTGAATCGCATACATTCTTTCATTTTCAACCGCCTCTACAACGCAGTTGTCATAATCGCCGTAGGGCGGTCTTAAAAGGGTAGGGCAGACGCCCGTAATACTTTCAATCTTTTTGTTGCAGGCTTCTATTTCGTTTTTCATCTGCTGCATAGAAAGCTGGGTCATGTGAGGGTGGGTGTTTGAATGGTTTTGAATTTGAAAGCCCGCCTTGCTAAGCGCCTCGACGGATTCGGGGTATTTATCAACCCAGCTTCCCACAACAAAAAATGTTGCGGGCGCGTTATATTCCTTTAATATTTTTATAAGCGTTTCGGTGTCGTCATTGCCCCAAGCCGCGTCAAAGCTTAAGGCGACCTGTTTCTTTTCGGTTTCAACGCAGTAAATAGGAAGTTTTCGCTCCTTGTCGGCAAAAACTGCAGTTGAGCCGATGATTATAAGCACCGCGCTTAAAATTATACCGAGACCGAGCATAATCTGCTTTTTTGTTAATAAAAGTAATTTCATATAATACACCTCAGTATTTTATATGCAGAGGTGTTTGTACTATATTATTAGATTTAGTTTATTTCATTGATAAATGTCAATTTACGGGGGACTGCCGCATGATATGAATTACAAAAATTATAAGAATAAAATATCCGCATTATCAAACGGAATAAATTCCGTCTTTGAAAATTCCCTTTTTAATTTTTCGCAGAGCGGTCTGATGATTATGTTTTCGGTCTGATAATGGCCTGCGTCAAAAAGCGGGAAACCGGAGTTTAAAGCGTCAATGAAAACATTGTGCTTGATATCGGCGGTAAGAAAAGCGTCAAATCCGTTTGAAACAGCCTCGCTTAAATATCCGCCGCCCGAGCCTGAGCAAACAAGAACATTTTTTATTTCCCTGTTTGACGAAACATACCTTACCGATGTGTTAAGAGCGGATTTTACATTTTTCGCAAACTCTAAAGCGGAGCAGGGCTTAACTGTATTGGCACTCATTAAAATAAAACCGTCCAAAGCGGTAAAAGGTTTTATATTTTTAAGTCCCAAAGCTCTGCAAAGTTCATAATTAACACCGAATTCGGCTTGATCCAAATTCGTATGACACGAAATCACGCTGATATCGGCTCTTATAAGCTCATAAACAACCGAGCCTGCGGTAACGCTTTTAATCGGGTCAAATATAACGGGATGATGTGTAATTATAAGCCTGCAATCAAGCTCTCTTGCCTTTTTTACAGCCTCAAGCGTGCAGTCCAATGTAACAAGCGCTTTTTTTACTTCGGAATTTTTATCGCCGACAAGCAAGCCTGCATTGTCAAAATCACAAGCGGAGGAAAAAGGGCAGAGGGTGTCTAAAAATTTATAAATATCTTTTATCTTAATCATTTTTTCGGTGTAAATGAGTCCTTGAGGGCTACGGTGCGGTTAAATACAAGCCTGTTTTCGTCAGAATCCTTATCCACGCAAAAATAACCCTGTCTCATGAACTGGAAAGTGTCGCCGACCTTTGCGCTTAAAAGCGAGCGGTCAACCTTGCAGTCGGTTATTTCCTTTAAAGAATCGGGGTTAAGGTTGTCCGCAAAAGAGGAAACGCCCTCTTCATCGCTCGGATTTTCAACATTGAAAAGCCTGTCATAAAGCCTTACGGTTACATCCTCGGCAGTCTTTGCGCTTACCCAGTGAAGCGTTCCTTTTACCTTTCTCTTGTCCGCAGTATCTCCGCCGCGGCTTTCGGGGTCGTATGTGCAGTGAACTGCTGTTATATTTCCGTTTCCGTCAGTTTCATGAGAAGCGTATTTAATATAATATGCACCTTTAAGACGGACTTCCTTTTCGGGGCAGAGCCTGAAATATTTCTTCGGCGGATCAAGCATAAAGTCGCTTTTTTCAATATAGATTTCCTTTGAAAATGTGACGGTGCTTTTTCCTTTTTCCGGAGCATTCGGATTTTTGTCAAATTCGATTTCCTCGGTTTTTGACTCGTCATAGTTATCTATTATGACCTTAAGCGGCTCTAAAACCGCCATGGCCCTGTCGGCATGCTCGTTTAAATAATCTCTTACGCAGGATTCGAGCAAAGCGTAATCTATAACGCTGTAAGCCTTGGAAACTCCGATTTTATCGACAAAGGCTCTTACTGCCTCGGCAGGATAACCGCGCCTTCTTATTCCGCATATTGTAGCCATTCTCGGATCGTCCCAACCGCTTACAAGCTTATCGTTTACAAGCTTTAAGCATTTGCGCTTGCTCGTAAGAGTGTAGTTAACATTCATTCTCGCAAACTCAATCTGTCTCGGCGGATTTTTAATATCCGCGGCTTTTAATACCCAGTCATAAAGCGGACGGTGGTTTTCAAACTCAAGCGAACATAACGAGTGGGTGACTCCCTCTTTCGCGTCGCTGAGCGGATGCGCGAAATCGTACATCGGATAAACGCACCATTTGTCGCCCGTGCGGTGATGGGAAGCCTTTAAAATTCTGTAAATTATCGGGTCGCGCATATTGAGATTGGGCGATGACATATCTATTTTAGCTCTTAATACCATAGAGCCTTCTTCGAATTCACCGGCGGTCATTCTTGCGAATAAATCCCTGTTTTCTTCAATCGGACGGTCGCGGTAGAGGCTTTCGGTTCCTGCCTGAGTAAGCGTTCCGCGCATTTCCCTTATTTTTTCGGGAGAGCTTTCGTCAACAAAAGCAAGACCCTTGTCTATAAGATATAAAGCGCAGTCATAAATATAATCAAAATAGTCTGACGCATAATAAATATTATCCCAGTTAAAGCCGAGCCATTTTATATCTTCCTTAATAGCGTCAACATATTCGACATCCTCTTTTGTGGGATTTGTATCGTCAAGCCTTAAATTGCACTTTCCGCCGTATTTTTCGGCAGTTCCGAAATCAATACAAATAGCCTTTGCGTGGCCGATATGAAGATATCCGTTCGGCTCGGGCGGAAAACGGGTCTGAACATGATCATAAACGCCTTCCTTTAAATCCTCGTCAATAAAATCAAGAATAAAGTTTGACGGTGTATTTTCATTATTTTTTTCTAATTCTTTATTTTCTTCCATTTGGTTTAACCTCTTTTAAAGTGAATTTATCATTTCGTCAATGCGTTTCATACTTCTTTCCTTGCCTAAAACCTGCATTATGCTGCAAAGATCCGGAGTGTTTCTCCTGCCTGTAACGGCAATTCTCAGCACGGTGCTTAAATCGCCCGCGCTTCCCTTGTAATTTTCAGGATTTTTCTTGTATTCCTTTGTGTCTGCGGCAAAATTAAGGCGGGGACAAAGCGATTTAATTTTGTCAAACCATTGCTGTCGGTCATCGGAAGAGCTGTAAATTTCTTTGTATTCCTTTAAAAATTCCTTTGCGTCCTCTTTTGAAATATTTTCGGGTATTTCATGGCAGGGGATATAAAGAGAATCGAAAAAGTAAGCGTAATAATCCTTTGCCTGAGACCATTTTGCGAGGTCTTTTCTCGGCTTGTTCGCGTTATCTCGATCAATTGCAAGCATATTAACGGTAAATTCAGAGTCCTTCGTTAAAAGCTCGAAAAATTCAGGGTCGAATTCCTTTGCCCAAGCGGTCAGCTTTTCGTAAACCTCTTTGCTTTTAAGCTTTGATATTTCGGTTTTGCTGACATCGTTAAGCTTGTCCGAGTCAAACAGCGCGCCCGAAACACTCATCTTTTTAAGATTGAATTTGAATTTGCGGTAATCCTCCGTGGGATTTGCCTTGCGCCAGTCCTCAAAATCGGAGGCGGCAATAGTCATTAAATATTCTATAACACTGCTTGCCTCATATCCCTCCTGCGCGAAATACTTAACGGCGGCCTCGGGGTCTTTTCTTTTGGAAATTTTCCTTTTCGCACCGTTTTCGGATTTCATAATAGGGGATATGTGCCCGTATTTAACAGGCTTAAAGCCTAAAAGCCTGAAAAGCTCAAGATGCTTTGGAACAGAGGAAATCCATTCGTCTCCGCGGAGAACATGGGTTGTGCGCATAAGGTGATCGTCAACAGCGTGCGCAAAATGATAGGTCGGAATTCCGTCCGATTTTAATATAACAAAATCCTCGTCGTTTTCGGGCATTTCTATTCTGCCCTTTATAACATCGTCAAAGGCTATCCTTTTATCTTCGCTGCCCTGAGATTTAAGCCTTATAACAAAGGGCTTGTTTTCGCTTAATTCTTTTTTTACCTCTTCTAAGGTTATATTTCTGTGTTTTGCCCACTTACCGTGATATCCGGTTCTGATTTTAAGCTTTTCCTGCTCTTCTCTTACCGTTTCAAGCTCTTCTGCTGTGCAGAAGCATGGGTAAGCAAGACCTCTTTTTATAAGGTCCTTAGCATAAATCTGATAAATTTCCGCTCTTTTTGACTGCTGATAGGGTCCGTAATTTCCCGATTCCTCGTCTCCGCTTATAAAGCCCTCGTCAATTTTAATGCCGAATCTTTTAAGTCCGTCAATAATATCGGAAATTCCGCCCTCAACCTCGCGCTTTTTGTCCGTGTCCTCAATTCTTGTGAAAAACACGCCGTCAGAAACAGAGGCGGTAATTCTGTTAATAAGCGCCGTAAAAAGCGTTCCTAAATGAAGATATCCCGTAGGGCTCGGGGCAATTCTTGTCACTTTAGCGCCCTCTTTAAGCTCACGCGGAGGATAAAGGCTTTCGCAATATGTCGGGTCCTTGTCTATATCAGGCAGAAGAAGCTCCGCCAGCATTTCGTTTTCATTCATAATTTTAAAATTCTCCTCAGCTTTTTTCAAGAAGCTTGTTAAGCTCGTCCATAAAAGTATTGATATCCTTAAACTGCCTGTAAACAGAAGCAAATCTTACATAAGCAACCTCGTCGATACCCTTAAGCTTTTCCATAACAAGCTCGCCTATTTTATCGCTGCTAACCTCTCTGTCCATAGAGTTTTGAATTGTCTGTTCGATATCGTCAATAGCGTTTTCCAAGGTTTCGAGCGAAACCTGCCTTTTTTCACAGGCGCGGATCATTCCGTTTAAAAGCTTTTCTCTGTTAAACGGCTCGCGCGAGCTGTCCTTCTTTATAACGATAATCGGAAGGCTTTCTATCATTTCATAGGTGGTAAACCTTTTTCCGCATTTTAAGCATTCGCGCCTTCTTCTTATCCGCTCCCCCTCGTCAGTAGGGCGGGAGTCTATAACCTTACTTTCTTCATAACTGCAAAAAGGACATTTCATATTTTTCTCTCCATATATATAATTATTATCATTATAGCATATTTTCAAGCTGATTACAAGCAAAATTATACTTAAAAAGGTCTTGTTATTAACAAGCGGAATGTGTTATAATGAAACGGTATAAATATTTAAATTCAAAACCGTAACGGAGGGATAGAATTGTCGGTTTCAGTTAAAAAAATTGCGGATAATGCCGAGTGCCTGTTTGTAAGAAGCAACAGGTTTAATACAACGCTTATATCTTTCAATTTTTATCTTCCGCTCAGTAAGGAAACGGTAGCGCCCTATGCGCTTCTGCCTTTTGTGCTTACCACATGCGGAAAGCAATATCCTGATTTTTCAAAGCTTAACTTTAAGCTTAGCCGGCTTTACGGCGCGGAGCTTGTAGCCTCAAGCGAAAAGGTCGGAGATTTTCAGCTTTTAAAGGTAGGAATTTCTGTTATAAACGATAGGTTTACCTTAGATTCGGAAAGCTTGGTTTCTGAAGCCTGCGATATGCTCGAAAGCCTTATTTTTGAGCCGAAAGCGGAAAATGAATGCTTTTGTGAAGAGGATGTCGAAAGGGAAAAGCAAAAGGCTGTTTTTCATGTAATGGGAGAATTCAGCGATAAAAGAGTTTACTCTAAAAAGCGCCTGATTTCCGCTATGTATGAGGGTCTGCCCTACGGTGTGCCGAAATGCGGAACCGTTGAGCAGATTAAGGCTTTGAACGGAAAGGCTCTTTATAAGGCATGGAAGGATGTTTTAAGCAAGGCGTTTATTAGGGTGAATATCATTTCGGACACACTTTTGCAGAGTCTTACCGATAGGATTGCCTCAAGGCTTTCTTCGGTTGAGAGAAGCTGTGCGGTAGATTTTTCGGATAATATAAATTTATCGCCGGCAGAAAATGTTAACCGTATCGACGAGCCGTCCGAGGTAACTCAGGGAAAGCTTGTTATGGGCTTTGTCAGCTCGCTTTGCGGAAACGATAAGGACACAGTTCCTTTAATGCTTATGTGCGATATTTTCGGCGGCGGACCTTATTCGAGACTGTTTTCGAATGTCCGTGAAAAAATGAGCCTCTGCTATTACTGCGCCGCAAGAACCGTAAGAGTAAAAGGGCTTTTAACGGTTGAAAGCGGAGTTGAAAAAGAAAACATCGAAAAAACCGAAAAGGCTGTTTTAGAGCAGCTTGATATTATGAAGCAGGGCGGATTTTCCGACTTTGAGTTTGAGTCCTCGAAAAAAAGCTGTATTGACAGCATTAACACCTATAATGACAGTCAGGCGCTTCTCGATACTTGGTATTCCTTAAAGATTTTTGACGGCGAGCCTGCCGAGCCCGAAGCTTTGAGCGGACTTATAAACGGAGTAACGAGAGAGGATGTTATAAAAGCCGCGCAGGGAATAAAGCTTCACACGGTATTCCGTCTGCTGCCGAAAGCGGCAAATGAAGGAGGTCAGGCAGAATGAAAAAGGAATATTTTGAAGGACCATTCGGCGAGGGATTTACAAAGGCGGTCCATAGCTCCGGTCTTGAAATTTATATTATGGAAAAGCCTCAGTTTTCCTCTTCTTTTGCGATTTTCGGCACGAAATACGGCTCTGTTGACACCGAATTTTCCTTAAACGGCGGCGAAACAGTTAAAGTTCCCGAGGGAATAGCCCATTTTTTGGAGCATAAGCTTTTTGAAAGCGAGGACGGCGACGCCTTCAATAAATTCGCGTTAACGGGGGCAAGCGCAAATGCCTATACCTCTTTTGACAGAACCTGCTATCTGTTTTCGTGCAGTGACAAATTCTATGAAAATTTAGGAATTCTGCTCGATTTCGTTCAGTCTCCTTATTTCACCGAAAAAACGGTATCAAAGGAGCAGGGGATAATCGCTCAGGAAATCAAAATGTATGATGACAGCCCGGGCTGGCGAGTAATGTTCAATATGCTTAAATCTATGTTTAAGGATCACCCCGTAAGCATAGATATCGCAGGAACGGTCGAATCCATAAAGGAAATTGACGCGGGTCTGCTTTATAAATGCTATGAAACCTTTTATAATCCCTCAAATATGTTTATCTGTATTGCGGGAAATGTTGATACAAATTCCGTTTTAAAGCAGATTGAAGAAAAAATAAAACCGTCTTTGCCGTCGGTAATAGAGCGCGGAGAGTTCACAGATTCAAAAAAGGTGGATAAGCACTTTGTTTCTTCAAAGCTTTCGGTATCCGTTCCGATGTTCTGCGTTGGATTTAAGCAGTCGATAACAAGCGCTTTTCAGAGCCTAAAGACAAAGGTCTGCGTTTCTTTACTGCTTGAAATTATCTGTGGAGACTCTTCTCCTCTTTATGCACGCCTTGTAAGAGCGGGTCTTATAAACGATGAGTTTTCAAGCGAGTATTTCACAGGAAACGGCTATGCCGCAATGATTTTTGAGGGCGAGTCCTCAGACCCTAAAAAAGTAAGCGAGGAAATCAAGGGCGAGATAAACAGAATAAAGAACGGCGGTATTGATAAAAAGCTTTTTGCCGCCGTAAAAGCAGCGACTTACGGAGACTGTGTCAGAGCCTTCGGCAGTACAGAGGGAATTGTTATGCAGCTTGTAAACAGCGCCGTATGCGGATATAACGCATTTGACGAAATAAAGTATATAAAATCCGTAACCGCAGAGGACCTTATGAGGGTTTTGAAAGAATTCGATGTTCAAAACCGTGTGCTTTCGGTTGTAGAGCCTATAGAAGAAGCTTCGGAGGACGCATAAATGACCTATAATGTAACTATTTTCGGAATTCATTTAAAGCTTAACCCCATAGCCTTTACCTTACCTATCGGTAAAAACGGCTGGGATATTTATTGGTACGGAATAATAATCGCAACAGGCTTTTTGCTTGCGATTATTTATGCTTATAAAAATGCGAAAAGATTTAATATCAATCTCGACAGAATGCTCGATGTTATCCTCGTTACAACTCCTGTCGCAATTCTGTGCGCCAGAGCTTATTATCTTATTTTCGACGGTGAAAAACTAAGCGGAATAGGCGAGTTTTTCGGCGTCGGCAGTCCGAACGGATTTACGGGCCTTGCGATTTACGGCGGAGTTATCGGCGCATTCGGGTGCGGGCTTCTTATGTGTAAGCTGAGAAAAATAAAGGTTCTCGATATGTTCGACCTCGCTTCAATCGGATTTCTGATAGGACAGGGAATAGGCCGCTGGGGAAACTTTATGAATCAGGAGGCGTTCGGCGGTCCTACGGGCAGCAGCTTTTTCGGAATGACGAGCGAAAATGTCGTAAGCGATTTTGCCGCAAAGGGCTATGACCCCACCGCTCTTGCGCACCCTTGCTTTTTGTATGAATCAATCTGGTGCATAGCAGGATTTTTCGTGCTGAATTATTTCTCTAAGAAAAGAAAATTCTCGGGAGAGATTATTTTAATGTACTGCGTATGGTACGGATTCGGCAGAGGATTTATAGAGCTTTTGCGTACGGACAGCCTGATGATAGGTCCTTTTAAGGTATCGAGTCTCCTTTCTTTTGCAATATGTATTGCTGCCGCGGCGGTTTTGGTTTTAAAGCGTAAAAAAGAAAAATCCGATATGAACGACAAAACCTATGAAAGCGTATTTTCCGCTGATAATGCGGCTTCGGCGAGTGACGATACCGAAAATATAACAAAAGATATAACAAATTCAGAAACCGAAAAAATAACCGAAAAGGACGATTTGAATGACGAAAATTCTTGACGGAAAGGCGGTATCAGCCGCAGTAAAGGAAAGCATAAAAGCCGAGGTCGGCGCATTAAAGGAAAAAGGCGTGGAAGTAAGCCTTGCGGTTGTGCTTGTCGGAAACGACCCTGCGTCTAAAATATATGTTGCAAACAAGAAAAAGGCGTGCGAGGCGACGGGTATTCGCTCGCTCGAATATATTTTGGACGAAAGCACGGGCGAGGAAGAGCTTGTTGCTTTAATTAAAAAGCTCAATGCCGATAAATCCGTTAACGGAATTTTATGTCAATTGCCGCTTCCTAAAGGGCTTGACGAAAAGAAAATAATAAATACAATTTCGCCCGAAAAGGATGTTGACGCTTTTCACCCTGTAAATGTCGGCAAAATAATGATAGGCGATTTTGATTTTGTTCCCTGCACACCTGCGGGAATTATGGAAATTCTTAAATTCTATAATATTTCGCCCGAGGGCAAAAGCTGTACAGTTATCGGCAGGTCAAATATAGTCGGCAAGCCTATGGCTATGCTGATGCTTCATAAAAACGCAACCGTGACTGTATGTCACTCGAAAACCGATAATCTTAAAGAAATATGTAAATCCTCCGATATTCTTATAAGCGCCGTAGGCAAGGCAGGCTTTGTTACCGCCGATATGGTAAAGGACGGCGCCGTAGTAATAGATGTCGGAATGAACAGAGAAAACGGCAAGCTTTGCGGCGATGTTGCTTTCGATGATGTTAAGGAAAAGACCTCTTACATAACTCCGGTCCCCGGGGGAGTAGGTCCTATGACAATTGCAATGCTTTTAAAAAATACCGTTACTGCGGCAAAAAAGCAAAACGGAAAAATATAAGATTTATGAAGGTGCAGTTATGAAAAAAGCAGTTTCAATAATATTTCTTACTGTTTTTTTGATTTTCAGCTTTGCCTCATGCGCTCCTAAGGCTGATTACAGTATCGGCATTCCTAAGGGCTTTGCGGCGGCATATTCAACCGATGATACCGATGAGCTCGCAAAGGCATTGGGCGTTGATACAAAAGAAATAAAAAGCTATTTTAAAGAGGATAAGCTCGCTTTAATGGCGGTTAACAGCGATAATTCCGTTCAGATAAAGCTGAGCAGATTTGAAAACAGCTATTCTAAAGCTATACAGTCTTTTTCCTCGATTGATGAAAATATTATAAAGGATTATGCCTCTGCCGCAGGAATCGAAAATTATAAAATTGTTTCAAGCAATGATACAAAATTTATTTTTGTAAAAACTAAGGTTTCGGATTCTGACGGCGGATATGTTTCTTCAAGATATATAACCGTTAAAAACGGAGAGTTTTATGTTCTTTCCTGCTTTAATCGGGGCGACGAACAGGATAAAAAAATATCAGAGGTCTTTAAATCTCTTGATATTAAAACCGATACCGCGTCTCTTCCTGTTTGGCAGACAGTGCTTATAGCAGGCTCTATAGCACTGTTTACAGCCGTAATTGCGGCGGTAGCTGTCGGTTTCATAAAGGAAAGAAAATCAAAATCGGAAGCAGAGGAAAATCAGCAATAAAAAATATTAAAAGCGTCTTTTTCGGGAATTATAGTACCGAAGGAGGCGCTTTTTTTGAACAATCAATTTCTTTTATATCAAAAAGAAACCGATGAATTTTTAAAGCCCGAGCTTAGCTTTGACCTTATTAAAAGAAAAATTTCCGTAGGCGGAAAAGATGCGGTCTTATATTTTGTTGACGGATTCATAAAAGACGAGGTATTTGAAAAAATCCTTGAATATCTTTTTACATTGCCTCAGGAAAAGGTAGAAAAAACTAAGGATATGGACGAATTTTCAAAATTCGGTCTGCCTTATGTCGAAACCGACGCAAGCTATGATATACTGACCTCGGCAAGAAGCGTTTTGTGCGGACCTGCCATGCTTATTGTCGACGGCATTGAGGGACAGCTGATAATTGATACAAGAACATATCCCGTCCGCGGAATTGAGGAGCCCTCTAAGGATAGGTCGCTTCGCGGCTCAAGAGACGGATTTGTTGAAACGCTGATGTTCAATACCGCGCTTTTGCGCAGAAGAATAAGAACCGAAAAGCTCAGAATGGAATATATGCAGGCAGGTCAAAACTCAAAAACCGATATTGCTATAGCCTATATCGACGGCGTTGCGGATAAAAAGGCCCTTTCGATGCTAAAGGAAAGAATTTCAAAGATAAGAATAAAAAGCGCTTCTATGACAAGTCAGGCGATTTGCGAAAGCCTTATTCCGCACGGAATATTAAATCCTTTCCCTAAGTTCAGATTTACCGAAAGACCCGATTTTGCCTCCGCTGCCGTGCTTGACGGGAAAATTGTAATGTTGCTTGATAATTCGCCGTCAGCGGTAATCATTCCCGATTCTTTCGCCGATTTTTTCCGCGAGGCGGACGATTATTATTTTCTTCCCGTTATAGCCTGCTATACAAGGGTTTTAAGATTTATAGTGACCCTCTGTACGGTAGTCATTTCTCCGCTTTATCTTATGCTTATGAATAACAGGGAGCTTACACCTGAGTTTCTTAAGTTTTTAAATAATGCGAAAATAGGCGATATTCCGATAATTTTTCAGCTTTTGCTTTTAGAGCTGATTGTGGACGGCTTAAGGCTTGCGTCTATAAATACACCCGATTCGCTTTCAAATTCCTTGGGAATTATCGGGGGACTGATTCTTTCGGAATTTGCCGTGAGCGCAGGGTGGTTTATGGGAGAAACAATTCTTTTAACCGCTTTTGTAACAATAGCCGCATATTCTCAGCCGAGCTTTGAAATGGGATATGCCATGAAATTCGAAAGAATTTCTCTTCTTATTTTGACTCAGCTGTTTTCTTATTACGGATTTATAGCGGGACTGGTATTTTGGATATTGGTTTTGAGCCTTAATAAAACGCTTTCCGGCAAGGGCTATTTTTATCCCGTTATACCCTTTAACGCAAAGGCATTTATCGGAATTTTTTCAAGAAAAAAGCTTCCCGTAAAAAAATGAGGGTTAATTTGAAAAAATATCTTGCATTTTTATAATTGTTATGGTATTATAAATATTACTGTGATAAAGGCGGTTTATGCCGCTTGGTTGGGAGGTGCCGCAATGCCTAATATCAAATCTGCAAAAAAGCGTGTTGTAATCAGCAAAGCTAATTATGAGCGCAATAAGGCTTACCGTTCTGCTTTAAAGACAGCTGTTAAGAAAGCAGACGCTGCTCTTGAGGCAAATTCTGCCGATGCAGCCGCAACAGTAAAGGCCGCAGTTGTAAAGCTTGATCAGGCAGCTGTTAAGGGTCTTATTCATAAGAATAATGCAGCCAGAAAAAAATCAGCTCTTATGACAAAGCTTAATGCCAAAGCATAAGAAAAATATTATTTTTTGCAAAGAATAATAATGCGCCGTTCCTTTTTCAGACGGCGCAGATTTTTTACGGCTTTTCTATGTTATAAAACTTAACATATATTATTAACCTTAAATCCGTTATATTGAATGTGAGGTGTATGTTATGCAGGAGAAACTTATTTTAAGACAGAAAAATTTAAAGGGAGAGGACGGGTTTAAAACCTTTTCTATCCGCATTAAAAACGATACCGTTGCGTCTCTTGACGATCTTGCGAAAAAAACCAAGCGTTCAAGAAATGAGCTTATCAATGTTTTGCTTGATTTTGCCGTGCGTAATTGCATTGTAAAATAATAAATCCTTCAAAATTTTTCAAAAAGCCGCGCTGATTTTTTTCAGTGCGGCTTTTTGTTGATTTTAAAGGAATAATATATTAAAATATAATTAAAGCTTTTTCACGGCTTGCAGACCTTGCAAGCGGAATACCCTTCTGCGGCAAGCTTGCTTTTATCATAATAAATCATGATATTTTCAGGCTTTGAGGATTTCGAATATTTGCAGGAGCTTTTGTGATATTTCTTAGTGGAAATATTCACATAATAAACGCCGTCGCCTGCGGTTTCAGGCTCTTTCAGCTTGTAGCCGTTGATATTTCCGCTGTCGTCGGTTTTAACGACAACTTCAGGTGCGGTATCAGAGCAAAGCGGCTCGTCCGACTGCTTGGTACAGCCGCAAAGGCAAAGCATTAAAACAGAAACGGTTAAAATAATTAGCTTTTTAAACATACAAAATCCCCTCATAAGATAGATTATAATCTTTTTAAAAACGAAAATCAATAAAAAGGAGTTTTTCTTTTGAATATTTATGCCGACCCCGAAAAGCTTAAGGCTTTAAAAGCAAAGGCTAACCGTCTGCCGCTGAGCCCCGGAGTCTATATTATGAAGGACAAGGACGGCAAAATTATTTATATCGGAAAAGCAAAGGCTTTAAAAAACAGGGTGACCCAGTATTTCGGCTCGGGAAATCAGCATACCGAGAAGGTAAAAAAAATGGTAGCGGGAGTCAATGATTTCGAATATATAATCTGCGACAGCGAATTTGAGGCGCTTGTGCTTGAATGCTCGCTTATAAAGCAAAATCTTCCTAAATATAATATTCTTTTAAAAGACGATAAGGGCTATCATTATATCAAGGTTACAAATGATAAATGGAAAAAGCTCGTGCTTGCAAATCAGATCGGAAGCGACGGGAAATATATCGGTCCTTATTATTCCTCTTATATTGTCAGAGACACTTTAGATGAGGTTCAGAGAATTTATAAGCTCCCCGACTGCAACAGATCCTTTGATAAGTATTCAAAGCCTTGCCTTAATTATCATATCGGCAGATGCTTTGCGCCGTGCAAGGGAAATGTTTCGTTGCAGGAGTATAATTCTTCCGTTTCGGCGGCGCTTGATTTTATTAAACGCGGAACGGGAAAAGAATTCGTCGAAGAAATGAAAAAGCAGATGCTTGAAGCTTCGGAAAAGCTTGATTTTGAAACCGCCGCAAAATTAAGGGACAGAATAAACGCGATAAATAAGCTTAGCGAGCGGCAAAAGGTCGTAATGTGCAAATACACCTCTCAGGATGTTATTTCGGGCGCGGTGATAGGGGAAACCGCGTGTATGAGCGTGCTTGTTTTCAGGTTTAACAGGCTAACGGATAAAATGCACTTTTTTGTGGACGGGATTACGGATTTTTCCGAGCTTTACAGCGAGTTTTTGCAAAGCTTTTATTCGGACACAAGAGAAATTCCTCCGAGAATTCTTATTGATTCCGAGATTGCCGATGAAAAGGTAATCTCGCGCTGGCTCAGCGAAAAATCGGGCAAAGCGGTAAAAATCACGGTTCCTAAGGCAGGAGAGCAAAAGGCGCTTTGCGATATGTGCAGAAAAAATGCTTCGGACAATCTCGCTTCAAGGCTTGAACAGACAGGTAAATATATGTCGGGACTTTCCGAGCTTGCGCACATTTTAAAGCTTGAAAGTCTTCCCGAATATATCGAATCATATGATATTTCAAATACCGCAGGCGACGAAAATGTCGCGGGAATGGTGGTGTTTAAAAACGGAAAGCCGTTTAAGGCGGCTTATAAGAAATTTAAAATCAAAAGCTTTGTCGGACAGGACGATTTCCGCTCTCTCGCAGAGGTGCTTGACAGAAGATTTACCGAATATGAAAAGGGTGAGGACGAGGGCTTTAAAACCCTGCCCGATCTTATATTGCTTGACGGCGGCAAGGGGCAGATTTCCGCCGTGGAGCCGATTTTAAAAAAGCATAATATAAATGTTCCGCTTTTCGGAATGGTTAAGGATTCAAAGCATAAGACAAGGGCGATAGCGGTTTCGGGCGGAGACATAACCTTAAAGTCAAACCGCGCCGCTTATACCTTGGTTACTCAGATTCAGGATGAGGTTCATAGATTTGCTATAGGTTACCATAGAAAAAAACGCACGCAAAAAATGCTTGGAAGCGAGCTTTTAAATATCGAGGGGATAGGAAAATCAAGGGCGGCGGCTTTGCTTAAAGCCTTTAAATCAATTTCCGCTATAAAAAATGCGTCAGCGGATGAACTGGCAAATACGGACGGAATGAACCTTAAAAGCGCCGAGAATGTTTATAATTATTTTCATAATATATAAATTAAGTGTTGCCAAATGAACAAAAAATTGGTAAAATAAACTTAATAAATCTTAAAGGAGTTAAATTATGCCATCTGTTCAGCTTTTACCTGTAAGCGGCGGCGATACCGTTGCCATTATGCACACAAATATGGGAGATATTCATATAAAGCTTTTTGCCGATAAGGCTCCGAAAACCGTTAAAAATTTTGTAACTCACGCAAAAAACGGATATTATAACGGACTGATTTTTCACAGAGTAATCAATGACTTTATGATTCAGGGCGGCGACCCGACCGGCACCGGCATGGGCGGAGAGTCTATTTACGGCTCAAGCTTCGAGGACGAATTCGACCCCTCTCTTCATAATTTAAGAGGCGCTCTTTCAATGGCAAATGCAGGTCCTAATACGAACGGCAGCCAGTTTTTTATCGTTCAGGCAAAAACCGTTCCCGATAATATGATAGATCAGATGCGCTCAATGCCCGATTCTTTCCCTGAGGATATAGTCGATTTTTATGAGAAAAACGGCGGAACTCCGTGGCTTGATTTCAGACACACTGTTTTCGGTCAGGTTTTTGACGGAATGGATACAGTCGATAAGATAGCGGCGACAGAAGTCGGAGCGGCTGATAAGCCTGTAGAAGATGTTATTATAAATTCAATTGAAATAAAAGAAAACTAAAAGCAGAAAGGATTTTTAATTATGAAAGGAATTATTTTGGCAGGCGGCAGCGGAACACGCCTTTATCCTCTTACAATGGTTACTTCAAAACAGCTTCTTCCCGTTTATGATAAGCCGATGATTTATTATCCGCTTTCAACGCTTATGCTCGCGGGAATAAGAGATATTCTTATCATATCAACTCCTACCGACCTTCCGAATTTCGAAAGGCTTTTAGGCGACGGCTCAAGCTACGGAATAAATCTTTCCTATGCCGTTCAGCCCTCTCCGGACGGACTTGCTCAGGCTTTCTTAATAGGCGAGGATTTCATAGCGGGAGACAGCTGCGCTATGGTGCTCGGAGATAATATTTTTTACGGAAGCGGACTTAAAAAGCATCTTAAGGAAGCCGCCGAAAGAGAAAACGGGGCAACAGTATTCGGCTATTATGTAGATGATCCAGAAAGATTCGGTATAGTTGAATTCGATGAGAACGGCAAGGCTATATCTATTGAGGAAAAGCCGAAAAATCCGAAGTCAAATTATTGCGTAACAGGACTTTATTTCTATGATAACCGCGTAGTCGAGCTTGCAAAAAAGGTTAAGCCCTCTGCAAGAGGAGAGCTTGAAATAACCGACCTTAACAGGCTTTATCTTGAGGACGGCTCGCTTAATGTCGTAACCTTAGGCAGAGGGTATGCTTGGCTCGATACTGGAACTATGGACGCACTTTCCGAAGCAGGCGAATTTGTAAAGGTAATAGAAAACAGACAGGGAATTCAGATTTCCGCGGTTGAAGAAATCGCTTATAAAAACGGCTGGATAACAAAGGACGAGCTTCTTGTTTCCGCCGATAAATACGGTAAATCTCCCTACGGTCAGCATCTGCGCAAGGTTGCAGAGGGCAAGATTCTTTACTGATATGATTAGTGTACTGCTTGCAACCTATAACGGTGAGAAGTATTTAGAAAAACAGCTTGACTCCTTGCTTAATCAGACCTATAAGGATTTTGAAATTATTATCCGTGACGACGGGTCGACCGATTCGACAAACGATATCATAAAGGATTTTAAAAACAGATATCCCGATAAAATAAGGGTGATAGAAGGCTCGCCTACAGGCTCTTCAAAGGGCAATTTCTTTGAGCTTTTAGCCGCCTGCCCCTCGGGATACGCAATGCTTTGCGATCAGGACGATTTCTGGTGCGAGGAAAAAATAGCAAAGACCTTTTCTAAAATGCTTGAAAAGGAAGCTGAGTGCGGAGCTGACACTCCCGTTTTAGTTCACTGCGACGCTTATGTTGCCGACGGAAATTTGAATATTATTTCAAATTCCTTTATCGAATATCAGGCAATTTCGCCTGAATTTAAGAGCCTTAACAATCTTCTTGTGCAGAATAATCTGACGGGCTGTACATGTATGATAAATAATGCTCTTTTAAAGCTTTTAAGAATTAAGCCCGAAAGCTGTGTTATGCACGATTGGTGGATAGCGCTTACGGCATGCCTTTTCGGAGAGACGGTGTTTATCAGCGAACCGCTGATGTATTACCGCCAGCACGGGGATAATCAGGTGGGCGCAAAAAACGCAAGAGGTATGGACTACCTTGTCACGAAATTTAAAAACAGAAAACAGGTCGTGTCGAATTACAGAGCGGCTTATTCTCAGGCAAATGCCCTGCTTAAGGCTTTTTCCGATAAAATGTCGCCTGAGCAAAAAAAGCTCGTTTCTGTTTATGCGGCTATGCCCCGGCTTAATAAATTCGAGAAAATACGCGCGATAAATAAGTATTCCTTTAAAAAGAATACCTTGTTTAGAACTGTAGGTCAGTATTTTTCAGTTTAGCGACAATTCATCCGGTGTACAGATTTTTGTACACCGGATAGTTTTTAATGGTTGCAGGATTTAGAAAAAAGGAGAAAACCGATGCTTAAATTTATTATCGGAAGAGTGTTAAGCGGAAAAACTCAGCTGATGCTCGAAATGATAAAAAAAGATATTGAAGATAATAAGGATTGTATGGTTTTAGTCCCCGAGCAGTTTTCTTTCGAGTCGGAAAAGACGGTTTTAAGAGCGCTCGGCGAAAGCTCTGCGCAAAGAGTTCCCGTTATGAGCTTTTCAAGGCTTTGCGATGAGTATAAAAGACTTAACGGCGGCGAGGCCGGCAGAACAATAGGCGACAGCGATAAGATTTTGCTTACAAAGCGCGCTGCCACAGAAAATGCGGACAGACTTTCCGTATTTAAAAATCAGTTGCTTAAAAGCGGATTTATAAAAAGCATGGCTGATACAGTTTCCGAGCTTAAGCTCAATGCGGTATCCTCAGAAGAGCTTGAAGGGGCGGCAAGGGCTGTTAATTCCGAAAATCTTGCGGCAAAGCTTAAGGATACCGCTGTTATTTATGAAAGCTATAATGCGCTTTTAGAAGAAAAATTCATTGACCCGTCCGATAGACTGACTAAGCTTTATAACGATTTGGAGGGCAAGAATTATTTTAAAGGCAAAAATGTTTATATTGACGCTTTCAAGGGCTTTACGGGTCAGCAATATAAGATCATTGAAAGGATAATATCAAGCGCCGATAATGTAACGGTTCTTCTTTGCTGTGATGAAAATTCGGACAGCGAATTCGGCGTGTTTTCAAATATCCTCGGCGTTAAAAAAAGAATAACCGCTATTGCAGAGAAATACGGCGCGGAAATTTCCGAGGATCTGGTGCTTGATAAAATCTTTTATGATAATCCGTGCCTTAATAACCTCGAGGCTGTAATACTCGGTAAGGCTCCCGAAAGCAGAATGGGAAGCGGAATAACCGTTTGTAAAGCGGAAACGGTTTATGACGAAGCGGAATTTGTTGCAAGAAATATCAGAAAGCTTGTTATGCAGGATAACATAAGATATAATGATATTGTTGTTATAGCGCGCGACCCCGAGCCTTATTTAAGACCGTTAGAGGCGGCTTTTAAAAGGAATTCCGTTCCGCTTTTTGCTGATAACAGAATAGCATTAAGTCTGCTGCCCGTCAGCATTTGCGCACTAAGCGCCGTTAGAATGCTCAGCGAGCTTACAACAGAAAACATTTTGAAATTCTATAAATCGGGTCTTGAATATTTCACCCAAAATGAACTTTGCGACCTTGAAAATTATGCTTATATTTGGAATATAAGCGGTAAAATGTGGGAAACCGAGTGGGAAATGAACCCCTCGGGCTTAACCGACAGAATAAAAAAGGACGACGGAGAAAAGCTTGAAAGATTAAATATATTAAGAAAAAAGGCAATAAAGCCTATATCGGAATTTAGAAAAATCAAAAAATTCTCTGCCGCAAAAATTTCGTTGGGACTAATCTCGCTGTTTGAAAAAACAGAGCTAAAAAAAAGCTATTTAAATCTTTGCGATAGCTTGGAAAATTCGGGTGACAGCCTTATGGCGGACGCTGTAAGAAGGTCTTATGACGGCTTTATTTCCGCTCTCGATTCAATTGCAGAGTGCTATGGGGAAACCGAGCTTACCTCAAAAGAGTTTGAAGAGGCTTTAAGTACGGTACTGTCATTATCGTCTATAGGTGTAGTTCCTCAATCTTTAGACGAAGTTACATTTGGAGCCGCCGACCTCATAAGAATTTCCGACCCGAAATATGTCTTTATTTTAGGCGCAAATCAGGGCGTTTTTCCTGCCATGCTCGGCAGGAGCGGAATATTCAGCAATTCCGAAAGAACAGAGCTTATAGCGCTTGGGCTCGATATTCCGGATAAGGTTTTTAAATCCTATATTGATGAGGATTTTCTGGTTTATTCAAATGTCTGCCGCGCAAAAAGGGGAGTTTACATATCCTACAGGACAACGGATACCGACGGAAAGCCCTCTAAATGCTCCGCATTTGTGCAGATAATTAAGGAAAATCTTGATATAACAGAGCAGGAAATCCCCTCAAAGGATTATAAAAGCAGTCTTCCCATGACCTATGAATCGGCTTTTTATGAGCTTGGGCAAAGCATAAATGAAAATCCCGAATTCGCCGAGGAATTAAAAGCCGCGTTAAGCGAAAAGGAAGAGTTTAAAAGAAAAACCGACCTGCTTGAGGCCTTTTGTAAATCGGGAAATTTCTCTTTGACCCCCGAAAATTCCTCAAAGCTTTTTTCGGACAGTATTTATCTTTCCGCTTCTAAGCTAGAAACCTTCAGCTCGTGCAGATTTATGTTCTTTTGCAAATACGGGCTTAATATCAAGTCCCTACAGCCTGCGGCTTTTGATAATATGCAAAGGGGTACCTTCGTGCATTACTGCCTTGAAAGGCTTATAAGCGTCTATAAAAAGAAAATCTGTGAAATGTCTTATAGCGAATTAGACGGCGCCGTAGAATGTTTTGCGGAGGAATATCTCGATAAAATCAAGGGCTACAGAACGGTTGAGGACGCATATTTAAAATATATTAAATCCGTGCTTTTAAAGTCCGTTAAATTCACCGCGCGGTTTATTGCGGCAGATCTTGCTCAGTCAGGCTTTGAGCCTGTAAAATGCGAGCTTAAAATCGGCGGGGAAAATGCGGATATAGATGCCGTTACAATACCCGTAGACAATGAAACAAATGTAAAAGTAACAGGCTCTGTAGACAGGGTGGACGAGTATAACAGTTATATAAGAATTATAGATTATAAAACAGGCTCAAAGGTGTTTAAGCTCCCCGATGTTCTTGTGGGGCAGAATATGCAGATGTTAGTCTACCTTTATGCGCTTATAAAAAGCAAAAACGGCGAAAATCTGCCTGCCGGAATATTCTATCTGCACGCTAAAAGGGGAATTGAGCTTTCGGAGCTTCGAATGAACGGACTGATGTCCGATGATCCGGAGGTTTTAAAGGCGCTTGAAAGCGAATCGTCAGGGGAATTTATTCCCTCAAAGCGAAGCCGGAGCAGCTTTATTTCAAATGATGATTTCTGCGAGCTTTTTAAATTTGTCGAAGAAAAAATCAGGAATTCGGGAAGGCTTATAAAATCGGGCGATATCAGCGCCGCTCCTACGGACGGTACGGGCGGAGCGAAAACCGCCTGCGAGTATTGCGAGTTTTACGCAATCTGCAGGGTTAAAGACGAAAAGCATATAAAAGCCGAAAAGCTTTCAAACGAAGAGTGCATGGAACAAATAAGAAAGGAGAATTCGCAAAATGGCAATCAGTTATACTAAGTCGCAAAGCGAAGCTATTTCGTCGGACGGATCGGTTATCGTTTCCGCGGCGGCAGGCTCGGGAAAAACGGCGGTTTTGGCTGAGCGCGTTTTAAGGCTTATTACGGATAAATCAAATCCCGTCAGCGCCGACAGACTTTTAATTGTTACATTCACAAACGACGCGGCGGCGGAAATGCGCTCAAGAATTGAAAAAAAGCTTTATGAAAGCTGTCTTGAAAACCCTGACGACCGAGGTCTGTTAAGACAGAAATATCTCTTGCAGTCGGCGGATATATGCACTATTGATTCATTCTGTATCAACCTCGTAAGGGATAATTTTGAGCTTTGCGGTGTTTCTCCCGATTTTAAGGTGGGAGACGGCTCTGAGCTTAATGAAGCCAAAAATCTCATTTTAAAGAGCATTTTTGAAAAAAACCTAAACGGAAATAAAGACTTCGACACTCTTCTTGACATGGCAGGCTGTAATTATAATGAGCAGAACCTTTTAAATCTTATTTCCGATATTTATGACTACAGCCTTAATATGCCTTTCCCCGACGAATTTTTAAATCAACTTGTTGATCTTTATAAAATGCCTTTTGATAATTCCCACCCGTGGTATAAAATGATGCTTGCAAGCGCTAAAGAAACAGCGCTCGGCTTAAAGGAGCATGTAAAAGCAGCGGCAGACGCGTCGGTTTATATAGAAAAAAATCAGGAAAATTTAAAAAAGGACTGTGAAACTCTTTCTCTTCTTGCCGACGAATTGTGCGAAATTTTAGAGACTGAGGATTGGGACAGGGCTGTAAATGCAATGCCTGCCGCAAATATTGCGCGCTCGCCGTCATTAGAAAAGGATAATCCTTTTAGTGCGGTTTATAAATCGCATAGGGAAGAGTTTAAAAAATCGGTTTTAAAGCTAAGGGGCTTTTTTGAAAAAAACAGACAGGAAACCGAAAACGAGCTTAAAGAATGCTCAGAGCCTGTTTTTCTTTTGTGCGGACTGATAAAGGAATTTTCAGAGGAATTTTTTAAGCTTTGTATCGATAAAAATTATCTTACCTTTGCTCTGAGCGAACAACTGGCATTTAATCTTTTATGCGAAAATGAGAACGCTAAAATCCGCGAAAGGATAATTTCAAGATATGACGAAGTACTTGTAGACGAGTTTCAGGATGTAAACGATTTGCAGAGCAGAATGTTTGAAATCCTGTCGGATAACGGAAAGCACCTTTTTACGGTGGGTGATGTCAAGCAGAGTATTTACGGCTTTCGCGGCTCAAACCCCGATAATTTTATAAAAAGAAAAGAAAACGGGTCCGTAAAAAAAATAATTCTTGCCGAAAATTTCAGAAGCCGAAAGGAAATCTGCGATTTTACAAATTTCATATTTGAAAAAATTATGGACGGCAGGATAGGCAAAATCGTTTATGACGAAAAAGAGGCGCTGAAGCCTTCGGGAAATTTTAAGGAAGCCGATTTTAATAAAACCGAAATAATCCTTGCGGACGCGGCGTCGGATACCGAATCTGATGATGAAGCAAGGGCTTTGACCGAGTTTGAGGCAATAGCCGTCGCCGATAAAATCGAGGCTTTGATGAATGAAAATATGCAGATAGAAGAAAACGGAAACTTCAGAGCCTTAAAATACAGCGATATAACTGTTCTTCTGCCGACCGTTTCGGGCAAAGCCGACTATTATTTCGATGAATTTTCCGCAAGAAAAATTCCCGTGGCTTTAGGAAGCGAGGATTTTTTTGAAACCTACGAAATTTCTTTGTTTGTTTCCCTGCTTAAAACAGTTGACAATCCGAAATCCGATGTTGATATGCTTTGCGTTATGATGTCGCCGATTTTCGGCTTTTCGCCCGACAGTATGGCGCAGATTAGGGCGGAGCATAAAAATATAAGCCTTTATTCCTCTGTAATCGCCGCGGCAAAGGGCGGAGATAAAAAATGCGGGGAATTTTTAGACAGCCTAAAGGCGTTAAGGCTTAGGGCAACCGTCGTTTCCTGCGATAAATTCGCTTACGAGTGCATGGAAAAAACTGAGCTTTTAAGTATTTGTTCAGCGCTTTCGGGCGGAGATAAAAGAAGAAAAAATCTTTTAAAGCTGATGAGCGTTATTTCGGAAATTTCTCCCGACGCGGCAGGCGACCTTTCCTCGCTTTTAAAGCGCCTCGGCGCGCTTAAAAATTCGGGAATTTCGGTTTCCTGCGGTGATGAAAACTGCGTAACTTTAAAATCAATGCATAAATCAAAGGGCTTGCAGTTTCCTGTCTGCATTGCGGCAGGGCTTTCCTCAAAATTCAATAATAAGGATACCCTGCCTAATATTATTTATGATGAAAGCTGCGGCCTCGGTATTAAGTATATCGATTTTGAAAGAGGCAGAAAAATCTGCAATGCAGGGCATAAGTGCATTGCAGAATATAAAAGGGTGAAAAACATCGAGGAAAGAATGCGCCTTTTATATGTCGCAATGACAAGGGCTAAGGATAGGCTTATTCTTATTTGCTCGTCTAAAAATATGGAAAAAACGGTTAAATCAGCCGCCGATTCCGTTAATGCGGAAGCTCTGAAATTAAGCACCGAAAGCCTTAAAAGGTCGGATAATATGCAGGGCTGGATTCTTTCAAGCCTGCTTATGCACCCGTCATCTAAGAAAATTAAAAAGCTTTATGATGTGAATGTCCCGCAAGCTTCGTCTGATTTTAAGCTTGATATCGAGGTTAAAACCAAGCTTAACCGCAAAACCGCCGAGGATAAAGGCATTAAAGAAATTAAGCCTGACCCCGAAGTTATAGAGCGGATAAAAAAGAATTTCAGCTTTGTTTACCCCTATGAGCCGTTAAGCAAAATAAGAGCCAAAGCGTCCGTTTCTCTGCTTGCAAATAAAGAGGAAAGCGACAGCTTTGCGTTTACGGCTCTGCCGTCCTTTGCACCGTCTGCCGTAAGCGGAGCAAAGCGGGGTACCGCTGTGCATAAGGTTATGCAGTTTTTTGATTTTAATGCCTGCGGTAATATCGAAAGCGAGCTTGAAAGATTAAAGGAATGGCAGTTTATAACAGCTGATGAATTTGAGCTTGCGGACAGAAATAAGCTTGAATTATTCTTTAAAAGCGAAATCTTTAAAAGAATTAAAGCGTCAGTTGATGTAAGGCGCGAAATGCGGTTTTTAACCGAGCTTCCTGCCTCTGAATTGGAGCCCTCGCTTACAGGAGATTGCGCAAAGGCGGATATTATCGTTCAGGGAGCGGTTGACCTTTGCTTTGTTGAAAACGGCGGCGTAGTAGTAGTCGATTTTAAAACCGACAGGGTCAAAAGCGGCGAAGAGCTGGCGGAGAAATATAAGGAGCAGATTTCAATTTATTCGTCCGCCTGCGAGAAAATATTCGGCATGCCGGTTAAAGAAAAAATTCTTTATTCTTTCGCACTTTCAAAAAGTATAAATGTATAATTTAAGCCGCGGATAATTTTTAAATCCGCGGCTTTATAATATATTTTTATTTCTGCGCTTTTTGCAGCGTCTTTTTCATTTTTTCTTCGGTCATGTTTTGATATAATTCGTCTACAAAATCAATAACTCTTTGCTGATCGGGCTTAGCAAGAATATGTATTACCTTTAAAATATTAAGCTCGGATTTTGACGGCAAAAAGGGGAGATACTCCGCAAACGGATTTGACGGCGAGCGGAGCCTCTGCGGCCGTCTCGGCGGCTGAAGCATGGAAGCAAATGTGCAGTAAATGCCCTTGTCGCCGTATAAAAGCCAGTCCGCCGATACCTTAAAAAGCTCGCTTACCATTTTAAGCTCTTCAATGCTCGGGTTTCCGAGCCGCTCCATTCTCGCATAGGTATTCCTCTTCATATTCATAAGATCGGCGGCTTCCTGCTGGGTGTAGCCCATGTTCTTGCGCGCTTCCGCTATTCTTCTGTTGGTTTCGCTTGCGTATTCGGTTTTCATAATTCCCTCTTGACTTGATAATGTTTTATTGTTATAATTGAGCGTGTCGAAAAGTCGACACTCTCAAGGCCTAGAATGCCGTTCGCTCGAAAATCTTTGATTTTCGGACTACACTCTATCCCCGTGAGTACTCCGCCCCAGTGTTCTTGAAAAACCGCTTAATTCAGCAGTTTTTCGCTTACAATGTGTTTTTTCGCCGCACATGTCGCCGAAAAAACGCCATGCGGCATTTATGCCGCAACACAACCTGTTTTTTGGTTTATTGACAGACCTGATATAATTATCTTGCTTTTTTAAATTCGCTGAAGTGGCTCAGTTGGTAGAGCAGCTGATTCGTAATCAGCAGGTCGTGGGTTCAAGTCCCATCTTCAGCTCCAAAGCGAAAATCCTATCGCGAAAGCGGTGGGATTTTTGCTTTGTATTTTTAATTATTCATTATTAAATCTTAAGTATTCATTCATTTTTCGATAGGATTTTCCGGTGTACTTTTTGGCACGAAATTTAAAAAAAGCATTCTTTTTAGTGCTTTATTCTCTTTTAATTGTATTTTATTTGTCAGAAAATGTCAAGTAATTAAACATCGGTGAAAAAAATGTTGTTTTTTTAATAATCCGATGATATAATACATAATATCAATTGTAATCGCAATAACGGAGGTAACAAAATTGAGTAATTCCAATATAGTAATAACCAGCGACAGCACAACCGATTTAGGTCCTGCCCTGCTTGAGCGTTACGGAATATCCGTGCTTCCGCTCGGAGTAACCCTCGGCGATAAAGCCTTTAAGGACGGCGTTGATATCACGCCAGACGATATTTATAAGCACCATGATACTACTGGCGAGCTTCCGAAAACTACAGCTACAAATGTCGGCGAATGTACCGAGTTCTTTTCAAAATTTGTTAATGAGGGCAAAACCGTAATTCATTTTACTATAAGCTCTGATATGTCTTCAACCTATAATAATTCCTGTATCGCGGCAGAGGAGATAGGAAATGTTTATGTTGTTGATACAAGAAATCTTTCTTCCGGCGGCGGTCTGCTCGTTCTCGCGGCAGAGGATATGATTGAGCAGGGTCTTGAAGCAGAAGAAATCGTGAAAAGAGTAAATGAGCTTGCAGGCAAGGTTGACGCGTCCTTTGTTATAAACAGCCTTGAATACCTTTATAAGGGCGGCAGATGCTCGGCGCTTTCAATGCTCGGCGCTAATCTTTTGAAATTAAAGCCCTGTATTGAGGTTAAAAACGGTAAAATGGGCGTAGGCAAAAAGTATCGCGGAAAATTCAGCGATGTTTTGCTTGAATATGTTAAGGAGCGTTTAGCCGATAAGGACGATATCGTTACAAACCGCGTGTTTATCACACATGCAGGCTGTGATGAGGAAACCGTTAAAGCGGTTACGGAGCTTGTGAAAAAACTTGTTTCTTTCGATGAAGTATTTGTTACAAAGGCAAGCTGTACAATTTCTTCACATTGCGGCGCTGATACCTTGGGCGTGCTTTTCGTAAGAAAAAGCGATGTTTCGTAACACCTTTAAAAAATCGGTCATAGTATGAAGCAGGGGAGAATGGGAATATTCCGAAATTTCGGCGGCGAAAAGCTTTCGTCCTCAGATTACCGAAAGCCCCTTTAAAATATAAGCCCGTACCGTTTTGATTAAAACGGTACGGGCTTGATTATTTGTGCTGTCAAGCACACAATGGTCTAATATCTAAAATCCAGAAGAATACCCCTCAGTCACCTTGCGGCGCCGACGCTTTTCCTCCGGAAGACGGGAACCCTTTTGTCTGCTATCGCAGACATTTCCCCTAACAGGGGAATCTCCTCTGTATGCTGACGCATAAGAAGGGAGCCTAACTTTAGTTCCAGCAGAAACCAAAGCTTCCCCTAAAGACTGCAGGGGAAGTGGGTCAGCCTGAAAGGCTGAGCCGATAGGGATTGGTTATATTAGCGCTGTTAAGCGCAGAACTGTCTAATGTCTAAAGTCTAATGTCTAAAGTCTAGAAAAATACCCCTCAGTCGCGCTTTATGCGCGACAGCTCCCCTCTGTATTGACATTCGTCAATAAGAAGGGAGCCTATTTATTGTTTATTCTTAATTTTTTTAATAGCGCATTTTTCAAGTCTTGAAACCTGCGCCTGAGAAATTCCGATTTCCTCGGAAACCTCCATTTGAGTTTTGCCCTGCATAAATCTTAAAGAAAGGATTGATTTTTCTCGGTCGCTTAAATGCTTTATAGAGTCCTTAAGAGCAAGCTCGTCGAGCCAGCAGTCGGCATCGGAATTATCTCCGATTTGGTCGAGAACGTAAATTGTGTCTCCGCCGTCGCTGTAAACAGGGTCGTAAAGCGAAATAGGGTCGACAATGCTTTCAAGCGCTATTACGACATCCTCTCTTTTCATGTCAATTTCCTTAGCGATTTCGCTTACGGTCGGCTCGCGCATATATTTTGCGGTGAGCTTTTCTTTTGCCTGCATGGCTTTATAGGCGGTGTCCTTTATGGAGCGGCTCACCCTAACCGAATTATTGTCCCTTAAATATCTTCTTATTTCACCTATTATCATCGGCACGGCATAGGTCGAAAACCGAACATTCTGATTGACATCGAAATTGTCAATTGATTTCATAAGCCCGATACAGCCTATCTGAAAAAGGTCATCGGGGGCTTCGCCTCTTCCCGAAAAGCGTTGAACAACGCTTAAAACCAATCTTAAATTACCGTTTACAAGCTCGTCTCTTGCTGATTTATCGCCGTTTTTCACCCGTTTTAAAAGCTCGGTCTTTTCCTTTTCCTTTAAAAGCGGTAGACTTGAAGTATCCACTCCGCAGATGTTCACTTTGTTATTGTACATAGCTTTCAAGGCACCTCCGTTGTTTTAATTTATTATTGCCTGAAAAAAATAAACTAAACATTTTCGGTTCCTCTTGACAAGTCGGGAAGAAAAAAGTAATATTTAATATACGGTGATATAATGATTAAGAAATACAGAATATATTCTGCTCTGTTTTATTATATATCCTTTGTTTTTGCAGTCTTCTTTTTCGGAAGCAATATTAAAAATACCGGTATAAACCACATTGTAAGACCCGTTTGGGCGGTTTTGATGATGGTTTTTGCTCATATCGGCTCTTATATAAGATGTAAAAATCACAAAACGGAAGAATCGCGTAAAATCATGCTTTGCACCTTTAAGGTTATGCTGGCGGTTTATTTTTGCGCGGTTTTGGAGCTGACATTGTTTGACGGAACGTTCGGCAGGGACATAACGGTATTTTCACGGCTTCACGGGAGCAAAGAATTGATTATATTAAATACAGAACAAATTTCATTCCCTTTAAAACATTTATGATATTTATAAACGGTTATAAGCACCGCTTACTTGCTTTTTCGGATATTTTTATAAATATTATCGGGAATTTAGCGGTGTTTATGCCGTTTACTCTGCTCTTGCCGCCTGTTTTTAAAAAGGCTCGCAAGGCTTATATTTTCGCGCTTTTTTGTGCATCGGCGATTATCGCAATCGAGCTTTTGCAGTTTGTATTTATGACAGGCTCCTGCGATATTGACGATTTTATTTTAAATTTCTCAGGCGCAATGGCTTTCTTTTATTTTCTTAAGATAAGACCTATAAAAGAAAGCTTAAACAAAATTACATTCGGAGTTTTTTAAATGTATATCAAAGCAAATGCCAAGATAAATTTAACACTTGATATTTTAAACAGGCGAGAGGACGGATATCATAATATTGATTCGGTTATGCAGTCGGTTTCGCTTTTTGACGAGGTTTTTATTGAAAAAAGCGACGGAATTTCCGTTTGCGCCGATTTAAAGGAGCTTTGCTCCGAGGATAACACCGCCTTTGTTGCGGCAAAGCGTTTTTTTGAGTTTATCGGAATTGCAGGCGGAGCGGAAATACAAATAAAAAAGCATATTCCGCTTAGAGCCGGTCTCGGCGGACCGAGTGCTGACGCGGCGGCGGTAATAATAGGTCTTGACAGACTTTATGAGACAAATTTAAGCAAGGAAGCTTTGATAAATATAGGCTCAAAGGTCGGAGCGGATGTGCCTTTTTGCCTTTTCGGCGGAACGGCAAGAGCGGGCGGAATAGGAGAAAAATTAGAAAAAATCAGCCCCCTCAAAAATTTTTATACCCTGCTTTTAAGAGACGGCGAAAAAAAATCAACCGCCGAAATGTATAAAAAAGCGGATGCGGCGGAAAAAAGACAAAACGGAACGGAGCTTTTTTTAAGCGCGCTTAACAAAGAAAATGAAAATCCCTTTAAATATTTAAAAAACGATTTTGCTTTTGAAGGCTCGCATAACACTACCTTTAAGCTTTTAAAGGATTTCGGTGCGCTGGGCGCAGGGCTTTCAGGCAGCGGACCTTTTGTTTACGGAATTTTTTCAACACCTGACGGGGCGCAAAAGGCAAAGGAAGAAATTCTAAAGCAAAAAGAATATGAAGCATACATTGCAAAATTCTGCGAAAGCGGAATAATAATCGAATAGTGTGACACTAGGCAAGCGATAATAATCCGAACTCGCCTAAAATGGCGTCTTTTCGGCGTATTTGAACTTGTCGTCTTTGTGAGGCGTCAGCCTCACTGCATCCTCCGCATAAAACTCCGCACGAAAATCGGCTCATTTTAGGTCGCTGAGTTTTATGCTTGGCAGATTTTTATGCAGAGCGAGGCAAAAACGCAGTTAATCCTGTCGGATTAACGAGTATTTTAACATGGCTATGCGAAAAATCTGCCGCCTAAAAACGGGTTCGGATTTATTATCGCTTGCCTAAGCTGATTAAAAATTTTTATTTCTGCCAATAATTGGAATAAGTTCAAGGAAAGCAGGAAATAAAAATGAAAAACATAAAAGAAAAAAGCATACATTTCGGAATTCTTTTCGGGCTAATAGCCTCGGTACTCTTAAGCTTTACGGATTTTAATGCCAAGTGCGACAATTTAAGAGAAAATGTTTTAAGGCTCCATATTCTTGCAAATTCGGACTCTAAAGAGGATCAGGCGCTTAAGCTTAAGGTTAGAGACGCAATACTTACCGAATGCTCGTCTGAGCTTTCAAACTGTGACAGCTTAGAGGACGCAATTGATAAATCGAGCTGTGAAACGCAAGAGTTAAAGAAAATAGCCGAAAGGGTAATAAAAGAAAACGGATATGATTACAAAGCCGAGGTAAGCGTAGGAGAAAGCTATTTTGACACAAGGATTTATGACAGCTTTACACTTCCCGCAGGAAAATATCCCGCATTGATAGTAAGACTCGGAAAGGCAAAGGGGCATAACTGGTGGTGCGTGGTTTTCCCGTCGGTTTGTATTCCGTCCGCCGCAAAGGGAAAGCTTTCAGACAGCGCAAGCAAGAGTGCGAGCGAAATGGCTGAAAATCCGCAAAAATATGTTATGAAATTTAAAACCGTAGAGTGGTATGAAGCAATAAAGAAAAAAATTTCTTAATTTAATTTAAAATATGCTTGCATTTTGAGATAATGTGTGTTAGAATATCAATGTTATATTGATTACAGAATGTTGAAAGGGGTGACCGGAATGAAGGAAGGAATACATCCGCAGTATGAAAAGGTAACTATTAAATGTGCCTGCGGTGCAGAATTTGAAACACGCTCAACAAAGAAGGACATTCGTTTGGATATTTGTTCTAAATGTCATCCGTTTTTTACAGGTAAGCAGAAGCTGGTAGATACCGGCGGTCGTGTTGACAGATTTAAAAAGCGCTTTAACATGGATAAATAATTGCCTAAAATTTAAGCCGTCTGTTTTGCAGACGGCTTTTTTTGAGTATGTTGAATTTTCGACATACTCATGGACGGGGATGCCGTTCGCTCGAAAATCTTTGATTTTCGGACTGCACTCTATCTCCGCCAAAACCACCCCTGTGTTCTTTAAAAACCGCTTAAGACAGCGGTTTTTCGCTTACAAGGTGTTTTTTCGCCGCGCCTGTCGCCGAAAAAACAAAATGCGGCAAAATGCCGCAATACAACTTAATTTTAAATTTTCAATTGTCAATTTTAAATTTTAATTTGTTGGGAGCAATTTATGCCGGAAATTAAAACAGTTAAAGAAAAGGCTTTCGGAGAGTATTCCGAAAAGCGGTCAAGATTTATAGCGCAGATTTGCCCTGCTAAAACCGAGGAAGAGGCTTTAGAAATTATATCCGCCGTCAAAGCAAGATATCATGACGCAAAGCATAATGTTTTCGCCTTTGCTTTGAGCGACGGCACGGTAAAGTACTCCGACGACGGTGAGCCCCACGGAACCGCAGGCAAGCCTTTAAGCGATATCATAAGCGGAGCAGATTTAAGCGATGTTGTAATAACGGTTACAAGATACTTCGGCGGTGTGCTTTTAGGTTCCGGGGGACTAATGCGGGCTTATCAGCAGGCGGCTAAAAATGCCCTCAATAGCGCGGAATTTGTTACGCTGACGCTTATGACAGAATGCTCGGTCTGCTGCGATTATGCGCAGGCAAACGAGATAAAAAGGCTCATAACGGAAAGCGGAGCGGTGCTTACAAATATAAATTACGGGGAATTTGTCGAAATTGATTTTGCCGTTAAAAAAGAGGCATTTGAAACCTTTGAGCATTCCTTAAACGAAAAGTTTTATAACAAAATTTCGGTAAATGTGGGCAAAGAAAAATTTTTTTCGCTTTAAAAAGAGGAAAAAGGAATTTTTTGTCTAATAATCTTAATAGAGAGTTGTTTTAAAGGGGTGGGTAAAAACGGAAAATATAAGACTCAGAAGCGAAAAAAACGAGCATCTTATTCTTTGTTCGGACGCGGCTTTCAGCGATGAAAGCAAGGGCAGAAAAATAAAGGAAGAGCAGTGCGAATTAAGAACCGATTTCCAAAGAGACCGTGACAGGATTATTCACTGCAAGGCTTTCAGGAGACTTAAGCATAAAACGCAGGTTTTTCTATCTCCCGAGTCTGACCATTACAGGACCCGCCTTACACATACCTTAGAGGTAGCCCAGATTGCAAGAACTGTAGCGCGCGCCTTAAGACTCAATGAGGACTTGACCGAGGCTATCGCCTTAGGGCATGACTTAGGCCACACGCCATTCGGTCATGCGGGAGAGCGGGCGTTAAACGAGCTTTACAGCAACGGTTTTACCCATTTTGAGCAGAGCGTGAGAGTTTGCGAAAAGCTTGAAAAAAACGGAAAAGGGCTTAATCTTACATACGAGGTTTTAGACGGGATTTTAACCCACACGAGAGGCGAGTGGGCAAAGACCGCCGAGGGAAAAATAGTAAGAATTGCCGACCATATCGCATATATGAATCATGATATTGACGACGCGGTAAGGGCAGGCGTGATTAAGGCTTCGGATATTCCGGAGAGTGTTTGTAAAAATTTAGGCGACACAAAGAGTAAAAGGATTACAAGTCTTGTAAAATCGCTTATCAATTCGAGCGAGCACAAAAACATAAGGTTTGACGAAGAAACCGAGAAATACTACAATATGCTTCACGATTTCCTTTTTGAGGCGGTTTATCTTAACCCGAAGGCGAAGTCGGAGGAAAGCAAGGTTAAAGGGCTTATCGAAAAGCTTTACGGATATTATATTTCAAATCCGGACAAGCTTACCGATGAATACCGTATTATATACGAAAAAGAGGGAAAGGAACGCGCGGCGGTCGACTATATAGCAGGAATGACCGACCATTTCGCGGTTTTAACCTATACCGATATCTGCATTCCTAAATCGTGGGGAATGTAACAAGCAAAGAAAGGGGGAAAATTAAATGCCTATTCCCGAAGAGGTTATCAATGAGATAAAATATAAAAATCCCATTGAGTCTGTAATTTCTCAGTATGTGAATTTGAAACACCGCGGAAAGAATATGGTAGGACTTTGCCCTTTTCACAATGAAAAAACCCCCTCGTTTACGGTCTATCCGCAAAACGGCTCCTTTTATTGCTTCGGCTGCGGAGCGGGCGGAGATGTTTTCAGCTTTGTAAGGCTGATGGATAAGGTCGATTATATTGACGCGGTAAGGCTGCTCGCGGAGAGAAGCGGAATAAGCATTGTTTCGGACGGATTTTCCGATTCTATGCAAAATTTAAGATCGAAAATTTATGAAATAAATCAGGAAACCGCCCTTTTTTATTATAAATATTTAATTTCCCCTCAGGGCAAATGGGCGCTTGATTATTATTTATCCCGTGGGCTTAAGATGTCAACGATAAAGCATTTCGGGCTCGGTGCCGCTCCCGACAGCTGGGATTCGCTTTTAAAGCATTTAAGGGCAAAGGGCTTTTCTGATAACGATATGCTTCAGGCAAATGTTATAGTCAAAGGAAAAAACGGCGGATATTATGACAGATTCAGAAACAGAACGGTATTCCCGATTATAAATATAAGAGGAAAGGTAATAGGCTTCAGCGGAAGGGCGAGACCCGAAAATGAAAAGCAGGGCGGAAAGTATGTTAACACTGCCGACACGCCGGTTTATAAAAAAAGCGAAAATCTTTTCGGAATGAATTTCGCAAAAAACTATTGCTCCGAGCAGATAATTTTGGTTGAGGGCAATATGGATGTTATAAGCGTTCATCAGGCGGGACTGCAAAATACCGTTGCGGCGCTTGGAACCGCTTTTACGCCTCAGCAGGCAAAGCTGATGTCGAGGTATACAAAAGAAGTGGTTCTCACTATGGACGCGGACGAGGCTGGGCAGAAGGCTGTAAAAAAAGCCGCCGAAATCCTTAAAAGCACAGGGCTTGAAATAAAGGTTGCCGTTGTTCCCGACGGGAAGGACCCTGACGAATATATAAAGAAAAACGGCGCGGATAAGTTTAAAAAGGTAATCGAAAATGCCGTTCCGCTTATTGAATACGATCTTCTTGCCGCTGCAGGCAATATCGACGCGACCGACGATAACGGCAAAATAAAATATTTAAACGCCGCCGCGGAAATAATAGCTAACACAACGGATATAGTCGAAAGAGACCTATATATCAGCCGGCTCTGCGAGAAATTCTCGGTTTCGAGAACGGCTCTTGAAACAAAGGTAAACGAGCTGAGAAAAAGAAATGTCCGTTATGAAAAGAAAAAAGAAATAAATAATATTATTCATCCGAAATACAGCTTTGACGATATAAACCCTCAGCGCCGTCTCTCGCCATACGGCACTAACGCCGAAGAAACGGTTATAGCCGCTGTTTTACAGCATCCCGATCTTTGCGGCCATGCATTAAATGAGATTGAGCCTGAGGAATTTATAACGGCGCTCAACAGAAGGATCTTCGAAAGAATAAAGGAAAGATACGAGGAAGGCAATTCTACGGATGTTTCGTCCTTCGGAGATATTTTAAGTCCTGCCGAATCGGGCTATGTTGCAATGCTTTTTAACAGCGATAAATGCGAAAAAAATCCGCTTACTGTTTTAAATGACAGCATAAGGGTCTTAAAGGATGAAAAGGCAAGACTTTCGTCGGCAAATGTCAAGGATATGACTGTTGACGATTGGGCTTCAAACATGAAAAAAATAATTGAAGAAAAGAAAAAGGGGAACTGAATATGGAAAATCAGGAAAACAAGAAGCTTAATGAAGAGGTAAAAAACAGCATAGAGGAAGAGGGCTTTGAGGAAAAGGACGCTTCAATTGACGAAATTGAAAACGCCCCCGAGGAAGAAACCGAGCTTTATGCCGAGCCTCCTATTTTAGAGCGTGATTTCGATGAAGAGCCTACCGAGGATGAGTTAGAGCTCGAAGAGATGAACATTGACAATCTTGACGACGACAACTTTATCGACAACATTTCTCTTGACGATCCCGTTAAGGTTTATCTTCGCGAGATAGGAAGAGTTCCGCTTTTAAGCTATGATGAGGAAATAGAGCTTGCAGTTAAGATAAGCGAGGGAGACGAATATGCCAAAAAGCGCCTTACAGAGGCTAACTTAAGGCTTGTTGTAAGTATCGCAAAGAAATATGTCGGCAGAGGAATGTATTTCCTTGACCTTATTCAGGAGGGCAATGTCGGTCTTATAAAGGCTGTTGATAAGTTTGATTATACCAAGGGCTTTAAATTTTCAACCTATGCCACATGGTGGATAAGACAGGCTATTACAAGAGCCATTGCCGATCAGGCGAGAACCATAAGAATTCCCGTTCACATGGTTGAAACCATAAACAGGCTTAAAAAGGTTCAAAGCCAGCTTCTCCATGAAAACGGTTACGAGCCGAGCGAGGAGCTTATCGCGCAGAAAATGGATCTTCCGGTTGAAAGAGTCCGTGAAATAATGAGAATAGCTCAGGAGCCTGTTTCTATGGAAACTCCTATTGGTCCCGAAGAGGATTCGAGACTTATGGACTTTATCCGTGACGAGGAGGCATTAGCGCCTGACGACGCGGCACTTAAAACCATTACAAATGAGGATATTGACAGCGTTCTTCATACCCTTACTCCGAGGGAGGAGGCTGTAATCCGTCTGCGCTTCGGTCTTCATGACGGAAGATGCCACACCTTAGAAGAGGTCGGAACAGAGTTCAATGTAACCCGTGAGCGAATCCGTCAGATAGAGGCAAAGGCTTTAAGAAAGCTCCGCCATCCTGTAAGAAGCAACAAATTCAAAGAAAAATAAGAGGAATAAAGGCAATGAAATTTACATATAAAACTAAAGGGGTTTGTTCTTCGTCAATTGAATTTGAAATTGATGACGGAATTGTTAAATCCGTTAAGTTTACAGGCGGCTGTAACGGCAATCTTCAAGGCATAGGAAGTCTTGTAGAGGGCATGGAGGTCGATGATGTAATAAAAAAGCTCAGCGGAATAAAATGCGGTTTTAAGGGGACATCATGTCCCGATCAGCTGGCAGAAGCTTTAAGGGAATATAAATCTACCGCGAGGTGAAAAACAGTGTGTCAGGATAAGGACATAAAAATATTCGGGAAAAAATCGGCGCCTGCTTCGGTTGTAACAGATGTGCCCGAGCCTACTTCGGAAGAGCTAAGCCGTGCAAAGTTATGCGGACAAAAGGTTGCGGTCTGCTTTGTTGACGCAGTAAGGTCTAACGAAGAGGGAGAAAATAATGACTATGAGCTTCTTATTCAAAGAAGGCTTTTGCTGTCATTTACCGCAAATATCTGCTTCGAGCGGTTTATAAAAAATCCGGCGCTCAGCGAAAAGGCGCACAGGAGCTTTTTGAGCTATCTTAAAACAAATGAAAAAGAGATTTACGATACCGCTGTCGATACGGGCGCGTTTTCGTTTTATTATCTTGCATACCGCAGGCATAACGAGGTAGAGCGCAGAATGGGACAAACCTTTGCCATGCTCTGCTCTCATGACGGCGACCCGATTTTTCAGGAGCTCGGCGAGGCGATGTACTGCTGGTTTTCCGCAGAGGTCAAAAAAATAATCTCGGAAGAATTCGAGTAATAAAAATATCCTCCTTTTAATAAATTGATATAAAAGGAGGATATTTTTATGCCCAAAATTTATTTGAGTCCGTCTACGCAGGAGTTTAACCCTTATATAATAGGCGGAACGGAAGAATACTATATGAATTTGATTGCCGACGCAATGGAGCCTTATTTATACGCTACGGGAATTGAATTCGACAGAAATACTCCCGATATGACCGCCGCATCTTCCATAGCGGCTTCGAACGCGGGGAGGTATGATTTACATTTGGCTCTTCATTCAAACGCAACAGCGAGCGGAAAGGGCGATGTCAGGGGCAGTGAGGTGTATTATTACCCGACAAGCATAAACGGCAGACGGGCGGCGGATATAATTGCCAATAATCTTCAAATGATATATCCTATTCCCGAAAATGTCAGGACCGTTGAAACAAAAACGCTCGGCGAGGTAAGAAGAACCAGAGCGCCGAGCGTTTTGATAGAATTTGCATATCATGATAATTATGACGATGCGGTTTGGATAAGAGATAACATTGACGAAATCGCAAGAAATGTTGTTTTGTCCCTTGCGGATTATTTTGATTTGCCGTTCAGGCAAGAGGTGTAAGCTTTAGTTTCAGCAGAGTCCCAAGCCTCCGCCTCAGCCGGAAGGGTTTGGTTATATTAAGTGCCGACAGGCACACATTTGTTTTAAAACTAAATCTTAAACAGCAAGTCTCCGTATGTAGGATAAGGCCAGTATTCTCTTGCCGTAATGCTTTCGGCACGGTCGGCAAGATATCTTATCTTTTCCATTAATGGAAGAACCTCTTTGTTGTAAAGGAGCGCGGTTTCAAGTATTCCTGTTTCGCATGAGGCTTTTTTAACCGCGTTTTCAAGCTCAAGAGTCAATGAATAAAGCTTCGAGGAAATGTCGGAAAGCCTGAAAGCAAGGTCCTTTTCGACAGTTGCGCTTATTCCGATATTTGCCTTGTTTGCGGCGGTAAAGCTTAGCTTATCGGTATATTTAATAATTGCCGGCATAACATCGCGCTTTATCATTTCACAAAGCGTAAGCGCTTCTATATGCAGAATTTTGCTGTATTTTTCAAGCATTGTGTCGGCTCGGCAGGTAAGCTCCGTTTTGTTTAAAACGCCGTGGCGTTTGAATAATTCAATATTAGCGGTACTGCAAAGATAGGGGACTGCGTCGACAGTGCTTTTAAGATTTAAAAGACCCCTGCTTTTCGCTTCCGCTTCCCAAGTTTTTGAATAACCGTCTCCGTCAAACAAAATTCTTTTGTGCGACGAGATGGTTTCTTTTATTATAGCCGCAACCTCGCCCTCAAAATCATCGGTCATTTCAAGCCTGTCTGCAAACTGCATGAAAACATCTGCTACCATGGTGTTTATCATAATGTTTGTATCCGAAACCGAGGCGGAGGAGCCGAGCATGCGGAATTCGAACTTATTGCCCGTAAAGGCGAAAGGAGATGTTCTGTTCCTGTCGGTGTTGTCCTTCCTTATGTAAGGAATGGTGTCGGTTCCGATTGTCATTTTAACCTTGCCTGCGTCGTTATGGTGGGCACCGCGGTCAATATCTCTTAAAAGCGCCGTAAGCTCTTCGCCTAAATACATTGAAACAATTGCGGGCGGTGCCTCGGAGGCGCCCAGTCTGTGGTCGTTTCCTGCTGAAGCTACGGAAATTCTCAAAAGGTCCTGATGATCGTCAACCGCCTTAATAACAGCGCAAAGCGTGAGCAAAAACAGCTTGTTTTCGCTCGGGTTTTTCCCCGGCTTTAAAAGATTTATTCCCGTGTCGGTAGAAAGCGACCAGTTGTTGTGCTTGCCCGAGCCGTTTACCCCTGCAAAGGGCTTTTCGTGCAGCAGGCAGACAAGTCCGTGCTTATCGGCAAGCTTCTTCATAAGCTCCATTGTGAGCTGATTGTGGTCTGCCGCAATATTTGTTGTAGTAAAAATCGGGGCAAGCTCATGTTGAGCGGGGGCAACCTCGTTATGCTCTGTTTTTGCAAGCACTCCGAGCTTCCAAAGCTCCTCGTCAAGCTCGCGCATAAATGCGGCAACCCTCGGCTTTATAACGCCGAAATAATGGTCGTCCATTTCCTGTCCCTTTGGAGGAAGCGCACCGATAAGCGTTCTTCCGCAAAACATTAAATCGGGGCGCTTTTTAAAAAGCTCGCGGTCGATAAGAAAATATTCCTGCTCGGGTCCGACGGTGGTGTCAATATGCTCGACATCGGGAATTTTAAACAGTCTTATTATTCGCATTACCTGCTTGTTTAAAGCGTCCATACTGCGAAGGAGCGGAGTTTTTTGGTCGAGCGCTTCGCCGCCGTAGGAGCAAAACGCGGTAGGAATGCAAAGCGTGTTGTCCTTAACAAAAGCATAGGAGCTCGGGTCCCAAGCGGTATAGCCTCTTGCTTCAAAGGTTGCTCTTATTCCGCCTGAGGGGAATGACGATGCGTCGGGCTCGCCTTTAATAAGCTCCTTGCCTGAAAATTCCATTATAACCCTTCCGTCCGAGGCAGGAGCGATAAAGCTGTCATGCTTTTCAGCGGTAATGCCCGTAAGCGGCTGAAACCAATGCGTAAAATGTGTTGCACCCTTTTCTATAGCCCAATCCTTCATGACATTTGCAACAGTATCGGCAATGCGGCTGTCAATGCCGACGCCTAATTTTATCGCCTGTTTTATTGAATTGTAGGTAGTATCGGGCAGACGCTCTTTCATCACGCTGTCATTAAAAACCATACTTCCGAATAATTTCTCGATTTTAGTCAAAATACACCCTCCGAAATTTAAAAAAAGAAAAATTGACAAGTTAATATTATTATAGTTTATTCTTAAAATAAAGTCAACAAAAGGCAGATTTCTCTAAAATATTTATGTAAAAGAAGAAAATACTTAAAAAAATTAGCCTTATCTTATTTTAACCTAATAAAATAAGATAAGGCTTTAAAATTCAGAAATAAACAATAATATAATTCGTATTCTGTATTAAATTCATTCCCGTAAGCGCCATAGAAAAGTTTCTCTGCATTGCGTCGGCTATTTTTCCTCTGAGCGCCGAGGCGTCCGCTAAAAGCCCTTGGTTAGTAACCTTTATTTGGGCAAAATGTTTACCTTGGTCAAGCTGCCATTTTATATAAGAAGAAAGCTCGCCGATTTCGCTTTCGCTGTTTAAAATAAGCTTTTCATGAACAAAATAGTTCATTTCAGAAGCAGTGCAGCTGTTTTTTGTAAGATTAAATAAACCGCTTTCGTCCGCTTTACCCGATTTCGGGCTGATATAAGAGGCAGGGGAATGGTCACTGTTTAATTCCGCGTCGGTTAAGTTAAAATAACTGTAGGTTGGATTTCCGTTTATGTTCTGATCGTCCCAAGTGACATCTATGTTATACCATGCGTTATCAATGCTTACGGTGTTCCACATGTGGTTTTGACCCTTGCTTACACCTCTTACAAGGAAAGAATTTATTCCTGCCTTTGAACAAAGCAGGGCAAAGGCTCTTGAATAGCCCTCGCAGACGGCATTCTTGTCTACAAGTGCTCCGTAAGCCGAATAGATATATTTCCCGTTTATATTATAGGCGGTGTTATTGCATATAAAATCATGAATATAAAGCTCGGCTTCAAACTGTGAGCTTAAGCTTTTCGTTGCGGCGGTAACCGAATTAACTACCTCCTCAAGCCTTGCTTTCATAGATTGCGCCTCGGTTTTCGAAGCAAGATATGAAAGAGTGTAGGACTCTGACTTTCCCTCAAACATAACTGCTATTTCGCCCGTTTCCGTGTGGCTCAGCAAATAAGCTGACGGCAGCCAAAACATTTCGGGATAATCGTCGCACAGCGCCTGAAAAGCGGCTGAAATATCGCTTTTAAAATCTCCGTCAAGCTTGCCTAAATCTATCCAGCCTGTTGTGAATTCCTCGGTTGCCGCGAGCAGTTTTTTATAAATTTCCTGCCTTGCGGAGCCGAGAGAAGAAAAAACCGTCAGCCTGTCGCTTTTTATTCTTATTCCGGTGTACGGAACTCTTTTTATTTCCTTGTCCTTGATAACAGTATCAATAACCGCACCGCCTGAGGACGGGGCAGGTGTTTGCGAGGACTTTTCGGAAGCTTTTTCGGTAATTTCCGATTTTGGCTTTTCCGATTCGGAGATTTCCTCCGAAGAATCGGAATTGCCGCCAAATACAAAATAAGAAGAGTAATCGGAATTTTCAGGCGCTTTTTTCTTGCATGAGCTAAAAGTTAAAGCTACCGTTAAAGATAGGAAAATGCCGAAAAATTTTGCCGCTTTTTTCATAAATTTTCTCCGTTTCAGTTATAGCTTGCGTTTTTGCAAAGATTCGGAATATAATCGCTCCAATAATAAGCGTCCAGAGCGGAAATATCCGTTTCGCATGAGTTTAATATATCAGATATTTTGCTTTCTGTCAAATTGTCGGGCGCCTTTTTAAAAAAGCCTTCGATAATCTGTTTTTTATTTAAAGCACCGCATTTGTACTGTTCTGCCGCCTGAACGCCGGTAAGTCTCATTCCGCGGATTTCAATTCCGCCGATACCGTCAATAATTTCGGCAGCGGAATTTTCGCTTACATTTAAATATCTGTCGGCTTTTGTTTTGCTTTCGCCCTCTTTTAAAATAAGCCTTAAATTTTTAAAATCAAACTCGGCTAAGGTCTCGCTTCCGTCAAAAAAGCGGATAGAAACCGTAATATTTTCGGGGATTTCCTTGCTGTAAGGAATTTTGCTTTGCTTTGTTTCGGCGGATCTGTAATTTGCTTCATCCGTTTTTTCACAGAGTTTTATAAATCCAAATACAAACATTAAGAATACGCATGCACTTATTGCGGCTGAAAAAACAACCCTTAAAATATCCTTGGTTTTTTCTTTAAGTCTCATAATATCACCTCAAAGGCTATTATGGGCTTTTATTTTTCTAAAAATTCAAGAATATCCTCAATCATTTCGTTTTTGCAGGTATCGTTGTGGATTTCATGCCTGCAGTTTTCATAAAGTTTTAAGGTAACGTCTCTTCCGCTTTTTAGCTTGTTGTAAACCTTTTTAACACCCTTTGAATAGTCTCCTACAGGGTCGCTGTCGCCTGAAACTATCAGCACGGGGATTGATTTATCAAGCTTTTTAAAGAATTTTCTGCTGTTTGCTATTCTGTTTAATTTAACAAGATCGTGCATTGCGCTTACAGTGAATTTAAAGGTGCAAAGCTCGTCTTGCGAATAAACTCCGATAACCTCAGGGTCTTTTGTAAGCCAGTTGTATTCCGAATTGCTCTCAAAGCGCTTGTTAAAGGTTCCGAAAGCGATTTTATCGACAGTTTTAGAGATGTATTTTTCACCCTTAAACAGCTTTAAAATATCCGTAATTAAAAGTCCCGCGGCGGAAAAGGGATTAGGGCCTCCCGTTCCGCAGATTATCAGCTTATCGGGGTCGGTTACATAATTAACGGCAGTTCCTCTTACTATAAACGAGCCCATGCTGTGCCCCATTAAAATATAAGGTACCTTAGGATAATTTTTTCTTATTTTATCGGAGAATATTTTAACATCGCGCATAAGATAATCGTAGCCCTTTTTGTGCGCAATAAAGCCTAATTCATCCTTATCGTCAACGGTTTTGCCGTGGCCTAAGTTATCATATCCGCAGCAGACATAACCGTTTTTTGCAAATTCGGCAAAAAACGAATCGTAGCGGTTTATATGCTCGGTCATACCGTGGACAAGATGGAGTATGCCCTTGATTTCGCCTGAGGGAATAAAGATTTTGCCTCTTAAGGTGTGAATTCCGTCGCTTGATTTCACCTTTACCGATTTGGTTTCGAAATCCATAAAAAATCTCCTTTTTATTTTAGATTGAACCGCATTTTACCGTCTTAATTTTATATTGTCCTTTTTTAGAGATTAAACAACCGTCCTTATAACCCTTTTTGAAATTCCGCAGAGAATTTCATAATTTATCGTTCCGACAAGCTCGGCTAACTCGTTTACCGAAAGCTCCTTACCGAAAAGGGTTACTTCTGTTCCGATATGTACATCTTCTATGTCGGAAACATCAACTAACATCTGATCCATGCAGATTCTTCCCGTAATTTTTGCCCTTTTTCCGTTAATAAGAACGCTTCCTTTGTTTGAGAGCTGTCTCGGATATCCGTCGGCATAGCCTATCGCAACGGTTGCAAGGCGCATTTTCCTGTCTGCCGTGAATGTCCTTCCGTAGCTTACGGTTTCGCCTTTACTTATTTCTTTAACCATTGAAACGGTGGATTTTAAAGTCATAACCGGAATAAAATCCCCGATGTTCTTAAGCTTGGGTTCGGGAGAAAGTCCGTAAAGAATAATTCCCGGTCTTACCATATCAAGCTTTTTATCAAAATCTCTGCATATTGCAGCGGAATTAGAGCAATGAACAACCTTGGGATTTAAGCCTTTTGACTTTAAAATACCGACTGCTTTTATAAATCTTACATATTGCTCATTTGTAAATCCGTCCTCCGAGTCGGGCGTGCGGTCGGAAACCGCGAAATGCGTGAATATCCCCTCGCAGTTAAAGCAGGGAAGAGTTGCGGCGGCGTAAGCATCGTCAAGCCCCGAAAGGGACTCATTCCTGCAATCAAAGCCTATTCTGCCCATTCCCGAATCAAGCTTTAAATGAATTTTAAGGGTCTTTCCTAAGCCGCAGGCGGCTTTAGACAGCTCTTTAGCATAATCAAGCGAATAAACGCACTGAGAAATATCGTTTTCTATAAGCGCGTCGCAATGGTCTGTAGGGGTATAGCCTAAAATAAGAATAGGCTTTGTGATTTTGCAGCTTCTAAGCTCAACAGCCTCTTCTATATTTGAAACCGCGAATGCGTCAGCGCCAAGTGTTTCAAGCACGGGCGTGATTATTTTTGCTCCGTGGCCGTATGCGTCAGCCTTGACTACCGCCGCAATTTTTGTATTTCCTGCTTTTTTTCTGATAATATCAAAATTATTTTTAAGAGCATTCAGGTCTATTTCAGCCCAGGTCCGCCTTAAAAAATCCATTTGAATTTACCCTCTTTCGATTATTTTATCAATTTAAGCTTTCTTAAAAGCTTTTCGGGAAGAACTGTTTTAAGCTCTCTGAAATTTATAAGAATATAAACTCCTCCTATGATAATTCCCGAAGCAACTATAAAAAGCATACTTTTAACTCTTGAACCTCCGCTTATTGCAAACCTGTTGAAAACGGTGCAAAGCAGAATAAGAACAGCGTAAGAAAACAGCGCTCTCGGCAGTGCCTTTAAGGTTTCGGTAAAGGTTATCGCCATGTTCTTTTTAAGATAAAGAAGACTCATGGTGTTAGAAACCAAAAATCCGACCAGCGTTGCGGTTATTGCTCCGTAAAAAGCCTTTAGCCCTAAGAATTTGAACAGATACATAAAAGGAACATCTAAAACAAGGTTGATAACAAGTCCCGTTATAACGCTTTTATAAATTATATGCTTTTTGTTAAGGCTCTGCAGCAGAGAATTAAGCACCATATAGAGACAATCGAAAATAGTTACTATTATTGTAAATTTTATTATCGAAGAGCCGATTTTATTCTGTCCGTAAAAAACAGTCCAGAAGTTGTCCGCTTCAAGACTTATGAAAAGCGAAAGCGGAGCAATTATTAAAAGAATTATTTTAAGGCACTTATTGAAATTTGTGTTTACAAGCTCAAAATCCTTGCAGGTATAATCGTGAACAATATTCGGAATAAGACTTACGATAAGACCTGTTGAAACCGCTGTTATAATAGCGTTAAATTTTGTTCCCCAAGTTGTGAAAACACTGCTTATGAATTCGGTTTCCTTGCCCGTAAAGCCGATACGGGGAAGTGTGTGAAGCACTAAAATCATATCTGTGCTTGTATACAGCGTGTTTGCAAGATTTATTATGATGAACGGAATTGAGCAAAGGATAATATCCTTAATTATCGTTTTGTCAAGAGAAGTGTCGGAAGCTTTGATATTAAGGCTTAAATCCTCTTTGTTCCTGCGGACGGTTTTCGATAAATAAAGATATGCGGTAAATCCGCCGACTGCCGCCGCAAAAACAGAAATTCCTACGGCAAATCTTATCGGAAGCTTAAAAACGAAAACGAAGAGATAACTGCCTATTAAAATAACTATTATTCTTACAAGCTGTTCTATAACCTGACTTATTGAGGGCTGGCTTATATATTTATGACCCTGCAGGTATCCTCTTTTTATGCTTAAAAGCGGCACGATAAGCAGGGTAAACGCAATACAGCGGATAACGAACTTAACATCCTCAAAGGTGTTTCCGCCCTCGATATCGCCTATTATAAGCTTTGAAAGCGGACCTGCAAAGAAAAAGCAGATTAAAAATGAAATTATAGAGAAAGCCGCTATTATCCTTGTTGCCAGCCTGTACATTCTGACCTTTTTTTCGGTAAGCCCGAGTGCGTCATATTCGCTCGCAAGCTTGCAGATAGCAAAAGGAATTCCCACGCTTGAAATCGTAAGAAAAATATTATAAATGTTATAAGCGTAGCCGTAAAGTGCGCCGCCGTCGTCCCCGATAATCTTTTTAAAGGGGATAACATAGATAATGCCAAGTATTTTGCTGATAAAAATACAAACGGTCGCAATAAAAGCGCCCTCTAGAAATGAGGATTTTTTCAGCTTACCCATTTACTGTTCTCCCCGAAATAAACATCGTACCAAATAAGGAAGGTATAGATGTTGTAGATTTTTCTGCCGTTGTTTTTAACGCCGCTTTTATGCTCCTCTAACAGCTTTAATATTGCGTTTTTGTCAAAGAAAAGCGATGTTGCGTCTTTTTCAAACATTTCTTTTACACGGTTATAGTATTTATCTTCCTTAACCCATTTTGAAAAGGGAACGGGGAAGCCTAATTTTCTTCTCTTGCTCCATTCCTCAGGCATTTTTTCTTCTGCAACATCGCGGAATATTGCCTTTGTCTTTTTGCCCTTTATTAAATACTTTGTTGGAATTGCGGAAGCTACTTTCCAAACCTCCTTGTCAAGGAAAGGAACCCTGAGCTCAAGAGAGTTTGCCATTGTCATTTTATCCGCCTTTAAAAGGATATCCTGAGGCAGCCAGAAGTGCATATCGATATACATTTTCTGCAGGCAGTCGTCCTCGTTTTTAACCTTATCGTAAAAAGGCTTTAAAACCTCGGTTGTGGTGGAATTATCCCTTAAATCCTCGCACAAAATTTCGTTTGCCTCGTCCTCGTCCATTATCTGAGCGTGACCTAAGTACCTCTCGCAAAAAGGCTTTGCGTATTTTATAATAGTGTTTTTTCCGGGGAAGTGGGGGAGCTTTTTCGCGATTTTCGAAGCGGTGTTTTTAATTCCCGACGGGAGCGCCATATATGCCTTAACCCCTAAGGTTTCGGGATACTCGTTATATCCGCCGAACATTTCGTCAGACCCCTCGCCCGATAAAACAACCTTTACCTTTTCGCTTGCAAGCTTTGAAAGGAAAAGCAGAGGAACAGCCGAAAGGTTAGCCTCGGGCTCGTCGGTATGGTACTGTACCTTGGGCAGTGCGTCAAAAAATTCGTCCTTAGAAATATATTTGCTGAAATTATGAATTCCGCAGCTTTCCGAAAAATCATGAGCCATTTTTGTTTCGTCAAACCCGTTTACATCAAAGCCAACCGTAAAGGTTTTGTCGGGCTTTGCGACGCTTACAACATAAGAGGAATCGACGCCGCCCGAAAGATATGACCCTACCTCAACATCGGCAGACAGCTTATGACAGCTTACGGAGTTTTCGAGAGCTTCTTTGATTTCCTTTTTATATTCCTCGTAGCCCTTGTCAACCTTGTTGTATTTTACCTCGAAATACTGCTTGATTTCTAAATTTCCGTCCTTATATTTAAAATAATGACCGGGGTTAAGCTTATAGACATTTTTAAAAAATGTTTCTTCAAATACCGAATACTGGAATAAAAGGAACATTTTAAGAGCGCTTCTGTTTACTTCCTTTTCAAAATCGGGATGCGCAAGCATCGCCTTGATTTCGGAGGCAAACATAAAGCTGTCATTTTTTCTGTAATAATAAAACGGCTTTATACCAAACGGGTCTCTCGCACCGACAAGCTCCTTTGTCCTTAAATCGTAAATAACAAATGCGAACATTCCGCGGAGCTTGTTAAAAAGCTCGTCGCCGTATTCCTCATAACCGTGAAGAATAGCCTCGGTGTCGGCGTTGCTTGAAAAGATATGTCCCTTTTTTTCAAGCTCGCTTCTTAATTCCTTATGATTATAAATCTCGCCGTTAAAAACTATTACCTTTGTTTTATCCTCGTTGAAAATAGGCTGATCTCCGCCCGCTAAGTCTACAATCGAGAGTCTCCTGAAGCCTAGTGCCACTGTATCGTCGGTAAAATACCCGTCGCTGTCGGGTCCGCGGTGAATTATTCTGTCAGCCATATTTTCGGCGATTATTTTCTTTTCTTCCTTAGGTCTTAAATCGGTAAAGCCTATAAAACCGCACATGTTCAATCAACCTTCCAGTATCCGTTTTTATACTCTTTAAAATATCTTAAAGCTTTTTTTGTAAGATAAAGCTTTCGCTTGAAATTTTTGTCCTCTTTAAAATACAGGGGATTTACATGCCCTTTTTTCCAAAGTGTAAGCGCTTTTTTTGCGTATTCCTTATTCTCAATGTACTTTTTAATAATGCCTTTCGGAACGAATGACAAAAGAATTTCTTCCTTTATAAGTCCATAGCTTTTAGGCTTGTTATCAATTAAATCCTCTTTTAAAATCTCAATCGGATTGCAGCCTAACGCGTCGATATAATAACTGCTTCTGCCTTGTCTTGCATTTATTTCAAGCACCTTGAATTTGCCGTCGCGCTTATCATACTTCAAATCGAATTCCGCAAAGCCCGTGTAACCGACTTCTTCAAGAAAGCTTTTTAATTCTCCGCATATCTGCTCAGTTCCTCCGAACTGATTGTAGCCGTTTATTAAAACCGCCGCGTTGCCGACCATATTTTTAGTATGCTCCTGAAGCCCTATTTGCGCAAAGGAAAGAAGCCTTAATTTTTTATCTGAGGAGCAGTAGGCTACAGCGTCGAAAAGACAGCTGTCGTCACCCGGGATAAAATCCTGAATAATAAGCCTGTCCGAATATCCGCTGTTTTTTATAAGCGAAACGGTGCTTTCAAGCTCTTCTTTTGAATTTATCTTATAAATCTTATTTTTCCCCGCAAAGGATAAATGATTGTACTCGATAACATTGCTCGGCTTTAAAATAACGGGATAGGTAAAGTCCTCGCTTAACTTACCGTCCTTTGAGCAGTCGAAATATTCCGTTTTCGGAAGATTTAAAATGCTGTTTTCATAGGTCTTGTAAAAAGACTCTTTATACATAAAGGAATGTAAAAGCCCGATATCTGGATAATTGAAAACATAGCCTAATGAATTTAATTTTTCTCTGTTTTCGGAAATAAATTCCGCATAGGTCTCATTTGAGCTTATAAGGATTATTTTTTTGTCCGGAGCAGTCTTTTTATACTCGGTCAGCGCTTTTATAAACCCGCTTTGTGTCCATATACTTTCATCGTAAATAACTGTCAGAATATCGGTATAGGTAGTATAGGGAAGAGGAGAATGACCGAGCAAAACAGCCCTTTTTCCGTATTTTTCATAATAGCACCGCGCCATATAATAGGCGTTTGCGTCGGTGCCGATAATAAGTATATCAAATTCCATAGCCGACCTCTTTATCAGATGTATAATTCTTCCTCGCCGTAAATTCTAGGCACTCTCGACGATACCGAGCATAAAAGCTTGTAGGAGCTGATACCGCTCTGCGCCGCCGCCGATTTTACCGAAACCTTATCGCCGAAAATCTCGGCTCTGTCTCCTGCTTTAACACTTTCGTCCGCCTTAACGCTTATCATATCCATGCAATGCTCGCCGATTATCTTATAATTCTTTCCGTTTATGTTAACGGTTTTAAGTCCGTCGGGTATACCGTCATAATAGCCTATCGCTAAGGTTGCGGCATAGCCGTCCTCTTCGAAAACATATTCGGCGCCGTAGCCTGCGAATTCACCCTTTTTAACCTGCTTTACGGCAATAACCTCGGTGTACAGCGACATAGCGGTTTTAACATCTAATTGGTTTTTAAATATAACATCGCTTATACCTGATTTTTTAACATAAAAATCTCTCTTGATTTTTCTAAGTCCCGTCGGCTCGTTAAGGCTCTGGGCAAATCCGTACATACAGATGCCGAGTCTCACTCCGTTTACAAACGGCTGTTTCCTGTGATGAACCAATGTAAGCGAACGGTCAATGTGAATTATGGGGATTTCGTTTAAGTCAATCCCCGCAATATTTATTATGCCGTAAAAATTATCTATCTGTCGGTCATAATAAGAATCGTTAAGCCCTGAGGTTGCAAGATGTGTAAAAATTCCTTCAAGCGTAATATTTTCGCTTTCCTTAATCGCTTTAAAGGCTTCTTTCAGCTCATGAGGGTCCTTAAAGCCGAGACGGTTCATTCCGCTGTCGATTTTAAGGTGCACCTTTATGCTTTTGCTTTTTTCAGCCTTTAAAACAGCGTCTAAAGTATTCAGGCTGTCAACAGTTAAGGTGATGTTATTGTCAAGCATGGCATTTATTGCCGAAAAATCCGCAGGCTCTAAGCATAAAACGGGTATCTCGCTGTTGAATTCTCTTACCCTTAAAGCCTCGTCGGGCGTTGCTACGGCAAGGTAGTTTATTCCGCCCTCAATCAGTGCGTTGACGGTGTGAAAGCCGTGCCCGTAGGCATTACCCTTTACAACACCGAAATAGTATTTATATCCGCCGTAATTCTGCTTTATATTTTTAATGTTGCTTTTAAGGGTTTCTTCATTTATTTCAGCATAGGTCTTTCGCAGCATAGCCTGTCCCTCCGAAAATTAAGAATATCAGACATTAAATCTAAAAAGAACTATATCTCCGTCATTCATGACATAGTCCTTGCCCTCGCTTCTGACTAAGCCCTTTTCCTTTGCGGTCACCATATTACCGTCGCATTTGTTTATAAAATCGTCATAGGCGATAACCTCAGCTCTGATAAATCCGCGTTCGAAATCGGAATGTATCTTTCCTGCCGCCTGAGGCGCTTTCGTGCCCTTTGTTATTGTCCATGCTCTGACCTCGGGCTTTCCTGCCGTAAGATAGGAAATAAGCCCTAAAAGGTGATAGCATTTTTGAATCATTCGGTCAAGTCCCGACCTTTCAAGTCCTATCTCCTCTAAGAACATCATTTTTTCTTCGTCCGAAAGCTCTGAAATCTCGGCTTCGAGAGATGCGCAGATAGGAAGAATTTCCGCCTTTTCGCGCTCGGCAATTTCTTTTACCGTAAGATAATTTTTATTATCCTCAATTCCCGATGTAAAATCCTCTTCGCTCATATTGCATGCGTAAATTACGGGCTTTAAGGAAAGAAGAGCGGTAGAATGAAGAATTTCGTATTCTGTATCGTCCTCTGTTTCCATAGAGCGCGCGGGAAGTCCCGATTCAAGATGTGCGTTAAGCCTTTTTAAGAAATCAACCTCTTTTAAAGCCGATTTATCGCCCTTGGCCGCCTTCTGTGCCTTATCAAGCCTTCTTGCAACGATTTCCATATCCGAAAAAATAAGCTCTAAATTTATGGTTTCAATATCCCTTGCAGGGTCAACAGAGCCTTCGACATGGATTATATCGGTGCTTTCAAAACAGCGGACGACATGAACTATCGCGTCGACCTCTCTTATATTGCTTAAAAACTTGTTTCCTAAGCCCTCGCCCTTTGAGGCGCCCTTTACAAGACCCGCGATATCAACAAATTCTATTACAGCCGGCGTGAACTTGTCCGGATTATAAATTTCCTTTAATTTCTCAAGCCTTTCATCTGGAACGCTTACTACGCCCACATTAGGCTCAATAGTGCAGAAAGGATAGTTAGCCGACTGCGCTCCGGCATTCGTTATAGCATTGAACAGGGTTGACTTTCCGACATTCGGAAGTCCTACCATTCCGAGTTTCATATATTTGCCTCCAAAATATAATAAATCAATATAATTATACATTCAAATCTTCCTCATATCAAGAAAAAATAATAATTTTTAAAAAAATCATTCCAAATTAAGGAAAAGTATAGTATAATAAATTTAAAATATATATGGGAGCGTGCGTATGAAGACAAATTATACCGTATCTCTGAAAAAAATTATTGATGAATTTAACCTTGAAGAGTTTTATCTTCCCGACAATCCGGAAAATATTTTGATTTCAAGTACCGAAATCAACCGCCCCGGACTTCAGATAGCTGGATTTTTCAATTATTTTGACGCGGACCGTATTCAGATCTTCGGTCTGAGCGAAATGAGCTTTATAGAATGCTTTGTGCCCGAAAAGGCTATAGGCAGGGCAAAGGAATTTTTCTCAAGAAAGCCTGTAGCAGTAGTGCTTTCAAGAGAGCTTGAGATGCCTGAATATTTTATCGAAGAAGCAAAGGAATTCGGCGTTCCGCTTTTAAGAACCAAGGATACAACCTCGGGCTTTTCCGCGGCACTTATCGCTTTTTTGAGCCTTAATTTAGCTCCGAGAATTACAAGGCACGGAGTTTTGGTCGAGGTTTACGGCGAGGGAATTTTACTGCTCGGCGAAAGCGGAGTGGGAAAAAGCGAAACCGCAATTGAGCTTGTAAAGCGAGGCCACCGTCTTATTGCGGATGACGCGGTGGAAATAAGAAGAGTTTCAAGCAAATCGCTTGTGGGCTCGGCTCCCGAAAATATCCGTCATTTTATAGAGCTTCGCGGAATAGGTATAATAAATGCAAGCAGAATATTCGGTGTCGGAGCGGTAAAGCTTACAGAGAAGATAGACCTTGTAGTAAATCTCGAGCAGTGGGATGTAAATAAGGTCTATGACAGAATGGGACTTGAAAACCAGACAACCGAAATTTTAGGACTTACGGTTCCGTCGCTTACGGTGCCTGTAAGACCCGGGCGTAACCTTGCGGTAATTATCGAAATCGCCGCTATGAACAACCGTCAGAAAAAGCTCGGCTATAATGCGGCTGAGGACCTTTTAAGCAGGCTTGGTATGACGGACGATTTTAAAGACAGCAAAAACTGATTTATCGGAGGAAAATATATGTTAAGACTCGGAATTGATTTAGGCGGAACAAATATCGTTGCAGGCGTTGTGGATGAGGATTATAAAATCATTGCGACTAATAAGGTTAAGACGAATTTGCCCAGACCCTCGGAAGAAATAGTTGACGATATAGCGAAAGTAAGTATCGAAGCGGCAAAAGCCGCAGGCGTTAATATTAAGGATATAGCGGCGGTAGGAATAGGAACTCCCGGGTCGATAAACCCGAAAACAGGGATTGTAACCTATTCAAACAACTTGGGATTTTATGATCTTCCGCTCGGAGATATGTTAAGAGAAAGGCTTGGTACTGACCTTTTCCTTGAAAATGACGCAAATGCCGCGGCTTACGGCGAATATATCGCAGGCGCCGGCAGAGGAACAAAAAACTTTATCGCCGTAACCTTAGGAACGGGCGTCGGCGGAGGAATTATAATAGACGGCAAGCTTTATTCAGGCTCTAATTATGCAGGCGGAGAGCTCGGACACACCGTTATTCAGATGAACGGAGAGGCTTGCACCTGCGGAAGACTCGGCTGCTATGAGGCTTATGCATCGGCTACCGCTCTTATAAGACAGACAAAGCAGGCAATGATAAGATTCCCCGAAAGTGCCATGTGGCAGTTATGCGACGGAAAGCTTGAAAACGCGAGCGGAAAAACCGCCTTTAACGCTATGAGAAACGGCGACGAGGCAGGAAAAGCGGTTGTAGACAATTATATTGGGTTTGTTGCCGTAGGTCTTGCTAATATTATAAACACTTTCCAGCCGGATGTTATCTGTATCGGCGGAGGAATTTCAAAAGAGGGCGAAACGCTTATTGCTCCGATAAGAGAAATTATAAGCGGTGAAAACTATGCGAGAAATATCCCTGCAAAAACCGTTATCAAGGCGGCGGACCTCGGAAACGATGCGGGTATTATCGGCGCGGCTTTCCTTGACAGGCTTTATAAATAATTATGAAATATTCTGAGTTTTTAAAAGAGCTTGAAAAAACGGGATTTAAATTTAATTTAAATGAAAAAATGAGCGCTCATACGAGCTTTAAAATAGGCGGAGAGGCGGATATTTATGCTTATCCGTCATCTTCAGACGAGCTTATAAAGCTTGTAAAGCTGTGCAATGAGTTTGAAATACCTTTTTTCGTAATAGGAAAAGGCTCAAATATTTTGGTTTCGGATTCGGGGATTGAAGGCGTTGTTATAGACACCTGCAGGCTGAGTGCGATTAAGCTTGAAAAGGAAAATGTAATTTATTGCGAATGCGGAGTACCGCTTATAAGGCTCTGTAATTTCGCTCTTGAAAATTCGCTTTCGGGGCTTGAATTCGCTTTCGGAATTCCGGGGAGCGTAGGCGGAGCGGCGGTTATGAACGCGGGGGCTTACGGCGGCGAGATTTCCGATGTAATTAAAAGCTGTTTGTGTATAGACTCTCAGGGCAAGTCTTATGCTCTTTTTAAAAAGGATATGGCTTTAGGCTACAGAACGAGCGTTTTTAAAAGGAACGACCTAATTGTTTTAAGCGCCGAATTTGAGCTTTTAAAGGGAGACAAATCCGAAATCAAAGAAAAAATGAACGGATTTATGGAAAGAAGAAAGCAAAAGCAGCCGCTTGAATTCCCGAGCGCAGGAAGCACTTTTAAAAGACCCGAGGGATATTTTGCAGGCGCGCTTATAGAAAAAAACGGCTTTAAGGGCAAAATGTGCGGCGGAGCGCAGGTAAGCGAAAAGCATGCGGGCTTTATAATAAATAAAGACAATGCAAAGGCCAAAGATGTTAAAAATCTTATCGCAGATATTAAAGAAACGGTTTTAAAAAACGATAATGTTTTGCTTGAACCGGAGGTTATTTTCATAGGAAGAAAAGAGGAAGGATAAATGAATTTGCTGATTGTTACAGGCATGTCGGGAGCAGGAAAAACTCAGGCGGCGAATACTCTTGAGGACTTGGGATTTTATTGCGTCGATAATATTCCGCCTGCGATAATTCCCGCATTTATAAATCTTTCCGCAAGAGGAAATAACGAGCTTGAAAAAATCGCAATCGTCACCGATATAAGAACAGGCGATATGTTTGCGGAAATCGGAAATGTGCTCGATACACTTAAAAAGGATAATGTGAATTATAAAATTCTTTTTTTAGACTGCGACGATAAAGTTTTAGTAAGAAGATTTAAGGAAAACAGAAGAAAGCATCCGCTTTGCGAAAAGGATAATTATTCCGTTTCGGACGCTGTAAAGGCGGAGCGCGAAATGCTTAAAAGGCTCAGATTTCAGTCAGATTATCTTATTGATACCACTAATCTGTCTATCGCTCAGCTTAAAAAACAGCTCACTGAAATTTTCTTAAACGACGCGAAAAACGGAATGCACATTCAGTGCCGCTCCTTCGGGTTTAAATACGGAATAGATGAGGACGCGGATATAGTGCTTGATGTAAGGTGTCTGCCCAATCCCTTTTATATCGAAAGCCTTAAGAATAAGACGGGTCTTGACAAAGAGGTAAGGGATTATGTAATGGGCTTCGAGGAAAGCCAAAAGTTGTTTGAGAAGATAAAGGACTTTATAGATTATTCTCTTCCGCTTTATTCTAAAGAGGGTAAAAGCCAGCTTGTAATATCCTTTGGCTGTACGGGCGGCAAGCATAGGTCGGTAACATTTGCGGAGCTTATTTATAAGCATCTCATTGAAAACGGCTATGTTGCGTCTTCCTTGCACAGAGATATCTATAAGGGGGCATAATTATGTCGTTTAATACCGACATAAAAAACGAGCTTTCGCATATTAGACCGTCTGAATGCTGCAAACAACCGCTGGTTTACGGATTTTTGCTCTTTAGCCGGTCTTTTTCAATAAAAAAGATATGCATGCAGACCGAAAATGAAAATACCGCCGTCTTTTATGCAAGGCTTTTAAAGGATGTTTATTCGGTAGAAACCGCGCTTTATAAGGGAGGCGGAATAAAAACCACATACAGAGTCGAGGTGCCCGACGAGGCGGACAGGCTTAAGGTCTTAGCCTCGGTGGATTTCGGGATTTATGAGGGAAGAATAAACAGGGAAAGCTTTGCAAGAGACTGCTGCTGCGCAAGCTTTATAAGAGGCGCTTTTCTTGCCTGCGGACATTTGTGCGACCCCGATAAGGGCTATAGGGTGGATTTTCCCGTTAAGGAAAGGGCGCTTGCCGAGGAGCTTAAGGGTCTTCTTTTTGAACACGGAATTTCCGCTAATATTTCACCGCGCGGCAAGGGCTTTGTGGTTTACATAAAACGGAATGAAACTATAGGCGATCTGCTTGCTTTAATGGGTGCGTCCTCAAGGAGCCTTGAGCTTATCGAAACAGCAATTCTTAAAAGCGTTAAAAACAATATCAACAGGGCAAGAAACTGCGACAGCGCAAATATAGGCAAAACCGTTGAGGCGTCTATAGCGCAAAGAAGAGCCATTGAATATTTAAAAAGCCATGATATGTTAGAAAGTCTTCCTCTAAAACTGCAAAGCGCCGCGAATTTAAGACTTTCCGCTCCAGAAGCGTCCTTAAAGGAGCTTTGCAAATTAAGCAATGAGGATATCTCCGTGTCGGGGCTTAACCATAGGCTTAAAAGAATAATTGAAATTTATGAAGAAAAAATAAAATAAAAAGAGGTGTTCGCTACGGATTTTGTTCATCTTCATGTTCACTCGGAATACAGCTTATTAGACGGCTGCTGCCGTATCGGACAGCTTGTCGATAAGGCGTATAATAACGGTCAGAAGGCGGTCGCGATTACCGACCACGGCGTTATGTACGGTGCGATTGAATTTTATAAAAAAGCGATAAAAAAAGGAATTAAGCCGATTATCGGCTGTGAGGTATATGTCGCCCCGAGAAAGCGCACGGACAAGCTTAAGGGTCCCGACAGCGAGTATACCCACCTTGTATTGATTTGTAAAAACAATACGGGTTATCAGAATCTTATTAAAATGGTTTCCTTATCTTTCACCGAGGGGTTTTATAATAAGCCGAGAATAGATAAAGAGTTACTTGAAAAGTATTACGATGGTCTTATTGCAAGCTCCGCCTGCTTAGCCGGAGAAATTCCGAGGGCGCTTTTAAACGGAGATTTTGAAGCCGCCGCTTCTTCTGCTCTTTATTTTAAAGAGCTTTTCGGAAAGGATAACTTTTATTTAGAACTGCAGGACCATGGGCTTGCCGAGCAAAAAAGGATAAATCCTTTTTTAATAAAGCTTTCAAAACAGCTTGATATTCCGCTTATCGCTACTAATGACGCGCATTATATAAATAAAGAGGACAGCCTTATGCACAAGGTTTTACTCTGTATTCAGACGGGCACGAAAATAACCGAAAAGCTTCCTCTTGAATTTAAGACAGACGAATTCTATTTAAAATCGACCGAAGAAATGGCGGAGCTTTTTAAAGAGGTTCCCGAGGCAATTTCGAACACCGTGAAAATTGCCGATATGTGCAATGTAAGCTTTGAATTCGGAAAAATTAAGCTTCCGTATTTCGATACGGGAGACGAGGACCATTTTGAATTCTTTAAAAGAAAATGCTTTGAGGGAATGTACAGGATTTACGGGCAAAATCCAGAAAAGCAGGTTACGGACAGGCTGAAATATGAGCTTTCCGTAATAAATAAAATGGGTTATACCGACTATTATCTTATAGTCTGGGACTTTGTAAATTTCGCAAAAACCCATGATATCCCCGTAGGCCCCGGAAGAGGCTCGGGAGCAGGAAGTCTCGCGGCTTACTGCATAGGGATAACGGGTATAGACCCGTTAAGATACGACCTGCTTTTCGAGCGGTTTTTAAATCCCGAAAGAGTCTCTATGCCCGATTTCGATATAGATTTTTGCTATGTAAAAAGGCAAAAGGTTATCGACTATGTTATAAATAAGTACGGTTCAGACAGAGTAGCGCAGATAGTAACCTTCGGAACAATGGCGGCAAGAGCGGCTGTAAGAGATGTCGGCAGGGTTATGGATATTCCTTATGCCCTTTGCGATAAAACCGCAAAGCTTATTCCTCAGGCAATAGGAATGACTATAAATAAAGCGCTTTCCTCTTCAAGGGAACTAAAAGAGCTTTATGATAATGACGAACGGATAAAAGAGCTTATTGATATGGCAATTAAGCTTGAGGGTATGCCGAGGCATGCTTCGACCCATGCGGCAGGCGTTGTTATTTCGGATAAGCCTGTAAGCGAATATGTTCCGCTTTCTTTGAATGACGGCGCGGTGGTAACGCAGTATACAATGACAGCCCTTGAAGAATTGGGGCTTTTGAAAATGGATTTTTTGGGACTCAGAAACCTTACCGTTATTGACGATACCGAAAAATTCATCCGCAAATTCAAGCCCGATTTTAATATTGAAGCTATTCCTATGAACGATAAGGCGACTCTTGAAATGATGGGCGAGGGTCAGACCGACGGCGTGTTTCAGTTTGAATCCGAGGGCATGAAAAATGTTCTGAGAAAATTCAAGCCCGAAAGCATAGAGGATCTTATCGCTATTATTTCGCTTTACCGCCCCGGACCTATGGATTCAATTCCCCGTTATATCCATAACCGCCACAATCCGCAGGATGTAAAATACGATACTCCGCTTTTAGAGCCGATTTTAAAGGTTACCTACGGCTGTATAGTTTATCAGGAGCAGGTAATGCAGATATTCAGAAGTCTTGCGGGTTATTCCTTGGGCAGAGCGGATATTGTAAGACGGGCTATGGCAAAGAAAAAGCATGAGGTTATGCAAAAGGAAAGGAAGGCATTTATTTACGGCGAAAGGGACGAATCGGGCAATGTCGTTTGCGAGGGCGCGGTAAACAGAGGCGTCAGCGAGGAAACGGCAAAAAAGATATTCGACGAAATGTCGGCTTTCAGCTCCTATGCCTTTAATAAGTCCCATGCGGCGGCGTATGCCGTGGTTTCCTACAGAACCGCTTATCTTAAGGTTCATTATAAAAAAGAATATTTTGCGTCTCTTCTTACAAGCGTGCTTGACAGCGCAGGGAAGATTTCTTTGTATACGGGCGAATGCAAAAGACTTGGTATTAAGGTGCTTTCCCCAAGCGTAAACGAAAGCTTCGAAAGCTTCACGCCCTGCGAAGAGGGTATTCGTTTCGGGCTTTGCGCGGTTAAAAATTTAGGAAACGCTGTTATTGATAAAATCATTTCGGAAAGAAAAGAAAACGGTCCGTACAAAAGCATGTACGACTTGATTTTAAGAAATTCTTCAAGAGAATTCAACCGTAGGGCGCTTGAAAGCCTGATTAAAAGCGGCGCGCTTGACGGGCTTGAAAAAAACCGCAGAACAATGCTTTATAATGCCGATAAAATTTTAGGAATTGTTGAAGAACAGAGAAAATACACCGGAACCGATCAGCTTGATTTGTTCGGCTTTGAAGAGCAAAAGCCCGAGCCTGAGCTTGAAGAAGTAGAGGAGCTTGATAAATTAAAGCTTCTTTCCATGGAAAAAGAGGTTTCTGGGCTGTATCTTTCGGGTCACCCGCTTGACGGCTGTAGGAGCTTTATCAAAAAAGGAAATTATGTCTCCTTAGGCGATATAAACCTTAGAAAGTATCCCGACGGTCAGCGAATCAGAGCGGTTGCGGTTATCGACGGCATAAAGGTAAGAGAGCTTAAAAACGGAAATATTATGATGAGTGCCGTTTGCGAGGATAAAAGCGGAAGAACCGATGTCACGGCATTTTCCTCGGTATATAATAAATATAAAAGCTTTTTATCGGACAATTCGGTTATAATAATAAGCGGAAAGATTTCCGAAAGAGAGGACAGAGACCCCGAAATATTATTAGACGGTGTTTCCCCTCTGCCCGACGGTGCAATGAATTTTACATCGGGAGGCAAAAATATCCTTAAGGGACTTTACCTTAAGGTGAAAAATACCGACTGCGAGGAAATGAAAGCGGTAAAGGATATTCTAATGAAAAACCGCGGAAATGAGGATGTCTATATTTACTGCACCGAAACCGGCAAAAAGCTCAAAGCCCCCGAAAGCCTAAAATTTGACGGCGGCGAAGCGGCGATAAAGGAGCTTGAATTTCTTCTCGGCAAAGAATGTGTAAAAAAAGTGTGAAGTTTTAATTTTTTTGTTGCCAAAAGCTTTTAAATGGTATATAATAACAAAATGTATATGGAGATGATAATATTATGAAAACTATTGGTGTTTTAACAAGCGGCGGAGACGCCCCCGGAATGAACGCGGCAATCCGTGCCGTTGTCCGTACAGGTGTTTCTCTCGGAATGAATGTAAAGGGAATTATGCGCGGGTATAACGGACTTATCGAAGGCGATATTATTGATATGGATGTCCGTTCGGTATCCGATATAATTCATAGAGGAGGAACACTTCTTTATACCGCAAGAAGCCCCAAATTCAAAACAGAAGAGGGCATGCAGGCGGCTATTGAAACATGTAAGAAGCACGGTATCGAGGGTATCGTTGTTATCGGAGGAGACGGCTCCTACAGAGGCGCGAGAGACCTTTCCGAGCGCGGAGTATTATGCGTAGGCGTTCCCGGAACTATTGATAACGATATTTCTTCTACAGATTATACTATCGGTTATGATACCGCTATGAATACAGCCATTGAAATGATTGATAAAATCCGCGATACCGCTCAGTCGCATGACCGCTGCAGTGTTATCGAGGTTATGGGAAGAAACGCAGGATATATTGCACTTAATACGGGAATTGCCGTAGGAGCTACGGATATTCTTATCCCTGAGGTTACTCCCGATGTAAACAAAACCATCGAAAAAATCGAAGAGGCAAGAAAAACCGGAAAACAGCACTTTATAATCGTTGTTGCCGAGGGTGTTGATAAACAAACCGGCGGAGTATTCGAGATTGCAAAGAATATCGAAGAAAATACAGGCATTGAAACCAGAGCTACCGTTCTCGGCCATGTTCAGCGCGGCGGTTCTCCAACGCTTAGAGACCGTGTAAGAGCAACCGTTATGGGCAACGCCGCCGTTCACCTTTTAAATAAGGGAATAGGAAACAGGGTTGTTTGCTATAAGGGCGGAGATATTGTCGATTATGATATCTTTGAGGCTCTGCAGATGAAAAAATCGCTTGATCCCGAGCTTTTGAGGATAGCAAGCGAAACATCAATCTAGGCAAGCGATAATAATCCGAATCCGCCTAAAATGGCGTATTTTCGGCATATTTTAACTTGTCGTCTTTGTGAGGCGTCAGCCTCACTGCATCCTCCGCATAAAACTCCGCACGAAAATCAGCTCATTTTAGGTCGCGGATTTTTATGCTTGGCAGATTTTTATGCAGAGCGAGGCAAAAACGCAGTTAATCCTGTCGGATTAACGAGTATTTTAACATGGCTATGCGAAAAATCTGCCGCCTAAAAACGGGTTCGGATTTATTATCGCTTGCCTAGTGTGACAGGACTCGAACCTGTCACGCCTACGAAACAAAATTTTGCATAATACATTGCCTCAAAACTTGAAATACGGCAGTATTCCTGCGTTTAGTCGGCTTCGTCTTATAACAAAATTTTTAGTTTCGATAGGTTAAAAGTTTCTGCCGTCGAATTTTGATTTCGGCGAAGCGAGAAATTTGCAGCAAGGCTGGCGCCTTGCAAAAATGAACACAAAGCCGCAATCTAAAAGGCGGCGAGCGAAACCGCGGCAGGTTCGAGTCCTGTCACACTAAGATAAAAAACGGAGCTTTTAAATAAAGCTCCGTTCAGTCTGTAATAAACCCAAATTCTTTTGCATCAACCGGCGCCCTTCTTTTTCACGATAGTGAAAACAGAGGGGAGCTGTCACCGCAGGTGACTGAGGGGTATTAAAAACTTTTTCTCCGTCGAAAGAAAAAGGCATAAATAATTTTTCGATAATATCAACGGAGCTTTATTTAAAAGCTCCGTTTTTATAATCATTTCTTTTTGCTTTTAACAGTGTTAACTATCTTTTTTATAACCTCTGTAATTCCGGCGGTTGAATTCTGACCGGCCGGCTCTATGGTAATAAGTCTTGCTTTTCCCTCGCTTATTACTATATAATTAACAGGGACGATATCGACCTTGGCTCCGGCACCAGCGGGGGAATTGATTTTTTTCTTTTTGCCGTCGTTTATATCGGCGCCGCCTCCCGCAAAGCCGACAGAAAGCTTTGAAACGGGAATAACGGTTATTCCGTCCGCCGAATAAGGAGTGCCGAAAACGGATTTTGAGTCAGTCAGCTCTAAAACCTTCTGGGTTGTAATATTCATAACATCTATAAGATTGCCTATGGGTCTTGACTCAGAATGCTTTCCCATTTCATAACCTCCTTTTAAAAGTTATTTGCTTTCTTCTAAATATCTTTTTATAAGATTTATTGCGGTTTTAAGCAGGAAATAAACCCTTATGCTTGCTTTTGCTTCAATATTGAATCGGGGCTTGTCCGCGTCAAAATCGCATTTAACATCCAATAAAACATTGTCCTTCCCGCTTGTTACAGCCTGAATATAGCCTGAAACGGGGAAGACCGCTGAGCATGCTATTCCGTAACCGAAAGCGGCTGATGAAGCGCTGTCGCCGCCGCTGATATAGGTGATATTGAGCTTTTTAAGCTTAATATGATTTAAAACATCTTTAAGCTGTTTTAATACGAATTTAATTATGCCTAAGGTTTTAGAAAAGGTTCCGTCAATTCCGCCTTTTTTAACATTGTTGTAAAGCTTTTCAAAGGAATCGAAGCGGTCAATGCCTAAAACATGCTTAATTCTTTTGTATTTATCGGAATTCTGTTTTTTTTCGGTGCTTTCTTGTTTTTCCTCTTCAGGCTTCGATTTATTCTCGGATTTTTTCTTTTTTTCCGATTTTAAAGAAGAAAATACAGTGAAAAAAAGAATTTTTATTTTAAATTCGGTTTTTTTAGAATCGGAAGAAGTAATACTCGCGCTTACGGGGAGAATAAGAATAATAAAAATCAAAGCTGCTGCAATGCCGAGAACGGTTCCTGTTATTTTAAGAGCCGACAGATATATCATCCCCTTTGGGGCTATTTTAACACAAATTATTTAATAATTCAAGAGGTGCGTCACTTATGCAAAAAGACAGACTGAGCGTTATACAGAATATTTTAACTCAAAATGAAGCGGTTATTATAACCTCTGACGCAAACCGTTTCTATCTTACCGGCTATCAGTCTGATACGGGAACTCTTGTTATAACAAAAAAGCTTGCGAAATTCTTTATTGATTTTCGCTATTTCGAAAAGGCAAAAAAGGCGATAAGCGTATGCGAGACCGAAATGACCGTTAAGCTTTATTCGCAAATAAAGGAAATGCTTTTTAAGCAGAATGTAAAAACGGTTTATTTAGAAGCAAATCATACCTCTGTCAATGAGTTCGGAGCTTTTAAAGGATATTTTACGGAATTCGATATCTGCGACAGCGACAGATTTGACGCTTTGTTAAATCAGATGCGCGCCGTAAAATCAAAGGAAGAACAGGAAAATATTATCCTCGCTCAGAAGCTTACCGACGATACCTTTAATTATATTATTGACAGAATTAAAGCAGGTAAAACAGAAAAAGAAATAATGCTCGATATGGAGTTTTATATAAGAAAGCGCGGAAGCGAGGGAGTTTCCTTTGATTTTATCGTGGTTTCAGGCAAAAACTCTTCTTTGCCGCACGGAGTGCCTACAAATAAAAAAATAGAAAACGGCGATTTTGTCACCATGGATTTCGGCGCCGTTGTGAACGGTTATCATTCCGATATGACAAGAACGGTCGCCGTGGGCTTTGCAACCGACGAAATGAAACAGGTTTATAATACCGTGCTTTCGGCACAGCTTGCCGCTTTAGGAGAAATAAAAGCAGGAGCGGTCTGCTCGGATATTGATAAGGTGGCAAGGGATATTATAGAAAACGCGGGATATAAAAACTGTTTCGGACATGCTCTCGGCCACAGCCTCGGAATTGAAATTCACGAGTTCCCGACGCTTTCGCCTAAAAGCCTGAGCGAGCTTGAAACGGGAAATGCCGTGACGGTCGAACCCGGGATTTATATTGAGGATAAATTCGGCGTAAGAATAGAGGACACGGTTTTTGTTACCGATAACGGTTGCTTTGATATAACAAAGAGTAAAAAAGAGCTTATTATTATTTAATTTTCGGGGTAATTTATGAAAGTATTATTTAAACATGCAGCCGAGAATAAGGCTTACTGTATCTGCGGACCTGCCTTTAAGGCACTTGAAGCAACCTTTGAGCTTTGCGTTCCGCTTGTTATGAGTAAAATTATTGATGTCGGTATTAAGCAGAATAACACGGGATATATTCTTAAAATGGCGGGAACTCTTATAATCTTAGGAATTTTAGGCTTTGCCGCAACTGTATGCGCACAGTATTTTTCGGCGGCGGCGAGCGTCAGAATTGTAGACGGAATAAAGAGGGATATGTTCGAAAAAATTCAGTCATTTTCCTATTCAGATATTGATAATATCGGTACTTCCTCGCTTATCACCCGACTTACAAGCGACGCAAATCAGGTGCTTACGGGAATTAACCTTACCTTAAGGCTTTTTATCCGCTCTCCGTTTATCGTTTTCGGAGCAATGATAATGGCTTTTACTGTCGACGCTAAAGCCGCGGTTACATTTGCGGTGGTTATTCCGCTTTTAAGTATAGTTGTATTCGGAATAATGCTTATCTGCATTCCTCTTTATAAAAAGGTGCAGTCCGCTCTCGACGGGCTTACCTCTTCTTCCCTTGAAAATCTTAAGGGTGTAAGGGTAATAAGAGCTTTTAATAATCAGGATAGGGAAACAGAAGAATTCAGGGATAAAACCGAGCTGCTTTTTAACAGACAGACCCTTGTCGGAAAAATTTCCGCGCTTATGAATCCGCTTACCTATGTGCTGATAAATTTTGCCGTTGCGGCGCTGATTTATATAGGCGCTTTCAGGGTAAACAGCGGAGCGCTCACTCAGGGACAGGTAGTATCTCTTTATAATTATATGCTTTTAATTTTGGTTGAGCTTATAAAGCTTGCTAACTTAATTATTACTATGACAAAGTCCGCGGCATGCGAAAACAGAATTGAAAGTATAATAAATATGCCTGTTTCTCAGAGCTTTGAAAAAGAGACTGTAGGCGATAGATTAAGCGAAAATGCCGTTGAATTCAAAAATGTAAGCCTTAAATATTCGTCCGATTCCGCAAACAGCCTAAACGGAATAAGCTTTTGTGCGAAAAAGGGAGAAAAAATAGGAATTATCGGGGCTACAGGCAGCGGTAAATCAAGCCTTGTAAGCTTAATTCCGAGATTTTATGACGCAACTTCGGGCGAGGTTTTGTTAAACGGTGAAAATGTAAATTCTTATCCTAAGGATGAGCTTTGCAGGAAAATAGGAACGGTTCCGCAAAAAGCAATGCTTTTTGCAGGCACGATAAGGGATAATATGCTTATCGGCAACCGAAATGCAAGCGATGAGGATATAAAATACGCTCTTACAGCCGCACAGGCGATAGATTTCGTGAATGAAAAGGGACTTGATTTCAAGGTTGAACAGGGCGGAAAGAACTTTTCGGGCGGACAGCGCCAGAGGCTTACGATTGCGAGAGCCTTGGTTAAAAAGCCTGAGGTCTTAATTCTTGACGATTCCGCGAGCGCTCTTGATTTTGCGACGGATTTAAAGCTTCGCAAGGCAATTTCCGCACTTGATTTTGAAACTACTGTTTTTATTGTTTCTCAGCGAACATCCAGTATAAGAGACTGCGATAAAATAATCGTGCTTGACGACGGAAAGTGCGTAGGAATGGGCAGTCATGAATATCTGCTTGAAAATTGCGGCGAATACAGGGAAATTTACGATTCTCAATTTAAAAAGGAGGACGAAAAATGAAAAAGCCTTCTTCTTTAAAAAGAATTGCCGTATTTATTAAGCCTGATATAAAGTATATTATTTTTTCGGCGGTGCTGTCTCTTGTTACGGTAGGTCTTACCCTTTATTTCCCTATCCTTATCGGCAGGGCAATAGACTGCATTGTAAAAAAAGGCGATGTTGATTTTGTAAGCCTTAAAAAATATCTGCTGAAAGCGTGTATCTGCGTAGTTTTGAATGCCGCATTTCAGTGGCTCATGTCGACTTTCAATAACAGGATTACCTTTAAAACTGTTAAAAGAATGAGAGAAACGGTGTTTGATAAGCTTCAGAAGCTTCCTGTTTCTTATATAGACTCTCATCCTCACGGCGATATCGTAAACAGAATGATTTCTGATATTGATACCTTTGCCGACGGTCTTTTAATGGGCTTTACACAGTTCTTTACAGGCGTCATGACGATACTCGGCACGCTGATATTTATGTTTGCGCTCAATTTCTATATTGCGCTTGCGGTTGTTGTTATAACTCCCGTTTCGCTTTTTGTCGCAAAATTTATTTCGGGCAAGACCTATTCGATGTTTAACGATCAGTCGATTTTAAGAGGAAAGCAGACGACGGTTATTGAAGAAACCGTTACCGGAGCAAAGGTTTTAAAGGCTTTCGGCTATGAGGATAAAATGCTTGAAAGATATAATGCCGTAAGCGAAGACCTTAAAAAAGCTTCTGTAAAGGCGATATTCTTTTCATCGCTTGTAAATCCCTCGACAAGACTTATAAATAATTTTGTCTATGCCGCCGTAGGTGCTTTCGGCGCGCTTTCGGTAATAGGAGTTTTAGGCGGAAGCAGTATAACAGTCGGAATTCTTTCAAGCTTTTTAAACTATGCTAATCAGTATACAAAGCCTTTTAATGAAATTTCGGGAGTTATAACAGAGCTGCAAAACGCCATTGCCTGCGCAAACAGGGTTTTTGATTTTCTCGATGCCGAAAGTATCTCCGATGACAGCGAATGCCCTGAGCTAGGCTATGTTAAGGGCAATGTCGAAATTAAAGATGTCAGCTTTTCTTATACACCTGAAAAGCCGCTTATAAAGGATTTCAATTTAAGTGTAAAAAATGGCAGCAGGGTAGCGATTGTAGGTCCTACGGGCTGCGGAAAAACAACCGTTATAAATCTTCTTATGAGGTTTTATGATGTTGACAGCGGCGCGATTTATGTTGACGGCGTTAACACAAAAGATGTTACAAGAAAATCGTTAAGAAAAAACTTCGGTCTTGTTTTGCAGGATACATTTATTAAAAACGGCACGGTTTATGAAAATATTTCGGTAGGAAATCCGGCGGCTTCAAAGGAAGAAATTATTGCCGCCGCCAAAGCCGCCCATGCCCACGGGTTTATAACAAGGCTTAAAAACGGATATGACACCGTGATTTCTGACGAGGGCTCGCTTTCCTTAGGCCAAAGGCAGCTTATAAGCATTGCAAGGGTTATGCTCTGCATTCCGCCTATGCTTATTTTAGACGAGGCGACCTCGTCAATAGATACCCGTACTGAGCTTAGAATTCAGAGCGCGTTTAATAAAATGATGCAGGGAAGAACAAGCTTTATTGTCGCTCACAGGCTTTCGACAATAAGAGAAGCCGATATAATTTTAGTTATGAAGGACGGAAATATTATCGAAACCGGAAATCATGAACAGCTGCTTAAAAAGAAAGGGTTTTACTATAATCTTTATAACAGTCAGTTCGAAAGCTGAATTATTGTCCGCGGCATTGACAAAAGCAATAAGAATGTATATAATTAGTAGGTGTTTTAAAGGTTTATCCGCCGATTTTGCGGCAACCGAAGCGGAAAGGAACGGTCATAAAAAATGAAATGGACTTCGCTTAACGATTTAAGAGAAAAATATCTGTCCTTTTTTGAGTCAAAGGGACATTTAAGGCTCGGAAGCTTTTCCTTGGTGCCGAATAACGATAAGTCTCTTCTTCTTATCAATTCGGGAATGGCACCGATGAAAAAGTATTTCACGGGAGAGGTTGTTCCCCCGTCAAAGAGGGTAACCACCTGTCAGAAATGTATCAGAACTCCCGACCTTGAGCGTGTAGGTCACACCGCGCGCCACGGTACATATTTCGAAATGCTCGGAAATTTCTCTTTCGGAGATTATTTTAAGGAGCAGGCAATTGAATGGGCATGGGAGTTTTTAACCGAGACTCTTGAAATACCTAAGGAGCTTTTATGGCCCTCTGTTTATGAGGAGGACGATGAGGCGTATGCTATCTGGAGAGATAAGGTAGGCGTCGATGAAAGCCATATAGTAAGACTCGGAAAAGAGGATAACTTCTGGGAGCACGGAACAGGTCCGTGCGGTCCGTGCAGTGAAATATATTTTGACCGCGGCGAGAAATACGGCTGCGGAAGCCCCGACTGTAAGCCCGGGTGCGACTGCGACCGCTATATGGAAATATGGAACAATGTTTTCTCGCAGTTCAATAATATGGGTGACGGCACCTATACCGAGCTTGAGCATAAAAATATTGATACAGGTATGGGTCTTGAAAGACTTGCATGCGTTATGCAGGGCGTTGACAATATGTTCGAGGTCGATACAATAAGAAACATTTTAAATGAGGTCTGCAAGCTGTCAGGCAAGGTCTACGGTGAAGACGAAAAAGCCGATATTTCAATAAGAGCTATAACAGACCATATAAGAGCATCCGTATTTATGATAAGCGACGGAATAATTCCTTCGAATGAGGGCAGAGGATATGTCCTTAGAAGGCTTATAAGAAGAGCCGCCCGTCACGGGAAGCTTATTGGAATTGATAAGCCCTTCCTTTGCGGACTTTGCGATGCGGTAATCACAGAAAATAAGGCAGGCTACCCCGAGCTTGTCGAAAAAGAACAGCTTATAAAAAAGGTTATTTCAAACGAAGAGTCGAATTTCAATAAAACAATCGATCAGGGACTTAATCTTCTTAATTCTCTTATAAAAGAGGGCGGAGTGCTTTCGGGCGACGACGCATTCAGACTTTATGATACCTTCGGTTTCCCGCTTGACCTTACTAAGGATATTCTTTCCGAAAAGAATATGACGGTGGACGAGAAAAGGTTTACCGAGCTTATGGAAAAACAGCGCGAGCTTGCGAGAACATCGAGAAAAGCTGCAGACGCCGAAAGCTGGAAAAGTGACGGCATTAGCTTTGACGATGTCTCAAAAACCGACTTTTTGGGATATTCCGAAAATAACTGTTCCGCAAAGGTTTTGGATATTGTTTGCGACGGCGAACATACCGAGAGCATAACGGCGGGACAAAAGGCGATAGTAGTGCTTGACAGAACTGTTTTCTACGGCGAGTCGGGCGGACAGGTAGGCGATAACGGCGCGCTTGTCGGCAAGGATAAAATGTTTACCGTTAGCGATACCAAAAAGACCGCAGGCGGGGTGTTTACCCACTTCGGTGCTTTAGATAAAGGAACTCTCAGCGTAGGCGACACCGTTATTGCGGAAATAAATACCGCAAGGCGCGAGGCTATAAGGCGCAATCATACGGCGGCGCATCTTTTGCAGGCGGCTTTAAGAAAGGTTTTAGGCACTCATGTCGAGCAGGCGGGTCAGCTTGTAAACGAATTTGCGGTCCGTTTCGATTTCACTCATTTCTCGGCGCTTTCAGCAGAAGAAACAGCGCAGGTTGAAGAGTTTGTAAATAAAGCAATTCTTGACGGAATAGATATTGAAAATACCGAAATGCCTATTGATGAGGCTAAGAAATTAGGCGCTATGGCGCTTTTCGGCGAGAAATACGGAAATATCGTAAGAGTAGTTAATATCCCCGGCCGCTCTGTAGAGCTTTGCGGAGGAACACATGCCGTAAATACGGCTAAGCTCGGACTTTTCAAAATTGTATCCGAAGCAAGCGTTGCCGCAGGTGTAAGACGAATTGAGGCAGTAACCGGCTTTGAGGTTTTAAAGCTTATTGACGGATATAAAAATTCGCTTTTAAAAACCGCCGAAGTCTTAAAGTGCAATAATACAGCAGATGTTCCTCAGAAAGCCGCTCAGCTTACAGCCGCTCTTAAAGAGACCGAAAAGAAGGTCGAAAGCCTTGAAGCAAAAATAGCGTCCGGCAAGCTTAACGATATTCTTAAAAATACGGTTGCGGTTAATAATTTAAAGGTTGCAACGGCAGTGCTTAATGCAAACGCCGATGAGCTTAAGAAAATGGCGGATACGGTTAAGGCTGATAATGAAGATACCGTAGCGGTGTTTGCAAGTGTAAACGGGGATAAGATCACTTTCTGCGTAGGCTGCGGCAAAGAGGCTGTAAAGCTGGGAGCGCATGCAGGAAACGCGGTTCGCGAAATCGCAAAAATTGCAGGCGGTAACGGCGGCGGAAAGCCCGATCTTGCAATGGCAGGCGGAAAAGATATTTCAAAGCTTGACGAAGCAATGGAAAAAGCGGTCGGAATAATAGCCGCTCAGACAGAGGTGAATCGGTAATGGAAGACTGTTTGTTTTGTAAAATAGTTAAAGGCGAAATTCCGAGCACGAAGATTTATGAGGACGAATTTGTCTATGCCTTTAAGGATATCGACCCTAAGGCGCCTTTTCATGCAATTGTAATCCCCAAAAAGCATATCGGCTCGGCTGACGAGATAAATTCATCGAACAGCGAAGCAGTCGCAAAGGTTTTTGAAGCAGTTGCTAAAATATCGAAGCAGGAAAATCTTGAAAATGGCTACCGCGTTGTAAATAACTGTGGCGAGGACGGCGGACAGACCGTTCATCACATTCATTTTCATCTGCTTGCGCGCAGAAACCTTGCTTGGCCTCCGGGCTGAAATATAATCGGGAGAGAGAAAAATGTCAGAGTATTATACTATGAAAATCGCAGGGCTTGAAAGAAACCTTGAAAAGTTCCCTGTAAATGAAAAAATGGATATTGCCGCTTTTATAATTTTCGGCGATGTCGAGCTTACCGTTAAAGGCTGTGAGGAATTAAGAAAAAAGCTTCCTGAGTTTGATGTTATATTAACTCCTGAGGCTAAGAGCATACCTATTGCCTATGAAATGGCAAGACAGACGAATAAGCCTTATATTATCGCAAGAAAAGGCTTAAAGGTTTATATGCGTAATCCATTAGAGGTCAATGTAACCTCTATAACAACCCAGCATGAACAGCACCTTTTCTTGGGCGAGTCTGAAACCGCGCTTATTAAGGGCAAAAGAGTGCTTATAATCGACGATGTTATTTCAACCGGCGAATCCTTGGCGGCGGTAAGAGAGCTTGTCAAGGAGGCAGGCGGTACAGAAGCCGCGGCATGCGCTTTCCTCGCTGAGGGAGACGCGGCGGACAGAAAGGATATTATCTTCCTTGAAAAGCTTCCGCTCTTCTTTAAGTAAATTCTAATAAAAAGCTATTCTCCTCTATATTCCGGAAAAGCGGAAAATAGGGGAGAATTTTTTTGAAATTATTAACAAATTGTAAAAGTCAAAGAAAGTCAAAAATATTTTTCAAAAAAGTGTTGACAAATGGAAAACATTGGCTATAATATAATTGTTGGCACTTGAAAGCTTAGAGTGCTAAAAAGATTTCGGTGGTGAGATTATGGAGCTGACACCGCGGAAAAAGGCAATTTTAGAAGCGGTTGTAAATTCTTATGTTTTAACAGGCGAGCCCGTCGGCTCTAAGGCTTTGGCATCCGCTATCGAAAATTCGCCGTCATCGGCAACTATAAGAAACGAAATGAATGAGCTTTGCTCATTGGGACTATTGTTCCAGCCCCATGTTTCGGCAGGAAGGGTTCCGACAAGCTTAGGCTTTAAGGTTTATGTTTCTTCTATAATGCAGACCTCAGGTTTAGACGAAAGAACAAAGCGGTATCTTGATAATGCCCTGAACTTCGCGGCATGCGATTCAAGTTCCGTTTTATCCGCCGCCGCTAAAGCTTTAAATCGTATATTCGGTCTGCCGGCTGTATATTCATTTATTTCCGATGAAGGCGCATATCTTAAAACCTCAAAGCTGTTTATGCTTTCGAAAAAAACCGCGGCGATAATCGCCGTTTCTTCGGACGGAAGATTTATAAGCAGGGTCATAAGAATAAGCGCGGGGAATAAGGGACATACGGAGCTTTTATACAGAAAGCTTGTCGAAGAGAAGCTTAAGAATAAAATGCTTTCGGAATTTTCAAAAGCGGGACTTCAGAATTTCATAGCGTCTTTAAATTCCGATGAAATTTCTTTGATACCTGTTTTAAGCGAGCTTTTTGATATGATAGCGTCGGGATTTTGCGCAGGAACGGAAATTTTCGGAACAGAAAGCTTATATAATCTGTTTCCGGAAAACGAAGCGGTTGAAATTCAGAGACTTTTTTCCGCAACCGACCCGTTAGATGCGGTGAATTCCAAATCAAATGTTGTTTTCGGCAGCGATATGCCTTTTAAGGCTCTTTATAATAAGGCTTTTGTCGTAGCCGATTATTATACAGATAATAAGCATTGCGGTAAAATAGGGATTTTAGGACCCGACAGAATGTCATACGGACAGATAATTCCGGCTGTCAGATATGCGGCTGAAAATTTAAGCGGCGTTCTGAGTATTGCCGCAAGAGATATGGAGGAATAACAAGTGGCAGAAGAAATAAAGAAAGAAAAAGAAGAGAAGACCGAAAAAGCGGAAAAAACCGAAAAGAAGAAAAGCAAAAAGGAGCTTGAAATCGAAAAGCTCAAATCCGAGCTTGACTCAAAAAACGATCTTCTTATAAGAACCGCCGCTGAGTTTGATAATTATAAAAAGCGCACCGAGCGAGAGAGACTGAGTATTGCGCAGTATGCGAAAGCCGAGATGGCTAAAAAGCTTCTGCCGATACTTGATAATATCGACAGGGCGCAGTCAAGCGACACTTCAAGCGACGATTATATAAAGGGCATTGAAATGATTGTAAAGCAGTTTTTGGCACTGCCCGAACAGCTTGAATTAACTGAAATCGGTGCTCAAGGCGAGCCGTTTGACCCCAATCTTCATGAGGCTGTAATGCATATTGAGGATGAGAATTTAGGTGAAAATGTTATTGCCGAGGTTCTGCAAAAGGGCTATAAGCTCGGTGATACCGTTATCCGTGCCGCCATGGTTAAGGTGGCAAATTAAAAGGCTTAAAATTCCGTAAGGATTTTAAAATAAATAAAGTAAATCGATTTTTTCGGAGGAATTTATTATGGGAAAAATTATAGGTATAGACTTAGGTACAACAAACTCATGCGTAGCAGTAATGGAAGGCGGCGAGCCGGTAGTTATCGCTAATGCGGAGGGTGCAAGAACAACGCCGAGTGTTGTTGCGTTTTCAAAAACAGGCGAAAGAATGGTAGGTCAGGTTGCTAAGCGTCAGGCTATTACAAATCCTGAAAGAACCATAAGCTCCATAAAGCGTGAAATGGGTACTGATTATACCGTTGAAATCGACGGCAAGAAGTACACCCCTCAGGAAATTTCCGCAATAATTCTGCAGAAGCTTAAAACAGACGCGGAAAGCTATCTCGGTCAGCCCGTAACAGAAGCTGTTATCACCGTTCCTGCTTACTTTACCGACTCTCAGCGTCAGGCAACTAAGGACGCAGGTAAAATAGCGGGCCTTGATGTTAAGCGTATTATAAACGAGCCTACAGCCGCGGCTCTTGCTTACAGCATTGATAAGGAAGACGATCAGAAGGTTATGGTATATGACCTCGGCGGCGGTACATTCGATGTTTCTATAATCGAAATGGGCGACGGCGTTCAGGAGGTTCTCGCTACTGCCGGTAATAACCGTCTCGGCGGCGATGATTTCGATAAGCGCATTATGGACTACATTGTAAACACCTTTAAGGCTGAGCAGGGAATTGACCTTTCAGGCGATAAGATGGCAATGCAAAGAGTTAAAGAAGCCGCTGAAAAGGCTAAAATCGACCTTTCGGGTATGACCTCGGCTGAAATCAATCTTCCTTTCATTACAGCAGATTCTACAGGTCCTAAGCACTTTGAAGCAACCCTTACAAGAGCTAAATTCAACGAGCTTACGGCAGACCTCGTTGAGGCTACAATGGGACCTGTCCGTCAGGCTCTTAGCGATTCGGGACTTAGCAAGGGCGATATCCATAAGGTTCTTATGGTAGGCGGTTCTTCAAGAATTCCGGCTGTTCAGGAGGCTGTAAAGGCATTTATGGGCTCTGAGCCGTTTAAGGGAATTAACCCCGATGAGTGCGTTGCTATAGGCGCCGCTCTTCAGGCAGGCGTTCTCGGCGGCGATGTAAAGGGACTTCTTCTTCTTGATGTAACTCCGCTTTCACTCGGTATTGAGACCATGGGCGGCGTTTCAACAAAGGTTATTGAAAGAAATACCACCATTCCTACAAAGAAGAGTCAGATATTCTCTACCGCTGCCGACGGTCAGACCTCTGTTGAGGTTCATGTTCTTCAGGGCGAAAGAGAATTCGCAAAGGATAACAAAACCCTCGGCGTATTCCACCTTGACGGAATTGCTCCCGCTCCGCGCGGAATTCCTCAGATTGAGGTAACCTTTGATATCGACGCAAACGGTATCGTTCATGTTTCCGCTAAGGATTTAGGAACCGGCAAGGAAAACAATATCACAATCACTTCAAACACCAATATGTCTAAGGATGATATTGATAAGGCTGTTAAAGAGGCTGAGGCTTACGCCGCTGAGGATAAGAAGCGCCGCGAGGCAGTAGATGTCCGCAACAATGCAGACCAGATGATCTATCAGACCGAAAAGACCGTAACCGAATTCGGCGATAAGCTTTCGGATGATGAAAAGAATAAGATAAACACCGCAAAAGAGGCTTTGAAAGAGGCTCTTAAGGGTGAGGATATCGAGGCTATCAAGGCTAAACAGGAGGAGCTTCAGAAGGAAGTTTATGCCGTAAGCGAAAAGGTTTATAAGGCTGCTGCCGAGGCTCAGAACGCACAGGGAAATCCTGCAGGCGGCGAGCAGGCACAGGGCGCAAATCCTGACGGCAATGTTTATGAGGCCGATTACACCGATGTTGACGATAACAACAAAAAGTGATATAATACTTTAATCTGTATGGGCGTGTAAATTTCACGCCCATACGAATTTGAATAAATGGAGAAATTTTCGTGGCTGAAGAGAAGAGAGATTATTATGACGTCCTCGGAGTTGATAAATCCGTTAGTGACGATGATTTAAAAAAAGCATACAGAAAAGCCGCAAAAAAATATCATCCGGATCTTCACCCCGGAGACGCTGAGGCAGAGAAAAAGTTCAAAGAAGTAAACGAGGCCTATGAGGTTCTTTCAAATAAGGAAAAGCGCGCAAGGTACGATCAGTTCGGCCATGCCGGTGTTGACCCGAACTTCGGCGCAGGCGGGGGACAGGGTGCTTACGGCGGCGGATTTACAGGCGATTTCGGAGATTTGGGCGATATTTTCAGTTCATTCTTCGGCGGCGGTTTCGGCGGAGGACAGCGTTCGAACCCGAATGCTCCGAGACGCGGAAACGATGCGTCTGCCGCGGTTAATGTTTCCTTTGAAGAGGCCGCAAAGGGCTGTAAGAAAACAATTAAGATTACTAAGATTGATAACTGTCCCGATTGCGGGGGCTCGGGTGCAGAAAAGGGGAGCACGCCCAAAACCTGCCCCGTCTGCCACGGCAGCGGTCAGGTAACTAGCGTTCAGAGAACACCTTTCGGACAGATGAGAACCCAGCATGTCTGCGATAACTGCCGAGGAAGAGGTAAGATCGTAGATAAGCCCTGCCATACCTGTGCGGGAAAGGGAAGAATAAGACATACGGTTGAAAAGACCGTCGATATCCCTGCCGGAATTGACGACGGTCAGATAATAAATCTCCGCGGCGGCGGAGACGCCGGAATTAACGGCGGACCTGCGGGAGATCTTCGCATAAATGTCAATATGCGCCCACATACTATTTTTGAGCGCAGAGGATTTGATGTTTACTGCGATATCCCGATAACCTTTGTTCAGGCGGCTTTAGGCGCCGAGATTACCGTTCCTACGCTCGACGGCAAGGTAAAATTCACAATTCATGAGGGAACTCAGCCGAATGACGAGTTCAAATTAAAGGGCAAGGGAATTCAGCGCCTTAATTATATCGGAAAAGGCGATCAGTATGTAAAGATAATCGTCGAGGTTCCGAGAGACCTTTCTAAGGCTCAAAGGGAAAAGCTTAAGGAATTTGATTCTTTAACCGACGATAAGAATTATAAGAAAAAGAAAACCTTTGCCGATAAGGTCAAGAGCTTTTTCGGTGACAAATAGAATAAGTCCTCAGGGTGTAAACCTGAGGACTTATTCTGTTATATCAGTTCTTTAAAGCTTTTAATATATTTATCGGCAACCTTTCGCATTTGTTCTTCACAGTCAGACGATGAAATATCATAAACACCGACAGTGTAAAGACCTGCTTCCTTTGCCGCTTTGACAGCCGAAGTATTATCGTCATAAAACACTGCTTCTTCGGGCTTACAGCCGATAAGCTTTGAAAGCTTTAAATATATTTCGGGATCGCTTTTAGGAAGAGAAAAAGCGTCAGAAGAATAGATTTCCGAAAATTTGTCAATAATACCGTTCCTTGTAAAGCACATTTTAATATGCTTTTTAGCGCTTGCAGAAAGAGCATATAGCTTGCAACCGCTTTTAAAAAGATATTCAATGTATTCTTTAGCATAGGGCTTTAAGTCTATCTGTTCGCCGTAAGCCTTGTCGGCGATACCGTTTATAAATTCTATGACCTCGTTAACTGATTTCGCCGCTCCTAATTTTACGAGATATTCAGCGCCTAAGAGTCCGCCCATAGGCGTTAAAATCTGAATTATATTGTCGGGATATTCAGCACCTGAATTTTTAAGCAGGGTTAAAAGATTTTGCGCAAATACAGGCATTGAATCGGCAAGGGTTCCGTCCATATCGAAAATATGATATTTTTTCATTTTTATCACCGTTTTGTTTTCTGATATTTTATCATGTTTTTCATTGCTTGTAAAGCACGGTAGAATATATTTTTTCAATTCTACTCTCGGTAGAAGGCAAGTAGAGCGGTAGAATTTAATATAGCTTGACTTAAAAACGGTTTTTATGTTAAAATGTTTTCAAGTGAGGTGAAAAAATTGAATATTCTTTACTGCGGAGACGCAAATATGAAAAACGGAATTCTTTTAAGCACTTTATCCTTGATTTCCTGTACCGAGGAAGAGCTTTGCATTTATATTATTACGGCAGGCCTGCCCGAGAAAAAAAAGCTTCCTATTTCAAAGGATTTTGAAGATAAGCTTACAAAAACGCTTAAAAGAAAAAACAAAAATTCTTTTGCTTTGGTTTTGGATATCAGCGAGATGTTTTTTAAAAATATTCCGCAGGCGAATGTTAAAACAAGGTTCACCCCGTTTTGTATGCTCCGCCTTTTTGCGGACGAGGTCAAAGAAATACCCGATAAAATTCTTTACCTTGATACAGATGTTCTTTGCAGAAAGGATTTTTTAGAGTTTTACAATACCGATATGTCGGACTGCGATATCTGCGGAGCTTTAGACCGCTACGGAAAGTATTTCTTTAAAAAATCGCGGTTTAAATTCGATTATATAAATTCGGGCGTTTTGCTTATAAATATGGAAAGGGTCAGAGAAAATAAGACCTTTTTAAAATGCAGAGAGCTTTGCGCAAATAAAAGAATGTTCATGCCCGACCAAAGCGCTCTTAATAAAATCTGCGAAAAGAATATTATAAGCAGAATTTATAATGAGCAGGGAGACCCGAACGATAAAACCGTCTTTCAGCATTTTTCAACCCGATTTCTGTTTTTCCCTTATATAAGAACGAGGACGGTCAAGCCGTGGGAAACCGAAAGGGTTAAAAATGTTCTTAAAATAAAAGATTATAATAAGCTTTTTGAAAGCTATGAAAAGGAGAAAGAAAGCTATGAAAAATGAAATTCCGGTATTTTTTACGGTAGACGATAATTATGCGCCTTTTTTGGCGGCGGCGATAAATTCCGCTGTCAGGAATTCTTCACAGGATAAGAATTACAGAGCGGTTGTGCTTTATCAGGAGTTGAACGATAACAATATAAACAAGCTTAAAAAGCTTGCAAGGGATAATTTTAAGGTTGACTGCATTCCGATGAAAAACAGCTTTGAGTCTATAACCGACCGCATGAGCAACAGGCTCCGCTGCGATTATTTTACTCTTACTATTTATTTCAGACTTTTTATTCCGCTTATGTTTCCTGAGTATGACAAGGGAATATATATCGACAGCGATGTTGTTTTAACTGGCGATGTTGCGGAGCTTTATGAAACCGATATCGGAGATAATTTTATCGGCGCATGCAGGGATTATTCGATTGCCGATGTTCCTCCGCTTGTAGCTTATACGGAAAATGCAGTAGGTGTAAAGGGAGACGAATATATAAATTCAGGCGTTCTTCTTATGAATCTTAAAAAAATGAGAGACACAGGTTTTGAAGAACATTTCTTAAATCTTTTAAATACCTATCATTTTGATTCCATAGCGCCCGATCAGGATTATATCAACGCTATCTGCAACGGCAAGATTTATTATCTTGACCAAAAGTGGGATACCATGCCCGACAGCTCGGTACCTGTTTCAGAGCCGAAGCTCATTCATTATAATCTGTTTTCAAAGCCTTGGTGCTATGACGGAATAAAATACGAAGAGGAATTCTTCAAATATGCCGAGGACTGCGGATATATTGATGAAATAAAGGAGTATAAGAAGAATTATTCCGATGAGCAGAAAAAATCCGATAAGGATTGCATGGAGCTTTTGGTAAAGCGCGGAATAGAAATTCAGAGCAACGAAGTAACCTTCAAAAAAATGCTTGAAAAAGGAGTTAAAATCCGTTTATGAGTAAGGATAACGGCCGTATCGAAGTAATTGAAAATATAAAAAAATACTCGCAGTCGGGCGAATTCCATAATAAAGTCGAGCTTAACGACCCCGTGCTGACTAACGACCAGAATAGGCTTATAACAGATAATTATATTAAAAACAGAAATACATTTAATTATAAAATAAAGAGAAACGCTGCGGTCTTTATTGCAAAAACCGCAACTGTCTTTATAAATCACGATACGGTTATAAAAGGGCTTGAAAAAATTCCCGAAAATTTAAGCGGAGTTATAATAACGAGCAATCATTTCAGTCCTTTTGAAAATACGGTTGTAAGATACCTTACAAATAAGCTTGATAAAAGGCTTAATATAATCAGCCAGACATCAAACTTTGCAATGACGGGAATAATCGGATTTTTAATGAATTATGCCGATACTATTCCGATTTCGCCCGAGCCGCATTATCTTGCCCGTGATTTTATGAAAATTTTAAAGGAAAAAACAGTTGATAAAGGCGAAGCGGTCCTTCTTTATCCCGAACAGGAAATGTGGTTTAATTACCGCAAGCCCCGCCCGCCTAAAAAGGGAGCATATTATTATGCGGCTAAGCTTAATGTTCCTGTCCTTTCCTGCTTTGTCGAGGTTATAGATACCGATAAGGATGCATCCGAGCAGTTTAAAAAGGTAAGATATGTAATGCATGTTTTAGGCTTGCTTAAGCCCGATATGAATTTAAGCGTCAAGGAAAATTCTCAGCTTCTTGCAGACAGGGATTATGAGCTTAAAAAGCAGTGCTATGAAGAGGTATATAATAAGCCGCTTGATTATTCTTTCGACGCTTCGGATATAGCAGGGTTTAAGGGTGAGGCTTTTGGAAGTTAAAAAAAGATATTATGAAAGCCTTACGCAGGATTTTGAGGAGACAAAAAATCAGGATATAAAATTAGGCGATGATTATAAATTTATCAGAACCGGTTTTTTGGACAGACTTCTCTCAGCTGTAATTTACGGCGCCGCCGTGATTTTATCTTATCCTTATTGCAGGTTTTTTCTGCATATAAAATTTGAGGGAAGAAAAAAGCTTAAAGGTTTTAAAAATACGGGTTATTTTCTTTTCGCCAATCACACCCAGCCTATAGGCGATGTTTTTACTCCTGCCCATGCGCTGTTTCCTAAAAGAATTTATACAATTGTCAGCACTGCGAATTACGGAATTCCCGTAATCGGAAAAATCCTTCCCTTTTTGGGCGCTCTTCCCGTGATAGAGAGCGTTAAAGGATTAAAAAGCTTAACAGTCAGCATAAAGACAAGATTAAATGAGAATAAATGTATTGTAATTTATCCCGAGGCGCACGTCTGGGAATACTGCACATTTATAAGACCCTTTTCGGACACTTCGTTTAAATTCCCCGTAAAATTCGAAAAACCGTCATTTTGTATGACGGTTACTTACAATAAATCAAAGCTTTTTAAAAGACCTAAGGCTACCGCTTTTATTGACGGACCATTTTATCCCGAGGGAGAAAGTGTAAAGGAAAAAGCCGAAAGCCTTAAAAATCAGATAACCGATACTATGATAAAAAGAAGCGGGGAAAGCGATTATAATTATATCGAATATTTAAAAAAATAAAAAACATCCTTTGTTTTCGGAAAGTGAAAACAAAGGATGTTTTTTGCCTAAAAAGAAACGGTTAGCTGCATTTTGAATTTTTCTTCGCCGTAAACAGCGTGCGGAATTCCTTTGGGCATAATAAGCGTTTCGCCCTCTGTCAGGATATATTCTTTCCCTCCGACGGTGAATTTGCCCGTTCCGTCAAGCACCGTAACCATAGCGTCGCCGCCGGCGGCATGGGTAGAAATTTCCTCATCCTTATCAAAAGAAAATAAAGTCATGCTGACCTTGTCATTCTGAACCAAGGTTTTGCTTACAACCTGTCCGTCGCTGTAGTCGATTAAATCTTTAAGCGAAAGCTTTTTTTCTTTTTCAATATTTTTATACATGTCTTTCAGCTCCTTTATTTTATTATATTTCGGGAAAAGCATTTAATAATCAATAAATTGTAAATATTTTAAAATGTAAAAAAAGTACGCTTAACTAAAAAAAGAGGGCTTGACTTAAAATCTTCCGATAATATAATAAATAATGAATTCAATATTGACACGCTGTAGTTCGGAAAAATAACCGTTGAATTCATTTTATGTTTATGCTATACTGCATTATATCAAATATAAAAAATGGGGTTAAAAAATGACGCTTAAAGAAAAAATTTTACAGACTTTTATCGTAACCGTCAGAGAAATAAATAAGCACGGCGGTCCTAAGGAATTTTTTGAAAAATATCCTGTCGGAGGCATGTATTATTCGGTACTCCCCGGGGCTGAGGATACCGTCGAAATGGGAACGGGCACTTCTTATAAAAGACTTTGCGAGTGCAGAAAATATTCTAAGGTTCCGCTTTTAGTCTGTGCAGACGGTGCAGGGATTACAGGCGCTAAGTACTCCTGCGGTCCGAGCGCTCTTGTTTCTTCTAAAAATTTAAAGGACGCTTATGATTACGGAAAGCTTTTAGGCATGCAGATGAATTTTCACGGTGTCGATTGGCTTTTAGGTCCGAGCGTAGACCTGCTTTATGACCGCTCAATGCCGCTTTATGCCGCAAGCGACGATCCGAAGCTTACAGCTAAGGTTTACAGCGAGGTTGTAAGAGGTCTTCAGGATCAGGGCGTTTGCGCAACCTTAAAGCATTTCCCGGGTCTTGGAACAAACAGTATAAATATGCACTTCGGCCACGGCAGAAATGTTCTTGATTTCGATGAATGGATGAGTTCCTACGGATATCTTTATAAGGAGCTGTTTAAAACCTCTCCTTTAAGCGTAATGACTACCCATGTCTCCTTAAAATCATATACCGATGAATATGAAAACGGTTACTATCCTATCGCTACATATTCAAAAAGACTTACAAACGACCTTTTAAAAGAGGAGCTCGGTTTTGAAGGCGCTGTTGTTACCGACGCGCTTATTATGGGCGGTATGGCGACCGGCAACCTTATAGAAGAAACCGTTCAGGCTTTTAAAAGCGGTGCGGACCTTCTTTTGTGGCCGCCTGTAGAAGCGGCTGACAGAATAGAAGAGCTTATTCTGTCAGGAGAAATTCCCGAGAGCAGGCTTGATGAAGCGCTCGCAAGAATTCAGAAAATGAGAGATTTCAGAAATAAAGCCTTAAAGGAAAAGAAATATGAGGAGCCTACAGCCGAAAAGGCGGATGAAATCAGCAAAAGAGTAACGGCACACGGAATTTGCGAATATAAAAATGAAATCGGTCTTTTGCCGCTTAATACCGATAAGGTTAAGAATATCCTTATCGTAAACGCTGCTGAAAATGAAAACAGCAAGGCGGCTTCTAACCTTGCCGACGCTCTTAATAAGGCAGGCTTTAACGCAGAGGTTAAAAGGGATATCTATGATGTTCCGTCACGCGTTTGTTGGCAGGACGATATCGACGAATTGCAGTCGAAATACGACCTTACAATTTTCTCAATGAGTATGGATTACGCGACCTCTTGGAGCGTTTCGTTTATGATGGTTTGGGCTTCCCAGCTGTTCGATAAGAATAAAAAGCTTATTATAAATTACGGCTCGCCGTTTTTTGCCGAGGACTATTTTGCCGAGGAGCATACAATAGTTGAGGTAAATAACGGTGCGGACGAAAAAACCGTCGAGCTTCTTGTCGAAAGGCTTTTAGGCAAGGAACCCTTTACAGGTACAAAGGTCTTAACCGAGCATACCAAGAAAATTTAATTTTTTAAAAATAATAAACCCCGAGCTAAAGCTTGAAATGCAATAGCTCGGGGTTGCTTTTTATAGTATATTTTTATCGTCGTTGGCCAAAAATTGGCCAAACGAACTTTTTTACCGCAAATTATTTAAAGCACAAATAAGAAAAAACCGCTAAACTTAGCGGTTTTTCTTTGGTTGCGAGGGCTGGACTTGAACCAACGACCTTCGGGTTATGAGCCCGACGAGCTACCAACTGCTCCACCTCGCGATATTTAATTTTTGAGCGCCTATATAGTATACACTATGGAGACAGAAAAATCAAGCCTTTTTTTAAATTTTTTTATCTTGGGCGGTTTCGATAATATTAAAGTTTTATTTTGGTTAAAAAATCGACAAAAAAAGACTTTTCAAGATTTGCTTTTTATGATATAATAACAGAGTATATATTACGCATATTATTATTTGCCGCAAAAAGCTTAATTATGCGGATTTTTTAAGGTAAGCGTATCAATACACATTATTTCAGAGGAGGATTTTGTTAATGAAGAAAAAAATCAGCAGACTTCCTTTCAGGGGAACTGCCGAGCAGGAAGCTCAGCTCATGCAGGTTATAGACGAAAACAAGCATGACAAGAGTAACCTCATGGTAGTTATGCAGAAAGCGCAGGATATCTACGGCTATCTTCCGTTAGAGGTTCAGGAAAAGATAGCTGAGGGTATGGAAGTACCGCTCGAAAAGGTTTACGGTGTTTCAACCTTCTATGCGCAGTTTTCTCTTTCTCCTAAGGGGAAGTACAACATTTCGGTATGTCTCGGAACGGCATGCTATGTTAAGGGCTCGGGCGAGATATTCGATAAGCTTTCCGAAAAGCTCGGAATCGGCGCTGACGAATGTACCGCCGACGGAAAGTTTTCTCTTACGGCATGCCGCTGTATAGGCGCTTGCGGACTTGCGCCGGTTCTTACGGTAAACGATGATGTTTACGGCCGTCTTACTGCCGACGATGTTGACGGTATACTTGAAAAGTATGCCGACTGATAGAATATTTAAAAAGGAACTGTCTGTATGAAAATAAGCACTATGCGCGACCTGCTTGACGCTAAAGTACTTTGCTGCGAAGAAAATGTCGGAAGGCATGTTTATTCCGCCTGCGGCTGCGACCTTATGAGCGATGTTCTGGCCTATGTTAAGGATCAGGCTGTTTTGCTTACGGGTCTTGTAAATTCTCAGGTTATCAGAACGGCTGAAATGATGGATATGATATGTATTGTATTTGTCCGCTCGAAAATGCCGAACGATGAAATGCTTGAGCTGGCTAAAGACGCCGGAATTGTAGTTATGGCGACCGATAAAAGAATGTATGAGGCGTGCGGACTTTTATATGCGAACGGTCTTGTCGGAAATAAGGTAAGAAAATGAGTGAAGAGCTTGTTTTTGATTTTATTGTAGACGGAGAGGATTTTACTTCCGCCGGTCAGGCTTCCGTGCAGGTCAAAAAGAATTTAAGACAGCTCGGAATTTCGCCTGAGGTTATAAGACGGGTTTCGATTGCAATGTACGAGGGAGAAATCAATATGGTCATTCACGCGGGCGGCGGAGAAGCGTCGGTCAGGGTGAATGAGGACCGTATTAAGATTATTCTTACAGATCACGGCCCCGGGATAAAAGATATCGAACAGGCTATGCAGGAGGGATTTTCCACCGCGCCTGATAAAATCAGGTCCTTGGGCTTCGGCGCCGGAATGGGTCTTCCGAATATGAAAAGATATACCGACTGCATGGATATTAAATCGGAACTCGGCGTAGGTACTACGGTTACTATGGAAGTTAATATTCCTCATCAATGAATAACTAAATTAAGGTGATTTTATGCATAGCTATGAGCATTCTGTTTTCCTTGACGAATCAAGATGCAACGGCTGCACAACATGCCTTAAGCACTGTCCAACGGAGGCTATAAGAATAAGGCGCGGCCATGCGGCGATTGACCCTAACAGATGTATAGACTGCGGAGAATGTATCAGAGTCTGTCCGCAGAAAGCAAAAAAAGCCGTTTGCGGAAGTCTTAAAAGTATGGAGCGGTTTAAATGGAAAATCGCTTTGCCTGCTCCTACTCTTTACGGGCAGTTTGATAATCTTGAGGACATTGACTATGTTTTGGACGGGCTTTTAAGAATAGGATTTGACGATGTTTTTGAGGTCTCGAAGGCGGCTGAGCTTGTCTCGGCTTACACAAGACAGTATTTAAAAACAGAGGGTGTTAAAAAGCCCGCAATAAGTTCGGCATGTCCTGTTGTCGTAAGGCTTATAGGTCTTAGATTTCCCTCGCTTAACGATAATATAATTCACATGCTCCCGCCTATGGAGGTGGCGGCAAGGCTTGCGAGAGAAAGGGCTAAAAGAAAAAATCCGCAGCTTAAGGATGAAGAAATCGGAGTTTGCTTTATTTCTCCGTGTCCTGCAAAGGTAAGCTACATAAAAAACGGCTTCGGAGATTATAAGAGCCTTATTGATGAGGCGGTTTCTATAAGCGATGTGTATTTTATGCTGATAAGTAAAATGCACGGCGATAATAATATTGAAGCGCTTTCGGAGTCGGGAATGATAGGTCTCGGCTGGGCGAGAACGGGCGGCGAGGCTTCGGCAATTTTAAATGACAGCTATCTTGCCGCTGACGGTATAGATAATGTTATTCATGTTCTCGACCAAATTGAAAACGGAAATATTCCGCCTCTTGAATTTATTGAGCTTAATGCCTGCACGGGCGGCTGCGTCGGCGGAGTGCTGACGATGCAAAACCCCTTTATAGCAAAGGCGAGAATTCAGACATTAAGGCGGTACTTACCCGTTTCTCAGAATACGCTTACAAAAGAGGAGCTTGAATATATCCCCGAATCCTATTTGTTTGATTCGTTGCCCGAGTATCACCCGATAACTCAGCTGGGTCAAACTATGGCGGAGTCAATGAGAATGATGGCGGATATTCAAAAAATCAGGGAAACTCTCCCCGGTATTGATTGCGGCTCCTGCGGAGCGCCTACATGCAGAGCCTTTGCGGAGGATGTAGCTAAGAATACCGCCGATATTACAAGCTGTCTAATAAAAAAATATTGCGAAAAGAGGAGCGATGAAAAGTGACAGTAGGTGAGCTTTCAAAAAAGCCGAATTTTACCGCTCTTAATATCGCAGAGCCCGAGCGGAATATAGACGGTGTTTATATAGGCGACCTTTTAAGCTGGGTTATGGGCAGAGCAAAAGAAAGCGACGCTTGGATAACCATTATGTCGAATGTCAATACCGCGGCGGTTGCGTCGCTTGCAGATGTATCGTGTATAATTCTTGCCGAGGGCGTAACCCTTGAAGAGGATGTTTTAAAGATTGTAAAGGAAAAGCAGATAAATGTTATTTTATCCTGCCTTCCGATTTATGAAACAGCGGTTAACTTAAGTAAAATGCTATGAAGAAATTTTATTATGATCTTCATATTCATTCCTGCCTATCGCCATGTGCCGATAATGATAACACGCCGGGCAATATAGCCGGAATGGCTTCTCTTTGCGGAATTGATATATTAGCTCTTACCGACCATAATTCCTGCAAAAACTGCCCCGCATTTTTTGAGGCGGCAAGGAATTTCGGAATTGTTCCGATTGCGGGAATGGAGCTTACAACCGCTGAGGATATCCATTTGCTTTGCTTGTTCGAGGAGCTAGAAGCTGCACTTGAATTTTCTGATTCGGTCGATAAAAACAGGGTGAGAATTAAAAACCGCGCTGAGATATTCGGCGAACAGCTTATCTGCGATAGGTCCGATAACATTATAGGCTTTGAAGAGGACCTTTTGCCTAATGCAACTCTTCTTGATTTGACGGCGGCGGATAGACTTGTAAAAAATTACGGCGGAATTTGCTATCCTGCGCATATCGACAGACAGGCAAACGGAATAATATCGGTTCTCGGCGCAATGCCCGAAAGTCCTGTTTTTGATTTTGCAGAATATAATCTTTCAAAAAATATAGAGGATTACACTGTTAAATACGGCTTGTCGGATAAAAAAACAATAGTCAGCTCGGACGCGCATTATCTTACCGATTTTCGCGATAAAGAAAGCTATTTTAATCTCAGCTGCGATGACGGAAACGAAACCGAAATAAGGCATGAGCTTTTTAAGTATTTAAGAGGTGAAAAATGAAAGAATTATCCCTTAATATTCTTGATATTGCGGAAAACTCCGTTAAAGCAGGCGCTTTGCTTACGGAAATCACGGTCGAAGAGGACAGCGAAAGGCTTAGGATTATAATAAATGATAACGGTTGCGGAATGGACGAAGAAACCTTAAAATCCGTAACAGACCCTTTTTATACAACAAGGAAAACCAGAAAAGTGGGGCTCGGAATTCCGTTTCTTAAAATGGAGGCCGAGCAGACAGGCGGAAGCTTTAAAATAGAGTCAAAGCCTGAAAATAAATATAAAGAAGAGCACGGAACGAAAGTGTCCGCCGAGTTTATAAAATCAAGCATTGATTTTATTCCTCTCGGAGATACCGCTTCCACTATAACAACTCTTATTTTAGGACACCCCGAAAGAGATTTCGTCTTTAGGCATAAAACCGATAAAAAAGAAATTTTTCTTGATACAAGAGAAATCAAAAATACTCTTGACGGCGTCCCGATAGATAACTATGAGGTTATAAAATGGATAAAGGATTTTTTAACCGAGCAGTATGAAAATTAAGAAAGGATGATATAAATGAAATCATTAGCTGAGCTTCAGGCAATAAAGGACAAAATGAAGGATAAGGTCGTTATCCGCGAGGGCTCTAACAATATCCGCGTGGTAGTCGGAATGGCGACATGCGGAATAGCCGCAGGCGCAAGACCTGTTCTTAATGCCTTTGTTGAGGAAGTAAACAGTCTCGGTCTTTCCGATAAGGTGACCGTTTCTCAGACGGGCTGTATAGGAATTTGCCAGTTTGAGCCTGTTGTCGAGATTTTCGAGGCAGGAAAAGAAAAAGTAACCTATGTTAAAATGACCGCCGAAAAGGCGAAAGAGGTTGCGTTAAAACATCTAAAGGGCGGTAATGTAGTAGCAGAATACACCATTGCCAACTCTAAAAATTAAGCGGAGGTAAAAAAATGATTCGTGCACATGTACTGATATGCGGCGGTACCGGATGTACCTCTTCGGGCAGTAAAGCTATTCAAAAAGCTTTCGCCGAAAATATAGAGGCAAACGGACTTTCCGAGGAAATCAAAATCGTACAGACAGGATGCTTCGGTTTGTGCGCTTTAGGTCCTGTTGTTATAGTTTATCCGGACGGCACCTTCTACAGCCGCGTCACCCCCGAGGACGCAAAGGAAATCGTGGAAGAGCATCTTTTAAAGGGACGCATTGTTGAGCGCCTTGTTTATAACGATACGGGAAATACGGCTGATGAGATAGAGGGCAATGTTTCTCTTTCCGATACTGCCTTTTATAAATCGCAGAACCGTGTAGTTCTTCGTAACTGCGGAGTTATCGACCCTGAGAATATAGACGAGTATATCGCTATGGACGGATATGCCGCTCTCGGTAAGGTTTTAACCGAAATGTCCCCCGAGGAGGTTATAAAGACCGTTACCGATTCAGGCCTCCGCGGAAGAGGCGGCGGCGGATTCCCGACAGGAAGAAAATGGGCTCTCTGCGCTCCGAATAAGGCTCCTCAGAAATATGTAGTATGTAATGCGGACGAGGGCGACCCGGGCGCATTTATGGACCGCTCGGTTTTAGAGGGCGATCCGCACAGCGTAATTGAGGCAATGGCTATAGCAGGCTATGCTATAGGCGCAACTCAGGGCTATGTATATGTAAGAGCAGAATATCCTATTGCTGTTAAGCGCCTGCAGATAGCTATTGATCAGGCTCATGAATACGGACTTTTAGGCAAGGATATTTTCGGCTCGGGCTTTGATTTCGACCTTCATATCCGCCTCGGTGCAGGAGCGTTTGTCTGCGGAGAGGAAACCGCTCTTATGACTTCTATTGAGGGCAACCGCGGCGAGCCGCGTCCGAGACCTCCTTATCCTGCCGTTAAGGGTCTTTATAATTCTCCGACTGTTGAAAACAATGTTGAAACCTTCGCTAACATTCCTCAAATAATTCTCCGCGGTGCCGATTGGTTTGCTTCAATGGGAACTGAGAGATCCAAGGGAACAAAGGTATTTGCTCTCGGAGGAAAGATTAAGCACACAGGACTTGTTGAAATTCCTATGGGAACAACTCTCCGCCATATTATTGAGGATATCGGCGGCGGAATTCCGAACGGCAAAAAATTCAAGGCGGCTCAGACAGGCGGACCCTCGGGCGGATGTATTCCCGCAAGCCTTATAGATACAGAGGTTGATTACGATAACCTTACCGCAATCGGATGTATGATGGGCTCAGGCGGACTTATCGTTATGGACGAGGACAACTGTATGGTCGATATGGCTAAATTCTTCCTTGAATTCACGGTTGATGAGTCCTGCGGAAAATGTACGCCCTGCCGTGTAGGAACAAAGAGACTTCTTGAAATGCTCGATAAAATTACGAGCGGAAAGGGAACCTTAGAGGATCTTGATAAGCTTGAAGAGCTTTGCATGTACATAAAGCAGAATTCTCTCTGCGGTCTCGGACAGACAGCTCCTAACCCAGTTCTTGCAACTCTCAAATTCTTCCGTGAGGAATATGTCGCTCATGTTGTCGATAAAAAGTGTCCCGCGGGTGTTTGTAAGAATCTTCTTACATTTAATATTGACAGAGATAAGTGTATCGGCTGCGGTATGTGCGCGAGAAACTGCCCTGCTTCCGCTATAGTAAAAACTTCTTATGTTGCCCCGGGTCATAAGCTTCCGTCTTATTCTATCGACCCTGATAAGTGCGTCAAGTGCGGCGTATGTATGAGCAACTGTAAGTTTAAAGCAGTAAGCAAGGTTTAAGAAAGGAGCCGTAAATAATGGATATGATAAATGTTAAAATAAACGGCATAGATGTCAGCGTGCCGAAGGGCTCCACTATTTTAGAGGCTGCCCGCAAAGCAGGCGTTGAAATTCCGACGCTCTGTTTTATGAAAGAAAAAAATGAAATAGGAGCTTGCCGAATCTGCGTTGTCGAGGCAAATGAGGGAAGAGGCTTCCGTATAGTAACTGCCTGTGTTTATCCCGTAAGCGAGGGCATGGAGGTTCTTACCAACTCCGAAAAAATTCAGAAGGCAAGAAGAACTACCTTAGAGCTTATTCTTTCTACACATGAAAAGAAGTGCCTTTCATGTGTAAGATCGACCAACTGTGAGCTTCAGAAGCTCTGCCGCGATTACGGAGTAGAGGAATCCGCATTTGAGGGCTTTAAGCCTCATTATGAGATAGATACCACAACTCCGCACCTTGTAAGGGACAATAATAAATGTATTCTCTGCCGCAGATGCGTTGCGGCTTGCAATGAGCAGTTCGTAAGCGTTATAGGCGCTAATGACCGCGGAATTGATACCAATATCGGTCAGGCGTTTAACCTTTCGCTTTCTCAGGTTCCGTGTATTTCCTGCGGCCAGTGCACCGTAGTATGTCCTACAGGCGCTCTTACCGAAAAGGACGATACGGCGAAAATCTGGGAGGCTCTTGCAGACCCGAATAAGACGGTTGTCGTTCAGACTGCGCCGTCTGTCAGAGTAACGCTCGGCGAGTGCTTCAATATGCCTATTGGCTCAAATGTCGAGGGCAAAATGGTTGCGGCACTCAGAAGAATAGGCTTTGATAAGGTGTTTGATACCGACTTTGCCGCAGACCTTACAATTGTTGAGGAAGCAAGCGAGTTAGTAGAGCGCATTAAAAATAACGGAACACTTCCGATGATAACATCCTGCTCTCCGGGATGGGTTAAATTCTGCGAGCTTTATTATCCCGAGCTTTTGGAGCACCTTTCAACCTGCAAATCCCCCCAGCAGATGGGCGGAGCGGTTATTAAAACCTATTGGGCTGATAAAATGGGAATTGACCCTAAGGATATAGTTTCCGTTTCTGTTATGCCTTGTACCGCAAAGAAATTCGAAATCGGACGCGAGGATCAGTCCGCCGCGGGAGTTCCCGATGTTGATATCGCCATAACAACAAGAGAACTCGGCAGAATGATTGAAAGAGCCGGTCTTAACTTTGCTTATCTTCCCGATGAGGAATTTGATAATCCCCTCGGAGAGGATACCGGTGCCGCTGTAATCTTCGGCGCAACAGGAGGCGTTATGGAGGCGGCTGTAAGAACCGCGAACGCTTGGCTTAACGGGGCAAACGAGCCTGTTGAGCTTGATGCTGTAAGAGGAACAGCCGGACTTAAGGAAACCACCGTCAATGTCGGCGGAACTGACCTTAAGATTGCCGTAGCCTCAGGCGCTGCAGCCGCAAAGTGCGTTATGGATAAGCTTGCCTCTGGCAATCCCGACGGATGGGGCTTTATCGAAATAATGGGCTGCCCCGGCGGTTGTGTAAACGGCGGCGGTCAGCCTATCCAGCCGCAGTATATAAGAGATACGGTTGACTTGAAGGCGATAAGGGCTAAGGCTCTTTATGATCAGGACGCTTCAATGCCGCTTCGCATGTCTCATGAATCGCCCGTTGTAAAGACGCTTTACAGCGAATGGTATGACGGCTTCGGAGGCCATAAAGCGCACCATGATCTGCACACCTCTTATAAGGCACGCAAAAAATTCACAACCGAATAATTTCAGGTAAAATAAAAAAATTGCCGGCAACCGAAAGGCTTTTATACCTATCGGTTGCCGGCTTTTTCTTAATATATGAAAATTTAGAAGCCTTACTTCTTTTCTATGTAAAAAACATTTATAATATTTTCAAGCACCGATTCTTCGTTCGGGATAAATTCTATCCATTTTTCGCCCTTTTGAAGAGTTCCTTCGATTTTGTGAAATTTAAAGCTGTTTCCGATATTTCCTGCTAAAAAGTTCGAAGCAAGATAGGTGACCTGAGAAAAATCAATGTTCGTATAATAATAGGTCTTCATATTGTTATAAAATGAAGTAAGCTTTGAGGGATTGCTTAAAATTGTGTTTCCTAGCTTTGAGGCAAAGGCGGTCAAAAACTGCTTCTGACGCTCCATGCGCCTTGAATTTGCTTCAATATCGTCGTCTCGGCTTCTGATATAGGCAACGGATTTTTTACCGTTTAATTTAGTGCTTTTTCCTTCGTAAATCGTGCCTGAATTATCAGTTTTAATTGTTTCAATAGGAACAAGCTCAACTCCGCCTATAGAATCGACAACCTTTTCTATACACTTTAAGTCGACTGTAACATAGGAGCTGATATTTATTCCGTACATAGCTCTTTTAACAGACCTTAATACATTTTCACTGCAGGATTCGGGAGAGTTGCCGTAAGCATAAGAAAGGCAAATCTGCTCTTTTTGCGTTCCGCCGAAATTTCCGCTGTCGGCATAAATGTTGACATCCGCCATAGTTTCTCTTGAAACGGGAATAACATCTATGGATTTGTCCGAGGTGTCAATCGTCATGATAAACAGGCAGTCCGCCTGACCGTTTTTGCCGTAGCCCAAATTCGAAGAAAGATTTTCTTTGTCAATTCCTATAAACAGAATGCTGATAATGTTTTCGTTAAGCTTATATTTTTTGCCTTGATATTCAATTAAAGAGGGGTCGTTATCGACCTCGGAAATCTTTGAGTTTTCAATATTTTTATCCGAGCGGTGGAATTTGTTCTTTCCGCTGTAATAAAAAGCAAAATAAGCCGATACTAATATAAGTATAATTCCGAGAATTACAGAAAGAGTTATAATAAGCGCTTTTTTCCCTTTGCTCATAAGTATACCGTCCTTTAGCGCGATAGTTCTGACACAAACATTATATACTATGCGGTAAAGATAAGTCAACACATTTAAAAATAGTAGTTGAAATTTGAAATTGATAGTAGTATTATATATGTACTTGAACTCAAAATGTCAAAACAGGAGATTTGATATGAATATTGTTGTTGTAGGCTGCGGCAAAATAGGAACATCCTTAATTGCCAATCTTGTAAAAGAGGGACATGATGTCGTCGCCATTGATAACGACCCCGAGGCGATTGCCGATATCAGGGACATTTATGATGTAATCTGCCTTTGCGGAAACGGCGCCGATTATGATATTTTAACCGAGGCGGAAATTGATAAAGCGGTTATGTTCATAGCGGTGACAGGCTCGGATGAGCTTAATATGCTCAGCTGTATAATTGCTAAAAAAATGGGCGCTCAGCACACGGTTGCAAGGGTCAGAAACCCCGAATACAATGAAAAAAATCTCGGATTTATAAAGCAGCAGATTGATTTGTCGCTCTCTTTAAATCCCGAGCTTTTAACGGCGCATGAGCTTTTTAATATTCTAAGGCTTCCGAGCGCTGTTAATATAGAAACATTTTCAAGAAACTTCGAAATGATCGAGCTTGTTGTAAAGCAGGATTCCGCAATTAACGGAATGGCGCTTATTGATATGCGAAAGAAATATTCCTGCAATTTCCTTGTCTGCGTGGTTCAAAGAGGCGAAAAGATTTATATTCCGGACGGTAATTTTGTCCTTCAGAGCGGCGACCGCATAGGTCTTACAGCCGCTCCGTCTCAGGTGCAGAAGCTTATAGGAAAAATGGGACTTGCTAAAAAGCAGGCAAAAAATGTAATGATTTTGGGAGCGAGCAAGACAGCGTTTTATCTTTCTAAAATGCTTCTTGACGCAGGCACCGATGTCAAGCTTATTGACCTTGATAAAAAGCGCTGCGAGGAGGTAAGCGCAAAGCTTACGGGGGCTACCGTTATTAACGGCGACGGCGCCGAGCAGGAGCTTTTGCTTGAAGAGGGAATTACCTCGTGCGACGCGTTTGTAACCCTTACGGGTATGGACGAGGAAAATATTCTTATATCCTATTATGCTATGACAAACGGCGTTCCTAAGGTTATAACCAAGGTCAACCGCACTGAGCTTTGCTATATGGCGGATAAGCTCGGACTTGATACGGTTATTTCGCCTAAAAAGACCGTTTGCGATGTCGTGTCGCGCTATGCAAGAGCGCTTGAAAATTCGCTCGAAAGCAATATCGAAACGCTTTATAAGCTTATGGACGGCAGGGTAGAAGCGGTGGAATTCCTCATTTCTCCCGATTTCAAGTATATAAATATTCCGATAAGAGAACTGAAATTCAAAAAAAATATTCTTATTGCCGGAATTTTAAGAAAAAGAAAAGCCATTATTCCTACAGGCGATGACTTTTTTGCGGCGGGAGACAGCGTTGTTGTAATTGCCGCCGACAGGCAGATAAACAATATTTCCGATATAATGAGGTAGTTTGGGAATGAATAAAAAGGCTATTTTCGGAATAATCGGAAAGCTTGCAATGATTGAGGCGGCTCTGCTTTTGCTGCCTATGGCAGTCAGCGCAGGGTATAAGGAGTGGACGGCGTTAAAGGCATTCTCAATAACCGCTCTCGGAGCTTTTGTGCTGGGACTTCTGCTCACTCTTATATGCAGGTCAAAAAACCGCGTTATTTATGCCAAAGAAGGCTTTGCTATTGTTGCGGCATCATGGCTTTCGGCGGCACTTATAGGCGCATTTCCGTTTGTAATAAGCAAGGAAATACCTAATTATATAAATGCTTTTTTTGAAACCGTCAGCGGTTTTACGACTACCGGTGCCTCAATTCTTGAGGATGTCGAGGCAATGAGCCACGGAATGCTCTTTTGGAGAAGCTTTACGCATTTTATAGGCGGCATGGGATTTTTGGTTTTCGTTATGGCGATAATTCCGAATATTTCCGACAGGTCAATGCACATAATGCGCGCCGAAATCCCAGGACCGGTCGTAGGAAAGCTTGTTCCGAAAATCAAGGATACGGCGAAAATTCTTTATATAATTTATTTTTGTATGACGGTAGTCGAAATAATAATGCTTATTTGCGGCGGAATGCCTGCATTTGACAGCGTTTTGCTGTCCTTTGGCTCGGCAGGTACGGGAGGTTTCGGTATAAAATCAGACAGCGTAACCTCCTACAGTCCTTATTGCCAGTGGGTAATAGGAGTGTTTATGATGCTTTTCGGAATAAACTTCAATGTTTATTTCCTGCTTCTTATAAGGCATTTCAAATCCGCTCTTAAAACAAGCGAAATGTGGTGCTATCTCGGAATTATTGCCGTCAGCACGGCAGTAATCGGAATAGATATTCATTCTCGCTTTGCGTCTGTCGAAGAAACGGCGAGAACCTCGTTCTTTCAGGTTGTCTCAATAATTACCACAACAGGTTATGCTACGGATAATTTTGACGCTTGGCCCATTCTTTCAAAATCGCTTTTGCTGCTTCTTATGTTTATTGGTGCCTGCGCAGGCTCTACGGGCGGCGGACTTAAGGTATCGCGTGTAATTCTGCTTTTAAAGATTATAAAAAGAGAAATCAAAAAAATGCTTCATCCGCACTCGGTAAGCACCATTAAATATGACGGCAAAACGGTTGACAACGATACCTTAAGCGGCGTTTCCGCATACTTGGCGGTTTATATTTTCTGCTTTGTCATAGGATTTTTGCTTATAAGCTTTGAAAATTTCGGAATTGAAACGAATTTCAGCGCCATGGCGTCCTGCTTTAATAATATCGGACCCGGACTTGCAATGGTCGGTCCCGATATGAACTTCAATATCTATTCGGGATTTTCAAAAATCGTATTAAGCTTGGCTATGCTTTTGGGAAGACTTGAAATCTATCCGCTGCTTATTTTCTTCTCGCCCTCGACATGGTCTAAAAAATAAGTATTTTACTTGACAAAATGCGCTTTTTACTTTAAAATGTTATTAGTATAAATTTATTTGGAGGAAGAAAATATGATCAGTGCCGGAGATTTCAGAAACGGTGTAACCTTTGAGGAGGACGGACAGGTTCTTCAGATTATCGAGTTTCAGCATGTTAAGCCCGGAAAGGGAGCCGCTTTTGTTAGAACCAAAACAAAGAATGTTATAACCGGATCGGTTGTAGAAAAATCTTATAATCCGACTGCTAAATTCCCCACCGCTTTTATTGAGCGCAAGGATATGGAATATTCTTATAATGACGGAGATCTTTACTATTTCATGGATCAGGAAACCTATGATATGGTCCCGATTAACGGAAGTGAGCTCGGAGACAACTTTAAGTTCGTTAAGGAAAACATGGTTTGTAAGATTCTTTCCTATAAGGGAAAGGTTTTCGGTGTTGAGCCGCCGACATTTGTTGAGCTTACCGTTACTAAGACAGACCCCGGTTTTGCAGGCAACACCGCTACTAATGCTACAAAGCCCGCAACCCTTGAAACAGGCTGCGAGATCCGCGTTCCGCTCTTTATAAACGAGGGCGAGGTTATCCGTATTGATACCCGTACGGGCGAATATATGGAAAGAGCATAATTAAAAATAAAAGGAGAATAAAAATGGATATTTGCGAAAAAATTGCTTATATAAAAGGCCTTGCAAGCGGTCTTGAGCTTGACGAAACAACCAAGGAAGGAAAAATCCTTGCCGCTGTTATCGACCTTTTAGGCGATATAACAGAGGAAATCTGCGATATTGAGGACGCTTGCGACGATATGTCCGAGCAGATTGACGCAGTTGACGAGGACCTTTCAAATGTTGAAGATATCGTTTACGGCGACGATGAATGCGATGACGACTGCGATTGTTGTGACGATGAGGATGATGACCTTTATGAAATTGAGTGCCCTGCTTGCCACGATACAATTTATCTTGACGAGTCGATGCTTGAGGACGAAGGTATGAAATGCCCCAACTGCGGAACAGAGCTTGAGTTTGATTTCGACTGCGATTGCGACGATTGCCATGATTGCGGTTCCGATAACGGCGAAGAATAATTTTAAGCTTAATTTTTTCAGGCACAGCATCTATAAAGGTGTTGTGCCTGTTGCTTTAAAGGAGATTTTATTTTGGCTTTAGAAACCGAAACTTTAAAATGCGAGGTATGCTCTGTAAGCGCCGACGCAGTGCCTGTTATATTAGTCGCGGGCGGTTCTTCCGCAAGAATGAACGGAATTGATAAACAACTTGCGGAAATCGGCGGAATTCCCGTAATTGTAAGAACAATGCTTGCTTTTGAAAATTCAAAGTATATTTCGAGAATAATTGTCGTAACAAGACCTGAAATTGAAGCTGATGTTGATAAGCTTGCTTCAAAATATATGATTTCTAAGCTTACCGATATTGTTTCAGGCGGGTCAACAAGACATGAGTCGGTTTTAAATGGTATGGCGTGCTTAAGTGTCAGCGAAAATAAGGTTTTAATTCATGACGGGGCAAGGCCGTTTGTTAAGGATAAAATGATTTTTGACTGTGTTAACGCCCTGAAAAAAGCAAACGGCTGTCTTTGCGCTGTTAAATCGACCGATACCGTAAAGTCAGCCGAAAACGAAGCCGTTATATCGACCCTTGACCGCAATAACATTTATCTTGCCCAGACTCCGCAGGGGGTCGACAGCAAGCTTTATAAAAAATTTTGCGAAAGCGGCAATGATACAGAATTTACGGATGACGCGTCGGTAATGGAATCCGCAGGCGAAAGGGTTATAATCGTAAACGGCGATAAATCAAATATCAAGATTACAACGCCGTTTGACCTTATTTTGGCAGAAGCAATCGTCAGGGAGGAAGAAAAATGCGAATAGGCCACGGGTATGATGTGCATAAATCGGTTTCGGACAGAAGGCTTTATTTAGGCGGTGTGGAAATCGAAAGCGATTTAGGACTATTAGGCCATTCTGACGCCGATGTGCTTCTTCATGCAATTTGCGACGCTCTTCTCGGCGCTGCGGCTTTAGGCGATATCGGAAAGCATTTTCCCGATAATGATAATAGGTTTAAGGATATCAGCTCTTTAAAGCTCTTAAATGAAACAGGCAGGCTTTTAAGCGAAAACGGCTTTGAAATTATAAATATTGATTCAACTGTTATTGCGCAGGCGCCTAAAATTTCGCCGTTTATTGAAAAAATGCGCGAAAATATTTCAAAAACGCTTTGTATTGATATTTCCTGTGTCAGCGTTAAGGCTACTACCGAAGAGGGCTTGGGTTTTACGGGAACTAAGCAGGGAATAGCGGCGCATGCCGTTTGTCTGATAAACGAAAAGTAATAAAGCTTTAAATTTTCGCATAGGCTTGTAAAGGGATAGTTTTGAAGCTTTATGTTTTATTTTCTAAAAAAACGATAGCGGTAATTGCAACTGTGTTTATGCTTTTTCTTGCGCTTTCGGGAGAATTTTCGGCGGCAAAGCAAAATAGGATTTCAGGAAAGACCAATGCTTTAAGGCTTGAATTTTTAAGCAGTATCGGTCTTAAAACCGAAGAGGAATGTGAAAGCCAAAAGGTAATTATAATTCCCGAAAAGTTTTCTGATGTTTATAAAAATTATAATGAAATTCAGAAAAAATCGGGATTTGACCTTTATCCCTACAGCGGCTGCAAAGCCGAGGTTTATACATATAAAGTGACCGATACAAAAAATTTCGGTGAAAACACCTATGCTAATTTAATAGTTTTAAAGGGTGAAATTATAGGCGGAGATATTTCTTCAAGAGAGCTTTCGGGATTTATGCTTCCGCTTTTTGAAAAATGATACGGAGCAAAAATGGACAGATTAAGACTTGATAAATTTCTTTCAAATCAGCTGAATATATCGAGAAGTGTAATAAAAAATCAGATAAAAAAGGGCTCGGCTGAGGTTAACGGCAGGAAAATCTGCGACCCGTCGGTTATAATTGACGCAGATTCGGACAAAGTTTTATATGAGGGAAAAGAAGTAAGCTATAAAAAATATATCTATATTATGATGAATAAGCCGGCAGGAATTCTGTCCGCAACTGAGGACAAGTCTAAAAAAACGGTAATTGATATAATTCCCGAAGACTTAAAAAGAAAAAAGCTTTTTCCCGTAGGCAGACTTGATAAGGATACAACGGGACTGCTTATCATAACCGACGACGGTGAGTTTTCCCATAAATGTATATCGCCCGATAAAAATGTAAAAAAGGTTTATACCGCTTTGCTTGACGGCGAGGTGACCGACCGTATGATTGAGGAATTTAAAAAAGGACCCGTTCTTGCGGACGGAACTAAATGTAAGCCTGCTATGCTTAAAAGCTTAGGAAACAAAACCGCGAGAATTACAATTACCGAGGGAAAATATCATCAGATAAAAAGAATGTTCAAAACGGTGGGTTTGGGTGTAGAAAAGCTTCACAGAAATTCGATAGGGGAACTAAAGCTTCCTGACAATCTCGGCTTGGGGGAGTGCATTGAGCTTAAGGACGGCATGGAAAAATTTGCCTTGAAATAGGCTGTTTTAAGGGATTTTTCGGCACTTTTTATTACATTTATTTAATTTGACTAAATTGCCGATAAAAACATTGTGTGACTTGATTATAGAATTTTGGGCACTCATTTGTTATAATATTAAAGACATGAAAGGTGTATTTTTTAGGAGGTTGTCGCAATGGCAAGTTTATCACTTCGTAATGTGTATAAGCGCTATCCGGGCGGAGTCACTGCCGTATCGGATTTCAATTTGGAGATTAAGGATAAGGAATTCATAATTCTTGTCGGACCTTCGGGATGCGGTAAGTCTACCACTCTCAGAATGGTTGCAGGTCTTGAAGAAATTTCTGACGGTGAGATTTATATCGGTGATCGCTTGGTTAACGATGTCGCACCTAAGGACCGTGACATTGCGATGGTTTTCCAGAACTACGCACTTTATCCTCACATGACCGTGTTTGATAACATGGCTTTCGGTCTTAAATTAAGAAAGACCCCGAAGGATGAAATCAAGCGCCGTGTTGAAGAGGCTGCAAGAATTCTTGATATCGAGCATCTCTTAGAGCGTAAGCCTAAGGCTTTGTCCGGCGGTCAGCGTCAGCGTGTTGCTCTCGGCCGTGCTATCGTTCGTGAGCCTAAGGTATTCTTACTTGATGAGCCGCTTTCTAACCTTGACGCTAAGCTCCGTGCTCAGATGCGTACCGAGATTTCAAAGCTTCATCAGCGTTTAGGTACAACATTTATTTACGTTACACACGATCAGACCGAGGCTATGACCATGGGTACAAGAATCGTTGTAATGAAAAGCGGTTTAATTCAGCAGGTTGATTCTCCGCAGAACCTTTATCTCTATCCCTGCAACCTTTTCGTTGCCGGATTTATCGGTTCTCCGCAGATGAACTTTATTGATTCCGTACTCGTTAAGGACGGAGACGATTTCTTCGTTGAATACGGTTCTGAAGATACTAAGACCAAAGCCGGCGTTAAATTCAGAATTAAGCTTCCGGCTTCTAAGAATAAGGATAACTGCCTTGACGCTTATGCAGGCAAGGAAGTTATTATGGGTATCAGACCTGAGGATATTCACGATGAGCCCGATCTTATCGAAACCTATGCTGACGGCAAGGTTACAGCTAATGTTGAAGTAACCGAGCTTATGGGTGCTGAAACCTATCTTTATATGAACAGTGAGGACAACGCTATTAACGCACGCGTTTCTCCGACCTCTACAGCAAAACCGGGCGATACAATCACAATCGCTATGGAGCCTGCTAAGATTCACCTGTTTGATAAAGAAACAGAGCTTACGATCTGCAATTGATTTTATAAAATTTCAAAACCGTCTGAATTTATTCAGACGGTTTTTTTATTACTTGAATTATTTGTCCGAAAATAGTATAATTAAAATGTATTGTTACTCAATTCCTTCAAATAATAAATGCGGAGGGATAGTAATGAGTAATACCAAGAAAAAAGAAACAGCTTTGGCTGACGCCGAAAAGCAGGCTGAGGTTATTAAGGAAACGGGAAGCGTAACCGCGTTTGACGGAAAGCATAGAATTCACTGCCTTACAATAATAGGAGAAATTGAGGGTCATACGGTTTTGCCGGAGCAGAGCAAAACTACAAAGTATGAGCATGTTATTCCCCAGCTTATTGCAGTGGAAGAAAGTAAGGAAATAGAGGGTCTTTTGCTTATTCTTAATACCGTCGGCGGCGATGTTGAAGCAGGTCTTGCAATTGCGGAGCTTATCGCGGGAATGAAAAAGCCTGTTGTTTCTTTTGTTTTAGGCGGCGGACATTCAATAGGTATTCCGCTTGCGGTATCTGCTAAGAGGTCATTTATAGCGCCTTCCGCTACAATGACTCTTCATCCTGTCAGAATGACGGGTCTTGTAATCGGCGTTCCTCAGATGATGGAGCATTTTTCAAAAATGCAGGATAGGATTACAGGATTTGTCACATCTCATTCGGGAATTACGAAAAGAAGATTTACCGAGCTTATGATGAATACCGGAGAGCTTGTAACCGATGTCGGCACTGTTTTAAACGGCAGGCAGGCGGTAGAAGAAAAGCTTATAGATTCTCTCGGAACTCTTAAGGATGTTATAAAATGCCTTAACGATATGTGTGAAACAGGAAAAAAATGAATTTTTAAATATAATAAAGGCCGCTTTTGCGGCCGAAAACCGTGGGGAGTACATATATGGCGAAAAAAAGGAAAAATACGAAAGCGAATGCCAAAAGACAGCTCTATTCTATAATAGGGTTTGCCTTTTCGCTGTTTTTTATGTTTGTCGTTTTTATAAAGGGTGAAAATGTCTGGACCTCTATGCATAATATTATGTTTAGTCTTTTCGGAATAACGGCGTTTGTATTACCTGTTATAACAGGCGTGATTTCCGTTCTTGCGGCGTGCAATAAAAATAGTACTGCGGTCAAGGTAAGAATTTCGGAGATTTCCGTTCTTGTCCTTTTTATAGGCTCGCTTATTGATACTATCGCGAATTTTACCGACGGGCTTACATTTAACGCCCATTGGGATAAGCTTTGGAACGCAGGAAGTGTTTTAAAGGAAGCTGTTAAAGGCGGCGGAGTTTTAGGCTCGCTTGTTTCTCACCCGCTAAGCGCAGGCTTCGGAAAAACAGGAGCTATTATAACCCTTTCAATTCTGATTTTTGTCCTTGTTATGGTTATAACGGGAACTACTCTTCTTAAGCTTTTTAAAACGGTTTCAAAGCCCTTAAAGGCTGTTTCTGCTCAGACAAAGGAAACATTTTCTCAGAATGATGAAGAAGAACAAAAGGGAAAGCTTCGCATAATCAAGGGCTTTGATGTAGATGTTCCTGTGGACGATATCCCCGAAAAGCGGTCTGCGGAAAGGAAGAGACCTCTAAGCGAAATTCAGAAAAAGGTTGTAGATACATATAACGGCGAGGACGGTGCGGATAGCAGTGCTGAGGCGGTAAACGAAATTAAGCCCGTTGTTTCCTCAACCGATGTTAATGATGCGCTTGACGCCGCAAAGGAAGAAACCGCAAAGCCCGAAAAGATTACAGTCGATTTTCAGGCGGAAACCGAAAAGGTTTCAAATGAAATTGAAGATAACGATGTGATAAGGTGCTACAGATTTCCGCCTGCAGAGCTTTTAAAGGCTTCAAATTCCGTAAGCGCAAAGGCGCTTAATTCCGAGCTTGAAACCACCGCTCAGCATTTGGTGGAAACCCTTAAAAGTTTTAATGTTGAGACCCGTGTCGTTGATATCAGCCGCGGACCGACGGTAACGAGATATGAGCTTCAGCCCTGCGCAGGCGTCAAAATAAGCAAGATTACAAACCTTGCCGACGATATTGCGCTTAACCTTGCATCGGCAGGAGTAAGAATTGAGGCACCTATTCCGAATAAAGCGGCTGTCGGAATTGAAGTGCCGAATAAAACAAGCGCCGTTGTAGGCGTCAGGGAAATTATTGAATCAACAGCGTTTACTGCCTCTAAAAGCAAGCTTACGGTTGCTATGGGCAGAGATATCGGCGGTAATATAGTTGTCGCGGATATCGCAAAAATGCCTCACGGACTTATCGCAGGCGCTACAGGCTCGGGTAAATCCGTTTGCATTAACTCAATTATAATGAGTATTCTTTATAAGGCTTCGCCGGATGATGTCAAGCTTCTTATGATTGACCCTAAGGTTGTTGAGCTTGGCGTTTATAACGGAATTCCGCACCTCCTTGTGCCTGTTGTTACCGACCCGAGAAAGGCGGCAGGCGCGCTCGGCTGGGCGGTAAGCGAAATGGAAAAAAGATATCAGATGTTCGCCGACCGTTCGGTGCGTGATATTGAGGGTTATAATAGGGTAGTCGATACCTTGGTTGACGAGCCCGAGGTTCGCAGAATGCCGCATATTGTTATTATAATTGATGAGCTTGCCGACCTTATGATGACCGCGCCTCACGAGGTTGAAGACTCTATAAACCGAATTGCGGCTAAGGCGAGAGCCGCAGGAATGCATCTGCTTATAGCAACACAAAGACCGTCGGTCGATGTTGTAACGGGCGTTATTAAAGCAAATATTCCCACACGAATTGCATTTGCCGTTTCCTCTCAGATTGACAGCCGAACTATCCTTGATACCGCAGGTGCCGAAAAGCTTCTCGGCCGCGGCGATATGCTGTTCAGCCCCGTAGGCTCATCAAAGCCTAAAAGAATTCAGGGCTGTTTTGTAAGCGACACAGAGGTTGAAAAGGTAGTAGAATTCGTTAAAAAAGAAGGCAAAACCGATTACAGCGACGATATTATGGTGGAAATCGAGCGTCAGGCGGCTGTTGAAAAACAGAAAAGCACAGGACTTGCCGAGGACGGACCCGATTCCGACCCCATGCTTGAGGACGCTATTAGAGTAGTTGTTGAAAACGGACAGGCTTCTACCTCTCTTTTGCAGAGAAAATTAAAGCTTGGCTATGCGAGAGCCGCAAGAATTGTTGATGAAATGGAAGAACGCGGTGTTGTAGGACCGTATGAGGGCTCAAAGCCGAGAAAGGTTCTTATAACAAAGGAACAGCTTATGGAGCGAGAAGCGGCGAGTGAAGAATGAAACCTGATAAAATTAAAACTCTTTCAAAGGTATTCGGCACAATCCTTTGTATTTCCCTTATTTCAGCATTTCTTTTGTATCTGCTTTCGGGAAATTATAAGGATTATACCGCAGTTTCTTCGGATTCAAGTCTTGTAAACGCGGAAGATACCGTTTGCTTTACGGATGTCGGTCAAGGCGACTGCACTTTAATTTACAGTCGCGGAAGAACCGCGCTGATTGATACCGGAACTCCCGAAAGCGCGCACAAGCTTTGTAAAAGCTTACGGTCAAAGGGAATTAAGACTATAGACGCACTTATAATAACTCATTTTCATGACGACCATTACGGCGGAGCAAACGAAATAGCCGAAATGTTCGAAATCAAAAATCTCATTATGCCCGATATGGCTAAGACCGATGAAAACATTGCGGATGTTACCGAGCTTAAGAAATCCGTTCTTGCAGAGGAAAACGAAGTTTATGTTGCAAGAAAGGGAATGAATTTCAGCGTCGGCAATTTCAATTTGACAATAGTCGGCTATTATCCCGATTTGTCCGAGGAAAATGACAGGTCGCTTTGTATTATGGCGGAAAACAAGGGCAAAAGAATTCTTTTCACGGGCGACGCTTCCTCCTCTGTTGAGGAAAGACTGCAAAATGACGGAATTGACCTTAACTGTGATATTCTTAAAATCGGTCACCACGGCAGCAGCTCTTCCACCTCTGAAAATTTCCTTTCAGCTGCCTCGCCTGACTATTCGATTATCTCCTGCGGAGAGAATAATATTTACGGCCATCCGCATAAGCTTCTTCTTGAAAGACTGACAACTCATAAATCCGATATCTACCGCACCGATAAAAGCGGCGATATTGTATTTGAGCTTAAGGACGGAAAAATCACCGATATTCAGAAATCTTCGCCCAACGAAGGCTGATTTTACGGCAATTCTACTTACGGTAGAATTGCCGTTTTTTATTCTATTTTACTTTTTTCATATTTAGAATTATTATTTATAAGAATAGGATGATTTAAAATTATAATTATAATATAATAATTTCGTAGTTTTAAGCGGCGAAAATAATTAAACCGCGGAACGGAGAAATGTTATGTCAGAAAAATTTATTCTATCCTGCGAATCAACTGTTGATTTGCCTTATGATTATGTTACCGGAAGAGATATTTCGGTTCTGTTTTATACCTATCAGGTTGACGGAACGGAATATGTCGACAATATGGGAAGAGACAAAGCGGAGCTTGAAAGATTTTATGGGTTTATAAAAGAGGGCAAGGTTCCTACCACCTCTCAGATTAACGAGTATACCTATCTCGATTATTTTGATAATCTGCTTGCAAAGGGCGATGTTTTGCATATCGCTTTCGGCTCGGGAATGACGCCGTCTGTCAATAACGCAAGAAAAGCGGCGGAAACTCTTAAGGAAAAATATCCCGAAAGAAAGTTTATTATTGTCGATTCGCTTTGCAGCTGCTGCGGATACGGACTTATTGTTGATTCTGTTGCCGACTTCAGAGATACCGGTGCTGACTTGGAGGAAACCGCAAAATATGCGGAGGAAAACTGTACAAGGGTCTGCCATCAGTTCTTTTCTACAGATATCAAGTATTTTAAAAGAAGCGGAAGAGTTTCGGGACCTGCCGCAACAGTCGCTTCGATACTCGGCATTTGCCCCATAATGCACCTTGATCTTCAGGGCAAAATCGTGGCTTACGATAAGGCAAGAGGCAAGAAAAATGCCGTTAATGCTACCGTTAATGAAATTTTGGAGCAGGCAGATAACGGTAAGGATTATGACGGAAAATGCTTTATCGGCCAGTCAAACTGTATGGAAGACGCGCTTATGACCGCGAGCGCTCTTGAAAAGGCAATGCCAAATCTTAAGGGCAAAATAAAAATATTTGATATCGGAACTATTATTGCTTCGCATTGCGGTCCCGGAACCGTTGCGGTGTTCTTCTTCGGCACAAAGACTCATGTCGATTAAGCTTAAATTTAAATTAAAAAAAGCTCTTCTCGGAAAAATACCGAGAAGAGCTTTTAATGTTCTGTTGAAAATCAAAACCTTTTTTATATTTTTTATCTTTTTTATTTGCTTTTTCCGAGATAAGCTTCTTTAACGGATTCATTGCGTAAAAGCTCTTCGCCTGTTCCGGAAAGTGTTATGCTTCCTGTTTCGATTACAAAGCCGTAATCCGCGATTTTAAGAGCCATGTTAGCGTTCTGTTCAATAAGAAGAACCGTTATTCCGCTTTCATTTATTGTTTTGATAATATTGAAAATATCCTTAACAACCAACGGGGCAAGTCCTAAAGAAGGCTCATCCATCATGATAAGCTTGGGTCTGGCCATAAGCGCTCTGCCGACGGCGAGCATTTGCTGTTCTCCGCCCGAAAGAGTTCCTGCAAGCTGCCAGTGACGCTCTTTAAGACGGGGGAAAAGAGAATAAATATATTCGATATCGTCCGAAAGATTGTCCTTTCTTAAATATGCGCCTATTTTCAGGTTTTCAAGAACCGTAAGGTTAGGAAATACCTTTCTTCCCTCGGGTACTAAAGTTACTCCTCTTGAAACTATCTTATCTGGAGAAAGACCTAAGATGTTTTCATTCTCAAAGATTATCTCTCCGTTTTTCGGCTTGACAGTGCCTGCGATTGAACGCAGAATTGTTGACTTTCCTGCGCCGTTTGCACCGATAAGGGTTATTATTTTACCCTTTTCAACATAAAAGGAAATATCGTTTACAGCCTTTATTCCGCCGAAATTGACGCTTAAATCTTTTATTTCAAGAATTTTCTCACTCATCTTCTGCAACCCCCAAATATGCGTCGATAACGCGTTTGTTTGACTGAATTTCGGAGGGAACACCCTCGGCGATTTCTTTTCCGAAGTCAATAACATAAATTCTGTCGGAAATATCCATTACAAGATTCATGTGATGCTCGATAAGCAAAATCGACAAATCGAATTTTGAGCGAATGAAATGGATAAATTCCGTAAGCTCTTCCGTTTCCTGCGGATTCATTCCGGCGGCGGGCTCGTCTAAGAGCAAAAGCGTCGGCTCGGTAGCAAGAGCACGGGCAATTTCAAGCTTTCTCTGCTTTCCGTAGGGAAGAGAGGTGGCTATTTCGTCCTTAACATCCAAAAGGTCGACAAGCTTTAAAAGGTCAAGGGTTTCCTGCCGCATTTTTTCCTCTTCCTTGTAATTAAGCTTGAAAGTCGCGGTGAAAAGATTGGATGTTCTTCTTAAATGCTTTGCGGTAAGAACATTTTCAAAAACGGTCATTGATTTGAATAGACGGATATTTTGAAAGGTTCTCGCCATGCCGAGCTTAGTAAGCTTATCGGGAGTTTTTGAAATAACCTTTTTGTATTTTCCGAAATTTTCTCCCGCATAGAGCTTTTTCATTTTGCCCTGAGGATGATTTTCGATAACCAATTCGTCATTAAAATATATAGCGCCGTTCGTCGGCTCGTAAATTCCGGTGATAGCATTGAAGGCAGTTGTTTTTCCGGCTCCGTTAGGTCCGATAAGAGCAACGGTTTCGCCCTTGTTTACTTCCATAGAAAAATTGTTCACGGCTATAACGCCGCCGAACTGCATTGTAAGATTTTCAACCTTTAAAACATGCTCTGCCATCAGTTCTCACCGTCCTTTGCTTTTTGCTTTCGGCTTTTGCCGGTAATAAATCTGCCGAATTTAACCAGATCGTCATAAACTGAAATCTCTCTAGAGCCCATAATGCCTTTTCTGAAGAAAAGAACAACGATCATTATAAGAACGGAGAATACAACCATTCGAAATCCCGGTCCTAAAAGCGGAATTTTTGTTCCTGCTTTTGTAAAGGTCTCAACATCTAAGAATTTAAGCCACCATTCACTGCTCGCATAATAGATAAATGCAGCGATTACAGAGCCCGATACCGAGCCTATTCCGCCGATAACGACAACGAGAAGTATCTGATAGGTCATGCTTGATGTGAACGAAACGGAGGAAACGCTCGTGTTGCACATTGCAAGCATAGCACCTGCTATTCCGCAGAAAAATGAGCTTGTAACAAAAGCAATCTGCTTGTGTCTTGCAAGATTTATTCCCATTGCCTCTGCGGCAACCTCATCGTCACGGATAGCCTTAAAGGCTCTGCCGTAGGTTGAGTTAATCATAAGAATTATAATGAAAATACATATTCCCGCTATCGCTACATAAACAAGAATGTTCTTAGGAGCGGTAAAGCAGTTAATCGGGTCGGGTCCGTTTGTTAAAGGACCGAACTGCGTAAGCTGAACAAGTCCGCGGACGATTTCCGCAAATCCGAGAGTAGCTATTGCAAGATAGTCGCTTTTAAGCCTTAAAACGGGAAGACCTACAAGAAAGGCGAAAAACGCCGCGACAATTCCTGCGATAAGTATTCCTATAACTAGCGGAAGCTGGAACTGAATGAGGCTGTCGCCGTAATTTCTGAAAACAGCTGTCCTTGAAGAAACAGGAATGGTGAAAATCGCATAAGCATAAGCGCCGAGAAGCATGAAGCCTGCCTGACCGAGGGAGAAAAGCCCTGTAAAACCGTTAAGCAAATTCATGGAAACCGCGGCGAGCGAAAATGTGCATACCTTTCTTAAAACCGAAAACCACATAGAGGTTTCGGGAACGGTAAACTGAATTACAACAAGACCGATAAGCAATAAAGCGATGAAGGCAAGATTGCAAAGAGTTCTTTTATTAAAAATACCTTTTTTCATATCTTACACCTTCTCCGTGGTTTTTTCGCCGAATATGCCCGTAGGCTTAACAACGAGTATAATTATAAGTAAAGCAAATGAGATTACATCGCTGAAATCCGCAAGTCCGAATGCCTTCGATAAGCTTTCTATAACGCCTATCAAAAGCGCGCCGACAACAGCCCCGGGGACTGAGCCTATTCCTCCGACAACCGCGGCTATAAATGCCTTAATTCCGGGGGTTGAGCCTGCAAGGTGGTTAATACCCGTATTCTTTGCGAAGTATAAAACCGAGCCTACGGCGGCAAGGAAAGCGCCTATAGCAAATGTAACCGAAATAACATTATTGATTTTAATTCCCATAAGCTGAGAGGTCTCAAAATCCTTGGAAACCGCTCTCATTGACATTCCGAACTTCGTGTGATTTATTACAATGACCAAAAGCACGGTTAAAACAATAGCGACAATCGGCGAAATAAATACCGCAAGCTTGTCTTTTACTCCGAAAAGACGGATACTGTCGCTGATAACCGGAATATCGGGGAACTGCTTTGAAAGTCCGCCCGTGATATAACAGACAAGATTCTGCAAAAGATAAGAAACGCCTATCGCCGAAATCATTACCGACATTCTCGGAGCCTGACGCAGGGGAGAATAAGCGCATTTTTCAATTAAAAAGCCTATAAATACGGTAAGAATAATCATAACCGCAACCGACACCCAGATAGGCATTGTCGGGAAATCCGCCGCAAGATAAATCAGCATTATGCCGGAAACCATGAACAAATCGCCGTGTGCAAAGTTAATGAGCTTCAGAATACCGTAAACCATAGTGTAGCCTATGGCAACAAGCGCAAACTGTCCGCCGGTTGCAAGGCCTCTTATCAGGTAAGGAACAATATTCATATAAATAAACCTTTCAATACAAAAAGTACGGCAGGTAATTCCTACCGTACTATAAAAATTAAATTTTAATTATTTTACTAAATCCCAAGCAAATTTAGCCATTACAGAGCCCTGGAAGGGATCGAGGAAGCAAGTACGGAAATAATAGTTGTTTCCTTCTGTAACAGAAGCGTTTGTACAGGAAATTCCGATTGCGGGCATGCAGGCTGCTTCAAATGTCTTGGCAGCGGCAATGGAAACGCCCGAGCCGTAAGAGCCGAGAGAAATAAGAGCCTTCTTGCTTACAATGTTAGAAGCGGCTGTAACAGCGTTTTCTTCCAAAGAGCCGTTATCGCTTACATAAACCTCTACGGTGTACTTTTCGCCGGCAATTTCAACGGTGTTGTCAAGAGAGTTAGCATACTGAATTCCGATAACCTCCTGCTTGCCGCCTGCGGCATTAGCGCCCGAAGTAGGCTCATAAACGCCGACAACTATCTTCTTGTTAGCAGTGTCAAGCTTGATTCCCTGAGCGTCGCCGTAGTCAAAAGCGGTAGCCTGAACAGCGTCGTTCTTAACGGTCTGAAGCTTCTTGAATTCAAACTTGCCGTCGCCTGCTTTTTTGATATAAGCGCTGTCTTTTATAGCGTCGCCGTTTTTATCAAACTGAATTTTACCTGCAACGCCGTTTTCATAAGTAAGGGTCCATAAAGCCTTTGCAACATCAACAGATGTAAGGTCGGCACCTTTTTCCTCGGCAGCTGCGCGGATTGCGGCAAGAGCAACATTATAAGCGTCAAATCCTAAAGCGGATACTGCGGCAACTATATCGTTTCCGCCGTTCATTTCATAATAATCCTTATTGTCATTGAGCCATTTTTTAAAGCCCTTGACGAAATCGGAAGCAGCGGTGGAAGACGAATCGTTTTCGTCAAAGAAGGTTGAGCAGTAAACCTCAAGGTCGGTTCCCTTTATAGCGTCTAAGATAACTGAGGATTCCCAAGTGTCTCCTGCGAGAATCGGGCATTCAACGCCGAGGTCGTCTGCATTCTTAAGAAGGTTTGCGGCAACGGTTGTCGAGTTAGGAGCGAAAATAACATCCGCATTGTTGTCGAGTGCCTTCTGTAAATAGTCAGAGAAGTTTGTTGTGTTGGTGGGGAAGGTTTCCATTACAACCTTTCCGCCGAGTTCTTCAAAAGCAGTTTTGAAGTTGTTAGCAAGACCTAAGGAATATGTATCGCCTTTTTCAGCAATTACATAAGCTGTAAGCTTGCCGCTTGAACTTTTTGCGCCGCAGCCTGCAAGACAGGTAAGAGCCATTGCGAGGCAGAGCAGCATTGCTACGATTTTTTTCATTAGAAAAATCCCTCCGTTTTTAAATATAAAGACATTTTATCATAAATGCTATAAAAATGCTACACTTTTTTCAGTGCAATATCATAAAAACTTATTTTTTAAATCATTAAACGGCTTTTGGTTAAAATAATTAACAAAAATCGAAATATTGCTTAAAAACTGTATTTAATACGCGGACAAATTGTTTTTTTAATTCCATTGACAAACAAAATAAATATATGTTATTATAATTAAAATAATTCTAAATTTAAGAGAGTAGGTAAAAGAATGAATTTTTTTGAAGAGCTTTCTTCTTTTGACAGCGAGGTAGCGTCAGCCTGTGAAAAGGAGCTTAACCGCCAGCGAGGAAATATCGAGCTTATAGCTTCGGAGAATATCGTATCTAAAGCGGTGCTTCTTGCGGCAGGCGGAATTCTTACCAATAAATATGCCGAGGGATATCCCGCAAAGAGGTACTACGGCGGCTGTCAGTATGTCGATATCGTCGAGGATATCGCAAGAGAAAGAGCTAAAAAGCTTTTCGGCGCGGAGCATGCAAATGTTCAGCCCCACTGCGGAGCAAACGCAAACCTTGCGGTTTTCTTTGCACTTTTAAATCCGGGGGATACCGTTATGGGAATGAATCTTTCTCAGGGCGGACATCTTTCTCACGGCTCGCCTGTTAATATTTCGGGGAAATATTTTAATGTTGTGCCATACGGCGTAGACCCCGTAACCGAAACCATTGACTATGATAAAATGCAGGAAATCGCTTTTGAATGCAAGCCAAAGCTTATTATTGCGGGCGCGAGCGCATATTCGAGGATAATTGATTTTAAAAGAATAAGAGAAATTGCCGACAGTGTAGGCGCTTATTTAATGGTCGATATGGCTCATATCGCAGGTCTTGTAGCAGCAGGCGTTCATCCCTCTCCCGTGCCTTATGCAGATGTTGTAACAACTACTACCCATAAAACCTTAAGAGGTCCTCGCGGAGGAATGATATTATGCAAAGAGGAGCTTGCCAAGGCAATTGATAAGGCGGTATTCCCGGGAACTCAGGGCGGTCCGCTTATGCACATAATCGCTGCTAAGGCGGTAGCCTTAGGCGAGGCGATGACCGATGAATTCAAGGAATATCAGAAGCAGATAGTCAAAAACGCCGCAAGACTTTGCGACGGACTTAAAAACCGCGGAATAAAAATTGTATCTAACGGTACGGATAACCACCTTATGCTTTTAGATCTTTCAAAAACAGGAATTACCGGAAAAGAGCTTGAAGCATATCTTGACGAGGTACATATAACCGCGAATAAGAATACAATTCCTAACGAAACCTTAAGTCCTTTTGTAACGAGCGGGCTTAGAATAGGAACTCCTGCCGTTACAACCAGAGGCTTTAAAGAGGAGCAAATGGATATAATCGCAAATTGGATTGCCGATACTGTATTTGACCATGAAGGCTCAAAGGTAAGAATAAGCGAAGAGGTAAGCGAACTTTGCCGTAAATTCCCGATTTATTGAACTTATTTTTAGTTAAAGGTTAAAACTGCCTCCCTTGTCTAAAGGGAGGCTAAAAAAGGACTGCCGTTAAAAATTTCGGCAGTCCTTTTTTTAATCAGCCCCTAAGCGATTAAGTCGAGGGCATTTTATTTAATGTTAAGAATTTCATTTGGAGAAATCGGTGCGCTGTCCTTGTAAACCTCAAGGTGCAAATGCGTGCTGTCCGCACATTCAAAGGGAATATCGCCGAGAAGTCCTATAGTGTCTCCCGCGTTTACGGTATCGCCTGCGGCAATATTAACAGTCGAGAGTCCGCAGTATTTAACCGTGACGGTGCCGTGGTCTATAGTTACGGTTTTTCCTGTTGTAAGCGAGTTTTCTACATTTGTTACCTTACCCGATGAAACCGATTTTATTTTACTGCCCTTTGCGGCCGCAATATCCACTCCTGTGTGAAGGCGCATATCGTCAAATGTTTTTGAATATTGCAGTTCCGTGTCGCTGTAGCCCTTTGCTACCGTTCCGTCAACAGCCGAAACAAAGGTCTGCGCGGCAGGCTTGGAAGCGGTGCTGTTTTCCTTGACCTCTGCTTTTGCAGGCTCTGAATAAGGCTCGCTGTCTACCTTCTGCTCAACAGGCGAGGATACGGAATTATCCTTCTTACTGTCATTATATGCACTGCCGCTCTGCGATGATGAAATATTTTTTTTGTCGGGAGTAGTTTTTTTTGCGTCATTTCCTGCGGTAATTCTTGTGACTATTGCGAGGACCGCAATACATCCTACTAAAACCGCATATAGACTTTTTTTGGCTTTTTTACTGTTGTTTTGCGAATAATCGGTATATTTCATTATGATTTCTCCTTGATTTTTTTGTCTGTTCTTAGTATGTACCGATTTATTAATATATATTCCCTAAAAAGTTAAAAATCCGTTCACACAAAATACAAAATTATCAGTTATCATATACTTGTACCGAGAGGGAGCCGCACCCTCGAAGGTATAATTCCTAAAAATTAGGAATTCTCTCCTCAAACCCCTTAAAAGTAAAAGAGAGTCGCGAAAGTGACTCTCTTTTACTTTTTATATGTGCCGCAGTGTATTTTAAAAAAAATAATATCATAAGAAAACTTGCCGAAAGAGGCATTGACTCTTTCGGCAATAATACTGCACTTTAAATTTGATTATGTTAAAATTATAATACTTTATATTACTTAGTCAACCGAAAGGAGCAAACCAATGAAAACTAAACCCGTAAAAATCAAGCTGATGACAGTCTTACTGACGTTTTGCATGGTGCTGTCGCTTGTGCCGCTGTCGGCATTTGCCCTCGAGCAACCCAATCCGGAGTATCTTCCTCAAGGAGTAACATATTTTACTGAAAACAAGCACACATATCACACACAAGTCAATGTAACTGCCAATGTTTCAGTTAAGGATTCCAATGGTACGGTAATTGAAACCACACAAGTAAGTAAAAGTACCGAGGTTTTTCTGAAAGGCGCCGTAGGCATGTTGCAGAGCAATATGTCACAGCTTCAGACCGAGATCGAAGCACCGTATCAAGTCAAAGGGATGATTACAAGAGAAAACGGGACTTGGCAACCATCAATCCTTGACCATTTTGAGAGTGCAAATATTTACACATTTACTCCCGCATCCGGCGATCCGGTTAAGTTTAGCACGGATTTAGACGCAGCAAAACAGTATTTCAGTGAGAATCCGGATGCAACCGGAACTTTCACTAAACTTCTGGATATGCACGAATATCAGAAACGTAATTACACCTATGACCTGACCGTGCAACAAACCGGTCAGGCTGCAAGCGGCATCGCCGCGGCAACTGTCGAAAATGCAAAGTTTGATTATCAGTCGGGCGACGCTCCTAAGAAAACTGCACTGGTCGCTGAGGTAGATACAGATAAATATGAGATTGAATATGAATGCTGGCAGGAATTTGAAAACAACGAGCCTGTTGCCGCATGGTATTCCGATAACGGCTCGCACGGCAATATTGCGACCTTCGATAAATTTGAAAGCGGGAAAAAATATGTGTATTCCATATTGCTGAAGCCTAAAGCCGGATATTCTTTCAGCAGTGAAACCGTTATTACAGTAAACGGTCAAAAAATTTCGGTACCTTTCGTCAGCGGTTCTATGTATATCCCGTCAATTAAAACAATCAATATACCTGCTTCGACCGCCATTGATTTGGTTGAAATAGAAAATGTTACCGTAAGCTTCAAGGACGGCGATAAGCCCGTGTTCACAGGCAAGGTGCCTGACGGCGCAAAATATGCTTTCAGGTGCGAGTGGTGGAGCCTTGACAGCAATACAGGTCTGGTTTCTACCGAGCCTGAGTGGGGAAGCGATATTTATAAAAATAAAATTACCGTTTTTGAAGCCGGAAAGACCTATCATTACGGAGTTTTTGTTTCTGCGTATTATGATGACTTTTCTTCGGATGCCAGGCTGAAAATCAACGGTCAGTATGTTAAATTTAAACGCATAGGCGATGAAAACGATACGCAAAACATGTGGCTTGAAACCGAGCTTACTATGACGCCGGAGGCTTCAGGTAAGGCGACTGACTATAAATTTATTGAGGGTGCCCGCGGCGCATGGACGAAAAATACCGACGGAACCCTGACATTCCGTGCAAACGGTGATTTTTCAAAGTTTACAGGCGTTAAGATTGACGGTGCAAACATTTCAGCGGAAAACTATACTGCCGTTTCAGGCTCTACGGTTATCACGCTGAAAAAGAATTACCTTGAAACACTTTCTGTCGGAAATCACACTTTGACTGTTATGTATAATGACGGCGAGTGCAGTACGGAGTTTACGGTTAATGCGGCTAAGAGCGGCGGCACAAAGTCTCCCAAGACCGGATATTACGGTAACCTTACGCTTTGGATCGCTATGCTGTTTATCAGCGGCGGTGCAATTGCCGATAAAGTGATTTTGACAGAAAAGAAAAAACAGAACAGATAATAAAAAGATTTTTACTTTATAGCGGATATCGGAAACGGTATCCGCTTTTTTGACGCTTTAAACAAATATTGAAAAAATTTAAAAAGCATGTTATAATCAGTATAATATTTGACAGTCGGAGGAAAAAATGGAAGGTTTCAGAGAAACGCTTGAAAAAATCGCATTTTCAAAAAATCTTTGGCTCAGCCTTGCGGTTATTGCCGCGGCGGTTTTGTTTTGGTTTGCGCTTAAAAAAGTGCTGATAAAATTCCTTTCGGGCAAAAAGCGTACCTCTAAATTTATGACCCATACAAAATTTATTGCGAATATTATTAAGTATTTCATAATAATATTTGTCGTGCTGTTCGTTCTCCAGATAAACGGTATAAATGTTTCTTCCGTGCTGACAGGACTCGGTGTTGCAGGCGTGGTAGTGGGCTTCGCTTTGCAGGACCTTTTAAAGGATATTATAATGGGAACAAATATCCTAATTGACGATTTCTTTTCGGTCGGCGATATTGTAAGCTATAAGGGAATTCAGGCAAAGGTTATCTCCTTTAATTTAAAGGCAACAAAACTTAAGGATATAGATAATGAAAATATAATAACGGTTTCAAACCGCAATATTTCTGAGATTACAAAGATTTCGGATTTCGACAGCGTGACCGTTCCCGCCTCATATAAGGTAAGTAATGAAAAAATGAAAGAAATCTGTTTGAAAGTTGTAAACGAAGCTTCAAAAATCGAATATGTGAAAAAATGCAGCTTTGAGGGGATTTCGGAGCTGGGCGAAAACAGAGCAAGCTATGTGATTTTTTATTATTGCAAGCCGGAAAAGAAAAAGCCCGTTAAAAGGCAGATAAACGGTATTATCGAGAATGCTTTTGAGGCTGAGAAAATTGAAATTTCTCATAACAGTCTTTACGATAAAAAATAGGGGAGAAGCGAACCGATGGCAAACTTTACTCAGAAAGCTATAAAAGCGTCATTTATGAAACTTCTTAATGAAAAGCCGCTAAGTAAAATAAGCGTAAAAGATATTGTTGAGGACTGCGGAATAAACCGCAATTCCTTTTATTATCACTTTCAGGATATACCGTCTCTTTTAGAGGAAATTATCGGCGAGGAAACTCAGGCAATTATAGAAAAATTTCCCTCTATAAATTCGGTTGACGAATGCTTTAATTATGCCTTTTCATTTGCCATAAAAAATAAAAAGGCGGCTTATCATATTTTTAATTCGGTAAACCGAGAAAGATTTGAAACCGAGCTTATGAAAATTTGCGACCATACCGTTAATATGTATGTCAGAACTGTTTTTACAGATGGCGATGTGGATGAAGCCGACCGAAAGATAATTGTCGATTTCATAAAATGCGAAATTTTCGGACTTATGATAAGCTGGCTTATGAACGGAATGGAAGAAACGGCGATAAATAACCTTTTAAGGGTCACCTCACTTTGCAAAGGAATGTCCGCCGAGATAATTAACAGGATTAAGGAAGAAAAGAATTGACTTAAAACAAGGCTCCCTTCTTTTTTCGGTGCAACCGAAAAACAGAGGGGAGCTGGCGCGCTTTATGCGCGACTGAGGGGTATTGTTTTAGATTTTAGATATTAGATATTAGATATTAGACGAATGTGTGCCTGTCGGCACTTGATAAACCTAAACCCTTCCGTCAAAGCTTCGCTTTGCCACCTCCCCTAACAACTTTAGTGGAGGCTTGGGTTTCTGCTGAAACTGAAGTCAGGCTCCCTTCTTTTCGCGTAAGCGAAATAGAGGGGAGCTGGCGCGCTTTATGCGCGGCTGAGGGGTATTTTTTAGATTTTAGGCAATAGATGTTAGATATTAGACCGTTGTGTGCCTTACGGCACGGAAATTAAATAAAAATTCATTAAAGTATAATATCTGCCGCCTGAAATCAAATGTCTGTTTTTGGTCAAATCCTATCGGTTTGTCTGAAAATCCGTCACGGAAATTAAACCTGCCCATTTAAAGGGCAGGTTTTTTTGTATATACTGTGTTGCGGAAAACAAAAAAGGAGAGTGAAAAACAATGAAGAGTGTTTCGAAAAGTCCGATGTACACGGCAAAAATAGGATACCTTATAGTTTCCGCAGTGCTTTGCGTTCTCGGAATATTTCTTATCTTCAAGCCCGATTTTTCCATGAACGCGTTTGCGGTAATATGCGGTATATTGCTTTTGGTATTCGGTGTTGTTAAGGTAATAGGTTATTTTTCAAAGGATATTTACAGGCTTGCGTTTCAGTATGACCTTGCGTTCGGAATTCTGCTCGGCGTACTCGGAATTTTAATGCTTGCAAATCCCAGCGGACTTTCCAAGCTTATCGGCATTGTTCTCGGCGCCGTATTTTTAACCGACGGTCTGTTTAAAATTCAGATTTCGCTCGATTCGAAAAAATTCGGCATAGGGAAATGGTGGATGATTCTGGTGCTGGCTCTTATAGCCGCCGGTTTCGGTCTTGCGGCTCTTTTAAATCCGCATGCAGGCAGCAGAATTCTTATGATATTGCTCGGAGCGTCAATGTTCTTTGAGGGTATGCTTAATATTTTCACGGTCCTCGCGGCTGTTAAAATTTTAAAGGATAACAGACCTGCCGACTATGAAACAGATTATAAGGAGGAAAACTGACAAATGCGATTTTCAAGAGCTGTTGTAAAGCACAGAGTGTTAATAATCGTTTTAACGCTTGTGCTGATGGTTCCGTCAGTCTTAGGAATGATCGGAACGCGTATCAATTACGATATGCTTAATTATCTGCCCGACAGTATGGATACCGTTATCGGACAGGACGAACTGATGAAGGATTTCGGCAAAGGCGCGTTTTCTTTTATAGTTGTTGAAAACATGCCGGATAAGGATGTCGAAAAGGTAGTAAATAAGGTCAAAAAGGTTGACCATGTCCAAACCGTTCTTTGGTATTCTTCTCTTGCGGATATATCTATTCCGAAAGAAATGCTTCCCGATGAAATTTATGACGCTTTCAATACCGGCAACGCAACAATGATGGCTGTTTTCTTTGACAGCGCAACATCTGCCGATGTCACGATGGACGCGATAAGGGAAATAAGAAAGGTTGCGGGAAAGCAGTGCTTTGTTTCCGGAATGTCCGCGCTTGTAACCGACCTTAAGGACCTTTGCGAAAAAGAAGAGCCGATATATGTAGGAATAGCGGTAATTCTTGCCTGTGCCGCAATGCTTATACTGCTTGACGGCTGGCTTGTTCCGTTCGTATTCCTTGCGTCAATCGGAATGATGATTCTTCTTAATCTCGGAACGAATTATTTCTTCGGAGAAATATCATATATAACTAAAGCGCTTTCGGCTGTTTTACAGCTTGCAGTTACAATGGACTATTCAATATTCCTTTGGCACAGCTATAATGAACAGCGCGAAATTTACAGCGATAATAAAGAGGCTATGGCGGTCGCCATTCAGAAGACCCTCACCTCGGTTGTCGGAAGCTCAATTACAACCGTTGCAGGCTTCGCGGCGCTTTGTTTCATGACCTTTACCTTAGGTAAGGACTTAGGTATCGTAATGGCTAAAGGCGTTATATTCGGTGTTATTGGCTGCGTAACAGTTCTTCCGTCTCTTATTCTTGTGCTTGATAAACCTCTTCACGCAACACGCCACCGCTCGATTATCCCTGATATGACTAAGTTCTCAAAGGGCGTTTGCAAAATATTCCCCGTATTCTTGGTAGCCTTCGCTTTGCTTGTAGCCCCCGCTTATTACGGTTATTCAAAGACAAACAGCGAGGTCTACTACGATTTGGGCGAATGCCTGCCGAAGGATATGGATTATGTCATAGCAAACTCAAAGCTTTCAGAGGACTTTGATGTTGCTTCTACCCACATGGTTCTTGTAAACGCGTCTCTTTCTTCAAAAGAGGTTAAGGAAATGTCAGCCGAAATGGAAAAGGTTGACGGCGTCAAATATGTTCTCGGTCTTGATTCGGTTATCGGAAGCAGAGTGCCTGAGGAAGTTATTCCGGAGGAGCTTAAGAGCACCCTTGAGAGCAACAATTGGAAGCTTATGCTTATAAACTCCGAATATAAGGTTGCAAGCGATAAGGTCAATACCCAGATAGATAAGCTTAACAAAATACTTAAGAGCTACGATAAAACAGGCATGCTGATAGGCGAGGCGCCCTGTATGAAAGATATGATTGAAACAACAGACCACGACTTTAAGGTTGTAAACGCTGTTTCTATAGTAGCAATCTTCATTATCATAGCGTTTGTTGAAAAGAGTATAACACTTCCGATAATTTTGATTTCAATAATCGAATTTGCGATATTTATAAACTTAGGTCTGCCGCATTATCTCGGTCAGTCGCTTCCGTTCATCGCTCCTATTTGTATAAGCACAATTCAGCTCGGTGCAACGGTTGACTATGCAATTCTTATGACAACGAGATATAAGACCGAAAGAATAGGCGGAAAGAGTAAGCGTGACAGCGTAGTCGAAGCGCTTTCAACCTCAATCCCGTCGATAATCGTCAGCGGTCTCGGACTTTTTGCTGCGACCTTCGGCGTTGCAGTTTATTCGGATATCGATATTATAAGCTCTATGTGCATGCTCATGGCAAGAGGCGCAATTGTCAGTATGATATGCGTAATTCTCATTTTGCCGGCTATGCTTATGCTTTTCGATAAAATTATCTGCAAAACAACATTGGGCATGGGAAAGGTCCTTAAATCAAAAGAAAATAAAACGGAGGCAATGGTATGAAACATCTTGATAAGAAAAGTATAATAAGACCTATTGCGGTTGCTCTTTGCGCCGCAGTGGCAGTCGGCAGTGCAGTAACCGCAATTGCCGTAACTTCAAATAAAAAGGCTGAAGATAAGCAGTCCGAAAATAAGACTGCCGCTCAGACCGCTGCAGACCTTACTGATAAGCTTTCAAAAGACGAAACCGTCTATGTTATCGCAGGCGCGGACGGAAGCGTTGAAAAAATTATAGTAAGCGATTGGATAAAGAACTCTCTTAAATCCGCGTCGATAAACGATAAGTCAGAGCTTAAAAATGCCGAAAATGTCAAGGGCAATGAAAAATACACAATGAGCTCGGATAATATGCGCGTTTGGGACGCACAGGGAAACGATATCTATTATAAGGGCAATATTGACAAGGAGCTTCCCGTAAAGCTTTCTGTTTCCTATAAGCTTGACGGAAAGACAGTCGACCCGAAAACTCTTGCGGGAAAGAGCGGTAAGGTAACAATTAGATACGAATACACAAACAATCAGTATGAAACCGTTGATATTGACGGAAAGCAGGAAAAGATTTATGTTCCTTTCGCAATGCTTACCGGAATGCTGCTTGATAACGATGTTTTCACAAATATAAATGTTACAAACGGTAAAATTATAAATGACGGCGACCGTACGGTTGTTGCGGGAATTGCGTTCCCCGGACTTCAGAGCAACCTCGCAATTTCAAAGGATAAGCTTGACATTCCCGATTATGTTGAAATAACCGCCGATGTCAAGAAATTCGAGATGTCGAACACTGTTACAATTGCCGCAAACAATATCTTCAATGAAATTGATACTTCAAAAATCAATTCCGTTTCTGATTTAGAGGGTCAGCTTGATAAGGTTACCTCTTCGATGAAACAACTTACGGACGGTTCCTCCGCGCTTTACGGCGGACTTACCACACTTCTTAACAAATCGTCCGAGCTTATAAGCGGAATAAATAAATTGAGCGACGGCGCAAAACAGCTTCAGGCAGGCGCAACTCAGCTTGACTCGGGACTTAATCAGCTCACCGAAAATAATGCTTCTTTGAATGCAGGCGCCGAGCAGGTTTTCACAACCTTACTTGACAGTGCATACAGCGCAGTTACCTCAAAAGGCATTACAATTGAAAATCTTACAATTGCAAATTATAAAACCGTGCTTACAAATATCGTAGCTAACCCTACCGATACTCAGAAAGCCGAGCTTATCACAATTGCGGATGCAACTCTTAACGCAAAGCTTGCTCAGCTCAATGTTCCTGCTGCTTATTATGACGCCGCAAAATATATGCTGTATGAGCAGTTCGCTGCTAATCCTCAGATAACTCAGGAACAGGCAATTGCAGCTGTTGCCGCAAATATGCAGGATCCTCAGAAGGTGGCTCAGGCTGCGGCTGCCGCAGGTACACAACAGGGACAGCTCGCAATCAAGGGCTTGTGCCTTACGCTTGCAAAGTCAACCGTTAAGCCCGAAATTGATACGGCTGTTGCAAAGCTTGACAGCTATAACGAATTCTATAAGGGAATAGGGGACTATACCGACGGCGTAACCGCCGCTGCGGCAGGCGCAAATGCCCTTAAAGCGGGAATTGACGAGCTTGCAAACGGTATTCTTACTTTAAAGAACGGAACACCCACCTTAGTCAACGGAATTACCGAGCTTAAAAACGGAGCCGGAAAATTAAATGACGGTCTTAATCAGTTCAACGAGCAGGGAATAAAGAAAATTACCGACCTTGCAAACGGAGATATAAGAACTCTTGTTGTAAGAGCTAAAGCCACCGTTGATGTTTCGAAGAACTATAAATCGTTCTCGGGAATTTCCGATGATATGGACGGAAGCGTTAAATTCATCTATAAAACCGACTCAATAAAAGTCGATAAAAAATAAAATCGGAATAAATATACCGCCCGTAATTCGGCAGTGCCGAATTACGGGCGGATTGCTTTTTAGATATTAGAACAATGTGTGCTTGACAGTGTGAATATATTTCTGTAGTTTTTAGGAAAAGCTTGGGTTTTGCCAGAAACTAAAATCAGGCTCCCTTCTTATTGACGAATGTCAATACAGAGGGGAGCTGTCAGCGATAGCTGGCTGAGGGGTATTCTCTAGATGTTAGATACCAGACTTTAGATGTTAGACGAATGTGTGCCTGTCGACACGCAAATTAAAAAGATTTTCCTTATGTTATTTGATTAGACAATACAATCAGGGTACAATGCTTTTTTGAAGAAACGGCGCGATTATCGGCATTGTTGCCCTCCGCTCACAATACGTCAGTATTCTTCGGTCGGGCGCCGCGCCGCTAAACAGCGCCGTTTTCTTACAAAATCTTCGACTCATAGCGAGAAAATTTTTTTGATTATGAAGTCGAGGAATGCAGGAATACTGACGTATTTCAAATGACGAGACAATATAATCGGACAAATTTTCCGCTATGAGAAGCGTTGTACCCTGATTGTATTGTCTAAAAGATATTTTTTATTTATCATTCGTAATATCTCCGCTTTCGCCAAGGTCGATTTTTTCTCCCGAAATCTCGGCTTTGGGCTTTATTATACATTTTAAAAAGTCCTTGTCTCTCGCTAATATTTCTCGTGCTTCTCTGTATAGATCTCCGCTGTAGGAGCGGGCGGTCGCCGATACTCCGCAGGCGGTTATATCAAGCTTTCTCGCGATATAAAGCGCCCTGTAAAGGTGGTATTTCTGAGTGACTATTATTATCTTTTTCGCTCCGAAAATTTCTTTTGCGCGGTAAAGACTGTCGTATGTAGAAAGCCCTGCGTGGTCCATAAAAATGTCCTCTGAATTTGCGCCTTTTTCTATCGCGTATTTTTTCATTGCGTTGACCTCATCGTAATATTCGCCCGAGTGGTCGCCACTCATTATGATTTTTTTGCATGTTCCGTCTTTGTAAAGAGAAACCGCCGCGTCAAGCCTGTCGCTGAGCATCGGGCTGGGCTTTCCGTTTCGCAGTCCCGCCCCGAGAACTAAAATGCAGTCGGCGTCCTTAAAACAGCTTTCCTGCTTTTTAATTTTCCCGAAAGACAGAAACCTGACATAAAAATTAGGAACTAAAATAACCGCCGCGGCAATAATAATTAAGCTTTTAAGTATATTTTTGATTTTCTTGAAATTCAGCATTGCATTTTCTCCTAATGAAATTAAAATAATTTTATAATTAAAAATCGTATAAGTCAATAGAAAAAACGGCTTACCCTTTATTTGTTTGTTACAGCTTAAAAAAAACATTGAGAAATTTGCCGATAAATGGTATAATAATCCTGTATCTAATTTTTAAGTTCTGTAAGAGGTGTAAAAGCTTGAATTTTTTTAAAACGCTTTGGAAAAACAAAGGACTGACATGGCAGCTCGGCAAAAATGATTTCAGAAACAGATTTGCCAATACCAGTCTCGGAAGTATTTGGGGATTTTTGCAGCCTTTTGTATTTATGATGATGTATGTGGTTGTTTTCCAGTACATATTTAAGCAGAGCGGTCCGGACGGAGCGCCTTATGTTGTTTGGTTTATGCCCGGAATGGCTATGTGGATGGCGATAAACGACGGAATTCTCGGTGCAAGCAATTCGATAAGAGGCTACAGCTATCTGGTTAAAAAGGTAGTTTTCCCGGTAGATATCATTCCTGTCATTTCTATTACCGCCAATGCGTTTGTCGCTTTGTTTTTAATGGTTATCGCAACGGTTGTATGTCTGATTTTCGGATTTATTCCGAATGTTTTACAGCTTTTATATTTTATTATCTCGCTTTATGCCTTTTTAATTTCGATAACAAGAATTACCTCCGCGGTAGCAACTTTGGTTCCCGATTTTTCGAATTTGCTCGGAATAATGATGCAAATCGGAATGTGGCTTACACCGGTTGTTTGGGATCTTTCAATGATAGCCGAGCACCATACAATTTCAAGAATCATGAAATGTCTGCCGTTTACCTATCTTGTGACAGGGTTTAGGGACTGCTTTATGGGCAACAATAAAATAATCACCGGCGGGCACGGATTTTATACTGCTTTTTTCTGGGCTTTAACAATAGCTTTATTCGTATGGGGAAATTATGTGTTTAAGCACGGCAAAAAAGATTTTGCCGATGTGCTTTGATTTAAGAAAGGGTTAGCTATATGGGAGATAAAAAAATTACGGACGGCGAAACCGTTTTAAAGATAGAAAATCTGTCGAAAGAGTATAAAATGTTTAAAAGAAAAAAAGACAGACTTCTTGAAACAATTATACCTGCTTATAAAAACCATGACTCTTTCGTTGCTCTTAAGGATTTTAACCTTGAGCTTAAAAAGGGTGAAATTCTCGGTATTCTCGGAAGAAATGGCGCAGGAAAATCAACCCTGCTCAAAATGATTACGGGAGTTGTCACACCTACAAGCGGAACTATAGAAAAAAATGGAAAAATCAGCTCCTTGCTTGAGCTCGGAACCGCTTTTAACAGCGAGCTTACGGGAGAAGAAAACATTTATCAGCACGGACAGGTTTTCGGTCTTACAAGGCAGGAAATAGAGAGCAAAAAACAGGATATTATAGATTTCGCCGATATAGGCGACCATTTATATCAGCCTGTTAAAACTTATTCGAGCGGTATGTTTGCCCGGCTTGCTTTTGCATGCGCAATAAATGTTGACCCCGATATTCTTATCGTTGACGAGGTTTTGTCGGTAGGCGATATGGCTTTCCAGCTTAAATGCTTTAAAAAATTCGAGCAGTTTAAGGAAGCCGGAAAGACTATTCTTTTCGTAACCCACAGCATAACCGATGTATTAAGAAACTGCACCCGTTCTATAATTATAAGCAGCGGAAAAAAGATTTTTGACGGCGGTGTTAAAGAGGGCGTAGAAAAATATAAAAAAATAATCGTCGGTCTTGACGACGGAAGTCAGGAAGAGAAGCCTAAGGGCGAAAAAGGAATAAAAAAATCGGAAAATACATGGCGCTCGGCTTTGAATGAAAATCCTGAGGTAATAACCTACGGCAACGGCGACGCGGAGGTTGTCGATTACGGAGTGTTTGACAGCGAGGGTAACCTTGTTCCGACAATCGAAAACGATAAGGAAGTTGTTTTAAAATCAAAAGTTGTCTTTAATAAGGATATTAATGACCCGATTTTTACTATGACTTTAAAGGATTTCCGCGGACTGTCGATAAGCGGAACTAATACGCTGATTGAAAAAATTTCAACCGGATTATATAAAAAGGGAACTGTTGCAACCGTCACATTCAGACAGATTTTTAATGTTGCGGCAGGAAAATATACTCTATCGTTCAGCTGTACCCATTTTGACAAAAGAGGAGAGCTTGAGGTTCTTGACAGAAAGTATGACGCACTTTTAATAGAAATTATTTCCTCAAAAGAAACCGTCGGACTTTTAAAAATTGATTCCGATATTTCAATAGAAAAGGAAACAGCCGGTGAAAATGAAAAAAATTAAAAGCTCGTTTAAAATTACCGCTCTTATTCTTGCGGTTTTACTTATTCTTTCCGCCTCGTTTTTTACAGCAATATATAACAGCGGAATTTATATTACTCAGTTTAAGAATAATTCTCAGACCCAGATGATGGGCTACGGTATTATAACACGCAATAAAAAATTGATAATGGTTGACGGCGGAACAAGCGCCGACACCGAAAATGCAGTCGATTTTATTAACCGCCACGGCGGTAAAGTGGACTATTGGTTTGTTACACATCCTCATATAGACCACGCAAGCGTTATATGCGATGTTATTGAAAATACCGATATCAAGATAAATAAAGTCTATTATACAATGAATGATGTTGATTGGTATAATAAATATGCGGCTGCCCGTTCGGCGGAGGCGGAAAGATTTTATAATGCGATAAATAATAACCGCATAAAATCGAAAACGCATAATGTTAAGCTTTCCGAGGAATTTTATATTGATAATATTAAAATAGAAATTCTCGGAATTAAAAATCCTGAGATTACCGAAAATGCTTTTAATAATTCCAGTATGGTTTTCAAAATGTGTTTTAATAATAAGTCGCTTTTATTTTTGGGCGATACCGGCTCGGAGTCTTCTGAAAAGCTGATTAAAAACTGTAAATCAAAGCTTAAATCTTATGCGGTTCAGATGTCCCACCACGGTCAGAGCGGAGCAACAAAGGAGCTTTATGAGATTATAGACCCAAAGCTTTGCTTTTGGCCTACACCCGATTGGTTATGGGACAATAATTCAGGCGGAGGCTTTAATTCGGGAGAGTGGAAAACGGTTGAAACGAGAAGCTGGATGGAAGAGTTGGGTGTTAAGCAGAATATAGTTGAAAAGGACGGCAATCAAACCGTTCATATCTGGTAAATTTCTTCGGAGGTTATTTAATGGATAAAGAGTGTCTTAAAGCTTTTAATACAAATATTATCAAATGGTACTCTTTTAAAGGTAACAGTAAAATTCTTTGCGTAAACGCAAATGAAGCAGTTATAAATTTTCTTTCAAAAAAGAATTTGGATGTAACGGTTTATAAAGCCGACGAAAGCATAAAATCGGTTTATGATTACATTCTTATTTGCGATTATGAAAAAATCGGAAAAACAGTTTTAAAAGTCAAGAAATTTCTTTCGGAGCAGGGAAAGCTTTTGATTTTCGGTAAAAACAATTTCAGCCTTAATGATTTTTGCCGCTATGATTTAAACGAAAAGACGGGAATTTCTTCTTTATCCGAAGCCTCAAAAACATTTTCGGATGTTAAAAATGAGCTGAAAAATTGCGGATTTGAAAGGATAAACAGATTTTATGTATTCCCGAATTGCTTTTCGACAGAGCTTATCTTAAATGAAAAATTAGAAAATCCTTCAGGATATCTTGATAAGTTTACTCCCGAAATACTTGATAATGAAATAAAAGTTTTCGATGAAATAAAAGCTCTTAAGGCATTAACCGAAAATTCGGCGGAAATGCTTGATATTTTTGCGGATTCCTATTTTGCGGAAGTTTCTTTAAAAAGCGATTTTTCCGATGTGAAATATGTCTCTTTCAATAACTGCAGGAAAGAAAAATATCGGTTAATGACAGTTATAAGAGAAAACAGAGTAGAAAAGTATCCTGCCGAAGAGGCGGCAAGGGAGCACATTTATAATATCGGAAAAACGATAGATGACTTGAAGAGTTTCGAAGATATAAAAATCATTGATAATTTCGAAAAAGATTTTATTTCCAGCAAATTTATTAAGAATTATCCTTTGCTTGACGGAATACTCGCCGAACATTATAACGATTTTGATTTTATAACGGATATTCTTAACCGATTAAGAAATGTTCTTTTAAAATACAGTCAGAGATATTCTATGAAAATAAGAAAAATCTTTCCCGATAAGGATAAGGAGATGCTTAAAAAGCTTCATTATATGCCTAAGTGTCCTTGGGATATGGTTGCTAAGAATTGTTTTTATAATAAGAACGACGGAACATTTATTTTTTTCGATCAGGAATGGGAATGTGATTTTCTTCCGGCGGAGTTCTTAATTTACAGGTCCGTTATAAATTCCTATGAGCTTGTAAAAAAGATAGATGTTGATTTATTGCTGAAAAAGCTCGGCATTTTTGAATTCAAGGATTTCTTTTCTGAGATTGACGGTAATCTTAGAAAAGAAATTATAGATGAAAATATTTTAAAAGCAGAGCAAAGCAGTGTAAAAGGTATTGATAATCTTATCAATGATAATCTTTCTTTGCTTGAGGATTTAAAAAATAAAAATGTTTATATTAAAAATCTTGAGCAGTATGCGGAAAATTTAAAAAATGACAATGAAAATAAACAGCAGTATATTTTAAACCTTGAAAATATGCTTAAGCAAAAAGAAGGGGTATGAGAATATGAATTTTAACAGGATTTTGCCGATTGGCTCAAAAAGGCGCGCGTTAGCTAAAGCACTGTATTCTAAATTTTCCCCCGATTATACTGCGGAGGAGCTTGTTTACCGCAAATGGATAAAAGCAAATGAGCCGACAAAAAGTGAGCTTTCTTTGCAGAGAAAAACAAAGTTCGAAATATCTCCTAAAATCAGTATAGTTGTCCCTGTTTTTAATACTCCCGAAAATTTCTTTAAGGAGCTTGTCGACAGCCTTATCGCTCAGACCTATCCGAATTGGGAGCTATGTCTGGGAGACGGCTCTAAAGAGCCTATAGAATATATGCAGGGCTTTGTAAAAAAAGACAGCAGAATTAAATATAAGTTTATCGGCGAAAATAAGGGAATTTCGGGAAACACGAATGAAGCCCTGTCGCTTGCAACAGGCGATTTCATAGGACTTCTCGATCATGACGATTTGCTTCCGGCGTTTTCTCTTTTTGAGGTAGTAAAAGCAATAAACGAAAATCCTCAGGCTGAATTTTTATATTCGGATGAGGACAAGCTTGAAACTTTAAAGAGTCCGCGTTACGGTGTGTTCTTTAAGCCTGATTTTTCACCGTATACTCTTAACAGCGCGAATTATATCTGCCATTTCAGCGTTTTTAAAAAAGAACTTATGGATAAGCTCGGCGGATTTAAAAGCGAGTATGACGGAAGTCAGGACTTTGATATCGTTGCGAGAGCTTCGGAGCAAACAGAGCATATAGTCCATATTCCAAAGGTTCTCTATCATTGGCGTGCGCACAGGAATTCCACAGCACAGAATTCCGATTCAAAGCCTTATGCTTTTGAAATAGGAAAAAAGGTAATAAAGGATCATGTTAAAAGAAGTCTTGATACCTTTGTTGCGGTTGACGACGGACTGACGCCCGGAAGCTATGAGCTTAAATATTCTGTTAAAGGAAATCCGAAGGTGAGCATAATTTTTAATGCTTTCGGACTTTCAGAAGAAAAAATTTCGAAAAAATTAAATTATATCAAGGATAATACAGCTTATAAGAATATCGAAATAATTGTTATTTCCGATTTAAAGCCGCAGGGTATGGCTGCGGTCGGAAAAGGTAAAAATATATATGAGGATATAAATATTGCTGCAGCTTCGGCTGAGGGAGAATATATCTTTATTGTTGATAAATCCTTAAGGTCAATTGAAAAGTCAACTTATATTGAAGAGCTGCTCGGAATTTGTCAGGATAATTCGGTAGGTATCGTAGGCACAAAGCTTTTTAATAAGGATAATGCGGTTGAGCATTGCGGAATTATTCTCGGAATGAACGGCGCGGGTGATTTGCTTTATAAAGGCGCGCCAAAGGATGTCGGGACATATATGCAAAGGCTTTTAATTATTCATAATGTATCCTGCGTTAATTTTGCTTATTCTCTGATTAAAAAAGAATGCTTTAATGAAACAGGCGGATTTTCTCTTAAATATTCAGGTCTTTGCGCAAGCTTAGAGCTTTGCATTAAGCTTTTAAAAGAGCAAAAACAAATTGTAATCAACCCGACCGTTTCTTTCGGAATTGAAAAGCTTTTGAATGCAGAAAAATCCGAAGCGGAAGAAAGCAATTTTATAAAGGAATTCAGCGATGAATATAAAAAAGGCGATGCTTATTTCAGTCCGAATTTGAGCAAAACGAATACCGGATTAAGTATAAATGTCTGAAAAAGGGGATACAGGAAATGAGAAAAATTGATATAATCGTTCCGATTTATAATGCTTTTGAATATACGCAGGAGTGTATTAAAAGCGTTTTAAAGCATACAGATTTAAGCCTTAACAGACTGGTTCTTATCAATGATAAAAGCCCCGATGAAAAAATACTGCCGATGCTTTTAAAATATAAAAGCGAAAATTCGGATAAAAATATCGAAGTAGTTGACAATGAAGAAAACCTCGGCTTTGTAAAAACCGTTAATAAGGGAATGCTTCTTTCCGAAAGCGATGTTATCCTACTGAACAGCGATACTGAGGTTACAAAGAATTGGATCGAAAAAATCACGGCATGCGCATATTCAAATGAATATATTGCTACTGTCACTCCTTTGACCAATAACGGTACGATTGCTTCCGTTCCGAATTTCGGAATTGATAATGAGCTGCCGAAAAATATGTCTCTTGATGAATATTCTCAGATGATAGAAAATATATCCGCGCACAGATATCCTCAGCTTACAACAGGAAACGGATTTTGTCTGTTTATTAAAAGGTCGGTAATTGATGAAATCGGCGTATTTGACGATGAGACCTTCGGCAAGGGCTACGGGGAAGAAAACGATTTTTGCTACCGCGCCCTTGATTACGGTTACTCGCATGTTCTGTGCGACGATACTTTTATTTATCATAAGGGTACTCAAAGCTTTAAAAAAGAAAATCTTACCGCTTCAAGAGCCGCTCTGATTGATAAACACATGGCGCTTTTAAAAGCAAAGTATCCTTTATATGTAAATAAAACCGATTTGTTTCTTGCCATAAATCCGCTTAAGGATATTCAGGAAAATATAGACCTCAATATTGCTCTTTATAAAAAGAAAAAAATTCTTTATCTTGTAAATGAATGGGAAACCGATATGGTCATGACAGGCGGCACCTCTCTTCATTTAAAGGATATAATACTTGCGAACAATAAAAACAATATTGCAAGCCTTGTCCTTGCGCCTGATAAATTTGATTTGTCAAGATTTAAGCTTTATCTTTATACCGACAGCTACGCAAGGGAAATTGCAAATTATAAAACCGATATAAATCAGTATTCTCAGATAGCATATACTAACAATTGCTGCATTAAAATGCTTGAAAACATTTTTGAAAGCTTTAAAATTGATATTCTTCATGTTCATCATTTCTTATTCCAGTCTTTTGATGCAATAGATATTGCGAAAAAGTATAATGTTTATTCTGTAGTTACACTTCATGACCTTTATATGATTTGTCCTTCGATAAATAAGGTTTATAAGGATAAATACTGCGAGTATGACAGCAGCAGTAACTGCAAGGACTGTCTTAAGAAAAGATACGGCTTAGGAAACGATATTATTGAAAATTGGCAGAAAACCTGCAAAAATGTTTTGAGTAAATTCGATTTGAGAATTGTTCCTTCGGAAAATACTCAGAAATTATTTAAAGCTATATACCCAGAGCTTGATTTTGAGGTTGTTGAGCACGGCGTCGAGATCATTGACGTTTCGTGTGTTAAGCCCGTTAAAGCAAACGGTTGCTTTAACGTTGCATTTGTCGGCGCTATGGCAATTCATAAGGGCGGCAATATTTTAAAGGAGCTTAAAAACAAAAATGTCGGAAAGGATATAAAAATTCACCTTTTCGGAAAATCGGAAATTCCGGCTCTTTATAAAAGCAATGCAAATTATATCAATCACGGTCCTTACTCAAGGGGAGAGCTTCCTAAGCTTTTGATTGAAAACGGAATTGATTTGGTCTGCATATTTGCAACTTGGCCTGAGACCTATTCTTATACTTTGACCGAGTGCTATATGGCTCATATTCCAATTTTAACCTTTGATTTGGGTGCGGTAGGAGATAGGGTTAAAAAAGACGGGCTCGGCTGGACTATTGAGTTTACAGCGAATTCTGATATTATTCTTTCAAAAATAAAGGAAATAAAGAACAATAAAACCGAATACGATAAGATAAAATCAAGCTTTGATAATTATAGTTTTAAAAAGCTTGAAAGTATGCAGGATTATTATGAAAGCCTTTATTTAAAGAACTTTAAGGAAACAAAAAAGGAAAATAATATATATTCGTTTATAGAGTATAAATCAAAAATTGCCGAAATAGAATTGCAGCAGACCATGGCAACCTACGGTCATGTTATTAACAGATATGAACACGCAAGGCATACGCTTGTCTGGAGAATTGCAAAGAAAATTAAAAGCATTTTAAGGGGATTATAAAATGGAGAAGAATAAAAAGGTCTTTTATTTCGATTTTATAAGAGTTATTTCGACAGTAATAATTGTTACCTATCATTTCTTTGCGCATTTTGACGAAAACGGAATTAAGGGAATGCGATTTCTTTCCGACGGAAAATGGGGAATGATAGGAGTAACGCTTTTCTTTATGCTTTCAGGCGCTTCGTTAATGTATAATTACGGCGAAAAGCTTGATATAAAGAAATATGCGTTAAAAAGATTTCTCGGAATTTATCCGATGTTCTGGATAGCTTATATCGGGGTTTTTACCTATATATTTTACGGTTGCAAAAGAATAATATGGGATATTCCGAAATATAAGATTTTGTTTTCATTGTTTGCTATGGACGGATATTTAAGCCCCTATACGCAGACCTTTTATCTGATAGGCGAGTGGTTTTTAGGATGTATCGTATTTATCTATGTTTTATTTCCGTTTTTAAGAATTGCTCTTGAAAAACAGCCGGTTATAACCTCAGTAGTTTTTACGATTTTGAATTTTTCGGCTGTAATTTTTCTAAAGAATACAAAAATGCCGATAAATAAGAATCTTATAGTCTGCTCTTACAGTTTCTTTCTCGGAATGCTTGTTGTTAAGTATATTAAGAAAATTAAGTGGTATTATGCGGTATTGGCTTTATTTGCAGCAGGGGCGGTATATCTTATTCCGGAGCAAAGCAGCCTTAATATGAAAACACTTTGCGCAAATATTATCGGATATGCTTTGTTTATTGTGCTTGCTTTTATCGGGCAAAGTATAAAGGAAGGAAAATTTACTTCTCTTGTTTCATTGCTCGGAAAATATTCCTATGCGGTGTTCCTTGTTCATCATTATATTATTATGAAAATGGAAAGTACTTTTCAGAATGCAGACCTTCAGAAAACAGGAACTTTGGTTTTATATATCACATGCTGGATAGTGATAGGAATTTTTGCAAAGCTGTTATTTGTCATAAATAAAAGCGTGGTCGGATTTTTCAGAAAGCCGAAAGACCAAGCTTAATTATTTATCCCGACTGTATAAAAACAGTCGGGATATTTTATGCCTAATTCGGTATTGAAAAAAACCTCGAAAAGTGCTAAAATAAAATGAATAAATGATTTTTTAGGGGGGCGTTTTTTTGTCAGTCAAAAAGTGGAATATCGGAACTCCCGATAAGGAATTTGCAAAAAAAGCCGCCGAGATTTGCGAGATCGACCCCTTTGCCGCTTTGATTGCGGGAACAAGAAATATAAGCGATTTAAGCGAGCTTGAAATTTTTTTGAGCGACGAGCCTGTTTTTTCGGATTCTAACCTGCTCTCAGATATAAAAAAAGCTGCTGAGATTATAAAAAAAGCTGTCAGTGAGGGCAAAAAAATAGCCGTTTTCGGGGATTATGACTGCGACGGCGTCGCTTCAACAGCTTTAATGTATGAGTATTTAAAATCTAAAAATGCCGATGTAATTACATATATTCCCGACAGAATTTCCGAGGGGTACGGAATGAATAAGCATGCCGTTGATGTTTTAAAAAATAAAGGCGTGGAGCTTATTATCACCGTTGATAACGGTATTTCCGCGTTTGAAGAGATAGCCTATGCGAATTCTTTAGGTATTAAAACAGTCGTTACAGACCACCATATTCCGCCTGAGGTTCTGCCCGAGGCGGAGGCGGTTGTGGACCCCCACCGAGCGGATGATGTTTCCGATTTTAAGGATATCTGCGGAGCAATGGTTGCCTTTAAGCTTATTTGCGTTATCGAAGAAAAGGAGCCTGAGCAGTTACTTGATAATTATTCAGACCTAGTGGCAATGGCAACTGTCGGCGATGTTATGCCGCTTGTCAATGAAAACCGCTGTATTGTAAAATCGGGACTTAAATATATAAGAAACAATAAAAGAGCAGGGGTAAACGCTCTTATAAGCGTTGCAGGTCTTAACCGCAATGATATTGACTCTTCAAGGCTTTCCTTCGGACTCATTCCGCGTATTAACGCGGCAGGAAGAATGGGGGACGCAGGCCGTGCTCTTGAGCTTCTTTTATGTACGGATAATATGCGCGCCTTATCCCTTGCAAATGAGATAGATTCGGAAAACGCCAAAAGGCAGGCAATGGAAAAGGAAATATCAAAATCCGTCTGCGAAATTATCGAGAGAAACGGGTATAATCATAACCGCGTTATTATTGTCTGCGGAAAGAATTGGCACAGCGGAGTTTTGGGAATAGTTGCGGCGAGGATTACCGAAAAATACGGCAGACCCAGCATTGTTATGACCGATGAGGACGGCGTTTGCCACGGCTCGGGCAGAAGCTTTAAGGGATTTAATCTTTATGAAGCGCTTTTTTCATGCAGCGATCTGCTTATAAAATTCGGCGGACATGAGCTTGCGGCAGGAATGAGCATTAAAAAAGAGAATATCGAAGAATTCAGAAAAGAAATAAATATTTTCGCTTTAAATAACGGGAATTCTGTTCCTGAGCTTAATATTGATTTTAAAATCAATCCTGCGGCTTTAAATCTCGATATGGCATATTCGGTTAAGGCTTTAGAGCCTTTCGGAAACTCTAATCCTGTTCCTGTTTTCGCTGTTTCGGACTGCGAGATAGTAAGAATAATGCCGCTAAGCTCAGGCAAGCATACTAAGCTTCTTTTAAATAAGGAAAACACATCGTTTCAAGCGCTTGCCTTCGGTGTTAAAACCGATGAATTCTGTTTTGGCGTCGGTGAAAAAATAGATGTCGCAATTTCTGTAGGGATAAACGAATTTAAAGGAGAACATAACCTTTCGGTGCAGATAAAGGGCATAAGACCGTCGGGCTTTAGGGAGGAAGAATATTTTAACAGTCTTTTTTCTCTTGACGATTATATTTCGGGTCTTAATAAAAGCTCGGCTGAAATTACACCCACGCGTGAAGAAGTGGGTATAATATATAAAAAAATCGTAGGTAAAAAAATAAGGAATGAAAGCATAAAATATATTCTGACCGAAGAGGTTTCTTATGCTAAGGCGGTTATGTCCGTAAGTGTCTTAGAAGAGCTAAATCTCGCAGGCAGAGACGGCGAGGCAATTTTCGGAATTCCGACAAAGGAAAAAACAAGCCTTAATAATTCAAAAATTTATAATAAGCTTTTAAGGGAGGCGTGATGATGAAAAAAGCAGAGCTTGAAAATTATAAAAGCCTTGAAAATTTAATGCATGAGCAGGGCGGCGAGTATGACTATGAGCTTATAAAAAAGGCTTATGAATTCTGCGTTTTGCATCATGCCGGACAAAAAAGGCTATCTAAAGAGGATTATTATATCCACCCTCTTAGGGTGGCGGAAATAATCGTAACCTTAGGAATGGATTCAAGCGCGATTGCGGCGGCGCTTCTGCATGATGTTGTTGAGGATACGGATGTAACCTTAGAGGATTTGAGAAAAGAATTCGGCTCCGAAATTGCCCTGCTTGTCGACGGAGTCACAAAAATCGGAAAGCTTTCCTTTAACTCAAAAGAACAGCAGCAGGCGGAGACTCTTCGCAAAATGCTTATTGCCATGGGTAAGGATATCAGGGTAATAATCATTAAGCTTGCCGACCGTCTCCATAATATGCGGACCTTAGACGCAATGTCTCCCCAAAAACAGCTTGATAAATCTCTTGAAACCTTAGAGGTTTATGCTCCTATCGCACACAGACTCGGTATCAGAACGGTCAAGGAGGAGCTTGAGGACCTTGCAATAAAGCACCTTGACAGCGTTGCTTACAAGGAAATTTCCGAGCTTTTAAAGGAGCGGAGCAAGGATAGGGAAACCCTGCTTGACGATCTGCGCCAGCGCATAGAGGAACGGCTCAAAGAGGAAATGCCGAATGTTAAAATGTCTTTCCAGAGCCGTGTTAAATCAATTTACGGAATTTACCGCAAAATGTATCTTCAGGGCAAGGATTTTGATGAAATTTACGATATTTATGCGATAAGAATTATTACCGATACTGTTGCAGACTGCTATAATATCTTAGGTATAATGCACGATATGTTCCGTCCTATTCCCAATAGGTTTAAGGACTATATTTCAACGCCTAAGCCTAATATGTACCAGTCGCTCCATACTACCGTTATCAGCCGCGACGGAGTGCCCTTTGAAATTCAGATAAGAACCTTTGATATGCACCACACCGCCGAATACGGAATTGCGGCGCACTGGAAATATAAAGCGGGAATAAATTCAAACGATAAAAGCTTTGAAAACCGCCTTGCGTGGATAAGGCAAATTTTAGAGGATCAGGATTCCTCGGGAGACGCATCAGAGCTTGTAAGAAGCATAAAGGTAGACCTCTCTCAGGAGGATGTTTTTGCGGTAACGCCTAAGGGCGATGTAATAAATCTGCCTGTAGGGTCTACGGTAGTTGATTTTGCGTTTGCTATTCATTCGGCTGTCGGAATTAAAATGGTGGGCGCTAAGGTGAACGGAAAAATTGCTCCTATAAACCATGTTGTTCAAACCGGTGAGGTTATCGAAATAATAACCACCAATCAGGCAGGCCACGGTCCGAGCAGAGACTGGATAAATATTGCCGTTACAAATCAGGCGAAGTCAAAAATCAGGTCATGGTTTAAAAAGGAAAGAAGAGCCGAAAATATCGCAGAGGGCAAGGAAATGGTCGAGCGCGAATTTAGGCGCAACGCCATAAATCTTTCGGACGATGAGCTTAACGGATTTTTAGACCAAATCGCCGAAAGGCTCCACCTTGCAAACCGCGATGAATTCTTTGCGGCTTTGGGCTACGGCGGACTTATTCTATCAAAGCTTATGCCGCGCATAAGAGAGGACTATAATAAGCGCACCGCGGCGGCAAAGCCGCCCGAAATTCCGCCTGCCGTCACCGCCAAAAAGGCCTCGACCGAAGGCGTTGTTATAGAAGGAATTGATAATTGCCTTATTAAGCTTGCAAAATGCTGCGCACCACTTCCGGGGGACGAAATAATCGGGTTTATCACAAGAGGCCACGGCGTTTCGGTGCATAAAAGAGACTGCCCGAATGTTCCTGTTGATGTTTCCGCTTCTGCGGAGCCTGACAGATGGATTCCTGCCCACTGGTCAAATTCCTGTGCAGAAAGCTTTATTTCAACACTTCATATCGGCGCTATAGACAGGGAAGGACTGCTTATAGATATTATAAATACTCTTAATAATATGCGAGTAGCCACGCACTCTGTAAACGCAAGACAGACCAAAAACGGCAACTGTGTTATAATCGTAACAATAAGTGCGGAAAGCGTAGAGCATTTAAAGAGTATAGTAGCAAGAATTGAAAAAATAAAGGGAATTTACAGTATCGAAAGGATAAGCAGATGAAGGCCCTTATTCAGAGAGTAACAAAAGCGTCGGTCAGAGTCAAAAATAAGCTTTGCGGAAAATGCGGAAAGGGATTTCTTATTCTTTTCTGTGCCGTAGAGGGTGACACTGAAAGCGATATTGAGATTCTTGCCAAAAAGACCGTGAATTTAAGAATTTTTGAGGACGAAGAGGGCAAAATGAACCGCTCGCTTTCAGATGTCGGCGGAGAGGTGCTCTGCATTTCTCAGTTTACTTTGGCGGCGGACACAAAAAAAGGAAACCGACCCTCTTTTATAAAAGCAATGAAACCCGACACGGCTTGTGAAATGTATGATAAATTTTGTAAAAAGCTTAAGGGTTACGGCGTTAAAGGCGTTGAAAAAGGGATTTTCGGTGCGGATATGCAGGTTTCGCTTGTTAATGACGGACCTGTTACAATAATGCTTGACAGCGAAATTTGGAGGAAGAAATAAATGGAGATAAAAACCTTGGTATTAGGCGAAATGCAAACCAACTGCTATCTTGTTTCTTCTTCAAAATCAGCGGTTATAATAGACCCTGCCGTTTTCACTTGTGAAATTTCCGATTTTTTAAATTCCGCAATAAAAAATAAAAAAGAAGCGCTTATTCTTTTGACGCACGCTCATTTTGATCATATCGGCGGCGCCGAGGAGCTTAAAAACCGATACGGCGTTAAAATTGCGATAGGCGAGCCTGACGAATATGCGCTCCGCGATAAAAGAGCCAATCTGAGCGAAATGTTCGGAGTAAATATAAACCCGTTTTATGCCGATATAAAGCTTGAAAACAACGAAATAATAACAGTCGGGGATTTGGAAATAAAAACGGTGCTCACCGCAGGACACACCGTCGGCGGAGCCGTTTATATTATAAACGGCGTTATGTTTTCGGGCGATACGCTCTTTTTTGAAAGCATCGGAAACGACAGGTTTTTCGGCGGAAACGGAAAAGACCTTTTAAATTCGGTTAAATTTCTTTTAAATGAATTTCCCGAGGATATGCAGGTTTACTCAGGTCACGGAAGACCCACTACTTTAGGACACGAAAGAAAGTACAACCCTTATATAGAATTATGATAAATGTTTATAATATAAACCATACCTTTGATTATGAGGTAGAAAAGCTGATAGGAATATTTTTTCCTTTTGAAAAAATCAAAATATTTCATGAATTGAGCGATGAAACCGAGGGCATTTTCTGTTTTCTTAAAAATGAAGGCGGAAGGTATTCTGCCGATGTAAGGGTCAATATATCAAATAAAAAATCGGCATATACTGATAATGTAACCGATACGGTTTTCGATATAAAAAAAGAGTGCGAGTTAAAGCTTTGCACTCTGCTTTATAAGGCACTCGGAAATATAACGGGATATTCCTCCGGTTGGGGGATTTTAACCGGAATAAGACCTGCAAAGCTTTTTTTGAAATTAAGCGAGCAGTTTTCTTTCGAAGAAGCCGAGCGGATATTTAAAGATAAATTCTCGGTATCCGATAAAAAAATAAGCCTTATAAAAGAAACGGTAAAAAGCGAAGAGAGAATTATTTCTTTATCTAAGGATAATTCATACAGTCTTTATATCTCAATTCCGTTTTGCCCGTCAAGGTGCTCGTATTGCTCATTCGTTTCTCATTCAATCGAAAAAGCCTCGGATATAATGCCCGAATATGTTTCTCTTTTATGTAAAGAGCTTAAGAAAACCGCCGAAATCGCCGAAATGTTTAATTTAAGGCTTGAAACGGTTTATATAGGCGGAGGAACTCCGACTACGCTTGAACCTCAGCTTTTAGAAAAGCTTTTAAGCACTGTAGAAGACAATTTCGATTTAAGCTATTTAAGGGAATTCACCGTTGAAGCCGGCAGACCCGATACGATAACCGAAGAAAAGCTTAAAGTTTTAAAAAATCATTCGGTTTCAAGAATAAGCATAAATCCGCAGACTATGAACGATAAGGTGCTTGAAATTATAGGCAGAAAGCATTCGTCGCAAAAAACCGTTGAAGCCTTTAAGCTTGCGAGAAGCCTCGGCTTTGATAATATAAATATGGATTTAATAGCGGGGCTTGAGGGCGACAGCCTTAAAAGCTTTGAAGAAACATTAAATAAGGTTATAGAGCTTGACCCCGAGAGCGTCACCGTTCATTCCCTGTCTTATAAAAGAGCGTCCTTTATAACTAAGGATAAAGCTTACCTTGAGGGCTCAAACGGAAATGAAACCGCCGAAATGGTTGATTTAGCCCGAGCTAAGCTTGAAGAAAACAAAATTATGCCGTATTATATGTATAGGCAGAGTAAAACTGTAGGAAATCTCGAAAATGTCGGGTATGCTAAGAAAGGCTTCGAGTGCCTTTATAATGTTTTTATTATGGACGAAACCCATTCCATATTCGCCGCAGGCGCAAGCGCCGTTACAAAGCTAAGAGAGCCACACGGCAATTTAATCGAAAGAATTTTTAACTTTAAATATCCTTATGAATATATCACAAGGTTTGACGAGCAGATTTTAAGAAAGGAAAAGGCGATAGGCTTTTATGATAAATTCAGTAAACCTGATAAATGAAAAAATAAGGAACGTTCCGTCCCTGTTTGTAAACGAATGCGAAGCAGAATACTGCGGTATTGTAAAAAATCTCGCCGAGCATGTATCAAAGGACGATGATATAAAAATCGTTGCCATTGCAGGACCTTCGTCCTCAGGCAAAACCACCACAGCGCATCTTTTAAAGGAAGAGCTTTTAAAGCTTAATGAAACCGTTCAGGTAATCTCGCTTGACGATTTTTATTTAACCTCCGATAAGCTTCCTGTTCTTAAAAACGGGGAAAAGGATTTTGAATCGGTAAATTCGCTTGATATAAAACTGCTTGAGATTTGCTTTAACGATATTATAACTCACGGGAAAGCAAGCGTTCCGAAATTCGATTTTATTACAAAGCGAAGAGAAAAAGAGTTTTCCGATATTGATATAGGCGATAAGGGTATTGTTATAGTCGAGGGGCTTCATGCGCTTAATCCTCTTATAACCGATCTGGTTGAGAGAAAGAATATCTTTAAGGTTTATATCAGCGTTAATAAAAATGTTGTAGATGTTGACGGAAATAAGCTGATTTCAAGCCGTCAGATAAGAATGATAAGAAGAATTTTAAGGGATGAAATTTTCAGAAATTCTCCGGTTTTTGAAACTCTTAAAATGTGGAAGGGCGTAATTGAGGGAGAAAGGGAAAACCTTTATAAATTTAAGCCTACCGCCGATATGCACCTTACAACATTTCATCCTTATGAATTGGGTCTTTATAAAAACAGATTTTTAAAGCTTAAAGAGGGAGCGGACAGCTCGTATCCTTATTATGAAGAATTTATGTATCTTGAAGAAATGATAGAAAAATTCGAAAGCGTTGACAGAAAGCTTGTTCCCGAAAGTTCTCTGCTCAGAGAATTTATCGGTTAGTTCAAAAAATTTAAAAAGAGGGAAAAATCATGGGAAAATTCGATGAATTTGTAAACAAGGCAAAGGAAACCGCCGATGTTGCCTTCAAAAAAACGGGCGAGCTTGTAAATACAGGTAAAAATAAGCTTAATATCGCCACCGTAAAGAATGAAATGGAAAAGGATTTTGCCGATTTAGGCAGGATTTTTTACAGGCAATTGAAAGACAATGCGGAAAACAGCGAAGATGTTAAAAGGATAATTCAGGATATAAAGGCAAAAGAAACAGAAATCGAAAAATTGGAATTAGAGATTGCGGATTCTAAAAATAAAATTATTTGCCCTAACTGCCGCGCACTGAATGCAGAAAATTCGGTTTTCTGTAATAATTGCGGAGCAAAAATCAAATAATTTATGGAAAACGGAATAAAGAAAATCGGCGTAGTTATAGCGGATAAGGATGAATTTATCCCTTTTGCCGAATGTGTGAAAAAACTTGATTTTAAAACTTTTAATTTCTTTAAAAGAAAAGGAATAAGCTTAAGACTCGGCGGTGCGGAGGTTATTTGCCTTAACAGTGGAGTAGGAAAGGTGAATGCCGCGGCGGCATGTATGCACCTTATAGATTCAGACTGTAAAATAATTCTTAATTTCGGAATGTCGGGCGGACTTGATAATAAATCCTTAGGCGGTTTTTTATTTCCAAAAAGATTTATAGAGCACGATTTTGATTTGTCGCTTATAGGCTATAAGCCTTATTTTAAGCCGGAACAGACCGAATTTCCTTTTGCCGACTCAAAGCTTCTTGAAATTGCGGTTAAGATGGGATTTGAGTTGAGCGAAACTGCCGTATCCGGAGATAAGTTCATCTGTGATGAAAGCTTAAGCAGATATTTATATGAAAGCTTTAATGCATCTTCATGTGATATGGAATCCGCAGCGATAGCCGCTGTCTGCAATTTTGCCGATGTTCCTTTCGCGTCACTGAGGAGGATTTCCGACAGTGCGGATGAAAATGCAGCAAAAACCCATAGAAATATGAATAGGCTTGATAATGCTTCCTTGCCCGAGGTCTTTTTAAAATATCTTAAGCAGGTAATAAAGGAATATGAAAATTAAAGAAAACAGGCAAACTCTGGCTCAGGGAGCTGTAATTTTAATGGCTTCGACCATGCTTGCAAAAATTATCGGCGCAATTTTTAAAATCCCCGTTTCAAATCTTTTGGGAGACGAGGGCTTCGGCTATTTTTCATTTGCTTATGATTTGTTTTCGCCGTTATATATGCTTAGCTCTGTCGGCTTTCCCGTTGCCGCGGCAAAGCTTTTTTCCGATAATGAAAATTTAAGCATAAATATCGTTAAGAATGCTTTTTTTAAGCTTTCTGTTATACTTTTTGCCGTGTTCCTTTCAGGCTCGCTTTTTATATCGCTTAAAAGCGGTGATTTTAAAAGCTTTTGCTGTTATGCGGCAATGTCGCCGTCAATAATATTCTGCGGAGTAATGTCGGTTTACAGGGGATATTTCGAAAGCAGGGAAAATATGCTTCCGGTTGCGGTGTCCGATGTAATTCTTGCGCTTTGTAAGCTATTGTTGGGACTGGGATTTACCGTTTTGGCATTTAAAATTTCAGGTAAATCATATTTTGCCGCCGCCGCGGCAATCCTCGGCGTGACATTCGGCTGTGCTGTATCAGAAGGTTATCTTTACTTAAAGTCAAAAAAATCCGCGGTGCCGTCAGGTGCTTCTGTAGCGGTGCTTCATACAAACCGTATTTTAAAGACGACTCTTCCGATAGCCGCTGCCGCACTTGCGGGCAGTATAACTAATATCATTGATTCTTTAAGCGTTAAAACAATGTTAGCCGGCAGAATTTCGCCCGATTTGCTTAATCCTATGTACGGCGTAAGAAGCAAGGCTTATACTCTTTTCGGATTTGTAATTTCGTTTGTTTCGGTAATAGGAATAAGCGCCGTATCTTCAATTGTCAAAAAAGAGGAAAAAAACGATAATAAAAAGGCTGTAAAATCGGTCATGAACTTAAGCGCTGTAATTTCCGTTCCGGCAGGACTTGGACTTACGGTGCTTTCAGGTCCTATAATGAATTTGCTTTTTTCGGGCGAATATTCGACTGAGTACGGCGGCGAAATGCTTTTTGCATACGGTATAGCCGCTGTTTTTGCAGGGCTCTGCATTCCGCTTATCACGGTTATGCAGTCGTATTCCTTTGAAATGGGGGCGCTTTTTGCGGTCGCTTTCGGAGCGGTAATAAAGCTTGCGCTTAATATTATTCTTTTTTCGGCTTCTGATATCGGAGTAAAAGCCTGCGCAAATACTACTGCCGTTACATATTTTGCAATGCTTGCTTTTGTGCTTGTTTTTCTGATAATCAAAAGAGTTTTGAATTTTAAAATGCTTCTTATTTATCTAAAGCCTGTTCTGCCGGCTGTTATAAGCGTTTGTGCGGCTTATTTTATATCCGAAATAAAAGACGGCTCGCTTTTATTTACCGCTCTTGCGGTAATTGCCGCAGCAGTTATATATCTTGCGCTGATTTTGCTGTTTCGGATAATTGATTTAAAAGAGTTGAAAAAAAGCTGAATTTGTCATTTTGTGTCATTTAAAGGGTTATAAAATGAACAAGAATTAAGCGATGTGCACAAATACCGATTAAAAAATTGAACAAAACATAAAATTTAAGAAAAAACAGTTGATTTTTCGCACTAAATATGATAATAATATATGTAGTTAACTGCGTTTTTCGCGGTTTACTTACTTATTTTTATGGAGGATTTAAAATGAACAAGACAGAATTAGTAGCAGCAGTTGCTGAAAAGGCAGAGCTTTCTAAAAAGGACGCTGACAAGGCTGTTGCAGCAGTTATCGACGCTATCACTGAAACTCTTAAAGAAAACGGAAAGGTACAGCTTGTAGGCTTCGGAACCTTTGAGGTTCGCGAGCGCGCAGCAAGAACCGGTATCAATCCGCAGACAAAGCAGACCATTGAGATTGCCGCTTCAAAGAATCCTGTATTCAAAGCAGGTAAGGCTCTTAAGGACGCTATAAAATAATTTAAAATTAAAAAATTATGCCGCCTTTTAATAAAAGGCGGTGTTTTTATGGGTAAAAATATGAGACTTGACAAGTATTTAAAGGTATCGAGAATTATCAAAAGAAGAACCGTTGCAAACGAGGCATGCGATAAAGGCAGAGTAACGGTGAACGGAAATCCGGCAAGGGCTTCTTATGAAGTTAAGCCCAAGGATATAATAGAAATCGCTTTCGGCGCAAGAACGGTTAAGCTTGAGGTAACCGAGGTTAAAGAGACCGTGAAAAAGGACGATGTCGGAGGACTTTATAAAATAATAGAATAAAATCCAAGCTTCCCTGAATATACTGTTTTAGTGTGACAGGAGGGAAGAGAATGGATGAAAATTTAAAAATTCCTCATAGTATTGTTATAGATAACAGAGAAAAGCTGTCGGCGGCGGGGATTAAAAATGTTATTTCTTTTGATGATGAAACCCTGCTTCTTGACAGTGTTATGGGCAGGATAACGGTTAAGGGAGAGAATTTACATATAGAAAGCTTCGATACGCAGTCGGGCGATTTAAGCGCCGAGGGTAAAATTCACGCGGTTGTGTATATGAACGAGGTTAAAAGCGGAAGCTTTATTTCAAGGTTTTTCAGATAATTATGTGGGAAATAAGTAATTCCGACCAGATTTTAACGGTGCTGTATTCTATAGTTATGGGATTCGGCGCTTGTATGTTTTACGATATTTTCAGAGCCTACCGAGCGGCTTCGGATTGCTCAAAAATATCGGTATTTTTTCAGGATATTGTTTTTTGGCTGACGCAAGCCGTTTGCTTCTTTTTGTTCTTTTTTGTAAGGACCAACGGGGAGATAAGAGGTTATGTCCTGCTTATTTCCGCGGCGGCGTTTTTTGTCTGCCGTATAACCCTGTCGGTGGTTTTATTTAAGATATTAAAACGCATAGCGGCGCTTATCGTAAGAGCCGTTAAAGAGATAAAAAGGAAAACGGAGGCTTTTTGCGCATTTTTATCGGATAAATTTGAAATTTTTTGTAAATCCGCAGCGCACTTGCCTAAAGTTTCGATAAAAAATCAAAAAACTCTTGAAAAGTGATATTGTTATGTTGTATACTAAGACAAAACAATAAAGAATGATAACTAAAGAATGATAACTAAAGAAACGGAGATTAAGTAATGGCAAAAAGAGTTAAGCGTAGGAAAAGCGTCCTGCTGCGGCTTTTGGTTTTGCTGGTTTCGGGTTATATGGTTTTTACGCTTGCTTCCCTTTGGAACAAGCTGTACGATTTAAAAAAGCAGGAAAAAAGGCTTACGGCGGAAAAACTGCAGAAAGAAGATTATATCAGCGAGCTTGAAGAGCTGAATTCCGATGAGGCTCACGATAAGCTGATTGAAAAAGCGGCGCGCGATTATTTCGGATACAGATATTCAAATGAAGAAATCTATGAGGATATATCCGGTAAATGAGTTTGGGAGGATTTTAAAAATTTATGCAGCTTAAAGTGGGAGACATTGTCGAGGGAAAGATAACCGGAATAACAAATTTCGGACTTTTTGCGGATATAGGGGAAGGTAAATCGGGAATGGTACATATTTCCGAGGTTGCAAGAACCTATGTAAACGATATTCACGATTTTGTCAAGGAAAACGATGTTGTTAAAATGAAGGTTCTTTCGGTAGGCGAGGACGGAAAGATTTCTCTCAGCATAAAAAAAGCCTTGGAGCCCGAGCGCAAGGAGGGGGAAAAGCCTCAGCGCAGGGAAAGAAAGCAGTTTGCTCCATCTAAACCGGACGGGTCCTTTATCTGGACTCCTAAAAAGGAAGAGTCATCAAGCTTTGAGGAAATGATGAACCGCTTTAAGGCTACGAGCGACGAAAAGTTTTCAGACCTTAAAAGAAAAAATCCTGAGGTACACCGCACAAAGCGCGGCGGAAGATAAATAGAAAATCAGACAGCGTTTCACTTTATTTTACAGTGGAAACGCTGTTTTTTAAGGAACGGTACAGTATAAATGGAAAAACTTAAATTTATTGCCCCCTGTATGTTCGGCATAGAGGGCATAGCGGCGGATGAATTCCGAAGAATGGGCTTTGAGGAAGTTACCGCGCAAAACGGAAGAATAATTTTAAACGGCGGATATGATATGCTTGCAAGAGCAAACATCAATTCGAGATTTTGCGAGCGGATTTTAATTTGCGTCGGAATGTTTAAGGCGACTTCCTTTACGGAGCTGTTTGATTCGGTAAAAGCTTTGGAGTGGGAAAGATTTATCGGAGTTACAGACGCCTTTCCCGTAAACGGCTCGTCGGTAGACTCCGCGCTCCACAGCATTCCCGACTGTCAGTCGATAATAAAGAAAGCGATAGTTGACAGATTATCCTCAAAATATAATATAAAATGGTTTGAAGAAACAGGCGCCGAAATAAAGGTAAGGTTTACGATTATTAAGGACGAGGTCACCGTTATGATAGATACCTCGGGTGAGGGACTTCATAAGCGTGGCTACAGAAGAAATTCTAATGACGCACCCTTAAAGGAAACCCTTGCCGCCGCAATGTGCGACCTTGCAAGAATTTATCCCGATACTAAGATTTATGACCCCTTCTGCGGAAGCGGAACAATTCTTATAGAGTCGGCTTTGATGGCGACTAAAAGAGCAACAGGTCTTAACAGATATTTCGCCGCGGAAAGATTTCCTTTTATTCCGCGCGAGGTTTGGCGCAATGAAAGAATGCGCGCTCAGGACCTGATTTTGCATGATGTTGAGTTTGAGGCGGTAGGCTTCGATATTGACGAAAAATGTATCGAGCTTACTCTTGCAAACGCAAAAAAAGCGGGCGTCGAAAAATATGTAAAAGCTTCCTTGCAGGATATAAGAAAATTTACCCCTGAATTTGACAGGTGCATAACCGTTACAAATCCGCCCTACGGCGAGCGGCTTTTAGATATTAAAGCCGCCGAAGAGCTTTACGGAATAATGGGCGAAAGATTTGAACAGTCGGCAGGCAAAAAATACTTTATAATCAGCCCTCACGATGATTTTGAAAAAATCTTCGGAAGAAAAGCCGATAAAAGAAGAAAGCTTTATAACGGCATGATAAAATGTCAGGTATATATGTATTTTAAAAATAACGGTGAAAAGAAATGAGATATGTTTTCATAATAAATCCGGCGGCAGGTAAGGGGAATATTCAAAAAGAGCTTTTTGAAAAAATAAATGCCTTCTTTTTAAATAAAGGCGCCGATTATTCGGTTTATGTCACCGAGTATAAGGGCGAGGCGACCGAGATAGCCTTACGAGAAGCAAAAAGCGGAAAGAATATCAGATTTTTTGCCTGCGGCGGAGAGGGAACTTGCTTTGAGGTGTTAAACGGTATAATAGGCTTTGAAAACGCACAGCTCGGCGTTATTCCCTGCGGTTCGGCAAATGACTTTTTAAAAGCTTTCCCCGATAGCTCTCTTTTTGCCGAGATTGAAAATCAGATTTCGGGCGAGACTGTCAAAATGGATGTTATAAAGGCAAATGAAAACTACTGTCTTAACGGCTGTTCTGTCGGAATGGACGCGGTTGTGGCAAGGGATATGAATATATTCAAAAAATGGCCGCTTGTTTCGGGCTCGCTTGCATATAAGCTTTCTATAGTTAAAACCTTTTTGGGTAAAATCGGAGTTAAATTAAAAATCTCTGTGGACGGCTGTAAGGCTTTTACCGCTCAGTGCCTTTTTGCCGTGATTGCAAACGCTCCTTTTTACGGCGGCGGTTATATGGCGGCGCCCGACGCTGTTCCTTATGACGGGAAGCTTAATTTTACACTTGTTAATAAAATTTCAAAGCTTAAAATTCCGAGCTTTCTTAAAAAATATGAGCACGGGGAACATGAAGAACTTGATTACTGTAAGCTGAGCGACTGCGGCAGTATGTCTTTTACATCCGAGACGGCAGTTCCCGTAAACCTTGACGGAGAGATTGTAGAAACAAAAAGCATGGTGTTTAAAATAGTTAAAAACGCAATAGATTTTGTTGTTCCCAAAGGAATGGAAATCTTAAATGTTAACAAAAAATTAAATGTGTTTGACTTTACTTGACTTTTTAAAAATAAGTGCTATAATACATAATGTCCGGTGATGAAATAAGCACCAATTTATATTATACGGAGGAGTAAAAATGATTATTAAACCACTTGCGGACAATGTAGTTATAAAATCCGCTAAAGCTGAAGAAACCACAAAAAGCGGTATTGTTCTTACATCCGCTTCTAAAGAAAAGCCTCAGATAGCCGAGGTTGTCGCAGTAGGCCCGGGAGGACTTGTTGACGGCAAGGAAGTTAAAATGAATGTAAAAGTCGGAGATAAGGTTATCGCCGCAAAATACTCGGGCACCGATATCAAGCTTGAAGAAGAGGAATACACAATTCTTCATATTTCAGATATCCTTGCGGTTGTAGAATAATTCTCGGAGGTTAAGTTTTATGGCTAAAAATGTTATTTTCGGTGAAGAAGCAAGAAAGTCTTTGCAGGCAGGTGTTGATAAGCTTGCAAATGCCGTTAAGGTCACTTTAGGACCCAAGGGCAGAAATGTTGTTCTCGATAAGAAATACGGTTCTCCGCTCATTACCAATGACGGTGTAACAATTGCTAAGGAAATCGAGCTTGAGGATCCGTTTGAAAATATGGGCGCTCAGCTTGTAAAAGAGGTTTCGGTTAAGACTAACGATGCCGCGGGCGACGGTACTACAACAGCTACCGTTTTGGCTCAGGCTCTTATCGCCGAGGGAATGAAGAATGTTGCCGCAGGCGCAAACCCGATGGTTGTTAAGAAGGGCATCAAAACCGCTACCGACGCCGCAATTGCGACAGTTATCAAAAATTCCAAAAAGGTTTCGGGAACCGATGAGATTGCAAGAGTTGCAACCGTTTCTTCTGGCGATGAGGTTATAGGAAAGCTTATTGCAGAGGCTATGGAAAAGGTTTCGGCTGATGGCGTTATAACCGTTGAAGAGTCAAAGACCGCCGAAACATATTCCGAGGTTGTTGAGGGTATGCAGTTTGACCGCGGATATATCACTCCTTACATGGTAACCGATTCCGATAAAATGGAAGCTGTTATTGACGACGCTTTGATTCTTATTACCGATAAGAAAATTTCAAATATTCAGGAAATTCTTCCTCTCCTTGAGCAGATAGTTCAGTCGGGCAAAAAGCTTGTTATTATCGCTGAGGATATCGAGGGCGAGGCTCTTTCAACCCTTATTGTTAATAAGCTTCGCGGAACCTTTACCTGCGTTGCCGTTAAAGCTCCGGGATTCGGCGACAGAAGAAAAGAAATGCTCCGCGATATCGCTATTCTTACAGGCGGCGAGGTTATTTCCGAGGAGCTCGGTCTTGAGCTTAAGGATACAACTATCGAACAGCTCGGCAAAGCCCGTCAGGTTAAGGTTACAAAAGAAAATACAATTATTGTTGACGGCGCAGGAGATAAGGAAGCTATAAAGGACCGTGTAGGTCAGATTAAAAACCAGATTGCTTCAACAACCTCTGATTTTGACCGTGAAAAATTGCAGGAGCGTCTTGCTAAGCTTTCGGGCGGTGTTGCCGTAATCAAAGTAGGCGCCGCTACCGAAATTGAAATGAAGGATAAGAAGCTCCGCGTTGAGGACGCACTTTCCGCAACAAAGGCCGCTGTCGAAGAGGGCATTGTTGCAGGAGGCGGAGTTGCTCTTCTTAATACAATTCCTGTAGTAAGCGAGCTTGCCGCTAAGGCTGAGGGCGATGAAAAGACAGGTGTCAATATCGTGCTTAAGGCTTTGGAGGCTCCTATCCGTCAGATTGCTTTCAATGCAGGAATTGAGGGCTCAGTAATAATTGATAAAATCGTTAACAGCGGTAAGGTAAATTACGGATTTGACGCTTATTCCGAAACCTATACCGATATGATTGAGGCAGGAATCGTTGACCCGACAAAGGTTACAAGATCCGCTCTTGAAAACGCCGCAAGCGTTGCTTCAATGGTTCTTACAACCGAAAGCCTCGTTGCCGACGCTCCCGAGGATAAGGCCGCAGCCAATGCCGCAGCAGCCGCGGCAGCCGCTCAGGCAGGCGGAATGTACTAATTCAGAATATAGCCGCAAAAAAATGATATAATTTTTCAGCCGTTCGTAAAGAACGGCTTTTTTTATATTTTTCGGTTGACAAATCGGTTTTAAGGTGTTATTATATTAGGGTATGTGAAATCATGGCTTATTGTGCCGGATTTTCGTATGAATTTTTAAGAAAGGAGAGAGTGTAAAAGTGCCAACCTTTAACCAGTTAGTTCGCAGCGGTCGTGAAACCGTGGAGAAGAAGGCTAAAGCTCCTGCACTTCTTAAAGGCTATAACTCGATGAAGCGTCAGCTCACCGATAACGATTCGCCTCAGAAGCGCGGTGTTTGTACAGCCGTAAAAACTTCTACCCCTAAAAAGCCGAACTCTGCGCTTCGTAAAATCGCGAGAGTACGTCTTTCTAACGGAATTGAGGTTTCAGCATACATCCCCGGAATCGGTCACAACCTTCAGGAGCACAGCGTTGTTCTTATCCGTGGCGGCCGTGTTAAGGATCTCCCCGGTGTGCGTTATCACATCGTAAGAGGAACCCTTGATACTCAGGGTGTTGCAAACAGGATGCAGAGCCGTTCTAAGTACGGTGCAAAGCGTCCCAAAGCAGGTGCGAAGAAGTAATTTTATTTAAAAGACGAAATCTCTGCTGTAAAACAGGCAGTGTTTATATATTTAAACTCTGCTTGGTGCGACGGGAATTTGTCACTCGAGTACCTATGATATCATCATTATGAAGGAGGGAAGTAAAGTGCCAAGAAGAGGCTTTATTGCAAAACGCGATGTATTGCCGGATCCTATCTATAATTCTAAGAAGGTTACACGTCTTATCAACAACATCATGCTTGACGGTAAGAAGGGCGTAGCTCAGAAGATAGTTTATGGTGCTTTCGACATCATCAGTGAAAAAACAGGAAAGGAACCGCTTGAGGTATTTGATGCTGCAATGGAAAATATCATGCCGCAGCTTGAATGTAAGGCAGTCCGCAAGGGCGGCGCTACCTATCAGGTACCGTTCGAGGTTCGTCCCGAAAGAAAACAGACTTTGGCTTTGCGTTGGCTTACAGCGTTCAGCCGTCAGCGCTCTGAGCGTACCATGAAAGAGCGTCTCGCAGCAGAAATTATGGATGCTACGAACGGTCTCGGTAACTCTGTTAAGAAGCGCGAAGAAATGCACAGAACCGCAGAAGCAAACAAGGCTTTTGCTCATTACAGATGGTAATTTACCGGATTATTTAATCGCTTAAAGCGAAAATGGAGGATAATATGCCGAGAAAAGTATCTCTTGAAATGACAAGAAATATTGGTATTATGGCTCATATTGACGCCGGTAAAACTACAACCACTGAGCGTATACTCTTTTATACGGGTATTAACCGTAAATTGGGTGAAACTCATGACGGCGCTTCCACAATGGACTGGATGGAGCAGGAGAAAGAAAGAGGTATTACAATCACCTCCGCTGCTACCACCTGTTTTTGGAAAGACCATCGTATCAATATAATCGACACCCCCGGACACGTTGACTTTACAGTTGAAGTTCAGCGTTCTCTGCGTGTACTTGACGGTTCGGTTACCGTTTTGTGCGCAAAGGGCGGTGTTGAGCCGCAGTCTGAGACCGTTTGGCATCAGGCTAATGAGTACCATGTTCCGCGTATGATATTCGTCAATAAGATGGATATAATGGGTGCGGACTTCTATCATGTTCTTGATATGATCAAGGACAGATTTAACTGCAATGCAGTTCCGATTCAGCTTCCTATCGGTGCTGAGGATACCTTTAAGGGAATTGTCGATCTTATTAACAATGACGCCGAGATTTATTATGATGACCTCGGTAAGGATATAAGACGCGAAGAGATCCCCGAGGATATGAAGGAGCTCGCAGCTAAATACCGTACTGCTCTTATCGAAGCTGTCGTTGAACAGGACGATGAGCTTATGGAAAAATATTTTGAAGGCGTTGAGCCTACCGTTGAGGAAATGAAGAAAATCATTCGTAAGGCAACTATTGCTAACGATATGGTTCCCGTTACCTGCGGTACCGCTTACAGAAACAAGGGCGTTCAGCCTTTGCTCGACGCTATAGTTGATTTTATGCCGGCTCCGACCGACATTCCGGCTATTAAGGGTACCAACCCCGATACCGGAGAAGAGGAAGACAGACATGCTTCCGACGATGAGCCGTTCTCAGCTCTCGCATTCAAAATCGCTACCGATCCTTTCGTAGGAAAAATCTGCTATTTCCGTGTTTATTCGGGTACTGTTGCCGCAGGCGCAGGCGTTTACAACTCGGTTAAGCAGAACAGAGAAAGAATGGGAAGAATTCTTCAGATGCATGCAAACCACAGAGAAGACCTCGATGTTTGCTATGCAGGCGATATTGCCGCTGCCGTAGGTCTTAAGAACACTACAACCGGCGATACTCTCTGCGATGAAAAGCATCCTGTAATTCTTGAGTCAATGAACTTCCCTGAGCCTGTTATCCGTGTTGCTATCGAGCCTAAGACAAAAGCAGGTCAGGAAAAGATGGGCATTGCTCTTGCAAAGCTTGCAGAAGAGGATCCGACCTTCAAGTGCTATACAGATGAGGAAACAGGTCAGACAATTATCGCCGGAATGGGCGAGCTTCACCTTGAAATTATCGTTGACAGACTTCTCCGTGAGTTTAAGGTTGAGGCTAATGTCGGCGCTCCTCAGGTTGCTTATAAAGAGAGCATCCGCAAGAAGGTTGACCATGAAACCAAGTATAAGCGTCAGTCCGGCGGTTCAGGTCAGTACGGTCACGTTAAGATCATTGTTGAGCCTAACGAGACAGGTAAGGGCTATGAATTTGTAAACGCCGTAACAGGCGGTACAATTCCGAAGGAATTCATCCCCGCTGTTGACGCAGGTATTCAGGGAGCTTTACAGGCAGGCGTGCTTGCAGGCTATCCCGTAGTTGATGTTAAGGTCACTCTTTATGACGGCTCTTATCATGAGGTTGACTCTTCAGAAATGGCATTTAAGATTGCCGGTTCTATGGCTTTCAAAGAGGCTTGCAGAATTGCAGACCCCGTATTGCTTGAGCCTATCATGAAGGTAACTGTTATAGTTCCTGAGGAATATATGGGCGATGTTATCGGAGACTTGAATTCACGCCGCGGCGAGATTCAGGGCTTTGAGGACAGATCCGGTCTTAAGCAGATCAATGCCCGCGTGCCTCTCGGCGATATGTTCGGTTATGCAACCGACCTTCGTTCGAAGACTCAGGGAAGAGGTCAGTATGTTATGGAACCGGACGGATATAAGGAAGTTCCGAAGAGCATAGCTGAAAAGATTATTTCTACAAGAGCTAAGAAAGATTGATTTTTAAATCAAAATAATACTTGAAATTTAATTTAATATTTGGTAAACTATAATTGTATACTAAATACAGTATTCTAAGGAGGAAATTATAATGGCAAAGGCAAAATTCGAACGCACCAAGCCGCATGTTAACATTGGAACAATCGGTCACGTTGACCATGGTAAGACCACTCTTACCGCTGCTATCACAAAGTATCTTTCTTTAAAGGGTCAGGCACAGTTTGAGGACTATGCAAACATTGATAAGGCTCCTGAAGAGAGAGAGCGTGGTATTACAATCAATACCGCTCACGTTGAGTATGAAACAGATAAGCGTCATTACGCTCACGTTGACTGCCCCGGACATGCTGACTATGTTAAGAACATGATCACCGGTGCTGCTCAGATGGACGGCGCTATCCTTGTTATCGCTGCTACTGACGGTCCTATGGCTCAGACTAAAGAGCACCTTCTTCTTGCTCGTCAGGTTGGCGTTCCGTCAATCGTTGTTTTCATGAACAAGTGCGATCAGGTTGACGATGAAGAGCTTCTCGAGCTCGTTGAAATGGAAATCCGTGAGACTCTCGATAAGTATGAGTTCCCCGGCGACGATACTCCGATCATCAAGGGCTCTGCTCTTGTTGCTCTTGAGTGCGAATCCAAGGATCCTGCTGCTCCCGAGTATGCTTGCATCAAAGAGCTTATGGACGCTGTTGACGATTATATCCCGACTCCTGACCGTAAAGCTGATATGCCGTTCCTTATGCCTATCGAGGATGTTATGACCATCTCCGGACGCGGAACTGTTGTTACAGGCCGTGTTGAGCGTGGACAGCTTAATGCAGGTGAGGAAGTTGAAATCATCGGTCTTACCGAGGAGCGCAAGAAGACAGTTGTTACTTCTATGGAAATGTTCCGTAAGACTCTTGATTACTGTGAGGCAGGCGACAATGTCGGCGCTCTTCTCCGTGGCGTAGGCCGTGAAGATGTTGAGCGTGGTCAGGTTCTCTGCAAACCCGGCTCAATTCATCCGCACACCAAATTCCACGGTCAGGTTTATGTTCTGACTAAGGATGAAGGCGGACGTCATACACCTTTCTTCAACAACTATCGTCCTCAGTTCTATTTCAGAACTACTGACGTTACAGGTGTTGTATCTCTTCCCGCAGGCACTGAAATGTGCATGCCCGGCGATAACGTTGAGATGGATGTTGAACTCATCACTCCTATCGCTATTGAAGAGGGACTCCGTTTCGCTATCCGTGAAGGCGGACGTACTGTAGGTTCAGGCGTTGTTACAAAGATTAACGCTTAATCTTATAGCTTAAAAAATCAAGAGTGCAATCGAAAGATTGCACTCTTAATTTTATCTATAAACTTTAAATCAGTTTGTGTTGCGGCGTTTACGCCGCATTTTGTTTTTTCGGCGACAGGTGCGGCGAAAAAACACTTTGTAAGCGAAAAGCCGATTTTTAAGCGGCTTTTCAAGGGTACTGGGGTGGTGTTGGCGGGGATAGAGTGTAGTCCGAAAATCTTTGATTTTCGAGCGAACGGCATTCCCGTCCAAGAGAGTGGCGAATTCTTCGTCACTCTCAAAATTGTACTCTTTTTTTGCTTTTAAATCTTATAAATTATTCCGATTTGATATCCGAGGTACAGTGTGGACACTTTACGGCGTCAATATGTATTTCGCTTTTGCAGTAAGGGCAGATTTTAGTAAGCTTAGGTTTTTCTTCTTCCTTTTTTGCGTGGAAGCTCATTAAATAGTTAAGTCCTTTAACAATAAGAAATAAAACCAGAGCAATTATAAAGAAGTTAACAACAGAGCTTATAAATGCCGAAATAAAGGATAATATTTCTTCCTTTGTGTAAAGAGCAGGATGTGCACGGGTTATAAAATCAAGAATAGGCTGAATTAAATTTGAGGTAAGCGAGGTTACTATACCTGTAAACGCAGAACCTATAATCATACCTACCGCTAAATCAAGCGCGTTGCCCTTAAGCGCGAATTTTTTAAATTCTTCGATAAATTTTTTCATTTTCAAAACCTCCTTTTTTAAGTATAGCATATTTTTACCTTAAAGTAAATAAAATCGCTTGAATTCTAATAAAATGACAAAAAATGTCATTAAATTAGAATTTCTAATTTTATAAAATAAATTTTTCTTAAAAAAATTATTTCGATTTTCAGCATAAATAAAGGATTTTTTAAATTCTGCGACTTTAAATGACAAATTGTCTCTAAAAAAGATAGAATATACCCGTTGCCATATTTTGGAAATTGTGATAGAATTTTAATATGAAATTTAAGGAGGTTTTTGTTATGGAAAACAAAATAAAGGTGTTAATTGCGGATGACTCAACAGAATTCAGTCAAAATTGTGCGAAAATTTTGCAGGGCTACGGAATGGAAACGGTAAGGTGCGAGAAGGACGGTCTGAAATTGCTCGAAAGTATCGACAGGATAAATCCCGATATCGTTTTAGCTGATGTTTTTATGCCGAGTCTCGACATTTTGGGCGTGCTTAAAAGTGTAAATGCGATGAATTCCGATAAAAAGCCGCTTGTTATGGCAATGTCCGGATTTGATAATCAAATGCTTGAAAAGGAAACCTTGGAGGCAGGCGCTTCTTATTATTTCCTTAAGCCCTTTGACATCGGAACAATGGCGGAAAGAATTTTAAAGCTTTCGGGATTTCGGAAGAATGCCACGGTTATTACAGGCGGAAGATCTGTAAGCGATTCAAAGCTTGAGCTTACGATTACCGAAATTCTTCATCAGATAGGCGTTCCCGCTCATATAAAAGGCTATCATTATTTAAGAGACGCGATAATGATGTCGGTTAAGGACCCTGAAATCATCAATTCGGTTACAAAGCTTCTTTATCCTACCGTTGCTAAGAAATATTCAACTACGGCTTCAAGAGTCGAAAGAGCTATAAGACATGCTATTGAGGTCGCTTGGGACAGAGGTAATATTGATGTGTTTGACGCATATTTCGGATATACAATCCAAAACAGCCGCGGCAAGCCGACAAACAGTGAATTTATTGCAATGATAAGCGATAAGCTCCGTCTTGAACTAAAACAGGCAGTCTGAACATTATTGACAGTTTTTATAAATTATGATAAAATATTCTATAGAAACGGAGGTAATCTAATGGGAAGAATAATCACGATCGGACGCCAGTTCGGAAGCGGAGGAAGAGAACTCGGCAGAAGACTTGCTCAGGAGCTTTCTATAGAATATTACGATAAGGAAATCATCACGGAAATTTCAAAGCATACTTCTCTTTCCGAGGAATATGTAAAACAGGTTGTTGAGCATACGCCGCATAGCCTTTACCCGATAACAATAGGGCAGAGCTTTGCTTATTTTGACGATTATACATCCTCTCAGCTCAGAACCGTTTATGACGCACAGAATAAAATAATAACCGATTTAGCGGAAAAATCGGACTGCGTAATAGTAGGCAGATGCGCCGATTACATACTTAGAGAAAAGAATCCTTATAAAATCTTTGTTTATGCGGATATCGAAAGCAGAATAAAAAGATGTAAGAGCAGATCGACGAAAAGCGAAAATCTTACGGATAAACAGCTTATGAGAAAAATCAAGAAGATTGATAAGGACAGAGCAAGGTATTATGACTTTTATACCGGCGGCAGCTGGGGCAATATCATGACCTATGATTTGTGCGTAAATACCACCGATACCGAAATAAAGGAAATCGTGCCTGCAATTGCCAAAATGTTCAAATAATTTGAAAATCCACTTGACAAAGGCACCTTTGGATTATATAATATATTTTGTGACATTTCGGATACTTTTGTGAGGGATAAATATGATACTTGATCTTAAAAGTATCTTTGCCTCGGATAATTCCGAGCTGCAGATTGATTATAAGTATGACATGTCAGCCGTTGATGTCTCGGGTGCTTTTCCGCTCAGAAATCCCGTAACAGCTATGGGCCGCGTGTTAAACAGAGCGAGTGTGGTATCGCTTGAGCTTAAAATCAGTTATACTTATTCTTCCGTGTGCGACCGCTGCGGTGAAGACTGCGAAAGGGAGTACACTGTAAGTGTCGATAAGCTTCTGGCGGCTTCCATTGAGGGGGAGGACAGCGATACAATTATCGTCGTTCCCGATTTGAAGCTTGACCTTGACGAGCTTATTTATTCTGAAGTCATTTTGGATCTTCCGACAAAGTTTTTATGTAAGGAAGACTGTAAGGGAATTTGCCCTGAATGCGGCAAAAACCTTAATGACGGAGAATGCGGATGTAATCATCGGGAAATCGACCCGAGGCTTGCAAAGCTTGCCGAATTGCTTGAAAAATAATTTTATATAATTCTGTTAAGGAGGTGCTGAAATGGCAGTACCAAAGAGAAAAACCTCAAAAGCAAGAAGAGACAAAAGAAGAAATAATGTTTGGAAGATCAGTGCTCCTGCATTGGTAAGATGTCCGAGCTGCGGTGAATATAAGCGTCCGCACAGACTTTGCCCCGCTTGCGGAAAGTATAACGGCCGTGAGGTTGTAAAGGTTGCAGAGTAAAATCGTAAAATCAAGAGGAGGAGCAATCCTCCTCTGTTTTTTACCTGTTAAAAATTAAAAGAAAGGAAGTGTCGGCTTTGGCAAAGCCTGTAGTGGCAGTAGTGGGCAGACCGAATGTCGGAAAATCCACTCTTTTTAATAAGCTTATAGGAAAAAGAGTTTCAATAGTTGACGATACCCCGGGGGTCACCCGTGACAGGATTTACGGAGACGCCGAGTGGAAGGGCAAAAAAATAATGCTTGTCGATACAGGCGGAATAGAGCCTGACACAAAGGATACTATCCTTTCGGGAATGCGCGCTCAGGCGGAGCTTGCAATCGAGACGGCAAGCGTAATAATTTTCGTAACGGATTTAAGAAGCGGTATAACTGCCGCCGATGCCGAAATCGGTTCAATGCTTCAAAAAAGCGGTAAGCCTATTGTGCTTTGCGTTAATAAGTGCGATTCTTTGGGCGAAGTGCCGCCCGAGTTTTATGAATTCTATAATTTGGGTCTCGGCGATCCTATAGGCGTTTCTTCTGTTCACGGACACGGAACTGGCGATTTGCTTGACGCGGTTTTTGAAAATCTCGATGTTTCATCATTTGACGATGAGGATAAGGATACCGTGCAGGTTGCCGTTATCGGAAAGCCGAACGCAGGAAAATCGTCGCTTGTAAATAAAATATCGGGTGAGGAAAGATCCATAGTTTCTGATATCGCCGGTACAACGAGGGACGCTATCGACACCTTGGTTGAAAACAAATTCGGCAGATTTAATTTTATCGACACTGCCGGACTTCGCAGAAACAGCCGGATTGAGGATAAAATTGAGAAATACAGCGTGCTCAGAGCAAAAATGGCTATTGAGCGCGCCGATGTGTGCGTTATTATGATTGACGGAACAGACGGGTTTACCGAACAGGACTCAAAGGTTGCGGGTCTTGCGCTTGAACAGGGCAAAGCCTGTATTATCGCTGTCAATAAATGGGATATAGTCGAAAAAGACGGACAGACAATGGATAATTACCGCAAAAAGCTTGCGATTGATTTTTCCTTTATGTCTTTTGCTCCGATTATTTTTATTTCCGCAAAAACAGGGCAGAGGCTTGATAAGCTTTTCGAGCTTATAAAATATGTTCATTCTCAAAACGCAATGAGAATTTCGACAGGTAAGCTCAATGATATTTTGGCAGACGCTGTTATGAGGGTCCAGCCGCCTACCGATAAGGGAAAAAGGCTCAGAATTTATTATATGACTCAGGCTTCGACCTGTCCGCCGACCTTTGTCTGCTTCTGTAACAATAAGGAGCTTTTCCATTTTTCATATCAGAGATACCTTGAAAATCAGATTCGCTCTGTTTTCGGACTTGAGGGTACTCCTGTCAGATTTGTAATTCGCGAGAGGGGAGAAAAGTAATTGGCATTTTTGGCTGTTGCCGCCGTTATTGCCGCTTATCTTATCGGCAGTATAAATTTCGCGGTTATTTTTACTAAGCATTTCACTAAAAACGATATCAGGGATTTCGGCAGCGGAAATGCAGGAACTACAAATGTTATGCGCGTAGGCGGATTAAAGCCCGGAATTTTAACATTTGTCTGCGACGCATTAAAGGGCTTTGCCGCATCTCTTTTAGGTAAATATTTATTCAGCATTATCATTTCGTCTAATCCCTCGCTTTCTTGGGCTTATCCTGTATACGGAGCATACCTTTGCGGTCTTGTCTGTATGTTAGGTCATGTTTTCCCGATTTTTTATCAGTTCAGGGGCGGTAAGGGCGTTGCGGTGAGTGTCGGAATTTACGCGGTCTGCTGTCCTAAAGCAATAGTTTTGGGACTTGTTGTATTTGCCCTTGTAACCTTGCTTACGAAAACCGTTTCAATAGGCTCGCTTATAGCAACGGTGACCGTAATTTCTCTTTCCGTAGTATTTTATAATTCTCCTATAGGCATTTTTAAAACCGAGCTTGACAGTGCCGCGTCTTTGCTATGGCAGTCGGTACTGAGCATCGGAATGGGAGTTACCATAATTTTAAAGCATATCCCGAATATTAAAAGACTTTTTTCGGGTGAAGAAAAGAAAATTAAGATAAGGAGAAATAAATAATGTCAAAAATCGTTTGTTTAGGTTCGGGCGGCTGGGGCATTGCTCTTGCACTTAATGCCTTTCAAAACGGACATGATGTAACTCTTTGGTCGCCTTTTGAAAATGAGGTAAAAATGCTCTCCGAAAAGCGCACAAATCCTAAGCTTTTAAACGGTGTTTTTATCCCGGAAGAAATTCATATCACCTCGGATTTAAGCTGCGTTAAGGACGCATTGATAACTATAATTGCCGTTCCTTCAACTGCCGTCGGCTCCGTAGCTGAACAGTTAAAGGCTTATAAAGACCGCGGAATTATAGTAAATGTTGCAAAGGGTCTTGAAAAAGGCACTTTAAGACGGCTTTCTCAGGTTATTTCCTCAGAAATTCCTCAGGCGGATATTGTTATTCTTTCGGGTCCGTCGCACGCGGAAGAGGTAGCAAGAAAAATGCCTACTTCAATTGTTGCGGCTTCTGAATGCTTTGCCGCGGCAGAGGTCGTTCAGGATTTGCTTTCAAATCAGTATTTCAGGGTTTATACCTCTGATGATGTAATAGGCGTTGAGCTGGGCGGTGCGCTTAAAAATGTAATAGCTATTTGCTCGGGTATGTGCACGGGGCTTGGTCTCGGCGATAATACAAGGGCAGCTCTTATAACAAGAGGTCTTGCGGAAATGGCAAGGCTCGGAGTAGCATTGGGCGCTAAGGCCTCAACCTTTTCGGGGCTTACGGGTATCGGAGATTTAGTTGTTACCTGCACTTCAATGCACAGCCGCAATAACCGCTTCGGAATTCTTGTAGGAAAGGGAATTCCCGTTGAAGAGGCACTGAATGAGGTCGGAACAGTTGAGGGCTATTATGCGGCTTTAATGGCGCATGAGCTGGCTAAAAAGCTTAAGATTGAAATGCCGATAGTTGACGAGTGCTATGCCGTACTTTATGAGGGAGCAGATATAAATACCGTTGTTGAAAACCTCATGACAAGGCCGAAACGCTCGGAAATTTAAAAAATCTAAAAAAACAGAAAAAAACACTTGCATTATATGTCGTTTTCTGTTATTATAGTACTGTTGTATAGATTGGTTGTTTTGCCAACCGCTTTAAAGGAGGTCATGGAAAATGGCAAAATGTGATATTTGCAGTAAAGAGATTTCTTTCGGAATCAAGGTTTCGCATTCGCATAGGCGTTCAAACAGAACTTGGAAGCCGAATGTTAAAAAAGTAAAGGCTATTGTAGACGGAACTCCCCGCCGTATCAATGTTTGCACTCGCTGCTTGCGTTCCGGCAAAGTTACCAGAGCTATCTGATAAATCTTTATTTTTTAAAAAACACGGAAATCTTAATCGGTTTCCGTGTATTCTTTTATTACGGGTATTTTTAAATGTTTAAATCTTATAAAAGCACTAAAGGCGCCTGTTATATAGGATATGTCGTTCAGGCAATTATAAATAATTTTCTTCCTATCCTTTTTATAATTTTGCAGGACAGATATGAGATAAGCTATGAAAAATTAGGAAGGCTTGTTTTTATAAACTTTTTCGTTCAGCTTATCGCCGATATGCTGACTCCGCTTATAGTCAAAAGGATAGGCTATAAGAAAACCGCCCTTGTCTGCCACGCATGCGCCGCTTTCGGTCTTTGCATGCTCGGCATTCTGCCGAGCTTAATGAGCGATACTTATACAGCTATTGTTTTAAGCATTATGGTATATGCCTTCGGAAGCGGAATTATTGAGGTTGTTGTAAGCCCGATGATTGAGCTTTTGCCGAGCGATAATAAGGCGGCAAGTATGGCTTTTCTTCACTCTGCTTTTTGCTGGGGACAGGCTTTAACGGTTGTTGTCACAACCCTTATGGTAGCCGTTTTCAAATCCGCGAACTGGCAGATTATTCCTGTTATTTGGGCGGTCATTCCTTTTTTAAACTTCTTTGTGTTTTTGAATTCGCCGGTTGTCGAGCCGGATGCGGAGGAAAAAAAGGTCACCACAAAGGAAATGCTTTTCTCCCGCGATTTTTTCTGCTTCGTGATATTCATGATTTGCGCAGGCGCCAGCGAGGTTGCAATGTCTCAGTGGGCGTCAATCTTTGTTCAAAAGGGTCTTAATATAAGCAAGGTGACAGGCGATATTTTAGGCCCATGCGCTTTTGCGATTGCAATGGGGCTCGGAAGAATTATCTTCGGAATGTTTGCAGGCCGTTATTCAATGAGAAAGGTACTTATTATAAATAATATAATATGCTGTCTTTGCTATATCACGGTTGCCTTTGTGAATATTCCCGCTCTCGCTTTGCTTGCCTGTGCCTTGTGCGGATTTACAGTCAGTATTTCATGGCCCGGGACATACTCAATGGCGGCGGCAAGATTTGTCGGCGGAGGAACTTTGATGTTCAGCATTTTTGCTCTCGGCGGCGATATCGGCTGTTCTGTCGGTCCGTGGCTTTTGGGAATTGTAGCAAACAGCAAAGGACTTAATTCCGGATTTGCCGTCTGCGTCATTTTCCCGTTGCTTATGGTTTTAACAGCACTGTTTTTATATAAAGAAAAAAATCAGAAAAACGGAGGCATTGAAAATGAAAAGAAATGAATATCTTACTTGGGATGAATACTTTATGGGTATTGCCGTCCTTTCCTCTCTTCGCAGTAAGGACCCGTCAACGCAGGTCGGCGCCTGTATTGTAGACTCTAACCATCGAATACTTTCGGTAGGGTATAACGGTATGCCGTTCAGCGGCAGAAGCGATAACGATAAGGAATACTCTTGGGATAAGGCGGA
>CAKSLH010000003.1 GCA_934466515.1 uncultured Eubacteriales bacterium
TCTCTTTTTTTACCTAAATTTAACTTTTTTGTGATTACAGACTTAACAAACGAGCAATATAATAAGGGCAGAAAATATGAAAGGATGAAAAAAATGAAAATAGGAAAAATTTTAAGTCTGTCACTTGCCGCAATTATGACTATAGGAGCACTTGCAGGATGCGGCGCTGCAAAGGACAGCGGAACAAAAGCAAAAATCGACGACAACATTACGGTTCTTACCCGTGAAGAGGGCTCGGGAACAAGAGGAGCTTTTATCGAGCTTACGGGAATTGAGGAAAAGGACGAGGACGGAAACAAGGTTGATAAAACCATAGCAACCGCCGAAACCACAAACTCGACCTCGGTTATGATTACCACCGTTCAGGGAAATAAAGCTTCAATCGGATACATTTCTTTAGGCTCTTATGACTCAAAAAAGGTTAAAGCACTTAAGGTTGACGGCAGCGAGGCTACAGCCGAGAATGTTAAAAACGGAACCTATAAGGTAGCAAGACCCTTTAATATAGCCACAAAGGGCGAGGCAAAAGGAATTGCCGCCGACTTTATCAAGTTTATCTTAAGCGCCGACGGTCAGGCGATAGTTGAGAAAAACGGCTACATCAGCGAGGGAAACACCGGAGCCTATACAGCCGCAAATCTTAAGGGTAAGATTTCGGTAGGCGGTTCTTCTTCGGTAACACCGGTTATGGAAAAGCTTAAGGAAGCCTATGTTAAGCTCAACCCCGATGTAACAATAGATGTTCAGCAGAACGATTCGACCTCAGGCATGAAGGGCGCAATAGACGGTATCTATGATATCGGCATGGCTTCAAGAGAGGTTAAGGACTCGGAAAAATCCGCAGGTCTTACAGATACTAAAATTGCTCTTGACGGAATTGCGGTAATCGTAAACAAAGAAAACGATAAAACCGACATCACCTCCGAGCAGATAAAGGAAATCTATACAGGCTCTATCACCCTCTGGAGCGAGCTTAAATAAAACAAATAACAAAAAGGCTTTCTCTCTGCGAATAAAAGCAGAGAGCTTTGCCATATCGGAGACATTATGAACACTAAATTACAGTCATTCAAAGAAAACGCAATGCGTGTTGTTTTTGCGGTTTGTGCCTGCGTTTCGATACTCGCCGTAATTTTAATCTGCTTTTTCCTTTTTGCAAACGGAATTCCTACAATCGGCAAAATAGGCGTTAAGGAATTTTTACTCGGCCTTGACTGGAAACCGTTGCAAAATATTTTCGGAATTCTTCCGATGATAATAGGCAGTATTTATGTAACCGCAGGGGCGGTTGTGATAGGAGTGCCGATAGGGCTTTTATGCGCGGTATTTCTCGCAAAATTTTGCCCCGATAAGCTTTATAAGGTCTTTAAGCCTGCGGTTGACCTGCTCGCCGGAATTCCCTCTATTGTTTACGGATTTTTCGGACTCGTCGTTATAGTCCCCGTTATGCAAAACCTTTTCGGCGGAAGCGGAAAAGGCGTGCTTACAGCCTCGATTATGCTCGGAATTATGATTCTTCCGACAATAATCAGTGTTTCCGAGGCGGCGATAAGAGCCGTTCCCGACAGCTACTATGAGGGAGCCTTGGCTCTCGGAGCCACGCATGAGAGAAGCACATTTCTTGCTGTTCTTCCCGCGGCAAAATCGGGAATTACGGCAGGCGTGATATTAGGTCTCGGCCGCGCCATAGGCGAGGCAATGGCGGTTAATATGGTTGCGGGAAATCAGGCGATTATACCTAAAAATCTGCTTAGCGGCGTAAGAACACTTACCTCTAATATCGTGCTTGAAATGGGATACGCAACCGACCTTCACCGCGAAGCCCTGATTGCTACCGCGCTTGTTTTATTTGTTTTCATCCTTATAATAAATCTTCTTTTCTCACTTGCAAAGAAGGAGAAAAAATAATGGAAAATATTAAAAAATCAGTTAATTACATGTCCTTTAAGCAAAAGCTTAAAAACCGCCTTAATCATCCGCTTTCATTCATAGTTTTCCTTTTGACATGGACGGCGGCGGTCATCACGGCGGCGGTTGTGGTATTTCTTATAGTTTACATTCTTATAAAAGGTATTCCTAATATTAAGCCCTCGCTATTTGCGTGGAAATATACAAGCGAGAATGTTTCTATGATGCCGGCGATTATAAATACCTTGACCTTAACGCTGATGTCGCTGATTTTAGCCGTTCCTATCGGTGTATTTTCGGCGGTGTATCTTACCGAGTATGCAAAAAAAGGAAATCCGCTTGTCAAGCTTGTAAGAACTACAACCGAAACCCTCGCGGGAATCCCCTCTATTGTTTACGGACTTTTCGGTTACCTCGTCTTTGTTATAGCCTGTAAATTCCAGCAGTCGATGCTGTCGGGCGCTTTAACGCTTGCAATTATGATACTTCCCACAATGATGAGAACGACAGAGGAAGCGCTCTTATCCGTTCCCGATTCATACAGAGAGGGCAGCTTCGGCTTGGGCGCAGGGAGACTCAGGACGGTATTTAAGGTTGTTCTTCCATCGGCAGTCCCCGGAATTTTATCGGGAATAATTCTTTCTGTAGGAAGAATTGTCGGCGAGACGGCCGCGCTTATATATACCTCGGGTACAGTTGCGGGAATTCCCAAAAACATTTTATCGAGCGGCAGAACACTTTCGGTTCACATGTACGCGCTTCTTAGCGAGGGACTTTATATGGAACAGGCTTATGCCACGGCTGTAGTGCTTCTTATAATGGTTTTGCTGATAAATATTCTGTCGGGCTTCCTCGCTAAAAAGGTTTCTGCAAAGAAAGGGTAAAAGAATATGGATAAATTTACTGTTAATAACCTTAATTTATGGTATAATGATTTTAAGGCTCTTAAAAATATAAATCTCAAAATGCAGTCCAATAAGATAACCGCTTTTATCGGCCCGTCGGGCTGCGGAAAATCAACCCTGCTTAAAACGCTGAACCGAATGAACGATCTTGTCGAGGGATGCAGAATCGAGGGTGAAATTCTGCTCGATAAGGATAACATATATAAGGATATAGATGTAAACCTTTTAAGAAAAAGGGTCGGAATGGTGTTTCAGAAGCCTAATCCTTTTCCGATGTCGATTTATGATAATATTGCTTTCGGACCGAGAACCCACGGAATACATTCTAAGGCTAAGCTTGACGAAATTGTTGAGGAATCCTTAAAAAGCGCCGCAATATGGGACGAAACAAAGGATGTTCTTAAAAAAAGCGCGCTGGCAATGTCTGGCGGACAGCAGCAAAGACTTTGTATAGCAAGAGCGCTTGCGGTAAAACCCGAGGTACTTTTGATGGATGAGCCGACAAGTGCTTTAGACCCGATTTCAACCTCGAAAATAGAAGACCTTGCGGCGGAGCTTAAAAAGAAGTATACTATAATCATGGTAACTCACAATATGCAGCAGGCTGTAAGAATTTCGGATTATACCGCGTTTTTCCTTTTAGGCGAGGTTATTGAATTTTCAAAAACCGATGCTATGTTCTCAGATCCTAAGGATAAGAGAACCGAAGATTATATTACCGGCAGATTCGGCTGATATCAAAGGAGATAAAATTTTATGAGAAATAAATTTGACAGCCAGCTTGAAAAATTAAATCTTGAAATAATCACAATGGGCGCTCTCTGCGAGGACGCTATTTCGGCGGCGGTTAAAGCCCTGCTCGATTCGGACGAAAAGCTTTGCGAAAAGGTTTTTTCAACCGAAAACGAAATAAATCAGAAAGAAAGAGACATTGAAGCCGTCTGCATGAAGCTTATTTTGCAGCAGCAGCCGGTTGCCCGTGATTTAAGATATATTTCCTCGGCGCTTAAAATGATTTCCGATATGGAAAGAATAGGCGATCAGGCGGCGGATATTGCGGAAATTACAAAATTTATCAAAAAAGAAAAGCTCAGCGGAGATATCCATATCAGGGATATGGCGACCGCTGTAATAAAAATGGTTACCGACAGCGTGGATTCCTTTGTTAAAAAGGACCTTACTCTTGCTAAATCGGTAAACGATTATGACGATAAGGTTGATAATCTTTTTGACTGTATTAAGGACGAAATCGTAAATCTTATATCCTCAGACAAGGAAAACGGAGAATTTTGCATAGATATTCTCATGATTGCGAAATATCTCGAAAGAATAGGCGACCATGCGGTAAATATCGCAGGCTGGGTAGGATATTCCGTAACGGGAGTTCACGGATTTTAAAAAAACGGAGGTTTCTGATGTGATTTATCTTTTGGAAGATGACGAGAGCATAAGAAAATTTGTTATTTACGCGCTTAATCAGACAGGCTTTGAGGCCGAAGGCTTCGGTCTGCCGTCACAGTTTAAGGCGGCGGTCGAAAAGAAAGCGCCTAAGCTTGTTTTGCTTGATATAATGCTGCCCGAGGAGGACGGCATTTCGGTGCTTTCATGGCTCAAAAAAAGAAGCGAGACCGCTCAGATTCCCGTAATCTTTCTTACAGCGAAATCCAGCGAATACGATAAGGTGACAGGGCTTGACAACGGCGCGGATGATTACATCACAAAGCCCTTCGGCACAATGGAGCTGATTTCAAGGATAAAGGCGCTTTTAAGGCGCACCTCGAAATCCGCCGAGGAATACAGTGCAGGCGAGCTTTATGTCTGCCCGTCAAAGCATATTGTAAAGGTAAGGGACGAGGAAATCGCGCTTACATTAAAGGAATTCGAAATGCTCTGCCTCCTACTTAAAAACCGCGGAACCGTTTTAACCCGCGACAGACTTCTTGAAGAAATCTGGGGCTATGATTATGACGGCGAGAGCAGAACGGTCGACGTACATATAAAAACACTCAGAACCAAGCTTAAATCCTGCGGCGAGCTTGTTGAAACCGTAAGAGGAATAGGCTATAAAATAGCATGACGGAGGGAAATTTATGACTAAAAAAATCAATCGCGGAATTTTGTTTTCATCGGTGCTTACTCTTGCGGCATGCCTTGTATTTTTTGTAGGCGTTCAGTATCAGATGTATGACGATACCTTAAAATCCTCCCTTGAAAGCAAGGCGGAAATAATAAGCCGAAACGCCGATGAGAGCGAGCTTAAGACCTATAACGGTATTAAGGAAAGAGTAACGCTTATTTCAAGCGACGGTAAGGTTCTTTTCGATAACAAGGCTAAGGCTTCCGAAATGGGAAACCATGCAAAGCGAAAGGAAGTAAAAAACGCACTCAAAAACGGCGAGGGCTACGATATAAGGCGCTCTGAAACCTTGGGTGTCAAGACCTGTTATTACGCTTTAAAGCTTAAAGACGGGAATATCCTCAGAGTTTCCGAGGACGCGATGAGCCTGCTTGCGGTAATTTCGGGGCTGTTCCCCGCAATCTGTGCAATTGCCGTTATGACGGTGATTCTCGCGGCGGTGCTCGCAGATATAATTTCGAAAAAGATAGTCAAGCCTATAAACAATATGAATCTTGACACTCCCGAATACAATGACGCTTATGACGAGCTGTCTCCCTTTATCACGAAAATAAATGATCAGAACAAAAAAATAAGGCGTCAGATTGCCGAGCTTAAAAGAAGCAGGCTTGAATTTGACACCATTGCGGAAAATATGACCGAGGGCTTGTGCCTTACCGATAAAAAAGGTAATGTTATAATGCACAACTCGGGCTTTGAAAAGATTTTCGGCTCCGATTCGGACATTGACGGCAACAACATTTTAACATTCTGCCGTGACGAAAGCTTCAGAAAGACACTCGAAAATATCCGTGAAAACGAAAAGAGCGACAGTCTGCTCACAGTCGGCGGAAAGAATTACGAAATAACCGCAAACCCCGTTTTCGACGAAAACGGTATAGCCTGCGGAGCGGCAGTGCTGGTAGTCGATGTGACCGAAAAGGAAAAGCGCGAGAAATTAAGACGGGAATTCACCGCAAATGTTTCCCATGAGCTTAAAACTCCGCTTACCTCAATTCTCGGCATTTCCGATATGATGAAAAATGGAATTGTCAAGGAAGAGGATATAAAGGGTTTTGCGGCAGACATCAACACCGAGGCGGCAAGGCTTATAACCCTTGTTAACGATATTATAAAGCTTTCTCAGCTTGACGAGGAGCAGGAAAACCCCGAGGAAGCTGAAACAGTCGACTTAAACGAAATCTCAGAGGAAGTAATAAAAAGCTTAACCCCCGTTGCCGAAAAGAAGCAAATAAAGCTAAAGCTTACCGGCATTAAGGCAGAAATTCAGGGCGGAAGATCTCTTATATTTGAAATGATTTATAATCTTTGCGACAATGCGGTTAAATATAACCGCGACGGCGGAAGCGCCGAGATAATAACAGGCACCGAAAACGGCAAGCCGTTTGTTTGTGTTAAGGATACCGGAATAGGCATTCCTAAAGATAAGACCGACAGGATTTTCGAAAGATTTTACAGGGTCGATAAAAGCCGCTCGAAATCAAGCGGCGGAACGGGCTTAGGTCTTTCAATCGTAAAGCATATCGCGCTGAGTCTCGGCGGAGAAATATCCGTTTCAAGCGAGCTTGATAAGGGCACCGAAATAAAAATAGTGTTCGGTAAAAAGTTTGAAGAATAAACATCTAAATCCGTGCCGCAAGGCATACATTGGTCTAATGTCTAAAATCTAATGTCTAGTATCTAAATGAATACCCCTCAGTCAGCTTACGCTGACAGCTCCCCTCTATATTGACATTCGTCAATAAGAAGGGAGCCTTTTCTTTAGTCTTGCAGAAACCCAAGCCTCCACTTCAGCCGGAAGGGGAGGTGGCAAAGCGGAGCTTTGACGGAAGGGTTTGGTTACATCAAGTGCCGTAAGGCACACAAAGTTAAAATACCCATGCAGATTTTTAAAATCCGCATGGGTAAACTTATATCTGACCGCCGTCCTCAAAGGAATAGTTATTCAAATCCTTGAAATCTAAAAATTCGCTCAAAGTCATATTAAAAGCAATTGCGATTTTGTGTATGGTTTTAACGCCGGGATTTTTTGTGTTTCCACGGACAATGTTATCAAGCGTAGACTGCTTGACATCGCTCATTACAGCAAGCTTGTTAATACTGATTTTTCTTTGCTCACATAAGCTTAGTATTCTTTTTACATACAAATCAGAATATTCCATAGTTCCTCACCGATATTATTACCCGTTTACGAGTTATTTATATGATATCAGTGTTTTTTATTGTATTTACCCGAATATGGGTTGAATTTTCAAAAGAATTATGCTATCCTTTAATTGCCCGTATATGGGTAATTAAAGGAGTGATAATATGACCTGTACATTTTTCGGACACCGAAGCTACTGCGGAGAATGCAATGAAAAGCTTAAGGAAGAAATCGAAAAGGTGATAAATGAAGGAGTAAAGGATTTTTTGGTAGGACATAACGGCGGATTTGACAGTAATGTAAAGCAAGTACTTGAAGAATTAAAAAAACAGTATACCGATATAAGGTATACTGTAGTATTATCTAGACTTGATAAATACTTAACGGAAAAATATGAAACCGTATTTCCCGACGGAATAGAAAACGCTTTGCCCCGTTTCAGAATAATTTACCGCAATAATTGGATGATAAATAATTCGGATATAGTAATATCATTTGTAAGAAACGATTTAACAAACGGAGCAAGCCATTTTACGGATATAGCAAGAAGAAAAGGAAAAAGGATTATAAGTATTTAAAATCTAGAAGAATACCCCTCAGTCAGCTTACGCTGACGACGCTTTTCCTCCGGAAGACGGGAACCCTTTTGTCTGCTGTCGCAGACATTTCCCCTAACAGGGGAATCACCTCTGTATGCTAACGCATAAGAAGGGAGCCTTGCTTTAGTTTCGGCAGAGACCAAAGCTTCCCCTTTAGATGAAAGGGGAAGTGTCTTAGCCCGTAGGGCAAAGACGATAGGGTTTGGTTATATCAGCGGCAAAGCCGCACATTTGTCTAATGTCTAAAATCTAATATCTAAGATCTAAATGTAAACCCGCAGGAATAAAATCCTGCGGGTTCAAACTTTAAATCATTAAAGCTTAAATTACTTAAGCTCAACAGTAGCGCCGACTTCGGAAAGCTTATTCTTGATTTCCTCAGCTTCGTCCTTGCTTGCAGACTCTTTAAGAGTCTTAGGAGCGCCGTCAACAAGAGCCTTAGCGTCAGCAAGGCCGAGACCTGTGATCTCACGAACAACCTTGATAACCTTAATCTTTTCAGCGCCTGCTTCTTTGAGAACAACCTCAAACTCGGTCTTCTCTTCAGCGGCAGCTGCTGCGCCGCCTGCGGGAGCTGCTACTGCAACTGCAGCTGCAGCGGATACGCCGAACTCCTCTTCTACTGCTTTAACGAGCTCAGAAAGCTCAACAACTGTAAGAGCCTTGATCTCTTCGATCATAGCTGTAATCTTTTCAGATGCCATTTTAATTTCCTCCGTAATAAAAATATTTTTTTTTTTAATTTTTTAATTATTCTGCGTCAGCAGATTCACCGTTTTTATCAACAACGGCCTGAATAACACGGGCAAATGCCGCGATGGGTGCCTGAAAAACATTGCAAACTGTTGCGAGAAGGACATCTCTCGAGGGAAGCTTTGCAAGAGTATCGATAGTTTCGAGATCTGTAAGCTTTCCGTCCAAGAAACCTGCCTTGACGGTGAAGTTCTCATGGTTTTCGGCGAATTTGCAGAGAATTCTCGCTGCTGCGGTGTGGTCATCGTTCGAAAGAGCGATAGCGGTTGTACCCTCAAGTACCTCCTTCATACCCTCAAGCTCAGTACCCTCAATGGCACGGGCAAGAAGAGTATTCTTAACAACGAAATAATTTACATTGTTTTCTCTGAGCTCTTTACGAAGAGAGGTATCATCGGCAACGGAAGTTCCGCTGTAGTTAACGACAACGCCTGCGATGCTTGCGTCAAGCTTTTCCTTAAGCTCTGCAACAAGCTGCTTCTTCTGCTCTAAAACCTTAGCATTAGGCAATTTGTTTCACCTCCGATAAATATTTGTCGGACGGACAAATCAAAAAAATGTCCGCCCAAAGACCTTGGGCGGACATGAAAAATTCAAATCACGGCGCACCTCGGCAGGCGATAAACTTACGGCAGATTAACTCCGCCACCTGCTGTCTTTGGTTTACAACACGAGTATTATAATACATTTTTAAATTTATGTCAAGTATTTTTTATAATCCGCTCCGAACAGCTCTTTAACAAACCAGACATCCTTAACCGAAAACGATTTTTTATCAAGATAATTAAGAATTCCGGCGTCGGTTTTAAAATCAAAGGTAAGCTTATAGGAATAAAGCGCCTGCTTATTGTAGCCTGACTTTTTGTCTTCCTTTAATTTACCGTATTTCCCGTCGCCTAAAAGGGGATGTCCTATTGAGGCGAAATGCGCTCTTATCTGGTGCGTTCTGCCCGTCAACAGCTCGATTTCAAGCAGGCTTAAACCGTTTTTGGAGGCAAGGGTGCGGTATTTCGTGCGAATAGTTAAATTGCTGTCGGTTTTTTTATTGCTTAAATAAACCTTGTTCTTTTCGCAGTTCTTTTCAAGATAACCCTCTAAAATATCGCTTTTCTTTTTAGGGATTCCGTGAACAACGGCAAGATACCTCTTGTCGATTTCCCTATCCTTTATTTTTTCGCATAAAATTTTAAGCGCCTGTGCGTTTTTGGCCGCGATTACAATTCCTGCGGTGTTTCTGTCAATTCGGTTTGCAAGAGCAGGGGCAAAGCTGTTTTCGGTTTCGGGGTCATATTCCTTTTTGTTATAAAGATAATGCTGAATTCTTCCTATAAGCGTGTCGCGGTATTCATTCTTATCGGGGTGGACCAGCAGTCCCTGAGGCTTGTCCGCAAGAAGAATATTTTCGTCCTCATAAACGATGTTCAGCCTGTCGGGCGCACTTAAAAAATCAAAAGCTTTAGGCTTTTCTTTAAAAAATTCGTCGGATATATAAGCGCTTACCTCGTCGCCCAAGCAAAGCCTTGTGTTTATCTGCGCGCGCTTTGAGTTTATCTTGATTTTTTTAAGCCTTATGTATTTATACATAAGCGCCTGCGGCAGGTCGGGGCAGACCTTTAAAATAAAGCGGTCGAGCCTTTTGTTTTCGTCGTTTTTGTCTATAGTAAATTTTTTCATTTCTTTGCGTTCCTGTTTGTTGAAATCTTTTTATTTTGTGATATAATAAATTTATTATTTAGGTTTAGGGGAGAAAGGATAAATTGGAGGAAAAAGGTAATCACAGCGGACACAGACAAAGAGTCAAAGCCGATTTCCTTAAAAACGGTTACGATGAAAACACACCGCCCGAAAAGGTGCTTGAGCATCTTTTGTTTTATTGCATTCCGAGACGGGATACGGTTCCTGCCGCAAAGGAATTATTAAACACCTTCGGCAGTCTTTCCGCCGTTTTTGACGCGAAGATAAGCGAGCTTACCCAAATCAGCGGAATTTCAGAAAACGCCGCGGTGCTTATAAAGCTTATTTTGCCGACGGCAAGAATTTATAATTACGAAAAGGGCAGAGCCGCCGCGGAATTCACATCTATCGAGCAGATAGGCGATTTTCTTACGGATAAGTTTATCGGCTGTGAAACCGAAAGGTTTGCCGTTCTCGGGCTTGACGCCCTTGGCAGAAAGCGTTTCTTTGAATTTCTTGCGAACGGAAATATTGAGAGCGTGGGAATTTCGATAAGAGATATCGTTAAGCTTGCGCTTGATAATGACGCAGTGGCGGTAGTTATAGCACATAATCATCCGAGCGGAGTGGCAATTCCGAGCTGTGAGGACGAATTTGCGACTGCCGAGCTTGCCATAGCCATGAAGAAAATCGGAATGAGGCTTCTTGACCATATAGTTATTGCGGACGGAGACTATGTTTCCATGCGCCAGACCGCGAAATATGCGGAAATTTTTAAAAATCCGCAGAAATTCCGTAATGCCGCAGAGGCATTATAACTCATTATATTATATATTTTAATTTTTTTCAACTTTCACTTCTTATAAATATGCTTATTATGAAGTAAATTGCCGTCACGGCGGCAGGAATACTCGGCTTTTTTACGGCAACCGAATAAACCGTCAGAAAAACCGCAAGTATCGCGGCAAGCGCCGTAGTTATAAAAAGCGCTGTTTCGGCTTTCCTTGCCGAGTGAAAACGGCAAATAAGCGTATAAAGAAGATTTCCGCCGTCAAGCCCCTTAACGGGTAACAGGTTAAACGCGCCGTAGGCAAGATTTATCAGGGCGAAAATCAAAAGAATATCATAATGCAAAGCTTTAAAAAGGATTAAAAGCAGGGTAAACAGAATAATGTTTGCAAGCGGTCCTGAGATTTGAATAATTACAATGCTTTTTGTGTCTTTGCAGGGATTTCTTGTGATTTCCACCGCCGCAGGCTTTAAGGAAATGCTTTTAACCTCAGCTTTTACGGCTTTCATCGCAAAAAGGTGCCCTGCCTCATGAAACACGCACGCTAAAAAGGACGGCGCAAAAAGCCCCGTTTTATCGGTGATGAACAAAATGGCGATTATTGCGGCAAAGAGGAAAGAAACCTCTGTTTTTATGCCCGAAATTTTAAATTTCATTTGCCGTCAAGCACTTCGCTGACAGAGGTATCGGTGAGCAGATATTTTTCGTAAAAATTTTTTACACCCTCAAATTTGCCTTTAAAAAAGTATTTTACGGCTAGCACCGCCGAAAGTACCAAGACTGTAAATATCAGCTCGCATAGCATTATTTTAACAAATGAGGACATTTTGTTATCAGGTTTAGGTTTCTTTTCTTCTTCGTTCATTTTAAACACCGCCTTTTATAAATTTTATTAAAATAAATTAAAAAATATTACGGCTTGAAAGGAGTACATTTTTATGAATATCGAAAAAACCGCAAACGCTTTAAGAGAAAACGGAATGAATGTCATAATCGCAGAGACTGCCGAGCAGGCAAAGCAAGAGGTAAAAAAGCTTTTGAAAAAAGGCTGTTCTGTTGCTTCGGGCGGAAGTATGACGCTTAACGAAACCGGAATTTATGACCTTATAACAAGCCCCGATTATAATTATATCGACCGCTTTGCGGCAAAGACCGAGGAAGAAAAAGCAGAGGCTTTTTCTGAGATTTCAAAATGCGATTATTATTTCTGCTCGGCAAACGCAATAACCGAAAACGGCGAGCTTGTCAATGTCGACGGGTTTTCAAACCGCGTATCGGCTCTTTGCTTCGGTCCGAAAAATGTTATAGTTGTAGCGGGAAAAAACAAGCTTGTCGAAAATGTCAAAGAGGGCTTTTTAAGAATAAAGAAAATCGCCGCGCCTAAAAACTGCGTAAGGCTAAATAAAAACACCCCCTGCGCGAAAACAGGAAAGTGCATTTCTTTGTCTAAAACCGAATCGCCCGATATCTGCGACGGATGCAAAAGCCCTGACAGAATTTGCAGGAATTATGTGGTTTGCGGTCCGCAGGCGGTTAAGGGCAGAATAACCGTTATAATATGTATGGAGGATTTGGGGTACTGAGTTAGATATTAGATATTAGATGCTAGATGTTAGATACTAGAAAATACCCCTCAGTCAGCTAACGCTGACAGCTCCCCTCTTAAGAAGAAGGGAGCCTGACTTTAGTTTCAGCAGAAACCCAAGCTTCCCCTTTAGACGAAATGGGAAGTGGGTCAGCCTGAAAGGCTGAGCCGATAGGGTTTGGTTATATCATGTGCCGAAAGGCACACAATCTTTATTCCTTTCTGTCAAAATTTTCATCAAAGAAATTTAAAACCGCTATTGCATTAAAATACATTGAGTTGTATAATAGAATGTACTTAAAAGTATGGGGGAAAATTAAAATGTTCAAAAAATCGCTGTCCTTGCTTTTGGCATTGGGACTTGTATTCTCTTTTGCAGGCTGTAAGACAAAAAAGCCTGTTGAGGTTAAAAAGAATGAAAGCAAAATAACCGACTCTTCGGAGCCTGTAGATACATCGCACGCAACAAATCCGCTTACGGGTACCTTTGACCTTGATATTTCCGCTAAGGACAACCGTCCCGTTGCGGTTATGATAAACAACATTTATCAGGCGCAAAAGGTTCAGACCGGCTTAAATAAAGCCGATATTATTTACGAAACCGAGGTTGAGGGCGGTATTACCCGTCTTATGGCGGTTTTCAAGGACCTTACAAAGGTTGAGAAGTTCGGAACAATCCGCTCGGCGAGATATCCTTATGTTGACTTGGCTCTCGGGCATGACGCTATCTATGTCCACCACGGACAGGACCCGACATACTGCGCACCTCATCTTAACGATATCGACCATTTCACGATTTCCGAAAACAACAGCGGTCAGAGAATTAAAAACGGACTTTCTTCGGAGCATACTCTTTACGGCTTCGGTCCTAAGACTTGGGAGACCCTTAAAAAGACTTTCAAGCGCACAACCGTCAGCTCAGACAGCACTTGGATGAACTTTGCGAAAGAGGATAAAAAGGTAACTCTTTCGGGAGGTACGGCAAACAGCGTAACCGTTCCGTTCTCGGACAGCTATCATACCACCTTTAATTATGACTCCGCTACGGGACTTTACACGAGGCTTTCTGGGAATGAGGTAAGAAACGATTATGTTACCGGCGAGTCAACGCAGGTTAAAAATGTATTCGTGCTTTTAACAACCATTACGAATTATCCTGACGGCTATCACCGCAAGGTCGATTTGACGGGCGGTGACGGATATTATATAACCAACGGTACATATACTGCCGTAAGATGGAGCAAAGGCAATTCCAAAAATCCGATTACAATTACCGACGCGCAGGGCAAGGCGATTGAGGTAAGCGCAGGCAAATCCTATGTCTGCATTGCCGACAGGACAACCTCTCAGCCCACAATGCAGTAAAATTTCACAGCCGCCTCGAAGCGAAAAAACTCGGGGCGGCTTTGCTTAAAAAACGAAAGCTTAAAAAACGAAAGGAAGATATTATGATTGACAGTGCTGTAAGAAAGCTTGTTTGCTACGGACTTTCAAACGGACTTTTTGAAAAAAGGGACGAAATTTTCGTTACAAACCGAATTCTTGAAATTTTAGAGCTTGACAGTATTGAGGATTTTTCGGATTATTCCGTTACCGACTTGGAGCCGGTTTTAAAAGAACTTCTTGATTTTGCCTGCGAAAAGAATTTAATAGAAAATTCCGTTACCGAACGCGACCTTTTCGATACAAAGCTTATGAGCGCTCTTCTTCCGAGACCGAGCGAGGTTACGGACAGATTTTTTAACGACTATAAATTGTCTCCCGAAAAGGCTACCGACAATTATTATAAATTTTCCTGCGACAGCGACTATATCCGCCGCTACCGCATAAAAAAGGACCTTAAATGGACCGTTGATACAGATTACGGTACGCTTGATATCACCGTAAACCTTTCTAAGCCCGAAAAAGACCCGAAAGCCATAGCCGCGGCGAAAAACGCAAAGCAATCCGGCTATCCTAAATGCCTTTTATGCAAGGAATGTGAGGGCTATGCCGGAAGAATAAACTTCCCTGCCCGTCAGAATCACCGCGTTATTCCGATAACCTTAGGTAATGAAAACTTCTTTTTGCAGTATTCGCCCTATGTTTATTACAATGAGCACTGTATAGTTTTCAATTCAGAGCATATCCCGATGAAGGTTGATTACGATACGGTTGTAAAGCTTTTCGATTTCATAGATATGTTCCCTCATTATTTTATCGGCTCGAATGCGGGGCTTCCCGTTGTCGGCGGCTCAATCCTTTCGCACGAGCATTTTCAGGGCGGAAGATACACCTTTGCAATGGAAAAAGCCGAAATAGAGCACACCTTTAAAATAAAGGGCATTGAGAATGCCGAGGCAGGAATTTTAAAATGGCCGATGTCCGTCATAAGGCTTAAAAGTAAAGAGCTTGACTCTGTTTTAGCGGCGGCAAAAAGAGTATTTGACGCATGGGACAATTATTCCGACGAATCGGTAGGAATTATAAGCTTTTCCGATAACGAGCCGCACAATGCGATAACGCCTATCGCAAGAAAAAGAAACGGAATTTACGAGCTTGATTTGGTTTTGAGAAATAACATAACAACCGAGGAATTCCCTCTCGGAGTTTTCCATCCGCATGAAAAGCTTCACCATATAAAGAAAGAAAATATCGGACTTATTGAGGTTATGGGACTTGCGGTCTTACCTGCAAGACTTAAAACCGAAATGTCAAAGCTTGCTCAGTGCCTTGTAAACGGAACCGACTGCAGGGCGGACGAAACCCTCGTAAAGCATGCCGAGTGGGCGGACGAATTAAAGAAAAAATATAAAGCCTTTGATAAGGATACCGTCGATGCGGTGCTCCAAAAGGAAATAGGACTTGTCTTTGAAAAGGTTCTTGAGGACGCCGGCGTTTTCAAGCGCGACGAACAGGGTAAAAAAGCTTTCCTTAAATTCACCGAGATAATTTAAATTTTGAGATAAAGATAAAGCAAGACTGAGGGGTATTCTTCTAGATGTTAGATATTAGATTCTAAACATTAGACCAATGTGTGCCTAACGGCACGAAATTAAATATAAAAAAGAGGTATCGGTTTAATTCCGATACCTCTTTTTTGAAGCTCCGATTTTATTTTTTAGCTTTAATTCCCTTTTCATTATAGCAAAGCTTTAAAAGCACCGGCGTTACAAGCGCGCAGACAACGACCGTAAGAACTATAGCGGGTAGAAGCTTTTCGTCAATATATCCCGCGCTCAGCCCCTTTTGAGCTACCATCAGCGCAACCTCGCCTCTTGCAACCATTCCGACGCCGACCTTAAGCGAATCCTTGCTGTTCATTCTGCAAATTCTTGCCGCCGCGCCGCAGCCGATTATCTTTGCCGCAACCGCGGTTACAATAAGAGCAAGCGAGAAAAAAAGAACATCCGCGGTGATTTCTCTCAGGTTTGTTTTAAGACCTATGCTTGCAAAGAAAACAGGGGAAAAGAAAAGGTATGAAGCTACATTTATCTTTTTTGCGACATAAGGCCTCATATCCGTAAGGTTGCAGAGTATTACGCCTGCAAAATATGCGCCCGTGATATCCGCGACGCCGAAGAATTTTTCCGCGCAAAATGCCATGATCAGGCAGAAAGCAAGCGCCCATATAGCAATTCTCCGGTGGTGCGAGTGATTGATTGAAAGCCTTTTAAAAAGCTTGTATACTACAAATCCGACAACGCCCGTAAACACGAAAAATAAAAGAATTTTTATAACTACCTTTAAAGGACTTTCATCAGAGCCGCCGAGCCCCGTTAAAATACTTAAAACAACAATTCCTATAATATCGTCTATTATAGCGGCGGATAAAAGCGCGGTTCCGACCTTGCTTTTAAGCTTGCCCATTTCGTTTAAGGTCTCAACCGTTATACTAACCGAGGTCGCCGCAAAGACAACACCCATAAAAGCGGCTTTCATCATCGTGTTAAAATCGTATTTCTCGGCAAAGAAAAGAAGATATGCTCCTCCGCACATTAAAATAGGCACCGCAACGCCCATTGCGGCAATAAGGCACGCGGCAGGACCGGTATGCTTTAATTCCTCAAGATCGGTATCAATGCCTGCTAAGAACATAAGCATTATAACGCCGATTTCAGAAATCTTTATAAGAAAATCATTCTGGTCGATAAAGCCTAAAACGCTCGGTCCTAATATAACGCCTGCTATAAGCGCCCCGACAACCTGCGGAAGATGTACCTTAGCGGTAATAACTCCGAACAGCTTTGTAAAAATTAGAATTAGCGCCAAAAACAGCAAAAACTGATATTTTTCCATATAAATCTCCCCAAAAGGCAAAAACGAAAATTTTACCGTTAAAATTACGGCACCTGCCATTTTTCAAAGGCAAGTGCCGCTTGTCTTCGGATATAATTATACCGCATATCCGAAATTTTTCAACTGTTTTTTACTTAATTTCTGGAAGCCCCGCAACGGATGACAGCAAGGATAAAAGTCCTGCTACTGCCGAAGCGCTGAGTACCAGCTTCCAGTTTACCTCACATATCATTGCGGATGTTCCTATAGTCGCTATTGCGGTCTGCGCGGTGGTTTTGACCGCTCTGACAGCAGCGGCCTTAAGCCACTTTAAAAATTTTTCTTTCATTTTTATTTCTCCTTTTTTAAGACACGGCGGTTTAATTTAACCGAGCCTGCGGTTAACCTCCGACTGAACGGCGTTATAATCGTAGCCTGCGGCGGTAAGACGGTTAATTCTGTCCTGACCGTTGCCCCAATCGCCCCTTATAACCTCGGTTGCAATTTCCGAAACGGATTTAAGCGCCGGCTTATTTCCGCTTAAAAGCTCATCAACCCTTGCCTGAACGGCGTTATAGTCATAGCCTGCGGCGGTAAGACGGTTAACCCTGTCCTGACCGTTGCCCCAGTCTCCTCTTATAACCTCGTGCGCCAATTCGTCAACAGATTTTGTTTCGTTGCTGACAGGTGCTGAAGCAGGCTTTGCTATAGGAAGGTCGGCATTTATAAACGGCGTCGGGTCAATTCTTGAAGAGCCTTTGAAAACTTCGAAATGAAGATGTGCGCCGTAGGCGTTTCCCGAATCGCCCATATAGCCGATTATCGCGCCCTGAGAAACGCTGTCCCCGAGCTTAACATCAACGCTCGCAAGATGTGCGTAAAGTGTAAAATACCCGCCGTCATGCTGTAATTTAACGCAGTTTCCGTAAGATGCGTTACCCTTAGAACCCTTGTTGTTTTTAAAGCCTGTCTGACAGAAGACGACCTTGCCCGCGGTGTGTGCCGTGATATGGTCGGTCATAGACGGCGCTTTTACTACATCGACCGCCGTATGAGCGGACGAATATCCTTGTGTTATCCGGCATTCGCCGGTTTTTAAAATTCTTGACATAATGTTCTCCTCCCGTTATATACTATGATTTACAGTGCGAGTTGCATCTGCATATCGTCCTCGCTTGCCGTTTCCTCTTCGCTGTCGGTATCTGGAACGGACTCATAGAAAGCGTTTTTAGCCGTCTCGCTGAGCCAGCCGAAGCGCTGGGAGTCTTCAATGAGAATGATTGCGTAATCAAGAGAATATTCTCCCGATTTAACGCAGTTTAAAAACGCGGCGATAACTCTTTTTTCTCTTTTTGTCATGACTTTTTTCTTCCTTTTTAATTTATTTTACTGCAACCTTTTTTAAGTTTTAATTTTTTATGCGCGACTTTCACCGACAAAAAAACACGGACTGTTTTTTTAAACAGTCCGTGTAGGATAAATGTATTAAAAAAATTTATTCTTCCATTTTTTTAATCTGCCTTATATCCTCGCCGATAAATTTTTTGGCGGTGTAATTTCCGATAAGGCGCGAGGAGATACGGGCGGTATATCTCGTTTCGATTTCTTTCATGGTTAAATTTGTGCTGATAATTGTCGGCCTTTTTGCGAGAAGCCTTGTATTTATAACATTATATATACAGGTAAGAATAAACGGCGATAAAAATTCGCTCCCTAAATCGTCAATAACAAGCAGGTCGCTTGATACCGCCGCCTCATAGCTTTGGTTGCTCTTGTTCGAAAAATGGTCGTTTTCCATTGCGGAAAAAAGATTGTAAGCGGAGCCGTAAATAACATCATAGCCCTTTTTAATAAGCTCCGAAACGATTGCGAGCGACAGGTGGGTTTTCCCGAGCCCTGCGTCGCCCATGAATAAAAGATTTTGCGCGGTTTTAACATCGAAGCTTTGTACATAATTCCTGCAAAGCTCCAAAAGGTTTGTCATTCGCTTTCTCGGGCTTTGCCCTCCTTGCTCCTCGGGATAATATGAAAGCTTGAAATTATCAAATCCGCTTTCATTAACGGGCAGCTCGCTTGAAAGCTCTCGCAGCATTATCTTCTTTGCCTCGGATTTTATGCAGGAGCAAATTTTGCCGTTTATATAGCCTGTATCACGGCATTTTTCGCAATCGTATTCTATAGGCTTAATTCCGCTTTGCTTTAAAATTTCCGCTTTTTTAGCTGAGAGACGCTCTATTTCGGATTTTAATTTTAAAAGACCCTCGTTATCTCCGCTTATCGCGCACATTGCAAGCCTTGAGCCTAAGGCAGAAATTTGCATATCGGTATTTTTGTATTCGGGATTTTTGATTTTGAGCTCTTCGATAGCTCTTTCAAATAAAGCCTTTTTCATATCAAGCTTTTTCTTTTGATTTGAAAAAGCTTCCTCAAAGCAAAGCTGTCTGTTAAGCATATTTTTTCTCCTTTATTCGTCGCGGTCGAGCATTTTTTCAAATGCGTTTAAATCGTAAGCCGCAAAGCTCTTTTTATCGGTTTTGCCTGCAGGTGAAGTTTCTTTTATATCCTCGGCGGTCTTAAAGCCCTTTTTGTGCCAGCTTTCAAGAATTTTTCCGATATATGCAAATGAAATCTTTGCGTTTTTATCAATACATTTGTTGTAAGCCTCGGTGAGAAGCGAATTGTCAAGCTTCCATTCGTTTAACCAAAGGTCGGCAAAGTAAAGCTCCTTTTCACTCGGCTTTCTTCTTTCCATTCCGAAAAGCTTGAATACCGCATTGACACAGATTTCCCTCTTAGCGTCCTTTGCAATCTGTCTTTCGGCGTCGGCAATCGTTTCAATTCCTGAGTCAAGCCATTTTGCCGCGGTCTTTTCGATAAATCCGATATTGAGCTTTTTACAGCTTGCCGCATATTCGAGCAGCATTAAAATAAGCGAAACATTCATTCCTTTATCGTCATAAAGCCAGACTAAGGTCTGCGTTTCGTTCGTTTTTAAATTTCTTCCGAATTTAAGCTGTGCTTCGCGAAGAAGCATCATTATTTTCGGGTCCTCGCTGCCCCGACGCGCTACATCCTCTCTTGTGGGCTTTGTCTCGGCGATAACGGTTTTTTTAATGCTTTCTTCGCTTTCTTTAATGTCTTTCACCGTTATAATATTTTTTTGAGCCCAAAAAATCAAGGCGTCCTCAATTTCGCTTTCGGGCAGATTTAAAAACTGCGAAATTTCAGCGGATTTAAGCGGAGCCGCGAAATTTCTCATAACCGCAAGCAGGACCTTTAGCTGAATTTCGGTCGCAAGCTTTAAATATTTATCCGCAACATCGCTCGGAATCGGAAACGAGCCCGAAAAGCAAGAGGGATTTATTATGTAATCCATTTTTATCACCGAATTTAATTTTCTACATATTGATTTTAGCACAACGGCAACTTCTTGTAAACAATTTTTGCGCTTTAAGGGTTTAAAAATGTAATTTTTTGAAATTTCCTCTTGATTTTAGGGAAGAATTGTGGTATTATACTATGGCACGATAATTTGTGCTTAAAAATTTTAATCTTTGCGCCGGTAGCTCAGCTGGATAGAGCGTCTGGCTACGGACCAGAAGGTCGGGAGTTCGAATCTTCTCCGGCGCGCCACTTAAAAGAGTCGCATGCAGTTAGGCATGCGGCTCTTTTGAGTTACCGAATAGCAAGAAGATTCGAACAGGACGGTTTTGACATCTGTCAAAATTCGGACCTTCCGGTGGACGGTCCGAAAGTCCGCGTGCGTGTCGGTCGCACGGCAGTGCGCCGAGCGAATCTTCTCCGGCGCGCCACTTAAAAGGGTCGCATGCAGTTAGGCATGCGGCTCTTTTGAGTATTCATTAAAAAATGAACACTTAAAAATTAAGACTTAAAAAGTAATAATACAACAAACAAAGCCCTTTCGCTTATGTGAAAGGGCTTTGTTTGTTGGCGTTCCCGAGAGGATTCGAACCTCCGACCTGCCGCTTAGGAGGCGGCCGCTCTATCCAACTGAGCTACGGAAACATAATAATTTGCAAAGTCAATTTTACCGCAAATCGGGCGCAAAGTCAATAACAACTTGTAATCTTAAAAGAAATTTGGTATAATACCTTTATCCTTAAAGAAGCAGGAGGCGGAATAAGCTATAAAAAATTTTTTAATTAAGCTTAAAAACACCTTTTTAAGCAAGGAATTCTTAGAGTTTTGCGGACTCGGCATTATAAATACTTTTAATGACAGCCTTTTTTCCTCTCTTGCAAGTCTTGTGGTTCATAAAAATCTCGCTACGCTTATCGGCTATGCGATAGGGCTTTCGATTGCCTTTTTCCTGACCTGTAAAATAATTTTCAAGCATAAGCCGACATTTAAAAGATATTATCGGTTTATACTTTCTTATATTCCGAATTTTATAATTTATTATCTTGTAACCTTTTTAACGCTTAATGCCCTGAAATTAAGTCAGTTCTGGGGAACTGCGTTTGCCGCTATGGCAGGAGGACCGATAACCTTTGTTATTATTAAAATTTATGCTTTCGGCAGAAAAAAGGAAATCGAGCAGATAGATGAAAACCTTACAAAATCGGAAAAAGAATTGGAATAATTAAAACATACTGGCTGTAAAGCTAAAGCTTTACAGCCAGTAATTTATTCTCAGTTTCCGCATTCAATGCTTATTTTATTGAAGATTTCGAGAATATTTTCGATTTTAATTTCTTTTTTATCCTCACCCGATTTATCCATGACAATTCCGCCCTTATCCATCATTACAAGACGGCTGCCGTAATTTACCGCATGCCTGAGATTATGGGTTACCATAACCGCGGTCATGGAGTGCTTTTTAATCATTTCATCGGTAAGCTCCATTATCCGCTCGGAGGATTTGGGATCAAGCGCCGCTGTATGCTCGTCTAAAATCAGGAGCTTTACATCAGTCATACAGGCGATAACCAATGCAATTGCCTGCCTCTGTCCGCCCGATAAAAGTCCGACCTTGGAATTCATTCTGTCCTCAAGCCCCATATTGCACTGGGAAAGCAGCTCCTTATAATAAGGAATCCGCTTTTTGTTTATTGCGCCCGTAAGGGAAAAGGGCTTGTTTTTATTATCGGCAAGGGCGAAATTTTCAAGCACGGTAAGCTCTGAGCAGGTGCCTATTTTCGGGTCCTGAAAAACTCTGCCTATCTGCCTTGCCCTTTTATATTCGGGAAGCTTTGTTATATCCTTGCCCTCAAATATGATTTTTCCGCCGTCAGGCATTAAAGTTCCGCAGATAAGGTTTAAAAGGGTGGTCTTTCCCGAGCCGTTAGAGCCGACTATCGAAACAAATTCGCCTTTTTTAACGCTGAAATTAAAACCTGAAAAAAGCGGCATTTCGTCGACCGTTCCCTTGTTGAATGAAACATTGATATTGTTAAGCTCAAGCATTTATGCCGCCTCCTTTTTAACCTTGTTTCCGAGCACTAAGGCAAGAGTGAATATAACCGCCATTATAAGCTTGTTATAAGAGCTCGGAACGCCTAGCTTCTGAGCGGCTGTAAGGCACGCCTGATAAAGAATCGCGCCGAAAATAACCTTTGTGGTGGGTTTTAGGAATTTAACGTTTCTAAAAAGCGAAAGCCCGATTATCAGCGAAGCGAGGCCTATAACAATTGTTCCTATTCCCATGCTTTGATTGGAGCCTGCGCTGATGTGTGTGTATAAAGCGCCTGCGACGGCGGCATAGCCGTTTCCGATTGCAAGGCCGATAATGCGGCTGTTTCCGGGGTCGACACCGAGCATTTTAACGAAGTTTCCGTTGCTTCCCGCGGCGCGGAGAAGAAGTCCGTTTTTGCTCTTAAAATATAGATCAAGCGCAAATTTGAGTACCAGCGCCACAACCAAGAAAATTATAAGGTCCCTTACAGGGATATTTTCAATCTTCGGGGGGATAGCGTCGCCGAAAAATGCGTCATGCAGGGTTTTAACCCGTCTTCCGAATGAAATTGAGGTGCTCGAATCCCGACCGGCAAAATCGCCGTACATTCCTCCGGTTGTCGCTATTATATTTATGGAGAGAAGCGCCGTTGAAACGAGAATTCCCGAAAGCAGGGGGCGGATTTTAAGCTTTACATTTAAAAAGCCCGTTATCGCTCCGAAGAAGGAGCCTGCTAAAAATGCACAGATAAGCCCTATCCATACATTATAGCCCCGAACGGCAAACAGACTGAAGGTCACCGCACCCGTTACAAAGGTTCCCTCGACCGTAAGGTCGGGGAAATCCAGAACGGAATAGGATACATAATAGCCCATTGCTATAAGCGAGAATACAAGTCCCGTTTCGAGGAAAACCTCAAATGTACTCAGAAGATTAAACATTTAATAACTACCTCTTATTTATTGGTTGTAACAGTCTGCGCGGAAGCGTATTTTTCGGGCATTGTCATATTAAGCTTTGACAAAACATCGGTGTTTACAAGGGGAGTTGCCTCACTTATGGTCTTAACCGCCATTTTAGAAGCGTCCTTTCCCTTAAGGACATCGACCGCCATGTTGCCTGTTACCTTGCCGAGCGCCTTGTAATCAATAGACATTGAAGCAAGACAGCCGTTTTTAACCTGCTCTTCCTCTGAACCGTAAACCGGAATATTGTTTTTCTCGGCGGCTGAAAGAACTACGGAAAGATTGTTTACTACATTGTTATCGGTGAAGTTGTTTATACAGTCAACCTTTGAAGCAAGATCCTCTGCGGCGGCAGGAACGTCTGACGCGCCCTGAACTGCCTTATCAACAACAGTAAGACCGCGCTTGTCGCAGATATCCTTGAATTTCTTAAGGTTTGAAATTGAGTTATCCTCGGAGGAGGTGTAAAGAATGCCTATTTTCTTAGCCTCGGGCTGCATTGACTGAATTAAGTCGACCTGAGCCTCAAGGTCGAGAACATCGCTTGTGCCGGTGCAGGCATATCCGGGCTTTTCCATGCTTTCAACAAGCTCACTCGCAACAGGATCGTTTACCGCGCAGAAGATAACCGGTATATCGGTATCGTCCGTAGCGGCAAAAGCGGCTTTTGCGGCAGGAGTCGCAATAGCGAAAATCACATCGCATTTTGAAGCGACCATATTTTTAGCAAAGTTAACGCAGTCGGAATCAGCCGAATTGCTTGAGCCTGTCTGATAATCGGCAGTGTACTTTATTCCCGATTCGTCAAGTGCCTCAACGATTCCCTTATAGCAGTTATCAAGCGAGGGGTGGCTCATATACTGAATTATTCCTACTTTACATTCGGATTTGTCGGTTTTTGTTTTATTTTCCGATTTACCGCATGCGGCAAAGGAAAGGCAAAGGACCAAAGAAAGTAATATAGCTGATAATTTTTTCATTTTTAATTTCTCCTTAAAATAATTTTGTTTTAAAAAAATTGATTAAAATAGTTTTGTTTCGTAGGCGTGACATGTTTGAGCCCTGTCACACTAAGCTTCGCCATCGTTCTTTTAAAATCTTCATATCTAAAACCTCACAAAAAAATAAAAAGTCTTATCCCTTATAAAAGGGACAAGACTTTGAAAAATCAAATATCCTGCGGTACCACCCAAATTGATGAAATCATCCGCTCATTCCGTACTGACATACGGTAAACACTTTAACGGGTGTTACCCGTCGACTGCTACTCGCTTTAAAAGCTTTCGGTCGCCCTCATAAGTCCATTCACCAAAGCTTACGCTGCTGCCATCACACCGCCGGCAACTCTCTTTGAGCTTAAAATCTCAGGCTACTTACTCTTAATCATAGGTTTTTCATTTGTTGCAAGTATATTAACACACATTAAATTTTTTGTCAAGTATTTTTTAAAAATTTTTTATTGAAATATTTTTTAAAACAAATTATAATGCTTTTCGGGTGAATTTTATGTCTAAACAAAATCTCGGTATGCTTGCGGCATGTCTTTCTAATATTATATTCGGTTTCAGCTTTATATTTTCAAAAAAAGCTCTCGCGGTTTCAAATCCGCTTGTAATTCTTGCCGTCAGGTTTACGGTTTCTTTTCTTTTTATGCTGCTGCTTATTCTTTTTAAAGCCGTCAAAGTAAGCTTTAAGGGCAAAAATATCAAGGGGCTAATTATGATGAGTGCCGCTCAGCCGCTTTTATATTTTATTTTGGAGCTTTACGGAATAAAATACACTTCTTCGGCGCTTTCGGGAATAATAATTTCCCTTGTTCCTGTAGGAGTTATTATTTTAAGCCTTTTATTTTTAAAGGAAAAGCCCGATTTAATTCAGATTTTTTGTACCGTTCTTTCGGTTTCGTGCGTTGCGGCGGTAAGCGCAATGTCATCGGACGGCGGGAAAAACACCGCTCTCGGCATAATTCTTCTTTTCTTGGCGGTTATGAGTGCTGCGGCTTTCAATATTTTAAGCCGAAAGGAATCGGAAAGCTTTTCTCCCTTTGAGCGGACATTTTTTATGTTCGGCGCAGGAAGCATAGGCTATAATTTGATTGCCGTTATAAATTTAAGAGGCGGTTTTTTCTCTCAAATTGCAAAAAGCTTTTCATCGTCCGATTTTATTACTTCGATACTTTATTTTTCGGTTCTTTCTTCCGTCGGCGCGTTTATGCTCTTTAATTTCGCGACCTCGAATATCAGCGCGGTAAGAAGCGCCTCGTTTTCAAATATTATAACCGTCGTTAGTATTCTTGCCGGAATTTTTATAATGCACGAGGAGCTTAACGCAGTGCAGTTATTGCTTTGTATTCCGATAATTTTAGGCGTTTGGGGAGTAAATGCGGGAATAAAAATCAAAAAGCGTTATTAAAATTCCCTGCCGATAAAATTTATGCAATCTTTTCTAGAAAAGCGGCAATAGAAGATTAGTGTGACAGGTTCAAGTTAAACTAAAAATCCGCCCGATGGATTCGTCGGGCGGAAAATTATTTAAAAATAAAACTTGACATATTTAAAAAATGCGGTATAATATTCTTGTTCTCAAAAAATATTGGGGAATTGTGTAACGGTAGCACGACAGACTCTGACTCTGTTTGTTGGGGTTCGAATCCCTATTCCCCAGCCAAAAAGAGACAGTGAAAACCTAAACTTTCGCTGTCTCTTTATTTTTTGCAATAAGCAGTGGAGGGATTCGAACAAGGGCGGTTTGCAAATCTGCAAATTGCAACCTTTCGGGAACGGTTGCAAAGCCCGTGGGTAACGAGCGAACGCGAGGCGAAAACACACGGCAGTGTGCGGAAAATCCCTTTTCCCCAGCCAAAAACCTTCCCGAACGATGTTCGGGAAGGTTTTACTTTTTCACTTTTCACTATTCATTCTTCACTTTTCATTAAAATACCTTTGAATTTTTGAAAGCATCGCTCACCGAGGCAATCTTTTTTCGTTTTTGTCGGTGACAATATGGATGTTTTTGCTTTTCTTTTACTACAATTAGCTAACGGCTCAAATTGGCATCCTAAATTTGCCGAAAGAAAAAAACAACCTGTCGATTTTTTCGGCAGGTTATTTTTAAATTATCAATTTTTAATTATCAAATTTCAATTTGAAAGCTTTTCGATTTGGGCAAGCCCGAAATATTTTCTCATATCGAAGAATGACGGCAAATCCCTTGAAAAGGCGGCGGCGGAAGCGCATGAAAGGGCATATTTTAAAGCCTGAACCTCGTCACCTGTTTTGTCAAAGCCGTATAAGAATCCGGCGAAGGCGCTGTCCCCCGCTCCTACCGTGTTTAAAACGGTGCCTTTAAGTGCGTCAGCCCTGTAAACGCCCTTTGAGCAGACAAGAAGCATTCCCTTTTCGCCTCTTGAAACAAGCACATTTTCCGCTCCCTCGCTTCTTAATTTTATAGCGAGGGTTATAAGCCCGTCTTCACCGTGTGCGTCGGTATTAAAGTATTCGTTTAACTCAAATTCGTTAGGCTTTATAAGAAAAGGTCTGTGCTTTACAGCCTCTTTAAGATATTCTCCCGTGCAGTCAGCCGCAAGGCGCACCTCGGGCTTTAAAACAGAGAGCACCTCTTTAAAGCTTTCAATTCCGTTTGCAGTGCCGCAAACACATAGCGTATCGCCGCTTTTTAAAAGCGATAAAAGATTTTTAAGAGAAGTTAAGTGCTTTATTCCGATTTTAGGCCCCGCCGCGTTTATATCCGTATCTGAAATACTGTGCAGCTTGACATTTATGCGCGTCTGCTCGGGGCTTATGTCGATAAGCCTGTTTCTTATTCCGCTTTCATCTAAAAGTCTTTTAAGCTCCTTGCCCGAAAAGCCGCCCGCAAAGCCCAAAGCGACATTGGCAACGCCTAATGTGTTTAAAACGGCGGAAACATTTATTCCCTTTCCGCCGAAGGCTATTTTCGTGTCGCTTACTCGGTTAACCTCGCCCGAAACGATTTTATTTGAATAAATATCGTAATCAAGCGAGGGGTTAAAGGTTAAAGTGTAAATCATTTTTTATACTCTTCAAACAGCGCCTTAAACGCGGGGATTGAGCGCTCAATTTGCTCTTTTGTTACGCAATAGGCTATTCTTGCGTACCCGTCGCAGCCGAAATCTCCGCTCGGTACCAAAAGCAGCTCGTGTTTTTTCGCTCTTTCGCAGAATGCGTCCGCGCTTTTTTCGGGGGATTTTATGAAAAGGTAAAAAGCGCCGTCGGGATGAACGGCGGAAAAGCCTATTTCCGTTAAGGCGTTATATAAAAGCGTCCTGTTTTCGTCATAAGCCTTTAAATCGGGCATTATTCCGTCACATTCTCTTATAGTGTACTGCAAAAGGCTCGGCGCGCATACAAAGCCTAAGCTTCTTCCCGCTCCGCATACCGCAAAATATAAATCTCTGTTGCACGGAATTTTCGGGCTTACCATTATATAGCCTATTCTTTCCCCAGGCAAGGAAAGCGACTTGCTGTAGGAATAGCAAACAACGGTGTTATCATAAATATTCGGGATATAGGGAACCTCTGTATCGTAGGCAAGCTCCCTGTAGGGCTCGTCGCAAACAATAAAAATTTCTCTTTTAAATTCCTTTGATTTTTGCCTGAGAATTTTTGCGAGCGCTTCAAGCTCCTGTTTTGTATAAATTACGCCTGTCGGGTTGTTAGGCGAATTTATAATAATCGCCCTTGTCTTTTCGCCAATCGCTTTTTTAACCGCGTCAAGGTCAATGTGCATTGTGTCGCTGTTACACATAACCGCTTTTACTTTTGCTCCCGCATTATCGCAGAAAACCGCATATTCGGGGAAAAACGGCGCTAAAACTATCACCTCGTCGCCCCTAACACAGAGCGCCTTTAAGGTTATGGTAAGCGAGGCGGCGGCTCCGCAGGTCATATATATGTCAGAAGCCTGACAGTCAAAATCAAATCTTTTCTTTATGTTTTCGGCTATTTTTCCTCTCGTTTTCGGGTCGCCCTGAGCGGAGGTGTAGCCGTGAAGCTCCGTAGGGTCGCTTTCCTTTATCAGGCGCTCCATGGTTTTTGTTACAATATCGGGAGAGGGAATGCTCGGATTTCCGAGACTGAAGTCAAATACCCTGTCCGCTCCTATCTCAAATTTTCTGATTTTTGAATATTCGAAAATCTGCCTTATAACCGACGGCTTTTTTCCGAGCGCCGCCATTTTCTCATTTATCATCCTTATCACCTTTTATGCTTTTAAATATTTCGTCGCTAAGCCTTGCCAGCTCTTCAAGCGATAGGTTTTCGCCTCTTACGCTTTCGCTTAAATTCATAACTGCGAGAATGCGCCTAAGCTCATTTTTATCAATTCCGAGGGTTGAAGAAACCGTGTTTAAAAGCGTTTTCCGCCTTTGCGCAAAGCATGCCTTTGCGGTTTTAAAAAACATTTCCTCGCTTATAACCTTAACCTTAGGCTCTTTTCTTAAGGTCAGCCTTATAACCGCCGAATCGACCTTCGGAACAGGCAAAAAGCATTCTTTATTAACATCAAATAAAATTTCCGCGTCCGATAAATAGTCGACGGCGGCTGTAACCGCTCCTGCCGCCCTTGTTCCTACCTCTGCGCAGATACGAAGAGCCGCTTCCTTTTGCACCATCGCCGTCACCGATTCTATATCGGGCTTTGAAGCTAAAATTCCCATTAAAATCGGAGAGGTTATATAATAGGGAAGATTTGCGCAGATATTGACCCTTTTGCAACCCGAAAACTCCTGCGAAATAAGCGCATTTAAATCGGTTTTTAAAACATCGGCGAAAATCAGCTTTACATTGTCATAGCCCGAAAGCGTTTTATCTAAAACAGGCTTTAATCTTTCGTCTATTTCAATCGCAACAACCTTTTTCGCCGCTTCGCAAAGGCAGCAGGTCAAAACCCCTGCCCCGGGTCCTATTTCGATAATTCCCGTGTCCTTATCCGCCGCGCTCTGCGCCATTCTAGGACATACCGATGGGTCGGTGATAAAATTCTGCCCCAAGGATTTTTTAAAGGTAAACCCCTCGGCTTCGAGAAGGCTTTTAAGTTCGGTTCTGCTGTTCTGCCGCATAAATTTCTCCAAATAACTAAATATATAATCATTATAAATCAAATATAATTCCACTTCAAGAAAATTTTAGGTGACAAACGAAAAAAAATATAGTATAATACTTTTAAATCATTTTTTTGGATGTGAAAATATGGACAGCAAATATTTTGAAATAGTTTCGGGCGGGCTTTCTGAATTTTTTAATGAAAACGGATTTAAAAATCAGGACGGCGTTTATTCAAACGAAAAGCTTAAGGTCAAAATCGAATACGATGAGGAAAATAAGGTCTTTAAGCTGCTTACAGCCGAGGAGGGCGAAGAGGAATTTAAGGTTTCTTCCTCCTATCTTTTTGATGAGAACGAAAATGCAAAGGACGCCGAGGCAGTCGGTATCGACTTTCTCAACACCCTGCGCGATATTACGGGAATTAAGGTAAAGCGCACCGTCAATACCGACGGAATAGATCTTCCGACCTCGAAAACCACCAATAATATTTCGGGCTTTACAAAAAAAGTGCTTGATATCTTCCCTCAGCTTAAAGAGGAATATAAGGCGAACGTAGCCGAAAACGGAAAGTTCCTTTATATGAATTTCTTTGCGGTAAATCTTGTTCCGCTTATTAAGGAAACCTTAAAATCGGGCAATAAAAAGCAAATTAAGAAGCTTATGGAAATGCTCGACTCGGGATTTATAAACGGCGATAAGGATACCTCGGATATCGCGCTTGCGGTTCTCGCCGCGGCGGTATATAAAGATGAGGAATTAAAAGCCGCCGCAATTTCCGCGGCGGAGGGCTTTAATTATCTTAAGGAAGCTCTTGTTCCTTTTATCCCTGTTTTCGAAAAAGATAAAAAGCTCGTCGAAGCCCTTGTAAAATAAGAAAAAAGCTTGACCTTACGGGTGTTTTGTGGTATAATCACATTACCTCTGTGAGGTCTTTTTTATTCTTAAAAAGGCCGTTCAGTCGCGGTTGTACTTTATATTGTATTGTGCTTTCCGCAGGGCAACAATATGTTGCATTTGCGGTACAGTATCGTTCAGCCGTAATGAGGGAGGCGTTTACTTTTTCGTTAAATTCGAAAAAAGCAAAAAATATTTCCGTAAAGCGGGAGGTGCCGTTATGAGAGTAAAAGTAACACTCGCTTGCACAGAATGCAAGCAACGCAACTACAACACAATGAAAAACAAGAAAAACGATCCTGACAGACTTGAAATGAACAAGTATTGCAGGTTCTGCAGAAAGCACACCTTGCATAAGGAAACGAAGTAAGGAGGGCGAATGATGAAAACCGTAAACAGAATTTTACAGATTCTTGCAATCGTATTCGGACTCGGTGCAATCGTTCTTTTCTTCCTGCCGTTTGCTCAGATTACTACAAACGGCAACGCAGTTACCGCTACCGGCGCTCAGCTGGCGTTCGGCGGCAAGCTTGACGGATTTGATTCCGCGCTCGCAAAATCGGCAGATATTCTTTTCTGCTTCATTCTTACAGCGTTCGGTTTCATTTTCAGCGTATTTTCCTTCAAAAAGAAGGGCTTAAGATATGCCGCGTCGGCTTTCGGAATTGTTCCGGCAATCTACATGCTCGTTATCGCGCTTTCAAGCGCAAACAAGTTTGTCGATACAAGACCGCTTCCGAATGTAACTGCCGTTGAATACAAGGTCTTCGTTTTGCTTACAGCAATCGTGCTCTTTGCGTTTACCGCATGCGCCGTCGCCTATCTTTTGGTTGACGACTATCTTGAGGTAAAGGAATCGAAAACGAAGAAAACGATTTTTAAGAGAATAGCCCTTTTCTTCCGCGATTATAAGAGTGAGATCAAGAAGATCGTCTGGCCGGGACCCAGAGATGTCGTTAAAAACACCGTAATAGTTCTTATTATGTGCGTGATTATCGGCGTTCTTATTTGGGTGCTTGACTTCGGCATAGGAAGATTGCTTGAACTTATCCTTAATAAGTCTGCGTAAGGAGGAAGTTTGATGTCCGAAAACAGCGAGGCAAAATGGTATGTAGTCCATACCTATTCAGGCTATGAAAACAAGGTGGCTTCGGATCTTGCGACTATGGTTGAAAGCCGCGGTATGCAGGATCTTATTCAGGATATAAAGATTCCTCTTGAAACAGTCACCGAGGTTAAGGAAGATAACCAGAAAAAGGAAGTCGAAAGAAAGATTTTCCCGGGTTATGTTTTCGTTAAAATGATCGTTACGGATGACAGCTGGTATGTCGTAAGAAATATCCGCGGCTGCACGGGATTTGTCGGACCCGGGTCTAAGCCCGTTCCGCTTACCGAGCAGGAGGTTGCCGACTTGGGCGTTGAAAAGCACAGCGTAGAAGTAGGCTACAGCGAGGGCGACATGGTCAAAATCGTCAGCGGACCGCTTGAAGGCTACAGCGGAACCGTTAAAACGATCGACACCGCAAACAACAGCGTTTGCGTGGTTCTTTCGATGTTCGGAAGAGAAACACCCGTTGAGCTTGAGCTTGACCAGATCTCTCTTTCAGACTAAAAAGTGTTGACAGTTTGTTTTATTTAAAAGAAATTTTCACTGTTGACTTCTGGCAAATAAAGGCTGTCTGCGGTAAAGGTAAACCGTCCGCAAGACAAAAAACCTATTTGTCAAGTGGGAGGAGAAAGGAAGAGTCCTTCTCCGCCAAGTGTTAAAAAACACGGTTACCACGATTAATGGAGGTGCTATTTATGGCTCAGAAAATTACAGGTTATATTAAATTGCAGATTCCTGCCGGCAAAGCAACACCGGCTCCTCCGGTAGGTCCTGCACTCGGTCAGTACGGCGTTAATATCATGGAATTCACAAAGGCTTTCAATGAAAGAACAAAAAATGATGTAGGCCTTATCATTCCTGTTGTTATCACGGTTTATGCAGACCGTTCATTCACATTCATTACCAAGACTCCGCCGGCTGCCGTTCTTATAAAGAAGGCTTGCGGCATTGAGTCCGCTTCGGGCACACCGAACAAAACAAAGGTTGCCAAGATTACAAGCGAGCAGGTAAGAAAAATCGCAGAAACCAAGATGCCCGACCTTAATGCGGCAAGTATCGAATCAGCTATGAGCATGATTGCCGGTACAGCGCGCAGCATGGGCGTAGAAGTAGTCGATTAATTCTCTCTCGTGGGAGGAAAATTCCGATTTAACCACTTATTGGGAGGTAAATTTAAAAATGAAACACGGAAAAAAGTATAACAATAATGTAAATCTTATCGAAGCCGGTAAGTTTTATGATGTTGACGAAGCAGTTGCCGTTGCCGTAAAGACAGGTACTGCAAAATTTGATGAAACAGTTGAAGTTCATGTCCGTCTCGGCGTTGACTCCCGTCACGCTGACCAGCAGGTAAGAGGCGCTGTTGTTCTTCCGAACGGTACAGGTAAAACCGTAAGAACACTCGTTATCGCAAAGCCTGATAAGGTTGAAGAGGCTCTCGCGGCAGGCGCTGATTTTGCAGGCGGCGAGGACATGGTTGCTAAAATCCAGAAAGAAAACTGGCTCGATTTCGATGTAGTTATCGCTACACCCGACATGATGGGTATGGTCGGCCGTCTCGGTAAGGTTTTAGGTCCGCGCGGCCTTATGCCTACTCCTAAGGCAGGAACCGTTACACCCGATGTTGTTAAGGCTGTAACCGAAGCTAAGGCAGGTAAGATTGAGTACCGTCTTGATAAGACAAATATCATTCACTGCCCGATCGGTAAGGTTTCTTTCGGACCTGAGAAGATCAAGCAGAACTTCGATACTCTTATGGACGCTATCGTTAAGGCTAAGCCGGCAGCTACAAAGGGACAGTATGTTAAGTCCTGCGTAATTGCTACTACTATGGGCCCCGGCGTTAAGCTCAATGTCGCTAAGTTCAGCGTATAATTTCTTAAAATAGTAAAAGCATCTTTCCTTAAATTTCGGAAAGATGCTTATTTTTTTGTCTTAAAGCGTATTTTCAAGAGTCTCTAAGGCTTTTGGAATTTCAGGCATAAAATCCATATACCAGAGCTTTGTCTCTTCAATGTATCTTAGCTTAAAGCCCTTGTCGGCGTATTCGGCGGTCCTTAAATTGTGGAGCCTGTCCGCCCCTTTCACGGCAAATGCCATCGGGTCGGATTTAATTCCCGAAATGTAATCGGACATAAAAATTTTGTCGGTCTTAGTTAACAGCTTAACGGACTTTAAAACCCTTTTGCCGCCTAATCTCATGATTTCCTGCTCGGTTGCGTCGGTATCCTCAAGCAAATCGTGAAAGAGCGCGGTTATTATATATTCCGAACCGTAGCCTTTATCGCTTATGATTTTCGCAACGGCTTTTGGGTGGGTTATATATGGCTCTCCGCCTATTCTTTTTTGCCCCGAATGCTTTTTTTCGGCAAATAAAAGCGCCGATTTTAAAGCCTGCTCTTCTTTAGAATTCATAGCTTAGGCAGTGTAGGTTGACATGAAATCGGCGATTTCCTTTTCACAGCCGCGCATTGCAAGAATTGTCATTTCAAAAAGCTTGTCAAGCTCCCAGCCTAAATTTTCGGCACCTGTTCTTATAACATCTCTTGAACATCCTGCGGCGAATTTCTTATCCTTGAATTTCTTCTTAAGGCTCGAAACCTCCATATCGCAGACCGATTTTGAGGGTCTCATAAGAGCGGCGGACCAGATAAGCCCCGTAAGCTCATCGGCGGCAAAAAGCACCTTTTCCATTTCTGCCTCAGGCTTTATGTCGCAGCAGATTCCGTAGCCGTGAGAGCAGATAGAGGTTATCATATCCTCACCTACACCTGCGGGTCTTAAAAGCTCGGGCGCTTTTTTGCAGTGCTCATCGGGATAAAGCTCAAAATCAATATCGTGCAAAAGTCCTACCGTTCCCCAGTAATCCGCCTCGTCGCCGTAGCCTAAGGCGTCGGCATAGTATTTCATAACCGCTTCAACCGTCAGCGCGTGCTGAATGTGAAACGGCTCTTTGTTATACTTCTTTAAAAGCTCAAAGGCTTCATCTCTCGAAATAGTGCTTTTTCTCATATTAAGACTTCCCTTTTTCAAATTATAATTGTATTATAATGTATTAAAAACCGATTTTCAAGGAGTAAAATCGGTTTTTTTAATTTAAGATACTCACAGCACCGCGTTGAAAAAATAAAAGTTTTAATATAAATTTTGTTATGTTGATTTTTAACTTAAAGTGTGATATTATATCGTTGATAAAAAATGTTTGGGAGATAATTTTTATGGAGCTTAAGGGCAAAAAAATACTGTTTTTGGGAGACAGCATAACTCAGGGCGTAGGCGTTGAGGACTTTAATGATGTTTATTTTAAACAGCTTGAAAGAAACACGGGCGCAAATTGTATCGGCTTCGGAATAAGCGGAACAAGATTTTCAAAACAGCCCGAATCCGATTATTTTGAGGAGCAGGGAAACTTCTGCACAAGATGTCTTAAAATGGACGATGATGCGGACATAGTTGTTGTTTTCGGCGGAACCAATGACTACGGCCACGGAAACGCACCGTTCGGAAAGCTTACCGACTGCTCGCCCGAAACCTTTTGCGGAGCGGTTAATTTTGTCGCAAAAAGCCTTATTGAAAAATACCCGAAAGCAACGGTTGTTTTTATGACCCCTACCCACCGCACAACCGAAAAGGGCAGAATAAAGAATGAAAACGGAATAAGAAACGACCTTGAGCTTGTCGATTATGTTGACGCGATAATAAAAATTTGCGGAGAATACTCGGTTCCGGTGCTTGACCTTTACAGAGTAAGCGGAATTCAGCCGAATATCGAAGTAAACAGAGAATTATATATGCCAGACGGGCTTCATCCTAATGTTAACGGAAACGCGAAAATCGCAAGCCGCCTTGAAGGATTCTTAAAAAGTCTGTAAAAAAATCCGCACAGCTTAAATGTTGTGCGGATTTCTTTATATCTTCTTCTGATAAAAATAAACGCCTAAGTGCCTTTTGAATTTAATTCCCACATCCTCTAAGAAGCCGGATTTTTTAAATCCGTGCTTTTCGTGAAAAGCGATGCTGGGCGCGTTTTCTTCCGTAATAAGCGAAACTATCATTTCTATGCTCTGTGCCTTTGCGCGAATGATAAGCTCGTTTAAAAGCGCCGAGCCTGCGCCCTTAGCTTTCTCGCAGTGGGAAAGATACACCGAAAGATCCGCCGTTATCCTGTATGCGGAACGGGAATTATATTCGTCAAGATAAGCATAGCCTATTATTTTTCCATTGCTTTGGGCAACCAAAAACGGGTACTTCTTTGTAATATTTAAAATTCTTTCCTTAAAAGCAGGCAGGGTAATAGGCTCTTCTTCAAAGGTTGCGGTTGAATTTAATATATAATAATTGTAGATTTCAAGACACTTTTCAATATCGTCTGAGTCAAATTCGATATTCCTGATTAAATATTCCATAATTTTACTCCGTTTTAAAAGGACATTCTCTACTCAGAGAATGTCCTTTTAAATACTTTTTTATAAGATGTATTTTAATTATACATTCTTGTTTTCGCCCTTGCCGAGGAGAACATTTGTGATGATTCCGAGGATAAGAGCGCATGCGATAGAAGTGATTGTGATTTTTCCGAAGGAAACCGTAAGTCCGCCGATACCGCAGATAAGGATTACTGCTACAACGAAGAGGTTTTTGTTGTCGCCTAAATCAACATCCTGTATCATCTTAAGACCCGATACCGCGATAAATCCGTAGAGTGTTATGCACACACCGCCCATTACGCAGTTAGGAATTGTAGCAAGGAAGGTTACGAAGGGTCCGAAGAAGGAGATTATGATTGCCATAACCGCTGTTGCGAGAATTGTTACAACCGAAGCGTTTCCTGTGATAGCAACGCATCCTACCGACTCGCCGTATGTGGTGTTCGGGCAGCCGCCGAATACTGCACCTGCCATAGAGCCTACACCGTCGCCGAGAAGGGTTCTGTGAAGACCGGGGTCCTTAAGAAGGTCTTTTTCGATAACCGATGAAAGGTTCTTGTGGTCTGCAATGTGCTCAGCGAATACAACGAATGCTACCGGTACATAAGCTACCGCAACGGTTGCTATGTAGTGGCCTGAAACTTCTTTAAGACCCTTAGCAGCCTCAAGGAAGGTGAAATCGGGAACTGCGAAGAGGCTCATATTCTTGAATACCTCGAAGTTGATAATCTGGAGCGCCTTGTTGCCTGTCTGAATTCCGATTACGGTGAAGATTGCTGCAGCCGCATAGCCTGCGAGAATTCCGATGATGAACGGAATGAGCTTAACCATTTTCTTTCCGTATACCGAGCATAAGGTTACGGTAAGCAATGTTACAAGACCGCATACAAGGCAGATAAGCGGATTTGCCGCTGAATTGCCCTCTGCATTTAAAACCTTGCCCTTTGTAAGGTCGCTGATAGCGTTTCCTGCAAGAGAAAGACCGATTATTGCAACTGTAGGTCCGATTACAACGGCAGGCATAAGCTTGTTTATCCAGTTGACGCCTGCGAATTTAACAGCAATTGCGATAATTACATATACAAGACCTGCGAAAAACGCGCCTAAAATGAGTCCGACATAGCCGAGCTGCATTGAAACGCCGCCTGCGAAAGCCGCGAGCATTGAGCCGATGAATGCGAATGAAGAGCCTAAGAAAACGGGGCTTCTGAACTTAGTAAACAGAAGATAAACGAGAGTTCCGACTCCTGCTCCGAAAAGCGCCGCCGACTGAGACATTCCGTTTCCGACGATTGCCGGAACGGCGATTGTTGCCGCAAGGATCGCAAGGAGCTGCTGGAAAGCAAAGACGATTACTTTGCCGAATCCGGGCTTGTCCTTTACATTGTAGATTAGTTTCATATTCTTTCCTCCATATTTTGCACACTCTGTTGCAAATTAATATATTAAAACGGACCTTTGTCCGATTTAATCAAATAGCTCGACGCTTATACCGTCGTCAAAAGGCGGAAGCTTAACGGATATCCGCTCTGTCTTTGCCGTGGGAACATTCTTTCCCACATAATCTCCTCTTATAGGAAGCTCTCTGTGTCCGCGGTCTACAAGCACCGCAAGCTGCACGGATTCCGGTCTGCCGCGGCTGAAAACCGCATCAATAGCGGCGCGCGCCGTTCTTCCGGTATACAGAACATCATCAACTATAATAACGGTCTTGCCCGTTACATCAAAGGGTAACTGCGTGCTGTGAAGCACTGGGTCGGGCGAAATGTGAATTAAATCGTCCCTGTAAAAGGTTATATCAAGATTTCCGCAGGGAACAAGCTTTTTTTCGATATCCGCGATATTCGCCGCAATCATTCCCGCGAGCGGAACGCCCCTGCGCTTTACTCCTACGATACATATATTGTCGCAGCCGCCGTTTTTTTCGAGGATCTCGTGCGAAATTCGCTTTATGGCACGCTTTACGGCTTCTTCGTCCATAATAGTTGCCTTATACCGTGACATTTAAACCCTCCTAAGCATAAAAAACGCCGTGCTTAATGCACGGCGTGAATAATCATGACAAAATTCCGGCGCTGAATTCGCGCAGGAACACTATGAAAACCTTGCCGGCATCTCTGTACCGATTTTTAAAGGAATTTTTTAACCTTGCATAGTATATCACAAAGAGTTTCGTTTGTAAAGCCTTTTTTAAAAAAATTTAAAAAAATTGTACAGCCTGTCGACAAACTATAAATCAGGTTATGTTGCGGCGTTTACGCCGCATTTTGTTTTTTCGGTGACATGTGCGGCAAAAAAACACCTTGTAAGCGAAAAACCGCTGAATTAAGCGGTTTTTCAAGAACACTGGGGTTTGGTACTCACGGGGATAGAGTGCAGTCCGAAAATCATAGATTTTCGAGCGAACGGCATTCCCGTCTAAGAGAGTGTCGAAAAAATCGACACTCTCAATTTGTATTTTGTGGTTTTAAAATTATCGGTCTACTACATATATAATATATAGGGCGCAAAAGGCGGTAAGGGCAAAATCGGCGAATTTAACAAAAGAAATGTCAGCCGCTGTCAATTTGGAGCCGATAAACAAGGTTACAAACTTGTAACTATTTGTAACAAGTTTGTTTCTTTGTACATATTATACAAAATACGCTTCATTTTTTACCTTGACATATACAAGGGAAGTCAATATAATAAGTCACGTTGCGATTCTTCGGTCGCAGCTTGAATTTAAAAGGAGACGTTATATGCGTAAAATATTAAAATTCGCCGCTAAAAAGACCGCGCGATTTTTTAGACACAGAATTCCGCTTGCGGTATTTCTTTGCCTTGCAACCGCCGCCAGTCTTATGTTCCTTAAAAATTCTCTTAATACCTTCAGAATTTTTGACGGCGAAACAACCCTTACCGTTCGTTCGCTTTCCGCGAATGCGGCGGATGTCTTAAAGCTTGCCGACCTTAAATCGGATAACTACAATCTGGTTTCGACTAAGGTAAGCGGAAAGTATACAAAGCTTTCCATAGAATATACATTTCCCGTATATGTAACTGTCGGTCAGTCCACAACAGAGGTTTACACACCTAAGGCTACCGTAGGCGAAATTTTAGGTTCAATGGGCATTGTTCCCGATGAGGACGATATCGTAGAGCCTTCTGTTGATACGGTGGTTGAAAAGACAACATATATTGATTATTCGCGTGTAGAATATGTTCAGGGGAGCTATACTCAGGATATCCCCTATCAGACCGAGACTGTTATCGGCGATAATTCCGCTTCAGGCGTCACAACAACGCTTGTAAACGGCAAAAACGGCGTTTCTCAGGTCAATTACACCGCTAAGGTTATTAACGGCGTTACGGTTGAAACGGTTGTTAACAGCACCGTTACTCTTTCAAACCCCGTAAACCGCAGACAGGTTATCGGAGCGACCACCACCTCGGTTGCCACCGCGACAAGTAGCAGCGTTTCGTGCATTTCGACGCTCAGCCCCTCTTCGCCTATTGAGCTTGACGCAAACGGCGCACCGATTAACTACACAAAGAAAATGACCGTTCAGGCAACGGCATATACCTATACCGGACATAACTGCGCAACCGGCGTTGCGCCTCAGCCTGGATATATTGCGGTAAACCCGAGAGTTATTCCTTACGGAACAAGAATGTATATCGTTTCTTCCGACGGAAGATTTGTTTACGGCTATGCCGTAGCCGCGGATACAGGCGGATTTACCTCTTCAAGACCTAATAATGTCGATTTGTTTATGGCTACAAAGGCGGCTTGCTCGGCTTTCGGAAGAAGAAATGTTGAGATTTATTTTCTGCCGTAAATAAAACAGCTTAATCCCCTGCCGTTTTTTGCGGCAGGGGATTTTCGGTGAAAAGTGAATAGTGAAAAAGTAAAAAGTAAAAATCCCCATTCTTACGAATGGGGATTTTTGGTGGAGACAACTGGACTTGAACCGGTGACCCCTTGCATGTCAAGCAAGTACTCTGACCAACTGAGCTATGCCTCCGAAAAGTATAAACCTATTATGCCACAAACTTTTAAAAAAGGCAAGAAAAATTTTAAATTCGCGCGGTTGAAAAGAAATAAATAGTATGATATATTATTAAGGAACGGAGTGATAATTTTGAAGCCTGTTTTATATTTTGTAATTCCCTGCTTTAATGAAAGCGAGGTTCTGCCGATAACAGCTCCCGAATTTCTTTCCTGCCTTGATGAAATGCAGAAAAGCGGAACGGTTGACGAAAAGAGTAAAATTCTTTTCGTGGACGACGGCAGCAGCGATAAAACATGGGAAATTATAACCGATTTAAGCAAAAAGGACTTAAGATTTGCAGGTCTTAAGCAAAGCCGCAACCGAGGCCACCAGAGCGCGCTCCTTGCAGGGCTTATGTATGCTAAGGATTTTTGCGATATCACCGTTTCTGTCGACTGCGACGGGCAGGACGATATCAGCGCCGCCAAGGAAATGGTAAAGGAATACCTAAACGGCTGCGAGATAGTTTACGGCGTCCGAAAAAGGCGGGATACCGACACCGCGTTTAAAAGAATTACCGCGCGCGGTTTTTATAAATTTATGAATTCAATGGGCGCAAATGTGGTTTATGACCACGCCGATTACAGGCTTCTTTCAAAGAAGGTTTTAATGCACCTTGCGGATTTTAAGGAAACAAATCTTTTCCTGCGCGGAATGATTCCGCTTGTCGGCTTTAAAAGCACAAGCGTTTATTATGACAGGCTTGAAAGAAAAGCCGGAAAAAGCCACTATCCGCTGAGTAAAATGATAGCTCTTGCAGTTGACGGTATTACAAGCCTTTCGACAAAGCCGTTAAAGGTTATTATGACCTTCGGGCTTATAGTTTCGCTTTTAAGCTTTTTGGGCGTTATTTATGCGCTTGTTTCCCACGCTTTGGGGAAAGCGGTCGCAGGCTGGGCGAGTATAGTCTGTATTGTCAGCTTTATGGGCGGAATTCAGCTTGTTTCCTTGGGAATTATCGGCGAGTATGTCGGAAAGACCTACAAGGAAGTTAAACGCAGACCCAGATATATTATCGAGGATACTACCGATAATTTAAAATAAAAGATATAAAAGGCTCCCTTCTTTTCGCGTAAGCGAAACAGAGGGGAGCTGTCGTTCTAGATGCTAGATATTAGATTCTAGACATTAGACTGTTGTGTGCCTTACGGCACGGATAACCAAACCCTTCCGTCAAAGCTTCGCTTTGCCACCTCCCCTAACGACTTTAGTGGAGGCTTGGGTTTCTGCTGAGACTAAAAAAGGCTCCCTTCTTATGCGTCAGCATACAGAGGGGAGCTGTCAGCGTAAGCTGACTGAGGGGTATTGTCTGGCGTCTGACATCTACAGTCTAACACACAAAAATAAAGTTTTTTATTAAAAAATCTTTATTTTTATATAAGTGTATGGTATAATCTATATTGAATTACTTTGTTTAAAAGGGTAGGTGTAGGCAGTATGAAAAAAGTGCTTTGTCTGATTCTTGCGGCTTTTATGTGCGCAAGTCTTTGCTCCTGCGCGCTTTTCAGCTCCGACACCGAAGAGCTTATCGCTCCGCCCCAGCTTTCGGGGGATATGTCGCCTATAAAATCGGCTATAGAAAAAAGCGCACCTAAAGGGTATTCCCTTAAATATCCGAGTGCGGGAAACCGCAGAAGCGCCGTTATTTTAGAGGATATCAACGGCGACGGCTTAAAGGAAGCCTTTGCTTTTTACAGCACCGACGGCGACGAGCTTACCAAAATGCACATCAATATGATAGCGTATGATAATGACGCTTGGAAAAGCGTTTGTACCGCTGAGGTTACCGCAGGCGGAGTAGAAAAGGTTGAGTTTTGCGATATCGACGGCGACGGAATAAAAGAAATAGCCGTCGGTTGGGAAATTTTCGGTTCGGGAGAAAAAAAGCTCGCGGTTTATAAAATTACACAAAAAAAGCTTGTATCCCAGCTTGAACAGCCCTACACATCATTCATTTGCTGCGATTTAAACGGCGATTCTAAGCTGGATATTTTCGTTCACCTGCTTTCCTCTGCCGACCAAAGCAATTCCGCAATGCTTTTTGCCGCTAAGGATAATTCGGTAGCAAAAATCGGGGCATGCCTTATGGATAAATCGGCAAAATCTGTTTTAGAGCCTAAGCTTTCGGTGCTGTCTACCGGACAGGCGGCGGTTTATATTGATGAAATCAAGGGCATAGGAGCTGTAACGGAGATTATTTTCTGGCAAAAGGGCGAGCTTAAAAACGGACTTCTCGATTCTGCGGGCAGCGGCGAAAATACTATGACCGTCAGACAGTCGTCAATTTTAGCGGACGATGTAAATGACGACGGAATTATAGAAATCCCAGTTGCCGGACCGCTTAAAAATGCCGACCCCGAGAGCAAGGAAATCATGTATTACACAAACTGGTGTACCTATAACGGCGAAGCGCTCACGGTAAAGGCCTGCTCGGTTGTCAACACGGTTGACGGATATATCGTTGTTCTGCCCGATAAGCTTATGGGCAAGATTGCGGTTAAAAAGGACAGCGATTTAAGACTGCGCGAGATTTATTCCTATGAACCCGAATCTGATACCGTCGGGGAAAAATTATTTGAGCTTTTAACCCTTAAAAGCGAGAAATACGATAAGAAAGAATATAAGGGCTACTCGGTGCTTACCAAAAACGGCGGATATACCTATCTTTATAAAAAAAGCGCCGCCGCCGACACGCTCGGTCTTAATGACAGTCAGATAAGACAGATGTTTAAGCTGTACGGGCAGTAAAGGAGATTTCTTTATGAAAAGGATACTTATAGTTGAAGACGAAGAAGCAATCCGCGAATTTGAAGCAATAAATCTGACAAGGGCGGGCTACACCGTCGTTCAGGCAGGAAGCGGAGAAGAAGCCTTGGAAATTTTCGAAACCGACCCCGAGGGCTTTGATATTGCGCTTCTTGATGTTATGATGCCCGGAATCGACGGGTTTACGGTTTGCAAAAAAATCCGTGAAAAAAACGCTACCATGGGAATTATAATGCTCACGGCGAAATCGCAGGAAATGGATAAAATAAGCGGACTGATGATAGGGGCGGACGATTATGTTACAAAGCCGTTTTCTCCCTCAGAGCTGCTTGCGCGAGTCGATTCGCTTTATCGAAGAGTAAGCATTCAGATAGAGCAGGCAAAGCTTTCAAGCGATGAAATCAAGCTCGGCTGTTTTGCACTTAATATGAGAAAGCATACGCTTAATAAAAACGGAGTGAATATCGAGATAACGCAGGTTGAGTTTCAGATTCTTGAGCATTTTTTCAACCATCCCGATACGCCCGTTTCGAGAACAGAGCTTCTTAAAATCGTTTGGGGCGAAAATTACTACGGCGAGGAAAAAATCGTCGATGTTAATATAAGAAGACTAAGAATGAAAATTGAGGACGACCCTTCGATACCGAAATATCTCGTTACCGTTTGGGGAATGGGATATAAATGGAACAGCTTGGGGTAGGTAGACATTAGACTGTTGTGTGCCTTTCGGCACCTGATATAACCAAACCCTTCCGTCTTTGCCTACGGCAAAGCCACCTTTTCCTCCGGAAGACGGGAACCCTTTTGTCTAAAGGGGAGGCTTGGGCTTCTGCGAGACTAAAGCAAGGCTCCCTTCTTATTGACGAATGTCAATATAGAGGGGAGCTGTCGGCGGAGCCGACTGAGGGGTATTGTCTAGTATCTAGAATCTAATATCTAACATCTAGAACATAATCCCTCCACCGCGTCATGACGCGGTCCCCCTCCCTTTAGGCAAGGGAGGCTTAATAGGAAAAATAATATAAAAAAGGAGTGAAAGGAATGGAATTCGAGCTGCATTTTAAAAGCATTGCCGTGCGTTGGTTTACCGAGGTTTTCGCAATCAGTGCCGCGGTAACGGTGATCGCGGTTACGGCTTTTTCCGCCTTTTTCTCCTCTGTTTATAATGAGCGTGTTGTAACGCTGGCTTCGGATTATTCTTATGAATTCGAGGCGCTTTCTTCCACAAATCCGACCTCTTTTACCGATTCTGCTATCACAATTTCGGACTCTTTCGCTTATAAAAATAAAATCGAGGTTCAGATTATCGACTCTTACGGTCAGATGATTATTTCAACCTCGGGCTTTCAGTCCGAGACCAATGTTTCCGCCGACTATAATGCGGCGCTTAAATCTCCTAAGAAAACCTATATTTCAAAGGGCAGAACCGATACGGGCGAAAAAATCGTCGCAGGAACAACGGTGCTTATAAACCCCGAGGGTCAGACCCTTGGTGCTTACAGGTGGGTTTCCTCGCTTACGGCGGTCAACAGGAAAATAACCGAGGTCACACTGTTTTTGTCGATGATAGGCTTGCTTGCGATAGCAATTTCCGCTTTTTCGGGAATTTTCTTTATAAAGTCAATCGTAAAGCCTATAAGAGATGTCAGCAATATGGCAAGAAAGATTGCGGGCGGAGATTTCAAATCGAGAATCGAGCTTGAAAAGAATGATGAAATAGGCGAGCTTTGCGATACTATTAACTATATGGCGACCGAGCTTGACCAAGCGGAAACGATAAAAAACGATTTTATTTCTTCGGTTTCTCACGAGCTCAGAACTCCGCTTACGGCTATTCGCGGCTGGGGCGAAACGGCAAAAATGTCTGTAGGCACCGATGAGGAATTGGTAAAACGCGGACTTGATGTTGTGCTCAGCGAGGCAGACAGGCTTTCAAACCTTGTTGAGGAGCTGCTTGACTTTTCGAGAATGCAGTCGGGCAGACTCAGCGTTAATAATATGGTGCCCGTTAATGTCACCGAGCTTTTAAAAACCGCTGCCGATATGTACGGCGAGCTTGCTAAAAAGCAGGGAATAGAAGTAAGCTTTATGCAGCCTGCGGAAAGCGCTACCGTCGAGGCGGATGCGGACAGATTAAAGCAGGTGTTTATAAATATTATTGATAATGCGGTCAAATATACCGAAAAGGGCGGACTTGTGCTTATCACGCAGATTTTGGAAGAGGGCTGTGTGAGAATTACAGTCAAGGATACGGGCGTCGGAATTCCGGCGGCTGATATTGACCATGTTAAGGAAAAATTCTTCAAATCGAATAAAAATGTCCGCGGAAGCGGAATAGGCCTTGCGGTAGCTGATGAAATAATAAAACAGCATAAGGGTCTTTTATTCCTTGAGAGTACAGAGGGCGTAGGAACTGCGGTAACGGTAGTCCTTCCGCTTTGCGAAGAGGAAAAGACACCCCATGAGACTGTTGAAGAAACGGCAGAACAGACAGCCGAGCCTGCTTATGACAGCGAAGCTATTGCGGAAAAAGAAAGCGATACTTTAAAAGGAGAAGAAAATGGCTAAATATACAGCGATAGGCGGACAGGCGCTTATCGAGGGAATTATGATGAAAAGCCCTGAAAAAACGGCGATTGCCGTAAGAACTCAGAGCGGAGAAATAGATATAACGCATGTAGAGCAAAAAAGCCTTAAGGATAAATATAAATTCTTTTCTCTTCCCGTTATCCGAGGAATAGTCACCTATATCGAGTCCATGAAAGAGGGCTATAAGGCGATGATGATTTCGGTGGATAAATCGGGCTTTGCCGAGGAAGAGGGCGAAAAGGAAGACAAAAAATCCGATTCAAAGCTTATCGCGGCGGTAACCGCAATAGGCTCGGTTTTAGGATTTGCCTTAGCACTTGTTTTGTTTATCTATCTTCCGAGACTTATCGAGGGCGGAATCGAAAAGCTTGCGGGAGTAAGCTTCGGAGCGGTACTCAGAGCTTTTATAGAGCAAATGATAAAGCTTGCGGTTTTCGTCGGCTATATCGCCGCAGTTTCTCTTTCAAAGGATATCAAAAGAGTGTTTATGTATCACGGTGCGGAGCATAAAACCATTTTCTGTTATGAAAAGGGTCTTGAAATGACGGTGGAAAATGTAAAAATTCAGCGCCGCTTTCATCCGAGATGCGGAACCTCGTTTTTAATACTTATGATTCTTGTAAGCATGCTTTTTTCAATTCTCGTTCAGCTTATCTGCGGACTTTTCGGCTTTGCCGTTTATAATATTAAATGGCTTTGGGTGCTTATAAAAATTCTTCTTATTCCGCTTATCTGCGGAGCGGGCTATGAAATTCTAAGAGCCTGCGGAAAATATGATAATGTTTTGACAAAAATCGTCTCTGCCCCCGGTCTTTGGCTTCAGAGGCTTACCACTAAGGAGCCCGACGATTCTATGATAGAGGTTGCAATCGCGGCGCTCAGAGCCTGCGAGCCCGAAAATCCCGATGTTGACAGAACCATAGATAAAACCGAAACGAAAGACACGGAAAATGAACAAAACGATATTTGAAAGCTATAACAGCTTAAAAAAAGAGCTTGAAAATGCAGGAATTGAGGATTATGTCTATGAGGCAAAGCTGATTATAAAGCATGTCACGGGATATTCGTCCGCTCAAATTCTTTCAAATTATACTAAGCCTCTTACGGACTATCAGCAAAATCTGCTCACCGCGATTTTAAAGCAAAGGCTTATAAGATATCCTTTGCAGTATATCTTAGGAAATTGGAGTTTTTTCGGAAGAGATTATAAGGTGGGCCCCGGGGTGCTGATTCCGAGACCCGATACCGAAACTGTTGCCGAGGTGTGCTTAAAAAAGCTTAAAAACAGCGAAAATAAAACTGCGCTTGATATCTGCTCGGGAACGGGCTGTATCGCTATAACCTTAGCGCTTGAATTAGGCGCAGAGGTTACGGCGCTTGAAAAATACAGCGAGGCTTTAAATTATCTTAAAGCCAATGCCGAAAAAAATAACGCTAAGATACATATTGTTCAGGGCGACGCTTTAAAGGGCGACGCGGCGGACAAAAAGTATTCGCTTATAGTCAGCAATCCGCCTTATGTGACGAAAGAAGAAATGAATTCGCTGCAGCCCGAGGTTTCATTTGAGCCTGAAACTGCGCTTTTCGGCGGGGAGGACGGACTGATGTTTTACAGGGCAATCTGTAAAAATTATAAAGGTTCGCTTATAAGCGGCGGAACGCTCGTCTTTGAAATCGGCGCCGCTCAGGCAGAGGATGTAAAAAAAATAATGGAAAACGGGGGCTTTTGCGGTGTAACCGTTAAAAAGGACCTGTCGGGCAATGACAGGGTAGTTTTCGGGACATTAAATTAAATATAATAGCCGATATAAGAAACGGAGGAATATATAATGGCAAAAAATAAAAATTCTGTATCAAAAGAAGTAACCACGGTTGCGGAGGATAAGGAAAAAGCCCTTTCAACCGCCGTCGAGCAGATTGAAAGGCAGTTCGGTAAGGGCTCTGTAATGAGACTCGGCGAAAATAAGGCAATGAATGTAGAGCATATAAGAACAGGCTCATTAGCTCTTGATATCGCGCTCGGCATAGGCGGTATTCCTAAGGGCAGAATTGTCGAGATTTACGGTCCTGAGTCTTCAGGTAAGACCACCGTCGCTCTTCACTGCGTTGCCGAAGCACAAAAGGCAGGCGGAAACGCGGCTTTTATTGATGTCGAGCATGCTCTTGACCCTGTTTATGCGTCCCATCTCGGCGTTGATATTGATAATCTTCTTGTTTCTCAGCCGAGCTCGGGCGAGCAGGCGCTGGAAATCGCGGAGGCTCTTATCAGATCGGGCGCTATTGATATCATAGTAATCGACTCTGTAGCCGCTTTGGTAACAAGAGCGGAATTAGAGGGCGATATGGGTGATTCACATGTCGGTCAGCTTGCAAGACTTATGTCTCAGGCCTTAAGAAAAATAACAGGCGCGCTCTCAAAATCCCATTGCAGTGCGATATTTATAAATCAGCTCCGCGAGAAAATCGGCGTGCTTTACGGAAATCCCGAAACCACCACCGGCGGCAGAGCGCTTAAGTTTTATTCAAGCGTAAGAATAGATGTAAGAAAAATCGAGCCTATTAAAAACGGCAGCGAGATAATCGGCACAAGAACAAGGGCAAAGGTTGTTAAAAATAAGGTTGCTCCTCCGTTTAAAGAGGCGGAATTCGATATTATGTACGGCACCGGTATCTCCCATGCAGGCGAGCTTGTTGATATGGGACTTAATTTCGAGGTCTTAAGAAGATCCGGCGCTTGGTTTTATTACGGCGAGGACAGACTCGGTCAGGGCAGAGACAATGTTAAACAGCTCCTTACCGATAATCCCGAGCTTGCAAAGGAAATCGAGGATAAAATCATGGCGAAGTATAACGCCGCATTTTCCGGCGAGGACGCCGAGGCGGACGAACCGATTACCGTCACTCCGGTTGACAGTGCCGATTTAGAGCCAAAGCGCGCGTCTAAAAAGATTGATATAGATATCGCTGTTGACGACTGATGACCGTTAAAGAAATAAAAAGGCAAAAAAAGCATGACGCGCTGATTGTTTTTGATAACGGCGAAAGCCTTTTAATTGATATTTCGGCTATAAGCGAAATGCACATAAATGTCGGCACGGTTCTTGACTTTGAGGGAATAGAGGAATTAAAGGAAAGTTCCGAATATCAGAAAGCAAAATCAAGGGCGCTGTGGCTTATCGACTATGCCGAGCAGACCGAAAAGGGGCTTTATGATAAGCTCGTTCGCGCAGGCTTTGATAAAAGGATTTGCGCAGAGGTTATAAAAAGGGTAAAGCATGCGGGACTTATAAACGATGAGGATTATGCCGAACGGTATGCAGAAAGGTGCAGCGAAAACGGGATTTCAAAAAAGGAAGCCGTTTATAAGCTGATTGCAAAGGGCATAAAGAAGGAAACCGCGCAAAGTGCTGCCGAAAAAGCGGATTTCGATGAAAATTCGCAGATAAGAATGTTAATTCAAAAAAAATATAAAAGTAAGCTTGAAAAAGACCCGAAAAACACCGAAAAGGTTTTTGCCGCGCTTGCAAGAAAGGGCTTTTCATTTTCAGCAATCAGAGAAGAGCTTAAAAATTACAGCGAAAATTTAGCTGACGAAGAGGATTTTTAATAAATGGTAAAGGTTAGTATGGTAAGTCTCGGGTGTCCTAAAAATCAGGTGGACGCCGAAATGATGCTCAAAACCCTTGCGGACGCGGGGTTTGAAATAAGCACCGAGGAAAGCGAAGCCGACGCAATAATTATAAACACCTGCGGATTTATTGAGGAAGCAAAGCAGGAGGCTATCGAGAATATTTTAGAAGCGGCGCAGTATAAAAAGAACGGTAAGTGCAAGGCGCTTATCGTAACAGGGTGTCTCGCCGAAAGATATAAGGACGATGTTACAAAGGAAATTCCCGAGGCTGATGTCTGCGTCGGAATAGGGTCAAACGGGAATATTGCCGAAATCGTGAAAGCCGCGCTTGATAAAAAGGCGGTAAATTCCTACGGTGATAAGCTGTCCCTTGATTTAAACGGCGACAGAATTCTCGGCGGCTACAGCTTTTCAACCTATCTTAAAATAGGCGACGGCTGTGATAACTGCTGTACCTACTGCGCAATTCCTCAGATAAGAGGAAGAATGAGAAGCAGAACTATAGAGGACTGCGTAAGCGAGGCTAAAAGACTTGCGGACAGGGGTGTTACCGAGCTTATAGTTGTCGCTCAGGACACCACCGCCTACGGCACCGATATCTACGGCAAGCCTATGCTTACCGAGCTTTTAAAGGAGCTTGTAAAAATCGAAAAGCTCCACTGGATAAGAACGCTTTATACATACCCCGAGCGGATAACCGACGATCTTCTGGAGCTTATCGCAAAGGAAAAAAAGCTCTGTAAATATCTTGATATGCCGATTCAGCATGTAAACGGCGAAATTTTAAAGAAGATGAACCGCAAGGGAGACGAAAACTCCTTAAGGGCGCTGATTGAAAGAATAAGAAGCAAGGTGCCCGATATTACTCTCAGGACAACGCTTATAACAGGTTTTCCCGGGGAAACCGAGGAGCAGTTTACTCAGCTTGCACAGTTTGTCAAGGATATAAAATTCGACAGGCTCGGATGTTTCCCGTATTCAGCGGAGGAAAATACCGTTGCCGCAAATATGCCCGAACAGATTGAGGAGCAGACAAAGGTTGACCGCATGGAAAGCATCATGGAAACACAGCTTGCGGTAAATAATGAAAAGAACAATGAGAAGATAGGCAAAATTTTTGAGGTTCTCATTGAGGGGTATGACGATTATATCAGGTGCTACTACGGCCGTTCTTATGCCGACGCACCCGAAATCGACGGCAAAATTTTCTTTATTTCAGGCAGACCCTTAAAAATAGGCGACTATGTTAAGGTTAAAATAAACGATACTGTTGAATATGATTTATTGGGAGAGTTGATTTGAAATGAACACACCGAATAAGCTTACCGTTGCAAGAATAATCGCAACACCCGTATTTATGGCAACAATGCTTATAGAATTTCCTTTTCATTACACGGTTTCTCTTGTCCTTTTTGCCGCGGCTTCGCTTACGGATATGATTGACGGGAAGTTAGCAAGAGAAAACCACCTTGTAACCGATTTCGGGAAATTTTTAGACCCGCTTGCCGATAAAATGCTCACAACAGCGGCATATCTCGGCTTTATAAGTATGTTTGCCGACAAAAAAACGCTTTGTATTCAGGTGACCGCCATCACTTTTTTAGTGCTTTTCAGAGAATTTCTCGTTTCCTCGCTCAGGCTTGTCGTTGTATCAAGCGGAGGAAAGGTTATTGCCGCAAATATTTGGGGAAAGGCAAAAACCGTCAGTCAGATGGTGAGTATTGTTTTTGCGCTTTTTGTTTACGGACTTTCGGAATTCGTTAAGCTTTCAAATCCGCTCATAAACGCGCTTGACGCGGTGATTATTCTTCTTTTCTGGGTTACCGCGGTGCTTTGCACCGTTTCGGGGGCAATCTATTTAACGGGGAATAAGAGCGTTATCAATTCTTCCAAATAATTTTCGGAGCTGATAAATTTTGTTTGATGTTTTAAAAGAGGATATTCAGGCTATCAAGGACCGCGACCCCGCGGCAAGAAACAGCTTGGAGATTTTTCTGCTGTATCCGGGGCTTAAGGCTATAAGAATGTACAGAAAAGCGCATAAGGCTTTTTTAAAGGGTCATTTTTTCAGAGCCCGTCTTATTTCTCAGCGCGCCGCGAGAAAAACGGGGATTGAAATCCACCCCGGCGCTACAATAGGCAGAAGGCTTGTTATCGACCACGGAACAGGTATAGTTATAGGCGAGACCGCCGAAATAGGCGACGATGTTCTTATCTATCAGGGAGTAACCTTGGGCGGCACGGGTAAGGACGAGGGCAAGCGCCACCCTACTATAGGCAATAATGTCATGATAAGCGCAGGCGCTAAGGTTTTAGGACCGATAAAGGTAGGAGACAATGCAAGAATTGCCGCAGGCGCGGTGGTTTTAAAGGAAGTCCCCGCAAATTCAACCGTTGTCGGAGTTCCCGCAAAGGTTGTAAGGCAAAACGGCAAGAAGGTAGAAAGAAAGCCGCTTGATCAGATTCATATTCCCGATCCTATCGAGCAGGAGATAAATGCTCTTAAGAATGAAATTAAATCGCTTAAAGCGCAGATAAATAAAAAGGGTGAAGACAAAAAATGAAGATTTTCAATACTCTTACGAGAAATAAGGACGAATTCGTTCCGATAAATGAGGGCGAGGTTAAAATTTATGCCTGCGGACCGACCGTTTATAATTTTATCCATATAGGAAATGCGCGTCCGCTGTGCGTTTTCGATGTTTTGCGCCGCTATCTTATCTGGCGCGGATATAAGGTGAAATTCGTTCAGAATTTCACCGATATTGACGATAAGCTTATAAAAAAGGCAAATGAAGAGGGTATTACCGTCCCCGAGGTTGCCGAAAGATATATAAAGGAATTCAAGGTCGACTCAAAGGGGCTTAATGTCATGGAGGCTGATGTTCACCCGAGAGCCACCGAGAATATAGATAAAATTATAGAAATCATTTCCGAGCTTTTCGAAAAGGGCTATGCTTATAAGGCAGGAAACGATGTTTATTACCGCGCGAAAAGGTTTAAGGGCTACGGAAAGCTTTCCCATCAGCCCCTTGAGGATTTAGAGGCAGGTGCAAGAATTTCGGTCGGCGATATCAAAGAAGACCCGATGGATTTCTGCCTTTGGAAGGGCGCTAAGGAGGGCGAGCCTTTTTGGGAGTCGCCTTGGGGCAAGGGCAGACCCGGCTGGCACATAGAATGCTCCGCAATGGCAGGAAGATATTTGGGCAAAACCATTGATATCCACTGCGGCGGACTTGACCTTATTTTCCCCCATCATGAAAACGAAATCGCCCAGAGCGAGGCGGCAAACGGCTGCGAATTCGCACACTATTGGATGCACAACGGATTTATAAATGTCGATAACCATAAAATGTCGAAATCGCTCAATAACTTCTTTACCGTCCGCGATGTTGCGAACGCTTACGGCTATGAGCCGATAAGATATCTTATGATCTCCTCTCAGTACAGAGGGCCTATAAACTATTCGGTTGATATTATCGAGCAGAGCAAGAATGCTCTTGAAAGACTTTATACCTGCCGAGATAATATTGATTTTGCGCTCAAAAACGCACCCGAGGGCGGAGAAAAGCCGGAATTCTGCGAGACAAGAAAGCAGGAATTTATTGCCGCTATGGACGATGACCTCAATACTGCCGACGCACTTGCGGCGGTTTTCAACCTTGTCCGTGAAATAAACACCGCTATTGCAAACGGCGCTGGGAAAAGCACCCTCGAAGAGTGCGCGAGGACCTTTGATGAGCTGAACGGCGTTTTAGGTCTTGTTTATAACAGAAAAACGGATAATATCGACAGCGAGATAGAGGAGCTTATAAATAAGCGCACCGAGGCGAGAAAAAACAAGGACTTTAAAACCGCCGACGAAATAAGAGATAAATTAAAATCAATGGGAATTGTCCTTGAGGATACTCCGCAGGGTGTAAAATGGACGAGAGCTTAATGCATGCCGAGCCTTTGGGAAACGGCAAGAGCATTTATGTTACAAAAAACCATACCTTCGGCACTGACGCGGTTCTGCTTGCCGATTTTGCAAAGAAATACAAAATAAAATCGGCGGTTGATCTCGGAACAGGCTGCGGTATAATAGGCTTTCTGCTTCTGCGCGATCTGCCCGAAGCAAAGGTTTTCGGTGTGGATATATCCGAAGAGGCGATTACTGCCGCGGAAAAAACCGCAGAGGATTTTGATTTTTTTAATTTCACACCCGTTTGCTCAAATTTAACCGAGCTCAAATGTAAGCTTGAATTCGGGTGCCATGACCTTGTAGTCTGTAACCCGCCCTATAAGGCGAAAAACGCGGGGCTTACAAATGAAAATATGAAAATAAAAACCGCAAGGCATGAAACCGAGTGCAGCTTAAAGGATATAATTGAGGTTTCGGCAAAGCTTCTTAAAACCTCGGGCAAGCTTTGCATGTGCCACCGCCCCGAGAGACTTGCCGAGCTTTTAAGGCTTATGAGCGAAAATAAAATCGAGCCGAAAAGGCTTAGAATTGTCTGCAAAAGCAAGGGGTGCGAGCCGTGGCTCGTCCTTGTAACGGGTGTGCGGTGCGCAAATACGGGGCTTAGAATAGACCCTCCGCTTTTTGTTTATGAAAACGGAAAATTTTCCGAGGAAATGCTGAAAATATACGGAACTTATAAGGAGGGACATGCCTTATGAGCGGAAAGCTTTATGTTGTGGGAACGCCCATAGGAAATTTAGAGGATATGTCGCCGAGAGCGGTGCGTATTTTAAGAGAATCGGACTTTATCGCCGCAGAGGACACAAGGGTTACCTTAAAGCTTTTAAATCATTTTGAAATAAAAAAGGAACTTGTGTCTTATTATGAGCATAATAAGATTGAAAAGGGCGCGTATCTGCTGAACAGAATTCTGAGCGGAGAAAGCATGGCTCTTGTAACCGATGCCGGAATGCCGGCTATTTCAGACCCCGGAGAGGATCTCGTGAGAGAGGCGAGAATTAAGGGCGTGCCGATAGAATCGGTCCCCGGACCCGTCGCTTTTGCGACGGCGCTGAGCATTTCCGGAATGGAATCGGGAAGATTTTGCTTTGAGGGCTTTTTATCGGTAAATAAGCCGTCAAGAAGAAAGCACCTTGAAGAAATAAAGGATGAAAAAAGGACTCTTGTTTTTTATGAGGCTCCGCATAAGCTTCTTGCTACCTTAAAGGATTTTGAGCAGACCTTGGGAGACAGAAAAATCGCAGTCTGCAAGGAGCTTACTAAAATTCACGAATCGGTCTTTCTTTTTACGCTAAGCGAAGCATACGCTTATTTTTCGCAAAATCCTCCTAAAGGGGAATATGTCCTTATAATCGAGGGCAAAAAAGAGGAAAAACGCGAATTTTCGCTGTCAGAGGCGGCGGAGCTTGCAAAAAAATTTTTAAATGAGGGGCAGTCCGCGTCAACAGCGGCTAAAGAAGCGGCAAGGATAACCGGTGTTAAGAAAAGCGAGATTTATAAAGAAATCTGTACTTGATTTTTTAACATTTAGGGTATATCATATTAGTACTAATTGTGTGTAAGGCAGGGATAGTATGACGGACGGGAATAAAAACGAACTGAACTTCGATTTCGGCTCCGATACCGAATATTCCGATTTTAATGATATTTCCTCAAGCTCTAATAAAAAGAAGAATTTTGAGGATGTTTATTCAAATTCAAAAGAGGATTTAGGAAAGATTACCGATAACGATTTTATAACCCTCGATTCGGTTTCTAAGAATAAATACCGCCGCAAGCAGCACGGCTTTATCGGATTTTTTAAGAATATCGGCTATGCAATTTCCGATTGGTGGGGCAGAAGAAGAAAATGGCAGAAGGCTCTGCTTATTTCGGTTACCGCAATAGTGCTTGTCCTTGCAATTCTTTATGCTTATATCGGACGGGTTTTCGACTACTCGTTTAACGACGATAAGAAAAACCTCGGAATTACAAAAGTTATTGACGATAAGATTATAAATGTCGCGCTTTTCGGCCTTGATACAAGAGGCGTAAATTCCTTTACCGGAAATTCCGACTCTATAATGATTTTAAGCATAAATACTATAAATAAAAAGGTTAAAATAATGTCCGTTATGCGTGATACTCTCGTTCCTATCGAGCGCAACGGAAAGACAACCTATGCAAAAATCAACGCGGCTTACGGCTGGGGAGGACCCGAGCTTGCTGTTAAGACCTTAAATCAGTGCTTTAATCTCGATATTTCGGATTATGCAACCGTTAATTTCTACGGAATGGTAGATATTATTGACGCGGTAGGCGGAATTGAGGCCACCATTACAGAGGACGAGCTGTCCGATAAAGGTCCTGAAAAACCGGGACTTAACGGCTGTATGGGCGAAATTTGTAAATATATGAACCTTAATATCAATAAATATCTGATAAATAAGGCAGGCACCCAGCATTTAAACGGCGTACAGGCTGTCGCCTATTCAAGAATAAGATATTGCCGCTCCGTTTGGGACACGAATAACGATTACGGCAGAACAGACCGCCAGAGACATGTTATGCAGGAGCTTTTCAATAAGGCAAAGACCCTTAAAAAGAGCCAGTATTTCTCTCTCGCAAATGCGCTTATCCCCTGCACCAAAACCTCAATGTCTACAACCGAGATTATAAATATTGCCGCAAGCGTGTTGCTTAATTCTCCCGAATTCGAGCAGTACAGAATTCCGCAGAACGAATTCCTTATGCCTGCTCCCTCGGGAAGCTTCGGCTCGGTGCTTTATTATGACCTTGATTATGTTTCAAGACTTATTCACGGAATTATTTATGACGGCGAAACCTTAGACAGCTTCGTTGAGAAAAACGGAATTGATAAAAACCCGTGGTACGGCAAGGGCAGCTCGGTAAAGGGAAACAGTACAACCGCTTCTTCCGCATCAAAGCCTGTCACTTCATCAAAGCCTGCCGTCAGCAGTGACGATACAAGCACCGGTTCTTCTGATACAAGCACCGGCTATTCATCCCCGTCCTCTTCTTCGTCGTCATCCTCATCGTCTTCTTCGTCAAGCAGTTCTTCGGACAACTCAACAGTCAAGCCCTCAGAGCCTTCAAGCACGGAGCCGAGCTCAACAGAGCCTGAGAAGCCTTCAGGGGAGGAAACAGAGTGAAAAAGAGCATAACAAATTGCGAAACCTGCGCAAATTATTTGTATGACGAAGAGTCGCAGACCTATTTTTGCGACTGCTCTCTTGACGAGGACGAAATGTTCAGATTTTTAACGGGCAGTAATTTTAACTGCCCGTATTATGATTTTTATGATGAATATAAAATTGTAAGAAAGCAAAACTGATAAAAACCGAGGTATAAAAATATGCTTTATTTTTATGTTATCCTTTGCGCGGCAATTATCCCTCTGCTTGACAGGCTGGGTGTGCCGATTTTAAGACAGAGCTATTCTGTTTGGCTTGTTCCTTTGATTTTCTTCGGCGGAATACTTATTTGCATTATTCTGCATTTTTTAAGCCTTTTATTGGTTTTCGGATTTGTAAATATAAAAAAGGAAAGAAAGCCCTGCTCAAGGCTTTGCAGAAAATATGTCGCTTCAACGCTTACATTGTTTTTTAAGGTTATCGGTGTAAGAATTCATGCGAGCGGACTAGAAAAAATCCCCGAAAGCGAAAGCTTTTTGCTTGTATGCAATCATATTCACCCCATTGACCCAGCGATATTTTTAAGCCTTTTGCCTGAGGTAGATTTAAGATTTATCGCAAAAAAAGAGGTTTATGAAACAATGCCTTTTGTCGCAAAGGCGCTTCATAAGCTCGGCGGACTGCCTATCGACAGGGAAAATAACCGCGAGGGTGCTAAAACGATTATTAAAGCCATAAATATTATTAAGCATAATGAAGGCACTATAGGAATTTTCCCCGAGGGGTATACCTCGCGCGACGGCGAGCTTCACGAGCTCAGAAACGGGTCGCTTAAAATTGCGACCAAATCGGGTTGTAAAATAGCGGTCTGCACGCTTACAAACACTCCGCTTATTCTTAAAAATATGTTCCGCCGAAAAACCGATGTTTATATGGATGTGGCAGAGGTTTTAACTCCCGACGAATTCGGGGAGAATACTAATGAGCTCGGCGAAAAGGTTCACGCAATTATGCAAAAATCCATTGAAAGCGAGCGAGAAAAATGCAAGAAATCGCAATAAAAGAGTTAAAAGAAAACTTTATTAAGGACATTTCCGATGAATGGATGCTTATATCCGCAGGGAATGAGAAAAAATATAATATGATGACTGCTTCTTGGGGCTTTATGGGCGAAATATGGGGCGAGGATTCGGTAGTTATATTTATCCGCCCTCAAAGATACACGCTTGAATTCGTAGAAAAATATGATACATTTTCCCTTTCGTTTTACGGCACTGATAAACAAATTCATAAGCTTTGCGGCCATATCTCGGGAAGAGATGTCGATAAAATGAAGGAATCAGGGCTGACACCCGAATTTGTCTGCGGCGCACCCTGCTTTAAGGAAGCAAGGCTTAATATCGTCTGCAAAAAAATGTATACCGACAGAATTAAACCCGAAAACTTCATTGATAAATCAAAGGATACAAAATGGTATCTTGACTCAGACCACCATATCGTTTTTATCGCAAAAATCGAAAAAGCGTTTTTGGGGTAAATGTGTGCCTTACGGCACTGATGTAACCAAAACAAGGCTCCCTTCTTATTGACGAAAGTCAATATAGAGGGGAGCTGTCGCGCTTTATGCGCGGCTGAGGGGTATTCTTCTAGATTTTAAATACTTATAATCCTTTTTCCTTTTCTTCTTGCTATATCCGTAAAATGGCTTGCTCCGTTTGTTAAATCGTTTCTTACAAATGATATTACTATATCCGAATTATTTATCATCCAATTATTGCGGTAAATTATTCTGAAACGGGGCAAAGCGTTTTCTATTCCGTCGGGAAATACGGTTTCATATTTTTCCGTTAAGTATTTATCAAGTCTAGATAATACTACAGTATACCTTATATCGGTATACTGTTTTTTTAATTCTTCAAGTACTTGCTTTACATTACTGTCAAATCCGCCGTTATGTCCTATCAAAAAATCCTTTACTCCCTCTTTTATAAGCTTTTCGATTTCTTCTTTCAGCTTTTCATTGTTTTTTCCGTTGTAACTTCGGTGTCCGAAAAATGTACAGGTCATAATTTTAATCTCCTTTAGGCTATGTATAGACTAATAGTATCATACATAGCCTACTTTATGCAAGCATTTATTGTAGCATAAAGTTGGAGATGATTTTATGAACACGGTAACAGCAGTAAAAGAAAGAATATTTGAATTATGTGATGAAAGGAATATTTCTATAAATAAATTGGCGACAATATGTGCATTGCCGCCGTCTTCGGTGAAAAATATTCTATACGGAAAAAGCTTAAATCCCAAGCTCCTTACTATAAAAATGATTTGCGACGGATTGGAAATAACCTTAGCGGAATTTTTTAATACCGAGTCATTCAATAATTTAGAGCAGGAAATAAAATAGATGTGCGCTTGACAGCGCTGATGTAACCAAACCCTATCGTCAAGGGCTACGCCTTGACACTTCCCCTTCCAACTGAAGGGGAAGCTTTGGTTTCTGCTGAAACTAAAGAAAAGGCTCCCTTCTTATTGACGAAAGTCAATATAGAGGGGAGCTGTCGCGCTTTATGCGCGGCTGAGGGGTATTCTTTTAGATGTTAGACATTAGATTTTAGATATTAGACCGATGTGTGCCTTACGGCTCGAAAATTAAATATAAATTTATTTAAGTCTGCTATTTGCATTCCGGCAGCTAAATTCAAGCCCGAAAAGCCTTATTGCGTTTGTATACATAACCTTTTCTGCTTCGGTTCCTGTTTTTTTATAGTATTCGGGGTAATATTCAGGGTCTGCGTAGGTATCGGGACCGCCTATCGGGCTGTCGGTGCCGAACATTATTTTGTCCTCGGCGCATGAATTTTTCGCCCTTTCGATAATATCTGATTTTACCCATGCGGTGTCGGCATAAATATTTTTATGATTTTTTACAGCCTCTAATGCCTCGCTGTTATCGCTTGCAAGCGACATGTGCCCTAAAATCATTTTAACATCGGGGAATTTTTCAGATGCGTTTAAAACATAGCGGACTTTTGAAAAATCGGTGTCCTGAGTATGAAAAAGCACGGGAAGAGAATATTTTTCAGCTAAGGACAAATAAGGATAAAAAGCTTCGCTGTCGGCTCTTATTCCCGATATATCAGGGTGGATTTTAAGCCCTTTTATAATATCCCTGTTATCGGTATAAAGCTTTTCAAAAGCTTTAATATCGGTCGTTTCCGACGGAGCGCACCAAAGCATAACGCCTAATTTATCCTTATTTTCTCTTGCGGTATTTATGGCTTCAATATTTCCCTCAAGCTCATAATTTCCGTAACCGCAGGCTATGTTTGAGATAAGCGCATAATCAATATTGTATTTTTTCATGCCCTCAAGCTGAAATTCGGGCGGCATGTTGAATTTCCCTTTAACAACGCCTATATGCGCGTGAATATCAATAATCATTTTAAAGCCCCGCTTTCGTATTTTTAAGTATATCATAAATGTTAATAAAATCAATATTGAAATTTTTGCGAAAATGTGTGATAATATTACGGTAGTGTGACAGGACTCGAACCTGTCACGCCTACGAAACAAAATTTTGCATAATACATTGCCTCAAAACTTGAAATACGGCAGTATTCCTGCGTTTAGTCGGCTTCGTCTTATAACAAAATTTTTAGTTTCGGTAGGTTAAAAGTTTCTGCCGCCGAGTTTTTTATTCGGCGAAGCGAGAAATTTGCAGCAAGGCTGGCGCCTTGCAAAAATGAACGCAAAGCCGCAATCTAAAAGGCGGCGAGCGAAACCGCGGCAGGTTCGAGTCCTGTCACACTACGGAGGTAAATTATATGCCTAAATTAAAGTTTTTAAAATATTTAAAAAGAATTCCCATGCTTTTTCAGGCTCTTTGGGCTTCAAAAAGGGGGAAAATCATTCTTTGCGCGACGATCGCGGCTCTTGTTCTGATAATTGCCGCAATTGTTGCGGTAAGCTTAAATTCCGATAGGGTGGGGACGGCTCTTGACCCCGAGTCAAAAAGCTATGAAAGAGTGCAGGTAAGGGTAACCCAGTCGCTTGAAAATCTTTCGGACGATTCTTCATATTCAAGCGATTATACAGACAGCACCGTGACCGACGGATTAAGTTCGGATACCGACAGTCAGTCGGCGGCTTCTCAGACCTCTTCTGCCGAGCCTGAGGAAATCAGCGTAATGAAAAAGGACGGAGATGTTTATTACGAGGAGGGGCTCAGCGGAAAGTGCTACTATTATTCGCGTGACAAAAAAGACTATGTTTTGTATTATGACGATTTTTACGGCATAAATGCGGACAACGGCAAGTGGACCGAGGTGAGCGCGGATAATTATAATATCGCGCCTTCCTTTGATTTTTCGGTGCTTGATAAGGTGAAATCCTCAGAGCTTAAGAAAAAAGACGGTTATTATGTTCCGAAAAAAGAGGACAGCACCCTGTTCTATGATTTGCTCGGAATAAAAAACAAGGATTATTACAGCGAATACGATATAAAGATATATATTGAAAAGGGCAAGCTTAAAAAGATTGAGACCGAATATGTGTTCAATTATTCTGCTTCGGGCTCCGAAATCGGAACGGTAACCTCATTCAGGGCAAAGCAGAATTATGAATTTTCCTATGATGATGAAAAAATAACTGTTCCTAAGGCGGATGTGACAAATGAAAAGTAAAATTTTAAAACTAATGTCGGGGATTATTATTGCGGTAACGGTTTTTGCTTTAAATGTCAGCGCCTCGGGCACGGTGTTTTCGGTGCTGTATTCCGACCCCGCAAAAAAAGAGGTTAATATCAGCGTTTCTACCGATACCGTTAAGGAAATAGGCGGAATTGATATTTCGGTTTCCTATAATTCAAGCGATTGGGAGCTTGTCAAAAACTCCGAAAAATGCGGACTGAAAAAGGGTATGATAACCGCACAGAAGGGCTATGTCAGAGTTCTTTGGGACACTACGGAAAAAACCGAAATTTCCGATGTTATTTTGACCGCTTCATTTAAAAAGCTTAATGAAAACGCCGCTGTGGACGATATAAATATCACCGTAAACGATTACTATGACAATACGGTTGAAATGAACGATATTCCTTATGATATTAACTATTCAATGTCCGATAATGTAAGGAAAATCAGCAGTGTAAGCATTCCGCTTATTATAATCGCCGTTATTATAGTTCTTCTTGCCGGAGCAATGCTTTTCTTTATGAAAAAGTATAAGATAAGCTTTAAGGACTTAGCCGGCGTGATAAAATCAGAGCTTTCAAAGAATAAAACGAAAAAAAGAATAAAAGAAACAGAAGAAGAGAACTCCTGACGGGTTCTCTTCTTTTAATGTGCAGAATTAAATAGGTTGTGTGCCTTACGGCACTTGATATAACCAAACCCTTCCGTCAAAGCTTCGCTTTGCCACCTTTTCCTCCGGAAGACGGGAACCCTTTTGTCCGCTAATGCGGACATTTCCCCTAACAGGGGAATTTCCTTCCAACTGAAGTGGAGGCTTGGGTTTGTGCTGAGACTAAAGAAAAGGCTCCCTTCTTTTCGCGTAAGCGAAACAGAGGGGAGCTGGCACCGTAAGGTGACTGAGGGGTATTTTCTAGCATCTACCATCTAATGTCTAATATCTGGCAAGTGGGGTATTTTTTTAGATTTAAGATTTTAGGCGAATGTTTGCCTATAAGCACCGAGCATTTATAATAAAATTTTTTCAGACCGGTACTTTTTTGATATATAATGGACAAAGGTGAATATTGTCATAATAAATATAACTTTTAACAAAGCAACAGCAAAAGTTTTAAACTATAATATCAATAGAGACTAATCCTTCTCATCATGGGATTTTTTGTAAACGCTCGGGGTCACGCCCTTGTACCGTTTGAATAATCTCGTAAAATAGCTTAAATCGTTAAAGCCGCTTTCGAGCGCCGATTCGGTCACCGAAAGATTTGAGTGAATCATAAGATGGCAGGCGTTTTCGATTCTAAGATTGTTGATATATTCAATCGGTGTCATGTTGGTGTAATCCTTAAAAAGCCTGCAAAGGTATTTTTCGCTTAAGGAACCGACCTCCGCCAGCTGAGAAAGAGTGACATTCTCTGAATAGTTGTTCTGCGCAAAGTCTAGCATTTTGCTAACCGCTCTGTTCTGCTTTTCTGTTCGCGTTTCCTTTGCCGCTTCGGTTATCATTCCGTCTCGGTAAAGCAGATAAAGAACCCTGTAAAGCAAAGAGTAAACGCCTAACTCAAAGCACCTTTTCTGAGCGCTTAATTCGCCGAAAAGACAGTCTAAAGCCGTTCTTAATTCGTAATTTTCGCCCACCGTCGGGTTTATAACCGATTTTCGGTTGATTAAAGGCATTATGTAGGAATCGGCAATATCGTTTTTGTGACGGCAGAGCATAAAAAGGTCCAAAACAACGCATTCGTAAACGCAGTCGTGAGGAACTCCGCGGTGGAGCATTCCGCCTTGAATTATGATATGCTCATGTGCGTTTATAAAATAAGGAACATTGTTAAGATAAATTTCAAGCGTTCCTTTTTTAACCCTTATCAGCTCAAGCTCTCTGTGCCAGTGCAGCGGCATGACATACTGCTCGTGGTTTTTGTCCACATAGTAGTACTGAATGGGAAAGTCGGGCTTGCCGTGCTTTTTCTTTTCGCTGTAATCAAGATATTTCATATTTTCACCGCCAACCGATGTTTTATTCTATTTTAAAACATTTTTATAAAATATACAATAGAAATTTGGAGGAATGTAAAATGTCAGAAAACAGGTATGTTCAGGATTATCCGGTTATCGGTATCCGTCCCACTATTGACGGACGCCGCGGTGTGCTCGGAGTCCGCGAATCGTTAGAGGAGCAGACCATGAACATGGCAAAATCCGCAGCAAAGCTGTTCACCGAAAATCTTAAGTATTCAAACGGCGAGCCGGTAAAGGTAGTTATCGCGGATACTACCATAGGAAGAGTTGCAGAGGCGGCGGCTTGTGCGGACAAATTCCGCAAAGCAGGCGTTGATATAACTCTTACCGTTACCCCCTGCTGGTGCTACGGCGCTGAGACCATGGATATGGAAAAGGACACCATTAAGGCTGTCTGGGGCTTTAACGGTACAGAAAGACCGGGAGCTGTTTATCTGGCTTCGGTTCTTGCTACCCACGCTCAGAAGGGTCTTCCCGCTTTCGGAATTTACGGACATGATGTCTGCGACGCGGACGACACTGAAATCCCCGAGGATGTTAAGACAAAGCTTTTAAGATTCGGAAGAGCCGCTGTTGCCGCCGCTACAATGCGAGGTAAGTCATATTTGCAGATAGGCTCTATTACAATGGGTATCGGCGGTTCTATAATCGACCCCCACTTTATCGAGGATTATCTCGGCATGCGCGTTGAGTCTGTAGACGAGGTAGAAATCATCCGCAGAATGACTGAGGGCATTTATGATGAGAAAGAATATCAGAAAGCCCTCGAATGGTCAAAAAAATACTGCAAAGAGGGATTTGATAAGAACCCCGAAAATCTCCAGAAAACCGCTCAGCAGAAGAAGGAAGACTGGGAATTCACCGTTAAGATGTGCGTAATCATTAAGGACCTCATGAACGGTAATAAAAATCTTCCTAAGGGCTGCGAGGAAGAGGCTGTAGGACATAACGCAATCGCCGCAGGCTTCCAGGGTCAGAGACAGTGGACAGACTTCTATCCCAACTGTGACTTCCCCGAGGCGCTCCTCAATACCTCTTTTGACTGGAACGGTGCAAGAGAGCCGTATGTTTTAGCTACCGAAAACGATGTTTTAAACGGTCTCGGAATGCTGTTTATGAAATTACTTACAAACCGCGCTCAGATGTTTGCCGATGTAAGAACCTGCTGGAACAGCAAGTCTGTAAAGAAGGTAACAGGCTATGACCTTGAGGGCCACGCTAAGGAAGCCGACGGATTTATCCACCTTATAAACTCGGGTGCCTGCTGTCTTGACGCAAGCGGTGCCGCTAAGGACGAAAACGGAAATGCCGTTATGAAGCCGTGGTACGATGTAACCGAGGCTGATCAGAAAGCAATAATGGAGAACACCACTTGGAACTATGCCGATTTAGGCTATTTCAGAGGCGGCGGATTCTCTTCGCGCTTTGAAACAAAGGCTGAAATGCCCGCTACAATGATAAGACTTAACCTTGTTAAGGGCTTAGGTCCTGTGCTTCAGATAGTTGAGGGCTGGACCGTAAATCTCCCCGAAGAGGTTTCCGATACTCTCTGGAAGCGCACCGACTACACTTGGCCCTGCACTTGGTTTACTCCCCGTGTTACAGGCGAGGGCGCGTTCAAGTCGGCTTACGATGTTATGAACAACTGGGGCGCAAATCACGGCGCAATTTCCTACGGACATATCGGTGCGGACCTTATTACACTCTGCTCGATTTTAAGAATTCCGGTTTGCATGCACAATGTTCCCGAAGAGGATATTTTCAGACCTGCCGCTTGGAATGCTTTCGGCATGGATAAAGAGGGCGCTGATTTCAGAGCCTGCGCAAACTACGGCGCTCAGTTTAAAAAATAATGAAAAGCGAATTTACTTATCAGGCGGAGAGCATTGTCTCTCCGCTTGAGACCTACGAATGGGATAATACATGGCTTGAAAGAATAACCGAAAAGGGCAAAAAGAGGGTTCTTTATATCGGCGATTCGATTTCCTGCGGAATAAGGAGATTTGCGACCGACGCGTCTAACGGAGAAATCCTGTTTGATGGCTTCGGAACCTCTAAGGCTATTGATAATCCGTTTTATTTTGACAGTATCCGTCTTTTTGCCGCTCAGGAGGGCGAAAGGAGCGCGGTGCTTTTCAATAACGGACTTCACGGCTGGCATTTAACCGCAAAAGAATACGCACAGCATTATGAAAAAATGATTTTATTCTTAAAATCGGAATTTAAGGACACTCCGCTTTATCTTCTGCTTTCAACGCCTGTAAGAAATAATCCCGAACGAAAAGAAGAAATAATAAAAAGAAACAAAGAGGTTATAAGACTTTCGAAAAAGTACGGTATAAAAACAGTCGATGTCTTTTCCTTTGCCGAGGAAATAAAGGAGCTCGGTAAGGACGACGGCGTTCATTTTACCGACGAGGGCTATGAAGCCTTGGCAAAGTCGCTTCTTAAAGAAATTGAAGTAAATTAAGGTGAAAAAATGCTTAAAGGAATACCGAAAATTTTATCTCCCGAGCTTTTAAAGGTGCTTTGTGAAATGGGTCACAGCGACCGAATAGTTATTGCGGACGGAAATTTTCCCTGCGAGAGCATGGGTAAAAACGCAAAGGTTATCCGTTGCGACGGCCACGGCGTGCCCGAGCTTTTAGACGCGATTTTAAAGGTCTTTCCGCTTGACACCTATGTCGAAACCCCTGTTTCGCTTATGCAGGTTATGGCAGGAGATAATGTCGAAACCCCTATCTGGGACGAATATGAAAAGATAGTATCAAAATTTGATAACCGCGGCAAAAACGCAATCGGACAAATTGAGAGATTTGCGTTTTATGAGGAGGCAAAAAAGGCTTATGCCATAATTGCCACCGGCGAATCCGCGCTTTATGCGAATATAATGCTCCAAAAGGGCGTTGTAACTGATTAAAAAAGGGTGAAAAAAATGGAATACAAAGAAATAAGAGAGCAAATTTGCGATGTCTGCCATAAAATGTGGCAGTTAGGCTGGGTTGCCGCTAATGACGGTAATGTTTCCGTAAAGTTAGACGACGGAAATTTCTTAGTTACCCCTACCGGAATTTCAAAGAGCTTTATCACTCCCGAAAAGCTTGTAATTATCGATAAGGATATGAATGTTGTATCCGCCGAGGGCAATTATAAGCCGTCAAGCGAAATTAAAATGCACATGCGCTGTTATACCGAGCGTGACGATGTAGGCGCTGTAGTTCATGCCCATCCGCCGACAGCTACAGGCTATGCCGTTGCGGGAAAGAGCCTTGATGAGTATTCAATGATTGAAACCGTTATTGCAATAGGTTCAATTCCGCTTACTCCTTACGGCACTCCCTCTACAAACGAGGTTCCCGAGGCTATAGCTCCGTACTTAAAAGAGCATGATGTGCTTCTGCTTCAAAACCACGGCGCGTTAACCGTCGGCTGCGACCTTATCACCGCTTATTACAGAATGGAAACCTTGGAGCTTTTCGCCAAGATTTCTCTTAACGCACATCTTTTGGGAGGCGCTCAGGAAATTCCGAAGGAGCAGATTGACAAGCTTCTCTATTTAAGAGACAATTATTATCATGTAACCGGCAAGCATCCGGGATATAAGCACTACAATAAATAATAAAGGCGGTAACCGATTTGCAGAACAAAGCCTATGAATTCAATGATTTAACCAAAGAGGTTAAAATCAAAAAATATAACACACCCACTCCGTGGATGAATTATTTGAGCAACGGAACCTTTCATACAATGGTTTCTCAGGCAGGCGGCGGCGTTGCGTTTTACCGCTCTCCGCAGATTTGGAGAATAAATCATTACAGATTTTTCCATCTTCCTACCGACAGAAGCGGTTTTTATGTCTACATAAAGGACGGAGATACCGTTTTCTGTCCCACCTGCGAGCCTACACACGATAAGCCCGACTTTTTCGAGGCGGTTCACGGCATGGGATATACCGAATTTCGCAGCGAGAAAAACGGACTTAAGGCAAACCTGAGGCTTCATATCGGCGAGCTTGAAAACTGCCTTATATGGGAGCTTGAATTAAATTCCGAAAGCGATAAGAAAATCAAGGTTTTCCCGTTCGTAGAGCTTGGAATGATGGAATTTATGCGCGAGCTTCAGTGGCAGTGCTATAATAAGCATCAGCTTTTTGTCTATAAGCTTGATGATACGCTCGTTTATAAATACGGCGTTGAAAATCAGCCTAAGCCCGATGAAACCCCGCTTATTTATTTCGCCTGCTCCGAAAGCGTTTCGGGGTTTGACGGCGACCGCGACGAGTTTGTCGGAACCTATCACTCCGAAGAGGACCCGATTGCCGTAACCGAGGGCAAGTGCCATAACTCCCTGCTTGCAGGCGGAGACCCCTGCTTTGCGTTTGAAACCGAAATCGACTTAAAAGCGAATACGCCTAAAAAGCTTTGCGTTTTCTTGGGCGCCGCTAAGGACGACGAGGATATCAAAAGGGCGGTTGCCCACTGCAAATCCGAGGGCTTTGTCGAAAAATCCTTTGAGGGGCTTAAAAATCATTGGGATAAATATTTCTCTTCATTTTCCTGCTCCGTGCCCGATTCAGATGCCGAGCGCATGATAAATATATGGAATCCTTATCAGTCCGAGAGGAATTTTCAGTTTTCGAGAAATATTTCATATTATGCAACAGGCACCTTCCGCGGCGTAGGCTTCAGAGATACCGCACAGGATATCTTGGCGATGATTCCGTTTGATACCGCTCGCGCAAGAGATAAAATAAAGCTTTTACTTACTCAGCAGTATAATGACGGCCATGTTAATCATTATTTCTTCCCGACAGAGGGCTGGGAGCCTGTAACAACCGTTCATTCGGACGACCATTTGTGGATAGTTCATACCGTAAGGTGTCTGCTTGAGGAAGAGGGCTCGCTTGATTTCCTTAACGAGCAGGTCGAATTTTTCGACGGCGGAAGCGCAACGGTTTATGAGCATATAAAGAAGTCGATTGACTTTACGGTTGCCCATATCGGTGCGCACGGTTTCCCGCTGATGCTTAGATCCGACTGGAACGACCAGCTTTTCCGCGTCTGCCGCGAGGGCAAGGGTGAGAGTATCTGGACCTCTATGCAGTTCGGTCTTTGCCTTAAGGATATGATGAGAATTTGCAAGCTTTCAGGCGAAAGCTCCGATAAATATGAGAGACTTTATGAGGAGCAGAAAAAGACTGTAAATACCAAGGCGTGGGACGGAGAATGGTTCCGCCGCGCAATAATGGATAACGGCAGATATTTAGGCTCAAAGGCCGAGCCTCAGGCAAAAATCTGGCTCAATTCCCAGACATGGTCGGTAATTTCCGGAATGGCTGAGGGAGATAAGGGCAAAACCGCTATGCAGAGCGTTTATGACCTGCTTAATACCGAAATGGGCATTAAGAAGATAGACCCCTCTATCGAAAATTACCCCTCAAAGGAAGACCCGCTTACCAATTATTCAAAGGGCTGCGGAGAAAACGGTGCAGTATTCTGCCACGCAAACACATGGGCGATAATTGCCGAATGTATGCTTAAAAACGGAGACAGAGCTTATGAATATTATCATCAGCTTCTCCCGATGGTCGCTCAGGAAAAAGCGGGCGAGTGGCGCTATAAGGCTGAGCCTTATGTTTATGCTTCGAATATTATGGGACCCGAATCGCTTAATTTCGGACTTGCGAATGTAAGCTGGCTTTCGGGAACCGCCGCTTGGATGTATATTGCCGCAACGCAGTATATTTTAGGCGTTAAGGCTTGCTTTGACGGAATTTCTGTCACACCCTGCATGCCGAGCAAGTGGGATAAGGCGTCGGTTTCAAGAAAATTCAGAGACTGCGTTTATAATATAAGCCTTGTTCCGACTTCGGACGAAGCATATATCGAGGAAGACGGCGAAATTATAAAGGGTAACTTTATAAGACACAAGGACAATGTAAAGCAGCGTAATATTACTGTTTATTACAATAAATAAACTGTAGTAAGAAATCTCCCGACGGTTTTTTTTAAACCGTCGGGAGATTTTTAGATGTTGGACTGATGTGTGCCTAACGGCACTGATATAACCAAACCCTATCGTCTAAAGGGGAAGCTTTTTGGCTCCCTTCTTATTGACGAATGTCAATACAGAGGGGAGCTGTCGCGCTTTATGCGCGGCTGAGGGGTATTGTTCTAGATGTTAGACGCTAGATTTTAGACATTAGACCGATGTGTGCCTGTCGGCACGAAATTAAATAATCCATTTAAGTCTAGCATCTACAATCTAGTGTCTAGTATTTAGTAAGTGGGGTATTTTGCCTCCCTTGCCTAAAGGGAGGGCGGACCGCGGTCACGCGGTGGAGGGATTTTTCTTTATCTTTCAGGATAAGGCATATTTTCCGGTAATCCTAAAATATAATCAGCAGAAACATTGAAAAATTTACAATAAAGTATAATATCTTCATCTTTCAAATGCGCTCTTCCTGTTTCAAGCCTTGATATCTGTAATTGGCTCATTTTTAAAAGCTTTCCGAGCTCCGTCTGATTGTAGTTTGTTCTTTCTTCTCTTAATGCTTTTAATCTTTCCGGTATGTTCATTATTACCACCTCGTATTTTTAATTATATTATAATCGAAAATTGACTATTGACATTTAATCGAAATTCGATTATACTATTTTATACAAAAGGAGTGAAACAATGAACATACTTGAAAATTTATATTACGGAAATATTGCACCGTTTGAGCGCAAAATAACCGACGGTGAAACGATTGATAAAGCAATTTTTCTTGAAGATAAATTAAAAGAGGAGCTTACAGAGGAACAAAAAGCCTTATTTGAAGCATTTGAAAAAGCAGAGTCCGAGGTTTCCTGCGAAGAAGAAGTAAGAGCCTTTACGGCAGGATTTAAGTTAGGAGTAAGGCTGATAAGGGAAATATTTGAGAATGAATAAAATATGTGTGCCTAACGGCACTGATATAACCAAACCCTATCGTCTTTGCCTACGGCAAATCCACTTCCCCTTTCGTCTAAAGGGGAAGCTTGGGTTTGTGCTGAGACTAAAGAAAAGGCTCCCTTCTTTTTCACGATAGTGAAAACAGAGGGGAGCTGTCGCAATTTATTGCGACTGAGGGGTATTCTTTTAGATGTTAGACATTAGATTTTAGATATTAGACCAATGTGTGCCTAACGGCACGAAATTAAATAATATTCCATTTTAGTCTAGCATCTACCATCTAGTGTCTAATATCTAATCATAGTAAAAATCCGAGCTTTTTGAAAGCTCTTTTTTAAATTTCTTAATTCCGTAAGCTTCGGCTAAGGTCTTTTCTCCGGAATAAAGGTCGGTGCCTAAGCCTAATCGGTTTTCTCCGATTTTACAGCCCAAGGACCTTAAAACGGTCGGAAACATATCAAGGGTTGTAAAAGTTCTGTTTTTTGAATTCCCGTCCGATACAGGAGAGTTTATAATGCAGTTATAAACTCTTCTCTGATAGCTTTTATCAACATTTCTTTCTATGAACATATTAGCCATTGATAAATGGTCGCCTGTTATCACGATAACGGTATCCTTATAAAATTCCTGCTCTTTTATCCAGCTTACGAATTCGTTTACCTTTTTTGCCGAACAGCGAAGCACATTTTCGTATTTTTCCTCATAGCTGTCGGGGCAGTCCCCACAAAGATAGCCGTCTGGGTGGTGGGTGTCGGCGGTAAGCATATAAAATGCGAACGGCTTATCGGACTGAGATTTTTTTAAAATTACCTGCTTTGCGTATTCAAAAAGCTTTTTGTCCTCAAAGCCCCAGTTGACATTGTAATTTTCGGGTATAATTTTATCTCTGACAGCTGTTTTCTTATCATAAAATTGTTTTACCGAATGGTTTTCGAACAGCTCTTTTCTGAGTCCGTATTCAACAGGCGAGCCGACCATTAAGGATAAATCGTAGCCGTTATCCGATAAAATATCGGTTATGGACTTGCGGTCTTTTAACATATCTCCGCAAAACTCACCGTTTTTAAAGCCCAATTTAAGCGGCAGACCCGTTGTATAAGCCGTGAGCGCCGCGGTGGTCCAAGTGCATGAGGGCATTGCATACCCTCCGCCGACGCCTGAGGTATCGGAAAAATTCGTGTTATCTTTTGCAAGCCGATATAATTCTTCGGACGCGCTGACATTAAGCGCTCCACCCTCGGATTTTGACATAAAGGTCGTTTCTGTTGATTCTAAAAAGATATGAATAAGATTTTTCTTTTTTTCGGGGAAAGTGACTTTTGCGGTTTTCGGGTCAACATATTCTTTATCAATAATATCGGTTTTCAGTAAGCCGTTTAAAGCATAGCTTGAAAGCCCCGAAAAAGTGAAAGAGGATATAATCAATACCGCGCAAAGAAGCAGCGATATAAGCTTTTTTAAAAATTGCTTTGATTTAAGGGGCAAAAATACCGCGGTGCAAATAACCGCCGACGCCGCCGCGGCAGGTAGCACGGCATATAAAAAATAAAGCTTAAAAAATACGGGATTGCTGTTTTCCGTTCCGGCAAAAAGTGTGAAAATAACCGAGTCGAAGCCGGTTCTTCCGAAAATTTCTATATACCATACGGCGGAGCAGAAAACAAGAACGCAAAAGGACAGAAGAATTATAAGAAAAACAGAGCTTTTTTGTTTATCTTTCATGCCTTTCCCTCCGATTTGTTTTATAATTTTCTTTATGTATTTTACAACAAAACGGGCAATAAAGCAAGTCAAATTAAGTCTTAAAAAATATGCGTTTTGCGCTTGAACTTGTATGATAAATATAGTATAATAAATTGAATATATATAGGAAGGAAAAGGATTTGGAAAACATAAAAAAAGCAAGTGTTTTTCCGCCCGAGCAGAAAGCGTTTGCAAAAAGGGTAAAGGAAATGAATACCGAGCTTTTCGGCACTGATTTCAAGGCCTGCGTTATAACCTACGGCTGTCAGCAGAATGTCAGCGATTCGGAAAGAATAAAGGGAATTTTAAGCGAAATGGGCTACGGATTTACCGAGGACCCCTCAAAAGCGCAGTTTATTCTTTTTAATACCTGCGCCGTAAGAGAGCATGCGCAGGACAGGGTTTACGGAAATGTCGGGGCAACGAAAAAATACAAGGCTAAGGATAAAAATATAATAATCGCCGTTTGCGGCTGTATGGCTCAGCAGGAGCATGTCGCGAAAAAATTCAAGGAGAGCTTTCCTTATGTCGACCTCGTTTTCGGAACGCAGGTTCAGTACAGGCTTCCTGAATTTATCTATAAGAGAATGACAGGGTCTAGGGTCTTTGAAAGAGCGCTTGAAAATTCGGAAATCGTTGAGGATGTCCCCGTAAGAAGAGACGGGGATATAAGAGGCTGGCTCCCTGTTATGAACGGGTGCAATAATTTCTGCACCTACTGCATTGTGCCTTATGTAAGGGGCAGAGAGCGCTCAAGAAAGCCCGAAGAAATAATCAAAGAGGCAAAAGAGCTTGTAAAGAGCGGATTTAAGGAAATAACGCTGTTAGGACAGAATGTCAATTCCTACGGGCGCGGTCTTGAAGAAGAAATTGACTTTGCCGACCTGCTTTATAAAATAAACGCTATTGACGGCGATTTCAGAATAAGATTTATGACCTCGCACCCTAAAGACTGCACCTTAAAATTACTTGACGCAATGAGGGACTGCGAAAAGGTCGAAAAGCACCTGCATCTTCCGTTTCAGAGCGGCTCGGACAGGGTGCTTAAGGCTATGAACAGGCATTATGACAAGGAAACCTATTTAAAGCTTATCGACGAAGCGAGAAAAAGAATGCCCGACATACAATTTACAAGCGATATTATAGTCGGCTTTCCTACCGAGTCCTATGAGGAATTCCTTGAAACGGTCGAGCTTGTAAAAAAAGTCAGGTTTACCTCGCTTTTCACCTTTATCTATTCTCCCCGCGAGGGAACGCCTGCGGCAAAAATGCCCGACCCCGTTTCGAGAGAGGAAAAGGGCAGGTGGTTCGACGAGCTTTTAAAAGCTCAGGAGCAGATAGCAAAAGAGGATACGCAAAAGAATATAGGAACCGTTAAAAGGGTTCTTTTCGACGAGTCTTCTTCCGACGGATATCTTGCGGGCAAGTCAAACGGATTTTTAAACATAGAGGCGAAAGCCCCGAAAGAAATGCTCGGCAAATTCGCCGATGTGCAAATTACCGAATATAAAAACGGTTATAAAGGAAAAATAATCACCTGAAAGGAAAAAATAAAATGGGAATTTTAGAAGCAGCAAGAAAATTAGGAGAAGAAATTCAGAAGGACGAGCGCTTTATCGCCTATGCAAAGGCAAAGCTTGCAAACGATAAGGACGAGCAGCTACAGAAGGATATCGGAGAGTTCAATATCGTAAGAATGAATCTCGATCAGGAAATGGCTAAGGACGAAAAGGACGAGGCTAAGGTAAACGAGTTAAATTCAGAGCTTCGCGCAATTTATTCAAGAATTATGTCGGGCAAGGCAATGCTTGAATATAACACCGCTAAGGCAGGTCTTGATTCTTTGCTTAACGATGTTAACAGCATTATTATGCAGTGCGCTGAGGGCGCTGACCCTGATACCGTCGAGCCCGAGACCCATGAATGCACCGGCAGCTGTGCAAGCTGCGGCGGCTGCCACTAACAGATACTATATAATTTAAAGGGGACAAAAACATGGCGGAGCTATCGCCTATGATGAGACAGTATCTCGAAATCAAGGAGCAGAATAAGGACAGCATTTTGTTTTTCAGGCTCGGAGATTTTTACGAGATGTTTTTTGATGATGCTAAGACCGCTTCCGACGAGCTTGATCTGGTGCTTACGGGCAAGGACTGCGGACTTGAAGAGCGCGCGCCTATGTGCGGAGTGCCGTTTCACAGCTGCGAGGGCTATATTGCCCGTCTCGTTGAAAGAGGCTATAAGGTTGCTATATGCGAGCAGACAGAGGATCCCGCTAAGGCAAAGGGTCTTGTAAAAAGAGATGTTATAAGGGTTATTACCCCCGGAACCGTAATAGAGGACACCATGCTTGACGAATCGAGGAATAATTATCTCGCCGCGGTGTATCTTGAAAACGGAAGCGTTGGGATTGCCTTTTGCGATATTTCAACAGGTGAGGCTCATGTAACCGATATTACAGGCGAAAATGTCATCGGCAGAGCGGTGGACGAGCTTGTTCGGTTTAACGCAAGCGAGCTTTTGGCTCAAAAATCCTTTACCGAAAATCCTATTGCCGCAAAGGCGCTTAAAATTAACTTTGAGGGCACCGTAACCGAAAGAGACGCCGAGGAGTTTGACAGTCAGGCGACTATGGACGCCGTCTGCACGGGCTTTAATGTGCTTAGTCCCTCTGACCTTAAAATAGCTCCCGACAGCCCCGCTCAGAGAGCCTTGGGCGCCGCGGTAAGATACATAATGGAAACGGGAATGAACAGCGGAGTCCATCTGCGCTCGGTTGATTATTATACACAGTCGCAGTTTATGAGACTGGACTTAAGTGCCGTTAAAAACCTTGAAATAAGCGAGACTATGCGCTCAAAGGCAAAAAGAGGCTCGCTTTTGTGGGTGCTTGATAAAACAAAAACAGCTATGGGCAAGCGCCTTTTAAGGTCATGGTTTGAAAAGCCGCTGATGAATGTCAGCAGTATAAACGCAAGGCTTGACGCGGTAGAGGAATTAACCTCGGATCCGATAATGCTTAACGAAACCGCTGAATATTTAAGCGGAATACGAGATGTCGAAAGACTTATGACAAAGGTGCTTTATTCCTCGGCAAATCCGAGAGATTTGCTGAATATCGCAGCTACCGTAAGAAGATTTCCGCTGATAAAGCAGTCGCTTATAAACGCGAGGAGCGATTATTTAAAGCTTATCGACTGCGATATCGACCCCTTAAACGATATAGCAGACCTTATCGAAAGCGCAATCGACCAAGACGCCCCGCTTGCCATGAAGGACGGCAAGATTATTAAAACGGGATATAACGAAACCGTTGACCGCTACAGGGACGACCTTAACAATTCCACCGATATCATGATTGAGCTTGAATTAAAGGAGCGCGAAAGAACGGGAATTAAAAACCTTAAGGTCAGATACAATAAGGTTTTCGGATATTACATAGAGGTAACAAATTCATTTCTTGACAGGGTTCCCGAAAATTATGTCCGCAAGCAAACGCTTACTAACTGCGAGCGGTTTATAACCGAAGAGGTTAAAAACCTTGAAACAAGGGTGCTTACGGCTAAGGAAAAGCTTACAGGACTTGAATATGAAATATTTGACAGTGTCAGAAAAACCGTAGCCAAAGCGGCTGAAAGATTTCAGCGCTCCGCTCAGGGGGTTGCAAGGCTTGACGCGGTGATTTCCTTTGCCTCGGTTGCCGTTGAAAACGGATATCACCGCCCCGAGGTAAACGACGGAAACGAAATTATCATAAAGGACGGAAGACACCCCGTTGTAGAAAAGCTAAGCTCGGTGCCCTTTGTCTCAAACGATACGCTTCTTGACTGCGGCGAAAACCGCTGTGCTATCATAACAGGACCTAATATGGCAGGAAAATCCACCTATATGAGACAGGTTGCTATTATCACGATTATGGCGCAGGTCGGCTCCTTTGTTCCGGCAAGAGAGGCAAAAATCGGAATTGTCGATGCGGTTTATACAAGGGTCGGCGCGTCCGACGATCTTGCGAGCGGAAAATCCACCTTTATGGTTGAAATGAGCGAGGTTGCCTCCATTCTTAAAAACGCAACGAGTAAAAGCCTGCTTATTTTAGACGAAATCGGAAGAGGAACATCTACATTTGACGGAATGTCGATTGCGAGAGCAGTGCTTGAATTTATCGCCGATAAAAATAAAATCGGCGCAAAATCGCTTTTTGCAACCCATTACCATGAGCTTACGGTTATGGAAACCGAGCTTGAGGGCGTTAAAAACTATAATATCGCCGTTAAAAAGCACGGAGACGATATAATTTTCTTAAGAAGAATAGTAAGAGGCGGAGCTGACGAGAGCTACGGAATAGAGGTTGCAAAGCTCAGCGGTATTCCCGACGAGGTAATAAAACGCGCAAGAGAGATATTAAAAAATGTCGAAGAAACAGGTGCGGACAGCGACTTAAGACCTGCCGCAAGCAATTTTAAACCCGAAGCCTGCAATAACTCGGACGAAATCGCAAGTGAGCTTAAAAGAATTGATATTGATACCTTAACGCCGATTGAGGCGCTCGGTATCTTAAACGGACTTTGTAAAAAAGCAAAGGAATAATAAACTAAGAAATAGTAAACTAAGGAAGTGATATAAAAATGCCAAGAATAAATCTTTTGCCGAGAGATGTTTTCGAGCTTATTTCGGCAGGCGAGGTTGTTGAAAGACCTGCGTCGGCGGTTAAAGAAGCTGTAGAAAATTCTATTGACGCAAAATCAAAGCATATCACGGTGGAAATCCGCCGCGGCGGCATTTCTTATATCAGAATTACGGACGACGGCTGCGGAATAGACCGCGAGGATGTTCCGCTTGCGTTTGTCAGCCATGCGACAAGCAAAATAAAAAATGCCGACGATCTTGACGCAATTTCTTCCTTAGGCTTCCGCGGTGAGGCGCTTGCGGCGGCAGGAAGCGTTTCAAGGGTAGAAATGTTTACAAGAACCGAATCGGAAGAAACCGGAACCCACTATATAATCGAGGGCGGAACAGAGATTATTTTCGACGAATGCGGAGCGGAAAAGGGAACGACCCTTATTATCCGCGACCTGTTTTATAACACGCCCGCGCGTATGAAATTTTTAAAAAAGGATTTTTCCGAGGGAAACGCAGTCGCGGCGGTTATGCAAAGAGCCGCGCTTTCCCACCCCGAAATCGCCTTTAAATTTATAAGAGAATCAAAAACGGAATTTATAACCTCGGGTAACGGCGACCTTAAAGCCGCAATTTATTCGGTTTTAGGAAGAGAATTCGCATCTTCGCTTATTCCCGTTAACAGCGAGGTAAACGGAATTTCGGTTTCGGGCTATGTCTGCAAGCCTGTGTTTTGCAGACAGTCGAGAGCAGGGCAGTATACCTTTTTAAACGGCCGCTTTGTCCGCTCGGGAACAGTCTGCGCGGCGGTAGAGCAGGCTTATAAAAACAGCTCTATGACGGGTAAATTCCCGAGCTTTGTTTTAAGCCTTTCGGTGCCGTTTTCAAGTGTTGACGTTAATGTTCACCCTGCAAAGACAGAGGTAAGATTTTCCGATGAAAAAAGGATTTTCGACGCGGTCTATTCCTCTGTCAAGGCTTCGATATTTACTAACGATACAAGACCGCAAATGAATATAGGCGGAATAAAAAAAGCAATTCCGTCTCCCGATACTGTAAGCGAGGAAAAATTTGTTCAGGCCTCGGCGCCGATGCGCTTTGAGAAAAAAGAAGAGCCAAAAAAGCCCGAGCTTAGCGAAATTAAGCCCTCGGTGCTTAAATTTAAACAGGACAGCACGCCGTTTTTCTTAAGGGACGATATTGTAATTCCCGAAAGAAAAGAAATCAAGGTAAATCCGCCTCAGATAAAAAAAGAACCCGAAATAAAAATGCCGGCAGCCGAGGCAGGACTTAAGGAAGAACCTAAAGAAGAGCCGTTAAAAGCACCCGCTGCCGAAGTCAGGCTTATAGGCGAAGCCTTCAGAACATATATAATAGTCGAAAAGGGCGAAAGCGTTTTCATGATAGATAAGCATGCGGCACATGAAAGAATAATTTTTAATGAGCTTGTAAAAAATACCGCCGTTTCTTCTCAGGCTTTGCTCGAGCCGAGAAGCGTTACGCTGGAGCCTGCGGTTTATTCCGCAGTCTGCGAAAATTTGGATGAATTTGAAAAAGCAGGCTTTGAAATTGAGGATTTCGGCAATCTGTCGGTTGTTGTAAGAGCCGTTCCGTCGGTATTAAGGCGCGAGGATGTAGCCGAAACCGTTATAGAAGCGGCAAGACTGTTCATGAGCGGCGGAACAGCGGTTTCAAATGATTTAAAGGAAGATATTTTACATACGGTTGCCTGCAAGGCGGCAATCAAAGCAAATTTTGTTACGCCGCCCGAAGAAATGCTTAGCCTTGCGAAAAAGGTTTTAAGCGACAGAGAGGTTTTCTACTGCCCGCACGGAAGACCGGTAGCCTTCGAGCTTTCCAAAAGAGATTTGGAAAAGCAGTTTAAAAGAATACAATGAGCGATAAGAAAAAGGTTGTCTGCATTGCAGGGCCGACGGCATCGGGCAAAACAAAGCTTAGTGTATGCCTTGCAAAGGAATTCGGCGGAGAAATAATCTGCGCCGATTCAATGCAGATTTATAAAAATATGCCGATTGCCTCCGCCGCTCCGACGCAGGAAGAAAAGCAAGGAGTCAGGCACAGGCTTTTTGAGTTCTTAGACCCCGATATAAGCTTTAATGCCGCCGATTACTGCACCCTTGCGAGAAAAGAAATATCCGATGTTATAAATATCGGAAAAATTCCTTTTCTTGTAGGCGGAACAGGGCTTTATATCTCATCTCTTGCCGATAATATCCGGTTCTGCGAAACCGATACCGATTTTGATTTAAGAAAAAGGCTTGAAGAAAGATGCGAAAAAGAGGGCGTGCAGGATTTAATCTCCGAGCTTGAAAAAATCGACCCCGAAACGGCTTCAAGGCTTCACCCTAATAATACAAGAAGAATTATAAGGGCGCTGGAGCTTTATTATTCCACCGGAAAAACAATGACGGAATTAAACGAGGAGTCAAGAAAAGAAGAAAACGAATATGATTATATTCTTTTGGGGCTTAAATTTTCTGACAGGCAAAAGCTTTATGACAGAATTGATTTAAGGGTCGATAAAATGCTTGAAAGCGGACTTTTAAAGGAAGCCGAAAAAGCGTTTTTAAATAAAGAAAATTCGGGCGGCGCCTCTCAGGCGATAGGTCATAAGGAATTCTTCGGATTTTTTGAAAACAGAGAAACTTTAAGCGAATGCACTGAGAATTTAAAGCGCGTAACAAGAAGATACGCAAAAAGACAGCTCAGCTGGTTTAACAGGGACGAAAGAATAATCTGGCTCTATCCCGATTTGAATACAGAAGAAGAAATATTTGAAAAAGCAAAAGAAATTTTAGAAGAAAAGGGAGTTGAAAAGCAATGAAAGGGAACACGGTTTTAAAGGTATTTTTAATCCTTTTTATATCGGTTTTTGTAATTCATCAGCTTTATTCTTCCCTTTATAAGCCGATAACGACCGCAAGCGCCGAATATTTCGAAAGCTCGGACGGCTTGGAGCTTACAGGCTATGTCATAAGAAAGGAAATCCCAGTAACCTATACCCAAAGCGGTTCTCTTCACTATGCCGTTTCCGACGGTGAAAGGGTATCTAAGGACGGTGTTATTGCCTATGTATATGATTCGCCGTCGGCGTCGGTCATAAATTCGAAAATTGAAACCGTTAAAAATCAGATTGCCGATATCGAGGAAATTCAGGGCTATAACGATAATAAGGCCGCCGATATCGACCAGATTAACAATAAGGTTACCTCGGCTTTAAACGAAATGCAAAGAAGCTGTACAGGCGGAAATTTTTCGGGCAGCAAGGAAAAGATAAACGCTTTTCTTTCTTCTCTTAACCGCCGCAGCAGCGCTACGGGCGACCAGACGGATTTCAGCGAAAACTTAAACAATCTTAAAAGCGAGCTTTCTTCTCTTCAGGCTTCCCTTCCAGCTCCTAAAGCGAGCATAACGGCGGCTGAATCGGGATATTTCGTTTCCGCGCTTGACGGATACGAAAATGTTTTGACAGTCGACACTGTTTCCGATATAAACGATGAGTTTTTAAAAAAGCTCAAACCGCAGGCACAGACGGAAAACGGAATAGGAAAAATCGTTTCCGACTATGAATGGTATATCGCGGCGCCTGTCGATATAAACGATTCGCTTAAATTCAAAGAGGGCGACGCTCTTACGGTAAACACAAATTTAAAATCGGGTCAGCAGCTGCCCGTGACGGTTAAAAGCATAAATATTTCCGACAATTCCAAGAAGGCCGTTATAATCTTTTCGTGCGAGCAGATGAACAGTGCGCTTGCCGTTTTGAGAACCGGAAGCATGAAGGTCATAAGCAAAACCTATGCAGGGCTCAGAGTTCCTAAAAAGGCGCTCAGAGTTGTAAAAGGGAAAACAGGCGTTTATGTTTTATCGGGAATAAATGTAAAGTTCGTAGAGGTTAATGTCATTTATAATACAGGCGATTATATAATCTGCGAGCAGGTAAAAAGCAATTCGAATGTTTTAAGAATATATGATGAGGTTATAGTGAAAGGAAAGAATTTGTATGACGGAAAGGTCGTCAGTTGAGATTTTCGATGAAAATTATTCCGAAATCAAGGAAAAAATCGCCGCAGCGGCTTTAAAATCAGGAAGAACTCCGAAAGATATAATTCTTTTAGCCGCAACAAAGACGGTGGATGTATCGGTTATAAACCATGCTATAAGCAAAGGAATTAACTATATCGGGGAAAACCGCGTTCAGGAATTTTTATCAAAGGAAAGCGAATATCTTCCCGTGCATAAGCATTTTATCGGCCATTTGCAGACAAATAAGGTAAAAAATATTATTGATAAGGTCGAAATGATCGAATCCGTCGGAAGTATTCATTTAGCCGAAGAAATTTCAAAGCAGGCGCAGAAAATCAATAAGACCGTCGATGTGCTTATAGAAATAAATATCGGAAACGAGGAAAGCAAATCGGGATTTGATTATGATGAGGCGGAAAACGCGACCCGAGAAATTGCAAAATTAAAGGGTATAAGGGTGCGCGGACTTATGGCGATACCGCCCGTTTGCGAAAATCCGACAGAAAATTCCAAATATTTTTATAAAATGAATAAACTGTTTATTGACATCGGGGCTAAAAAAATAGATAATAGTAGTATGGACTTTCTGTCGATGGGCATGTCGGACGATTTTGAGCAGGCAATAGAATGCGGAGCTAATATCGTAAGAATAGGAACAGCGCTTTTCGGCAAAAGAAATTATAACATATAAAAGGAGCTTTAAATTATGGGATTGTTTGAAAGCATTAAAAACATAATGACCATTCCGGATGACGATGAGTTTGATGAGGATTTGGATCAGGAGCCGGAGCATGAAAAGAAGTCTTCTTACCGCGAGGAGGCTCCCTCAAAAAAGCAGGAAGCTCCGAGAGTTATAAAATCAAAGAGCATGAATTATCAGAGCTCTTCCGCTCCGTCGCAGATGCAGGTTGTGCTGGTTAAGCCCGATAGATTTGAGGATGTAACCGCGATTGCGGACCACCTCAACGCTAAAAAGACGGTTGTTTTAAACCTTGAATCGGCTAACCGCGAGACCTCGCGCAGAATAATCGACTTTTTAAGCGGTGTTGCCTATGCCAATCACGGCAATTTAAGAAAGGTTGCAAACAGCACCTTTATTATAGTTGCAAGCGATATTGATGTTCTCGGCGAGCTCATGCTTGACGATTATGAGGACAATAAGCTTTACTATTGATGGAATTATCTCTTTTAAAGCAAAGAGCGCTTGATACCGTCCGCTTAAGCGAAACAAGAAACGCTCCCTGCTTTTTAGGCTTTCTGTCGCCTGCCGAAGCGGCGGCTGTAAAGGAAGCGGTAAAGAATATAGGCTGTTCGTTTTGCTTTTTCGGCGGATTTGAGGGGGCTGAAAGAACGGTGTTCTGCTGTAAGCCTAACTGGTGTGAGGACCCGCATTTCCCGATTGCCGGTGTAACCTTTATATTCAGACCCGCCGACAGGCTCTCTCACAGGGATTTTTTAGGAGCGCTTACAGGGCTCGGGATCGCAAGAGAAAAAATAGGAGATATCTTAGTTGAAGCAGGCAGAGCCGTTGCTTTTTTACATAAGGATATTTTATCCTTCGTTTTGTCTCAGACCGAAAAAATCGGCAGCACGGGGGTAAGACTAAGCCAAGGGTATTCCCTGCCTCTTCCGTCTCTTTCAAAGCTTGCGGATTTTAGAGCGAGCGTTTCGTCTTTAAGGCTTGATTGCGTCGTAAGCGAGCTTATACATGCTTCAAGAAAGGAAGCGGCAGAGCTTTTAAGCTTAGGCTATGTAAGTGTGAATTCCGTAGTTTGCGAAAAGGGCACGCACTCGGTAAGGGCAGGAGACAGCATAACGGTAAGGCGAAAAGGAAAGTTTAAAATAAAGTCTGTTGACGGGATAACCCGAAAGGGCAAAACCGTTTTGGAATATCAAAAATATATTACCTAAAAAAGGGGAAAAAGATATGCTTAATTCAAAAGATGTAAGAAATGTAAAGTTTGCTAAATCCGTAGGCGGATATAAGCAGGAAGAGGTCGACATTTTTCTCGATAAGGTAGAGGTCGATTATGACCGCTTTGAGCGTACCGTTAAGGAGCTCAACGAGAAGGTTGACTCACTCAGTGCCGAGGTTGAGACCTATAAGAATTCTCAGTCGAGCATTCAGAGCGTTTTAGTCAGCGCCCAGAAGCTTGCCGACCAGATAGTTGCCGACGCAAGAAAGAAAAGCGACGAGATAATCAAGGCGGCTGAGGACAAAATAGTTGAAATCACAAAGCGTGAGAATGAGACTGTCAAGAAATTCGAGGCTGAGGACGCTCAGCGCAGGGCTGACGCTCAGGCGGCATTTGACAGACAGCGCGAGGAAGAGGAAAGAAAGCTTAAAGCCATCGAGAAGGCTACCGACGATTGCATCGCAAGACAGCAGGTGCTCTTCGATAGAGCCAAATTAGAGGTTGCGGCTTTCAAATCCGAAATTCTTAATAAATATAAGGAGCAAACTGCAATTATTTCCAATCTTCCCGACGCAGTTCCGATTTCTCCCGAGGAAATGGCAAAAATTCTTTCTGCCGAATTTGATAAAAAGCCCGAGGCTAAGGAATTTATAAAGGCTGTAGATAAGGAAAAGGAAGAAGAGCAGAAATCGGATAAAAAGGCCAAAAAAGAAAAGAATGCCGAGGAAAGCAAGGAAAAAGAAGCTTCCGATAAAGAATAATCATAAATTTTAAAGGAACGGAGCAAAAGAATGGTTACATATATTTTGGCAGTGCTGACAGGACTTGCGGTAATCGCCGCAGACAGGTATACAAAATATCTTGTTCTTTTAAATCCGGAGCAGTTTAACGGAAAAACATTTATCAAGGGGATAATCGACCTTGTTTATGTCGAAAACGGCGGCGGAGCATGGGGAATGCTCAGCGGCTATACATGGATTCTTATATCCGTAACGGCGGTTATTATGCTTGTCTGCATTGCTTTAATGCTTAAATACGGAACAAAGAATAAGCTTATGTTCTGGGCAATGGCGCTTGTTTTATCGGGCGGAATAGGAAATATGATTGACAGAATTGCCCGCGGCGGATATGTTGTCGACTTTCTGCATTTTACTTTCTATAAGGATTTCCCTGTTTTCAATGTTGCCGATATCGCAATAGTTATAGGCGCAATGCTTTTGATTCTTTATTTTATCGTTTCTATGATAAAGGAAGAAAAGGCTAAGAAAATGACTGTTGTTACCGCGCCCGAAAGTGATAGGAATGACTCGGATAAATAGTGTTTTTGACGGCGGTGAAAGCCGCCGTCTTGATGTGTATACAGCCGAAATTGCTTCGGTTTCAAGGTCGAGAGCGGCTCAGCTTTTAGAGGACGGGGCAGTTTTGCTGAACGGAAAGCCCGCTTCTAAAAACGCAAAGCTTAAAAGCGGAGACAGCGTAACCGTAGAAATTCCGGACCCCGTAGAATATAAGGCGGAGCCCGAAAACATTCCGCTTGACATTCTTTATGAGGATAACGACCTTTTGGTTGTAAATAAGCCTAAAGGAATGGTTGTCCACCCTGCAAACGGAAATTATACAGGCACGCTTGTAAACGCGGTATTATTCCACTGCAAGGGCTCTCTTTCGGGGATAAACGGTGTAATGCGTCCGGGGATAGTCCATAGGATTGATAAGGATACAAGCGGCCTTTTAATGGTTGCCAAAAATGACGAGGCGCATAAATTTTTAGCCGAACAGATCAAAGAACATAGCTTTACAAGAGAGTATGAGGCTATAGTTTACGGTAATTTTAAGGACGACAGCGGATTTGTGGACGCACCTATCGGGCGCCATCCCGTTAAAAGAAAGCAAATGGCTGTAACCTATAAAAATTCCAAAAACGCAAAAACCTTTTACAGTGTTATTGAAAGATATAAGGATTTCACCCATTTAAGATTAAAGCTTGAAACGGGAAGAACACATCAGATAAGAGTTCATATGGCTTATATCGGACACCCCGTGGCAGGCGACCCTGTTTACGGACCTAAAAAGGTTATAAAAAGCTTGAACGGACAGTGTCTGCATGCTAAAAAGCTCGGATTTATTCATCCGAGAACAAAGCAGTACATGGAGTTTGAAAGTGACTTGCCCGATTATTTTAAAAAATTTGCGGAGGAATGTAAAAGAAATGCCGATTTTTGACGGGTATCTTATAATAAGCGATATTGACGGAACCTTGCTTGATAACGGCTTTCTTCCCGAACAAAACTGCGAAAAAATCCGCTATTTTATTGAAAACGGCGGTTTGTTTTCGCTTTCTACCGGCAGGGTAATAAAGGCGGTTTCCTCGGTTACCGATAGAATAAAAAATATTTCCCCCTCGATTTTCGCTAACGGAGCCATGATATATGATTTGTCCGAAAAGAAGATTTTGTTTGAGGATAATATCAGTCCCGAGGGTCATAAATTCACCGAGAATATTATAAAAAATTATCCCGAAATCGGGCTTGAAATCCATTCGGGCGATAAGATTTTCGCTTTTAATAAAACCTCGGAAAATTCCGATCATGAAAAATATGAGGGCTTTGAGTCCGAAACGGCGGATTTTAAATATGTGGACGGTCTTTCGTGGTCAAAGGTAATATTCTTAGCTAAGGACGAGGATAATCCAAAGCTTGAAAATCAAATGCAAAAAGCGCCGAAAAGCTGTACGCTTCTTCGAAGCGCCGCAACGGTTTTAGGCCGAAAGCGGCATTATTTTGAATTTGTAAGCGCCAATGCCTCAAAAGCGTCGGCGGCAAAAAAGCTTTGCGGAATTTTAAATATAAGCGAAGAAAACTGCTGTGCTGTCGGCGATTATTATAATGACCTTGAAATGCTGAAGCTGTTTAATCTTAGCGGAGCGCCGGCGGAAGCGCCCGACGATATAAAAAATAATGCCAAATTCATTCTTTGCAGTGTAAAGCTCGGCGCAGTTGCCGATTTTGTAGAAAAAATTGAAAATTATATCAAAATAAAGAAAGGAAGCAAATAATGGACAGTTTAAAAAAGAAAGAGCTTATGAAAAAAGCTACCGACGTGAGGATAGGAATAATCGAGGGTGTGCATGCCGCAAAATCGGGTCACCCCGGAGGCTCGCTTTCGATAGCCGAAATTCTTACATACCTTTATTTTGAATATATGAATATCGACCCCGAAAATCCGAAGGATGAAAACCGCGACCGTTTTGTTTTGTCAAAGGGCCATGCGGCTCCCGCACTTTACAGCGTTCTCGCAAACCGCGGATATTTCGATGTCTCAGAGCTTAAAACGCTCCGCCACATCGGCTCGTTTTTGCAGGGACATCCCGATATGAAGCATATCCCCGGGGTTGATATGTCGAGCGGTTCTTTGGGACAGGGCATTTCAGCCGCCTGCGGAATGGCACTTTCGGCAAAGCATTTTAAAAACAACTTCAAAGTGTTCACAATTTTGGGCGACGGCGAAATTGAAGAGGGTCAGGTCTGGGAAGCGGCAATGTTCGCAGGAAATAAGGGACTTGATAATCTTACCGCGTTTATCGACCTTAACAATCTCCAAATTGACGGAACAATCGACGAGGTAAATTCCGCAAAGCCGGTTGACAAAAAATTCGAAGCCTTTAACTGGCATACAATCACAATCGACGGACACGATTTCGAGCAGATAGAAGCCGCTTTAAAGGAAGCCGAAACCGTAAATAAGCCTGTTGCGATTATCGCAAACACAGTAAAGGGCAAGGGTGTTTCCTTTATGGAAAATCAGGTTTCTTGGCACGGCAGCGCTCCTAACGACGAGCAGTATGAAATCGCAATGAACGAGCTTAAGGCTTATAAGGCCGCGCTTTAAAAGGAGGGGAAAATAAATGTCAGAAGTAAAAACAGTTGCAACCCGCGCCGCTTACGGTGAGGCTCTTGTGGAATTAGGAAAAGAAAGAGACGATTTCGTAGTTCTTGACGCCGACCTTGCCGCGGCTACACAGACGGGCAAATTCAAAAAAGAGTTCCCCGAAAGATTTTATGACTGCGGAATTGCAGAGCAGAATATGATGGGAATTGCCGCGGGAATTGCTGCAACCGGTAAAAAGGTATTTGCAAGCTCCTTTGCGATGTTTGCCGCAGGAAGAGCCTTTGAACAGGTAAGAAATTCGATAGGCTATCCCCATCTTAATGTAATTATCGGTGCAACTCACGCAGGAATTTCCGTCGGAGAGGACGGCGCTACACACCAGTGCAATGAGGACATTGCTTTAATGCGCACTATCCCCGGAATGACCGTTATAAACCCTGCCGACGCAACAGAGGCAAAGCTTGCCGTAAGAGCCGCGCTTGATATTAACGGACCTGTTTATTTGAGATTCGGCAGACTTGCAACTCCCGTAATTTTCGGGGACGATTATAAGTTCGAAATAGGTAAGGGTGTAACCTTAAAAGAAGGCACCGATGTCACCGTTATAGCTACAGGACTTATGGTAAATGAAGCGCTTATCGCGCATGAAATCCTTAAAAACGAGGGTATCAGCGCAAGAGTTATAAACATAGCAACCATTAAACCGCTTGATAATGAAATCGTCTTAAAGGCGGCAAAGGAAACAGGCGCTATTGTTACTGCAGAGGAGCATTCGGTTATCGGAGGCTTGGGAAGCGCCGTAAGCGAGCTTACAGCCGAAAATTGCCCCGTTCCCGTAGTCAAGCTCGGCGTTTATGATACATTCGGACATTCGGGTCCCGCCGTTAAGCTTCTTGATGAGTTCGGTCTCAGAGCCGAAAACATCGCCGAAAAGGCAAAAGCCGCTTTAAAGCTTAAAAAATAATAAATTATTAAAAAAAGATGTCCTGCGGACTAAAAAAGCAGGACATCTTTTTGTTTTTTAAAATCTTAAAAATCATTTTTGCTTCCCTTGCCGTTCTGGATGTTAGATATTAGATCTTAGACCTTAGACAAATGTGTACCTTGCGGCACTTAATATAACCAAACCCTATCGTCTAAAGTGGAGGCTTGGGTTTCAGCAGAGACTAAAGTCAGGCTCCCTTCTTCTTAAGAGGGGAGCTGTCGCGCTTTATGCGCGACTGAGGGGTATTCGTTTAGATGCTAGATATTAGATAATGTTTGCCTGTCGGAATAAATATTTATTACTTCTATTCCTTTTTCTTTTGCCTTTCTTACCGTATATGCCGTTCCGCCCGTGTTTTTATATTGATAGGAAATAATTATTTCGCTTTTATCAATTATATAATCATTTCTTCTCAGCATACAGCCGGTATAATAATTGTCAGATGTATAAATAATATCGTCAGCCTGAGCCTTTAAATTTTTATAAACCTCTTTATCGTATTCTTTCCATTTTAAATCCTGATTTTTGCAGGGAAGAATTAAGATAAGCCTTATATCATATTTTTCTTTAATCTTTAATACTGTTTGCGCAGCTATAGTATCAAAGCCTAATGCTCCGCCTGACAAAAATGTATTATATCCCTTTTCACAAAGACTTGAAATTTCTTTTTCAAGTCTTGTTTTTATTTCTCTCTTAATTATTCGGTGCCCTGTAAATCCGCAAATTTTTTCGTCCATATTATCGCCTCTTTTTATATTATTATATCGTATTGTTTATAAAAGTCAACAACAAACGCTTAATTTTTATCGTTTTGTGGATATAATTAACCATGTAGACCAAAAAGAAAAGAGGCGTAAGAAATGAAAGAGCCGAATATTTGTCTTGAAGCAATCGGCAAGCGTATTATAGAAAGGCGCAAAACATTGGGGCTTACACAAGAAGCATTGGCTGAAAAATGCGATACAACCACACAATTTATTTCTTATGCCGAAACCGGCAAAAGAGCCATGAGACCCGAAAACCTTTTGAAGCTTTCAAAGGCACTGAATGTCAGTGCGGACTATCTTTTAACAGGTGACATAATCGATAAGGATAAATTATTGCTCTCAAAAAAGCTTGATTTACTTACACCGGAACAGGTAAGAATCATAGAAAATATTATTGATGAATGTTATAAGCTTAATAAATAAAACACTTCTCCGTAAAAAGAGAAGTGTTTCTTTATGTGTGCCTTACGGCACTGATATAACCAAACCCTTCCGTCAAAGCTTCGCTTTGCCACCTTTTCCTCCGGAAGACGGGAACCCTTTTGTCTGCTGTCGCAGACATTTCCCCTAACAGGGGAATTTCCTTTCGTCTAAAGTGGAGGCTTGGGTTTTAGCAGAGACTAAAGTCAGGCTCCCTTCTTCTTAAGAGGGGAGCTGTCGCACTTTATGCGCGACTGAGGGGTATTCGTTTAGATGCTAGATATTAGATTTTAGATACTAGACCGATGTGTGCCTTAACGGCACGAAAATTAAAGATAAATTCTTTTAAGTCTTACAGAAATCTTCTATTTCTTCCTCTCGAAAAAATTATATTTTTTCACTGTGAAATAAAGCGGAACTCCGAGAAGCGCCACAACCGCCGCCTCGCCGAGCATTACATAAAGCGAGGAAAGCAAAAATCCCGTCTGTTCTCCCACGCTTAAAAAAATCGAAATCTCCGCGCCTACCGTAAATCCGTTTATCACAACCGGCGAAAGCAGGGAAAGAAGCGGAATATTTTTTAATTTTACATTTCTTAAAAGATATGTAACGCATGAGGCGGCAAGTGTAGCCCCCGTGCCGAAAATCATATCAATCGGATTAAAAGAAGCGATATTTGAAATAAGACAGCCCACAGTAAGCCCCGGGATTGCCGCAGGGGTAAAAAGCGGCAGAATTGTCAGCGCCTCGGAAACGCGGAACTGAATCGGTCCGTAAGCAAGTCCGAAAATATTGCTGATAAAAGTAAGCGCTATATACGCCGCCGCTATAACGGCTCCCCAAACTGTATTCATTGTATTTTTCTTAAGCATTTTTATTTTTCCTTATTGTAAATTTTCATAAGCCTTGACCGCAAGCCTGTCGCACCGCTCGTTTTCGGGGTGCCCTGCATGGCCCTTGACCCAGACTATATCCACATCGTGAATGTCGGTAAGCCTTAAAAGCTCCTCCCAAAGGTCGGGATTAAGAGCGGGCTTTTTGTCCGCCTTTCGCCAGCCGTTTTTCTGCCATGAGCGCGCCCAGCCCTTGCTCAGTCCGTCGCTTACATACTTAGAATCGGTGGTAAGCGTGACATGGCAGGGCTCTTTTAAGGCCTTAAGCCCCATTATAACGGCTGTCAGCTCCATGCGGTTATTTGTGGTGCTTTTTTCTCCGCCCGAAAGCTCGCGTTCGCTTTGTCCGTAGCGAAGAACAGCTCCCCAGCCGCCTTTTCCGGGGTTGCCAGAGCAGGCGCCGTCGGTAAAAAGCTCAACATGTTTTTTCATTTCTTTCATTTATTTATACCTTCGAAAACAGCCGATAACCTTTCCTAAAATTGCGGGCTTTTCGGGAATAATAGGCTCGAAATCGGGGTTTTCCGGCATAAATATAACAGTTCTGTCGGGCTTTATAATAAGCCTTTTAACGGTCGCACTGTCCTCAATCATACCTATAACAATATCTCCGCTTTTGCATGCGGCATTTTTATCGGCGATAACGATATCTCCGTTTAAAATTCCTGCGTTTTTCATGCTTTCGCCTTTGACATTAAGCGCGAAAAGACCTTCGGCGGACTTTGTCGGATAAGGAATATAGTCCTCAATTTCCTCTACCGCCAAAATCGGCTGACCTGCCGTTACCTTGCCTACAAGCGGAACCATAGAGGAATCGCCCTCTTTTTCGATTTTAATGGCTCTTGAAAATCTTGCGTCCCTCGATATGTAGCCCTCTTCCTCAAGCCTGTTTAAAACGGCATGCACCGAAGAGGTGGATTTAATACCCGTTGCCGCGCAGATCTCCCTGACGGTCGGCGGAATGCCCTCGCCCGATTTTTTTACAAGAAAATCATAAACCGCCCTTTGATTTTCGGTAAGCGGTGCCCTTTGCTCTTTCATCGGATTTCCCTCCCGAACATTTATTCGGTTTTATTATAGCATCTTTTTTTATGACTTTCAAGGATTTAAGAGGCTTTAGTGAAAATTTCTTTTATTCCGAGGATTATAAGAAAGCCGCCGAAAATTTTTCCCGCAAGAGCGCCTCCTATAAATTTAAGTGCGAAAATTCCTGCCGCTGCGCCCAAAAGACCGCCGGCCGCAAAGGGCAGAGTTATTTTCCACTTGATTTTTTTCTTTATTGCGTAAATAATAACCGCGAGAGTTCCTATGGGGATAAAAAACAAAAGATTTATTCCCTGAGCCTTAAGCTGAGAGGTGTCCGTGAAAACGGCGAGGTACATTATAAGCACCGCTCCGCCGCCTAAGCCCATTCCGCCGATTATCCCTGAAAAAAGCCCTGCTAAAAGGGCGGCGATATTCATTTAAGCAGCAGGCGCACGCCTGCATATATCATAAAAGCTCCGAAAATTCTTTTTAGCCAAAGAGGGGAAATTTTTCTTATAATAACCGTACCTAAAAGCGAGCCTAAAAGCCCCGTGGGAATATAAGAAAAACTGTCGGAAATTTTAACATATCCATTTTTTAAATACATAAATGCGCTTAAAACCGTTATCGGCAAAATTATGGCAATAGCGTTCGCATGAGCAGACTTCTGGTCAAGTCCGCTCTTTTTAAGCAGAGGAACCGCTACCATACCTCCGCCCGCGCCGAAGCAGCCGTTTACAGCGCCGATAAGAGTGCCGAGTCCGATATTTTTAAAAAGCTTAACTGTTTTTCTTTTCATTCAATTCACCGCTTTTATTTTTGCCTGTAAGACTTTAAATTACACCCTCATTATAAAATATAATTAAAAAACTTTTAAAAAACTCTTCTTTTGAGCGTGTCGAAAATTCGACACGCTCTTGGACGGGAATGCCGTTCGCTCGAAAATCATAGATTTTCGGACTGTACTCTATCCACGTGAGTACGCCACCCCTGTGTTCTTGAAAAACCGCTCGTTAAGCGTTTTTTCGCCTACAAGGAGTTTTTTCGCCGCGCATGTCGCCGAAAAAACAAAAATGCGGCGTTTACGCCGCAACTCAACCTGTTTTATTTCTATTATCAAACTAAATAGAAAAAACTTTTAAAAAACTCTTCTTTTTTAGGGCGCAGTTTGGTATAATAGTAAATAATACCTTTATTGCGTGATAAATAGACTGCGCAAAAGGAGAAGATAGCTTGTTTATAAATTTATGCGGACTTGATATTGAATACAGTATAACGGGAAGCGGAGATATTCCCGTGATTCTTCTGCATGGGTGGGGCTCTTCGTTCGATGTTTACGGCGGCGTCACAGCGGCATTAAGCGACAGATGCACTCTTTATGCGCTTAATTTTCCGGGATGCAAAAACAGCGAAATTATGAAAGAGCCTTGGACGCTTGACGATTACTGCAGGCTTGTAAAGGAATTTGCGGACAGCTTTGAAATTAAAAATCCCGTAATTATAGGCCACTCGCACGGCGGAAGGACCGCCTTAAAGCTTGCGGCAAGCGGAATTATAAATCCGAGCAAGCTTGTTCTTATCGACAGTGCGGGGCTAATTCCTAAAAAAAGCTTAAAGCAAAAGCTCAGGGCAAAAAGCTTTAAAATGATAAAGGGCGCGCTTTCTTTGCCTGTTATAAAAAATCATTCAAAGGCTCTGCTTGATAAGGCACGCGCTCATTACGGCTCGGCAGATTACAATGCGGCTCCGCCGGTGCTTAGAAAAACGCTGGTGTCCCTTGTCAACACCGATTTAAGGGATATAATTCCTAATATTAAATGCCCCACCCTTTTAATATGGGGCGATAACGATACCGCAACTCCGCTGTCCGACGGGAAAACGATTGCGTCCTTAATTCCCGACAGCGGAATATGCGTGCTTAAAAACACGGGGCATTTTTCCTTTTGCGAAAAGCCCTATGACACCGCGCGAATTCTTCAGAGCTTTATAAACTAAGGGGGAAGCTTTATGGAAAATTATAATGTGATACTTACGGTTGTTTTCACTGCCTTCTGCTTAGCAGGCGCCATGTTTTCTCTTGTCCGCCAGCTTCAGATGCTGCAGCAGAATTCTTATTTCCCGTCAAGGTATTTTAAGTGGTTAAAGGAGTCCTATTCGGTTGAATCGTCTTTATCGGTTGCGGCATTCGGGCTTTCTTCCATACTTTTCGCTTTCGGATACTATATTTTTATAACCGTGCTTTTTGCGGCTCTGCTTGTCTGGAGAATTTTCAACTGCATTTCGGTCTATAAAAATTCGATTAAGAAAATCGTATTTACAAAGCGGATAATAAGACTTTTTGTTTCGGCAGGAATTGTTCTTGTCCTGCTTGCGGTATTGCTTAATATAGGATTTTCAAAGACCGCCGATACTGTATTTTTCAATGTTTTCTCTTTCCTTTCCTGCCTTACGCCTGTTTTGGCCCTTGTTTCTTGGGCGATTACTCTGCCTATTGAAAAAGCCGCGGCGAAGAAATATATTGCCGACGCAAAGAAAAGGCTTGCCGAAAATAAGAATTTAAAGGTTATCGGTATTACGGGAAGCTACGGCAAAACAACCACAAAGTTTATTTTAACAAGAATTTTAAGCGAGAAATACAACACCGTCTGCACGCCTCACAGCTTTAACACACCGATGGGTGTTGTAAGAACGGTGCGCGAATATCTCCGCCCGAACACCGAAATTTTCGTCTGCGAAATGGGAGCAAAAAATATCGGGGATATAAAAGAAATTTGCGATATTGTAAATCCGCAGTACGGAATAATTACCGCCGTCGGCGAACAACACCTTGATACCTTTAAATCGGTCGACAATGTTTTTAAAACCAAATTTGAGTTAAACGACGCGGTGCTGAAAAACGGCGGAATCTGCCTTGTAAACGGCGGAAACGAAAACATAAATAAAAGGGTAAAGCCCGATAATAACACCGTATTTTTCGGGGAAAACTCAGACTACCGCGCGGAAAACATAAGCTTTTCAAAAAACGGCACAAGCTTTGACCTTATTTTAAAAAATGACAGAATTCCCGTTTCGACAAGGCTTTTGGGCCGCCACAGCGTTACAGATATTGTAGCTTCTGCAGGCTTAGCGCATATTCTCGGCGTTTCAAACGAGGACATAGCCTTTGCGATTTCCGCACTGAAACCTACTGAGCACAGATTAGAGCTTAAAAAATTCAAAAACGGCTCGCTTATAATTGACGACGCATATAATTCCAACCCCGAGGGCTGCATTGCGGCGGTTGAAACGCTGTCAAACTTTGATACAATGAAAAAAGCCGTTATAACCCCGGGCCTTATAGAGCTCGGCGAAAAGGAGCATGACTGCAATTTTAATTTCGGCACTGCCTGCGCCAAGGTTTGCGATTTTATAATTCTTGTAGGCGAAAGGTACTGCGCCCCTGTAAAAGAAGGCGCTTTGAAATCAGGGTTTGACAAAGAAAAGCTTTTTGAAGCAAAGAGCTTTTCGCAGGCTCTCGAAATATTTTTAAGTCTTGCGGACGAAAACACCGTCTGCCTGCTTGAAAACGATTTACCCGATAACTATTTAAAATAAAACTTTAAGTGAGGTCCTTTCTGATGAAAACAAACATGGCGGTATTTTTCGGTTGCCGCTCGGTTGAGCATGAGGTTTCTGTAATTTCCGCGGTTCAGGCGATGAACGCAATTGACCGCAGTAAATACGAGGTCATTCCCGTTTATGTAACAAAGGACGGCGAAATGTTTACTTCTCCTTTGCTTTTTGATATTGAAAGCTTTAAGGGAAATCTTGACGAGCTTGTAAAAAAATGCGAGCAGGTAACCTTTATAAGGCTTAAAAACAAAACCGTTATGAGAACTCTTGTTTCCGGTTTTTTTAAGAAAAGCAAGGATACCGTTATTGATTTAGCCTTCCCTATCGTTCACGGAACAAACTGCGAGGACGGAACAATGGCAGGTTATTTTGAGTTTTTAAATCTGCCGTATATCAGCTGCGATATAATTTCAGCCGCTGTAGGAATGGATAAGGCGGTTTTTAAAAGCGTTCTTAAATCGGCAGGTCTGCCCGTGCTTGACTGCATGACCTTCCGTTCAAGAGAGTATAGCGCCGAAAAGGAGCATTTTATCAAGGCGATAGGAGAAAAGATAGGCTATCCGCTTATAATAAAGCCAGCAAATTTAGGCTCAAGCGTAGGAATTACCAAGGTTAATAACGAAAGCGAGCTTGAAAGCGCAATTTCCCTTGCCGCGTCCTTTGCGGAAAAAATTCTCGCCGAAAGAGCGGTTGAGAATTTAAGGGAAATAAACTGCTCTGTTTTAGGCGACGCTGACAGCTGTATCGCAAGCGTTTGCGAGGAGCCATTTATGCACGATGAAATTCTTTCTTATGCGGATAAATATGAGGGAAATTCAAAATCTAAGGGAATGGCTTCCTTAGGCAGAAAAATTCCTGCCGACATAAGCGAGGAGCTTTCCGAAAAAATAAGAGGACTTTCGGTCGATATTATGAAAGCGACGGGTTCAAGCGGAGTTGTAAGAATAGATTATCTTCTCGACTCAAAGTCGGGCGAGGTTTTCGCAAACGAGATAAACACTATCCCCGGTTCTCTTGCGTTTTACCTTTGGGAGGCTTCCGGAATTAAGTATACCGAGCTTATTGACAGGCTTGCGGATATCGCATTTAAAAGACAAAGAAACCGTGATAACCTCACATTTACTATAAAAACAAATATCCTCTCCGGAGCAAGCTTCGGCTCTAAGGGTGCTAAGGGGTCTAAATTTTCATGACAAAGCTTTTAATGAGGCTTTTTGTAAAAAAAGGCGCAGATGAGCGGCAAAGCGTGGGAACGCTCGGCTCGGCAGTAGGCATTGCCTGCAATTTTCTGCTTTTTGCAATAAAGCTTGCGGTAGGCTTTGCGGCGTCAAGCATATCGGTAATTGCGGACGGACTTAATAACCTTTCGGACATGGGCTCTTCGGTTATAACGGCAATAGGCTTTAAGCTGTCTGCCAAGCCTGCCGACAGAGAGCACCCGTTCGGTCACGGAAGAATGGAATATATTTCCGCTTTTACGGTTTCGTTTATTATTCTTACAGTCGGCGCGGAGCTTTTTATAAATTCCGTAAAACGGCTCATTAGCGGAGCAAAAACGCCCGAATGCCCTTTAATTTTATTTGCGGTGCTTGCCGTTTCGGTCTTACTTAAGCTGTGGATGTATTTCTTTAACCGAAGGCTTGCAAAGAAAATTGATTCTGCGGCGCTTTTGGCTACAGCCTCCGACAGCCTAAACGATTGCTTTACGACCTCTGCGGTTTTGCTTTCTGCCGTGATACTTAGGATTTTCCCCGATATCCCGTTTGACCTTGACGCTGTGATAGCTATAGGCGTTTCGGCATTTATCATAAAATCGGGAATTTCTTCATTAAAGGACACCTTAGGTGAAATTTTGGGCACGCCTCCGAGCGCGGAAGAAATTAAAAATATTGAAAACGAAATAATGAAGTTCGACGGATTTTTAGGAATTCATGATCTTATTGTGCATAACTACGGGCACGGGCGCGAATTCGCCTCGGTTCATGTAGAGGTTCCGCAGAATGTAAATCTTGCCGAGTGCCACGAAAAGGTCGATTTATGCGAGAAAGTCGTCAGCGAAAAAACAGGCGTTAATCTTGTTATACATATAGACCCTGTCGACACCGACGATGAAAATGTTGCGAAAACCAAAGAAGAGATTTCAAAAATTGTTAAAGCAATTGATTCAAGGCTTTCAATTCATGATTTTCGGATGACGCCCGCAGGCAAGCTTAACACTAATTTGATTTTTGATATCGTTATTCCGAGCGACTTTAAAATGAAGCCCGAGGAGCTTAAAAAAGCAGTAGGTCTCGAAGCAAAAAAGATAAATTCTACCTATAACTGCATTATTACGATAGACCATGACTTTACGGGCGAATTATAAAATTAGGCAAAATAAAAATATCACTTTATTTTATTAACTGAAAATCAAAATATGATTTAAATACTCAAAAAATTTCCGAATAAATTAAATAAATATTGACTAAACGCGCATTTTTGATTATAATATCTACTATGAAAATTTGAAAAAAGGAATGTTTTTAGATGAAAAAGTTTTTAGCACTTACTATGAGCGTTCTCATGGTTGCGGCTGCATTCGCAGGCTGCGGAACCAAGAAGGACGATTCTTCAAAAGGCGACAAGAAATCCTCAAAGGTTTGGGTCATTGCTACCGATACCGCGTTCAACCCCTTTGAGTATACCGACGCTTCGGGCAACTTCGTAGGAATAGATGTTGATGTTCTTGCTGCAATTGCCAAGGATCAGAAATTTGAATACAAGCTCAATTCCCTCGGTTGGGACGCTTCGATTGCCGCTTGTCAGGCAGGTCAGGCGGACGGAATGATCGCCGGCGCTTCCATCACCGAAAAGAGAAAAAATGAAGGTTGGATCTTCTCCGACGGATATTACACCGCAACTCAGTGCATGACCGTTGCAAAGGATTCCGATATTAAATCGTTTGACGATCTTAAGGATAAAACAGTTGCTGTTAAAACCGGTACTTTAGGCGCAACCTATGCAGAAAGCCTTAAGGATAAATACGGATTTAAGATTACATATCTTGAGGATTCACCGACTGTTTATCAGACCGTTATCGGCGGTCAGGCAGCGGCGCTCTTTGAGGACACCCCTGTTATGAAGGCTTCTATTAAGACCGGAAACCTTGCGCTTAAGGTTGTTGACGGCTCTGAAAACGAAGGCGCTCCTTACGGACTTGCAATCTTCAATAAAGACAATCAGGAATTCCTTGACCTTTTCAATGCGGGTCTTAAGAATATCAAAGCAAGCGGAGAATACGATAAGATTATCGAAAAATATCTCGGCTGAGACTTGATTTGACAGTCCTTTAAAGCTGTCGGACTTATTTAAAATATGGTTGCGGAGCACCGTAGAAAAAATACGGTGTTCCGCTTTTGTCACGAAAGGAGGAACCGTTCCGATGTGGAGTATTATTACCGATTACGGACATTTGTTGCTTAAGGCTATGGGCAAAACGCTTTTGCTCGCCCTTTGCGGTCTGTTTTTCGCCTGCATTTTAGGACTTTTCTTCGGAATTTTAAGCGTTCTGAAAAGCAAGGTAAGCAGAGCAATTGCTACTGTCTTTGTCGATATTATACGAGGCGTCCCGATGATAGTCCTCGCTTTCTTCATTTATTTCGGTATCCCTTATTTTTTCAAGAATTATCTTAATTCGCCTATCACCTTTACGGGTCTTCAGGCGGGTACGATTGCGCTCGCGCTTAACTGCGGCGCTTATATGGCGGAAATCATAAGAGCAGGTATTCAGTCTGTCGACAAAGGACAGATGGAAGCCGCAAGAAGCCTCGGTCTTCCTTATTCGAAAGCTATGAGCAAGGTTGTTATGCCGCAGGCTATCAAAACCATGATTCCGAGCATAATAAATCAGTTTATCATAACTTTAAAGGATACCTCAATTCTTTCCGTTATCGGATTCCCCGAGCTTGTAAACAGCGCAAAGAATATAATTTCGGTAACCTTCAAGTCCTTCCAGACTTGGCTTATAGTCGGAATTATGTATTTCATAATAATTGAAATCCTTTCAAAGATTGCGAAAAAGCTTGAAAGGAGGCTTAACCGTGGCCGTTAACAGAGACAATGTAAAAATTCATGTTGAGTCGCTTAAGAAATATTTTGATAAATTAAGCGTTTTAGAAGATATCTCTACCGATATTTATGAGGGCGAGGTTGTTGTAATCATAGGTCCCTCAGGCAGCGGAAAATCAACATTCCTGCGCTGTATGAACAGGCTTGAGGATATTACCGACGGCACCGTTATTGTGGACGGCTACAACATCTCCGACAAAAAGGTTGATATAAACAAGGTAAGAGAAAATATCGGAATGGTATTTCAGCATTTCAATCTTTTCAAAAATCTTTCTGTTATAGATAACCTTATGCTTGCTCCCGTTCAGCTTAAGAAGAAAACCAAAGCCGAGGCAAGAGAGCTTGCAATGAGCATGCTTAAAAAGGTCGGACTTGAGGACAAGGCGGATGTATTCCCGTCAAAGCTTTCGGGCGGTCAGAAGCAGAGGGTGGCGATTGCGCGTGCGCTTTGCATGAACCCCGATATTATGCTTTTTGACGAGCCTACAAGCGCGCTTGACCCTGAAATGGTCGGCGAGGTTTTGAATGTTATGAAACAGCTTGCGGCTGACGGAATGACAATGGTAATCGTTACCCATGAAATCGGCTTTGCAAGAGAGGTTGCGGACCGAGTTATATTTATGGACGGCGGATTTATCGTCGAAGAGGGCACTCCCGACGAGGTTATAAACCATCCGAGGGCTCAAAGAACTATAGATTTTCTTAATAAGGTTTTATAAAATAATATTTTTGCCGACAGCTTTTGCTGTCGGCTGTTTTTTGTAATTGATAATAACGTTCTAATATCAAAAATCCAGAACAATACCTCTCAGTTTCGCTTACGCGAAAAGAAGAGAGTCTTTCTTTAGTTTTGCAGAAACCAAAGCCTCCACTTCAGCCGGAAGGGGAGGTGGCAAAGCGAAGCTTTGACGGAAGGGTTTGGTTATATCAGCGCCGTTAGGCACACTGATTTTTATTCATTCTCAAATACCTCTCTTATCAGCCTTGCCCCTAACTTAAATCCCGCTGTAAAGGCTCTTACTTCTTCTTTGCAGGAAACCTCGGAGTCCGCTTTTTCAAATTCTTCAAATAAGGCAAATTGTTGCTCTGTCATCTCTGCTTTCAGCTTATCTTCAAGAAGTACTGCTTTTTCAAGCATTTTACCGTCGGTTATTTTGCGCTCAAACGGTGCAATATTTCCGTAATACAAATTTTCAAGTATAGTCATTGGGTTATCTCCTTTCAAAAAAGACATATATGTCTTTTCCCGTTACAATTATAAAGGATATATATGTCCTTTGTCAAGAGGAAATATATATCTTTTGTTATAATTATTTATATCAACAAATAAAAGGAAATGCTTTATGAAAAAATACTATGATGTTTTGAAAGAGTTACGGGAAGATAATGACTTATATCAACAGGATATTGCAAATATTTTGAAAATTGATAAAAGCTATTACGGAAAATATGAAAGAGGTCAGATTCCTCTGCCGATTGAGCATTTAATAAAATTATGTAATTATTATAAGGTATCCGCCGATTATATATTAGGAATCTCTTATGATTATAAAAGACCGAAAAAGGAAGAAAAGTAAACTTTACAAGATATATCGCTCTAATGTCTAAAATCCAGAAGAATACCCCTCAGTCTCGTTACACTTGACAGCCCCCTTTGTATGCTGACGCATAAGAAGGGAGCCTGACTTTAGATTTTGCTAAAACCCAAGCTTCCCCTTTAGACGAAAGGCTGAGCGATAGGGTTTGGTTATATCAGCGGCGAAGCCGCACATCGTCCTAAATCTATTATGTACTATATGAATATACATATATAAACATAACATACTTGAAAAAATAAGATGTTTATAGTATAATATTTGCGTATTTTGATCGGCTTAAAAGCCGGAGGGAGTAAAAAGAATATGGTAAAAGCAGTAGTAGGCGCAAACTGGGGAGACGAGGGCAAGGGTAAAATTACCGATATGCTCGCGACAAACGCTGATATCGTCGTAAGATTTCAGGGCGGTGCAAACGCAGGGCATACGATTAAGAACAGTTACGGAAAATTTGCTCTTCACACACTTCCGTCGGGAGTTTTCAATCCGAATGTTATAAACTGTATCGGAAACGGCGTAGCTCTTGATGTTGATAAGCTGCTTAAAGAATATAACAGTGTTGTTGAAGCAGGCGTTCCCGCTCCTAAGCTTATGATATCTTCGAGATGTCAGATGGTTATGCCTTATCATGTGCTTTTTGATGTCTATGAGGAAGAAAGACTCGGCAAGGCAAGCTTCGGCTCAACAAAATCGGGTATTGCTCCGTTTTATTCGGATAAATATGCAAAAATCGGATTTCAGGTCTGCGATTTGTTTGATGAAAAGGCTTTAAGAGAAAAGCTTGAAAAGACCTTAGAGGTAAAAAATATTCTTATAGAAAATCTTTATCATAAGCCGGCGCTTGATGTTGATGAGATATTCAATAAAATGCTCAAGTGGAGAGACGGAATAAAGGATTTTGTCGGCGATGTAAGAGAGCTTTGCTATAATGCGGACAAGCAGGGCAAGACAATTCTTCTTGAGGGTCAGCTCGGCACCTTAAAGGATGTTGACCACGGAATTTATCCTATGGTTACCTCTTCTAATACAATCGCGGCTTACGGCGCTGTAAGCGCAGGACTTCCGCCCTATTCAATAAAGGAAATTTATACCGTTATCAAGGCTTATTCCTCTGCGGTAGGCGCAGGAGCATTCGTAAGCGAGATATTCGGCGATGAAGCAAAGGAGCTCCGCGATCACGGCGGCGACGGCGGAGAATACGGCGCGACAACCGGCAGACCGCGCAGAATGGGTTGGTTTGACTGTGTTGCCACACGCTACGGCTGCGAGGTTCAGGGAACGACACACGGCGTTTTAACCGTTGTTGACGCACTTGGATATTTAGACGAGATTAAGGTCTGCGTAGGCTATGAGATAGACGGAAAGGTTACAAAGAACTTCCCTGTTACCGCCGACCTTTACAGAGCTAAGCCTGTTCTTAAGACCCTTAAGGGCTGGAAATGCGATATTTCGGGAATTAAGGAATATTCAAAGCTTCCCGAAAACTGCCGCAATTATATAGAATTTATCGAAAAGGAAATCGGCTTTAAAATTGCCATGGTTTCAAACGGCCCCGCAAGAGAAAATATTATAGTAAAGGAATAATTCCATGAATTTTACACCTGTTGACAATTCGGGCAGAGTGGACGGATTTTGTCTTATAAAAACGGTTGATAAAAAGACCTCTTCAAAGGGCGACTCTTATCTTGATATGACCCTTACCGATTCGGATGGGGAGATAAACGCCAAGCTTTGGCGGTATAACCCTGCAGAGCACGGGGAATATAAAGCAAATGAAATCGTCAAGATTAGAGGAACGGTTTCTGAGTATAACGGATCGGATCAGCTTAGAATTGAGCGGATAAGAATAGCTAACGATGCAGATAATATAAATATTGAGGATTTTGTTCCGACTGCCGATTATTCATCTGCTCAGATGTATGATGAAATTATAAGAATAGCGTCCGAGTTTAAGGACGGGGAGCTTAAAACGCTCTTAACTGCGATTTATGAGGACAACCGCAAGGCCCTGCTTTACTGGCCCGCGGCCTTCAAGCTTCATCATGCCGTCCGTGGCGGACTTCTTATGCACACGCTTTCAATTGTAAGAATGTGCGAGGATGTCTGCAGGCTCTATCCTTTTGTTGACAGGGACCTTTTAATCTGCGGAGCAATGCTTCACGATATTTCAAAAACCGAGGAATTTATTGTAAGCGAGAGCACGGGACTTGCCGAGGGCTATTCGGTTCAGGGAAATCTTTTGGGACACCTTACAATGGGCGCTAAAAAGGTTGCTTTTTATGCCGAAAAATTAGGGATAAGCGAAGAAAAATCAATGCTTGTTCAGCACATGATTTTATCTCACCACGGAGTTCCCGAGTTCGGAGCGGCGGTTATGCCGATGTTTTTAGAAGCCGAGCTTTTAAGCGAGCTTGACCTGCTCGATTCAAGGATTTATGAAATGCGCGAGGCGCTTCTTAATACAAATGTCGGCGAATTTTCTCAAAGGGTTTGGGCGCTTGATAACAGAAAGCTCTATAACCACGGAAGAAAAGACCTTAAAAACGAAAAAGTAAAATTATTTTAAAAGGAGAAACAATTATGAAAATCACAAAAGATATGCTTATCGGCGATGTACTTGAAATGGACGAGACGCTTGCGGAATACTTTTTCGCAATCGGAATGCACTGCTTAGGCTGCCCTGCTTCAAGGGGAGAATCAATTGAGCAGGCATGCGAGGTTCACGGAACCGACTGCGACGAGCTTTTAAAGAAGCTCAATGAGCATGTTGAAAAGAATGCCTGAGTTAAGTCGCAGGCTTAAGGTAATATCCGGTTTGATTAAGACGGGCGGAAGTGTTTGTGATGTCGGTACGGATCACGGATATCTGCCCGCCTTTTTATATCTTTCGGGTAATTTCACCTCGGTCACAGCTACGGATTTAAGAGAAAAGCCGCTTTTAAATGCAAAAAAGAATTTAAAGGAATTAAACGCAGAGGGCGTAAGGCTTGTCCTTTGCGACGGGCTGAGCAAGGTTGAAAGAAAAGAAGCCGATAATGTTGTCATTGCGGGAATGGGCGGAGAAATAATATCCGATATTATTTCAAAAACCGATTTTTTAAAGGACGAAACGGTAAATCTCGTTTTACAGCCTACAACCTCCGCAAAGGATTTAAGAGAATTTTTAGGGTCTGACGGCTTTGAGGTTTTAAAGGAAACGGCAGTTAGTGAAAACGGTAAGCTTTATTCCGTAATGCAGGTCAGGTTTTCAGGGGTTAAAAGAAAGCTTTCGGATTATGAGCTTTACATAGGAAAGCTTGATTTATTGGACGAAACGGCGAAAAAATATGCTTTAAAGCAGCTTAAAATCTTAAAAAAGCTTGTTTTAGATACCGAGGGTATCAGGGAATGCGAAGAAAAGCATTTAAAGGCAAAGAAAATAATAAATGAAATAGAAAACGCAATCGGAGAGGAAAATCATGGCTCTTGACGGAGGATTTTTATATAAAACCGTTGCCGAGTTACAGTCGGCAAAGGAAAGCAGAATAGAAAAAATATATCAGCCGTCTAAAGACGAGCTTATCCTGTTGCTTCGCCGAGCGGGCTTTTCAAAAAGGCTTTTGCTTTGTGCCCGTCAGGGCGAGGCAAGGGTTCATTTCACCGAGACAAGACCCGAAAACCCCGAAAAGCCGCCTATGCTCTGCATGCTTGCGAGAAAATATTTTTCGGGCGCTAAAATCAAAAATATCGTGCAGACAGGGCTTGAAAGGTGCGTTTTTATAGAATGCGAGGCTTATAATGAGCTCGGCGACTGCGTAACCTTAAAAATCGCCTGCGAGCTTATAGGCGCCAAAAGCAATATTGTGCTTATAAATGAAAACGGTAAGATAATCGATGCCGTTAAGCGCAGCGATATCGAAAAAAACGACCGCATGATTCAGCCTGGGGCGAATTATTCCCCCGTTGAGCCGCAGAATAAAATTGATATTATTTCCTCGGAATTAAACGGCCTTGATTTAATGCTTAATCCGCAAAAGCCTTTAAGCTCCGCTCTGCTTGAAAGCTTTGAGGGGCTTTCTCCGCTTGTTTGCAGGGAAATTGCCGACAGGGCGGCGGGAAAGGACGAGCCGATAGAAAGCAAAGCTAAAATATCCGCCGTAAAAAATGAGCTTAAAAAAATAAAGACAGAACTTTTAAGTGAATTTAACTGCTTTATGCTTTTAAAGGACGGAGTGCCTAAGGATTTTTCTTTTACAAAAATCCGTCAGTACGGCTCGCTTTACGAATTAAAGGAATTCGAAAGTCCGAGCGCGCTTTTAGATGAATTTTACAGCAAGAGGGATTTATCTTTCAGGCTTTCAAAAGCCTCAGCCGATATTTCAAAAACAGTTTCAAACGCGCTTGTCCGAGCGGAAAAAAGAAAGGCTTTAAGATTAAGGGAGCTTGAAAACAGTAAAAACTGCGAGGAAAAAAGAATTTTCGGCGAGCTGATAAAAGCGAATATCCATAATATTTCGGCAGGGCAAAGCAGTGTTATACTCGACAATTTTTATGACCCTGAGCTGAAACCCGTTAAAATCAAGCTTGACCCCTCTTTAAATGCCGCGAATAACGCCGCAAAATATTTTAAGGACTATAAAAAAGCCTGCGTTGCAAGGCAGACCTTGGGTAAGCTTATAAACGCGGATGAGGAAGAAATCGAATATCTTTCAAATGTAGCGGACAGCTTAAAGCGCTGCAAAACAACAGCCGATATAAATGAAATAAAGGAAGAGCTGATTAAAGAGGGCTATATTAAAAAAAGCGCCAAAAGGAAAGCCGTCGAGCCTAAAATCGGCTTCAGACCCGAGGAATATGTAAGCGAGGACGGTTTTAAGATTTTAGTCGGCAGAAATAATGTTGAAAACGATAGGCTTACAATGAAATTCGCCGCAAAATCAGACCTTTGGTTTCATGTTAAAAATGCCGCAGGCGCTCATGTTATCCTTATAACCGAGGGCAGGCAGGTAAGCGACAGCGCGCTTTTATTTGCTGCAAGCTTAGCGGCTAAGAATTCTTCTCTTAGCGCTTCGCAGAATATACCTGTTGACTATACCCTTGTAAAGTCGGTCAAAAAGCCGAACGGTGCAAAGGCGGGAATGGTTATATATGAAACAAATAAGACCTTATATGTCGACCCTGCAAAATAAAAACCGAAGAAGATGAAAAAATGAGCTTAGGAATTTCCACCGCGTCGCTTTATCCGCTTGAAACAGAAAAAGCATTCGAAGCGGTAGCAAAATCGGGCGCTGACTGCACCGAAATCTTTTTTAACTGTAAATACGAATTAACAAAAGATTTCATAAAGCTGCTATGCAAAATTAAAAATGAATACGGAATAAGGATTTCTTCAATTCACCCGACAATGTCGCTTGCGGAGTCCTTTATGCTTTTTTCCGCTTATGACAGGCGGACAAAGGAGGGCTTTGACGAATTCAGGCGATATGCCGAGATTGCCGCAGACTTAAATGCAAAGTACATTATTCTTCACGGCGGAAAGCCTAATAAGGTTCTTGACGATGACGGATATATCGAAAGATTTTATAAGCTTTCAAGTGCCGTTAAAGAGCACGGTGCGGTGCTTTTGCAGGAAAATGTCGTTAATTTCAGGGCAGGAAGTACGGCGTTTCTGAAAAAATTTACCGAAAGCCTGAAAAGTGATGCAAATATATGCTTTGATATCAAGCAGGCGGTAAGAGGCGGTTATGATCCGATTGATACCGTAAAACGGTTCGGAAAATATATAAGACATTATCATATCAGCGATAATTCGCCGGAGTCCGACTGCATGCTCCCTTTAAAGGGAAATTTTGATTTTAAGGGATTTTATCAGGCGGTTAAAGAATCCGATTATAAAGGCGATTTTATGATAGAGGTTTACCGCGACGCCTATAAGGAATACGACGAGCTGTTCGGCTCTTATTTTGAGCTTAAAAAATATCTTGAAAAATAGATATATAAATGTTACAATAAAATATAAATTTAAAATATGTCTTATAAGAAAGAGGTTACATAATGAAAGAGATATCCTTTTTTGATCTGCTTTCGCTTGCATGGGAAAAGCTCTGGGTGCTTTTGCTCACCGCGGCAGTCGCAGGTACAGTTGCTTGGGGCACCTGCACATTTTTCCTTTCCCCGAAATATACGGCTACCGCTTCGGTAATGGTAACGAACGGTGCGATTACCGATAACACCGTTTATGAAAAGGTTCAGGGAACCGACCTTGCGGCTTCTTTAGACCTTACGAATACCGTAGTTGAGCTTTTAAAGGCTCCTAATATCTTTAAACAGCTTGATAATAAAACTTCCTACGGCGACGGATATAAGGCGCTTATGAGAGCCGCAAGCATATCGAGAGCGAGCGACGATACGCTTTTTGTAAAAATCAGCTTTACAACCGGCTCTAAGGATAAGTCTATAAAGCTTGCAAACACATTTGCGGAGCTGGTTCCCGATTATACTTCCGAGTTCTTCAAAAATTCAAGCGTTAAGATTGTCGCAACAGCCGATACCGCTCCTCAGGTATATCCGAGGACCGCTATTGTAACCGTCGGCGCGGCACTGCTCGGTGTTATAATCAGCTATGCGCTCGTATTTATAGTTCATAATATGAATCACACCGTTTCGGGCGATGAGGATGTTTCGGCAGAGTTCGGAATTCCGCTTCTCGGCACGGTTCCGTTATTCGAATCGGCTATGACAGGTAAAGGAGGTAACAGAAATGGAAAACAGTACAGGTAAAAATGAAGCTACGGTAAGCAATGTTACGAATGAAACCGTAAGCAAAATAAATGAGATGTCTTCTGCGGATGAAAACCGCTCAACTGTTTCTTTCACTGTTGCCGAGGCTTATAAGTCGATAAGAACAAATATCAAATTCCTTTTAAGTAAGAAAACAGGCAATATTATAACAATTTCGGGCTCGGATATCGGCGAGGGCAAGTCGACAACCGCCGTTAACATCGCGGTTGCGTTCTCTCAGCTCGGAGAAAAGGTTTTGCTTATTGACGCGGATTTGAGACGTTCATCAGTTCACAAAAAGCTTCATCTTCAGAACAAAACCGGTCTTTCGGAAATTCTTGCCGATTTCACCGATTTTAACGCAACCGTTCAGCATGTAGGCGAAAATCTCGATGTTCTCCCTGCAGGACATACAGCCCCTAATCCGAGCGAGCTTTTAGGTTCTCCGAGATTTAAGGCTCTCCTTGAAGATCTAAGCACAAAATATAAGTATATTCTTATTGATACTCCGCCTATCGGAATAGTTGCGGATTCCCTGATTGTGGCTACTAATACCGACGGAATTGTTTTGGTTGCCCGCTGCGGTTATACCATTAACGAAATGCTCAAACAGTCCATTGAATCAGCGGAATTTGCAAAGGTAAAGGTGCTGGGCATCGTGCTGAATGCGGCAGAAATGAAGAATCCCACAAAGTATAACAAGCATAAATATACCTATCGCCGCAGATATTATAAGTATTACCGCAAATACGGCAACTGATAACGGGCGGAAATCATGATAGATATTCATTCACATATTCTGCCCGCCGTTGACGACGGCGCAAAGGACGCCGAGGAATCCTCGGCGCTTCTTTCAATGATGTCGGCTCAGGGCATAACCGAGGTTATAGCGACACCGCATTTTTCCCCCGATTCCGAAAGTCTCGACGGATTTTTATCCCGAATAGCCTCGGCGAAATCGACTCTTGAAAATAAGGTTTCAGGAACGGTTCACCCAGAGATTTATTACGGCTGCGAGATTTATTATTTTCCGAATATGGGAAATGTCGAAAGTCTTGAAAGACTGACTCTTGCAGGCTCAAAATATCTTTTGATTGATTTTACATTCACCGATTTTGAGTCTTCCGTGATAAGGGACATAAAGGCGCTTTATGATAATTTAGGGATTATTCCTATTGCCGCGCATGTAGAAAGATATTTTCCGGCAAGAGGCTATAAAAAGCTTTTAAAGCTTATTGAAAACGGAGAATGTATTTGTCAGATAAATGCGTCCTCTTTTTTCAGCCGCAATTTCTCAAAGCCTGTAAGAAAGCTTGTAAAGGGCGGATATGCGCAGGTTATTGCCTCGGATTCGCATTCGGTTTCAAAAAGGCCGCCTAAAATAGAAGCGGCTTTAAATGAGATAAAAACAGAAATCGGAGAAAAGTATTATTCGAAGCTTTTAAAATCGCAGGCGGCTCTTAAAAAAAGTATTTTGGGTGATTAAATGAAAAGCCTTAACACCAATATTGTTAAAAGCGGTGCTCTTGAATATCTTACATTTAAGAATTTATCCGAAATAGGTTTTTTAAGGCATGCTTTTTCAACAAGGCTCGGCGGAGTAAGTGAGGGCAATATCGGCTCAATGAATTTAAGCTTTCACCGCGGAGATAAAAGAGAAAATGTCATAAAAAACTATGAGATTTTATGTAATGCGGTGGGAATTCCCACCGCCGATCTTGTTTTCAGTAAGCAGACGCATACAGATAATATAAAAACCGTCACTAAGTCCGATTGCGGAACAGGATTTTCAAAACCCGAATTTTCGGATATCGACGGGCTTATAACAAATGAACCGAATGTTGCTTTGGTTACCCAGTATGCCGACTGCACCCCGCTTCTTTTCTGCGACCCGAAAAAAAGAGTTATCGCTGCCTCCCATTCGGGCTGGCGCGGAACGGTTAAGCAGATAGGCAGAAAAACGGTCGAAAAAATGCACTTTGAATTCGGCTGCGAGCCGAGCGATATTTTAGCGGCTATAGGTCCGTGCATTCATTCCTGCTGTTATGAGGTGGACGATCCTGTTTTCAATGAATTTTTAAATGCCGGCTTTGACACCGATAAAATTCTTAAAGTAAAGCCAAACGGCAGATATATGCTGGATTTAAGCCTTGCAAATAAGCTTGTTTTATTAAAAAGCGGTATAAAAGAAGAAAATATTGATGTCTGCGATATCTGCACAAGCTGTAACAGCGAGGAGATGTTTTCGCATAGAGTTATGGGAAACGACCGCGGAAACCTCGCCGCAATAATTGAAATGATATAGACAAAGCACACGGCTGTTTTTTAACAGCCGTGTGCTTTTATATAATGAAAAATCAATAATTCTTAGCCTTAATCTGGAAATAAGACTGCTTTTTGCCGCAAACGGGACAGGTTTTGGGTGCTTCGGTCGAAACGGCGATATGTCCGCAGTTTCTGCATTCCCAAATTTTAATACTTCCTCTTTTAAATACCTCGCCGTTTTTAATGTTCTTTATAAGCTTGCGGTATCTTTGCTCATGCTCTTTTTCAATAGCGCCTACCATTCGGAATTTTTCAGCAAGCTCCACAAAGCCTTCTTCTTCGGCGACTTTAGCATAAGTCTCATACATGTCGGTCCATTCAAAATGCTCGGTTTTTGCGGCGGATTCAAGATTTTTTTCGGTCTTGCTTCCCATTCCGCCGAGCTCTTTAAACCATATTTCGGCATGCTCTTTTTCGTTTTCGGCAGTATATTTGAATAATTCGGCTATCTGTTCATAGCCGTCTTTTTTTGCGGCGGAGCTGAAAAAATCATATTTATTTCTCGCTTCGCTTTCGGCGGAAAATGCCGCCATTAGATTTTTTTCGGTTTTTGTGCCCTTATATTTGCTCATTTAAAATCACCCTTCTATGCAAGTTTGGATTATTATCGCTTACCTAAGCTATTTTTTCCTGAAAAATCAAAAAAATACCCTGCTTTTGAAAAAAGCAGGGTACAGTCTGTCGATAAACTATAAATCGGGTTGTGTGGCGGCTTTTACGCCGCTTTTATTTTTTATTCTATTCTTCAGTGAACATCGGGGTGGACAAATAACGGTCGCCGTTATCGGGAAGAAGAGCAACGATTATCTTGCCCTTGTTTTCGGGTCTCTTTGCAAGAACGCTTGCGGCATAAACCGCGGCGCCTGAGGAAATTCCTACAAGCACGCCTTCTTTTCTTGCAATTTCTCTGCCGGTCTTGAATGCGTCCTCATTTTCAACAGCGATAATTTCATCATAAACCTTGGTGTCGAGAGTGTCGGGAACAAAGCCTGCTCCGATACCCTGAATCTTATGCGGACCCGAAACGCCCTTTGTAAGAACGGGGGAGCCTGCCGGTTCAACGGCAACTACCTTGACATTCGGATTTTTGCTCTTTAAATATTCGCCGACGCCCGAAACCGTTCCGCCGGTTCCGACGCCTGCGACGAAAATATCAACCTTTCCGTCGGTATCGTCCCAAATTTCGGGACCTGTTGTCGCTCTGTGAATTGCAGGGTTTGCAGGGTTGACAAACTGTCCGGGGATAAAGCTGTTCGGGATTTCCTTTGAAAGCTCCTCGGCTTTTGCAATTGCGCCCTTCATGCCATTAGCACCGTCGGTTAAAACAAGCTCCGCGCCGTAAGCCTTTAAAAGGTTTCTGCGCTCAACGCTCATGGTCTCCGGCATGGTGAGAATTATTCTGTAGCCTCTTGCCGCCGCTACCGACGCAAGACCGATTCCGGTATTTCCGCTGGTGGGTTCGATTATAACAGAGCCTTTCTTTAAAAGACCCTTTTCCTCAGCGTCGTTAATCATAGCAAGCGCTATTCTGTCCTTAACGCTTCCTGCGGGATTGAAAAGCTCAAGCTTTGCATAAATATCGGCTTCAAGCTCGTTTTCCTTAATATAATTCGTAAGCTTTACAAGCGGTGTTTTTCCTATTAAATCTGTTACTTTTTCATAAACTTTCATGATTCTGTCTCTCCTAAAATAAATTTGAATTAAAATGATTTTAACGGCAAAGACCTTTACAACATCGTTTACTTAAAATGAACATTTTTAATTGCCCCTTTAAAACATATCAACTTTGTATGCTTTATGATATCACATAAGTCTGACTTTGTCAACACCTTTTTTAAAAAACCGTTAATTTTTTTAAAAGTGCCGTTGTTTTTCTTGAATTGAGCTTTAAAATGTAGTATTATATATATGATTTTTGTTTTTAGGGAGTGTTCTTATGGCGATATATAAGGAAATGAGCCGTGAAGAGCTTGAAAAGGAATTTAAAGCCGTAAAGGCAGAGTATGAACAGCATCGTGCAAAGGCGCTTTCTCTTGATATGTCAAGAGGAAAGCCGGGGGCTGAAAATATGGACCTGAGCGTTGATATGTTCGACCTTGTCGGAAACGATACAGGCTTTAAGAATATCGACGGGATTGACTGCCGGAATTACGGCGGACTTGACGGACTTAAGGAGCTTAAGGTTCTGTTTGCCGATATTTTGGGACTTAAGCCCGACCAGATCATAGTCGGCGGAAATTCGTCTCTTAATATGATGTTTGATACCATAGCTCAGGCTATGACCCACGGATTCGGCGCTGAGCCGTGGTGCATGCAAAAGGGACTTAAATTTTTGTGTCCTGCCCCTGGGTATGACCGCCATTTTGCGATAACAGAGTATTTCGGCTTTGAGCTTGTCCCCGTTAAAATGAATGAGGACGGACCTGATATGGACGAAATAGAGGAGCTTATTAAGGATCCGCTTGTAAAGGGTGTATGGTGCGTTCCGAAATATTCAAACCCCGGCGGAATTACATATTCCGATGAGGTTGTAAGAAGATTTGCCCGCTTAAAACCTGCGGCAAAGGATTTCAGAATTTTCTGGGACAATGCCTATGCGGTTCATGACCTTTATGACGAGCATGACGAGCTTTTAAATATATATGATGAATGCTTAAAAGCGGGAAATCCCGACCTTGTTATAATCTTTGCCTCAACTTCTAAAATAACATTCCCCGGTGCCGGAGTTGCAATGGAGGCGGGAAGCCCTAATAATGTCGATATTTTAAAGAGCAGAATGAAATATCAGACGATAGGCCCCGATAAATTAAATCAGTTAAGACATGCGAGAATGTTTAAAACCAAGCAGGCGCTTTTTAATCACATGAAAAAGCACGCCGATATTATAAGGCCTAAATTTGAAACGGTTTTAAATGCTTTTGATAAATACCTTGCTCCTACGGGCACTGCCGTTTGGTCAAAGCCCAAGGGCGGATATTTTATAAGCCTTAATGTTGAAAAGGGCTGCGCTAAGCGCACAGAGGAGCTTTGTGCAAATGCCGGACTTATTCTTACTCCTGCCGGAGCGGCTTTCCCCTACGGAATAGACCCCGACGATTCGAATTTAAGAATTGCTCCGTCCTATCCGAGCGCAAAAGAGATTGAAATTGCGGCTGAGGTTTTGTGCACTGCCGTCCGCTATGCGGTGCTTGAAAAACTTCTTAAAGAAAATTGATTGACTTTTATATAGCTTTAATTATATAATAGAAATATATTTCGTGTAAAACGGAGGATTGAAATGAAGACTAAAAGAGTTCGTAAGCCTGTGTTCTTCATCATTTTCGGTTTGATAGCGTTACTTACATATACCGCTTTCTTCGGAATTGACGATTATTACGGCGACAAGCGAAATGTCTATGTCAAGGGAGCAAGCGATATCCGCTGGGGTATTGATATCCGCGGCGGTGTTGAAGCTGTTTTCAAGCCCGATAAAGAGGGCGTTGATATCACTGCGGACGATATGAATTCCGCTAAAGCTATTCTTGAAACAAGACTTGTTGACAAAAATATAACGGATTATGAGGTCTATCCCGATAATACATCTCATCAGATTATTGTCCGTTTCCCGTGGGCGGCAAATGAAAGCGATTTCGATGCGCAAAAGGCAATCGAAGAGCTTCAGGCTTCCGCTAAGCTTTACTTTTATTTAGGAAACGATAATTCGTCAGAAGCGTTTATGACAGGCGATGTTGTAAAAAGCGCAAGAATGCAGTATACGACCGAAAACGGTTATTATGTCGCGTTAAAGCTTAATTCAAAGGGTACTGCGGCATTTGCGACTGCTACCGCTCAGGCGGCGTCAAGCGGCTCTAATATTTCCATTTATATGGATGAAAATAATATTTCCACTGCTTCCTGCTCTTCCGCTATTACCGGCGGCGAGGCTATTATCACCGGTAACTTCACTCAGGAGGCAGCCGAAACGCTTGCAAATCAGATAAATGCAGGCTCGCTCCCCTTTGCGCTTACCGCGGATAACAGTAAAATTCAGGTCGTTTCTCCGACCCTCGGCTCAGACGCGCTCAGAGTTATGGTAATAGCGGGTGCTATTGCTTTCGGAATTGTTTGTATTATAATGATAGTTCTCTACAGGCTTAACGGCGTTATAGCCTCAATTGCCCTTCTCGGTCAGCTGGCGGCGTCAATTGCCTGCATTTCGGGCTTCTTCCCGGATTCCTCAAGCTTTACGCTTACTATCCCGGGTATCGCGGGTATTATCCTTTCAATCGGCGTCGGTGTTGACTGTAACGTTATCGCCGCCGAGCGTATCAGAGACGAGTTCAGAAGAGGAAAGACTATTGACGGCGCGATTGACGCAGGCTATAAGAACAGCTTAAGCGCCATTATCGACGGAAATGTTACCATAGTAATCGTAGCAATAGTTTTAATGGGTGCTTTCGGAACTCCAAGCAGCTTTTTGACAAAGCTTTTCTCACCTGTTATGTCGCTTTTCGGCACCTCGATTACAGGATCGATTTATTCGTTCGGATATACGCTTTTAATAGGCGTTATCTTCAACCTTATAATGGGCGTTCTCGCCTCCAAATATATGCTTAAGAGCATTTCTCAGTTTAAGTTCCTGAGAAAGCCCGCTTTGTACGGAGGTAAGAAAAATGGCTAATAAAACACTTAATACCAAAAAAATCTGCAAAATAGTTCTTATCATTTATGCGGTGTTCTTTGCAGCAGGAATCGTGTTCACCGCAATTTTGGGACCGAAGCTTGATATCAATTTCAGCGGCGGTACAAGAATTTCCTATTCCTATAAGGGAGATTTAAAGGAATCCGATTTTGAAAAAACCGTTAAGGATACTATCAAAAAGGATTTCACACTCAGCAAAAACGAAGCGCTTTCGGGCGATACAAAAACCATAGTTATCACCCTTTCTGGTAAAAACGCGCTCGATAATAAAACCCAGTCGGCTCTTAATGACGCGGTAACAGAAAAGTATAAGGATAATTCCGTCGAGCTTTATGATTCGACTGCAGTCAGCCCCTCTGTTGCGGGAAACTTTATGGCAAAGAGTATTTTCACAATATTCCTGACAGCCGTTTTCGTAACAATCTATGTTGCGATAAGATTTAAGAAAATAGGCGGTGTTTCCGCGGCGTTAACCGCATTTATCGCCCTTGTTTTTGACCTGCTCACAAGCTTTTTCACCTGCGTTATATTCAGACTTCCGATTGATTCAAACTATATCGCGGTTGTTCTTACAATTCTCGGTTACTCACTTAACGATACGATAGTTGTTTATGACAGAGTAAGAGAAAAGAATAAGTATAATGCCGATCTGTCGGTAAGAGATAATATGGATCAGACCATTGCCGAGGTTTTAAAGAGAAATATCGTAACCACGCTTACAACGGTCTGCGCCGTTCTTACAATAGTTGCCGTTTCGGAGTTCTGCGGTCTTACATCGCTCCGCTCCTTCGCAATTCCGATGGCGTTCGGTCTTGTTTCCGGATGCGTTTCCTCGCTCTTTATTTCAGGTCCTGTTTGGGTAAGCTATAAGGAGCATAAGGCTTTAAAAGAAGCTAAAAAATAATTGCTTAAAATTAAAAAAAGACGCTGTAAGGCTTTCGGCTTTACAGCGTTTTTTAATTGTGTGCCTTACGACACTGATATAACCAAACCCTATCGGCTCAGCCTTTCGGGCTGACCCACTTTTTCCTCCGGAAGACGGGAACCCTTTTGTCTGCTGTCGCAGACATTTCCCCTAACAGGGGAATTTCCTTTCGTCTAAAGGGGAAGCTTGGATTTCAGCAGAGACTAAAGTCAGGCTCCCTTCTTATGCGATAGCATACAGAGGGGAGCTGGCGCGCTTTATGCGCGACTGAGGGGTATTCATTTAGATACTAGACACTAGATTTTAGATATTAGACCAATGTGTGCCTAGCGGCACAAAATTAAATAATAATCCATTTTAGTCTGGCATCTACCATCTAGTGTCTAATATCTGGTATGAGGGGTATTCAGTATATCAGCACCGTTTATTTTACAAGCGGGTCGAAATTTTCGATTGCGCCCGCAAGCTTCGGGTGCCTGATAATAAAATGAATAACAGGGTGGGAAGCCTTTGAAACAACGGCATAGTTCCCGTGAGCAACGGAAAGGACAATGTTTTCAAAAATTTTGCTTTCGCTTTTTATCAGCCCGTAATTCTCATGCTTAAAGCTCTCGGTAAGCTTTATATGCTCAAGATAGTCCTCATAAGAATATTTAAGCTTTATATCGGAAAAGATATTTTCGAATGTAAGATATGCTCCATCCGAATTTTTAAATTCCTCTTCGCTTTTTATATAAACCGTATCGGTAAGCTTGCTTGCCTTTAAGATTGATAAAATATGAGCCTGCTCCTCGCTTTTGCATTTTCTGAGCTTTTCCGCGTCAATTTCGGAAACATTATTTTCTTTTAAAATGTTGTCAAACAGTCCGTCGCTTAATGTAAATAAGGGAAGTGAATTTAAAATTCTTTTTCTGTCGCAAATAAGCTTTCGGTCGTCAAATAAAAATGCTTTAAATTTATTTTCGCTCTTTTCATCGTAAATCTCCATCAGCGGATTTGCGGCTTTTAACAGAAATTCGGATTTTTGCCTGAAATATTCAAGCTCGGCTGAATTGGAAGTCAGATAATATTTGCCCTGCGCATGGTGTCCCTTTATACATTCGCCCGTAAGAGCGCATTTCCCCGAAACATAGTTTAAATGGCAGTAAACGCTGTTTTTAACCTCTTTTAAATAATAAGGGGAAATCTGTCCTGTCATATAAATCGGAATCCAGCTTTCAAGCCCGAGCATCATTTCGTTAAAGGGTCTGTCAAGATTATGAATGATGTTAAGGTGAAGTCCCTTTTTAAGGCTCATCGCTATGGCAAACATCCACTTCTTTCCGAACTCAAGATCCTCTGCCATATCCTCCATAGGCATATCGGAGCACATAAAGATATCCTCATTTGATTTCGAAAGAACGGTAGCCTTAAAAAAGTTAAGCTCGCCCTCTTTCATTCCGTCAAGCCCGAAATAATTTCCGCTTTTTGTTTTATAAAACGGCAAGTTAGGAACCTTAAGCTCGTCAAACTTTATCGCCTTGATATAATCGTCAAGATTGAAATTATCAAGATTTTTAAGAAATTCGGCTATTTGGTCGGGCTTTTCTTCGCTTTGAGCGCTTTCGGCGAGGAAATTATATACTCCCTTTTGAAGCTCTGCCTTTGAAATACCGTCCGATTCTTTAATATTTAAAAGTATTTTAAGCTTTTCTTCCGCTTCGCTCCCGAAAAATTTGTCCGCAATGTAAACGCTTACCTTTTTGCAGAATTCAAGAGGCTCTGACGGCCTTGATTTGCCGTTTTTAATTCTCGAAATATGTGACGCGTCAAAAACAGTATATTTTGCCATGTCGCTTATATTTATTTTAAGGAATTCTATTATTAAGCTTAAATTCTTGCTGAATGCCTCGTAATTAAACCCGTCATCCTTTTCTATGCAGGCTCTGAAGGACTTTAAAATGTCCTCTTTGGAGATTTTGTTATTCTCCTGCTCTGAGTACAGCTCTTCGAGAGTTTGGCATAATTTTAAAAGCTGAGCGCTGTCTGTGCTCGGCGTTCGCTCTGAGCTTCTGTATCTGCTTATAACCGATTCCGAAATCCCCGAAATTTCAGAAAGCTTTTTAGATGTGCATTTTAAATCCGAAAGATAAAGATTTAGTTGTTCGCTGAATTTCATTTTAAAACCTCCGAAAGAAATTGACAGTAAAAACATTGCGTGACTTGGCAAGTTGCTTGTTATATGCGGTAATTTTATTTATACTTTAAATATACATATAAGGGAGTGTGATTTTATGGCATTGATAAAATGTCCCGAATGCGGAAACGATATAAGCGATCAGGCGCCTAAATGTCCGAAATGCGGATATGTGCTGAACGCCGAAACGGAAAAAGCTACGGAAAACACAGATAAAAAAGAAAAGAATAAGCAACAGTGGAAGAAATATACTCCGATAATTATAGCTCTTGCTTTAGTTGTCGTAGTGTTCAGATTTTTAAACACTGAAAATGAGAATAATCAGGGAGGTACCGGCTCTCAGGGCCAAAATCCGACCTCGTCTGATACATCTTCATATACAAGCTCCGGTACAGGTTCGGCAACTGCTCCTTCAACCGAGCAGGGAACATATCAGGGCTGTGTGATTTACAGAGATACCAAGCTCGGCGTAAGCTATGAGATTCCAAGCAGCTATAAGGTTTATACAGGCACTAAAGATCTTACCTATGTCGGAACAAATATCGACAGTAAAGGAGCGCTTATTCCTTATGTTATGCTTAACTGGGATTCAAATTATAATAATCCCATTCAGTATTTAAACGCTTTTACGGATGAACTCAGAAAAGCTTACAGCGATGTAAAAATAACAATAGAGCCTATCAGCGCATATATCGGACAGTATCTTGTGTACGGTATTCAGTATATGTATACTTCCTCCGGCCATACCGTTGTCGACAACAGATATGTAACCGTTATAAACAATCAGATTTTTATGATTTCAACAAAAGAGGAAAATTACAATTCCGAAGAAATAAATAATGTAGTAAGTATAATGTTCAAGACTTTAAAGGTGGGTAGTTAAAATGGCGCTTGTTAAATGTAAGGAATGCGGACAGGAAATGTCGTCGACCGCAGGGGTTTGCCCGCACTGCGGATATAAAAACGATTTTCATGTCTGCCCCGATTGCGGGAAAGAGGTATCCGCAACTGATGATTTTTGTCCCGAATGCGGCTGTCCGCTTCATAAAAAGACCGCAAAGGCAAGCGGTGTTATAACCGAAAACCTCGATAAGATAACGGGTGTAAAATCCGAAACCTATGTAACCTTCAAGGATCTTTTTAAAGGAACCTTTAAAAAGCATACCTCTAAGGAACTTGACGATGTATTCGTCTGCGGCTCGGATAAAACAACTCCCGATATAAAGGATATTGATCCAAGAAATGCTGGAGCATGGGTATATTTAAAAATGTTCCTGTTTTTCGTGGTTGCTTACATTCCTATGAGAATAGGTTATATAAATTTCGGCAATACAAATCTTCTTCCGGGACTTATAATTCTTGGCGCGTTTGCAATGCCCGTTACCGTGCTGATATTCTTCTTTGAGATAAATGTTTTCAGAAACATTCCTTTTTATAAGACTATGCAGTATTTTATTTGGGGCGGCGCGCTGTCCTTGATATTTGCCATACTGCTTTTCACCCTTGACCTTAATTACGATATTTCCACCTATGCCGGTGCGATAACGGTAGGCTTTATCGAAGAAATACCGAAAGCGGCAATAGTTGCCTTGTTTATATTTAAAAATAAGAAGAATAAGTTTATTTTAAACGGCTTGCTTGTAGGCGCCGCCGTCGGCGCAGGCTTCGCGGCATTTGAAACTGCGGGATATATTTACCGCTACGGTGCGGCGCAGGGTGTTGCAAGTATGCTCAATACTCTTGTAATCCGCGGATTTTTAGCCCCCGGCGGCCATGTTGCTTGGGCGGCGATTGAGGGCGCGGCTCTTATGCTCGCAAAGGGCTTTGATACAATAAGCAGGAAGCACTTAAACGATAAAAGATTTTTGCTTATCTGCCTTATTCCCTGTATTTTGCACGGAATTTGGGATATGCCGTTTGAACTTCCTTATTATATTAAGCCCGCCGCTCTCACGGCTCTTGCTTGGATAGTTATTATATACTTTATAAACTTAGGTCTTAAGCAGGTTGACGAAGCAAAGAAGCTTGGAATTTCGGTTTACGAAGAAGAACCCCAAAAGCAATAAAATAATTTTAATTATCTTCCCCTTAAATTGTTAAGGGGAAGTTTTTTATGCTTTTTTTGCCCTACGGGGTATTTTAAAATGTGTGCCTATCGGCACGGATATAACCAAACCCTATCGTCTAAAGTGGAGGCTTGGGTTTCTGCTGAAACTAAAGTCAGGCTCCCTTCTTATTGACGAATGTCAATACAGAGGTGATTCCCCTGTTAGGGGAAATGTCTGCGACAGCAGACAAAAGGGTTCCCGTCTTCCGGAGGAAAAGCGTCGGCGCGCTTTATGCGCGACTGAGGGGTATTGTTCTAGATGCTAGATATTAGATTTTAGATATTAGACCAATGTGTGCCTGACAGCACGGAAATTAAATAAAACTTTTTTAAAGTCTAACATCTACCGTCTAGAGTCTAATATCTAAATTGCGAGTCGGTCTGTAAGCCGAGTTCTGTCTTGCACGGTCATCTATCTCGACGCAAAATCGCTTTTGCGCTCAAGCCGCTTTTCGCAGCACACCGAGCAGGTGTATAGCTGCAGTCAGCGTTGCTCCGAATAGGGTTTACAGGCCCCTGAAGTTACCCTCAGACGCGGTGAGCTCTTACCTCGCCTTTCCATCCTTACCGATAATATCGGCGGTATATTTCTGTTGCACTCTCCCTAAGGTCGCCCTCGGCAGCCGTTAGCTGCTATTCTGCTCTTTGGGGCTCGGACTTTCCTCACGGTTTAAAACCGCGCGACCGCACGGCCGACTCGCAGATTTATTATAGCATACAAAGCCTTAAAAATAAAGATAATCTGATTTAAAATTTCCTTTAAATTACAAAAAATACAGTTTGCGGTTTAAGGTGGATAATTTTTTATACATTTTAAATAAAAAATCACATTTCCTTTTTTTTGCCTCCGAATTATAATATAGACAACGACAAAGACAGGTCGTAATTAAAGGAGGTAAACATAATGAAAAAAATTGTCACACTTTTTCTGGCACTTGCACTGGTTTTAGGACTGACAGCCTGCGGCGCTGGCGGAGGCTCGTCTAAAAAGGGTGAGGTTTCGGTGTTCTATTACACCTATTCCGATACCTACATTTCAAGCGTTCGTACTTCAATGGATAAGCTTTTAAAGAAAGCGGGAATCAATTTCCAGAATTATGACGCAAACGGAAATCAGACGACCCAGACCGAGCAGGTTACAACAGCTATCGCAAAAGGCTCAAAGGCGCTTATAGTAAATGTTGTTGATACAGGCTCAAACGATGCCGCTCAGAACATCGTTGACCTTGCGAAGGCTCAGAACATTCCGGTAATATTCTTTAACCGCTCGGTTGAAGAATCGGTTGTTTCAAGCTATGACAAATGCGTTTTCGTAGGAACAGATTACGAAATGGCAGGACACATGCAGGGTGAAATGGTAGGCAAGTATGTTCTTGAAAACTTTGACAAGCTTGATTTAAACGGCGACGGAAAAATCAGCTATGTAATGTTTAAGGGTCAGGAAGGAAACATGGAGGCTATCGCCCGTACTCAGTACGGTGTTGAGGATGCCGATAAGGTTTTGACTGGCGGCGGAAAAGAAAAGCTTTCGTTCTATGATGCTTCAAATACCAACAAGTATCTTGTCGATCAGGACGGCTTATGGTCTTCCGCAGCCGCAACGAACTATATGTCAACCATTCTCGCTCAGTACAGCGAAGCAAATAAAAATATGGTTGAGCTTGTAATCGCAAATAACGATGAAATGGCTTTAGGTGCTATTTCCGCACTTCAGGCGGCAGGCTATAATAAGGGATCGGGCAAAACTATCCCCGTATTCGGAGTTGACGCTACCGACGCCGCTAAGGAAGCTATTAAAAACGGTAGCATGGTAGGAAGCATTAAGCAGGACGCCGAGGGAATGGCAAACGTTATTACAACTATCGCTCAGAATTTCTTAGACTCAAAGGATACCTTTGACGGTGTAAATGCCGACGATGTTGTAGGAACATGGAGAGTAAATATTCCTTACGCTACCTACACCGGTGAATAAGAATAAAAACCTAAATAAAGGGGACGGCACAAAAGCCGTCCCCCGAAAAAGACATTACAGACGGGGGAATAAAAATGGCAAATGAAAATAATACAGTAAAGACTGTTTCTGAAAATAACGCTCCCGTTCTTTTGCGCATGGAAGATATCGAAAAAGCTTTTCCGGGCGTTAAGGCGCTTGATAAAGTAAATCTGACGGTAAAAGCAGGAACGGTTCATGCCCTTATGGGAGAAAACGGCGCCGGAAAATCCACGCTGATGAAATGCCTTTTCGGAGTTTATTCCAAGGACAGCGGAAAAATTTTCCTTGAAGGCGAAGAGGTTAATTTTAAAAATTCTAAGGAAGCTCTTGAACACGGAGTTGCGATGGTTCATCAGGAGCTCAATCAGGCTTTAAAACGCAACATAATGGATAATATGTGGCTCGGGCGTTTTCCGACGGTGGCAAAAGGAATTCCTATTACCAGCGAAAAGAAAATGTATGCCGCAACAAAGGAAATTTTCGAGAAGCTGGAAATAAATGCCGACCCGAAAACGGTTATGAGCAAAATGCCGGTTTCTCAAAGACAGATGGTTGAAATCGCAAAGGCGGTTTCTTATAACGCGAAAGTAATAGTGTTTGACGAACCCACTTCCTCTCTTACAGAGGACGAAGTCGAGCATCTTTTTAAAATAATAAATATGTTAAAGGCTCAGGGCTGCGGAATAATTTATATTTCACATAAGATGAAAGAAATTCTCCGCATTTCCGATGAGGTCACTATAATGCGTGACGGCAAATGGATAGCGACAAAAGAGGCGAAAAACCTTACCACCGATGAAATTATAAAGCTTATGGTAGGGCGCGAGCTTACGAATATCTATCCGCCAAAATCCAATAAAATCGGAGATGTGCTTTTAGAGGTCGATGACCTTACGGCAATGTATTCAAAGCTTAAAGGCGTTTCCTTTAAGGCAAGAAAGGGCGAGATAATCGGAATTGCAGGGCTTGACGGCTCGGGCAGAAGCGAGCTTCTTGAAAATATATTCGGTGTTGCCACCCGACATAACGGAACTATTAAACTTAACGGCAAAACCGTTAAAAACCGAAATTCCAGAGAATCAATTAAAAACGGATTTGCTCTTTTAACCGAGGAGCGCAGGGCTACGGGAATTTTCGGAATTTTAAATATCAGGGAAAACGCGACGATATCGAGCCTTGATAAGTGCAAAAACGGACCTTTTGTAAGTAAGTCAAAGCAAAAGGAAAGCACAAAATGGTGCATTGATTCAATGCACGTAAAAACTCCGTCTCAGGAGACTAAAATAAGATCTCTTTCGGGCGGCAATCAGCAAAAGGTGATTTTAGGGCGCTGGCTTCTTACCGACCCCACGGTGCTTTTGCTTGACGAGCCGACAAGAGGAATTGATGTCGGCGCAAAATATGAAATTTATCAGCTTATAATCGACCTTGCCGAAAAAGGAAAAACAGTTTTAATGGTTTCCTCGGAAATGCCCGAGCTTTTGGGTGTCTGCGACAGAATACTTGTAATGTCGGGCGGAAAGCTTGCCGGAGAGGTTGACGCAACCACGGCAACTCAGGAAGAAATTATGACACTTGCCGCTAAATTTGCATAAAAACGGAGGAATGAATATGTCTGCTGCAACTTTAAAGAAACAAAGCCGCATTGCGGCATGGAGGGAAAAATTCTCAAATTCCTCCGGTGCCGATAAGCGCAGAATGATCACGGATTTACTGTTCAATAACGCAATGTATATTATCATTGCAATTGCGATAATATATATCGCAATAAGAGTTCCGGCATTTTTGTCGGTTTCATCGGTTGTTAATATTATTTCGCTGACAGCCGCAAAGCTGCCGATAGCCTTGGGAATAGGCGGAGCAATAGTTCTTACGGGTACCGATATTTCAGCCGGCCGCTGTGTAGGTCTTACCGCATGTATCGCGGCGTCTCTGCTTCAGATGACGACCTACGCGAAAAAAATATTCCCGAATTTACCCGTTATGCCTCTTTGGGCGGTGCTTTTAATAGTAATCGCCGTCGGAGCGACTGTCGGACTTGTAAACGGATTTTTCGTTGCTAAATTCAAGCTTCATCCGTTTATAGTTACTCTTTCAACTCAGCTTATTGTATTCGGTCTTGTTCTTATGTATCTTATGATAGGCGGAAATAACGGTCAGACCCTTTCTGGACTTGATTCTTCCTATACCGATTTTGTAAGAGGAACTCTGTTTACCGTAGGCGGCGTTGCGGTTCCTAAGTATGTGCTTTATTCGGTAATACTTACGGCTGTAATGTGGGTTATCTGGAATAAAACCAAATTCGGTAAAAATATGTTTGCCGTTGGCTCAAATGAAGAGGCGGCTAATGTTTCTGGCGTAAATGTATTTAAGACAATTGTTCTTGTTTTCGTCCTTGCTGGCGTTATGTACGGTATAACAGGCTTTATCGAGGGCGCGAGAATTGCTTCCTGCTCGGCTAATACAGGTCTTAACTATGAATCGGATGCAATTGCCGCATGCGTTATCGGCGGTGTTTCGTTCGTAGGCGGTACAGGAAAAATAAGCGGAATTGTAATAGGCGTGTTCTTATTGCAGATAATATTCGTAGGTCTTAACTTCCTTTCTGTAGACGCTAATATGCTTTATGTTATAAAGGGTCTTATAATCCTTGTTGCCTGCGCTATTGATATGCGTAAATACCTTGCCCGCAAATAATTAAGAGGTGGTAAATGTGACGGAAAACGCAGCTTTGAATAACACTCCGAAAAAAACCGGCGGACTTTATGCAAAGGTCAAAATGTCGGTAAGAAGTGCGAATATAATGGTGGCGGTGCTAAGTATAGTGCTGATAGCAGCGACGGTGTTCATTGTCCGTCACAGCGGTTTTACCGTCAAATTCGAAACGGACGGCGGTTCGGTTGTTGAAAGCGTTAAGCTTAAATATTCCGATACCGTTCCTTTTGAGAACGACCCCGTCAAGGAAGGCTTCACTTTCGCCGGCTGGTATAAGGACAGCGCCTGCACCGAACGCTGGGAAAGCACCGATACCGTTTCGGGCTCAATGACTCTTTACGCAAAATGGATTAAAAATTAAATGCAAAAACAGCCAGCCCTGCACCGTTTAATTGCAGGGTTGGCTGTTCTGTTACTCTGCCTTGAAAATTTATTTTAAAAATGTTATATTAAATATAATAATATAAAGTAAAAGGAGCATGTTATGAAATATACTGTTTTGGTTGTTGACGATGAGGTGGAATTAAGGCATGCTCTTGTTGAAAAGGTAGATTGGGAGTCGGCGGAATTCGAGGTTATCGGAGAGGCGGAAAACGGCGTTGAGGCTTTGGATGTCATAGAAACATTAGAGCCCGACCTTATTATAACCGATATTAAAATGCCGATGATTTCGGGGCTTGAGCTGGCACGGCAGGTAAGGGAAATGAGACCTGCTACGCAAATCGTTTTTTTAAGCGGATATGACAGCTTTGAATATGCGAGAACCGCGATTGATTATAATGTCATAAGCTATCTGTTAAAGCCTATTTCTTCCGAGGAAATGTCACACGAGCTTTTTGAAATCCATAGGAAAATGGATGAGAAAATCGGAAACGCAGTAAAATTTTTGGATCAGGACTTAAAAATTCAGCTTGAAAGGGCAAAGGTATCAGAATTTTTAATGCCGCTTATGCTCGGCTCAAATGAATCCCAGCTTAATGAGAAGGAGCTGATTTCAAGAGCGGAGGAGCTTAAAATAATCGCAAAAAACGCTGAAAATTCAGGTTTTTGCGTTATGGTTTCAAAATTCAAGGATGTTAAAAACCGTGAGTGCACATCCTCAAAGCATATTGAGTTTATCTCAAATGTTATGTCTAAATATCTTAAATCTAAAAGCTTTGTTGTATACGGCAGAGCCGTAACTCTGCTTGTGTTAAATGAGGATAAAGACCCTGCACTTGCGCTTGAGCTTCCGTTAAAGGAAATCGTTCAGACCTCAAAAAGGCTTCTTAATCAGACCTGCACAATAGGCGTCAGCCGAGTATTTAAAAAGCTTTCCGCCTGCTCGGACGCTTATTTTCAGGCTGTCACCGCAAGACGGTATACTTCAGACGGAAACGGCGAGGTTAGATTTATAAACGATCAGGAAAGCGATACCCAGCTTGAATTCGATATAGCCGAGAAAACGGTTTTAAGCCTTGAACAGCTGCTTAAGGTAGGAACAAAGCAGTCTTTAGACGGTTTTATAAACGGACTTTATGAAAACAATACCCCTGAAAACGCAAATCTTCTTGTAATGCAGATTATTGCTACCGTTTACAGAGTAGTAAGCGCTGTTTCGGATAAAAGCGGACTTATGAAGCTTATTCAGGATAATCCCATATTTTCCCGCATGACCTCATACAGCAGCGAAAGCGTTATGAAAACGGAGCTTACGAATTTCTGCATGAGCGCAAAAACAATTATCGAAAGCTCGCAGAAAAGAGACAGCGAGGTTTTATGCGACAGGGTTATCGAAATAATAGATAAGAATTTCGGCGACGAGGAGCTTTCTCTTACCGCCGTGAGCAACGAGCTTGCCGTAAGCCCGAATTATCTGAGCGCACTTATTAAAAAGACAAAGGGCAAGAATTTCATCACCCTTTTAACCGAAAAAAGAATGAAAGCGGCTTATGATATGATAGTCTGCTCTTCTCTTAAAATGCTTGAAATTTCCGAAAAGTGCGGCTACAGCGACCAGCATTATTTCAGCTATTGCTTTAAAAAATTCTACGGCGAATCGCCGAATAAATTAAGACAGTCGAGGGAAACGCAATGAAAAAACGCTTAAAGCCTGCAATCAGCCTTTCGGCGCTGACGGTCGCCGCGGTAGTCGCCGCATCGCTGACAGCCGTTTCCTGCACCGTTGCTATCTTCGCCTCGGTTTACGGAAATTCTCTTAAGCAAAACGCTAGGGTAAATACCGAGCAGACCGTCACTCAGGCGGCGGTTGCGGTTAACAATACCCTTGACTCAATGCGCTATGAGCTTGACGGGATAACGGAGCTTTCAAAAAACAGCATTTCAAAGGAAGAATTCGCGGATAAAATAAGCTCGCTTTTAAAAATAAAAAGCGATATTGTTTCGGTTGCGGTTTACGGGGAAAACGGCGAAATAATTCAGTGTACGGGAAACAGCTCAAAAAACCTTAAAAATATTTATAAGGATTTGTCCTTTGATAAAAAAAGCTTTGACGCGTCGCCCGAATTTTCCATTTCAAAGCCCCATGTTCAGACCCTCTTTGAGGGAAGCTATCCGTGGGTTGTCACAGCCGCAAAAAGGGCAGATGCTCCCGTTTTTGAAAACGGCGTTTATATAGCGGTCGATTTCAGCTTTGTAAAGCTTGCGGATTATATAGATAAGGTCGGCGTCGGAAGCCACGGATATTGCTATATCGCGGATAACGGCGGAAATGTTATTTACCACCCTCAGCAGCAGATGCTGTTTTCGGGTCTTAAATCCGAAAGCACCGAGCCTGCGCAAAGTCTTTCGGGCGGAGTTGTTACAGAGGGTAAAAAAATAACCGCCGTAAGCTCCGTTTCAGACGGAAAATGGAAAATAATAGGCATCAGCTACACGGACGAATTTGAGGACGAAAAGACCGCGCAGATATTTTTCAGCGTAAGCATTGCGTTTTTGTGCTGCTTTGCGGTATGCGTCGCGGTTGTGCTTATATATCAGAGGGTTTTTAATAAGCCTGTAAAAAGACTTATTAAGGATATGAAGGAATTTGAAAACAGCGCCGACAGCTTTGAATATAAAATAAGAAACAATTCGGTTAAGGAGCTAACAGAGCTTAATAATTCCTTTGCCCACATGTCGGGTGAAATTAAAAAGCTTATGGAAAAGGTGCGAAATGAGGAAACTCAGCTTAGAAAAACCGAGCTAAAGGCTCTGCAGGCGCAGATAAATCCGCATTTTCTTTATAATACGCTTGATTCTGTTCAGTGGATGTGCGAACAAGGAAAAAACAAGGACGCCGCCGCAATGGTAAGCGCTCTTGCCAAGCTTTTTAGAATAAGCATAAGCAGAGGAAAAGAGCTTATTCCAATCCGCGATGAGTTAAACCACGCTAAAAGCTATCTTATTATCCAAAGCTACAGATACCGCGACCAGTTTACTTATTCGTTTGATACCGACGAAAGCCTTACAGGGTATCTTTGCAATAAAATAACTCTGCAGCCCCTTATAGAAAACGCTATTTACCACGGGCTTGACCGCATGGTAGACGAGGGAGAGATAAAAATAACCCTTAAAAAAGCAGGAGACGGCTCGGACGATATCCTGTTTACGGTTTCCGATAACGGCGTCGGGATGACCGAGGAGCAGTGCGGAAAAATTCTTAAAAAGGAAAAGAGTGATTCGAGCGGAATAGGTGTTAAAAATGTCAATGACAGGCTTAAAATTTATTTCGGTGAAAGGTACGGTCTTAGCATTAAAAGCGAGCTCGACGAGGGAACAGAGGTAACTGTCAGAATTCCGAGAATTGAGGAAAGCGGTGAAAACAAATGAAAATAAGAAAAATAACAGCCTTTGTTTTAAGCCTCTTGCTTTTATTCTCGCTTTGCGGCTGCAAAACGGATAAAAACAAAAAAATATATATCGCCGTTATCGCTAAATCCGTAAATTCCGATTTTTTTAAGAAAATGGAAAGCGGAGTGCAGTCCGCGGCTACGGAATATAATGTCAAAGTCACCTTTGAGGGTCCTGAAAGCGAAGAGGACTATGAGGCGCAGAACGCGCTTATTGATAAGGCGGTGAAAAACAGCGCAGATGCCATAGTCCTTTCGGCTATAGACTACACCCGCTCGGACAGAACGGTTGAAAGCGCGGTTAAAAAGGGAGTTAAGGTGATAACCGTCGACAGCGGAGTTTCAAGTAAGCTTGTCGATATGTTTATCGGAACCGACAGCTTTGCGGCAGGAAAAGCGGCGGCTAAGGCAGGAATTGAAGCGTTTAATAATAATGTCGATATAAAAATCGGACTTATAAGCTTTTTGGAGACCACCGCAAACGGTCAGCAAAGAGAAAAAGGCTTTAAGCAGGCGGTGAGCGAGGCTGAAAAAGCGGAAATTGTAGCTTCAAGCCCGTCGGAAAGCAATGTCGAAAGTGCAAAGCAGGCGGCAATAAAGCTTATTTCCGAAAACCCCGGAATAAATATGCTTGCAGGCTTTAACGAATGGATAACTCTCGGTATCGGCGAGGCGGTAAAGGAGCTTGGAATTTCGGATAGGGTCTGCGCTGTAGGCTTCGATTCAAATTTAAATTCCGTTTCCATGCTTGAAACCGGCGAAATGGATGTTCTTATAGTTCAGAATCCCTTTGCAATGGGCTATCTTGCGGTTAAAAATGCCGCCGCGCTTGTTGGCGGCGAGACCTCTTTTGAAAAAGAGGAATTCACGGCGGTTACAGCTGTGACTAAAAACAATATGTTCAGCGAAAGCATTCAAAAAACACTTTTTAGTTTTGATTAAAATAAATTTTCAGGAGTGAAATTTATGTTTACGGCAAATTCGGACAGATATAATGTTATCCCTTATGTAAGGTGCGGAGAAAGCGGACTTAAGCTTCCCTCGCTTTCCTTGGGGCTTTGGCACAACTTCGGCGACAATGCTGATTTTGAAAATATGAAAAGCCTTATTTTCACCGCTTTTGATAACGGAATTACGCATTTTGACCTTGCTAATAATTACGGCCCTGCCCCCGGAAGCGCCGAAAGAAATTTCGGCAAGATTTTAAAAGAAGAGCTTTACTCTTACCGCGACGAAATAATCGTCAGCACCAAAGCGGGCTACACCATGTGGGACGGACCTTACGGCGATTTCGGCAGCCGCAAATATCTTTTAGCGTCGCTTGACGCAAGCCTTAAAAGACTGGATCTTGATTATGTAGATATCTTTTATCACCACCGTCCCGACCCCGAAACGCCCTTAGAGGAAACAATGTCGGCTCTGTCTTCTGCGGTTTCGAGCGGAAAGGCGCTCTATGTCGGACTTTCGAATTATAACGGCGAAACGCTTTATAAGGCGGCAGAGATTTTAAAGGAGCTAAAATGCCCGTTTGTCATAAATCAGAACCGCTATTCGATTTTTGACAGAACAGTTGAGAAAAACGGTCTTAAAGATGCGTCTTATAAGCTTAAAAAGGGCATAATCGCATTCAGCCCCTTGGCTCAGGGAATGCTTACCGACCGCTATCTCCACGGAATTCCCGAGGATAGCAGAATTAAGACCGACGGCAGATTTTTAAAGGAATCCGCCATAACCCCCGAAAGATTAAAGCAAATTTCCGAGCTTAATTCTCTTGCTTTAAGCAGAGGACAAACCTTGGCTGAAATGGCGCTTTCATGGCTCCTTTCAAAAAAGGAAATAACCTCGGTGCTTATCGGCGCGTCAAAAACAAAGCAAATTCTTGATGATATAAAGGCATGCGAAAACACCGAATTTTCAGAAGAAGAGCTTAAGAAAATTGACAGCATTTCGCTCGGATAAAAAATAAATATTTATTTCGTGCCGTTAGGCACACATTGGTCTAATATCTAAAATCTAATGTCTAAAATCTAGAAGAATACCCCTCAGTCGCGCATAAAGCGCGCCGACGCTTTTCCTCCGGAAGACGGGAACCCTTTTGTCTGCTATCACAGACATTTCCCCTAACAGGGGAATCCCCTCTGTATTGACATTTGTCAATAAGAATGGAGCCTTTTCTTTAGTCTTTGCAGAAACCAAAGCTTCCCCTTTAGACGAAAGGGGAGGTGGATTTGCCGAAGGCAAAGACGGAAGGGTTTGGTTATATCAAGTGCCTGCAGGCACACATATTTTTTATAATTAAAGCATTGAATTTAAAGATAAAATAATTTATAATAGTATCACTTTAAAATTTGAGGTAAATTATTATGATTATAAGAAAAGCAAATGCTGATGATATTAAAAAAGCTTATAATGTTTATTCAAAGGTTCTTTTAAACGAAGAAGAGGGCAAAACCTCCATAGGCTGGATAAGAGGGGTCTATCCGACGGTTAAAACCGTGGAGGACGCAATATTCGCCGACGATTTCTTTGTTTATGAGGAAAGCGGCGAAATTTTAGCATGCGCCAGAATTAATCAGATTCAGGTTCCCGAGTACAGCAATGCCGACTGGGAGTATAAGGATGTTCCCGATGATAAGATTATGGTGCTTCACACCTTGGCGGTCGATCCCGACGCGGGCGGAAAGGGCATAGGCTCAAAATTTGTGGCTTTTTATGAGGAATATGCCCTTAAATCGGGATGTACACATCTAAGAATGGATACAAACGAGAAAAACCTAAACGCAAGAAGGCTTTATAATAAGCTCGGCTACACCGAGGCCGATATAGTCCCCTGCGATTTTAACGGAATAAAGGGCATACAGCTTGTCTGCCTTGAAAAAAAGCTTTAAAGGAGAGCTTATGAAGTTAAAAATTAAAATTGCGGCATTAGCTTTGATTTTTGTCTGCGCTTTTTCCGTTTTCGGATTTTTTGTAAGCGCCGAGGAAAAAGAAGCGTCAAAGCTTGATATAAATATGTCGCCGTCATCAATGAAGCTGTTTGACGGCGATTTTTTGTCATACGAAAAATTAAGCGGAAAATACAGTCTGGAATTAAAAGATGAGGCAAGATACATATATATTATATTTTTAAAAAATGCGGCTTCCTTTAAAATATCGGGAAACGAAATTGAAAACAGCTTTTTGCATTGCCTTGTCGATTTAAAGGAAATCCCTCTTAATGATTTAAAAAATATAAATCTCGAATTTGAAAGCAATACCGAGGTAAGCGAAATTTCCGCTTTTTCGGACGGCGTTTTGCCATCTGATGTCGAGGATTGGAGCAAGCCCTGTGAAAAAGCAGACCTTCTGCTTGTTTCGACCCATTCCGACGATGAACAGCTTTTCTTTGCTGGACTTCTTCCTTTGTATGCAGGCGAAAGAAAGTATAATGTTCAGGTTGCGTATTTTACCAACCATAATGTAAACTTTAAAAGAAACCATGAGCTTTTAAGCGGACTTTGGACGGTGGGAGTAAGAAACTATCCCGAAATCAGCGCTTTCCCCGACGCTTGGGCGGACGATAAGGACCACGCCCTTAAAAATCTCGCAAAGGCAGGATTTTCTTATGCCGACGCGGTAGAGTATCAAACCTATCTTATAAGAAAATATAAGCCTCTTGTTGCGGTAGGCCATGATTTTGCCGGAGAATACGGACACGGTCAGCATATTTTAAATGCGGCGACTCTTACAGAGGCGGTTATGAATTCCGGAAATGACAGCTTCTGCCCCGACATTGCCGAAGCTTACGGCGTTCATACCGTAAAGAAATATTATGTACATTTATATAATGTAAATCAGATAAGCCTTAATATCGACGAGCCTCTTGGAAGCTTCGGCGGGAAAACCGCATTTAATGTAACTCAGGAGGGCTTTGAAAAGCATAAGTCTCAGCATAACACTTGGTTTAAGGCTTGGCTTAACGGCGCGGACGGCAAAAACACAAAGGCTTCCTCTATAAAGAAATATTCTCCCTGTCTTTACGGGCTTTATAAAACCGAGGTCGGCGAGGACGTTTTGAAAAACGATATGTTTGAGAATATCGTGACCTACAAAGAGCAGGAGGAGTTAGAGGCAAAAAGGCTTGAGGAAGAGAAAAAAGCAGAGGAACAAAGGAAAGCCGAAATAAAAGATAAACAGGAAAAAACCGAAAAAACAGATAAAAAAAGCAATAAAAGAATAGCTGTTTATTTGGTTTTTGCGGTAGTTCTTACGGATATAATTCTGTTCGTGACGGTTTTTGCCGTAAAAAAGAAAAAAATTAAAAAAAACACTTGATTTTATATTTTGTTTATGATATTATATCAAGGTACGCTGCGTAAATGCGGCGTTATACATGCGTTGATGCGGGAGGTGGCCGACCGTCGAGTCGGGAAATTTCCGCGGAGTATGTCCGATTTTAAACCGGGCGAAAGAACTTCTTGAGGGTATGGAAATACTTGCGAATTTCTGTACCAACGGCAGCTTGGCTGCTGTTCCGGAATTGACTGCGACCCCAGCAATTGCCGGTTTTATAATGTGCCTATAAGAAAAACACGGCACGGTGTAAGTTTTGCCCGCCAACCAATCAAGGAGGCGAAATTCACATGGCAGTGAAAGAAAAAATCCGAATTCGTATCAAGGGTTACGATCACGCGCTTGTAGACCAGTCCGCTGAAAAGATAGTGGAAACCGCTAAACGTACAGGTGCAAGGGTTTCAGGTCCCGTACCGCTCCCGACAGAAAAAGAGATCGTTACAATCCTTCGTGCTGTTCACAAATATAAGGACAGCCGCGAACAGTTCGAAATGAGGACTCACAAAAGACTTATTGATGTTATCAGACCTTCTAATAAGACGGTCGAGGCACTCACAGGTCTTGAGCTCCCCGCTGGTGTTGAAATCGAAATCAAGCTTTAATATACATTATATATTTAAAGCGGCCTTTTCGCGCCAAGGTCAAGTCGGCTTAGGCTGACCAATAACCAAAGGAGGAAATTTTAATGCAAAAGGGAATCATCGGAAAAAAGCTCGGCATGACCCAGCTTTTTGATGAAAAGGGGAACGTAGTTCCCGTAACCGTAATTGAAGCAGGCCCCTGCGTAGTATCGCAGAAGAAGACCGCTGAAAACGACGGTTATGAAGCAGTTCAGATCGGCTTCGGCGATATGAAAGCTTCAAAGGTAAAGAAGCCTGCAAAGGGACACTTTGCAAAAGGCGATGTCGCTCCGAAGAAGGTTCTTCGTGAATTCAGACTTGAGGATACCTCCGCTCTGAATGTCGGCGACATAATCAAGGCAGATGTTTTTGCTGAGGGCGACAGTGTAGATGTCAGAGGAACTTCAAAGGGTAAGGGATATGCCGGCACAATCAAGCGCTGGAATTTCTCAAGACTCAAAGAGACTCACGGTACCGGTCCTGTTCACCGCCACGGCGGTTCTCTCGGTGCCTGCTCAACTCCCTCGAGAGTTTTCAAGGGTAAGAAGATGGCAGGTCACTTGGGACATGAGCGCGTAACCGTTCAGAACCTCAGCGTAGTTAAGGTTGACGCAGAAAAGAATATCATCGCAGTCAAGGGTGCGGTTCCCGGACCCAAGGGCGGAATCGTAGTTCTTTTCAACAGCGTTAAAGCTTAAGGGAAGGAGTGTTGAGTTATGCCTAATATAGCAGTTGTTGATATGCAAGGTAAGAGCGTAGGCGAGATGAATCTTAACGATGCGATCTTCGGTATAAAGCCCAATGCGGTTGTTATGCACGCAGCAGTTGTTAATTTTCTTGCCAATCAGCGTCAGGGCACACAGTCCACTCTGACCCGTACAGAGGTTTCCGGAGGCGGAAGAAAGCCTTGGAGACAGAAGGGCACAGGCCATGCGCGTCAGGGTTCTACCAGAGCTCCTCAGTGGAGACACGGCGGAATCGTTCACGCTCCGAAGCCGAGAGACTATTCTTATGCTCTTAATAAGAAGGTTCGCCGTTTGGCTCTTAAATCTGCGCTTTCCGATAAGGTTGCAACGGGTGATCTGATTGTACTCGACGAGCTTAAGCTTGACGGATACAAGACAAAGACCGTTGTAGATTGCCTTAAGGCTATCGGCGCAGGAAAGAAAGCTTTGGTTGTTCTTGAGAATAACGACGCTTTCGCAGTAAAGAGTATTGCTAACATCGAGGGAGTTAAATCCGCTCAGTTCAATACAATCAATACCTATGACATTCTTCATGCCGATACACTCGTAATGGTTAAGGGTGCCGTAGAGAAAATCGAGGAGGTGTACGCATAATGAAAACCGCTCAGGATATCATTATCGCTCCTATCATAACCGAAAAGAGCATGTCGGGCGTTGCCGGCAAGAAATACACCTTCAAGGTCGACCCCGATGCAACAAAGTACGAGATTGCAGACGCAGTCAAGGAGCTTTTCAAGGTCGATGTTGCCAAGGTAAACACCGTGAATGTACGCGGAAAGTTAAAGAGAATGGGCCGTTACGAGGGCAAGACCGCTTCCTATAAGAAAGCAATCGTTACTTTAAAGGCCGATTCAAAGCCGATCGAATTTTTCGACGGACTTATGTAAGCGTAATTTAAGGAAATTTTAAAATTTCCGGTGATGTATGAAGCTTTACTTAAAAGCTTCGCTAAGCCTAAACAGGAGAGTGAAACAAATGGCAATAAAACATTACAAGCCGACTTCTAACGGCCGCCGTAATATGACAACCATGGATTATTCCGGTCTGTCAAAGGTAGCGCCCGAGAGAAGCTTGCTTGAACCTATTAAAAAGAATGCCGGCCGTAACAGCTACGGCAGGATAACAGTCCGCCACAGAGGCGGCGGAAACCGCAGAAAGTACAGAGTTATCGATTTCAAGAGAGAGCGTTTCGGCGTAAGCGCTACCGTTCTTACTCTTGAGTACGATCCTAACCGTTCTGCATTTATCGCATTAGTTCAGTATGAGGACGGCGAAAAACGCTATATAATCGCTCCGCAGGATCTTAAAGTCGGCGATAAAATCGTCAGCGGTCCCGATGCGGATATCAAACCCGGTAACGCGCTTCCGCTCGTTAATATTCCGGTTGGTACATTCCTTCATAACATTGAGCTTTATCCGGGCAAGGGCGCTCAGCTCGCAAGAAGTGCCGGAAACATGGCTCAGCTTATGGCTAAGGAAAACGGTATGGCGCTTCTCCGCCTTCCTTCGGGAGAGCTTCGCAATGTACCGGAGAACTGCATGGCTACTGTCGGTGTAGTATCCAATCCCGAGCATGCGAATGTTAATTACGGCAAAGCAGGCCGTAAGCGTCACATGGGTTGGAGACCTACAGTCCGCGGTTCTGTAATGAACCCGAACGACCACCCGCACGGCGGCGGTGAAGGTAAATCACCTGTCGGCCGTCCCGGACCTGTAACCCCGTGGGGTAAACCTACACTCGGTTACAAGACCCGCCAGAAGAATAAGCAGAGCAATAAGTATATTGTTAAGCGTCGTAAGTAAGTCAGACGAAAGGAGATTTCATAATGGGAAGAAGTATTAAAAAGGGCCCTTATGTGCAGGAAGCTCTGTACAAGAGAGTTCTGGAAATGAATGCAGCCGGTGAAAAGCGCGTGCTTAAAACTTGGAGCCGTTCGTCCACCATATTCCCCGATTTCGTCGGACACACTTTTGCAGTTCATGACGGCCGTAAGCATGTGCCGGTTTATGTAACTGAGGATATGGTTGGCCATAAGCTCGGTGAATTCGCACCGACCAGAACATTCAAAGGCCATGCCGGTGCTAAGACTACCGGTAAGTAAGCGGCCGAAAGGAGATAGAATTTATGGAAGCAAGGGCTACTCTTAAATATGCCCGTATCTCACCCCGCAAGGTGAAGATAGTCCTCGATTTAATAAGAAATCAGGACGCTGACAAAGCAATGGCTATTCTCAAATTTACTCCTAAGTCCGCTTGTGAGTATTTAGAAAAGCTTTTGAAGTCAGCTATGGCAAATGCTGAAAACAAAAACATGGATATGTCTAAGCTTTATGTTGCCGAGTGTGCAGCCTGCCCCGGCCCGATTCTCAAGAGAATCCGCGCTAAGGACCACGGACGCGCTCACCGCATCTTAAAGAGAACAAGCCATGTAACACTCGTTCTTAAAGAACGCGATATTTAAGTTAGGAGGTTAAAACTATGGGCCAGAAAGTTAATCCGCACGGTTTACGCGTCGGCATTATTAAAAACTGGGACTCGCGTTGGTTTGCAAGCGACGAGAAGTTCGGAGATACGCTTGTTGAGGACTATAACCTCCGTAAATACCTTAAAAAGGCACTTTCAAGTGCAGGTATTGCTAAAATCGAAATTGAACGCGATGATAAGCGCGTGAGATTACATCTCCACTGCGCAAAGCCCGGCATGGTTATCGGAAGAAACGGCGCTGAAATCGAAAAGCTCCGCGAAACCTGCCAGAAGATGCTCGGCAAGAATGTCGTTATCAACATCGTTGAAATTAAAAATCCCGATGCGGACGCACAGCTTGTTGCCGAGAACATCGCAACCCAGCTTGAAAAGCGTATATCCTTCCGCCGCGCAATGAAGCTCTCTATAGGCAGAGCAATGCGTCTCGGCGTAAAGGGTATCAAAACTCAGGTTTCGGGCCGTTTGGGCGGTGCCGAAATCGCAAGAAGCGAGCAGTATCATGAGGGTACTATTCCGCTTCAGACCCTTAGAGCAGATATTGATTACGGTTTTGCAGAGGCAAACACTACCTACGGCAGAATTGGCGTTAAGGTCTGGATTTATAAGGGCGAGGTTCTTAATGAGAACCGCAGAACTTCTAAGAGAGGGGGAGCCCGCTGATGTTAATGCCTAAGCGTGTTAAATACCGTAAAGTGCAGCGCGGCCGTATGACCGGTACCGCTACAAGAGGTAATACAGTTACCCACGGAAATTTCGGTCTTCAGGCTTTAGAGCCGGCGTGGATTACCTCTAATCAGATCGAAGCTGCCCGTGTCGCTATGACTCGTTATATCAAGCGTGGCGGTCAGGTCTGGATAAAAATATTCCCTGATAAGCCGGTTACTTCAAAGCCTCTCGGAACCCGTATGGGATCCGGAAAAGGCGCTCCGGAGTACTGGGTAGCAGTGGTTAAACCCGGACGCGTTATGTTCGAAATCGGCGGCGTATCCGAGGAATTGGCTCGCGAGGCTATGCGTCTTGCAGCTAATAAGCTTCCGATTAAATGTAAGTTTATAAGCAAGGAAACGGGTGGTGAGCAGTAATGAATGCAAAGGAAATCAGAGATAACACTTTACCGGAGCTTAATGAGCAGTTGGCAAAGCTTAAAGATGAATTGTTCCATCTTCGTTTCCAACATGCCATTAATCAGCTCGACAACCCCATGCGAATAGCAGCTGTAAAGAAGGACATCGCTCGCGTTAAGACAATTATCCGCGAGAAAGAGCTTTCAAACAGCGCTAACGCTTAAAAGAGGAGGTAGCTGAATATGAGCGAAAGAAACCTTCGTAAAACAAGAGTGGGCAAAGTCGTAAGCGATAAAATGGATAAAACCGTTGTTGTTGCTATCGAGGACAATGTAAAGCATCCGCTCTATAAGAAGATTATTAAAAACACGATAAGACTTAAGGCTCATGATGAGAACAACACCTGCGGCGTAGGCGACAGAGTGCTTATCATGGAAACGAGACCTCTCTCAAAGGATAAGAGATGGCGCGTTGCCGAAATAGTTGAGAAAGCTAAGTAATTTGGCTTTAAGGAGGAAACCACTGTGATACAACAACAGAGTTACCTCAAGGTTGCCGACAATACCGGTGCTAAAGAAATTATGTGCATCCGTGTTTTGGGAGGCTCCAAAAGGAGGTACGCCAACATCGGCGATGTTATCGTTGCTTCTGTTAAAAAGGCCGCTCCGGGCGGTTCCGTTAAGAAGGGCGATGTAGTAAAGGCTGTTGTAGTTCGTTCTGCAAAAGGTCTTCGCCGCAATGATGGCACTTATATAAGATTTGATGAAAATGCAGCCGTTCTTATCCGTGATGATAAGAATCCGAGAGGTACCCGTATCTTCGGGCCGGTAGCGCGTGAGCTTCGTGATAAGGATTATACAAAGATCCTTTCTCTTGCTCCGGAAGTACTTTAATGGGAGGTAGAAAAATATGAGTAAGCTTCACATTAAAACCGGTGATACCGTAATGCTTCTTACAGGCGACGCAAAGGACCGCAAGAAAACCGGAAAGGTTCTTCAGGTAAGCCCTAAGGAACAGAAGGTTATCGTTGAGGGTCTTAACAAGGTTAAGAAACATGTAAAACCGAAAAAGGCCGGAGATCCCTCCGGAATTATCGAGACCGACGGCGCTATCTATGCCTGCAAGGTACAGTTAGTTTGCCCGAAGTGCAATAAGCCGACCAGAGTAGGCACAAAGATCTATGAGGACGGCAAAAAAGACCGCGTTTGCAAAAAATGCGGAGAGACTTTTTAAGAGTAAGGAGGACATGACATGTCAACGCTTGGAAACGAATATAAAAATTCGATAGCTCCTGCATTGATGACCAAATTTGGCTATAAGAGTGTTATGCAGATTCCGAAGCTCGAGAAGGTCGTTATCAATGTAGGCTGCGGAGAGGCTAAGGACAACTCAAAGGTAGTTGATTCCGTTATAAGCGATCTCAGCAAAATTACCGGTCAGAAGGCTATACCGTGCCGTGCAAAGAAATCCGTTGCGAACTTTAAGCTTCGTGAGGGAATGCCTATCGGCGCTAAGGTTACACTTCGCGGAGAAAAAATGTACGAGTTTATCGACCGTTTCTTCAATGCCGCTTTACCGCGCGTAAGAGACTTCAGAGGAATCAATCCCGATTCTTTTGACGGTCGCGGAAATTATGCCTGCGGCGTAAAGGAACAGCTCATTTTCCCTGAAATTGAGTACGATAAAATAGATAAGGTTCGCGGTATGGATATTATTATTGTTACTACCGCCAAGACAGATGAAGAGGCTCGCGAGTTACTTACTCTTATGGGCGCTCCGTTTGCGAGATAAGGAGAAAAAAGTATGGCTAAGACATCTATGAAAGTAAGGCAGGCGCGTCCCGCTAAATTTTCAACAAGACAGTACAACAGATGCAAGATCTGCGGCCGTCCCCATGCTTATCTTCGCAAATACGGTATCTGCCGTATATGTTTCAGAGAGCTCGCTTATAAAGGCGAGATCCCCGGAGTTAAGAAGGCAAGCTGGTAAGGCACAAATCTAAAGGAGGTTTACGGCATGCAAATCACCGATACTATAGCCGATATGCTTACGCGTATCCGTAATGCTTCTTCGGCGAAACACGATTCGGTAGATGTTCCTGCATCAAATGTTAAGAAGTCAATCGCTCAGATTCTTCTCGATGAAGGATACATCAGCAGCTTTTCCGTTGAAGACGACGGAAAGCAGGGCGTAATTCATATCGTATTGAAGTACGGCCACAATAAAGCACAGACCATAAGCGGTATTCGCAGAGTATCAAAGCCCGGTCTGCGTATCTATACAAATGTAGAAGATATGCCGAAGGTTATGAAGGGCCTCGGTATAGCAATTCTTTCTACCTCTAAAGGTATTATGACAGACAAACAGGCTCGCAAAGCTAATGTTGGCGGCGAAGTCCTCGCGTTTGTTTGGTAAGGAGGTAAGAAGGATGTCAAGAATAGGAAAAATGCCTATAGCGGTTCCCGCAGGTGTAGATGTTAAGATTAACGGAAACACCATCACCGTTAAGGGCGCTAAGGGAGAGCTTTCTTATGAGTTCAATAAGGATATCTCCGTAGCGCATGAGGGCGAAACAATCGTTGTTACCCGTCCTACCGATGATAAGGAACACCGCGCATTACACGGACTTACCCGTACACTTATTGCCAATATGGTACAGGGCGTAACCGAGGGTTATTCAAAGACTCTTGAGGTTAACGGCGTAGGTTACCGTGCTCAGAAGCAGGGCAATAACCTTGTTATGAACCTTGGTTATTCTCATCAGGTAATCATTCCCGAGGTTGAGGGAATTAAGATTGAAGTACCGGCTCCTAACTCTATAGTTATCAGCGGTGCCGATAAGCAGTTGGTTGGCCAGTTTGCAGCAGATGTCCGCAAAAAGCGTCCGCCGGAGCCTTATAAGGGCAAGGGCATTAAATACGCCGATGAGCATATCCGCCGCAAAGAAGGTAAAGCAGCCAAGGGTGCTAAGAAGTAAAAAAGGAGTGTATTTTAAATGGTTAGCAAACCTAACAGCAATCAGGCGAGACTTAAGCGCCATGCCCGCGTTCGTTCTAAGATCTGCGGAACAGCAGCTACTCCCCGTCTTGATGTATTCCGCTCCAACAGCAATATTTACGCCCAGCTTATCGACGATGAAAAGGGTGTTACCCTTTGTGCGGCAAGCTCAAACGAAAAGGATTTCGGCATGAGCGGCTCAAACAAAGAGGGTGCCCGCAAGGTTGGACAGTTAATAGCTGAACGTGCCAAGAAGAAGAAAATCACTGAGGTCGTTTTCGACCGCGGCGGTTATATCTATCACGGCCGTGTCAAGGAGCTTGCCGAAGGTGCCCGTGAGGGCGGCCTCAAGTTCTAATAAGGAGGGGGAATACTTTTGGCTACAAATATTGACGCATCAACATTAGATCTTCAGGAAAGAGTAGTTTCCATTAACCGCGTATCCAAAACCGTTAAGGGCGGACGCATTATGAAATTCGCAGCTTTGGTTGTTGTCGGCGACGGCAACGGTATCGTAGGCTTCGGTCTCGGTAAAGCCGGCGAAGTTCCGGACGCCATCCGTAAGGGTATCGAGGACGCAAAGAAAAATCTTATCAAGGTTTCTCTTAAGGGTACTACAATTCCTCACGAAGTTATAGGAGAGTTCGGTGCAGGCCGCGTGCTTTTAAAGCCCGCCGCTCCCGGTACCGGTGTTATTGCCGGCGGTGCAGTTCGTGCCGTTGTTGAAATTGTCGGTATCAAGGATATCCGTACCAAAGCTCTTCGTTCAAACAATCCGTGCAATGTAGTTCGTGCAACTGTTGCCGGTCTTGCAGCTTTACGCGACGCCGAGCAGGTCGCTGCCGTTCGCGGAAAAACTGCTAAGGAAATCATAGGTTAAGGAGGAGCAGCACAATGGCTACAAAGAAAAAGGCTGCCGGCCTTAAGGTAAAGCTCGTAAAGAGCACTATCGGTTCCAAAAAGGATCAGATTGCAACGGTTGAAGCACTTGGTCTTCATAAGGTCGGAGATATTTCGGTTCAGCCCGATAACGCTCAGACTAAAGGTAAGATAAACAAGGTTTCACATCTTGTAAAGATCGTTGAAGATTAAATCAAACAAATAAATGCAAAGCCCGTAAGGCGGCGCCTTATCAGGCGTTAATTATGCAAGGAGGTGCGAACAATGAAATTGCACGATTTGTCACCTGCTTTGGGTTCTACAAGAGATTCAAAGCGCATAGGCAGAGGACATGGCTCAGGCAACGGCAAAACAGCCGGTAAAGGCCATAAGGGTCAGAAGGCTCGTGCCGGTCACGGAATGAGACCCGGCTTTGAAGGCGGTCAGATGCCTCTTCAGAGACGCGTTCCGAAGCGTGGCTTCAATAATATTTTTGCAAAAGAAGTAACTGCTGTCAATGTTTCCGCTCTCGAGGTTTTCGAGGACGGCGCAACTGTAGACGCAGCTGCTCTTAAGGAAAAAGGAATCATCAAAACTGCTGATAATGCAGTAAAGGTTTTAGGTAACGGAAAGCTCACTAAAAAGCTTACTGTTAAGCTCAATGCCTTCTCGGCAAGCGCCGCAGAGAAAATCAATTCTGTCGGCGGAAAGGCTGAGGTGATCTGAGTATGTTGGAAACCTTAAGAAATGCATGGAAGGTAAAAGAACTCAGAAATAAGATTCTTTTTACTATCATGATCATCGTAATTTTCCGCATTGGCTCGGCTATTCCGGTTCCTTTCGTAGCGTATGACGCATTAAGATCTGCCGCAAAAACGGCGAGCGAGAACAGCGAATTTTTCAGCTATCTCTCAATCCTCACCGGCGGCGGCCTTGAATACGGCGCTATTTTCGCGATGTCGGTTACCCCGTACATCAACTCTTCAATTATTATCCAGTTGTTATGCGTAGCAATCCCTGCTCTTGAGCGCCTTTCTAAGGAAGGCGAAGAGGGACAGAAGAAGTTAGCTTCTATCACCCGTTATGCAACGATTATTCTTGCTCTTATTCAGGGTGTTGCCTACTTCTTCTATCTTAAGGGTAACGGCTATTTGAGCATTTCGGGTACCGGCGCTATGGTATTCGCGGGATTTGTAATCGTCCTCGCTCTTACCGCAGGCTCGGCGCTTGTAATGTGGCTCGGCGAGCAGATTGATAATAAAGGCGTAGGAAACGGTATTTCGATACTTCTTTTCGCCGGTATTATCTCCCGCGGCCCTCAGGCATACGCAACCTTAAAGGCTTCATGGAGCAGCAATAAAGCCGCTGTTATCGCAGTTGTGGTATTGTTCCTCGTTGTTGTCGCCTTTATCGTCTGGATGACAAATGCGGAGCGCAGAGTTCCTATCCAGTATGCTAAACGCGTAGTCGGCAATAAAATGTACGGCGGACAGAATACGCACATTCCGATCAAGGTAAATATGTCGGGCGTTATGCCTATCATCTTTGCATCCTCGATCCTTATGCTGCCGACAATGATTTTGTCGTTCGTCAGCCAGAGTACAGCTTTAAAGCAGCCGTCATGGTATAAGGTTCTCGCTCTCTTCAGCACCCGCGGAGTTTTCTATGCGGTTATCTATTTCCTTCTGATAATTGCTTTTGCTTATTTCTACTCGACGATTCAGTTCAATCCTGTTGAAATGGCAAATAACCTCCGTAAAAACGGCGGTGCTATCCCCGGAATCCGTCCCGGAAAACCGACCTCGGATTTCATTTCTAAAATTCTTTCAAGAGTTACGCTTCTCGGTGCTATCTTCCTGAGCGTTATCGCTATTCTCCCGATAGTTTTGGGTAATATCGGTCAGATAAATATTTCACTCGGCGGTACATCGATACTCATTCTCGTAGGCGTTGCGCTTGATACCGTTCAGAATCTCGAATCTCAGATGATGATGCGTCATTATAAGGGATTTCTTGATTGATAAAAAGGAGTATTGAAAATGAATTTGATTCTTTTGGGAGCCCCCGGTGCCGGAAAAGGCACTCAGGCTGAAATTATTTCAGATAAATACAATATTCCGACCATTTCAACCGGCAACATTATCCGTGCTGCACTTAAAAACGGTACTGAAATGGGACTTAAGGCTAAGGCATATACCGAACAGGGTAAGTTAGTTCCCGATGATGTCGTTATCGGCATTATCCGTGAACGCCTCGCTGAGCAGGATTGTAAAAACGGATTTATTCTTGACGGATTTCCCCGTACAATCCCTCAGGCAAAAGCGCTTGACGATATGAATATTACGATTGACGCCGCTCTTTCAATCGAAGTTGCGGATGAAGAAATCGTAAAAAGAATGTCGGGAAGACGCGTTTGCGAAAAATGCGGCGCAAGCTATCATACCGAGTTCAAAAAGCCCGAAATCGAGGGTGTTTGCAATAATTGCGACGGCAACCTTGTTATCCGTAAGGATGACGAGCCGGAGACCGTTCTTGAAAGACTTAAGGTCTATCACGATCAGACGGAGCCGCTCAAGGATTATTACAAAGCTCAGGATAAGCTGGTTTTGGTACAGGGTCAGGATGATGTCAAGGACACAACCGAGCTTGTGCTGAAAGCGCTTTCGGAGATATAAGGTATATGGTAGTCCTTAAAACCGGCCGCGAGCTGAAAATAATGCGAGAAGCTTGCAGAATTTCGGCCGGAGCATTAAAAATAGCTGGCAGCGCGGTAGAACCCGGCGTTACAACCGCCGAGATTGATAAAATAGCCGAGGATTATATAAGAAGTCAGGGCGGAGTTCCCAACTTCAAGAATTATGAAGGCTATCCGGCTACCGCGTGTATATCTATCAACAACGAGGTTATTCACGGCATACCATCTGACAAACGCAGAATCGTTGAGGGCGATATAGTAAGTATCGACCTCGGTGCGATGTTTGACGGGTATCACGGCGATAATGCCGCCACATTTGCCTGCGGTGATGTTTCCGCCGAGGCAAAGCGGCTGATGGAGGTAACCCACGATGCACTTTATAAGGGTATCGGAGTTGCCGTTGTTGGCGGCAGAATAGGTGATATCGGCCATGCGGTTCAGAGCTATGTCGAAGCAAACGGGTTTTCCGTTGTCAGACAGTTTGTCGGCCACGGAGTAGGAACCCATTTGCACGAAGCGCCCGAGGTACCTAATTTCGGCACTCAGGGTCACGGTATAAGACTTATGCCGGGTATGACGATTGCCATAGAGCCTATGGTTAATATCGGAAAACCCGAAGTAAAGATTATGCCTGACGGCTGGACCACTTTAACAAGAGACGGATCGCTTTCCGCTCATTTTGAACACACAATTGCTATTACTCCCGACGGACCCCAGATTATGACGGTCGCCGACTGAGAGCTATGAAGGGCGATTTAGTGTACTCAAGGAGAGGAAGAGACAAAGGATTTTTAATGGCTGTTTTAAAGGAAGACAAGAACTTTGTTTATGTCGTTGACGGCAAAAAGCGAAGACTTGAAAATCCAAAACGGAAAAATCCACGTCATTTAACCTTTCTTTTAGATTCAATCAATGAAGAAAAGATGAAAACAAACCGATCTGTCCGCCGCGCGTTATTCAATGCGGCACAAAATTAAAGGAGGGAAACAATGTCAAAATCAGATATGATCGAGCTTGAAGGAACCGTTGTTGAGGCTATGCCTAACGCAATGTTCAAGGTAGAAATACAGGGCGGACATCAGATACTTGCCCATATTTCCGGAAAGCTTCGGATGAATTTCATCAGAATTCTTCCCGGCGATAAGGTAACCGTAGAAATGTCCCCGTATGACCTGTCTAAGGGACGCATTACTTGGCGTTCCAAATAAGACAGTCAAAAATTTAAGGAGGTATAATCCAAATGAAAGTCAGACCTTCTGTTAAAAAGATTTGCGATAAATGCAAAATCATCAAGCGTAAGGGTAAAATCATGGTAATCTGTGAAAACCCGAAGCATAAGCAGCGTCAGGGCTAATTTACTCTTAACAAAATAATGGAGGTGCTTTGATAAATGGCACGTATTGCTGGTGTTGACCTTCCTAATGAAAAGCGAGTTGAAATCGGACTTACTTACATTTACGGAATAGGTCTTACAACATCTAAAAAGATTCTTGCCGATACGGGTATCAACCCCGATACAAGAGTTAAGGATCTTACTGAAGAAGATATTTCCAAGCTTCGTGAGTACATCGACCATAATCTTCAGGTCGAAGGCGACCGCCGCCGTACCGTAGCATTGGATATCAAAAGACTTATTGAAATCGGCAGCTATCGCGGACTTCGTCATCGTAAGGGACTTCCCGTAAGAGGTCAGCGTTCTAAGACCAATGCGCGTACACGCAAGGGTCCGAAGAGAACGATAGCTAACAAGAAGAAATAAGTAGGAGGAAGAACTAATGGCTACTGCTAAAAAGGCGACCGCTACACGCCGCCGCCGTGAAAAGAAAAATATTGAACGTGGTGCCGCTCATATCCAGTCGACCTTCAATAACACGATAGTTACTATTTCCGATACTCAGGGCAATGCTCTTTCTTGGGCTTCTGCCGGCGAGCTCGGATTCAGAGGCTCAAAGAAGTCTACTCCTTTCGCAGCTCAGAGCGCTGCCGAAATGGCTGCTAAGGCTGCTATGGAGCACGGTCTTAAGACTGTCGAGGTTTATGTTAAAGGTCCCGGTGCCGGACGCGAGGCTGCTATCCGCGCTCTGCAGTCAGCAGGTCTTGAGGTTAGCATGATTAAAGATGTTACCCCGATTCCGCATAACGGCTGCCGTCCTCCCAAGAGAAGACGAGTATAATAACCTGCATAAATAAATGCAGAAAATAATTTGGAGGTGTAACAGATGGCAAGATATACCGGTGCAGTTTGCAGACAGTGCCGCCGCGAAGGACAGAAGCTGTTCTTAAAGGGCGAACGCTGCTATTCTGAAAAATGTTCGTTCGGGCTCCGCGGATACGCTCCCGGCCAGCACGGACAGGGTAGAAAGAAGTCATCCGAATACGGTCTTCAGCTTCGTGCTAAACAGACCGCCAGACGCTTTTACGGCGTACAGGAAAATCAGTTCCGTCATTATTTCGATGTTGCAGAGAGAAAACAGGGTATCACAGGTGATAACCTTTTAAAAATTCTCGAAAGCCGTCTTGATAATGTAGTTTACAGATCAGGCTTTGCTTCTTCAAGAGCCGAAGCAAGACAGCTTGTCGGACATGGCCATTTTGAGGTCAACGGCAGCCGTGTTGATATCGCTTCTTACCTTTTAAAGGCGGGCGATGTTGTATCGGTTTGCGATAAGTCTCGTTCAAGCGAGAAAATGAAGGCTGTAATTGAAGCAAACGGTTCAAAGCCGGTACCGGAATGGATAGATGTTGACCGCGAGAAGCTTACCGCTAAGGTAATTGCTCTTCCGACACGCGAGCAGATTGAGGCTCCTGTTGATGAGCAGCTCATCGTCGAGTTCTATTCAAGGTAATAACGGCGCGCACCCTTTAAGCCGCACTTATCGGTGCGCCTGAAAAAAATAAAACCAGTGCGGAGAAATGGAGCTTTCAGATGGAAAAAATTGAAAAGCCCAGAATTGATACACTCGAGCTTAAAGCAGACGGCACTTACGGAAAGTTTGTTATGGAGCCGCTTGAGCGCGGTTATGCTACAACGCTTGGAAACAGCATGAGAAGAGTTCTCCTCTCAATTCTCCCCGGTGTTGCGATAACCTCGGTTAAGATTGATGGTGTTCTTCATGAATTTTCTACAGTTCCCGGCGTTAAAGAAGATGTTACTGAGATCGTATTGAATCTTAAGGGTCTTATAGCAAAACTTCATTCAGACAGCGCCAAAAAAATCTACATCGAGGCAGAAGGCCCGTGTGTAGTGACCGCTGCATCCATTAAAGCCGATTCTGAGGTTGAGATCCTCAATCCGGATATGTACATTGCAACTCTTGACGAGGGCGCAAAGCTTAATATGGAAATGACTCTTGACAAGGGCAACGGTTATGTTCCCGCAGAAAAGAATAAATCTGCGCAGAGCGTTATCGGTGTAATTCCGGTAGATTCGATTTATACACCTGTTTTAAAGGCTAACTTTACTGTAGACAATGCCCGCGTAGGCAGTGCTATTGATAAAAATAAGCTTACCTTAGAGGTGTGGACCGACGGTTCAATAAGTGCGGACGAAGCAGTTTCGCTTTCCGCAAAAATCCTTATTGAACATTTTGAACTGTTCCTCAATATAGTTGATAATGTTGAAACCGAAAGCATTATGGCTGAAAAGAGCGATAATGCAAAGAAAAAGGTTCTTGATCTCACAATTGATGAGCTTGACCTTTCTGTAAGAAGCTTCAACTGTCTTAAGCGTGCAGGAATCAACACTGTTGAAGACCTCACAAATAAGACCGAAGAAGATATGATGAAGGTTCGAAATCTCGGCAGAAAATCGTTGGAAGAGGTTATCGCGAAGCTTGTATCCTTCGGATTTAACCTAAAGAAAAACGAAGATTGATTAAAGGAGTGAATATAAATGGCAGGTACCCGTAAACTCGGCAGAACCAGCGACCATAGAACTGCTATGCTTCGTGCAATGGTTACTTTCCTGTTTGAAAACGGCAGGATCGAAACAACCGTTACCCGTGCTAAGGAAGTTCGTTCAATGGCAGAGAAGTATATTACACTCGCTAAAACCGATAGTCTTCACAGCAAGCGTCAGGCTATGGCATTTATTACTAAGGAAGATGTTGTTGCAAAGCTTTACAATGAGATCGCTCCTAAGTATAAGGATGTAAACGGCGGCTATTGCCGTATCATTAAGACCGGCCCTCGCCGCGGCGATGCAGCTGAAATGGCTATTATCGAGTTGGTTTGATTCTCTGAATTTTAGTGCTCACATTTTCATAGAACATCTGAAAACCGCGGACCCTCTTATCCGCGCTATCAGTTGCTTCCGGAAGCGAAATCTTGTCCGGGAAGATGTGTGTACTAAATTTAAAAAGCTCCCGCCTTTTTAGGTGGGAGCTTTTGTTTTCTGGATACTAGATGCTAGATTTTAGATACTAGATAGATGTGTGCCTTACGGCACGGATATAATCAAACCCTATCGTCTTTGCCTACGGCAAATCCACTTTTTCCTCCGGAAGACGGGAACCCTTTTGTCTAAAGGGGAAGCTTGGGTTTCTGCTGAAACTAAAACAAGGCTCCCTTCTTATTGACGAATGTCAATACAGAGGGGAGCTGTCGCGCTTTATGCGCGGCTGAGGGGTATTGTTCTAGATGTTAGACGCTAGATTTTAGACATTAGACCGTTGTGTGCCTTACGGCACAAAAATTATTCCTCGCAGAGTCTTTCCCATTCTTCCATAAGCTTAAATAGCTTTTGCTGGTTTAATTCAAGCTTGCTTGACAGCTCCTGCAAAAGAACATAATCGGAAATATTCTTTTCGTCATTCAGCTGAGCCTTTAATTCCTCAGCTTCCTTTTCTGCCTGTTCTATTTCCTGCTCAAGCTTGCTTATAGCCCGTTCCTTTCTTGCCTTTAGCTTTCCGGGGGTCACATAATTGCTTTTTTCTTTTTTCTCTTTTTTCACATTGACAGGCGCTTCTTCGGGTACGCTTTCGGTCTGCGAGCTTAAATACTGAGAGTAGCCGTATTCATAAAATTCGGTGCCGTCGGGCTCAAAATCAAGGAGCTTATTTGAAAGCTTTTTAATAAAATATCTGTCATGGGAAACAAAAAGCATTGTTCCGCCGTACTCCGATAAAATATCCTCGAGCGCTTCTTTTGACTCAATGTCCATGTGGTTAGTCGGCTCGTCGAGAATAAGAAAATTAGGCTGTTTTATAAAAAGCTTGCAAAGCGCAAGCCTTACTTTCTCTCCGCCCGAAAGCATATCAAGGGTTTTAAAAACCTCTTCGCCTGTAAACAAAAATCTGCCTAAAATGCTCCTTGCTTCAAATTCGGTAAAATAAGGATAAGAAGAAAAGAAATCGTCAAGCACGGAAATACCGCCTTTAAAATGCGCCATCTGCTGGTCGAAATATCCGATATCCACCTGCTCGCCGAATAAAAATTCTCCCGAAATTTTCTTTACTGAGCCCGTGAGGGTTTTAAGCAGTGTTGATTTTCCTATGCCGTTTTGACCGATAATTCCTATCCTGTCGCCTCTTTGAACAGTGAAATTAAGCACGGCTAAGGCTTTATCAAAACCGATTTCAAGATTTCTTACCGTAAGAGCGGTTTCACTGCTTTTGTATCTCGGAGAAAGGTTAAAATTAAAGGTTCTCGTGTCCGATTTTTCGGGCGCGTCCAAAATATCCATCCGCTCTATTTGCTTTAGCTTTGACTGCGCCATTTTAGCCTTGGTAGCCTTATAGCGAAATCTTTCGGCTAAATCGTTGAGCCTTTTAATTTCTTCCTGCTGAGCCTCGTATTTTTTTAAAGCCAAAGCTTGGCGCTTTTTCTTTTCCTCGGCAAAAAAGGAATAATTTCCGGCATAATAATGTGCTTTTTTATTTTCGATATCATAAATTCGGTTTACGGTGTTATCGAGAAACATTCTGTCATGGGATACCGTTATTACCGCTTTTTTATACTCTCTTATATAGCTTTCAAGCCAAGATATGGCTCCGACATCAAGGTGATTTGTCGGCTCGTCGAGCAGAAGAATATCGGGCTTTGAAAGCAGAAGCCTTAAAAAGGCTATTTTTGTCCTCTGTCCGCCTGAAAATTCGCTGAGCTTTTTTGATTTATCCTCTTTTGAAAAACCGAAGCGTGACAGCGCCGCCTCATATTCCTTTTCGAAATAAAATCCGCCGGCATTCGTAAACATATCGAGCAGGAGCGTGTATTCCTTTATGTTTTCCTCGCTTTGGTCGTTTTCCATTTTTAAAAGGGAAGAGTCAAGCTTTTCTTTAAGCTCGGTAATATGAGAGTAGGCGGTTAATATTTCGTCTAGCAAGGTCCTGCTTTCGTCCTCAAAGGTCATCTGGTCAAGCATTCCTATTACAGTTCCCGACGTCACGCTCTTGGAGCTTGCCGGAATTACATCATAGGTGCCGTAAATCGCCTTTAAAAGCGTGGTCTTTCCGCAGCCGTTTCTGCCGATAATTCCTACCTTGTCGCCTGTATTTACTTCTATATTTATATTTTCAAGAATGCTTTCACCCGAAAGCTCAACGGTTGCGTTTGTTAATGTAAGCTGCATAGTAACCTCAAATTCTTATAATACTTGCAAGTATTCCGTTATCCCGAATATCTATTACCGCATAAGAGCCCTTGCCGTCTCTCGGCTCTGCGCACGACCCCGGGTTTACAAGATAAACGCCGTTAACATATCCCTCGTAAGCCTGATGAGTATGCCCGAAAAGCGCTAAAGCGCAATCGTTTTTTAAAGCGTAATCCGCTAAAATGTCTTTTGTAAACTTAACGGAAAAAGTATGCCCGTGGCAAAAAAGGATGTTTGTGTTTTCTATTCTTATAATATCGCAATTCGGATATTTTGAAAACATATCGCAGTTTCCCTTTACGATATGAAAGGCAATATTCGGATATTTGCATAGGCAATCTTCGATATCCTCGGTTTTATCGCCGAGAAAAAATACATGCTCGGCATCCTTGTTTTCTCCTATGATTCTGTCGGCGATTTCATATCTGCCGTGCGAATCTGAAATAATAAGTAATCTCATAGCCTTTAACCTCATAAAATTAGTAATAGGGTGATGTATATGAATAACAGAAATTATGATTTAGATAAAATAATGCAGGCGGCTCAAAAATCGGGCATTGATAAAAACTCCTTGGAAAAAGCCAAATCAGGCGATACAAGGGCGCTTTTAAATAAGCTTAGCGACTCCGACCGCCAAAATATTTTAAACGCCTTAAATGACAGGGAACAGCTTAAAAAAATATTAAGCGGAAAAAAGGCGCAGGGAATTCTTAATAACTTTTTAGGCGGCGGAAAGAAAAATGGATGATTTATCTTCAAAGCTTGAGGGAATTTTAAACGACCCCGAAAGCATGGAACAGGTTCGCCGCATGGCAGAGGGGCTTTTGGGTGCTCAAAGCGGCGAGCCTAAAGAATATGATAATTCAGGACCCGATCCGCAGTATATAAAAAAGCTTATGCCTGTTTTTTCAAAGTTAAACTCCAAATCGGACGATAAGAGAATTGCGCTTTTAACGGCGCTTAAGCCTAACTTAAGCGAGGAGCGCCGAAATAAGGTTGACGCGGCGATTAAGCTTATCAAGCTTATAGAAATGCTTCCTTATCTTAAAGAAAGCGGACTTCTCGATTTTTAAAACTTTAAGGGGCGGTGAATTATGGCTGACATATCTAACGAAGAATTTTTGCGCGAAACACAAAGGGCTGTTGAACGGATGCGCGAAATGAATTCCAAAAGCAAATTCGACCGCTCGGTTCATAAAATGCCGCCAACTCCGCCGTTTGTCAGATTGAACAGAACTCCTGCTTATCAAAGACCGAGCGAGCAAAGAAAGCAGGAAAGCGCGCGGGAGAACAGCCGAAATCAAAATCCTGACCGTCAGCAGGACAGTAATTTTATAGGTTCTGTTTTAAACAGTCTTGGGCTTAATTCGGGCAATATGAACGCTTTGAGCTCCGACCCCGATCTCTTTTTAATTTTAGGAATTATTCTGCTTCTTTCAAGCGAAAAAGGCGATAAAATGCTTATGGCGGCGCTTCTTTATATCCTGTTTTAAATTATTCGTTTTTATTCGCCGAAATTTTGCATTTTTATACTTTATGTAAACCGATTTAACCTTATAAGTTATCAAACTTATCCACCGACTATTCAACCGTTTGGGGTGAATATTTGGCAATTTATGGGTCAAATCGGGAAATTTACGGTGGATAACTCGTTGGAAAAGGTTAATTACCGATTATGCAGGCGTAAAATGAATTAAATTTTATGTAAATCTGTTTACGGTCTGTAAAGAGTTTTTTTAGTAGATTTTTCGACCTGAAATCACTTAAAATTTGGTAAACTTTTTTTATTCGATTAAAAAAGCACGGAAAGGTTTTTAAAAACCCTTCCGTGTACTTTTTTTAAGTATCAGTCCTCGGAAATTGCTTCAACAGGACATCCGGCAGCGCAAGCACCGCAGCTGCAGCACTTATCAGCGTCTATCTCGTAATGGGTTTCTCCCTCGGAGATAGCTTCGCAAGGACATCCTGCGGCACAAGAACCGCAGCTGATGCATTCATCAGAAATCTTATAAGCCATCGGTCACACCTCCATTAAGCGTTAAATATAGTACATCGAGACTTAAAAAGTCAGCGGTTACTAACAGTATTGTAACAACAAATCATAAAAAATGCAAGAGTAAATATCTGTATTATTTGTCAGATTTAGAATTTTCAGGGGATTTTTCACCTTTTCTTGGCTTTGAAAGCACCTTTACACGGCTTCGGTGGGTCTTAAAGGGCATTCCTTCGCCGTCCTCAGGCTTGACAGACAGCTCGCCGGAGATAAGATTTGAGTCGACAACCGTGCCTGTTCCCTCGGGTGTCTTAACCAGCGTTCCTATACTCGGGGTAATAGAAAGAAGATGCTTATAGGAATCTTCTTCGTATTTAAGACAGCACATCAGCCTTCCGCAGCTGCCGGAAATTTTTGCAGGATTAAGAGAGAGTCCCTGATCCTTAGCCATTTTAATGGTAACGGGCTGAAAATCGTCAAGAAATCTTTTGCAGCAATAGGGCTGACCGCAAATTCCTATTCCCCCGAGCATTCTCGCCTCGTCGCGCACACCTATCTGTCTTAGCTCTATTCTTGTATGGAAGCTGTTTGCAAGGTCCTTTACAAGCTCTCTGAAATCCACCCTGCCGTCGGCAGTGAAGAAAAATATTATCTTTCCGCCGTCAAAGGAATATTCAACATTGACAAGCTTCATTTCAAGCTTATGCTCTTCGATTTTTCTTTCGCAAATTTTAAAAGCGTCCTTTTCCTTCTGCTTGTTATCGAAAAGGCGCCTTCTGTCAGCGTCCGTCGCGAGTCTTAAAACCCTTTTAAGCTCGGATTTGAGCTGACCGTCGTCAATTTCTTTTATTTTGGAGCATACGGTTCCGAAGGCATTTCCGTTAGCTGTTTCAACAATAACGCTGTCATTTATTTTAAGATTTAATTTATTCGGGTCGAAAAAATAAGACCTTCCGCCCTCTTTGAATTTTACAGATATGACCTTAGTCATTTATAATCCTCCATATTTGACGCCGCACATGACAAAAGCGCCAAATTCACATTTGTTTTAAGAAGCTGCTGCCATTTAGGAATTTCGGCGCAAAGCAGGGAAAGCATTTTCGAATATACAGGCGAGCTTAAATTGTTTTTAAGCTCCTGTACTGCATTTACTCTTAGCCTTGAGAAAAATTCGTCGGCAAGAGCGCGGTCCTTTTCAAAGCTTTTCATCACAAGCAGCATATCATATTCTTTTCCTGACTTAAAAAATTCAAGGTACTGCTTTGCAAGGCTGTCCGCTTTATCCGACTGCTCACTGCTTTCAGAAAAAGAAAGGGTTAAAAGAATACATCTTGAAAGAACGGTATTTAAAAGAAGCGTTCTTGAAGCCGCTGTCAGCACGAACACAACATATTTAGGCGGCTCCTCAAGAATTTTAAGAAGAGCGTTCTGCGCCTGCTCGTTCATCTTGTGTGCGTCCTTTATTATAAATACCTTTCTTTGCCCCGAATGGGGAATTATAAAGGCTTTGCTTATAATCTCCCTTATCTGGCTTACGGTTATGTTCTTCTTGTCCTTTAAAGCGGTAATTTCTTCTATATCGGGGTGCGAGCCGTGTTCCGCCTTTAAGCATTCGGGACAATTTCCGCATGGCGCCGAGCCGTTTTTACAGACGGCGGTCTTTGCTATCATCAAAGCAAGCGCTTCGCACTCGCTTTCATCGGTTCCCTCTATTAAAAAAGCATGGGGGAATCTGTTTGCCGCGGCAAAGCTTGTAACCTTTTTATAAGCTTGGTTTAACTCCCTGCCTGCGTCGCTCATAAAACATAACCGACCTTTTTCATTGCCTTGAAATAGGTCTTTCTTGCGATTTTTTCCGCAACCGCGTCCCCTAATGAAAAAATTCTCTCAATTTCGGCTTTGTCCGAAATAATTCTTTCGTAATTTTCCTTAATCGGTGCAAGCTCATCGGCAACCGCCTCTCCCACGGCAAGCTTAAAGTCGCCGTAGCCCTTGCCCTCAAATTCCTTTTCAACCTCGCTTACGGTTTTATTCGTAACACAGCTGTATATTTTTATAAGGTTGGATATGCCCTGCTTATCCTCGCGCATAACTACCTCTGAGCCGCTGTCGGTTACGGCACGCTTAAATTTTCTTATAATTGTATCCCTGTCGTCAAGAATTGCAACATAGGCGTTCTGATTTTCGTCAGACTTTGACATTTTTTTGGTCGGATCCTGCAAGGACATTATTCTTGCGCCGTTTTTCGGTATATATGCCTCTGGAAGCTTGAAAACGTCTCCGTAAATTCCGTTGAAACGGGAAGCAATATCGCGGGCTATTTCAAGGTGCTGCTTCTGGTCCGCACCTACAGGAACATAATCCGGCTTATAAAGCAGAATATCCGCCGCCATAAGCACGGGATACGAAAACAGTCCGAGATTGACATTGTCGGCATGCTTTGCGGATTTATCTTTGAACTGAGTCATTCTCGAAAGCTCGCCGAACTGCGTGTAGCAGGAAAGAAGCCATGTAAGCTGAGCATGCTCAGGAATATGAGACTGAATGAAAAGAGTATTCTTTTCAGGATCAAGACCGAGCGCGAGAAGAAGCGCGCAGGTAGAATAAATCTGTGCGCGGAACTTTGCAGGCTCCTGTCTTACGGTTATCGCATGAAGATCGGCAACCGCATAAATGCAGTCAAAATCCTCCTGCATGGCAATCCAGCTTTTAAGCGCTCCGAGATAGTTGCCTAATGTCAGCATTCCGCTCGGCTGAATACAGCTTAAAACCTTTTTCTTTTCACTGTTTTCCATATATAACATTCCTTTATAAAGTATACATTATAATTTTAACATATCGTTGCCTAAATTACAACCGACATTTTTATTTTTTAGGAGGGAATATTTCGGGACACCGAACATATTATTATATTAGCATAAGGCTGATAAAAATTTTTCAAAAATGTCTTGACAAAATTCTTTTATCAGGTTATAATAAAATCAGTGAAACGAACAGATGTTCGTCGGAGGTAAGCTTATGAGTTTTTCAGGAGTATTATTAAGTGTATTTGAGGCGATTTTAGTCGGGTTTACTTTATGGGCGCTTTTCCATGAGGATTTCTTTGTATGCCTTGAGGATAAGATAATCGCAAGGCTTCGCCGCAAGGGCTTTAAGGTAATTAAAGGCACAAAGAGCGCCGAAAGAATTTATTTTGAAAACAATTGAATGAGATTAAAATTTAACGCCTGCGGAAAAATTTCCGCAGGCGCTGTTTTTTATATTTTCAGTATGTATTCCCTTGATTTTTTAAGGATTTCTTCTTCTGAAAAAAGATAGGAATACGAAAAGTAAATATGACCTCGGACAAGGCTGTCATTTTTGCAGATTTTAACCTGCTTTGAAATAATGTCTGCTCCGTCCTTCCATTCCTTGCAGTCGGGCTCGGTCTCGGTGCCTGTTTTGTAGCAGGCAAGCCCTATAATAAGCCTTGTACTTCCTTTTTTCGCGATAGTCTTCCAGTCGCTTAAAAGCTTTTTGAATCGGTAATTGCTGTCGGGGTAGTCAAATCCGAAATAAAGCTGGGGAATAATCATATCTATACAGCCGCTTTTTATCCAAGACTCTATGTCGGCATAAAGCTTGTTGTAATTGCTGTCAATTGACGCCGCGGGGCTTATGCTGAAAACAATTTTTTTGTTTACAAACTTAACCGCCGTGTAAACTCCGCTGATAAGCGCGTTGACATTTGCCCGTCTGTAATCCTCAAGAGCTAACGGGGTTTTTGCGGTCTTACAATATTCGGCATAATCGGCGGCGTCAATAGATTCATCGGTTGAGGGGTAAAAATAATCGTCAAAATGTATTCCGTCAACAGCATAATTATTAAGTATTTCCCTTATTCCGTTTAAAACAAGCGCTCTTGCCTCGGCAGACGCCGGATTTAAGTAAATTCCCTCGCTGCAGATTATAACATTTCGGTCGTTGCCGGCGTTTTCGTCCTTAAGCCAAATGTATGCGGGACTGTTATGGTTTAAAGTCTCAATATCGGTAATATCCTTTTTTACCCTGTATGGATTTATCCATGCGTGAACCCGAATGTTTTCCGCGTGGCACTTTTCTATCACATATTTAAAAGGGTCATAATCGAGATTTTGCGCATAAACGGCTGTCGGAAAGTATTCCGAGGGGAAAACCGAGTCGCAGAAAGCTCTGACATGAAAATAAAGGTCGGTAATCTTTGCGGTTTTCAGGTTTTCTACCGCACCGTCAAAGGCGGATCTGAAATCTCCGCTTAAAAACATCGTTTTTATTTCTGTAAAGGTCATCCAGATTCCCGTAAGATATTTTCCGTCGTCATAAATCCTCTCTTCGGATTTGTTTTTCTCGGGCGCCGCCGTACAGCCGCAAAGAAGCATAATAACCGACAGAATAATCAGAGCCGTTCTTTTCATATTATAAAATCATTCCTTTTATATGCTGTATTTAAACATTATGCTTCCGAAGCTGAAATTATTATCGGATGAAAAACCGATTTTCAGCTTGTAAAAGGGAAAGGAAAACGGTCTTAACCTTATCATAGAGCCGTTTTTGTCGGGTCTTATAATATAACATTTTTCGACACCGTCAAGCTCCGCTTTTAAGGTTACATCAGAGCTTGCGGAAATGTCAAGTATTATTTCATTAAGCCTCTTTTTTTGAAGCGGCAGGGAAAAATCAATATATTGCGTTTTAAATCCGCAGGATATCTTTTTATTCTCGGTTGTATCCTCATTGTTTTTTCTAAGTTTAACCTCGTCATTATTTCCCTCAAAAACGCTTATATAGCTTAAATCCGATTCGGCGTTACAGCAAACGGCAGGCACGGAGCCTATTCCGATACAGCTTGCGTTTAATCCACTTAAAGCGTTTTTATATAAAAACCACGAAACCGACCCGTCGCTTGACAGCGCGCCCGAATATTTTTCGGGATATCCGAAATCCTTTGTCTTGTAATTAAGAATATAAATGTTTTCTCCTATAATAAGCATGTAATGCCCGTCAAAGGAAATTGCGGAAGCGGATTTCATATCTTCCTTTGTCTCGTTTTTTAAAAAATCGGAAATAAACTCGGAGATTTCAAAAATATTGTTTTCCTTTCCGTAGGTGGTGGTGGCAAGGGTGTAAACCTTTCCGCTTGAATTTAACCATATAAGCCTGTTCGAGCAGGGCATAACCGTTTTCGGACAGTCGCACCCGACAAGATTGTGAACGGGCTCGGCTTTAAGCTGTTCGGTGTTTGTAAAATCGGTGGAAACGCCGACAATATCGCCCGAGGTGTAGGTTTTCGTGTTGCCCTGACTTATTCTGTAGATTTCATTTCCCTTAAAAGCCACAAGCTTGTTGCAAACGGTTCCCATTGCCGAAATTTCAGAACCCGACTTTCCTAAAACTACTGTTCCGGTCTTAGGAAAGTATAGCTTTGCGGTATTTCTTGTTGAGAAAACTTCGTCGGGAGAAACACTGCTGCCGTAAAAATAAAATCTTGAATTAAATTCGGTGCAGCCGCTGCAGGAAAATATCTTTTCCTTTCCGCCCTCGGTCGTTTTGTGAGCGAGAACCTCTATATTGTTTATTCCGTAGCTTGAAGAGGCGGGAACGCTGAGCGGCGAGCCGTTGACGGTAAATTTGAAAACTCCGTTGCTCCTGTCAAGATGCAGCTTCGCACTGTAGGAATAAAGTGAAACCGCGTCCGATTCCTCGGCACTGCCGAGTATTGTAAACTTTGAGTAAACCCCCGGTTCTGTATAAACCTTGCAGATAATTCCTTTGTCGGAATCAAGATTCATAAAGGGAAGCTTAAATGAATTCGAAGAGCTGTCGGAGGTGTAATAAGCGTAAAAAGCGGAATTTAAAAGATTTAAAGGCTCGGGCTTTGCAGGGTCGGGGAGGGATTTGAAATTTTCGTCGGTTATAAGATTAAATTTGTTGCCTCTCCCGTTCATGTAAACAACCGGAATATAGACCGATTCGCTGTAGCATTCGGTAAATCCCGATAAATCGGATTTAAGCTCGTATATTCTGTAGCCCAAGGCGCCCGAATTTTCCTCTTTGGTTCTTATAAATGCGAAAAATCCGCTTCCCGTTATAGGCTTTGATGAAATGAATATAACATTGTCAAATCTCGAAAAATATGTTGAGTCAATTCGGTTAAGCATTATTGCCGACGGCTCGGTTATGTTAAATTCACGGTCAATAAGAAAAACTCTTATCATGTCGCCGCTTACCTTGTCGGTGTCGACGCAGTAAGCCGTGCTGTAGCCCTTGCCGCCGAAATAAAACTCGGTCCCTGTGTAGGAAAGATTTTTAATTCTGTAAGGATAAAAGGTATCGTTTGAAATCGTTTGCTTTATCTTTAATCCGTTTCTTGTTTCAAGCCGCCCGTTTTTAAAAATCATATTGTTGCTTTGGGATAAAAAGTCAAAAGACTTGTCGTCAGACGCTCCGCCCGCTTTTATTCCGCGCGAAAAATCCTTTATAAAAAGATTTTTTTCGGGCTTTTCTTTTAAAAATGTATACTTCATAGTCTGTCACCTTAAGCTGTCGGAATAACATTTTTTATCTGCTTTAATCTGCCCTTTGCCGCCGCGCGCTTTGAATTGTAAAGCTCGCAGAAAATGCGGTTTGATTCGGTCTGACCGTTTTCGAGGGATAAAAGCATTGCCGTTCCGTAAAGCGCCGCCTGCCTTAAGGGCTGAGGCAAATCAAGCTCTGAATACATTCCGTATTCATTTTCCTCATCGGTAAGGTCGCTCATTATTTCGTTGAAGGATGAAAGAAAATGCGATTTTGAAAGCGTGTCGTCATTTAATACCTCTCTTAATCCGTCCTCGCCTAATAGAATTAAAACCCTGCTGTATATATCGTTAACCGTCATTTTTCTCATCCTTTCTTGCTCCGTCTATAAGCTCGTTTAAATCGGGAATATAATTTTTCGGAAGCCTCTTTAAATATTCGTATTTGTTGATAACTCCCTTGTCAAAAAGCTCTCCTAAAAGCTTTATGCTTTGCTCCTCTTGTCCGTTTTCGTCCTCGGTGCAGATTTTTGCGTTAAGATAAAGGTCCTTGTATCTTTCGGCATAAAAAGGAATGTAGAATATTCCGTCCTCATTTTCAAGCTTGATTTTCCTGTTGCCGTACTGAGTGACCCAGAAATCAAGCCAAATTCTTGTCACATTTTCGATAAAATGATAAAATCTGTCCCTTAAAATAATAAGGGGGAGGGACGCGGCATTCTGCATAGCCGTCAGCGCGGTAGCGTTTTCCGCCTTGCTGTCTCCGAGGGCTACCTCGTTTGCCCCGCTTTGGGTAAGTGTGTTTTTGATAAGATCGTTTACACCGTTTATAAGGTCGTTGCTGAAATCGGGCGGATCGATAAATTTTACCGCCGAATTGATATCCTCGTTTGAGCCGTAAATTTTGATTATCTGTCCGGGGTCGTTTGTAATTCCGTCGGGAACCGTGTCTCCGTTTACTACCATAAGCGGCATTCCCTTTGACATTGTCGCCCAGACCGACGCGGTTATCATTCTGTTAATGGCAATCTGGTTTGCAACAAGGTATGTAACCTCGCTTTCCCCGTAAATCATATTGCCTCTTTCTTCCCACCTTAAAACCTCTATCGGGTATCTTGTAAGCCGTGTGTCGAATATCGGTCTTATAACCGCGCTGTCGGTGGTCTTTATACATTTTACGGACACACTGCCGGAGGAATCCGAGGTCTTAAAAAGCTTTGAGTAAACGGTTACCTTGTTGCTTCTTTGTGGCTTGATATTCGAAAGCATTCGCTTGTCCGCACCGAATTTTACAGCTTCTCTTATAACGCTCTGTATATCGCAGGAGCTTGCAATAATTATATATGGCTGAGCCTGCGTGTCCTGCTCGAACGGGTCGCCGAAGCAAACATTTTCCGCATTTAAGACCTCACAGCAGATATCTCCGTTTATCGCAATGCTTTTTTCCTTGTCCATGAATAACCCCGTTTTAACAGAGCTGTCCCAGTAAGTGTAAAGAATTCCCGTTCCGCTTATGTATGCCTTTTTTAAGATGTCACAGCAAAGCTTTTTAAAGCCCACTCTTTTTGCGGTAGTTGAGCGGTATTCGGTGAGCGCCCTCATAATGCAGTTTATTTCTTCCTCACTCAGCTTGTCGGAAAAATTGAATTCATTTTTCTGTCTTAACGGCTTTGCGGCTTTTTTTCTGTAATCGGGTACTCCCTCCGCGGTTATTTCAACCGTTACGGGTCTGCTTAGTACCTGCGCTATTTTATATTCGCCGATTCTCTTTATAATGTTGTGCCTCACAAGCGGACGGTCATTCCCCGAAACCGAGTTGTACCATTGGTCGCCTATGTAAAATCTTTCGTTTATTCTGTTCTGCTCGAACATGCCCTTTTCTCCGAGAGATTCCTTGAAATTCACACTCTTTTTATATTCTTCGCTTATCGCTTTCGGTGAAAGCTCCATAATTATCCTCCTTTTAAATTACCGTTTTGCCCTTCCTTTAAGGAAAGACAAAACGGCAGATTTATACTTATAACAGCCTTAAGCTACGGTGATAACCGCTACAGAAGAGTCTGTTGAAGAAATTCCGTCAACCGTCATACGGACAAAGTAATAATACTTGCCGGCTGTAAGGTCTGTCGGAATTGTAAACGACGAAGATGTCGCGTTCGCAATCTTTACGGCTCCTGCCTTGTTTTCATTTTCGCATGAATACCACTGATAGGTAAGAGTTCCGCTTGTGGCGGTTGCTTTAACGCTGAGCGAGCCGCTGATGCTGCCGGCTGTTTTTGAAGCCGAAGCAGGCTGCTGAGATATGCTTACAGCAGGCGAAATAAATGCCCAGATGCTGTCAAGACCGCTCTTTTTAACAAATACATCGTAATAAATTCTGTAGTCGAATTTGTAAGCGTCGGCGTCAATGTTCTGCTCAGGTGTGAAAATTCTCATCTGCTCGGTTTTCTTTACAAGATGAGCGGCGCTCTTAGGGCAAACAAGCATGTAAATTTCCTTAGCGGAGGAAAGGGGAGTGAATCCGCCGAGAGCAGTGTTGTTAAATGTATAACCGGTTTTCATTCTTTCCGAAACAACAGGAATAAGAGCTACTCCGTTAATGGATTTTACTCTTAAATTGATGTCGCCCTGCTTGAAATCGGATACGGTTATCATTCTTGAAATTTCATTTGAATTTTCAAGAGCGGCGTACATTCCGCCGTTTATAAAGGCTACAAGCTCCTCGTCAAAGCCTGCCGCTTCACGGACCTTGTTGATAAGCTTGCAAAGGGTATCGTAGGGCTTTGAAGCGTCGCCGTCAACAATGTTGCTGCGGCTGACCGCAAGACCTGCAAGCTTTGAAAGAACATAAGCGTCGCATTCGGGAACAACCTTTGTGCGGACATATTCGCCGAGAATTTTTCCCGCGAGATTTGCAATGCCTGTCTCGTCCATATCCTCTCTGTCTATCTGAAGAGAACGCGCGCGGTCCATCTTCATGGTGTAAGAGGTGTTGCTTACGGTTATAGCGCCTCTTGAAAAGCCGGTGTCTCTGTCATAGTCCGCAAGACCCTGAAAGTCAACATCGGGGATTATAACCGTTTTCGCACCTACGAATTTAGTTGCAAGAGCATTGTCCGCAAAAAATCCCGTGGCGCTTTTCTGCCTGAACATATTGTCAAGCTCGTCTGAATATCTTATTGCGTTTTCTGTTGAATTGATTGCCATAATAATTTTCTCCTTCTTCTTTTTTTTAGGGCTTTTTTTATTCGCCCCAGAGTCCTTTTATAAATTCCGCCGAGGCGGTGCCTGAATCGGTTTCCGCTTCCTTTAAAGAGCCGGTGCTTGAATTTTCAGCGGCGCTGAAAAAATCCGCGCCCTGTTTCTTTTTTAAATTCATTTCCGCTCTGTAGCGCAGAAATTCGTCAAGTAAATTACTGCCTCTGGTCTCGGCCCTTTCGGTGACCTCTGCCGGCAGTGAAGAGATATCCTTTACAGAGGGGAAATATTTCTTTATTTCTCCTAAAGGGTCAAAGTCCGATTCCTTTAATTCAAGCTCGGCTATGTGCCTTGCAAAATCCTCGTCTCCTCCGCATTTTTCCTTAAGCTCATCTATTCTTGATTTTAAGCCTTCCTTTTCAAGCTCCGCCAAAAAAACGGGAACCGAGCTTTTCTTTCCTGCCGCTAAGGCTTTCAGTTTTTCGTAGTCCTCGGATATCATATCGTATTTCATGCCCTTTTGCGCAAAAACCGAAGCGTCCTCTAAACTTAGCGTATAGGTCCTGTGATTGAATTTAACGGGGACTTTGATTTCCTTGCTGTTTTCTGAATTTTCTTTCATCGCTTTCTCCTTTCTGCCGTAAGTGTCACACTGAGTGTTTTTATGCGTCCTTGTGAGAGATCGTACCGTCATAATTTAAAAAATCAATGTATTCGTTTACAATACATCCTTCATCGGTTCTGATAACCTCTTTTTTCTTTTTCGGACCGCCGCCCGCAGTACAGCCGATAAGGTAACCGACCGTAAATGCAAAGCCGCCGAAAATAAATAAAAAGCATAAGCTCATCCGTTCCAACCTCCTGTAAAATCCGAGCCCTTTATCGCCGAGCGGCTTTGGGCTCTTGTGCCGTCTTGAATCCTCGGGTGAAAATATTTCACATCCTCAAACGCATAACGCATCGCGTCGCAAAGGTGATTGTTTTCGTCCTTCGGCACGGCGGCTTTTGAATTGCCTGAGGAAGTGTCATAAACATAGCTTGAAAGCTCAAAGATCATGTTCTGACATTTCGGGTCGACAATTATTTCATATTCGCTGATTGACGATATACCGTTTAATATACTGTCCGGTCCTTTTACCGACGGCATTATCCTCATAATCCCGAGCCGCTTTAAATCGTCGTTTGACTTCGGCTCAGCGCTGTCGGCTCGGATTCGCTCCTTTGCGTAACCGTGTCTGATTATTTCCTCGGCAATATCGCAGTTCAGCATTTTTCTTTTGTAGAACTCATCAAATATATAAAGCTTTTTGTCCTCCGGATTTGCTTTGAAAGCAATGAATGCAGTAGGGTCGTTTGTGTAACCGTAGTCAAGCCCGAAAAAGCTTTTCCATTTGTATTCCTCGTCAAAAGGAATTTCGGGTCTGCCTACAGACCAGTTTTCATAAACAAGTCCCTCGGCAATTCCCCAGTTACCCAGCCCTGCCACCTCATATTTTCTGCGGTTGTTCTTCTTCATGCTTTCAAAGATTTTCTTATCTGTTTCGTCCAAAAACTCATTTATCAGATAATTTGTTGAAAAGGTTGCAGTATTTTCATCCCTATGGTCAAAAAATCTTTTTTTAAGCCAGTGATTTTCACTCCAAGGATTAAAAGTGACAGTCGTCTGCTTAAATAAATCTTCGGGAATTTTTCCGCGCGGAACGGAAAGGTCAAGCTTGTCAAAATCGGCTTCGTCCGAAATTTCAAAGGCTTCCTCTATCCATACAAAATTAAGATATCCTTTCGGCACTGTGGTGGATGCGATTTTAAGGACATCGTCAAATCCGCGGAATATTATTTTCTGCTTTGTCGGCAGATAGGTCATCTCCATGGGCGAAACCGTGTTCTGCCATAAATGCGAAACGCCTAATTTTTCCTGCGCCCACTTAAGCTGCGCAAAGGTTGAATCCCTATGTGTATTCATAACCTTTCTTACAACCAAAAGATTGCTCTTTTCGTATTTCATAAGCCTGTAGATAAAATTAAGCGCCGTTGTAGTGCTTTTCTTCGAGGCCTTTCCGCCTTTAAGTACTCGGTAACGCTTTTTGCAGTTCCAGAATTCTCCGTAGCCTCGGCCGACAGCTTCGGATAATCTTATTTCAGATATCGTCAATAAACATCACCGCTTGTACTCCGTTGTTTTTTTCCTGCTCTCCCGAAGAGGCTATGTTGATGAGCTCCTTGATGGCGGAGAGATCGCCTGCCGCCGCCTTCTTGTACAGCGCCACCATTATCGCGGCTTTTCTTGTAGGGGATTTGATTTTGAACCCTTCGTCGTAAAGCGACTGCCTTTCCGCTGCGGTCAGCTTCTGATCAAGTAAGGCTTTAAGCGTGGAATAGAATATCTTTTCTTCGTTTTCCATTTTAAGCGGTCTCCCTCCGTTAAGTTTTGACAGCCCTTTCGGCTGACGGTTTTTAAGTTAAGACCAAGCCGTGCGACATTCACCGACATATATACTTGAAAATAATGTTTAATTGTAGTATAATTTTAAATAACGAAATTTCAGGAGGCTCAGAAGAATGCTGAAGCATAAAAAATCGATTAAGGTTTCCTTGGTGCTGACTTATGTTTTAATGGTAAGTCTCGCAGTCCTTGTTTTTACGGTTCCGTTTATTATTATGTGGTATGTTGAGATAAGAAACTGCCCTGAGTATCTTCCGAGACTTTCAAAGATAATAATGCTCACATTTTACCCCTGCGTTCCGATTGCTATGGCAGTGCTGATAAAATTCAGAAAGCTGCTTTTAAATCTGCTCGCAGATAAGGTCTTTGAAAAGGAAAATGTTTCGTTGCTCTTTTTCATATCCGTTTGTATGGCTGTAATAACAGTCATATTGCTGTTTTCCGGATATTTTTATATGCCGTTCTGGGTTGCCGCCGCGGCTACCGCCGTCTGCACGCTTACGCTTCATGTAATGAAAAATATCGTTCAGTCGGGATGTACCGATGATGAAAAAAAGAATTAAGTGAGGAAAATCAAAATGAAAAGAACTGTTATAACGGTTGTCGGAAACGATAATGTCGGAATTATCTCCAAGGTCAGCAAGGAATGCGCCGAATGCGGAGTAAATATAGTCGATATCACTCAGTCGGTTCTGCAGGATTTTTTTGCAATGGTTATGCTTACAGATATTGAAAAGCTTAACTGTGGCTTCCCCGAGTTTTCGGACAGACTTAAAAAGCTCGGCGACAGCTTGGGTCTTAAAATCCATGTAATGCATGAGGATATTTTTAAGTCCATGCACAGAATTTAAAAAAGGTTAGGCTTGTTTCATGATAGATATTAAGGACATAATGGAAACGGTCAATATGATTGACCACGATAATCTTGACATCAGAACGGTTACTATGGGTATCTCCCTGCTTGACTGTATTGATGCCGACGCTAAGGTTGCCTGCGATAAAATTTACGAGAAAATAACAAGAAAAGCGGGAAACCTTGTTAAAACAGGCTGCGATATAGAAAAGGAATACGGTATTCCGATTATAAATAAAAGAATAAGTGTAACCCCTATCGCTATGATTGCCGCCGCGTCTAAGGCTGACCCTGTCATTTTCGCAAAAACTCTCCAAAGGGCGGCTGACGCAACAGGAGTTAATTTTATCGGCGGATATTCAGCCCTCGTTCATAAGGGCTTTTCGGCAGGAGATCTTGAGCTGATAAAATCAATCCCCGAAGCGCTGAGCATAACAAATAATATCTGCTCTTCCGTGAATATCGGCTCTACTAAGGCAGGTATAAATATGGACGCGGTAAAGCTTATGGGACAGATTATAAGACAGACAGCCGAGGCAACTGCGGACAGAGACTGCATAGGCTGCGCAAAGCTTGTTGTTTTCTGTAATGCGCCTGAGGATAATCCGTTTATGGCAGGAGCGTTCCACGGTGTAGGCGAGCCCGACTGCGTTGTTCATGTCGGAGTATCAGGACCCGGGGTTGTTCATTCGGCTCTTAAAAAGTGTCCCGACGGCGATCTCGGCGAGGTTGCTGAGGTTATAAAGAAAACCGCGTTTAAAATCACAAGAATGGGTCAGCTTGTCGGCACCGAGGCGTCAAAAAGGCTCGGCGTGCCTTTCGGTATTGTCGACCTGTCTTTGGCTCCGACGCCTGCTATCGGCGACAGCGTCGCTCATATCTTAGAGGAAATGGGACTTGAAAACTGCGGTACTCACGGAACGACTGCGGCACTAGCTTTGCTTAATGACGCGGTTAAAAAAGGCGGCGTTATGGCGTCCTCTTCGGTAGGCGGTCTTTCGGGCGCGTTTATTCCTGTCTCAGAGGACGCAGGAATGATAGCCGCGGCAAGGTCGGGTAATCTTAAAATAGAAAAGCTTGAGGCCATGACAGCAGTATGCTCCGTAGGTCTTGATATGATAGCCGTTTCGGGAGATACGCCTGCCGAAACAATTTCCGCAGTCATTGCCGATGAAGCGGCAATAGGTATGGTAAATACTAAAACCACCGCTGTTCGCCTTATTCCGGCAGTAGGTAAAAAGGCGGGAGAAGAGCTTTCCTTCGGCGGACTTCTCGGCTCTGCTCCGATTATGGATATTAACCTTAAAAGCAGTCCTAAAAGGTTTATTGACAGGGCAGGAAAGATACCCGCTCCGCTGCAAAGCTTAAAAAATTAAAAAAATACTTGACAAGTATGTTTTAAGGTGCTATAATAGCAACCGTATTAAGAAGAAAGCGAGGTACGAAGATATGAAAAACTATTTTGAACAGCTGGTAAGATGTAACTTCCGCTGTGGTCGAATGTTTTCTTCTCGGGCGTTTTGTGCGTGCGGGTCGGTTTGTCGTGCCTTGAATAAAGATTGTTAAATCTTTGCACTTCTTTTGACCTGTAAGTTTCGTCCGAGAGATATCACCGATATTCTCTCGGACTTTTTTATGCAAAGGGGAATGAAAAATTGATTGAACTAAAAAATGTCTGTAAAACCTTTGAAACTCAAAGCGATACGGTCGAAGCGGTAAAAAACATTTCGCTTACCGTTGAGGACGGGGATATTTACGGAATAATCGGTCTTTCGGGCGCAGGAAAATCAACCTTGGTACGATGTATCAATCTTCTTGAAATTCCGACCTCGGGAAGCGTGCTTATCGACGGAACGGATATCACAAAGCTTAATAAAAAACAGCTTAGAGAAATAAGACATAAAATTTCAATGATATTTCAGGGCTTTAATCTTCTGTCTCAGAGAAGCGTAATAAAAAATGTCTGCTATCCGCTTGAAATAACAGGAGTTCCTAAAGCACAGGCTTTAAAAAAGGCAAGGGAGCTTTTAAAAATAGTAGACCTTGCCGATAAGGAAAAGGCTTATCCCTCTCAGCTTTCGGGCGGTCAGAAGCAAAGAGTGGCTATCGCAAGAGCCTTGGCTACCGACCCTAAAATTCTTCTTTGCGATGAAGCCACAAGCGCTCTTGACCCTAATACCACGGCTTCAATTTTAAATCTTCTTAAAAAGATAAATGAAGAATTGGGAGTAACGATTGTTGTTATCACCCATGAAATGAAGGTTGTCGAAAAAATTTGCAATAAGGTTGCGGTTTTAAATCACGGCGAAATGCAGGAAAGCGGACTTGTAAGCGAGGTATTCTTATCTCCTAAATCCGAAACCGCAAAAGAGCTTATTTTGCCCCAGAGCAGAGCGGTAAGCAGTATTACCGGCGGCAGAAAAATCCGAATCGTGTTTGACGGCAGGTCGACCTTTGAGCCTATTATTTCAAATCTTGCTTTAGAGTGCCATACGGCGGTCAATATTTTAGGTGCCGATACAAAGGATATCAACGGCACGGCTTACGGTCAGATGCTTATAGGTCTCCCGTCCGACGAAAAGGACGCGCAAAGAGCCATTGAGTATCTTAAATCGCATAATATAAATTTTGAGGAGGAAAATTAAATGAATAGCTTGCTGACCTTAACTGCCGGCGGATTTTCCTCTTTTGTTGAAAACACCTTCGGTAACGGAATGACCTCTACCTATTTAGAAGCGATTTTCCTAACACTTAAAATCACACTTATAAGTACTCTTGTTTCTTACCTTATCGGTATTCCGCTCGGCGTTATTCTTTACTGTACTTCGTCCGACAGCCTGTTTCCGAATAAACCGGTTAACGCTATCGTCGGATTTATAGTAAATATTTTGCGCTCGGTGCCGTTTATAATTCTTCTTGTAATGTCCCAGCCTATCGCAACCTTCCTTATAGGAACGGGAATAGGTGACGACGCTTTTATAATTTACCTCATTATTGCCGCGGCTCCGTTTGTTGCAAGAATGATTGAGTCATCGTTTAAAGAGGTTGATACAGGCGTTATAGAGGCGGCTCAGTCAATGGGCTCGACAAATATGCAGATTATAAGAAAGGTATTGATTCCCGAGGCTATGCCGTCGCTGATTATCGGCTCGGCAATAGCAATCACCACCATTTTAGGTTATACTCCTATGACATATCTGATAGGCGGCGGCGGTCTTGGACAGGTCGCGGTTGAATTCGGACTTCATAGGTTTAACAGTAATATCATGTATTTCTCATCGGTATTGCTTATAGTGATCGTTCAGATCATGCAGGTAGTCTTAAGCGCAGTTGCTAAACGCTGCGATAAGAGAATAAGAAAAAAATAATAAAAAGGAGAGTAATTTTTATGAAAAAAATTATCGCACTCACTCTTGCTGTAGCTTTAAGCGCATTCGCATTTGCAGGCTGCGGCAGCAAAAAAGAAAAAGATTTAAGCTCGGCTAAAACTATTACAGTAGCCGCAACCGCCACCCCCCATGCCGAAATGCTTGAGCAGTGCAAGGATATTATGGCTGAAGACGGGTATACTCTTAAGATTAAGACCATGTCCGACTATGTTATCCCGAACACCGCTACCGAAAGCGGCGATGTTGACGCAAACTTCTTCCAGCACACCCCTTACCTTGAGGAATTCAATCAGAGCAAGAATACTCACCTTGTATCCGTTGCTAAAATTCACTATGAGCCTCTTGGAATTTATGCGGGAACAAGCAAGTCGTTAACCGAAATTCCCGACGGCGCAAAAATTGCCGTTCCGAACGATACAACCAATGAGGCCCGTGCGCTTTTGCTCCTCGACGCAAACGGACTTATAAAGCTTAAGGATTCCACAAGCATCACCTCTACCAAGAATGATATCGAAAGCAATCCTCATAACTATGAAATCGTTGAGCTTGCAGCCGATATGATTACAAAATATATGAACGATTATGCAATTGCCGTTATAAACGGAAACTATGCAATGAACGCAGGCCTTAAGGTTGCCGACGCTCTTGCTATTGAAGACGCCGACTCAACCGCCGCTCAGACCTATGCAAATGTCCTCGTAGTTAAAAAGGGCAATGAAAAGGCTCCTATCGTTGAGGCTCTCGCAAAGGCTTTAAAGAGCGAAAAGGTAAAGAAATTCGTTGAAGAAAAATATCAGGGCTCTGTTGTAGTAGTTGACTAAAGCTTTTAAAAATTCAAAAAATCTCCGGTTTTTATCGGAGATTTTTATTTCTTTTATAGGTATTGAAATTAAGAAAATATGATGTATAATAGTAGAACAAATAAAATGCTGCGGAGGATTTTATGAAAACAGATACATTGGATATAAGGAACGGCCCCGTTCTTAAAAATATCATAATTTATACTATTCCTATAATTCTTACGGGCATTTTGCAGTTACTTTTTAATGCCGCGGACCTGATAGTAGTAGGATTTTTTTCGGGCAGTGATTCTGTTGCCGCCGTCGGCGCTACCGCGTCTCTTACAAACCTTATCGTAAACCTTTTTATCGGGCTTTCGGTAGGCGCAGGCGTAATCGTCGCTCAGTGTCTGGGCGCAGGAGATTCACAGGCCGCTTCCCAAACCGTTCATACCGCTATCCCTGTCGCATTTATCGGCGGAGCGATTCTTTCGGTTATCGGCGTTGCTTTTTCAAAAACATTTCTTGAGCTTATGGGAACACCTGCGGGAAAACTGCTGTCGCTCTCGTCCGTTTATATGAAAATTTATTTTTCGGGTATGATTTTCAGTATGCTCTATAATTTCGGCTCGGCTGTTCTGCGTGCCGCCGGAGATACCAAATCGCCGCTGATTTTCTTAAGCATTTCGGGCGTGCTGAATGTAATTCTCAATGTTATTTTTGTAGCCGCTTTCAATATGGATGTCGCAGGCGTAGCCCTTGCTACGATAATTTCCGAGGGTGTAAGCGCGGTGCTAGTTCTTATTGCTCTTTCAAAAAGAAACGATTCCTGCCGCCTTGATTTCAAAAAAATGAAGATTAAAAAAACGGCTTTAGTAAGAATAATTAAAATAGGCGTTCCGGCAGGTCTGCAAAATTCACTTTTCGCAATTTCAAATGTTCTTATTCAGTCGTCTATAAATTCATTTGGTACAGCGCATATTTCGGGCTCTGCCGCCGCTTCAAGCCTTGAGGGATTTTGCTATGTCGCAATGAACTCTTTCCAGCAAACCTCTCTTAACTTCTGCGGTCAGAATTACGGTGCAGGCGATTTAAAAAGAGTTAAAAAGGTCAATAATACCTGCCTTTTAACCGTCTCTGCGGTAGGTCTTCTTACAGGCTGTCTTATCTACTTTTTCGGCAGACCACTGCTCGGAATTTATATTCATGATTCCGCATCTGCCGTAAATTTCGGAATGGAAAGAATGAAATATATTTTAATTCCTTATTTCCTTTGCGGAATAATGGATGTCGTAACAGGCTCTATGCGCGGAATAGGTTCTTCGGTTATTCCTATGGTAATCACAATCGTCGGCGTCTGCGTAATGCGAATAGTCTGGATTTATACCGTCTTTTCAATGCCGCAGTACCATTCCTTTGCAGGTCTTATGATATCCTATCCGATTTCTTGGCTTTTAACCTTTGCGGCGGTCTATGTTGCTTATATTATCACTCTTAAAAACAGAGAAAAGAAATTTCATTAAATATTCGTGACGTAAGGCACACATTGGTCTAATGTCTAAAGTCTAATGTCTAACATCTAGAATGGCAGCTCCCCTCTATATTGACATTCGTCAATAAGAAGGGAGCCTTTTCTTTGGTCTCGCAGAAACCCAAGCTTCCCCTTTAGACGAAAGGAAATTCCCCTGTTAGGGGAAATGTCTGCGATAGCAGACAAAAGGGTTCCCGTCTTCCGGAGGAAAAAGTGTCAAGGCGTAGCCCTTGACGATAGGGTTTGGTTATATCAGCGGCAGCGCCGCACATTTCTTATTCCGTCTCAAATACCTCTCTTATCAGCTTTGCTCCCAACTTAAATCCCGCTGTAAAGGCTCTTACTTCTTCTTTGCAGGAAACATCGGAGTCCGCTTTTTCAAATTCTTCAAATAAGGCAAATTGTTGTTCTGTCAGTTCTGCTTTTAGCTTATCTTCAAGAAGCACTGCCTTTTCAAGCATTTTACCGTCAGTTATCTTGCGCTCAAACGGTGCAATATTGCCGTAATACAAATTTTCAAGTATTGTCACTATTTCAACTCCTATTTATAGCCTTTTAATCCGTAGACGAACTTTGTCTAATTGTTATTATAGACGAGGTTCGTCTATTTGTCAATAATAATTTTTTGTTTATGTTAAAATACCGATATAGAGGTGGTTGTATGAAAACTTACGAAGTTTTAAGAATGTTAAGAGAGGAACATTCAAATGGGTTAAGCCAAACTGAATTCGGAAAGTTGCTTAACATGTCGCAAAGAAAGATTTCAAGGCTTGAAACAGGTCAGGCTGAACCTACGCCCGAAGATATCAGAGCCTACTGCAATTATTTCAAAGTTTCCGCCGACTTCATTCTGCAATTGCCTAATGATTATACATATCCTAATAAATAGCAAAGAAAATAACAGTCTGCCACTTTGCTTATAATGGTCTAATATCTTACATCTAGAACAATACCCCTCAGTCGCGCACAAAGCGCGACAGCTCCCCTCTGTATTGACATTCGTCAATAAGAAGGGAGCCTTTCTTTAGTCTCGCAGAAACCCAAGCTTTCCCTTTAGACGAAAGGGGAAGTGTCTTAGCCCGTAGGGCAAAGACGATAGGGATTGGTTATATCCGTGCCGACAGGCACACAATAGGCGCTTTATGTACGGCGAATAAATAAAACAAGCTCCATTGCTTTTTAGCAATGGAGCTTGTTTTATTTAAATATATATCAGTGTTCTCTCTTCTTAAAACCGCGTCTGCCGCCGTTTGACGGCTTTCTTCTGGGCTGCTCATCATCGGCACCGTCTTCGACAACCGCACCGTTGACCTCAACGAGCGCGTCTCTTCTTGAAAGATTTATTCTTCCCTGTTCGTCGATTTCGATAACCTTTACAAGCACCTGATCTCCGACATTTACAACATCTTCAACCTTGTCAACATGCTTGACATCAAGCTTTGAAATGTGTACAAGTCCTTCTTTTCCGGGGGCGATTTCAACAAATGCTCCGAAGTTCATAAGTCTTGTAACCTTGCCGTTGTAAATAGCGCCGATTTCGGGATCATTTGCAATAAGCTCAATAATTGAAATAGCCTGCTTAGCCTTTTCAATGTCAAGACCCGAAACAAATACTCTTCCGTCCTCTTCAATGTTGATTGTGCATTCGCACTGCTCCTGAATGGACTGGATAACCTTGCCCTGCTTACCGATAACGTCGCCGATCTTGTCGGGAGAAATCGAGGTTGTAAGCATTTTCGGTGCGTATTTTGAAAGCTCTTTTCTCGGCTCGGGTATACATTTAAGCATAACCTCGTCAAGAATGTATTCTCTTGCTTTTCTGGTCTTTGCAAAGGCTTCCTTGATTATTTCGCCTGTAAGTCCGTGAACCTTTAAGTCCATCTGAATAGCGGTGATACCTTTTTTGGTACCTGCTACCTTAAAGTCCATATCTCCGTAGAAATCCTCAAGACCCTGAATGTCTACCATGGTCATAAAGTCGCCGTAAACACCCTTGTCGCCGGTGATAAGTCCGCAGGAAATTCCCGCAACAGGAGCCTTGATAGGAACGCCCGCCGCCATAAGTGCAAGGGTGGAACCGCAGATAGAGCCCTGCGATGTTGAACCGTTAGAGGAAAGGACCTCGGAAACAACACGGATTGCATACGGGAATTCGTCAACAGACGGAATAACCGGTACAAGCGCGCGCTCCGCAAGAGCACCGTGTCCGATTTCTCTTCTTCCGGGGCCTCTTGAGGGCTTTGTTTCGCCTACAGAGTAGGATGGGAAATTGTAGTGGTGAATATAACGCTTTGAGGTATCCTCGTCAAGTCCGTCAAGCTTCTGAGCCTCGCTTATCGGAGCAAGGGTTGCAACCGAGAGAACCTGAGTCTGACCTCTGGTGAACATGCCTGAGCCGTGAGCGCGGGCAAGAAGATCTATTTCTGCGTCAAGCGGACGGATTTCGTCAATTCCTCTTCCGTCAACTCTCTTGTGCTCGTCCTTAAGCCATGAGCGGACGACATGCTTCTGAACAAGATACATAATCTCGTCAATCTTTGCCTCGTTGCCCTCAAACTTCTCGTCGAACTTAGCATGAACTGCGTCGTAAATAGGAAGAAGAGCCGCGTCGCGGACATTCTTATCGTCGGTATCAAGAGCCTTCTTTACATCCTCAATGCAGAAATTCTCAATCTCTTCCATGATTTCGGGATCGGGATTGCTTGATTCGAATGTGAATTTCTCCTTGCCGATTTCAGCAACTATTCCCTTTATGAACTTAACGATTTCCTTGTTAACCTCATGGCCTGCCATAATGCAGTCATACATAAGGTCTTCGGGAATTTCGTTACCGCCTGCCTCAATCATTGCTACCAAATCTTCTGTTGAAGAAACGGTAAGGGTAAGGTCGGTCTTTTCTCTTTGCTCTAAGGTAGGATTGATAACGATTTCGCCGTCAACAAGACCTACAGCGGTGCTTGCGATCGGTCCGTCCCACGGAATGTCGGAAACCGCAATTGCCGCGGAAACACCGATAGCGGCGGTAATCTCAGGCGAGCAGTCGGGGTCAACCGACATAACGGTTGCGACTACCGAGCAGTCATTTCTCATATCCTTCGGGAAAAGCGGACGGATAGGACGGTCGATACAGCGTGAAGAAAGAATTGCTTTTTCGGTTGCCTTGCCCTCGCGGCGCTGGAAAGAACCGGGGAAACGGCCTACAGAATACATTTTTTCCTCATAGTCAACAGAAAGAGGGAAGAAGTCCACTCCCTCGCGCGGCTTGTCCGAGGCTGTTACGGTGCAAAGAACATTCGTCTCCCCGTAAGAAGCCATGAAAGCCGCGTTTGCAAGGCCTGCCATTTTGCCTGTTTCAAGCTTAAAGGGTCTGCCTGCAATGGTGGTTTCATAAACCTTGTAATTTTCAAACATTTAAAAAGTCTCCTTTTTTGAATTTTTCGGAGATTTTCTTTCGTTAGCAATAAATCCAAAGCTTATTAAACAAATAAGCGCTCGATTTACCGCTAAAGGCTGAAAACCGCCGAAATAAAAGCAAACCGGATTTTTAAGGTCCGGTTTGCAAAATTTACGATTACTTACGAAGACCGAGCTTTTTAACGATCGCACGGTATCTTTCGATATCGTTCTTCTGAAGATAAGCAAGAAGATTTCTTCTGTGACCTACCATTTTGAGAAGACCGCGGCGCGAATGATGATCGTTTTTGTGAACGCTCAAGTGCTCGTTAAGCTCATTGATACGGGTTGTAAGAAGAGCAATCTGCACTTCGGGAGAACCTGTATCGCCTTCATGTGTCGCATAATCTGCGATTACCTGACGCTTAACCTCATTGGTCATTTTCTTTCACTCCTTTTAAATTTAGTCCGATATCCGAGCCTAAGGTCATAAGTGCTTCCGCTTTGCGGCAGTCGCCCTAAGCACAGAAAAAGGTAACAGTCCATAAAAGACCGCTGATTATTATATCACACATATTATAAAAAGTAAAGCATTTTATTTTATTTACAAATAATTCATACAAATATTTGACAAAAGTCATAAATACATTTTATAATGAAGAAAAATCAAATCAAAGGAAGGATTATTTATGGATAATAACGATCTTAACCGCACAACCTTCGGCGGTACGGATAATACACCGGATTTTGTCTGCGACGATACGGGTTATACCCCTTTTTCGGATTCAAGTAACGATACAGGTAATAACAGCTATCGGGTAAACTATGATTTAACGCCTAAAAAGAAAAAATCAGATAAGGGCGGTAAAAAAATCGCATTGGCAGTCTGTACCGTTGTTCTTTCGGCTCTTGTCGGAGCGGGCGGCTGCTTTGCGGCTCTTTATCTTACGGGCAATATCGGAAAGCAGACCGAAACTGCAAAGCAGTCTGCGCAAAGCAGTATTTCGAATGTAAATATAAATGTTGACGAAACTGCTCAGACCGTTGCGCAGGCTGTTGCCCAAAAGGTAGGAAACAGCGTTGTCGGAATAAGAACAACCACCTCTGTCAGCAGCTTTTTCGGAGGAAAAAGCGAATCGACGGGCGAGGGCTCGGGCGTTGTTTATTCGTCTGACGGATATATTATAACCAATTATCATGTTATTCAGAGCGCCGTTGAGTCAAACGGAAAAATAGATGTTTATATCGGAAGCATTGAGTCTAAGCCTTATAACGCAACGGTTGTAGGTTACAATATTTCAGATGACCTTGCCGTAATAAAAATTGACGCAACAGGTCTTACACCGGTTGAAATCGGCGATTCCTCTTCACTTCAGGTCGGACAGACGGTCATCACTGTAGGAAACCCGGGCGGACTTGAATTCATGGGAAGCGTAACCTCGGGTATCATCAGCGGACTTAACCGTAAGGTTTCAAGCACCTCAACCGTCTCTTTAATTCAGACCGACGCAGCGATAAACCCCGGAAATTCGGGCGGCGCGCTCCTTAATGTTAAGGGTCAGCTTGTCGGAATAAACTCTTCTAAAATCGTTTCCGAGGAATATGAGGGAATGGGCTTTGCAATACCCGTAAACGAGGCTGTTGAAAAATGCGATAAGATTATTTCAAAGGAAAATTCCGCTCAGTCTTATATCGGCGTTGCCATAAGCACTAAATATACCTCGTCGGTTCTTTCTTATTACGGATATCCCTCGGGAGCCGTTGTCGCAAATGTCGATGAGGACAGCCCTGCCGATAAAGCTGGAATCAAGCGCGGAGATATCATAACCGAGTTTGACGGAAATAAAATAACCGAATATACTCAGCTTACCGATATTTTAAAAGAAACCGACCCCGGTAAAAAGGTTAAGGTAAAATATTACCGCTCCGGTAAGACCCAGACCGCAACCCTTACCGTCGGCTCGGACGGAAATAAATAATAAATCAAAAAAATACAGACAAATGCATCGCATTTGTCTGATTTTTTGTATTTTTTTGCTGTTTGTCTGTTTACCGAGGCTTGTTTTAAGGTTAAAATTTATCTGTAAATTTCTTGAAAAAACAGGCAAAATATAGTATAATACGATTACTACCGAACAAGGAATGATTATATATGCCAAAGATAGATAAAACCGTGAAAAAAGAATCCTTGTATATTTTGATTTTTTCTCTTATACTAAGTGTTCTTATGCAGGGTATTTGCCTAATAGTCTGCGCTTTAAGCTCCCTTGATTATTCCTATACTTATATTACTGGAAATCTTGTAGGCGCCGCGGTAGCAGTCCTTAATTTTTTCCTTATGGGACTGACGGTTCAGAAGGCTGTTAATACCGATGAAAAAACAGCGAAAACAAGGCTTAAGTTTTCTCAGTCTCTAAGAAGTGCCGGAATGTTCCTTGTTATCGCGCTTTGCGTGCTTTTTAAGGATTATTTCAATATTGTCACACTGCTTGTTCCGCTTTTCTTTCCCAGAATAGCAATAACCTTCAGACCGCTTTTTGATAAAGGAGATGACAGCGTTGCCGAAAAATAAAAGCCGCGGTTTTAAAACGGTTGATGTGCTTTATCTTCTGATAACCGTCCTTCCGCTTGTCGCAGGAATGGTTATAAAGGTTTTAACCACTCCTAAAATCGACGGAATTCAGATTGCGGGCGCGCAAAAGTATTTTTGTATTAAGATGCCCCTGCAGGATATGTGGATAACCGCGTCTCAGATAAATTCATGGCTTGTAATGATTTCGATTTTCGGTCTCTGCCTTTATGTAACCCACGGAATTTCCGCAAAGGGCGGACTTAAAAGACAGTTAGTTGCCGAATGGATAGTCGAAAAAACAAAGGGTCTTGTAAATGAAAATATGGGCGATTATTTCGCGGGCTTTGCCCCCTTTATTGCCTCAATTATGGCGCTTTCGGCGTTTTCAAGCCTGATGTCATTACTCGGACTTTATCCGCCGACCTCTGATATGAATATCGTCGCAGGCTGGGCGATTCTTGTGTTTATCCTGATAACGCACTATAAGCTTAAATGCGGGCTTTGGTATTATATCAAGGGCTTTTTCGACCCGATTCCGTTCTTTGCGCCGTTTAATGTTATTGGCGAGCTGGCAAACCCCGTTTCAATGACCTTCCGTCATTACGGAAATGTTCTTTCGGGATCTGTCATTTCGGCGCTTGTCGCCGCAGGTCTTTCGGGGCTTTCAAATCTGATTTTCGGTTGGCTTACCGAATTTCCGATTTTACAGATAGGTATTCCCGCTGTCCTATCGGTTTATTTTGATGTGTTCAGCGGATGTTTGCAGGCATTCATTTTCGCAATGCTCACAATGCTTTATATCTCCGGCGGTTTCCCTGCCGATGAGTATAAATTAAGAAAAGAAAACAAACGGAGGAAAATTAAATGTTAGAACTCGCAATAGGAATTATTTTAGGCGGATGCGCCCTCGGCGCAGGCTGTGCAATGATCGCAGGTATAGGCCCCGGTATCGGTGAAGGTAACGCGGTAGCAAAGGCGTGCGAAGCAATAGGCCGTCAGCCCGAATGCAAGGGCCCTGTTACAACCACTATGATCATGGGCTGCGCAATTGCCGAAACAACAGGTCTTTATGCCCTCGTTATAGCAATTCTTCTTATATTTGTCGCTCCGGGCAGATTTGTTAATATCCTTAAAAACAATATCTGATAGGAGAGATTGCAAAAATGTCGGATTTTCTCGATGTTATATCCGTAAATATCTGGTCCATAGTAATTTCGCTTTGCAACCTTATTATTCTGTTTTTGATTATCAGGCACTTTCTTTTTAAACCTGTAAATAAAGTGCTTGACGAGCGGCAGTCCGCTATTGATACCGATTATTCAAATGCTAAGACCGCTCTTGATAACGCCAAGAAAACAGAGGACGAGTGGAACGCGAAAATTGCCGAGGCAGATAAATGTGCGGACGGTATTATTAAGGAAGCGACCGAGGCCGCTGACCGCAGAGGCGATGAAATCGTTGCCGAGGCTAAAAAGCATGCTGATTCCATTGTTGACCGCGCAAGAAACGAAATGGAGCTTGAAAAGCGTAAATCCGAAGAAGCTATAAAAAAGCAGATAGCGGATGTTTCGGTTGCGGTTGCAGGAAAGCTGCTTAACCGTGAGATAAGTGAAGAGGATCATCATAAAATAATAGATTCCTTCATTGACGAAATCGGTGAAGAAAATGAATGATGTCTATACAGAGTATGCCGAGGCGCTTTTTGAGGTAGGGCAGAGCAGTGAAGAAAGGAAAGATTATCTTTCCGATTTGGAGCTTGTCTCTAAAGCTTTTTCGGATAATCCCGAATATAAGGAGCTTTTAAGCTCTCCTGCCATATTAAAAGAGGAAAAGCTTTCTTTAATAGAAAAAGCTTTTAAGCCCTATGTTTCTAAAAATACTCTTAATTTTTTAAAGCTGCTTTGCGAAAGAAAGCATATTTCTAAAATTGAGGAATGCGTTTCGGCTTACAAAAAAATCTATAATGAATCATTTAAAATTGCCGCCGCAAAGGTTGTAAGCGCCGTCGCTCTTACAGAGGAAGAAAAAAGCGCGGTAACGGAAAAAACAGAAAAACTAATAAATAAAAAAGTCAAGCTTGAATGCAGTGTCGACCCGTCGCTTATCGGAGGAATAGTTATCCGTGTTGACGGAAAGGTTTTCGACGGCAGTATCAGTTCAAAGCTTCGCGATATAAAGGAAGTGATTGACAGATGAAAACAAAAGCAGAAGAAATAAGCAGTATCATAAAGGAACAAATCAAAAATTATGATGACCGTATAGAAATGCGCGAAACCGGTAAGGTAATGACCGTCGGTGACGGAATTGCCCGTGTTTATGGCTTGCGTAACTGCATGGCAAATGAGCTTCTTGAATTTGCCGACGGTAGCTTCGGTGTTGCTCAGAACCTTGAAAGCGAGGCTGTTTCGGTTGCGATTTTATCTGATAATGACAGTATTTCCGAGGGCTCGGAGGTAAAGAGAACAGGAAAGGTTCTTTCCGTTCCCGTAGGCGAGCAGTTCTTAGGCAGAATTGTTAATGCGCTCGGCGCTCCTATTGACGGAAAGGGCCCGATAGAGTCGGCGGAATTCAGACCCGTTGAATCCGAAGCCCCGGGAATTATAGAGCGTAAAAGCGTAAGCGTTCCTCTCCAGACAGGAATTAAGGCTATAGACAGTATGATTCCTATAGGCCGCGGTCAAAGAGAGCTAATTATCGGCGACAGACAGACGGGTAAAACCGAAATAATCACCGATACGATTATAAACCAGAAGGACAGCGGAGTTATCTGTATTTATGTTTCGATAGGTCAGAAATCAACCTCTGTTGTTCAGCTTGTAAACGATTTAAAGCGCGAGGGCGCTATGGATTATACTATTGTTGTCTCCGCTTTCGCGTCTGAAAGCGCACCGCTTCAGTATATCGCTCCGTATGCAGGCTGCGCAATGGCGGAATATTTCCGCGCGCAGGGAAAGGACGTCCTTATTATTTACGATGACCTTTCTAAGCATGCCGTGGCTTACCGCGCACTTTCTCTTCTTATAAGAAGACCGCCCGGCCGTGAGGCATACCCCGGAGATGTATTTTATCTGCATTCCCGTCTGCTTGAAAGAGCGGCATGCGTCGCCGATGAATACGGCGGCGGTTCGATAACCGCTCTTCCGATAATTGAAACTCAGGCAGGAGACGTTTCGGCTTACATCCCTACCAATGTTATTTCAATTACCGACGGTCAGATATTCCTCGAATCCGAGCTTTTCCACAGCGGTATTATGCCTGCAATAAACCCCGGAATTTCAGTAAGCCGTGTCGGCGGCTCCGCTCAGCTTAAAGGAATGAAAAAGGTTTCGGGCGAGCTTAAGCTTCTTTATTCTCAGTATAGAGAGCTGCAGTCTTTCGCTCAGTTCGGCAGCGATCTTGACGCGGATACTAAAGCGCGTCTTGCCTTGGGTGAAAGAATAGTCGAGGTTTTAAAGCAGAATAAAAATTCACCGGTTGAGGTAGGCTGTCAGGTCGCTATAGTTTATGCCGTTATCAACGGATATCTTAATAATGTCGAAGTCAAAGATGTCAAGAAGTATGAGTCGGACCTCTATGCTCTTCTTAAAAATAAATACGGCGATTTCCTTAAGCGTATAAAAGAGAACTATTTTGAAGAAGAGGATGTCGAAATCCTCAAAAAGGCTCTCTCGGAAATGCAGAGGTGAGTACTCTTGGGTGCTGATATTAAGAAACTTCGAATCAGAATCAAAAGCGTTAATTCAACTCTTCATCTGACTAAGGCAATGGGTCTCGTTGCTTCTTCAAAGCTTAAAAAATCAAATTCCGCAATGCTGAGATCAAGAGAATATTCCGATGCCGTTATGAGTACCGTTAAAATGCTTTGCAGAGTAAATGAATGTATGCAAAGCCCCTATATGCAGGATAACGGCGCGGATAAAACGAAAATTATCGTTATAGCGGGCGACCGCGGACTTGCAGGCGGTTATAATGCCAATGTTTTTAGACTCTCCAAGGAATTTGAAAATGCCGAGTTTATTCCTGTCGGGAAGCGTGCGTGCGACAGATTTTCAGGAGAACAGATTTTGTGCGAGGGCTTCGGATTTGCCGAAGCAAAGGAGCTTTCCGAAAGGCTTTGCAAAGAATTTGAAAACAAAGAGTTCTCTAAGCTTCTTATAATCTATACAAAATATAATTCCGTTCTTTCTCAGGAAGCATCCGTTAAGACTCTGCTTCCGCTTGAAAAGGATGAGTCTGCTCCTGCCTCGGGCGCAGTTTTTGAGCCTGATGAGCTTACCGTTTTAAACAGTATAGTTTCGGAATATCTCGCGGGAATAATTTATTCTTTAGTTTGTGAAAGTTATGCGTGCGAGATAGCCGCAAGAAGAAACGCAATGGATTCGGCAGGCAAAAACGCTCAGCAGATGATAGACGATTTAAGGCTTAAATATAACCGCGCCCGTCAGGGAGCTATTACTCAGGAAATTACTGAAATAGTAGCAGGCTCGGGCGAATAAAAAGGAGGAAAAACCTTTGTCTGAAAAAAATAAAGGCTATGTTGAACAGGTAATGGGTCCTGTTGTCGATGTAAAATTCGAACAGAATTCCCTGCCTGCAATAAATAATGCTCTTACAGTGCCTGTAGGCGGCAGAACGCTTACCGTTGAGGTTGCCCAGCATGTTGGCGATAATACCGTTCGCTGTATCGCAATGGCTTCTACGGACGGCTTAAAAAGAGGCACCGAGGTCACCGATACGGGTAAGGCAATAAGCGTCCCCGTAGGCAGAGAGACTTTAGGCAGAATTTTCAATGTTCTCGGCGAAACCGTTGATAACGGCGAGCCGGTTAAAACAGCCGAGCGCTGGGATATTCACAGAAATCCGCCTGAGTATGATGAGCTTGCCGCTTCAACCGAAATTCTTGAAACAGGAATTAAGGTTATAGATCTTATCTGCCCCTATTCAAAGGGCGGAAAAATCGGTCTGTTCGGCGGCGCGGGCGTCGGAAAAACAGTTCTTATAATGGAGCTTATCAATAATATCGCTAAGGAACACGGCGGTCTGTCCGTGTTTACAGGCGTCGGCGAGCGTACAAGAGAGGGTAATGACCTTTATAATGAAATGAAGCAGTCGGGAGTTCTTTCAAATACCGCCCTTGTGTACGGTCAGATGAACGAACCCCCGGGAGCCAGAATGCGCGTCGGACTTTCGGGACTTACAATGGCTGAATATTTCCGCGATACCGAGGGACAGGATGTTCTTCTGTTTATAGATAATATTTTCAGATTTACTCAGGCAGGAAGCGAGGTTTCCGCACTTCTCGGAAGAATGCCGTCCGCCGTAGGCTATCAGCCGACGCTGGCTAATGAAATGGGCGCTCTGCAGGAAAGAATTACTTCCACTAAAAAAGGCTCAATAACTTCCGTTCAGGCGGTATATGTTCCCGCGGATGACCTTACCGACCCTGCCCCTGCCACAACCTTTGCCCATTTGGACGCTACAACCGTTCTTTCCCGTGATATTGCGTCTCAGGGTATTTATCCTGCCGTTGATCCGCTAGAGTCTACAAGCCGAATTCTTTCTCCCGAAATCTTAGGCGAGGAGCATTATGCGGTCGCAAGAGAGGTTCAGAGAATTTTGCAGCGCTATAATGAGCTTATGGATATTATCGCAATCATGGGCATGGATGAGCTTTCCGATGAGGATAAATTAACCGTTTCAAGGGCAAGAAAAATTCAGAGATTTTTGTCTCAGCCCTTCCATGTTTCCGAGAAATTCACGGGAATTGAGGGTACCTATGTTCCCTTAAGCGAAACTATCCGCGGATTTAAGGAAATAATCGAGGGTAAGCATGATGACCTGCCTGAATCGGCATTCCTCTTTGTCGGAACTATAGACGAGGCTGTCGCAAAGGCAAAGAAGGGATAAGCTATGAATACCTTTAAGCTTACTGTTTCAACGCCCGACGGCAATGCTTTTTGCGGCGATGCGGCGGACTTGTCGCTTCGCGGAACCGAAGGCGACCTTGCGGTTATGGCAGGCCATATTCCTTTTGCTACCGCCGTTAAAGAAGGCGAATGCAGTATTACCCTTGAAGACGGAACCGTGAAAAAGGCGCGCGTAGGCACAGGAATTCTTACTGTTTCAAAGGATGAAACAGTTCTCCTTACCGGAAGCTTTGAATTTGAAGAATAAAAATAATAAATAAGAATAAAAAAGGCTCCCTTCTTTTTTCGGTGAAATCGAAAAACAGAGGGGAGCTGTCGCGCTTTATGCGCGACTGAGGGGTATTGTTCTAGATGCTTGATATTAGATTTTAGACATTAGACCGATGTGTGCCTGACGGCACGAAAAAAATTCATTTAAGTCTATCATCTACCTTCTAGTGTCTAATATCTAGTATGAGGGTTAATTATTTATCTATTAGCTGAATTCTTTTTGTCTGCTTTTATTCTTTTTATCTTTCTGTCGCATTTATTGACAATAAACACTGCGAGAAATCCGAATGCTGTTCCGAGCAGCGCTCCCGCAAGAACATCAGTTGGATAATGAACATAAAGATAAAGTCTTGAAAAGGCTATGAACACCGCAAGAATAAGCGCGGGAATTCCAAGCTTTTTATGCTTTATCATAAGAACACTTGCACATTCAAAGGAAGCAAGCGTGTGGCCCGATGGGAAAGAATAGTCCGAAAGCTTTTTAACAAGCAGATTAAATCCGGTGTTAATGTCATAAGGTCTTGTTCTTGCAATCAGGTTTTTAAGTAAACCGTTGCCGAAAATAAGCCCCAGCAAAAGAGCACAGCCCATGGTAAAGCCCGTTTTTCGGGTTTTAGGAATTATTATGAAAAGCACAGCTAACGCAATCCAGAAAATTCCGCCGTCACCGAACATTGAAATTATCGGCATTAAAAAATCTAAAAATTTACAGGCTAATTTGTCCTGAATAAAATCAAGAATTTTAATTTCAAATTCATTCATTTGCGTTTTCCCCCACGCTTTGCATGTCAATAATGCTCATTCGGTTGTTTTCAAAAGAAACAAAAATATTCTTGTCAAAATTGTCTCTGTATTCCTTGTTTCCTAATTTCAGCACCTGCTCAAACCTTACTCTTACGCTGAAAAGCGAATCCGAAAAGGAATAAAATTCACCGGTAACGACATTTTCAAAATTATAAGAATCATGATCCCATGCGAATATAACAAGACTTGTTTTTAAGTTTTGATAAAATTCTGTGTTCGGCATCAGGTATGCCGCAACCTGAGAAAAGCTTTTATCGTTCTGCATGTAAGCCGCATAAGTTTTTGAAGCCTCTAAAGCGAAGTTTGTAATTTTTTCGCTGAAATCGCCCGAATAAGAGCTTATAACCTCATAAGCTCCGTTTTCATTTTTGATTTCAAGCTCGGCATTATCCCTGAATGCCTTGATTTCGGGATTTGGGTTTATAAGCCTGTCAAGTTTTGCGGTCTGCTTTTTGTTTTTGATTTTAGCCGTTATGCTTTCGGGAAGCTTAGGCAAAGCGTCGTCGGTGCGGTCTTTATCTTTAAGCTTTACTCCGTTAACGGTTAAATCCTGGTCGGAGCTTAGCTTAATCGTTGCCGTTTTGTAAAAGCTGTCGGCAAAAGCCGATTTTTTAACGGTATATCCGTAATGCCCGAAAAAGGTCTTATCCTTGTTTTTTATAAGATAAATTGATAAAAAAGTATTGCCGTCGGCTTTTATATTGTAAGCAAAATCGTAGCCCTTTGCCTTTTTCCCCGAGGTTGAAAGGGTGATTTTTTTATTCTCGGTAAAGCTTTTAACAGCTTTGCTTACCGATTTTTCGGTTTCATAGTCCGAAAATTCAAGAGCGCAGTCGCCTTTCATCGCTCCGACCGTTCCGCTGTTTATGTATTTTGAAATAACGCCCTTAGCTACCACTTCGGGACGGGTGCTTTCATAATCCTTAAGCCAGCCGTAAAAATATATGCCCGCTATTAAAAGCAAGGCTCCGAAGGCTATAAGAATTCCGAAATAAATTTTATAGAATTTTGATTTTTCTTTCAATTCTTATTCCTCCGTTACAATAAAGAATGTCGGTATGGTTCTCGGAGCCACAAATGCCTTGTAGCGGTTTACAAGCCCCTTTTGCTGAAAGCTGTCAAGAGAGGCCTTGTCTAAGCCGTATTTTGTTTGATAATCCTTGTAATAAAGCATTGCTGAAGAGCCGCCGTCAAGCATGCCTGCGTTTACTGCCTTGTATTTCACCATTATGTCAATAACATCGTTCCTTGTAGCTCCGATACTGTCGGCGCTTCTGCCGTCGGTCACAAGAAGTATAACCGTTCCGTCCGCCCTTTGTCCTATGGCGGTGCGCTGAGCGGTTCCGGTGTTTGAGTCACCGTAATAAAGCTTGATATCGTCGCCGTTTTGCGAAATCAACACATTTCCGGTCTGAAAACAAACGGCATCCCTTATTCCTAATTTGTCTGCCTCTGCCTTGCTTACCGAGTCACGGCAAATAAGCCTGTCGTTTTTGTCAAAGCCCATAAATGTTCGCCTTAAGCCGTCATTCCATACGCATTTTCCGAATGAATATGTCAGTCCCATAGGAGCGGCACCCGAGCCGTTTCCGCCGATGTCCGAAAATTCTCCGCCGTTGATAGCCGCAAGACAGTTATATTTTCCTACAATGTCAAATATTGATTTTCCGACAGTCGCTCCCTCGAAATTTTCCGAGGAAACCCCGACCTTAACCCTTTTCGGGTCCTTTATGAGGCATACATAAGCCTTGAATTTCGATTCTTTTAAAAATTCAAGCTTAACGCCGTTGTCGCTGTCTGCCCATTCGCCGCCGTCAGCCGAAGTGTTATAATCGTCAGCCTTTACAACATCGGTAGAAATCGTTTTCGAAGCCTTCATAATTTCCTTGACGGATTTTTTAGATAGGAACAGATAGGGCACCCATTTCGTTGCGCTAGCCTGCTCGGCTGAAATAACCAGCATGTTTTTAAGCGATTCGCTCGGTCCGTGGGTTATCATAATGCAAGCTGTAATAACCGTGATAAGAAGCGCCGCAAGAGCCGTTGTGAGACTTAAAAGAATTCTGCCGATAACGGTTTTTAAGGTGAGCTTTTTATTCTCCTTAGAGAATTTTTCCATAAGCTTTTTTCTCCTGTCAGTAAATACCCAACAGTTCTGAATTCTGTAGCTTATAAAGAAAAGAACGGTATCCACTATCATTTTTAATATTGTGCAAGCAAAAGACCCTGCCGTAAAAATACTTTTAAGAATAGTTACAATAAGTGCCGAAACAAGCATCTGAGGGACTGCGAGCGCATAGTACTTTAAAAATGAATTCTGATTTTTTTCAGCCCCGAATACCTTTTGCTTGTTAATAATGTAATTTGTAAAGGAAGAAACAGCCCTTGCAAGCACTGTCGCCGCAAGCACTGTCGCAGTGCCGAGTGAGGGAGATAAAGCTCTGCTTAAAATATAGAATAAAACAATGTCGATAACAGTCGAAATCGCCGAGCTCATAAAAAACGATAAAATAAAATGATAAATTCTGACAGAATCCCTTATCGGTCTGAAATGGGAGGACGCATTTTCCTCAAGATAAACCGTGCTTATTTTAACCTCTTTAAAGCTTATTCCTTTTCGGCTTAAAACAAGGAGCATATTTGTCTCGTATTCAAATCTTTCGCCCTTGATTTTTATAAGCTCGCTTAAAACCGAGCGGGGGAATGCCCTAAGCCCCGTCTGAGTGTCGGACACCGAAATTCCGCAAAGGGCTTTAAATACAAGCGAGGTTGTTTTGTTGCCGAAGCTGCTTCTTTTCGGCACATCTTTTCCCGAGAAATCTCTGCAGCCGAGAATAACAGCTTCGCTGTTTTTTTCGAGCGCCTCGGCGCATTTCAGCGCGTCCTCAGGCGTGTGCTGACCGTCTCCGTCAACCGTTATAACACCATCAGCGTCGGGAATATTTTCAAGTATGTAGTTAAAAGCGGTTTTAAGCGCGGCGCCTTTTCCTAAATTTGTTTTATGGGTTAAAACAGTTATGCTTTCATTTTCTTTCGGAAAATAAATTTTATGCCCGCTGTCGCTTCCGTCGTCAACAAGAAGAATGTGTTTAAACCCGATTTTCAGCATTCCCTCAACGGTCTTTTTAAGCTTTTTATCGGGATTCAGCGAGGGAATAACTATATAAATATTATCCTGCATAAAATAATCTCTCCTTGTTTCAAACGCGTTAATTTACATTTTATAGTTATATTGCCGTAATATCAAGTAAAAATTTTGTAATAAAATGCCGCATTAAATGAAATGCGGCTGAGTCTGTCGGTTTATTTTTTAAAGCTTTTCAAAAAGATTGTCTATGGATTCGTCGCTTTCAAAGTCGATTTCGCAGGGCTTTTTGTAAAGCGACCAGCGCTCGGTGTGCTCGGTCTCCTGCGCCGCCTTGACGTCCTTAAGCTCGCTTAAAGATTCAATTTCCAAAAATCCTTGATTTGTGTAGGTTTCAAAAGAACAGTTGTTGTCGGGATATGTTCCGTCGGGATGGTTTGTTTCATAGCTTTTTGAGAAAATGTCGCCGCCGAGAACATAGTAAACCGTTCCGCAGTTAAGGTCAAAGCCGAGCTTTAATGAATCGGTGTTGTTCGGATTTTGCTTTAAGGTAACATATTTTCTGCCGAAATAAAGCCTTTCGTCATTAAGCTTTGTGTAGGGCCAAACGGAAATGTTCCTGTTTGCAAGAAGCCCCGTGTTGTTAGTGTTCATCGGAACAATAAGCGTTCCGTTTTTGGCGGAAACCGTAAGACCCCATACAGCAAAGCGCTTAGCTTCCTCGCCTATGTTCTTAACGCGCATTTTAACTAACATATTAGCGTCGTCATCGTCCATAACAAGCTCTAAGGTAACCTTTATTCCTATTGCTCTTTGCTCCTTAGGCGAGAATACCGCTCCGTTTTCGGTAACCTCGTATTCAACTTTTGAATCGTCGGGATAATAGGTCTCGGGATAGCTTTCGGGCGAAAGCCAGATACGGTGTCCGCCGAAGTTGTTCCATGCCTTGCCCTTGCCGAATAAAGCCTCGTATTTTTCGTCGGTTTTCGGCTCGAAATTAGAGGTGTCGTCATTCATAAAATTCTGACCGTCTAAGTATCCGAAGCGGATAATTCTCGGTCCTACATCTAAGGTGACATAAGCGCTTATCACTCCGTTTGACAGACTTAAAACCCTTCCGTAATTTTTGTAGCTTTCAAGCTCTTCGATTTTAATCATTTTTATTCTCCCTTGTAAATTTTATATTTATATTCAAGTCCGCATTCATGCGGATTTTTGAATGCAAGCGCGTAAAGGTCGGCGGCTTTCGCTTCAAGACCGAATACCATTTTGCAGTTTCTGTTAAGCTTTTCGATATCGGCGGCTTTCGAAAGCACAGGACAGTCGGGCTTTTCCTCAAAAGGCTTTTTAACGGTTTTTTTGTTAAAGCCGAGTATCCTTAAATACGGCGGCTTCTTTAAAAAGAACTCATTGTCAAGCCCTAAAAACGCCGAGAATATAAGCCTTCTTATCCGAGCTAAGGTGTATCTTTTGCTTTTAAGATTTCCCGTAAGCTCGCTTATTGTCCCCGATTTTCTAACAGCGGTAAAAAATAATCTGTCAAGCCCCTCGGAAATATCGGGGAGAGCCGAAAAATAATCGGCGTCCTTTTCTCTTAAAACCGCCAAAATCGCTCTTTCAAGCAATTTTTCGTCGGCAAAAGGTGTGCTTAATAAAAAGTGTGAGCTTTCGGGCATTGCTGCTTTGGCGGAATTTATATCGCCGGAAATAATAAAATCCCTTATCTGAGAGCCGCTTTTAAATTCATGCTCAGACTTTTCGTCGTGCATTGCTCCGAGCCTTTTTACACATTCAAAAGCTATATCATATCCCGATTTTTTTGCGGCGATAATATATTCGATTCCTAAATTGTCATTCGGGCTTGATAAAAGCTTAAAATCCGCTCCGAGAGTCTTTGCGGCATTTTCCCTTGCTTTCGCAAATGTCACGCCCTTTTTTATTTCCGATTTAACTAGGAAATTAAAATCCTCGCTTAAAAGAATTTCGGCGGTATGATAAAGCCTTTCTATATCCGCGCTTTCGCTTCCGAAAACGATTTTTTTGCACCCCGCTCTTTTTAGCTGGGTTACGGCGCCTAAGGCAAAATTCTGCGCTGTAGACATCGCCCAAGAAACGGGAAGCTCCAAAACAATGTCCGCACCGCAATCTATAGCCGCCTTTACCCGAAGCGATTTCGGATAAACAGCCGGTCCGCCTCGCTGAACGAAATTTCCGCTCATTGCAATAACGGCGGTATCTCCCGAATTTTTTACATGGTCGATTATATATTTGTGCCCCAAATGCAGGGGATTGAATTCCGCAATTATACCGGTTCTCAGAAACTTCACCGCTTTTAATAAAATATACTTGAAAAATAGAGTAAAATACTATATTATATATATTAGTCTATCATAAACTTAAGAACTTTTCAACAATTATTAACGGGGGATTTTTAAATGAAAATATTTGTAGTTAATGCAGGAAGCTCTTCGCTTAAATATCAGCTTATTGATATGGAAAACGAACAGGTTTTGGCTAAGGGACTTTGCGAAAGAATAGGCGTAACCGGAGCTATTTCCCATAAAGCGGCGGACGGCAGGTCTTATTCCGCCGATACTCCGATGCTCACCCACAGCGAGGCATTTGAAGCAGTTGTTTATGCAATGACAAAGAGCGAGGCCAAGGTTATCGACTCCTTTGATGAGATTTCCGCTATCGGACACCGTATAGTTCAGGGCGGAGCAGTGTTTAAAGGCTCCTGCGTAGTTACCGATAAGGTTATCGAGCAGATTTCCGAGCTCGGAGCAATGGCTCCTCTTCATAATCCCGCACATGTTCTCGCAATTAAGGCTTGCCTTAAGACTTTCGGCGATAAAATTCCGCAGGTAGTTGTTTTTGATACATCCTTTCATCAGACAATGCCTGCAAAGGCTTATATGTATGCTCTTCCCTATGAGTATTATGAGAAGTACGGCGTAAGGAAATACGGCGCTCACGGAACCTCTCACCATTTCGTTTCCGACCGCGCCGCGGCTTTAATGGGCAAGGATAAAAAAGACCTTAAGATTATCACCTGCCACCTCGGAAACGGCTGCTCGATTACCGCTGTTAAGGACGGCGTTTGCGTCGATACCTCAATGGGCTTTACTCCGCTTGACGGATTTATGATGGGTACCCGTTCGGGCTCTCTCGACCCTTCGGCTCTTACATATATCGCGGAAAAGGAAAACCTTTCTCCTGCCGATATAAATACAATCTGCAATAAAAAATCGGGCGTGTTCGGAATTTCAGGCGTGTCAAACGATAACCGCGATGTTGCGGCTGCCGCGGAAAAAGGAAATGAGCGCGCGGCTCTTGCTATCGAAATGCAGCGCTATCAGATTCTTAAATTTGTCGGCTCCTATGTTGCCGCTATGAACGGCGTAGATGTTATCGCGTTTACGGGCGGAATAGGTGAAAACGACCCCGAGCTCCGCGAATATGTCTGCGAAAATCTTTCCTTCCTCGGAGTTAAGATTGATTCGGATAAGAATAAGCTTCGCGGCAGCGAGGTTAAGATTTCCACCGATGAAAGCAAGGTTGCAGTCTATGTAATTCCTACTAATGAAGAGCTTGCTATCGCCCGCGACACATTAAGACTTACTTCAAAATAATTTTAAAGGTGATTTTATGAACTGTAAAGAGTTAAAGGAAAAAATATCCTCAGGCGCTTTTGATAAAACCTTCGAAATGCTCTACGGTGCGGATAATACCGCTAAAACAAGGTATACAAAGGCTATTGACGAGTTCTGTAAGCTTTACGGCGACAGAGAAAATTTAAGACTGTTTTCAGCCCCGGGAAGAACCGAAATCGGCGGTAACCATACCGACCATCAGCACGGCGCCGTCATCGCGGCAAGCGTTGACCTTGATGTAATTGCCGTAGTTTCCGAAAATAAGGATGGTAAGGTTCGCATTAAGTCCGAGGGATATCCCGAGGATGTTATTGATATAAACGATTTGGAAGTAAAAAAAGAGCAGTTCGGGAAAGCGGCGGCGCTTATCAGAGGCGTGCTTGCAAAATTCTCCGAGGCGGGCTTTAAGCTTTCGGGGTTTGACGCTTATACGACTTCCAACGTTTTAAAGGGTTCGGGACTTTCTTCCTCTGCCGCCTTTGAGGTTTTGGTTTCTAATATCGTAAACGGACTTTTCTGCGATAATAAGGTTGACGCGGTAACGATAGCTAAATATTCCCAGTTTGCCGAAAATGTTTATTTCGGAAAGCCGAGCGGACTGCTTGACCAGATGGCAAGCTCTGTCGGCGGATTTACATTTGCCGATTTTAATGACCCGACCGATCCGAAGGTTGAAAAAATAGATTTTGATATCGACAGTACGCCTTATCAGCTCTGTGTTGTCGATACAGGCGGAAATCATTCGGATCTTACTCAGGATTATGCCGATATCACCGTCGAGTGCAGGGAAATAAGCAATGCTTTGGGAGTTGATTTTCTCCGCGACGCCGACCGCAACCTCTTTGTTTCAAAAATGAAAGAATTAAGAGAAAAATTCGGCGACAGGGCAGTTCTTCGCGCAATTCATTTCTTTAATGAAAACGATAGGGTCTTTGAGCAGGAAAAAGCACTTAAGGAAAACAATATCGAAGAATTTATAAGGCTTGTTGATGAATCGGGCGAATCTTCATATAAGTGTCTGCAAAATCTTTTCCCCGTATCAAATGCCAAGGAACAGGGTCTTTCCCTTGCGGTAATTCTTTCAAAGCAGTTCTTAAACGGAAAAGGTACCGCCAGAGTTCACGGCGGCGGCTTTGCGGGAACGATTCAATGCTATGTTCCTAAGGATAAATTCAAGGAATATAAGGAAATGATTGAAGCTGTTTTCGGTGAAAATTCCTGCGTACCGCTCAAAATCCGTCCCGTCGGCGGCTATGAAATAAAATAAACAATATTTAAACCGCCCGCTGCTTGGATTTTCAAGCAGCGGGCGGTTTTTGCATTTGAATTTGATAGTTTATTAAATTAGATCATCAGAAGTTATAACCTTTAAAAGGTTATAATTATAATCGGTTATTATTAAATCGGCGTCATAGCCTTCTTCAATTTTTCCTTTTTTAATTCCGAGATATTCGGCAGGAGTCTTGGAGGCGGCGTTAAAAGCGTCCTTTTCGTCAATTCCGAATTCTATCGCTTTTTTAACGCAGTCAAGCAAAAAAGAAGTGCTTCCCGCAATGTGTCCGTCAGGGGTGTAAGCCCTTTTGTCCTTAACGGTTATCTTCTGTCCGCCGAAAAGGTATTCTCCGTCATCGGAGCCTGTAGCCGCGAGACTGTCGCTTATAAGGATTAATCTGTCGCTTGTGAAAACCTTAAATAAGAAATTCACCATAAGTCTGCTTACATGAAATCCGTCGCTTATAAGCTGAACATAAGCCTTCTTTTCAAATGCCGCGTCAAGCAGGGTCTTATCGCGGTGGTGAGGCTCGGGCATTGCGTTAAAGGTGTGGGTTACACAGTCCGCACCGGAATTAAAAGCGTTTAAAGCGGTGCTGTAATCCGCCGCCGTGTGACCTACCGCCACCTTAGTTTTGCATTTTTTTATAAATTCTTCGCTGTTTTCAAGCTCGGGCGCTATCACAACAAGCGCGGTATTTTCAAGCGAATTGTACCATTCTATATCGGGAACGGAAAGATAATCGGTGTTCTGCGCTCCGCATTTTTCTCGGCTTACAAAAGGACCCTCAATATGATACCCTAAAAAATGCGCTCCGCCAGCAGTGTCGGGAATATGAGAACAAATTTTTTTAATATCTTCCTTAGGTACAGTCATTGTTGTAGGGCAAAAAGAAGTTGTACCGTGGCTTTTAAGTATTTTTGATATGTAAGAAGCCTTTCCTTCCATAACATCCGCACCGCCGCAGCCGTGCGTGTGAATGTCGATAAGTCCGGGGAAAACCTTTGAGCCGTTAGCGTCAAAAACATTTTTGCTTTTAAGCCTATTTGAGATTTTTTCGATTTTCCCGTCTTTTAAAAGTATGTCCTTAAGCTCCCCGAAAATATTTGCGTTTTTAATCAGCAGCTCCATAGTATGCCTCCTCGTCGCATATAAGGACGGTGTTTCTGTGAGCCTTGAGCACCGTTGCGGGAACCTCGGTGGTTATCTCGTTGTCAAGCAGTCTTTTAACAGCCCCGTGCTTTTCAACACCGTTTGCCATTATAATAATGCTTCCTGCCGAAAGTATAGTTCCCACACCCATTGTTATTGCTTTTTTAGGCACCTTGTCCTCGCTGTCAAAAAATCTTGAGTTTGCCTCTATTGTGCTTTTGGTAAGGTTTACAACATGCGTTCTGCATTTAAGGCTCTTTGCAGGCTCATTAAAGCCGATGTGTCCGTTTCTGCCGATACCTAAAAGCTGAAGATCGATTCCGCCGCTTTCTTCAATCATTTTTTCGAAATTCTCACATTCGGCATCTAAATCCTCGCATTCGCCGTTTAATAAATGCGTGTTTTCTCTTTTAATGTTTATTTTAGAGAAAAGATTTTCTTCCATAAATGTGTGATAGCTTTGCGGATCATCATTTTTAATCGGATAGTATTCGTCAAGATTATAGGTCTTGACCCTCGAAAAATCAAGCTGTGCCTCAATAAGCTTTTTGTAAAGCCCTTTCGGAGTCGAACCCGTCGCCAAGCCTAAAACGCAGTCGGGCTTTAAAATAATCTGCGCTTTGACAATAGCCGCCGCCTTTTCCGATATCTCTTCATAATCCTTGCAAAGTATAACTCTCATTTTCCTGTCTCCCACTTACACTATTGACTTTATTTTTCTATAATCATATAATGAATTTAGGATAAAATGGTATTGAGTTATTGAACTATTGTACGGTTTTAAGGAGATGATATTACGGCAAATTATGAATTCCATTCGATTTCGAATTCGGAGCTTCCTTTTATATTTCATAAGGACGATGTTTTTGATTATACCTACAGCTATTCGAATTGGCATAAAAATATTGAAATCCTTTATGCGGTTTCGGGAAGCGGAGAGGTGCTGATGAATTTCTCTCCTTATAAGTTATCCGAGGGCGAAATTGCGGTTATAAACAGCGATGTCATTCACTCTACAAGGACCGACGGACACCTTGCTTATTATTGCCTTATTATCGATGATAGCTTTTTAAAGCTTTTCGGTCTTGATTCCCAAAGCATTGATTTTAAAAAGATTATAAAAGACACCGGACTTTCAGCGCTTTTTTTAAAAATCGTAAACGCATTTAAGAATAAAGAGGGCTATTATGAGTTTTCGGTCAAATACAGTGTAACGGAATTTTTGCATAAGCTTGTTATGTGTTATTCAAAGCCTGCTTTAAAGAGCGCGGAAAACGGAAATATAGAAATTTTAAAAAGTACTATCCAGTATATAAAAAAGAATATGAAAAATAAAATATCCGTGCAGGAGCTTGCCGATAATGTCGGATATTCAAGATCGTATTTTTTGCAGGAATTTAAAAAAATAACCGGAAGCACCGTTACGGAATATATAAATCTTCAAAGATGTAAGCTTGCAAGAGAGCTTATCGCAGGTGGCGCGCCTATTTCGTCAGCCGCTCTTGAAAGCGGCTTTAAAAGCGCTTCTTATTTTACAAGAACCTATAAAAAGCAGTTCGGCTTTTCTCCGAGCGAAAAATAAAAAATCCGAGTATCTTTGATACTCGGATTTTTTATTATAATGCTTTCGAATTGATCTCATTTAAAATCTTTTCTTTAAATTCCTCTAAGGACATGGTTCCAAGCTCCTTGTCCTCGCCCCTTCTGCGGACGGAAACTGTTCCGCTTTCCGCTTCCTTGTCGCCGACAACAAGCATATAAGGGATTTTCTGGAGCCTTGCTTCTCTTATCTTGTAGCCGATTTTTTCGTTTCTTAAATCGGTTTCGGCTCTGATACCGAGAGCGTCAAGCTCAGCCTTAATTTTATCCGCATATTCTGCGTGCCTGTCGGCTATCGGGAGAATTTCAACCTGTACGGGCGCGAGCCAAACGGGAAATGCGCCTGCAAAATGCTCGGTTATAACTCCGATAAAGCGCTCGATTGAACCGAATACAACTCGGTGAATCATAACGGGGCAATGCTTTTCTCCGTCAGAGCCGGTATATTCAAGCCCGAATCTTCCGGGGAGCTGGTAGTCAAGCTGAATTGTTCCGCACTGCCAAGTTCGGCCTAAGCTGTCCTTAATGTGGAAGTCAAGCTTCGGTCCGTAAAAGGCTCCGTCGCCCTCGTTTATAATATATGTCTTGCCGACTCCCGTAATTGCGTCCGCAAGAGCTTTTGTCGCAATATCCCAGTCCTCTTTTGAGCCGATGTGGTCCTCAGGCATTGTTGAAAGCTCAATTTCATAGGGAAGTCCGAAAAGACTGTAAACCTCGTCAAACAGCTGAGCAATTCTTACAACCTCGTCCTTTATCTGCTCGGGAGCAAGCAGGATGTGAGCGTCGTCCTGAGTAAAGCAGCGCACCCTGAAAAGACCGTGCAGAGCGCCCGATAATTCGTTGCGGTGAACCATTCCGAGCTCTCCGTAGCGCAGAGGGAGCTCCTTGTATGAATGCGGCTCAAGCTCGTAAACAAGAATGCTTCCGGGGCAGTTCATCGGCTTTATCGCAAAATCCTCATCGTCGATAACGGTTGTATACATATCGTCATGATAGTGGTCCCAGTGACCCGAGGTCTCCCATAACGAACGGCGCATTATCTGAGGAGTTGAGATTTCAAGATAATCCCATTTCTTGTGGACCTCTCTCCAGTAGCTGATAAGCGTGTTTCTGAGCACCATTCCCTTAGGCAGGAAGAAGGGCATTCCCGGGGCTTCGTCGCGAAGAGCGAAAAGACCTAATTCTTTTCCGAGCTTTCTGTGGTCGCGCTTTTTGGCTTCTTCAATCATTAAAAGATATTCTTCAAGCTCGCTTTGCTTAGGAAATGCAGTTCCGTAAACTCGGCAGAGCATTTTGTTGTTTGAGTCGCCGTGCCAGTAAGCGCCGGTAGCCGAGGTAAGCTTGAATGCCTTGACCTGACCCGTACTCATAAGATGTGCGCCTGCGCAAAGGTCTGTAAAATCACCCTGAGAATAAAAGCTTATCTCTTCGCCCTCCGGAAGATTTTCAACAAGCTCAATTTTGTAAGGCTCGCCTTTTTCTTCAAAGAATTTTACAGCCTCTTCCTTTGACATTGTAAATCTTTCAAGCTTAAGGTCCTCTTTAACGATTTTTTTCATCTCGGCTTCGATTTTTTCAAGGTCCTCTGTTGTAAAGCTTTCCTCAACATCAAAATCATAATAAAATCCGTCGTCAACCGCAGGTCCTATTGTAAGCTTAGCCTGAGGATACAGGCGCTTTACCGCCTGTGCCATAATGTGGGACGCGGTGTGGCGGAAGGTCCACCTGCCGTATTCATCGTCAAAGGTGAGAATTTCGAGCGAGTCTCCGTCCTTTAAAACGGTGCGCAGGTCCTTGTTTTCCCCGTTTATTTTTGCGGCGCAGGCTTTCCTTGCAAGCCCTGCGCTGATTGCGGCGGCTGCGTCATAAGCACAAGCACCGTCATTTAATGAGATTTTTGAATTGTCCTTTAAAACAACATCTATCATTTTTTAACCCTCCTGTAAAACTAAAAAAGCTCCGCCTCTGAAAAAATTCAGGGACGAAGCAAAATTTTTAAAAAAGCTCCGCGGTTCCACCCGCATTCCGCTTTAAATTCAAAGCGGCACTTAAAATCCTTTAACGCAGGATAATCCGTCCGCGTTTTTTACCCGCGGCGCTCAAAGGGCGGTAAGACACCGAGACATTCATGCAGCGCTTTCAGCTTTTGTGCCGCTCTCTTTAAATCCTGTATAATTCGGTTCTTTTCCTTATCACAGCTTTATATTTATAATACGCTTATATTTTATTTTTGTCAAGAAAAACATATTTATTTAAAAAATTTTTAAAAATTTCTTATTGACTATGTAAAAAAATAGCTGTATTATTTTTATATATTGTATTGGAGGTAGAAAAAATGTTTAAATCGGAATATTTAAATAGGGTTTATGCGTCGGTTGAAAAGCGCAGCCCCGGAGAAAAAGAATTTTTGCAGGCTGTCTATGAAGTTCTCGAATCCTTAGAGCCCGTAGTTGAGGCGGATAAGCGAATTGAGGCTAACGGTGTTTTAGAGCGTATCGTTGAGCCTGAGCGCCAGATTTTCTTCCGCGTTTCTTGGGTAGACGATAACGGAAAGGTTCAGGTAAACCGCGGCTACCGCGTTCAGTTTAATTCCGCAATCGGTCCTTATAAGGGCGGAATAAGACTTCATCCGTCGGTAAACGCTTCCGTAATCAAGTTCTTAGGCTTTGAGCAGATATTTAAAAACAGCCTTACAGGTCTTCCTATCGGCGGCGGTAAGGGCGGCTCCGATTTTGACCCTAAGGGCAAGTCGGACGGAGAAATAATGCGCTTCTGCCAGAGCTTTATGACAGAGCTTTCTAAGCATATCGGAGCTGATACCGATGTTCCCGCAGGCGATATCGGAACAGGTGCCAGAGAAATCGGCTTTATGTTCGGTCAGTATAAGAGACTCAGAAATGAATATACAGGCGTGCTTACAGGTAAGGGTCTTTCTTACGGCGGCTCTCTTGCCCGTACCGAGGCTACAGGCTACGGTCTTTGCTATTTCGTTGAAGAAATGCTTAACTGCATGAAGAACGATTCGTTTAAGGGCAAAACCGTTGTTGTTTCAGGCTCAGGAAATGTTGCTATTTATGCAAATGAAAAGGCAACAGAGCTTGGAGCTAAGGTTGTAGCTATGTCCGATTCAAACGGATATATTTATGATGAAAAGGGAATAGACCTTGCTGTTGTAAAGCAGATAAAAGAGGTTGAGCGCGGAAGAATCAAGGAATATGTTAACCGCGTTGAAGGTGCCGAGTATCATGAGGGCTGCAAGGGAATCTGGACGGTTAAGTGCGATATCGCTCTTCCCTGCGCTACTCAGAACGAAATTGACGAAGAGTCCGCAAAGGCTTTGGTTGCAAACGGCGTAACGGCAGTAGGCGAGGGCGCAAATATGCCTTCAACTCCCGAGGCTATCGCGGTATTCCAGAATTCGGGCGTTCTCTTTGCTCCCGCAAAGGCTGCAAACGCAGGCGGCGTTGCAACCTCCGCTCTTGAAATGAGCCAAAACTCCATGCGTTACAGCTGGACATTTGAAGAGGTTGACGCAAAGCTTAAAAACATTATGGTTAATATCTTCCATAATGCCAATAATGCCGCCGAGAAGTACGGCCTTAAAGGAAACCTCGTAGCAGGCGCAAATATCGCAGGCTTTGAAAAGGTTGCCGACGCAATGATCGCTCAGGGCATCGCTTACTGATAATAATAAATAAAAACGCACCGTTCCTTAAAATTAAGGAACGGTGTTGTTTTATATTGTGAATTTAAAATTTTGTTTTAAGCGCTCTCATTGCGTTGCAGACCGCTATTACCATAACGCCTACATCCGCAATCGCCGCAAGCCACATAACTCCGGGGATTCCGATTATTGAAAGAATAAGAACAAGTATTTTAATGCTTATTGAAAAGACAATGTTCTGTACCGCAATCGAGTTTGAGTATTTAGAAATTTTAACGCAGGTTGAAACCTTTGAAATGTTATCGTCCATGATAACAATGTCGGCGGCTTCTATTGCAGCGTCGCTTCCGAGACCGCCCATCGCAATTCCGACATCGGCTCTCATCAAAACGGGCGCGTCGTTTATTCCGTCTCCGGTAAATACTGTTTTGCCGTTTTCCTGAGCCATTATTTCCTCGGTCTTTTTAACCTTGTCTGCCGGCATAAGCTCGCAGTGGTATTCGTCAATTCCCGTTAGCTTTGCAATATTTTCTGCGGCGGCTTTCTTGTCGCCTGTCAGCATTACGGTCTTAATTCCCTCAGCCTTAAGCTTTTTGATTGCCGAAATGCTTTCGGATTTTAAAACATCGGATATAACAATGTGTCCTGCATACTGCCCCCCGCAGGCAACATGAATAACAGTTCCCTCAATATGGCAGGTGTGGTATTTTATGCCGTATTGAGCCATAAGCTTTTCGTTTCCGACAAGCAATTGCTCCTTGTTTTCGGTAACAGCGCTCATGCCCATACCCGAAAGCTCCTTAACATCGGAAATGTCGCCCTCAAAGTCAAGCTTTTTGATTTTTGCCGCCGCTATTATAGACTGTGAAATAGGATGGCTTGAAAAAGACTCGACTCTTGCCGCCATGGTAAGAAGAGCGTCCTCGTCAATATTTTCGGGGTGAATGGCAACAACTTGGAATTTACCCTTAGTAAGCGTTCCCGTCTTGTCGAAAATGCAGCATTTTGCATGCGTAAGATTTTCTATCGCTTCAGCGCCTTTTATAAGAATACCGTTTTTTGAAGCTCCGCCTATTGCACAGAAATAGGTCAGCGGAACCGAAATTACAAGCGCACACGGACAGGAAACTACCAAGAATGAAATTGCGCTGTAAATATACTTGTGAAAATCTCCCGTTATAACAGAGGGAACTATAGCATAAAGAATTGCAAGGATAACAACTATAGGCGTGTAAACCTTTGAAAACTTTGTTATAAACTTTTCGGTTTTCGCTTTTTTGTCCGCCGAATGCTCTACAAGGTCAAGAATTCTCGCAACAGTTGAATCCTTGTATTCGCTTTCAACCTTTATTTTTAATACGGCATTTAAGTTAATTCCGCCGCTGAAAATCCTGTCTGAAGCCTTAACGTCTACAGGAACGCTTTCGCCTGTAAGCGCGCTGTTGTCAACCGAGCTTTCACCCTCGGTTACGGTTCCGTCAAGCGCAACCTTTTCCCCTGGCTTTACCACAATGATTTCTCCGACCTTAACATCCTTAGGGTCAACCGAGGTGATAACACCGTCTCTTTCAACGCTTACCGTTTCTGCCTTTAAATCCATAAGCGAGCTGATTTTCTTTCTGCTGTTGTCGGACGCGATATCCTCGAATAATTCTCCGACATTGAAAAACAGCATTACAAATACCGCTTCGGGGTATTCGCCTATGATAAACGCCGCAACTGTCGCAAGTACCATTAAAAACGCCTCGTCGAAAAATTCGCCGTGGAAGATGTTTTTAAATGCTTCGGCAATTGCCTCAAAGCCTGCTACGAGATATGGGATAACATAAAGTAATATTCTTCCGTAAACCGGAAGCGTCAATGCTTTGTCGGCAATAACCGCGGCTAAGAATAAAACCACCGTCAGCCCGATTTTAATAATACTTTCCTTGTGTTCTTTCATAATCATTCCTCCGTAATGTGTTCAAGACCCTGATTTATAATTGTTTCGACATGGTCGTCGGCAAGAGAGTAAAAACAGGTTTTTCCGTCTCTCCTGTATTTTACAAGCCCCGCGCTCTTAAGAAGCCTTAATTGGTGCGAAATAGCGGATGATGTCATATCAAGCCTTTGCGCGATATCGTTTACGCATAGCTCGCTGTTTAACAGCACATAAAGAATTCGGATTCTTGTGGAATCTCCGAAAAGCCTGTAAAGCTCCGCTAAATCGTAAAGAGTGTCGATGGGGGGAAGACTGCTGATAAGCTTAGCCTTTCCGGTTTTTCCGTTTTCCGTAATACCACCTCATTCAAACGATTGAATAATTGTTCAACTGTTGTTTATTATACTCCGTATTGCTGTTTTGTCAAGAGAAATTATAAATTTTTTTAAAAAAGTATCAAACGGACATAAAACTGAATAGTATATTGCAGAAATTGTCAATGACAAAACAATGATTAAATAAGGAGAATGGTTATGAAAACAGTTAAAAAGCATGCTTTTTTAGCCGCAAATTCCTGCGAGGGCTTTGTTTCGCATTTCGGAGATTTTTTTAAAAGCTCGGACGGCTGGAGGGTCTACATAATAAAGGGCGGACCGGGGACCGGAAAATCCTCTTTTATGAAAAAGCTGGCTTTAAGCGCAAGGGCAAAAAAGCAAAGCGTTATCGAGTGCCCCTGCAGCAGCGACCCCGAGTCTTTGGACGCGGTTATAATCGAAAATAAAAAAACGGTCGTGCTTGACGGTACCTCTCCGCATGTAGTTGAGCCCATTTACCCCGGGGCGGTTGAAAACATTATAAATTTAGGCGAGTTTTATGATTCGGATATGCTTTATAAAAACCGAGCGCAAATAAAGCTTTTGACCGACAGGAACAAAATCGTTCACGGTATCGCCTCAGCTTATCTTTCCGCCGCAGGCGAGCTGCTTGAAAAAAGCGTTGAAGCGCAGAAAAGAGCGGTTGATTTTGAAAAAACGCAGAGGTATGCGAAAACGATTATAAAAAAATATTTTAAAAACGGCAAGAAGCAGGTTAAACCGACTTACAGATTTTTAAGCGGTATAACTCCAAAGGGCTTTTATGATTTTTCATCAGAGCTTTATGAAAGGTGCAAAAATAGGGTTATTATTTCCGATAATATCGGAGTGGTTTCAAGCTGCATTATCGGAATTTTAAAGGAAGAAGCACAAAAGCGCGGTCTTGAGGCAACAGTCTATAAAAATCCTTTTTTACCGAGTATTATTTATGACCATATCGAAATACCGTCCTTAAATCTTTGCGTTATGACCGAAAACCGCTTTATAAAGATAAATTCAGATATAAGAAGAATTCACGCAAGAAGATTTTTAAAGCCTCAAAGCGGTGAAAAAAATCAGAGAAGCTTTGAAAAGCGTGTGTTCGGCGAGCTTATCTTAAGCGCCGTAAATATTTTAAAAACCGCAAAGAGCGTGCATGATGAGCTTGAAAGCTATTATATTTCCGCTATGGATTTCGATAATCTGAATGTTTATGCTCAAAAAAAGATAAAAGATATTATAGGAAACTGAAAAAGCATTTTTTTAAAGCCGCTTTCTTTGGACAAAACAGTTGCAGAATTTGAAAAAATATGGTATTATAATATGAAGTTTTCTGCACTTTTTAAAAAGGAGGCGGCAGTTTTGTCGGATAACAGGGCAATAGGTCTTTTTGACTCCGGAATAGGCGGTCTCACCGTCGCAAAGGAAATCATGAAAGAGCTCCCCGACGAGAGCATTGTTTATTTCGGTGATACCGGAAGAGTGCCTTACGGCACAAAAAGCCATGATATTATAAAAAAATACGCCTTGCAGGATGAAAGATTTTTGCTTAAAAATAATGTTAAGCTGATTGTCGCGGCTTGCGGAACGGTTTCGTCTGTTGCTTATGATACGGGAAAATCTCTTTCCGTTCCTTTTGTGGAAGTGGTTTCAAATTCCGTAAAAGCGGCAGTCAGGGCTACAGTAAATAAAAAAATAGGCGTGCTTGCAACAAGCGCCACAATTAAAACACAGGCGCATAAAAAGCAGATTTTAAAGCTTATTCCCGATGCCGAGGTTATAGAAAACAGCGCGACAATGCTTGTTTCCTTGGTTGAGGCAGGGTGGACGGATAAAAACGACCCCGTAGTTAAAGAAACGGTAAGAAGATATCTTGAGCCTATGAAAAACGCAGGCGTCGATACGCTGATTTTAGGCTGTACGCATTTTCCCGTGCTTGAAGAAAGCATAGCGGCTGAAATGGGCGGGAAAACCGTTCTTATAAATATGGGAACGGCGACGGCGCAGGCTGTAAAGGAACAGCTTGTAAATTCGGGTCTTTCAAATGACGGGTCGAGCCTTCCCGAATATAAATTTTTCGTAAGCGATAAGACCGAGGCTTTTGAAATTACCGCGGCAAGGCTTCTCGGCAGAGACATTGAAAATGATTTTCTTGAACAGGTGGATATAGAGGCTGTATGAAGGATGTTATAATTAAAATAAAGGGAACTCAGGTCAATCACAATGAAAACGACGAAAATGTTATTGAGTTTTCTACCGACGGAAAGCTTGAAAGCATAGAAGACGGCGTCTGTCTTTATTATGATGAAAGCGAGCTTTTGGGCGCTGAAAACTGCCGTTCTTCGCTTTCGGTGTTGAAAGACCGCTCCGTAGTCCTTGAAAGAACGGGCGATATGAATTCAAGACTTGTCATAGAAGCGGACAAGCGTAACAATTGCTTTTATGACACTCCCTACGGCAGTATGAAAATAGGGATTTACGGCGAGCTTGTCGAAAGCACCTTAAATGAAAACGGCGGAGAATTAAAGCTTAAATATACTCTTGATTCCGATTTAAAGCCGATAAGCATAAATAAACTTGAAATAAAGGTAAATGAGGTATAAAAATGACATATACGGCTCTTGTTGCGCGTGAACAAATTAAAACAGCGGTTATAAACGCGGTAAAAAAAGCGATTGAGTCAGGACAGCTTCTTAAAGCCGAGCTTCCCGATTTCACTGTTGAAGCTCCCGCAAACCGCGAGCACGGAGATTATGCGGTAAATGCGGCGCTCGTCTGGGCAAGATGCTTTCATAAAGCGCCCTCTGCTATTGCGGATATAATTATAAATAATGCGGATTTTTCGGGTACATATATTCAAAAATGCGAAAAGGCAGGCCCCGGATTTATAAACTTCACTTTAAGTGACGGATATTTTTCCGATATTGTGTCGGACGCATTAAATAAGGCGGAGGATTACGGTAACAGCGATTTCGGAATGGGCAAAAGAATTCTTGTTGAGTTCGTTTCCGCAAATCCGACAGGACCCATGCACATAGGAAACGCAAGGGGCGGAGCCTTGGGCGATTGCTTGGCGGCGGTGCTTAAAAAAGCGGGCTTTTATGTTGAACGCGAGTTTTATATAAATGATGCGGGAAATCAGATAAATAAATTCGGACTTTCGCTTGATTTAAGATATCTGCAGCTTTATAAGGATGGCATTGAAATGCCCGAGGATTCTTATCACGGCGAGGATATTATAAAACATGCCAAGGAGTTTGCAAAAATTCACGGCGATTCTTATGTCGGAAAATCCGAAGAGGAAAGAAGAAAGGCATTAGTCGAATTCGCGCTTCCTAAAAATATCGAGGGTCTTAAAACCGACCTTTTAAAATATAGAATTTCCTATGATACTTGGTTTAAGGAAAGCTCGCTTCATGAGAGCGGCGAAACAAAAAGAATTATTGAGCTTTTAAAGCAAAGCGGACATACATATATGTCGGAGGACGCCTTGTGGTTTAAGGCTACCGATTTCGGCTGCGACAAGGACTTCGTTTTAGTCAGGGCAAACGGCGTTCCTACCTATGTTGTCCCCGATATCGCTTATCACTATAATAAGCTTGAAATCAGAAAATTCGATAGGGCAATAGATGTTTTGGGCGCCGACCACCACGGCTATGTTCCGAGACTCAAAGCCGCGCTTACGGCTCTCGGGGTGGACGCTTCAAGGCTTGACGCGGTGCTTATGCAGATGGTGCGCTTGGTGCGTAACGGAGAGGTTATAAAGGCTTCAAAGCGCTCGGGCAAGGCTATAACACTTGTCACCTTGCTTGACGAGGTTCCGATAGACGCGGCAAGATTTTTCTTTAATTTAAGGGAGCCTAACAGCCATTTTGATTTTGATCTGGATCTTGCCGTAAGCGAGTCAAGCAATAACCCCGTTTATTATGTTCAGTATGCCTATGCGAGAATTTGCTCGATAATTAAAAATGTCGGTGCACCCGAGACTGAAAATTTAAAGCTTAATCTTCTTAATTCTTCTGAGGAAAGAGAGCTTATCACCTATATCGGCGCTTATACCGATGAAATAATTCAGTCCGCTAAGGCTTATGACCCTGCAAGAATAACCCATTATGTTGTTGAGCTTGCAACCAAATTCCATAAATTTTATGCCGCCTGCAGAGTAAACTGCGAGGACAGCGACCTTAAAAACGCAAGGCTTGCGCTTTGTCAGGCAGCGGCAAATGTTATAAAAAATGTTCTGGACGCATTTAAAATCACCGCGCCCGAAAAAATGTGAGGATAAAAAAATGAGCATTGATAACCGCAATCTTACATTACTTACAGACCTTTATGAAATGACCATGTCAAACGGTATTTTCGATACCGAGCTTGCGAACACCGTGACATATTTTGATATGTTTTTCCGCAGAGTTCCGGATAACGGCGGCTTTGCGATTATGGCAGGCGTAGAACAGCTTATAGAATATTTTAAAAATCTTCATTTTGATGAGGATGATATCGAATATTTAAGAAGCCTTAAGCTTTTTTCGGAGGACTATCTCGATTATCTTAAGGATTTTAAATTTACCTGCGATGTCTGGGCTGTTCCCGAAGGCACTCCGATTTTCCCGAAGGAGCCTATTGTAACCGTTAAGGGTCCAGCAATTCAGGCAATGATGATAGAAACGATGGTTTTGCTTACTATCAATCATCAGTCGCTTATCGCAACTAAGGCAAACAGAATTTCAAGAGCCGCACAGGGCAGACCCGTCATGGAATTCGGCGCGCGCCGCGCGCAGGGAGCCGACGGCGCTTACTACGGCGCAAGAGCCGCTGTAATCGGCGGCTGCACGGGCACTTCGGTTGTAAAAACAGCTAAGGATTTCGGCGTTTCGGCTTTGGGCACTATGGCTCACAGCTGGGTTCAGCTTTTTGACGATGAGTATGAGGCATTTAAAAAGTATGCCGAAATGTATCCCGACAGCACCCTTTTGCTCGTCGATACCTATAATGTTTTAAGATCGGGAATTCCTAATGCTATAAGAGTTTTTAATGATGTTTTAAAGCCTATGGGCAAAAGACCGCTCGGAATAAGAATAGACAGCGGAGATATCACTTATCTTTCAAAAAAGGTCCGCAAAATGCTTGATGACGCAGGCTATGAGGACTGCAAAATTTGCGTTTCGAATTCCTTGGACGAATATCTTATAAGAGATATGATTTTCCAAGGCGCAAAGGTTGACAGCTTCGGAGTAGGCGAAAGACTTATAACCGCTTCGAGCGAGGCTGTTTTCGGCGGAGTTTATAAGCTTGCCGCAATTGAAAGAAACGGTAAAATAATACCTAAAATCAAGGTCAGCGAAAATACCGCTAAAATCACCCTCCCGGGTGTTAAAATTCCGTGGAGACTTTTCGATAAGGCGACAGGCAAAGCTATTGCCGATGTTATTACCTTAAACGATGAAAGGATTGACGATACCGAGCCTTATGAAATTTTCGACCCCGTTTTCACATGGAAACGCAAAACCGTCACCGAATTTAAGGCTGTTAAGCTTCAGAAAAAGATTTTTGAAAACGGCAGACAGGTCTATGAGTCTCCGAGCGTTAAGGAAATTTCAAAATACCGCGAGCAGCAGGTCGGCTCTCTTTGGGACGAGGTTACGAGATTTGAAAAGCCCCACACCTATTATGTCGACCTTTCTCAGAAGCTTTGGGATCAGCAGCAGATGCTGTTAAACAGAATAGCTGCTAAAAATGAAATTTAAAAGGAGCAGATTATGAAAAAGGTTTTGGCATTATTGCTTTCATTGCTTTTGGCACTTTCGTTTTGCGCCTGCAAAAGCAAAAAAGAAAACAGCGCAAGCGGAGCCGATGTCGAGCAGTATGTAAAAATAGGACAGATTCCCGAGTCAGGCTATAAGCTTAAGGATAATGTCGATGAGGCTCTTAAAAAAATGAAAGCCGAATATAAGCCTGACGATATGGACGGACATTCGGGCGAGGCAGAAGCACAGGCAGAGCTTCCCGTTTTTGAAAACGGAGAATACACCGAAATAATGTGCGGAGATTTTCAGTATTATTATAATACCGAGAAAAAGGACAGCGGAATAAGCGCAATAGTTTCATTCTCAAAAGCCTTCGGCTTTGAGGCTGATACGGTTTCTGTAGAGGTTGTAAACGGTCTTAAAAGCCGCGGGATTGAAGCTGAGCTTAAAAAAGGAACCTTAAACGATTATTATTTCCTTTCCTTCGGCTCTGACGAGTGCGAGTATATAACTTATTCCGTAAACGGAAATACGGCGGTTTTCGTCTTTGTCGAAAGCAGGCTGAGCGCCGCCGCCGTTTATGTAAACGATTTATAAATTTTTAACGGAGAAATAAATTATGCCAGCAGAAATAAAAGCGCCGTCGGGAACATTTCCCGTGCTTGCGCTTAGGGGACTTGTAGCGTTCCCATCTATGCTTTTAACGCTTGATGTAGGCAGAAAGCGTTCTGTCAATGCGATAAACCGCGCAATGTCGACAAATCAGCTTATCTATCTTGTCGCACAAAAGGATATAACGGTCGAAAACCCAACCGAAAACGACCTTTATAAAATAGGCTGTATGTGTAAGCTCCGTCAGACCTTAAAAATGCCGGACGGAAGCGTAAAAGCCCTCGTTCAGGGGCTTTACCGCGCAAAGCATACCTCGTTTTTAAAAAATTCCGATATTTATTCCGCAGCGGTAGAAAAATGCGAGGAAAAGGCGGTAAAAAACCGAGCGGTTTATAAGGAAAGCGTTATAAGAAGAATAAGAATTGAGTTTGAAAAATATGTCGAGGTCAACAGGAATATTGCCCCCGATATAATTTCAACCGTCGCCACCTGCGACGATATACCTTATCTTTGCGATTATATCGCCTTTAATGTTCCCTCTCCCTATGATGATAAGCAGTTTATATTAGAACAGCTTTCTCCGATGACAAGGGCGAAAATTCTTCTTGAGCTTTTAAGCAAGGAAAGGGAAATCTGCGAGATAGATAACCGTATCGGCGAGAAAACACGCCATAGGATTGACGATAATCAGCGAGAATATTACTTAAAAGAACAGATAAAGGTTTTAAACGACGAGCTTTACGGCGACGATGAAGCCACCGAAATCGAAAGCTATTTTAAAAAGCTTGAAAAGCTCAGGGCGGACGATTCGGTTAAAGCAAGAATTAAAACCGAAATAAATAAGCTTTCAAAGCTTCCCGCAGGCTCTCATGAGGGCACTGTTATGCGCTCTTGGCTTGATTTGTGCTTAGAGCTTCCGTGGAAAAAATATTCGGGCTCTAAGGTCGATATCAAAAAAGCCGAAAAAATATTAAACAGGGATTTTTACGGGCTCGATAAGGTCAAGGAAAGAATTCTTGAAATGCTCTCTGTCTATTCGCTTAATCCCGAGCTTACAGGACAGATAATCTGCCTTGCGGGTCCCCCGGGGGTCGGAAAAACCTCTGTCGGAAAAACAATTGCTGAGTGCATGGGAAGAAAATATGTAAGAATTGCGCTTGGCGGAATGCACGATGAGGCAGAAATCAGAGGCCATAGAAAAACCTATGTCGGAGCAATGCCGGGTAAAATAATAAGTGCCGTAAAGCAGGCAGGCGTTTCGGATCCGCTTATTCTTCTTGATGAAATAGATAAGCTTTCGGGCGATTATAAGGGCGATCCCGCTTCCGCGCTTTTGGAGGTTTTAGACCCCGAACAGAATAATTCGTTTTCGGATAATTTCGTGGAGCTTCCCTATGATTTAAGCAAAGCGGTGTTTATAACAACGGCTAACGATCTCAGCACCGTTCCTGCCGCTCTCCTTGACCGAATGGAGGTTATTTATCTTGACGGTTATACAAGGGAAGAGCGCTTCAATATCGCTAAAAAACATTTGGTTTCAAAGCAGCTTTCAAAGCATGCTCTTAATTCTAAGACCTGCAGAATTACCGACGGCGCGATTTATGGAATCGTCGATTTTTATACCAGAGAAGCAGGCGTAAGGTCATTAGAGCGCACAATAGCCTCGCTTTGCTCAAAGGCGGCAAAAAAGATAGCGTCAAATGAAGAAACCGCGGTCACAATAAAGGAAAGCGATTTGTATTCGCTTTTGGGAACTAAAAAGTACCGCCCCGAGACCATACTCGATAGCGACGAGATCGGAATTATAAACGGACTTGCTTGGACTGCCGTCGGCGGAGAAATAATGCAGCTTGAGGTTGTCTCAACCGAGGGAACGGGCAAAATTTTGCTCACGGGCAGTCTCGGAGATGTTATGAAGGAATCCGCCTCCGCCGCAGTGACCTATGTCCGCATAAACGCGCTGAAATACAGAATTGATCCCGATTTTTATAAAAACTGCGATATTCATATCCATGCAACCGAGGCGGCTGTTAAAAAGGACGGACCGAGCGCAGGCGTGACTATTACAACCGCGCTTGTTTCGGCTCTTACAGGGCGTCCTGTTAAAAGAGATATCGCCATGACAGGCGAAATCACCATAAAGGGAAGAGTTCTGCCGATAGGCGGACTTAAGGAAAAGTCAATGGCGGCATACAGAGGCGGAGTAAAGAAAATATTTATTCCCGCACTTAATGTTCCCGACCTTGACGAGGTCGATAAAACAGTCCGTGAAAATGTTGAATTTATCCCTGTAAGCAATGTCGGTGAAATTATAGAAAATGCGCTTGTATATCCCGAAAAAGAACAGTCGGATAAGCTTTTGACGGCAAACAGTACAGTTTCTAAAGCTGTTAACAGATGTTAAAAACGGAGAAATATAAATGAATTTTACAGACGCATATTTTGAGGCGGCTTTCGGAACATCTTCTCAGCTGCCGAAATACGATGTGCCCGAATTCTGCTTCGCAGGCAGGTCAAATGTCGGGAAATCCTCTCTTATAAATAAAATTCTCGGAAGAAAGGCGCTTGCAAGAGTAAGCTCCACCCCCGGTAAAACCGTAACCGTTAATTTTTATAAGCTGAAGGATTTAAGAATTGTCGACCTTCCGGGTTATGGCTTCGCAAAGGTAGCTTCAAAGGAAAAAGAGCGCTGGAGCGAGCTTATGGAGGGCTATTTCAGGCAAGGCAGAAATATCGCAATGTGCTTTTCGCTCATAGATATGCGCCGTCCTGCAACCGAGTTTGATATTTCGATGATTGAATTTTTAAGGCATTATAATATTCCTTACACGGTTGTTCTTACAAAATGCGATAAGCTCAATAAAACCGAATATAATAAAAGGCTTGAAGCTTTTAGGGATGAGCTTGGAGAAAATGTTCAGGTTGTTCCTTTCTCGGCGCTAAAGGGCGACGGGACCGAAGAACTCAGAAATATAATCGAACAAAATTTAAACGGAGATGTTTAAAAATGATTTTTGAAAACGGCGACAGAATAGTATTTGCAGGCGATTCGGTAACGGATATGGGCAGTGCCCAGCCTGTAGGCGAGGGACTTTTCGATAATCTCGGCAGAAGCTATGTAAGGATTATCGAAAATATGTTAAGCGTATGGTATCCTGAAATAAATCTCAGGATTACCAACAGCGGAATTTCCGGAAACACAAGCAGGGATTTGCTTGAAAGGTATGACAGGGATGTAATTTCCCTTAATCCCGATTGGCTTTCAATCTGTATCGGAATAAACGATGTTTGGAGACAGTTTGATACTCCTGCCTGCTTTGACGCACAGGTACAGCCTGCGGAATATGAAAAAAATCTTACCGAAATGATTATAAAAATGAAGGATAGGGTCAAGGGTATTTTCCTTATAACGCCTTATTATATGGAGCCTAACCGTGATGATCCGATGAGGGAGAGAATGGATGAATACGGCGCAATAGTTAAAAAGCTTGCCGATAAGTTCGGCTGCACATTCATAGATTTTCAAAAAACCTATGAGGATTATTTAAGCTTCCGCCATTCCTCATTTATCGCTTGGGACAGGGTTCACCCGAATCAGATAGGCGCAACGCTTATGGCAAAGGAATTTTTAAAGCATTGCGGCTTTGAATATGATCACACTCCCTTGACAAAATAAATTATAAGTGATATAATTCCAATTGTTTAAAAGCATTGAGAAAGATAAGTAGCAGGGTAAACGGTGGGCAGTGACCGGCGGACAGTGGAAACGCAGGCATACGCACCTTGTGAATAACACTTTTTAGCTGTAATCTGAAAGGCTTTTTGCCGATTAGGGGCACCGTGGCTTCGCGTTAAGAAGAAAGCGGCTTTTCGGCTGTTGAGTGACCTTTTATTAAAAAAGGTAATTTAGGTGGCACCGCGGATAAATTTTAAGCGTCTATCCGTCCTGAAATTTTTGGGACGGTATAAGGCGCTTTTTTATATTTTCGGAGGTAATATTATGAAGCATATTGATATTGCGGAAATTTTAAAGGACTCTTCCTTTGTCGGAAAGGAAGTCACGGTCTGCGGATGGGTCAGAACCTCGCGCGACTCTAAAAATATGGCTTTTATCGAGCTTAATGACGGAACAAGCTTAAAGCATCTTCAGATTGTTATTGATAAATCTGTTTTATCGGATATCTCGGAATTTCTTAAGCTCGGAACCTCGCTTAAGGTCGAGGGCAAGGTCGTTGAGTCCGTAGTCGCTAAGGACAGTGTGGAGATAAACGCCGAAAAAATATCGGTTTTAGGAGAGTGCCCTGCGGACTATCCCCTGCAGAAAAAAAGACATACTCTTGAATATTTAAGAACAATTCCCGCACTCAGAGTCCGCACCAATACCTTTAATGCGGTTTTAAGAGTCCGCTCGGTTGTTTCGGCATCTATTCATGAGTTTTTCCAGAGCAGAAATTATACCTATATTCATACTCCGCTTATCACCGCAAGCGACTGCGAGGGTGCAGGAGAGATGTTTAAGGTAACGACAATAGGCTACAGCACCGAATATAAATCCGAAGAGGAATACAATGCCGCCGATTTCTTCGGCAGAAGAGCCGCTCTTTCGGTTTCAGGTCAGCTTGAAGGCGAGGTCGCCGCAATGGGTCTCGGTAAAATTTATACCTTCGGCCCCTCCTTCCGCGCGGAAAAAAGCAATACTCCCCGCCATGTCGCTGAGTTCTGGCATGTTGAGCCGGAGGTTGCCTTTGCAGAGCTTCCCGATATAATCGAAATCGCAGAAGAAATGATTAAGCATATTATAAATGCAGTGCTTGAAAAATGCCCCGATGAGCTTAAATTCTTCGACGCGCATTTTGAAAAAGGACTTATAGAAAAGCTTAAAACAGTTGTAAGCCACGATTTTGCCGTTATGACTTATACCGAGGCTATAGAAAAATTAAAGGCGAGCGGCGAAAGCTTTGCATACCCCGTCGAGTGGGGCTGCGACCTTATGACAGAGCATGAAAGATATATTTCCGAGGTAATATGCAAAAAACCTGTTTTTCTCACCGATTATCCTAAGGAAATCAAATCCTTTTATATGAAACAGAATCCGGACGGTAAGACCGTTGCCGCAACCGATCTTTTGGTTCCGGGAGTAGGCGAAATTATCGGCTGCTCCGAAAGAGAGGCTGACCTTGATAAGCTGCTTGAAGCTATGAAAGCAAGAAATATGAATCTTGACGAATATAAGGATTATCTGTCTTTAAGAAAGTTCGGCTCGGTTCCGCACAGCGGCTTCGGCCTCGGACTTGAAAGAATTATTATGTATGTCACGGGCGTTTCGAATATCCGCGATGTCATTCTTTATCCGCGCACTGTCGGAAATATTTCTTAAGAGGTTAAATTTATGGAAAAATATAAGTCTAAGCTTTCGGTTCTTGAAACACAGAAGGCTATAAGAGCGTTAAGGCACAGATTTGAAGAAAACCTTTGCGACGGGCTTAATTTAAGCCGTGCCTCAGCTCCTCTTTTCGTTAAAAAGGGCAGCGGATTGAACGACGACCTTAACGGTGTTGAAAGACCGGTTTCCTTTGATATCTTGGAAACAGGCGAGGAGGTCGAGGTTGTCCATTCGCTTGCAAAGTGGAAAAGAATGGCGCTCGCTAAATACGGCTTTAAAATGCACACCGGTCTTTATACCGATATGAACGCAATCCGCAGAGACGAGCATTGCGACAGCATTCATTCGCTTTATGTCGACCAGTGGGACTGGGAAAAGATAATTTCAAAGGAAGATAGAAATTTTGATTATCTTAAGGATACGGTCTACCGCATTTATTCCGCGATTTTAAATACTGCCGACGGTATCGAAAGACAGTACCCCGAGCTTGATAATTATCTTCCGAGAAAGATAAAATTTATATCAACCTATGAGCTTGAAGAAAAATATCCCGAGCTTTCGCCTAAGGAAAGAGAAAATAAAGCCGCAAGGGAATTCGGTGCGGTTTTCCTGACCCAAATCGGCGGCAGACTTAAAAACGGCGAAAAGCATGACGGCAGAGCCCCCGATTATGACGATTGGAAGCTAAACGGCGATATAATCGTTTATAACCGCGTGACCGATGCCGCGTTTGAAATATCCTCAATGGGAATAAGAGTCGATAAGGAAAGCCTTCTTTCTCAGCTTAAAGAGGAAAATGCGCTCGACAGATTAGAGCTTCCTTTCCATAAAGCCCTTGTAAACGGCGAGCTTCCCTATACTATAGGCGGAGGAATAGGACAGTCGAGACTCTGTATGCTCCTTCTTCAAAAGGCTCATATCGGCGAGGTTCACGCTTCCGTTTGGCCCGAAAGCGAGATAAAGCGCTGTAAGGAACAGGGAATTGTTCTTCTTTAATAGAAATTTAATTATTTATGTGGCTATCGCATTAAAGTAAAAAAGTATTAACAAAAAGTTCTTATGTAACCCTTGGCTCCCTTCTTTTTCACGATAGTGAAAATAGAGGGGAGCTGTCAGCGTTAGCTGACTGAGGGGTATTCTGCCTCCCTTTAGGCAAGGGAGGCTTGTTTGTGAAGTTTTTTAATGTGACAGTCACATTTTTTTAAAAGCCGTCCTTAAATTTTATCAGATAGTGCCTGTAACCGTAAGAACGCTCTCCCCCGGAACTACGGTGATAACGCCTGTAGTCGGATCCTGAGTGTAGGTCGCGGCAGGAACGGTGATTTGTCCTGCGGCAGTTGTGAATAATCCGGAGGTTGCGTTATAGGTGTAGTTGGTGGGTGATGTCCATGCGGTTGAGTTAAAGGTTACCGCAATATCCGAAAGCACGGGATTGAAAGTGTCGGTTATTATTACATTGTCCGCGGCAACTGCGGCGGTGTTGCCGGTGTTCTGAATTGTAAAGGTATAGGTTACTTGACTGTTCTGGGTAACGGTTGCGGGGCTTATGGCCTTTATAATGTTAAGCTCGGGCTGAGCGGAAGCCGTAACGGTTGCTTCTGCGGTTATGGGAGCAGTAAGCCCTGCGCCTGTCGCCGTAACGGTGTTTGCAATTGTCGAAGCGGCGGCTATCGGCGCAAATTCATTGGTATTGGCATTGTAAACTATTGCGGCATTTGAATTTGCGGGAATGTTTATGCCTGTTATTACAAGCGGCGGACCTGCGGTTACTGTAGGAGCGGCCTGTAAAACGCCATTGATATAAAATTTAACGGAACCTGCTTCATAGGTCAGCGGATAAACCGTTGTACCGCCTGTTGTCTGATAGGAGCCTAAATTGTCGGTAACGGTTATACCGTTTAAAGCGGCAGTTCCCGAATTTATAAGATTTATAACATAGGTTACATTATCACCCGCCGCATAGCTTGACGAAACGGGTGTTTTTGTCATTGTAAGGGTTTCTAAAAGGTTTCCCGTAGCGATGTTTGAATTCACCGTGCGGCCGTTGTAGGTCATGGTCGCCTGATTGGTAAATATTGCCATTTTATCTTCCTCCGTGTTTTAATTTGGATAAAGCAAGCCCTCTGAGCTTTTGCTCTTCGGGTGTTTTATCTAATACCATAATATGTAACATATTAGGTGTTGACAGCGGAACGAACAGGGTTTATAATAAAAATGTATTGTTATATCAAAGGGTGGGATAATATGTCGAAACAAAAAAGATTTTTAAGCTTGCTTCTTGCTGTTTTGACGGTTGTCGCCGCCCTTTTTTGCACTAATAATTTTGTCTCGGCTCAGAATTCGGTAGGAATTGTGACAGGTGATTTAGTTTCACTTAGAAAATCTCCTACCACAAGCTCAGGAAAGATTACAAGTCTTAATATCGGAACCGAGGTTGAAATTCTCGAAAAGGTAACAGGCAATGAACCTTCAACAGAAGCTGGCCACGGTACCGATTGGTATAAGGTAAGATATAACGGTCAGGAGGGCTATATTTACGGGTATTATATCAAGCTTAAAACCGTTGACGGGGATTTCGAAACCCTGCTTGCCCAGTTCCCCGAAAGCTATAAGCCGTATTTAAGGGTTCTTCATAATATTTACCCTAATTATAAATTCATTCCCGATAAGCTTAATATGTCTTTTGATGATGCAGTCAATGCCGAATATGATAGAATGCTTAAAATGGCACCTATTGGTTGGCCTGTTTATGGGGACGAAAGATGGTATTCTTCTCAGCCCGGAGCCTTTAATGATGACGGAACAAGAAAAATTGCGGACGGAAATTCATGGTATTATGCTTCAAGAATAGCCATAGCATATTTTATGGACCCGAGAAACTTCCTTTCAGGCACGGATTTTTATATGTTTGCCGAGCAAGGTTATGATTCGAAAACTCAAACAAGAGATATTTTAAGGACAGTTATAAAAGGCACTTTTTTAGAAAAAGGCTATGACAATAATCCGGACGCTTATATAAACGATATTATGGAAGCGGCGGAAATAACTAAGGTCAATCCGTGCGTTCTTGCGGCAACGATAATTATCGAGCAGGGAACTAACGGAACGAGCGGTCTTATCAGCGGAACATATCCGGGCTTTGAAGGATATTATAATTTCTTCAATATCGGGGCTTACGGCTCCGGAATCGATACTGTTATCGTTTCCGGACTTACAAAGGCAAAGGAAAAGGGTTGGAATACAAGAAGGCTTTCTATAATCGGCGGAGCGCAGACCTATGCCGACGGATATATAAGCAGAGGACAGGATACATATTATTATAAGGATTTCAATGTTGTAAGCGTCCCATATTATTCTCACCAATATGCAGGAAATCTTTGGGATTCAAAAAATAATGCTAGCAGATTTGCAAAGGCTTTTGCGGATAATACATCCGGTGCTTTAACATTTAAAATTCCGGTTTATACTTCCATTCCCGATACTGTTTCTATAAAGCCCGATCAAAGCAGTAATCCAGACCCCGCTCCTACTCCTGATCCTACCCCCGACCCGACTCCAACGCCCTCGGGAACAAACGGCGATGTCAACGGAGACGGAGCTATAGATATAGTCGACCTTGCGGCAATGAAATTCCACATGCTCGGCAGACAGCAGCTGAGCGGTGCGGCTTTCAATCGCGCCGATATAAATAAGGATGGGGTTATAGATGTTGTCGATCTAGCGGCAGTCAAATTCTATCTTTTGGGTATGAGAACATCTTTATAAATAAAAGGAGCTTTCAGTATGAAAAAAACTTTTAAAATTATAGCTTCATGGCTTTTGGCAGTAACCGTTGCCTTTTCTGTTTTCTGTTTTTCGGCTTCCGCCGCAACGGCTTCGGTTTCCCTCGGAATAAATAACGGCGGAAAATTCCGCGTCGGTAATACCGTTACCGTCACCGTTAAATATACCGCGTCCGATGCAATAGGCGCCGCAGAGGCAAATATAAGCTTTTCTACAGGAGTGCTTAAATATTCCTCTTCTACCGGCGGAGACGCAACGGTAGGAAACGGCGCAATCAAAATAATAGATACAGGATTTAACGGAACCTCAAAAACCGCTACATATACGGTTAAGTTTATGGCAATTGCAAACGGAGACGGTTCTGTCAGCGCTTCCGTAACAGGCGTTAATATTGCGGGAACAAGAATGTCGGCTTCTTCTTCGGTTTCCGTTAATGTTTCAAGGTCTGAAAACGCAACACTTTCTTCTCTTTCGGTTAGCGGAGCAACCCTTTCGCCCGCATTCAATCCTAATACTACTTCTTATACGGCATTTGTAAAAAATCCCGTTGATTCGGTTTCGGTAAAGGCAGGCGTTGCCGACGCCGGCGCTACCGTTGCAGGAGCGGGAACGGTAAAGCTTAAGGTCGGAGAAAATTCCGTAACCGTTACCGTCACCGCAGCTAACGGCACAGCTAAAAAATCCTATACAATTAAAATTAAAAGAATGTCCGAGGAAGAAACAAAGGCTTATGAGCAGCAGCTTCGCGACAGCGATCCGCTTCTCGTTGAAATTGACGGCAAGGATTACCACTTGGTTTCCGACACTGCCGCATATACGGCTTTCGGCGGATTTACGGTCGGCGAGTTTACCAGAAAAGACACAAAAATTCCCTGTCTTTCGGACGAAGCAGGTAAATATACGCTTTGCTATCTTACAGCCGATGAGGACGAGCAGAAAACAAATGTCCTTTATATCAAAAATGAGGAAAATTATACGGTTGCCCCGTATATAGTCTCAAATAATAAGCTTTATATTATCGAGGAGTCTCCTAAGGCAGTTCCCGAGGGCTTTAAAAAGACTGAGGTCGAAATAAACGGCGTTAAAGCAAAAGCCATGCAGTTCACCTCTGATAAAATGGTCGATTTCTTTATTCTTTATTGCTATAACGGCGGAAGCGATTCATACTTCAGATATGATTTCGAGGAAAAAACTTTGCAGAGAGCCCCCGATTTCGAAATGGGAGCGGTAAAGGAAGCAAGCACACAAAAAAGCGGACTTTTTGATAAGTTTTTAAAGCTCTCTTCCTCAGCAAAGCTGATAGTTGTATTCCTTTTGCTTGCCGCGGTCTGCATCGTAGTCCTCATCATACTTCTTATTGTAAGACTTGTTTCAAAAAAGAGAAGAAACAGCTTTGATTTTGATGACGATTCGGAGGGTCTGTTTGTAAACGAAGAAATAACCGACGGACTTAATTTCGTCGGCGATGATACCTCACCCGACCAAAACGATTTCCCCGAACAGTAAATAGTTTAAAAACCTGCGCCCCTATGCTTTTGGCATAGGGGCGTGTTTTCTAGATGTTAGACATTAGATTTTAGATATTAGACCATTGTGTGCCTTTCGGCACGAAAATTATAAAGAAATTCTTTTTATGGCTAACATCTGTCATCTAGTGTCTAGTATCTAGTATGAGGGATATTTTTTAAATCTGATAAAACTTAATTTTTGCCGCTGTTGTTTTCTAAGTATTTAGTAATGATGTATTCTATCATATTGTTTCGCGGTCTTTGTTCTTTCTCAGCCTGTCTGTCAAGCTTTTCTAAAAGCTTTTCGTCAAGTCTTAGGTTAATTTGTTTTTTATCCGTCATAATAACACCTCGTTACCATTATAGTATATTTTTATCAAATTTCAAGATAACACTTTGTTACCTTTTTACGAATTTATTAATTATTCTTGACAAGGGTAACACTTTAATATATAATTATGGTAACATATAGATACCACTATTTTTGAATGGAGTAAAATCAATGACCATACTTGAAAATCTGTATTACGGAAATATTGCACCGTTTGAGCGCAAAATAACCGACGGTGAAACGATTGATAAAGCAATTTTTCTTGAAGATAAATTAAAAGCGGAGCTTACAGAGGAGCAAAAAGCTCTGTTTGAAGCATTTGAAAAAGCAGAGTCCGAGGTTTCCTGCGAAGAAGAGGTTAGAGCTTTTACAGCAGGCTTTAAGTTGGGGGTTAGGCTGATAAGAGAGGTATTTGAGACGGAATAAAAGATGTGCGGCTTCGCCGCTTATATAACCAAACCCTATCGTCTTTGCCTTCGGCAAATCCACTTCCCCTGTAGTCTTTAGGGGAAACTTGGGTTCCTGCTGAAACTAAAACAAGGCTCCCTTCTTATTGACGAATGTCAATACAGAGGGGAGCTGTCAGCGTAAGCTGACTGAGGGGTATTCTTCTAGATGTTAGACATTAGATTTTAGATATTAGACCATTGTGTGCCTTTCGACACGGAAATTAAATAAAAATTTAATTTGGTCTAACATATAGTTAAAGTCACGAAATTTTTTTATTTTTCTTTTACGGTTATGCTTTCGATAACAGGCTGATTTTCCTTTAAAACCGTTCCGTTGTCATCGGTGACAGGTGTGTTTTTTGCAATATCGTCAACAATATCCATTCCGCTTGTAACCTTTCCGAAGGCGGCATACTGTCCGTCAAGCGAGGTTGCGGTCTGGTGCATTATGAAAAACTGCGAGGAGGCGCTGTCGGGGTCTGAAGAGCGCGCCATTGAAATAACTCCTCTTTCGTGTGACAGATTATTTACAAATCCGTTCGCGGTGAATTCGCCGGTAATAGTTTTTTCACTGCCGCCTGTTCCGTCGCCGTTGGGGTCACCGCCCTGAATCATAAAGCCTGATATAATTCGGTGGAAGGTAAGTCCGTTATAAAAGCCCGAGTCGGCAAGCTCCTTGAAATTTTTAACGGTTTTAGGCGCAAGATTCCCGTAAAGCTCAAGCTTTATAGTTCCTTTGTCCTTAACTGTTATCTCGGCTGTGTGGGTCACTGTGTAATCATCCGAAGTATCCTTCGTATCGGTGCTTTCCTTGCCGCAGCCTGCGAAGGTAAAAACCATTGCAAGGCAGATAAGAAGCGCTGTAAGCTTAAAAATTGTTTTCATTGTCGTTGTCTTTCCTTTCGTTGTATGGGATATATTTAACGCGGCGCTTTTTCGAACGTCCGGCATTTAACCTGATTATAAGAATTATAAAGATTAGAACAAAAAGTCCTATTAAAATATAAATTATTTTCATGTAAACCGAGGAAAAGAACTTTTTAACACTTCTCCAGATTGTAAGCAGGGTACTTTTCTTGACATTTTCCTGCGCTATGAGGTTAACTGTTCCTATAACCTCTTCGGCGTATATAACATCCGCCGTCGCTATTACCTGTCCTTTTTTTATCGGTGCGTCAATGCTCTTTTTGCCTTTGAAATCGGGTTTTACCGTAATCGTTGATTCGTCCGCTTCTTTTGGCAGGATTGCGACAAAATCCTTTTCGACATAAAGCTTTATAAAATCGGTGTCAAACGAAAGATTAACGGGAATTTCGCATACCGGCGACTGCGTGCTTGCCGCCTGCTTGAAGGAGAAATTATTGAAAGCCCACCTGTAAAGATTTTTGCTGTCTATAAATTCGTATCTGCGCTCCTTTGAATTGGTGCATCCGAAAAGCAGGCACATGTAATTATAACCGTTGTATGACGCCGTGCTTACAAGACATCTTCCTGCCTCGTCGGTAAAGCCTGTCTTTACTCCTTTGGCATACATGTAATAGTAATTTGTGGTGTTATCCTGCAGGAAGTTCGTGGTAGAAAGCGTTCTTTGGGGTGACATATTTGTTGCAGGAACCGTATATCTCGCACTCTCGCAAACTTTTTTGAAGGTTTCGTTTTTAAGCGCGTATTTTGTAAGAATATAAGTATCATAAGGGGTTGTGTAATGATTATCGTCATGCAGACCTACGGGGTTTGTGTAATGAGTGCCCGTAAGCTTTAACTCCTTTGCCTTGCTGTTCATCATTTCAACAAAGCTGTCAACAGAACCGCCGTAAAACTGCGCCGCAAGATATGCACAGTCTCCGTATGAGGACATCAGAACATAGTAGACCATGTCAAGCTGGGTCACTTCTTCTCCTGCCTTAAGTCCTGAAACCGCGCTTCCCGTTCCGCTGATAAGCTTGAGAATTTCCTGAGTCATCGCGATTTTGGCATTCGGGTCATACTTATCGCTTTCAAGCATTAAGGTGACCGTCATGATTTTCGTTATGGAAGCAGGATAAACCTTTGCCGTTTCGTTTTTTTTGTAAAGCACCCTGTCGGTATCTAATGATACGAGCATTGCCTGCTTTGCGTTTACCTCAAAGCCCGTCGGGTCATAAGCAAAAGCTGTAACAGAAGTGCCGAGAACTATAAAAAGACAAAATATTAAGGAAAAAATTCTTTTTTTCATGGAAATCTCCCTGTAAATATGATACAATATATTATACAATAATTTTTGACGAAAATAAAGAGTTAAAATCAGAAAGGTTGATTAAGCGCTTGATTTATGTTACCGGTGATATGCACGGCTGCCTCGAGCGGCTTTATGACCGTGAATTCAGAAAGCTTAAAAAAGGCGATATTTTAATAGTCTGCGGAGACTTCGGATATATTTTTGACGGCTCTAAAACCCAAAAGCAGGTTGTGGATTTTCTTTCAAAAAGAAAATTTGTAACCGCCTTTGTTGAGGGCACGCATGACGATATGGATACTATAAACCGCTCAAGAGTAACCGTCTGGAAGGGCGGAAAGGTTCATAGAATAAAGGGAAATCTTCTTCACCTTATGCGCGGACAGATTTTTGATATTGACGGCTTTTCGGTCTTCACCTTCGGCGGCGGAGAGAGCGAGGACAGGGATATGAGAATTGAAAACAATCTTTGGTGGAGAGACGAGGAGCCTACCGCCGAAGAGCTTGCCGACGGCGCAAAGGCGCTTGACGACGCAGGCTGTCATGTCGATTATATCATAACCCATGAGCCGCCTTCACTTGTTAAATCCGCAATGCTTTTAAGACAGGGCGATATCGACCATGTCAGTAAGCTCAACGGCTATTTTGAAGAAATCGGCAGGTCCTGTACATTTAAGCATTGGTTTTTCGGTTCTTTGCATGAGGACCGCCAGCTTACAAGCCGCTATACCTGCGTTTTTAAAAAGGTCATTCCTATTGATTACAGCGAAAGACGGGCAGGACACGCAAAATAGCCTGATTTTTGAAAAGCATTGACAGATGTGATATACTATATTAAAATGCCTTGGAGGTAATTTTATGAACACCGAAAGAATATGCCCGGGTTGCATGCATGATAACGGCGGCGAAAAAATCTGCCCCGTTTGCGGATATAACAGCGTAACCGAAAATAACGGAGAGGACGCGCTTAAGGTAAAAACTATCTTAAAGCAGCGTTATTTTGTCGGAAAAAAGCTTTCTGTCAACAGCGAGGGAATAACCTATTTGGGGTTCGACGCCGCAGAGGGAGCAATTGTCGATATAAAAGAATATTTTCCTGCCGGAATGTCTTTAAGAGCTGCCGACGGGTCTGTTGCCATTAAAAAAGGAAAAGAATTTGCTTTCAATGAAAGCCTGCTTGAATTTATTGAGCTTAACAGAAAGTTTATCGGCTGTCAGCTTCCGTCGGTTGTTCCCGCAGAAGATGTTTTTGAGGAAAAAGGAACGGCTTATTCCGTCAGAAAAGCGTTTTCGGGAATAACCTTAAAGGCTTTTCTTGACCGCAACGGCGGAAAGCTTAAATGGGAGCAGGCAAGACCTCTTTTTCTCCCCCTGTTTGATTCCTTAAAGGGTCTTCATGAAATGGGAGTTTTGCATTGCGCGGTTTCTCCGGAAACCATTTATGTCGGCAGAGACGGAAAATTAAGACTTACGGGAATTTGTATTTTAAAGAGCAGAACTCCGTCGGGCAGTATTCCTGCCGCAATTTACAGCGGATATGCCGCTCCCGAGCAGTATGGAATAGCAGGAATGCACATTGGCGAGTTCACCGATGTTTATTCTCTCGCCGCTACGCTTTTCAGGGTCCTCATAGGCTCCGCTCCCGCACCTGCTAATGAAAGGCTTTCTAAAGATACCGTGGCAATCCCCGCAAAGGCGGCGGAAGAGCTTCCGAGACAGGTTCTTGTCGCTCTTGCTAACGGACTTAAGCTTAATCTTGAAAAAAGAACCGTTTCTATAGATAAATTCAAGGACGAAATGGTTTACGGCGAGCTTAGCTCAAATGAAAATAAGCCCGAGGAAAAAACATCTTCTCAGAAAAAAGAAACGGCTAAAAAATCAGAGGGCAAAAAGAAAAATTCCGCTTTAAAATACAGCCTTATAGCCGCAGGGTCAACCCTTCTTGTAGCTTTGGTGGTAATAGGTCTTGTATTTTCTCTTAAGAAAAAATCCGATAAAAATAAAAATTCCGATTCTTCTTCTCAGGCGAGCCTTGTAACGGATTTCACCTCTAAGGTTTCTTCTCTGCCTGCCGTTGAAGAGGATACCTTTGCGGTGCCGGATTTCTTAGGGAAAACCTTTGCCGAAGCCTCAAAGATTGAAAATACACATGTTAAAATCGAAATCAAGGGCAAGGCTTATTCGGATGAATACGAAAAAGGCAAAATCTGCAATCAGTCGGTAAAGTCCGGAACAAAGGTTACCGAGAATACCGTTGTCGAGCTTACTATAAGCTTGGGTTCAAAGGAATTTGCCGTTGCGAACGTTATAGGAAGCACTAAGGAAAACGCCGTTATTGATCTTCTCCGTCAGGGATTTTTATATGAAAATATAGAAATTCAGGAAAAATACGATGTCGATCAAAAGCCGAATGTCGTTATTGAGCAGTCGGTAAAGGCAGGAACAAAGGTCACCGCGGAATCGGAAATCAGCATTGTTGTCAACACCTATGACGGCAAATCCGATAACTCCGGACAAATGGATAATATCACAAATGTCGAATGGTAAAAAAATGCTTGATTTTTCTAAAAAAAGTGTTATAATAGTAGAGTAGTAAGTTAGAAAGGTGAGTGGGGCAACCCGCTCACTTTTAATTTTGGTGTGAAAGCACTAAGCAAAAAATAAATACGGAGGACGGAATATGCCTAAAGTAGCGGATACGGTCTTTTCGCTTGTGAAGGAGCCTGTTGAGGAATGCGGCGTTTCTTTGTGGGATGTCAGGTTTCTTAAAGAAGGCGCGGAGTATTATCTGAGGATGTTTATTGATAAGGACGGCGGCGTTTCTATTGATGACTGCACGAGGGTCTCCCATAAGATAGACCCGATTATTGATGAAGCCGACCCGATAGACTGCTCATATTATTTGGAGGTTTGCTCAGCAGGACTTTCAAGGGAGCTTACAAGAGACGAGCATTTTAAGCATTATATCGGTAAAACGGTGAAAATCAAGCTTTATAAGGCTGTTGACGGTATAAAGCAGTTTGAAGGCATCTTAAAGGATTTTGACGGGGAGAATTTAACGCTCGCTGTTTCGGGGAAAGATTTGAAATTCAGCCGCAAGGATATTTCAAAGGCTGTTTACGAAGAAATTTAAAAGGTTAATATTTACGGAGGTAGTAAGAAAAATGGCTAAGAAGAATACTAAAAAGGATGAAATGAATATATTTCAGGCGCTCGATTTTTTCGAGGAACAGCGCGGAATTCCTAAGGAGTTTATCGCCGAGAAAATTGCGGACGCTATTGTTGTCGCCGCAAGAAAGGATTACGGCGAGGATAATGTCACCTGCACTATTGACTGCGATAAGGAAATCTTCGATGTCCGCGCGCGTAAGCAGGTTGTTGACGAGGTGGAAAACAGATTTACTCAGATTTCTAAAGAGGACGCCCTTAAAATCGACCCCAATGCCGTTGAAAACGGATTTGTGGATATAAAGCTTGACCCTGCCAAATTCGGCAGAATAATCGCCCAGAATTCGAAGAATAATTTCAGACAGGGCGTAAGAGAAGCTGAAAGAGGTCAGATGCTTGAAGAGTTCCAGCGCCATAACCGCGAGCTTTTAACAGCCGTTGTTGAGAGAATCGACCCCAAAACAGGCAATGCGATTTTGACAATAGGTGCTAATGAGGCTACTCTTCCGAAGCTTGAACAGGTTCCCGAGGAAGAGCTTCATGAGGGAGACCATATAAAGGTTTATGTGGTTGATGTCAAGGAGACCGAGCGCGGACCGCGCGTTATGCTTTCGAGAACCCACCCGGGTCTTGTTAAGAGACTTTTTGAAACCGAGGTTCCCGAAATTTTTGACGGAACGGTTGAAATAAAGGCTATTTCCCGTCAGGCAGGCTCCAGAACAAAAATTGCGGTTTATTCCCCCGATCCCGAGGTTGACGCTATAGGTGCATGTATCGGTCCTAAGGGAGCAAGAGTAAACAAAATAGTTGAGGAATTAGCCGGAGAAAAAATTGATATAGTTAAATACAGCGAGGATCCGGTTGCTTTCATAACCGAGGCGCTGTCTCCTGCAAAGGTCGTTAAGGTTGAAATAATAAGCGAAGAGCCGAAAATGTGTAAGGTGAGCGTTCCCGAATCTCAGCTTTCCCTTGCAATAGGAAATAAAGGACAGAATGTCCGCTTGGCTGCCAAGCTTACGGGTTGGAAGATTGATATTCATCCCGAAAGCGGATTTTTCGGCGAATAATAAGAAAAAGTTAGGGGTAGAAAGAATTGTCACAGAAAAAAACGCCGCAAAGAATGTGCGTGGCGTGCCGCAGTATGAAGGACAAAAACGAGCTTATCAGAATTGTCAAAAATAAAAACGGCGAAATAAGTCTTGATCCTACCGGAAAGGCGCAGGGCAGAGGAGCATATATCTGCAAGGACTTAAGCTGTCTTTTAAAGGCTGAAAAAAGCGGAGCCTTAAACAGAGCTTTTTCGGCAAATGTCGACAGCTCGGTTTATGAAAAGCTTAAAGAGGAGCTCGGTAAAATTGACTGATAAAATTTTAACGCTTCTCGGATTTGCTTCAAAATCGGGAAACCTTTCTTTCGGAATGGATTCCTTTAAGGATAAAGCAAAATCCAAAAAAGCGAGACTTGCGGTCGCCGCTTCCGATATCTCGGAAAAAAGCTTAAAGGAAGTTAAATTTTACTGCAATAAATATAATATCAAATTGCTGATTTTAGAATCTGACATTCTCACATTATCCCATGCCGTCGGTAAAAAATGCGGAATAGTTTCTGTAAACGACCGTAATTTTGCCGAGTCGATTATTGCCTTGCAAAAATAAACGCAAAGCCGCAATCTAAAAGGCGGCGAGCGAAACCGCGGCAGGTTCAAGCCCTGTCACACTAGGAGGAAATGCTAATGACTAATAAATATAAAATAAGTGAAATTGCTAAGGATTTCGGAGTATCCTCAAAGGATATCACCGCTCTTATAGCCGAGCTTACAGGCGAGGAAAAGAAAGCGGGCGCTTCTTTGAATGAGGGCGAAATCGGTCTGTTTTTCGATCTTTTAACGAAAAAACATTCGGTTAAAAGCTTTGATGAGTATTTTGCTACCGGCGCGGAGCTTCGCGCTAAGGAGGCAAAGGACCGTCAGGATAAAAAGGATAAAAAGCTTGCTGAGCAGATGGCGATATTAGAACAGCTTAAAGCCGCCGCCGCTGCCGCAGAGGGCAAAAAGCCAGAAAGCGAGCCTGAGAAACCGAAGATAGGTAAAATCGAATCCGCAAAGCCTGCCGAAACTAAAAAGGCGGAGCCCGAAAAGGCTAAAGAAGCCGAAAAGAAACAGCCTGAAAAGAAAGAAAAGGCAGAGGATAAAAAACCTGCAGAAAAGAAAGAAACAGCTAAAAAGCAGGATAAAAAGCAGCCTAAGAAAGAAGAGGTATATACAGGTCCTCTCGTTGCTCCTCCGAAAAAGGAAAAGAAGCAGGGCGAAGCGCCTAACCGCGGTCCCGCACAGCTTCGCCATATTGATACAAGAACATCAAATGTCAATATTGATAAGTATAACGAAAAATATGAAACTATCGCTCCCGCTAACTCCATGCGCGATAATTTCACAAGAAAGCAGAAAATCAAGCAGAAATCTCAGGATTACCGCCGTCCTCAGGGCACAAAGCGCGAGACCGAGGCGGATAAGCTCAGAAGACTTCAGCTTGAACGCATTAAGAAAACGCCTATTACCGTTACCGTCGGTGACGAAATAACCGTCGGCGAGCTTGCCGCCGCGCTTAAAAAGACAGCGGCAGAGGTTATTAAAACCCTTTTAAAGCTCGGAATGATGGCAACCGTAAATCAGGTAATAGATTATGATACCGCCGAAATCGTTGTTACGGAAATGGGTGCGAAAATCGAGCATGCAGTCACCGTAACAATCGAAGAGCAGATTATGGATGTCACAGAGGACGCGGCGGAGGATCTCGTTCCGAGAAGCCCTGTAGTAGTTGTTATGGGACATGTCGACCACGGTAAAACCTCACTTCTTGACGCTATAAGAAATACCGCCGTAACCGATACCGAAGCAGGCGGAATTACTCAGCATATCGGTGCTTACAGAGTAAACTGTAACGGTCAGGATATCACCTTCCTTGATACCCCCGGACACGCCGCGTTTACCGCAATGCGCCAGCGCGGAGCAATGGCAACGGATATTGCTGTTTTGGTTGTCGCCGCGGATGACGGTATCATGCCGCAGACCATTGAGGCTATAAACCACGCAAAGGCGGCAAAGGTACAGATAATCGTAGCAATAAATAAAATGGATAAGCCGGACGCCAATCCCGACAGAATCAAGCAGCAGTTAACCGAGCATTCCTTGGTTCCCGAGGAATGGGGCGGAGATATTATCTGCGTTCCCGTTTCGGCTAAGACCCATGAGGGAATTGATAAGCTTCTTGAAAGCATTCTGCTCGTTTCCGAAATGCTTGAGCTTAAGGCTAACCCGAACAGAAAGGCAAAGGGCGTTGTAATTGAGGCCCGTCTTGATAAAGGCAGAGGACCTGTCGCGACCCTGCTTGTTCAGAACGGAACGCTTAATTTCGGAGATATTGTCGTTGCGGGAACAACCGTCGGCAGAGTAAGAAAAATGGTGGACGAAAAGGGTAAGGACGTTAAATCCGCAGGACCGTCGGTTCCTGTTGAGATAATAGGTCTTGCCGAAACCCCCTCCGCAGGAGACGGGTTTGACGCAGTTTCCGATGAGCGCTTAGCAAGAGAGCTTGTCGAGCAGCGCAAGGAAAAGATTAAAAACGATATGTTTAACGCAAAGGAAAAGGTTACTCTTGATAACCTCTTCAATCAATTAAGCGTCGGCGACCTTAAGACCCTTAATATCATAGTTAAGGCGGATGTTCAGGGAAGCGTTGAGGCTGTTAAGGATAGCCTTGAAAAGCTTTCAAACGATGAGGTCAAGGTCAGCGTTATTCACGGCGGCGTAGGTGCGGTCAATGAGTCGGATGTTATGCTTGCTCAGACATCGGGCGCAATAATAGTAGGCTTTAATGTCCGCCCCGATGCGGTTGCTAAGGAATCCGCCGAGCGTGACGGCGTTGATATCCGCCTTTACAGAATTATTTATGACTGCATCGAGGAAATCGAAGCCGCAATGAAGGGTATGCTTGCACCTAAGTTCCGTGAAAATATTCTCGGCACCGTCGAGGTCAGAAACACCTATAAGATTTCAAATATCGGAACAATCGCCGGCTGTTATGTAACGAGCGGAAAGGTCACAAGAGCCTGCAAGATAAGAGTCGTCCGCGACGGAATAGTTGTTGCCGAGGACGAAATAGCTTCTCTTCGCAGATTTAAGGACGATGTCAAGGAAGTCGCTCAGAACTATGAATGCGGTATAGGACTTGAAAAGTTCTCCGATATCAAAGAGGGCGATGTGTTTGAGGCGTTCGTTATGGAGGAGTACAGAGACTGATGGCAGGTTATAAACTTGATAGAGTAACTTCCGATGTAAGACTTGCCCTGTCCGAGCTTTTGCGCGAGGTCAAGGACCCGAGAGTAAGTAAGCTTTTAAGTATTGTTAAGCTTAATATTTCGGGCGATATGTCTTATGCGACTGTTTATGTCAGCGCAATCGAGGGCAGTGAAAAAACCGCGGAATCGGTTAAAATTCTCAATAAGAGCGCCTGCGGCTTTCTCCGCGGAGAGTTAGGCAGACGCCTTAAGCTCAGGAAGGTTCCCGAGCTTAAGTTTGTGGCTGATAATTCGATTGAAAACAGTGCAAGAATTTCAAGAATTATTGATTCCTGTAAGGAAGACTGACGGGAAACGAAAGGAAAATCAAAGCTTTTATGAACAGTAAAAAGGATTCGGGCTGCAGGGTTTTAACCTTAAGGCAGACCGCAAGATTTTTCAAGAAAAACGATAATTTCGTGATTCTTACCCACACCTCGCCCGACGGCGATACCTTAGGCTCCGCGTATGCTTTGTTTTACGGCTTAAAGGAATTGGGAAAATCGGCAAGCGTTATTTGCCCCGATGTCATTCCATCTAAATATGGGTATTTTATAAAAGAAACAGACCATGTAAGGAAAGAAAACGCGGTAGTAGTTGCCGTTGATGTCGCCGATAAAAAGCTTTTAGGCTCTTTGGAGGAAGAATTCGGAGATATAGTGGAGCTTAATATCGACCATCATATCTCAAACACCATGTATGCGAAGAATCTTTATCTTGATTCGGGAGCTTCCGCAACCTGTGAAATTATATTCGAGCTTTTGGCGCTTCTTAAGGTCAATATTGATACCGTCACCGCAAAGGCTCTTTATACCGGTATTGCCACCGATACAGGCTGTTTTAAATATACCAATGTCACGGGTAAGACGCACCTTATAACGGCAAGCCTTTATGATTTTGATATAAATGCCGCCGAAATCAATAAGATAATGTTCGATACCAAGTCAAGAAAGCTTCTTGAGCTTGAAAGAATGGTGCTTGATACCGCCGAATATCATTTTGACAATAAGTGCATTATTCTGACGGTTACGGCTGATATGCAGAAAAAAACCGGCTGCTCGGGTCCCGACCTTGAGGGAATAGCGGTTATTTCAAGAAGCGTTGAGGGCGTAACGGCAGGAGTTACGTTAAAGCAGACCAATGATAACGAATATAAAATTTCGCTTCGCACCTATGATCCTCTTGACGCGTCAAAAATCTGTCAGAAGCTCGGCGGAGGCGGTCATAAGGCCGCCGCGGGAGCTACTATGACCGGCGATTTAAAGGAAGTTAAGGAAAAGCTTATAAAAGCGGTAGGTGAAGCAATGGAGGAAAGCTATGGACGGGCTTATTCTGATTGATAAACCCGAAAATATAACCTCTTTCGGAGCGGTCGCTAAAATCAGAAAGCTTGTTTGCCAAAAAAGAGTTGGTCATACCGGCACTCTTGACCCCATGGCTACAGGCGTTCTTCCGATTTTAATCGGAAGAGCAACCTCGCTTTCGCCGTTTTTGCTTGAAAGCGATAAGATTTATACAGCAAAAATAAAATTCGGCTTAAAAACCGATAGCTTTGATATAACGGGGAATATTACATATAAGGCGGATGAAAAAACGCTTAAAAAAATAAATGAGCAGGAGATTTTAAAGGTGTTAAAGCACTTCACGGGCGCAATAAAACAAACTCCGCCCATGTTCAGCGCCCTCAAAAAAAACGGCGTTCCGCTTTATAAGCTCGCAAGACAGGGGAAAAGTCTGGAGCTTGAAAAAAGAGATATTTTTATCCATTATATAAAGCTTTTAAAATTCGACGAAACGAATAAAGAATGCCTTGCAGAAGTTAAAGCGTCAAAGGGCACTTATATCAGATCGCTTGCAAATGATATCGGAGAGTTTTTAGGCTGCGGCGCGGTTTTAAAGGAACTCAGAAGAACCTGCGTTACAGGCTTCGATATATCAGAGTGCGTTCCACTTGAATCTTTAAATGAAAGTAATATAAACGGTTATATTTTAAAGCCCGATTTTGCAGTTAAATATATGCCTGAAATAAATGTAACCTTTAAGCAGGCAGTCCGCTTTTCAAACGGCGGCGCTCTTGATATTAAAAGACTTAAAATTTCAGAGCCTGAGGACGGGGAGCTCTTCCGCGTAAGCTTTGAGGGCGATTTTTTGGGCGTGGGGGTCTATAACCGAGAAAACGGTGAAGTAGCCGTTAAATGTGTTATAAAATCTTTGAGAGAAGGAAGCGTGCAGAGTTGAAAAAAGCTGTTGTGTTAGGCACCTTTGACGGGGTCCATAACGGACACCGCGCGGTAATTTCCTCTGTAAAGGGCTGTTTTGTTACAGCTGTGACCTTTTTATATCCCCCTAAAATGTATTTTGATAAAAGTGTAAAAGCCTTGTATGAGCCCGAAACAAAGGCAGAGGCTTTAAAAAGCCTCGGGGTCGGGAGGATTGACACGCTTGATTTTTTAAGGGTTAAGGATATTTCGCCGATTGATTTTTTAAATGAAATAAAGGAAAAATATCAGCCGGATATCATTGCCTGCGGATTTAATTTCAGATTCGGCAAAAACGCACTCGGAAATACCGAGCTTTTAAAATCCTTCTGTGATTTGAATAATATTGAGCTTAAAATTTCAAATCCCGTTTCCGTCGGCGGAAGGGTTATTTCCTCTTCCGAGATAAGATCGCTTATAGCAAAAGGAGAAATTGAAAGGGCAAATAAGCTTATGCTGTTCCCCTTTTCTTTTAAGACACCGGTCATTAAAGGAAATGAGCTCGGCAGAACGCTTGGTTTTCCTACGGCAAATCAGGTTTACCCCGAAAATACCGTTAAACCGCGTTTCGGAGTGTATGAGGTTCAGGCGATAGTTGATAATAAAAGCTTTAAGGGAATTTCCGATATCGGCGTCAAGCCGACGGTAGGCTCCGATAAGATTCAGTGCGAAACCTATATTTTGGATTTTTCGGAAAATCTTTATTCAAAGGATTTAAAAATCGTTTTAAAATCGTTTATAAGACCCGAAATGAAATTTTCGGGTGTTGAAGAGCTTAAAAATCAAATTAAAAAAGATGTTGAAAAAATAAATTGACTTTTACACATAATAATTATAAAATATTTATTATAGGGAAGAGGTGCTTTTAATGAAATTAAAATTCAAATCGGTTTTGGCTGTTATACTGTCGGCTTTATTGCTGCTTTCCTTTGCTGCTTGCAGCCCTATTGACAATAATTACGGGGTCGAAAGCTCAAAACCAGAATCCGCCGAAAAAACCGCTTCCATTCCCGAAATTAAATCTACCGATGTCGTAATGTCAAATTATTTTGATATAAGTAAGTATGATGAAGAAAATTATGCCGATATTTATCTCGGTAAGAAATTTTCTTATAAAATCACCTATTCCGGCAGCGAGCTTACCCTGCCTTTTAGCTTTAAGGAGCTTGAAAAGAAGGGCTTTAAGCTGTCAGAAGGCTATGATGAAAACGATACGGTGTTCGCCGGAGAAATGAGCGAGGTTATTTTTGAAAATGAATACGGAAATATTTTAAACGCCGTGTTTTATAATTCGGGAAAATCCTCTCAGAAATTAAAAAAGTGCGATATTGTGGAATTTTCCGTTCCCGAGAATTCACTTCTTGTCAAGGAGTCTAAATACGGACAGTTCTGGATAAATGGCATTACTAACGGAAGCGCTATAACGGATATTACGGATTATATCGGCGCGCCCTCGCATTTTTACTCTGCCGACGGTAATATTTACTGTCTCGATTTCTTTATGGGAAAAGACGATAAGCGCAGTAAAATGTCGATAACGGTTGATGTTGCAAATGATAATGTTATTTCCGTTAAGGTTTCAAAATTTTAAACCTGCGTTAAAACGCAGGTTTTTTAATAATTATATTTTTTGAAAGGAAAGTTAAATGAACGGTAAAATTTGTTTTTCTTCTGCAGATATTCTTATTCCGAAAGAAAATTTAGAAAAATGGTCTGTTATCGCGTGCGACCAGTATACCTCCGAGCCTGAATATTGGGAAAAGGCAAAAAAAGAGGCAGGAGAGGGTCCGTCTGCATTAAAATGTATTCTTCCCGAGGTTTATCTTTCGGATAATCCCGAAAAAAGAATTGAAAATGCCGATAAAGAAATGAATTCGTATCTTGAAAGCGGAGTTTTCGAAGAGTATAAGGATAGTCTTGTTTTTGTAAAAAGAAAGCAGAGCGACGGAAGAATTCGTAAAGGAATTGTCGGCAAAATCGACCTTACATGCTATGATTTTTCAAAACAGAATAATGCCGAAGTCCGCGCGACAGAGGAAACAGTTCTTTCAAGAATTCCGCCGAGAGTTAAAATAAGGGAAAACGCTCCTCTTGAAATGCCGCATGTTATGCTCCTGTTTGATGACCCCGAGGATAAAATTTTTGGCAAGCTTGAAAAGAGTTCGGCTGAGCTTAAAAAGCTTTATGATTTTGATTTAATGCTCGGCGGCGGCAGTATCAGCGGCTATTCGGTTGATAACGCAAATAAGGAATTTATTTTCGGCGCGCTTGAAGAAATAAAGAGCAAGCATAACGGGCTTTTGTTCTGCGTAGGGGATGGCAACCATTCTTTGGCTACCGCAAAGCGCTGCTATGAATTAAATCCGAATGAGCTTAACAAATTTGCGCTTGTCGAAATAGTCAATATCCATGATACGGCGCTTGATTTCGAGCCGATTTACAGGGTGCTTTTCAATGTCAGCCCCGAAAAATTCATAGAAGAATTTTCATCCTTCTGCGAAAGCTCGGGCGGAAATGAGAATAGAGAATATACCTTTGTTTTCGGCGGTAAAAAAATAACAAAAAGCCTAAAAATAAAGCAAAAGCTTGCCGTTGCCGCGCTTACTGAGTTTATAGACGGATATTTATCTGAGCATACCGATACCGAGGTCGATTATATTCACGGAATTTCTTCGGTAGAAAAGCTTTCGGGCGGAGAAAACACGCTCGGCATTTTATTTGACGGAATGAAAAAGAGCGAGCTTTTTGACGCCGTTTTAAGTGACGGCTCGCTCCCGAGAAAAACATTTTCAATGGGACATGCCGATGATAAGCGCTTTTATCTTGAGGCAAGAAAAATTAAATAAAGCATTAAAAATCCCGAGGTAAGCATTTACCTCGGTTTTGTTATAATCTAAAATAAACTTTCCTTTGCATGAATAAGGTCGACAATCAGGGAATGATAAGGGGTTTCAATTCCGTATTTTTTGCCTAAGCGGACAACCGCTCCGTTTATAAAGTCGATTTCGGTTTTGCGCTTGTTTTCCATATCCTGACACATTGAGGCTTTTCCTGTTCCTAAAACTTTTGCGGTGGTTATTACCTCGCTGTAAACCTGCTCCGCGTCGAATTTTTCTCCGTCCGCCTCGGCAACCATTGCCGCCTCTTCAATAAGCTTCTTTGCCGCATTTGAAGCATTTTGTGAATCCGAAATAATGCTTATATTCGCGTCAAGAAGGGAGGTAACGGAATTTATTGTCATGTTGATAAAAAGCTTTTGCCAAAGAAGCCTTTTAACATCTTCGCAGGCTTCTGTTTCGATATCGCAGGCGTTAAAGACCTCTGCGATTTTTTGTGCCGCTCCGCTGTTTCCTGCAGGCGAGCCTAAATGAGTTATTCCTGAGCCCGAATGGTAAATTTCGCCTGCGTTTAAGCTTACGCAGTTGTGCTTTGTAGTGCCTAAAAGGATTTGATTTTTATGGGCGAATTCTTCCATTATCTCAAAATTTCCGAGTCCGTTCTGCAAGGATAAAAGCAAGGTGTTTTCTTTTATGAGTGAGGAGTTTGATTTTAAAGCCGCTCTCGTTGCGGTGTCCTTGACAAATACGATTAAAAGCTCCGGCGCCTCTTCAAGCTCTCCGCTGAAGGTAGCTTTAACCTTGTAGGTTTTCTTTTCCTTGCTGTCAGCCGAGGTCATGGTTATTCCCTTTTCGTTAATCGCTTTAACGGCGGTTTCGCTGACATCAAGCAGTGTAACATCATTATTTTTGCTTAAAAGGCTTGCGTAAAGACAGCCCATCGCTCCTGCTCCGATAATACCTATTTTCATAAAATCATTTCGCTTTCTTTTAAAAAATTAAAAGGATGTCCTTAGAAATCTTCTAAAGACATCCTTGCCTTAAAGCTTATTTATTATACAATCGCTTTTTCGATTTGTCAAGCTATTTTGCATAATCTACGGCCCTGTTTTCCCTGATAAGATTTATCTTTATCTGTCCGGGGTATTCAAGCTCGTTTTCGATTTTTTCGGCAATCTGATGAGCAATTATTACCATCTGATCGTCGCTGATGACCTCGGGCTTAACAATAATTCTTATCTCTCTTCCTGCCTGAATTGCATAGGAGTCCTCTACTCCGCTGAAGGAATTGGCGATTTCCTCAAGCTTTTCAAGTCTCTTGATGTAATTTTCAATGTTTTCTCTTCTTGCTCCCGGTCGTGCCGCAGAAATTGCGTCAGCCGCCTGAACAATGCAGGCGATAACGGTTTTTGCTTCGACATCGCCGTGGTGAGCGTGAATGGCATGAATAACAGCTTCGCTTTCGCGGTATTTCTTTGCCGCCTCAACACCGAGCTGAATGTGCGAGCCCTCCTGCTCATGGTCGATAGCTTTTCCGATATCATGTAAAAGTCCCGCGCGCTTTGCAAGAGTAACATCTGCTCCGAGCTCTGCTGCGATAAGTCCGGAAAGGTGGCAGACCTCAAGCGAGTGGTTTAAAACATTCTGTCCGTAGCTTGTGCGGAAATGCAGACGGCCTAAAAGCTTGATAAGCTCAGGGTGAAGATTTTGAACACCCGATTCTATCATCGCGCGCTCGCCCTCCTGCTTAATTATTGCGTCAACCTCGGCGGTAGCCTTTGCAACGGTTTCCTCAATTCTTGCAGGATGAATTCTTCCGTCAATAACAAGCTTTTCAAGCGTTCTTCTCGCGATTTCTCTTCTTATAGGCTCAAAGCTTGAAACGGTTATCGCTTCGGGTGTATCGTCAATAATTAAATCAACGCCCGTTGCGTTTTCAATAGCTCTTATGTTTCTGCCCTCTCGGCCGATGATTCTTCCCTTCATTTCGTCATTGGGAAGCGGAACTACCGAAACGGTCATTTCCGAAGAATGGTCGGCCGCACAGCGCTGAATTGCTCTGCCGATGATTTCCTTTGCAATCTCGTCAGCCTCATCCTTAGTGCGCTGCTCGTAATCCATTATCTTGACGGCTTTTTCGTGAGTAAGCTCTCCGTCAAGCGCGTTTAAAAGCTCAGCTTTCGCCTGATCCTTTGAAAAGCCCGATATTTTTTCGAGCATGTCAAGCTGACTGCGCTTTATTTGCTCGCATTCCGCCATTCTTTCGTCAATTTCCTTGGAACGGGCGGCAAGCTTTTCTTCCTTGATTTCGATGTTGTCAGTCTTTCTGTCAAGGGTTTCTTCCTTTTGCTGGAGCCTGTGCTCCTGACGCTGAATTTCACTTCTGCGCTCGCGAAGCTCTTTTTCAGTGTCCTGTCTTAACTGGTGAATTTCTTCCTTTGCTTCAAGAAGAGTTTCTTTTTTCTTGGTTTCTGCAACACGCATTGCGTCGTTTAAAATGCGCTTTGCTTCGTCTTCAGCTGAACCGATAGCCTTTTCGGCGGATTTTCGGCGGTGAATTGAGCCTAAAACAAACCCTATTACCGCAAGAACCAGACCGACAGCTACTGGAATTACAATCCGAATAACTTCTGAGTCCATTAAATATTAACCTCCAATATAAAAAACGGGTATTTACCGGCTTTTTAGAACTATCTGACCGGACGGTGACCGTATTTTCCACCGGATAAAAATTTTAACAGTGTGATATAAAGCTCGCCATAGCTTTTAACACATAGTAGAATTTACCAATCTAATTTTATCATTTTATAGGCTTACTGTCAAGTCTCATACAAAATAAAAGCATGTGTCCCATGCGGGAAGGCTTTTAAAATGTCTCATAAAAATTTTATATTTTCCGTTTATATTTAAAACCTTTTCGGGCAAAGTGAAAAGATCCTCGCTTCGATGGTAGCAGGAAATTGCCATTTTCGGCTTGTTTTCGGTTATAACCTCTTTGGCACCGTCAAGCATTTTAAGCTCGGCTCCCTCAATGTCTGCTTTGATAAAGGTTGCGCTTTTGCAAATGCTGTCAACCTTGACCGATTTTATCTCATAGTTTCCTTTTCCCGCGCTTGAACCGCGCGACGAGGTCATGTCAAAGCTTACCTCCTCGCATTTGTCAAGCACGCAGGCATTGATTAAGGCTGTTTTTTCTAAAGCTTTCGCATAATTTTCGAGCTTTTTGAAATTTTTAATATCCGGCTCAACAGCGGTTATCGAGGAATAGCCGTTGACTCGGCTTAAAAAATCGCTTACGGTGTCTCCGCGGTAAGCGCCTAAATCCAAGTAATTTTCACTTTCAGAGAGCGTAAAAAAGCTTTCATAAGGCTCGTCCTGATTTACCTCGCAGTCAAAAAGATAATCTATATCTCCCGTGATTTTGTAAAGAACGGTGTTTTTGAAGGTTTTCTTTGAAATTTCATCGGCAAGCATACCGTAAACCCATTCTAACCGTTCTCGGTTTTTTAACGCAAATTCCATATCAAACAGGTTTTTTCCGTAAACAGGCACATCGGGCGCATAAAGCTCATGCTTTGATTTTATTTTTTTAATGTTTGCTATAACCTCGTCCCTTGCCGAGCCGAAGCATAATAAAACCGTAAAATCCTTGTATTTATCTTCAAAATATTTCAGATTTTCAATGTGAAAGCCGCGGAAAACCTTGTCCCTTACAAATTCGTCGCTTGCAAAAATTCCGTCTGCTTTAATGCCCTTAGACTCCATGATGTTTAGTATTTTATCGGCACCGTTTCCCATGCCGTAAAGAATTATCGGCTTGTCCGAGGCGCTAAGCCTTGACCATAAATCTTTTATCATATTTTTCTCCCGTATTATAAATATGTTTCATTTTACCATAATTTTTGATATTTTGATAGACAAAATATTTTAAATCTGTTATTATATAATAGATGTTAAATATTTAAAGGAGCTTTATCTTATGAAAAAGGTTTTATCTTTTGATTTCGGCGCTTCTAGCGGAAGAGCAATGCTTGCAAGCTTTGAAAACGGTAAGATTGAAATGACGGAAATCCACCGCTTTTCAAATGACCCCGTTACGGTTAACGGCAGAATGTATTGGGATGTTTTAAGACTTTTCTTTGAAATTAAAACAGGTATAACAAAGGCTGTAAATGCCGGCGGCTTTGACGCTATCGGTATCGACACTTGGGGCGTTGATTTCGGTCTTATAAATAAAAAAGGCGAGCTTATCGGAAACCCCTTCCATTACAGGGATCAGAGAACAAAGGAAATACCCGAAAGGATTTTTAATGAAATAATTTCAAAAGAGGAGCTTTATCACCGCGCAGGAATGCAGTTTATGCATTTTAATACAATTTATCAGCTTATGTATCTTAAATATAATGAACCCGAGCTTTTAGCTCAGGCGGATAAATTTTTAATGATGCCCGACCTTTTTGCCTATTTCTTAACAGGTGAAATGAAAGAGGAGGCAAGCATTGCTTCCACCTCAAATCTTTTGAATCCTAATACGAAGGACTGGGATTTCGAGCTTATCGAAAAATTGGGGCTTGATAAAAAGCTTTTTGCCCCGATAGTTAAATCCGGCAGTGTTTACGGTTATTTAAGCGACGGTATCTGCGCCGAGCTTGGCTGTAAAAAGGTTCCCGTAGTTGCGGTCTGCTCTCATGATACCGCCTCTGCCGTTGCCGCAACGCCGGCTTCAACCGATGATTTCGTTTATATCAGCTGCGGAACATGGAGCCTTTTCGGAATTGAAAGCAAAATTCCTTTCCTTTCTGACGAGGCTTATAAGGCAGACTTCACAAACGAGGGCGGATTTGACGGAACAATAAGATTTCTTAAAAATATTATGGGTCTTTGGCTTATTCAGGAGTCGCGCAGACAGTGGAGAAGAGAGGGAACAGAGGTCGGATTTGATACGCTTGAAAAGGAAGCTCTTGCAAGCGAGCCCTTTAAATGCTTTATAAATGTTGACGACCCGATGTTTGAAACCGCGGGAAATCTTCCGAAAAGAGTTTTGGAATTCTGCGAAAAAACAGGTCAGTATGTTCCGAAAAACCGCGGCGAGATCATGCGCTGTATTTATCAGAGCCTTGCTATGAAATATAAGCATACATATAATATGCTTTCTGATTTCACTAAGCGTGATTATAAATCAATCAATATTCTCGGCGGAGGAATTAAGGATAAGCTTCTTTGCCGCCTTACTGCTGACGCAACGGGAGCAACCGTTCTTGCAGGACCTACCGAGGCGACCGTTATGGGCAATATTGCCGTCGCATTTTATGCTCTCGGCGAGATTGCGGACTTTAAGGAGATAAGAAAAACCGTTGCAAATTCTACCGACCTTAAAGAGTATATACCCGAAAATACCGACGAGTGGAATAAGGCTTACGAGGACTATAAAAAAATCCTTTGAAAAAATTAAAAGTTTTTATTGACAATATCATTTCACAATGATATAATAATCAAGCGCGATATTTAAAGCGCTTGAAAATGCGAGTGTGCTGGAATAGGCAGACAGGCACGTTTGAGGGGCGTGTGTCTTCGACGTATGGGTTCAAGTCCCATCACTCGCACCAAAAATCGGTAAGCATTGAAAAATGCTTGCCGATTTTTACTTTTTTGCTATTATAATTTTAATATCGCGTAAAACTCGTTTTAAAAACGGAAATTACACAATAGGTTTATTAAATGAATATGGACAAAGAATAAGCATTAGGGTTGAGCTGCAGCGAAAAAACGGTGATGGTACCGTCTCTTTTATTACAGGTTGGATGGTAAATCCCAACGGACTAATACAATTAAATACACCGTTTGGAGGAAAATAATATGAAATATCTTGACTGTGTCGAAGTTATTGTTGAAAAAGAAAAATATGCAAAACATGGAGTACACAGGGGTATGCAGGGCGTTATTTGGTTAGAAGAATCAATTGACGGAACTTGGGATGTTTTTTTCGACTTATTAGGTGAGCATGCTCCAATTGGTGATATCGCCGTTAAAGAGGAAGATTTGAAACCTATTCCTAAAATTAATGTGAGAGTTAACGAACAAATAAAAGCTGAATTCGGTGATTAAAATTTTGCGTAGTTAAGCTTATGTTCTACAATTCAATGGGAGCAGAAGCTAATTATCCCTTGCTTTTATTAATAAAATATTATATACTTTAAAAAGGTGAAGCAAATGAACAATGTTTTTTTAAGAGCGGAAAAAATTGCTGAATTTTTAAAATCGAAAATCAAGAATATTCCCGATACCCTTGTTGTTTTAGGGAGCGGACTCGGTAATTTCGGAGAAGAAATCGAAAAGGAAAAAGAAATATTTTATAAGGATATTCCGGATTTTCCGGTTTCCACCGTTAAGGGTCACGCAGGAAAGCTTGTTTTCGGCAGGATAAACGGTAAGGCGATTATCGCCATGGAGGGAAGATTTCATCTTTATGAGGGATATACAACCGAGGATGTAACTCTTTATATCAGGGTGTTTTCTCTGCTCGGATTAAAAAATATTATTCTTACAAATGCCGCAGGCGCAATAAATAAGTCGTTTAGGGCAGGCGAGCTTATGCTTATATCGGATCATATTTCGCTGTTTTGCAGAAATCCGCTTATAGGTCCTAATGATGAGCGCTTCGGTCCGAGATTTCCCTCAATGAGCAATGCTTATGATAAGGACTTGCGCCTTCTTGCAAAACAGGTTGCGGAAGAGCTTAATATAAAGCTTGAAGAAGGCGTTTATTGCTATACATCGGGCCCCAGCTATGAAACGCCTGCCGAAATTCGCGCGCTTAAAATTTTAGGGGCGGACGCTTGCGGAATGTCTACCGTTCCCGAGGCGATTGCCGCAAATCATTGCGGAATAAGAGTTCTCGGAATTTCCTGCCTTACGAATATGGCGGCAGGGATATCGGATAAGCCTTTAAATCATGAAGAGGTTATTAAAACCTCAAAGACTGCGGAAAAGGATTTTAAAGCGCTTATAAAAGGAATTTGCAGTAAGCTTTGAGGTGAACGATGAGTACAAAAGAAAAAACGGGGATTTTAACTGTTGCAAATTTTATAACATTTTTAAGAATTTTCGGAACAATAGTTTTGCTTTTTATAAAACCGCTTTCGGTTCTGTTTTTTGTGATTTATGCCTTTACGGGACTTACCGACGCGCTTGACGGATTTGTCGCAAGAAAAACAGGCACTCAAAGCGATCTCGGCGCAAAGCTTGATTCGGTTGCAGATTTGCTGTTCTATACGGTGATGATGATTAAAATTCTTCCCGTTCTTATAAAGGAAATGCCAAAGCTTATATGGCTTTTTGTAGCCTTGGTGCTTGCGGTAAGGCTTGCTTCTTATCTTGTTGCCGCCTATAAATATCATAGGTTTTCTTCAATGCATACATATCTTAATAAGCTTACCGGAGCGGCGGTTTTTATTCTTCCCTTTATGCTGATTACACCTGTTAAAACATTCTATGCTTTTTTTGCAGTTTCCTTAGGAATAGCCGCTTCTTTGGAGGAGCTTATAATTCATTTTAAAAGCGAAAGCTATAATGCTTCGGTAAAATCACTGATTATGATGTAAAAATAAAAATCCCGTCTGAATAAGACGGGATTTTTTATAAGCTTATATTTAGTTTTCGGCAAAGGTTTTCTTTATAAGAACGCTTGATATTATAAGCGTTGCCGAAAGGCTTCCGCTTGCAACGAATGAGGTGAAGCTAGGAAGCGAAGAAAGCGCCGAAATTCCTGCAAATACACCGAAGGTCATGCACCAACCGGAAGCCGCTTTGCATTTAACCAAAGCGGGAACGCCTGTTTCAACGCTCTTATACAGCGACTGAACAAACTTGTGAATTGAACGGATTCCTATGCAGTTGAAAATGATTATAACTGCCGCGGCAATCAGGAAAACAAACGCAATTACTACCGCCGATAAGGAAAGCAATGAGGTAACAAGATTTCCGTAATTTCCGAATTGTCTGTTTATAAAGTCCGCTAAGCTGTTCGTAAGCTCGGGAACAGAAGCAAGGTAGGAAACAGCAAAGGCGGAAATAAGGCCCAAAAGAATAAGGAGACCGCTTACAACCCAGTATATAACATAGCTTGCAAAAACCGTTCCGCTAATGTTACGCATTTTGCCGTGGTCCGCAAAGCCTTTTTTGGCAGAGGAAAAGAGAAGCCAAAGGAAAATTGTCATAAGAATATTTATAATCGGAATATTCTTTGACGCAAGCGAAAAGGCTGTATAAACGCTTTCTAAAATGCAGATGCATAAAAACATACTGCTGCTCAGCATTTTATGTACCTTTTCCGTAAAGCTTTCGGCGGCTGCTGTGTCGGCAGTGATTTCGGCTGAAGTGTCGGCAGTCTCGCCTGCTTTGCTTCCGCAGCTCGGGCAAAAGACGAAATCTTCTTCGCGCTCAAATCCGCATTTGTTGCATTTCATAGTTTGATTACCCCCTGAAATATGATTTTTATTATATTTACAGTTTATCAAAACAAATAAATTTTGTCAATACACTAGACATTTTAATTTATTTAATATATCTTAGTCTCGGTGAATAAAAATGGAAAAGAATTTAACTAACGGAAGCGTATTTAAAACCTTAATTTCCTTCTCGCTTCCTTTTTTGCTTTCATACTTTTTGCAGACGCTTTACGGAATGGCGGACCTGCTTATAATAGGCATTTATAACGGGGTGGACGCTACAACCGCCGTTTCTGTCGGCTCGCAGGTTATGCACATGATAACGGTAATGATAGTCGGCCTCGCAATGGGAACTACAGTAAATATCGCTAGGGCGGTAGGCTCACAGGATAAAAAAACCACCCTTTTTCCGATGGGACTTGCAACGGCATTAGGCTCGCTTGTATCGGTAATAATATGTATTATCGCCTTTAAAGCAATTCAGAAGAAAAGCGTCACTCGCATTTAATTTGATTTTTAATATTTCTTATTTTTTCGGGAATGTTCTCCTCGGGCATTCCTTTATGTATATCGCAGGTTCCTGCCTTTTTTGCTGTTTCGTAGTACCAGTGCTTGTATTCTAAAATATCAAGCGTGCCCTCAAGCTCCGCTATTTGCCTTAAAACGGCGCTTCGCTGATTGTCTATGAGCTCAAGCCTCTGCGAAATCGTTTCGTCTCCTTTAGAGCAGAGGTCCACGAATTTTTTAATATCCTTTATCGGCATTCCTGTTTTTTTTAGGCATTCGATTATTTTAAGCCACTCGGTGTCGTCATCCGAAAATGTTCTTATGTTTCCCGAGGTCCTTTTAACAAAGGGCAATAGCCCCTCCTTGTCATAAAATCTGAGCGTTGAGGGTGCAACGCCTATTCTTTTTGCCATTTCTCCTACAGTGTAACTCATAGCTTTCTCCCGTTCATAAAAAATTTATAAAAAAGGTCTTGACTTAAAGTTAACTTTAAGTTGTAAAATTATTATAACAAAAAATAAATTAACAGTCAACAGGAGGAAGAAATGTTTAAGCAGTTAAATAAAATAAATTCACCCGAAGATGTTAAAAAGCTTGATTTTTCTGAGCTTGAAGTGCTTGCCTCGGATATCAGAGAAGCACTTTTAAAAAAGCTCAGTATTCACGGAGGCCATTTCGGACCGAATTTCGGCATGGTCGAGGCTATAATCGCGCTTCATTATGTGTTTGAGTCTCCTAAGGATAAGATAGTTTTCGATGTTTCCCACCAAAGCTATCCTCATAAAATTCTTACAGGCAGGAAGGACGCTTTTATTGACGAGGATAAATATGACGATGTTTCGGGCTATACCGATTTTACCGAAAGCGGCCATGATTTTTTCAGAATAGGCCACACCTCGACCTCTGTAAGCCTTGCGTCGGGTCTTGCAAAGGCAAGAGATTTAAAAAATGAAAGCTATAATGTTATCGCCGTTATCGGGGACGGCTCTCTTTCAGGCGGAGAGGCGCTTGAGGGGCTTGATTTTGCAGGCGAGCAGAAAACAAACTTTATCGTTTTGGTTAATGATAACGATATGTCTATAGCCGAAAATCACGGCGGACTTTATAAGAATTTAAAGGCTCTTCGTGAAAGCAACGGAAAATGCGAATGCAATCTGTTTAAATCCTTGGGTCTTGACTATAAATATGTAGGATACGGAAACGATATTCCCTCGCTTGTTAATGTCTTTAAAGAGGTTAAGGATATAGATCATCCTATAGTTGTTCATATCAACACCTTAAAGGGCAAGGGCTATAAGCCTGCCGAAGTCAATAAGGAAAACTGGCACTGGACGATGCCGTTTGATATCGAAACGGGTAAACCTAAATTTTCCTTTGACGGCGAGGATTACGGCACCTTAACTGCCGATTTTCTTCTTAAAAAGATGAAAGCCGACCCGACCGTAACCGCAATTGTTGCGGGTGTTCCTACAAATATCGGCTTTACTAAGGATAAAAGGGAAGAGGCAGGCAAGCAGTTTATAGATGTCGGAATTGCCGAGGAGCATGCAATAGCTTTAGCCTCGGGAATTGCCAAAAACGGCGGAAAGCCTGTTTTTGCCACCCATTCAAGCTTTATGCAAAGAACATTTGACCAGCTGTCTCAGGATCTTTGCATAAATAAAAGCCCTGCAACGGTAATTGTTAATACCGCCTCTGTTTTCGGGCTTAATGATATAACGCATTTGGGTCTTTATGATATCCCGCTTATCTCAAATATTCCAGAAATGGTTTATCTCGCGCCAACCTCAAAGCAAGAATATTTCGCTATGCTTGATTGGAGTATTGAGCAGACCGAGCACCCTGTCGCTATAAGAGTTCCGTGCAACGGTGTGATTTCCGATTTGAGAAAAGCCGACACCGATTATTCAAAACTTAATAAATTCAAAACCGAAATTGAGGGCAGCGAGGTCGCGGTAATAGCGCTGGGAGATTTTTATCAGCTCGGCGAAGATGTGATAAAGCAGTTAAAAGAAGAGCTTAATATAAATGCCACTCTTATCAATCCGAGATTTATCACCGGAATTGATAAGGAACTGTTAGATGGGCTTAAAGCTAATCATAAAGCCGTTATAACCTTGGAGGACGGAATAAAGGACGGCGGCTTCGGAGAAAAAATAGCCGAGTTTTATTCCGACAGCGAAATGTCAGTTAAGGTCTACGGAATAAAGAAAGCCTTTTATGACAGGTTTAACCCTGCTGAGCTTTTAAAGGAAAACAGACTTACAACAGAACAGATAACCGAGGACATTAAAAACCTTTTAAAAGGAGAATAAAAATGAAGCCTGTAGTTATTTATTATTCATATTCGGGAAATACAAAAAGTATAGCCGAAAAATTTAAAGAAAGCCTTGATTGCGATATTTTTGAAATCGAAACCGTAACACCGTATACCGGTGATTATAACGCAGTCGTCGATCAGGGCAAGGAAGAGGTTGAGAGCGCCTTTATGCCGGAAATTAAACCGCTTGCGGTCGATTTAAGCAAATATGATACCGTAATTTTGGGTATGCCCGTCTGGTGGTATACCTATGCGCCGGCAGTAAAAACCTTTCTTAACAGTTTTGACCTTTCCGGCAAAACGCTCTATCCTTTTGCTACAAACGGCGGCTGGCTCGGACATACCTTTAAGGATTTAAAAAAGGAATGTAAAGCTGATGTCAAGGACGGGCTCAATATCCGTTTTAACGGCAAAAATTCAAGAACAAACGAAAAAGAAATTGAAGCTTATATAAACTCAATCACATAATTTAAAAAATTGATTTGATTTTTAAAAAGTGTGATGTTATAATACCTTTAGATTTGAATTTGCCTGAAACGGCGTAATTGTAAAATTTAAAGGTGATAATATGAGAAGCGAAAGAAGCAAAATAGTAAGAGAGCTTTTAAAGATTACAGATAAAGAATTTTCGGATGAAGAGCTTATCCACCAATTGGTTTCAACAAAGGTTACAGAAAATTCCGAAGCCGAAAAAAAGCGTACCTTTGGGCAAAAAGCGTCAGACGCGGTCGCAAAATTTGCTGGAAGCTGGGCGTTTATATTCAGCTTTATAGCCGTAATGATAATTTGGATGGCACTAAATATATTTATGGGTTCAAAAGCGTTTGACGCTTATCCGTTTATTCTTTTAAACCTTGTTCTGTCGTGTATTGCTGCGGTTCAGGCGCCACTGATTATGATGAGCCAGAACAGGCAGGAGGCTAAGGACAGGCAAAGAGCCGAAAACGATTATAGGGTCAATCTTAAAAACGAGCTTATAATCGATGATATTCATAAGAAGCTTGACAAAATTCTTGAAAATCAGGAAAAGCTCAGTAAAAGAATCGAAAAGCTTGAAAAATAAAAAAATCGCCGAAAGGCGATTTTTTTATTTTATAAGATACCAACCGAAAAGAAGAAAGAAATAAAGCATGGACCGGCATAAAGTAAAAATGCGAGCCAAAGTCTCAGTCTTAAAAGCCAGACATTATATTCTCCGTCATCATAGCTTAAATCTTCTAAAGCAAACTTCGGATGTTTAAATACGAAGAATGAAAGAAGAACAACAAATAAAACTGCAAGCATCATATTTTTGCCGGGATTGGGATAAAATTCACATGCAAAACGGCTTATTGCATTGCCGCCGAATATTTTACCGAGAATTCCGTACCTCATAGTCTGGCTGTCAACGTTTCCTGTCCAGTGGGTTAAAACAACGGCATAAAACGCATAGGTATAAAGGCAGTCGAGCCACAGGAATTTTTTGGTGTTTTTGTTGAAAGAAGCGCTTATTACCCAAAACGGCGCACCGAATAAAAGCCACTGGGGATGCCATGTCATAAGCGCAAACTGTGCAAAGCAAATTCCGCAGCTAAGATAAAATCCCCATTTGATCAGGTCCTGAGTATCCTTAGGTTTTACAAAATAAGCCCAGATAACTATAAACATAACAAGAATCTGGAAATAGCTTACCGACCCGAGAATTGTAGTAAAATCTTCTTGAGAAACATAGGTTAAAGCTCCGAAACCGAAAACTCCGTCTCTGAAACCTTTTGAGGGATAAAAGCAGGCTATTTCTATAATAAGAAGCCACAAGGAACATAATCCGTATTTAGCAATGTCAATTACGCGTTTTTCTTTTAAGAGCAAAAATACAAGGAATATAAGAATAGCATAGTATTTAAATGTAATTGCCACGCCGAAAGATATACAAAAAAGCCATTTATCAAATTTTTTATTTCTGAAGAAAAAATAAAGACCTAAAACCATGAAAAACACAGTAAATATATCATACTGAGAAAATATAAACTGATTGAAAAACGCAACAGGAAGCGTCACAAAAGAAGCCGCGCATATTTTACTTTTATTTTTAGACATTCCGATTATAACTGCGAGTTTATAAATAAACAATGCGGTTATAAAGAAAAAGCAAGTTGGCAGAAGCTTATACCACATATTATAAATAAAATGTGAGGTCATCAAGGTTTCAGGTGCTGCAAAACCTAAAATTTTAAGCGGCAGCAGCCAAACGGCGAAAAACAAAAATGTTGTAGGAAGATAAGTCGCTCCGTTGTCTCCCGTCCATTTTTGCAAAACATCATAGTAATTAAAAAAATTGCTGTTATAAAACTGCCATGCGCGGTTTCCGGTGACTAAAATATCACCCTGCATAAATACAAGATAGCAAAATACAGCGATTATTCCGAAAATAATATAATCGGCAATATAAATTTTGTTATCAGCTCTTTTTAATGCTGCAAAAAGCTTATTATCTTTCATTTTCAAACTCCTTTAATAATATAAAATAATTATATATTATCGAAAAAATAAAGTCAAGAAAATATAAGATATAAAACTTTTTGTTGAATTTTAAAAAAAATCTGATATAATAATATTGAAATAGAAAAATAATTTTCTTGTAAAAGGGAGTAATCGGCGAAAGCTTTTGCTTTCGTGTCTTTGGCGTCAGTACGGCTTTTTTGCCCGCTTAAGACTTAAATGTTGAGACTTTTACCGAGGCTTTTTAAGCCTGCGGTAAAGGTCTTTTTTATTTTTTTAAAAGGATAAGTTCTTTAAAAGGAGAAATTTTATGTCAGAACTGTTTTCAAATGTGCTCAATATCACTTGGCAGCAGGCGGTTATGTGGGTGATAGGCGGAATTCTTATTTATCTTGCGATAAAAAAGGATATGGAGCCGTCATTGCTGCTGCCTATGGGCTTCGGCGCGATTTTAGTAAATCTTCCGCTTTCGGGAGCGGTAACGCAGATTTATGATAAGGTTAAAGAGGTCGGCGTTATAGATGTGCTGTTTAACGCAGGCATAGCAAATGAGCTTTTCCCTCTTCTGCTTTTTGTCGGAATAGGAGCTATGATTGATTTCGGACCGCTTCTTTCAAATCCGAAGCTTATGATTTTCGGCGCGGCGGCGCAATTCGGCATTTTTATGACCTTATCTCTTGCGGCGCTTTTAGGTTTTGATTTAAAGGATGCGGCTTCTATCGGAATTATCGGTGCTGCGGACGGACCTACATCTATATTCGTAGCCCAGTATTTCAATTCGAAATATATCGGTGCGATAATGGTTGCCGCTTATTCTTATATGGCTCTAGTTCCGCTTGTTCAGCCGCCTGTAATTAAGCTTTTGACAACAAAAAAAGAACGCCTTATAAGAATGCCTTATAAGCAGCGCTCGATTTCAAAAACCGCAAAAATTCTTTTCCCTATAATTATAACTATGATTACGGGAATAATTTCGCCGAGAAGCGTCGCTTTAATAGGCTTTTTAATGTTCGGAAATCTTATAAGGGAGTGCGGAGTTCTCGATTCGCTTTCCGATACCGCTCAAAAGGTGCTTGCAAATCTTATCACCCTTTTCTTAGGGATTACAATTGCGACAAAAATGCAGGCAAAATATTTCCTCACAAAGGAAACTCTGCTTATAATCCTTTTAGGTCTTTTCGCCTTTATTTTCGATACGGCAGGCGGAGTTGTTTTTGCAAAAATATTAAATCTTTTCCTGCCCCGTGATAAAAAAATAAATCCGATGATAGGTGCCGCGGGAATTTCGGCTTTCCCGATGAGCGCAAGAGTCGTTCATAAAATGGGACTTAAGGAAGACCCTCAGAACTTCCTGCTTATGCACTCTGTCGGAGTTAATGTTTCGGGTCAGATTGCGTCGGTCATCGCAGGCGGACTGATATTAAATCTCTTAGGTTAATGAGAAAACAAGGAGAAAATTATGAATCTTGATTATAATGCGTTTTTAAAAACACTTCCCGTTATGGGCAAAGGAATGGCGGGAATATTTATCGTAACCGTTGTTATCATTGCGGTAATGCTTATTTTAACCTCGGTTTTTAAAGCCAAAAAATAAAGAAATTAAAATTCCGTGATTTCATTTGAAATCACGGAATTTTTTTAGTCTTTTTCCTTTTCTTTGTCTTCCTGCTTTTCGGAAACCTTTATCTCAAGCAGGGCAACACGGTGGTTTTCAAGCTTTAAAACCTTAATATTCAGATTTTCATAATCAAAGCTTTCGCCCTCTTCGGGAATCTGCCCGAACTGTTCCATTGTCCAGCCGCCGAGAGAAACCGATTCTGTTTCAATCTTTATATCGAAATAATCGCAGAAATCGTTCATTTCCATGTAGCCGTCGGCTTCGTAAGTGTCAGGACCTGTTTTCTTTATCATAACGTCGACCTCGTCATGCTCATCCCAAATTTCGCCTACAAGCTCTTCGATTATGTCTTCCATTGTAACTATTCCGTAAGTTCCGCCGTATTCGTCGACTACTACGGCAATATGGGATTTTTCCTTTTGAAGCTCGCGCAGGATGTCGCTGACCTTTTCGTTTTTCATAACGAAAATCGCAGGGGTGATAATGCTTTTTATCGGCTTTTTGGTAATTCCCGACTCGGTGTAGAAATCCTTTAAGTGAATAACGCCGACAATATGGTCGATATCCTCTTCATAAACTAAAATTCTCGAAAATTTAGTTTCCGCAAATACCTTTGCTATTTCTTCCTTGGTGCTGTCGATTGAAACCGCCTCAAGATCGACTCGGTGGGTTAATATATCCTCCGCCTCTATGTCGTTAAACTCGATTGCGTTTTTAAGCAGCTCGCCCTCTTCCTCGTCAACACTGCCGTCCTGCTGAACCTCATCAACAAGCATTAAAAGCTCGTCATGCGACATTTTTGTGTCGGCTTCAAGCTTGAATATCTTTGTGACAAGCTTTTTCCAAAGAGAAAATATGAAATTAAGCGGTAAAAGCAGATAAATGAAAAATTTGATAAGCGGGGCGGAAAACATCGCAAATTTTTCGGGGCAGTCCTTTGAAATGCTTTTAGGGGTTATCTCGCCGAAAATAAGAATGATAACGGTTGTAAATACCGTCGAAAGCGTAGCTCCTACATCCCCGTAAGCATTAACGAACATAACCGTAGCAATAGAAGCCGCCGCGATGTTTACGATATTGTTTCCTATAAGAATAGTTGAAAGCAGACGGTCATAATTGTCCGCAAGCTTGTTTGTCATTTCCGCCCGCTTGTTTCCTTTTTCCGCCATTGTTTTAAGCTTTGTTCTGTTGAGTGATGAAAACGCCGTCTCCGTCGCCGAAAAATATGCCGACATAACGGTTAATATCACAAGAATAAGTATAGAGGATAGATTGTCCTTTAACATTAAAAATTTAACTCCCTTTTTAAAAATAATTCCCTTTAAAGCGCAAAAAAGCACATCCGTTCAGCAATAAGACTGAACAGAAATGCTTAATAAATCTAAAAAATAATAATTATCCGCGTCCGTAGTATCGCTACTGTCGCCGTCCATTATAGACTGATTCCTCCGTTTCGGTTATTAACAGATAAAAACATTATACTTTATTTATTCCGAATAGTCAATATCTTTTTGTGATGTATCGGGTAAATCGGGATTATAATGCTTTTCCTTAGCCTTTTTGTTTATAAGTCTTCTGAAAAGCGTGTATAAAACCGACGCCGTAGGAACGCCGATCAGCATGCCTATAAATCCGAAGGTGCCTCCGCCTACTGTAACTGCTACAAGCACCCAAATTCCCGGAAGTCCTACTGATTTTCCCACTACCTTAGGATAGATAAGATTTCCTTCTAACTGCTGTAAAACAATAATAAAGATTACAAACCAAAGCGCCTTCGCAGGTGAAATAAAGAGGATTAAAAACGCTCCTATCGCTGTACCTATTATGCTGCCGAAAACGGGTATAAGCGCCGTAAACCCGACAAGAATGGAAACCGCCGCCGCATAAGGCATTTTAAATATAAGCATTCCTATAAAGCACAGACACCCTATAATCACGGCCTCTACAAGCTGACCCGAAATGAAGTTTGAGAAAATTCTGTCCGTAAGCATTATAATCTCAAAGGTTTTGTCAAAGCGCTTTTTGGGGACAGCGGCATATAAAGCTTTTTTTGCCTGCCTGCCGAGCTTTTCTTTCTGAGCAAGAATATAAATTGCAAATGCGAGAGCAAGAATACCGTTTACAACCGTTGAAACCAAAGAGCCCGTAAGCTTGATAGTCTGATTGACAATAAGCTCGCCCTTGTCCTTAAGAAAATCCGTAAGCTTTGCGGTCAGCTTATCCAAATTGAAGTTGAATTCCGGCAAAATATCGCCGTGTCTTTCAAAGAAGTCGGAAACGCTGTCAAGCCAAGCGTCCGCCTGTTTCGAATATGACGGAAGCGCTTCGACAATTGAAGTAATCGTTTTTGAAACTTCAGGGATTATAATAAGGAATATTGCGGCTACGATGCCGATAATGATTATTAAACTCAGAACAAGGCTTACGGGTCTTTTAAGTTTAAGGGCAATTTTGTTTTCATTTTTTAAAAACAGCTTTGAATAGAGCCTTTCGAGCGGCTTTAAAATCTCATTTACAACAAATGCAATTCCGAGACCTAAAAGAAACGGCGAAATAACCTTAAGAATTTTATCGACTATCCCTACTATCAGTTTGAAGTTAATAAGACCGAGAACGCATAAAGCGACAATAAGAATCAGCATAACCGCATATTTGAAATTTTCTTTTAATTCCTTCATCCTTTGCTCTCCTGCTTATAAACTGTTGAAAAATTTTTATATCAATGCTATAATAACATAAAATGGTTTTATTTTCAATAAAAAGGGGAGATTTTTGTGAAAAAAACAAGTACTGTGCTTTGGGGAATTGTGCTTATCGGGTTAGGAACGCTTTTTGCGCTTAAAGCCGTAGGCATAAATGTTTTCGATATCCTGTTTACAGGCTGGTGGACTTTATTTATAATCATTCCGAGCCTTATCGGCGTTTTTACCGACAGAGATAAAACAGGCAGCTTTATAGGTCTTGCCGCCGGCGTTTTATTGCTCCTTTGCTGCCGCGAAATTCTCGCGTTTAAAATTTTCTGGAAGCTGTTGGTTCCTGCGATTATAATTATTATAGGAATTAAGCTTATAATATCGGCTGTTTTTTCAAAAAAGCTTCCTGATGTTATTCCGGCAATAAATAAAAGCTTCAGCGGCTTTAAAAGCGGTAACGCAATTTTTTCGGGAGACCGAATCGACTGTGCAGGCGAGGTTTTTGAAGGCGCGGAATTAAATGCAATATTCGGAGGCGTTGAATGCGACTTAAGATATGCGATTATTGATAAGGACTGCGTCATTAAAGCAAATGCAATATTCGGCGGAATAGATATTTTTGTTCCCGATAATGTCAATGTCAAGGTGATTTCCCATTCGCTTTTCGGCGGTGTCGACTGCAAGAAGAAAACAGGCGGTCAGGAATTTGACAAAACACTTTATATTGAAGCCTCCTGCATTTTCGGCGGAATTGATATAAAGTAATTAAAAATTAAAAATTTAACCGATGGCAGCTTTTTGTCATCGGTTATTTTTATTACTGCTTGATTTTTTTAAAACAGAGTAGTATAATATGTTTATAACCGAGGTGAGAAATGTGCTTATTTCAACAAAAGGCCGTTATGCTTTAAGAATTATGATAGATTTGGCTCTCCATTCGTCGGAGGGTTATATTCCCCTGCCTGTTATCGCCGAAAGGCAGAACATTTCCGAAAAATATCTTGAAAGCATTATTTCAATTCTTGCAAAAGCTAAGCTTGTGCAGGGCGTAAGAGGAAAAAACGGAGGATATAAGCTTTTAAGAAAGCCTGAGGAATACACCGCAGGCGAAATATTAAAGCTCACTGAGGGCACTCTCGCTCCCGTATCCTGTCTTGAAAGCAGTGAAAACAAATGCGAGCGCTCTGAGTTCTGCCTTACGCTTCCTCTGTGGAAAAAGCTTGACGAGGCAATAAATACCTGTCTTGACGGCGTAAAGCTTTCAGACCTGATAGCAGAAAAATAGTTTAAAAAGCAATCGGTTTTTTCCTTTCCCCTCTCGCATTCTTCCATTCGCTTTCCTTAAAAGATAAAAAGTGTGCGGAAAACTTTTCCGCACACTTTTTATATCGTTTTTTGCAATATTTATACCCTGTTTTGCAATTGTATTTTTAAACTTAATATGATACTATTTAAAAATAAACAGTTAAAAAAGGGGAATTTGCTATGGAACGCAGAGAGGTTTTAAAATACTTTAAATTATATGAAAATTATATGAATTCCCGTGTAAACGAGGGTATTGAGAAGTACCGAAAAGGCGGATTTAAAATCAAAGTCCTTGATAAACACGGTAAGCCTGTCAGCGCAAAGATAACCGCAGAGCTTAAAAACCATGCTTTTAATTTCGGAGCTAATATTTTTATGCTTGACACTCTAAGAGATTGGGCAAATGAGGATCCCGTAAAATATAAGGGCTGGCCGTCTTTGCCTGATTATAAGGAAAAAAACGAAAAATATAAAGAGTATTTTAAAAAGCTTTTTAATTTTGCAACCCTTCCTTTTTATTGGGCGGATAACGAGCCTGAAAAGGGTAAATACCGCTTTTATGAGGATGAACCTCATATTCACAGGAGACCTCCGATAAGCGGCTGCTTAAAATTCTGCAGGGAAAACAATATCCGCACCAAGGCTCATTGCCTTAATTATGACGGCTGGGATTGCAAATGGGTAAAGCAGGCAGAGACCGCAGAAGAAGTAAAGAATTATGTTGAAGAAAGAATGAGGATCTGCGCGGAAAATTTTGCAAAGGATATAAAGGGCTGGGAGGTTACTAATGAAACCTTGGTTTTATATCCTCATCCGGACGGTGCAACAAAGTTCTTTTTCGAGCCGGATTTTGTTAGCTGGTCATTTAAGACTGCAAGAAAATATTTCCCCGATAATAAGCTTATAATAAACGATAATCATGAAACCGTCTGGGAATACTTCCTTTATAAAAGAAGCAATTATTATCTGCAGATTAAAGATGAACTTAATAACGGTACACCGATAGATATAATAGGAATGCAGAATCATTTCTTCTATAAGCGCGAGGATGAAATGAAAATGGCGGAAAAGTTCTATAATCCTAAATTTATTTATGATGTATTAGATACCTATGCTGACTTTAATCTCCCCATTCAGCTTACGGAAATAACGATTCCCTCTTATTCTAACGACCCCGAGGATGAAGAAATTCAGGCGCAAATACTTAAAAACCTTTATTCAATATGGTTTTCACATAAGAATATGGAATCTATTGTTTATTGGAATATGGTTGAGGGATATTTAGGCCCTGTGCTTGATATGACACAGGGAGAGAATTATTATTACGGCGGTTTTGTAAGAAATGATTTCTCCTTGAAGCCCGCGTATGAAACGCTTTATAATCTTATTCACAAACAGTGGCATACTAAGGAATCAGTAACCGGAAACGAGCTTGATTTTAGAGGCTTTTACGGTAATTATGATATAAAAATTGAATTCGGCGGAAATGTTACAGAATTAAGCGCCGATTTCTTAAAAGACTGCGAAAATGAGATAACGGTAACAGTCTGATATTAAAAAAAATAAGAGAGCCTTGCAATAAGGAGCAGGTTCTCTTATATTTTTTGAAATTTTTTAAATATTTTGAAAAAACTCTTGCATATTTATGAGATATATGCTATTATATTATTCGTCAAATGCATAATATTTCATTTCGGAGGCATTTTTATGAATAAAAAAGAAATTAAAAAGGTAGTTCTTGCATATTCGGGAGGACTTGATACATCAATAATAATTCCTTGGCTTAAGGAAAACTATAATAATCCCGAAATAATCGCGGTTTCGGGAAATGTCGGTCAGCAGGATGAGCTTGACGGGCTTGAGGAAAAGGCTATAAAAACAGGCGCTTCAAAGCTTTATGTTGAAGACCTTACAGAGGAATTCTTAACAGATTATGTTTTCCCCTGCGTTCAGGCAGGAGCGCTGTATGAGGATTATATGTTAGGCACCGCTTTTGCAAGACCGCCTATCGCTAAAAAGCTTGTTGAAATCGCAATCGCCGAGGGGGCTGATGCTATCTGCCACGGCTGCACAGGCAAGGGAAACGATCAGGTAAGATTTGAAATGGCTATAAAAGCGCTTGCTCCCGATATGACTATTATTGCTCCTTGGAGGGAATGGAGCATTAAGTCAAGGGAAGAGGAAATCGAATATGCCGAGGCTCATAATGTTCCGCTTAAAATAAACAGAGAAACCAATTATTCAAAGGATAAAAATATCTGGCATCTTTCTCATGAGGGACTTGACCTTGAGGACCCTGCGAACGAGCCTCTTTATAATAAGGAAGGCTTCCTTGAAATGGGCGTTTCCCCCGAAAATGCGCCCGATAAGCCTACTTATGTTAAAATTCACTTTGAAAAGGGAATTCCGACTGCTGTTGACGGCAAGGAAATGAATGCGACCGAGCTTGTAAGCACTCTTAATAAATTGGGCGGAGAAAACGGAATAGGACTTCTTGATATCGTTGAAAACAGGCTTGTCGGAATGAAATGCAGGGGAGTTTATGAGACCCCCGGAGGCGCTATTCTTTATAAGGCTCATAATGTTCTTGAAACACTTTGTCTTGATAAGGAAACCGCTCATTATAAGGCACTTGTCGCCCAGAAGCTTGCGGAGCTTGTTTATAACGCTCAGTGGTTTACTCCTCTTACAGAGGCGATTTTAAGCTTTGTAAAAACCACTCAAAAAACCGTTACAGGCGATGTCACCTTAAAGCTTTATAAGGGAAATATGATAAACGCGGGAGTAACCTCTCCGTATTCTCTCTATGACCCCGAAATCGCAACCTTTGAGGAGGACGATGTTTATAATCAGGCTGACGCAACCGGATTTATAAACCTCTACGGTCTTTCAACCAAGGTTTATGCAAAAATGAAAGCTAAAAACGGATTGAAATAAAAATACAATAAAAAAACAAGGAGTTAAATCGTATGATTTAACTCCTTGTTTTTTAAAGCTCTGCCGAAAAAGTTATATTGTTTTCGCTGTCGCATTTGGCATAAATTTTTCCTTTATGGCATTCTGTTATGCTTTTTGCAATCGAAAGTCCTATTCCGAAACCGCCGGTTTCACGGCTTCTTGATTTGTCCGCCCTGTAAAATCTTTCAAAAAGCTGTCCGAGCGTTTCGGGGTCAAGCTTTTCGTCTACTTTATTTGTAACAGATAAAACCGTTTTCCTCTTTATTCTTTTAAGCGTTACTTCAATCGGTGAATTCAAAGAGGCGTATTTTATCGCATTATCAATAAAAATGGAGCATAACTGCCTTATCGCGTATTCATCTCCGCAATAATCAAGGTCTGGCTCAATGAGGGATAATAATGTATGTCCGTTTAAGGATGAAAAATCCTCAAAGGATTTGACCGTTTCTCTAAGAGCGTCAGAAATCTTAAATTCCTTCATTTTAAGCGGAGACTGCTCCTCGTCGAGCCGAGAAAGAGCAACAAGGGAATTTACAAGCTCTTTAAGCTTTTCGTTCTGCGCTTTCGCCTTGTCGATCCATTTGTTTTTGCCCGTTTCCATTTCGAGAACCTTAAGACTTGTCGCGATAACCGTTATCGGGGTTTTAAGCTCATGTCCTGCGTCGGTTATAAACTGTTTTTGCTTTTCGTATCCTCTTACGACAGGATCAATCGCTCTTCTTGAGCATAAAACAACAATTATAAATATTAAAATTATGCAGACAGTCATTGTGGATAATGAAATAATAAGAACCTTTAAAAGTGAGCTTATTTCCATTTGTGCGTCCAAATATACTGCCATAAAACCGTTTTCGGTTTTAGTAACTTTAAATTTATAGCCGTTTTTAAATCCGTAGCCAACCCCGTGATTTATGGCGGCTTTTAAATATTCGTCGGTATCGTTTTGGCTTACTGCCGCAATGTTGTCAAGATTTGAAGAAGTAAGCTTTCCCTCAGTGCCGTATTCCAAAACGAAATATCTCGTCATAAACGGCTTTTCTCTGTCCTGCCTGTCATCAGGCTTTTGGTCGGGCTTCTTATCGTCGAATACAGGATGGGGAAAAGAGCCGCTGTTGCCGCTGATTGAATCAAGGGTGCGGTTAAGCTGAGAATTAACCGTGGCAAAGCGAAGCTTTGACGGAAGGGTTTGTTTATATTAAGTGCCGTCAGGCACAGTGCTTAAAATTAAAAAGTCCCACTGTTTCAAATGAGTGAAACAGTGGGTAAATTTTTTAACCGATTACAGGTGGGAGCAAAGAATAGTTGCGGTTCCGGAAACCGTTACCTTTAAATTTGCGGGAATAAAAAGGCTGTCACCTTTTTTAACCGTCATATTTCCGGACGGATAGGACACCGTCGCCTCGCCGTCAAGTACAACAGCTGAAACAAAGCTACCGTCGCCGTGAATTCCGGCAATTCCGTTAAGCTCTAAAAGCTCTGCGGTAAACTTATCGCATTCAGCAAGAGTTCTTGAAATTCCGAAAGGATACAGCGTTTTTTCGCCGACATCGCCGTAAGGCACGGACGGCGGAGCCGTAACGGTGACATCTACAGCCTTGTCTATATGAAGCGCACGGGGCTTGCCGTCCGCTCCGAGCCTGCCGTAGTCCGAAACTCGGTAGGTGGTATTTGAATTCTGCTGAACCTCGGCTATAAGAATTCCGGCTCCAATGGCATGGAGCGTGCCCGATTTAATAAAGAAAACATCGCCCTTGTGAACATCGACAAAATTGCAGACCTCAGTAAGCGTGTTATCCTTTATTCTCCGTTTGAATTCTACCTTATCAATTGATTTATTAAATCCGTAGATAAGCTGAGCGCCCTCTTCACAGTCAACAACATACCACATTTCGGTCTTGCCGTACTCGCCCTCGTTTTTAAGTGCGTATTCATCGTCGGGGTGAACCTGAACCGAAAGCCTGTCCTTAGCGTCGATAAGCTTTATAAGAAGCGGAAAATAAGGAAAAGCCGCGGCTTTTTCGCCTAAAGCGTCCTTGCCTAAGACTTCAAGCGCCTCACTTAAGGTCTTTCCCGCAAGATATCCGTTTTTAACAATGCTTTCGCCGTCCTTATGGCAGGATAAAACCCACGCCTCGGCAGCCTTGTCAAGCTTGGTTTCATATCCGAATTCATCTATAAGTCTTCTTCCGCCCCATAAATAGTCTTTTATCGGAGCTTTAAGTAAAAGAGGATACATAACAATCATCTCCATACAAATTTTATCATATTATATCCTGATTTTCAAGCACCCTTATAGTAATTTACCGCTTTAGCCATAAAATCCTGCGTTACACCGAAATATTCCGCAAGGGAATAAATGTTGTCATAACCCGAGGAAAGCGCCGCGTTGAACTTCTTTTCGGGGACAAGCTTTTTTATTGCCCAAAGATTTGCATGTCTTTCATGCTTTTCCCTGATATCAAGCTTTGAATAAATGTTATAAAAGCTGTAGGTTGCACAGTGCCCCAGCTCGTGAGCCAGACACACCTTTTCGTCAGCGCCTGAAATCTTTTTATCCAGCGCTATATACATTGATTTGCCGCTTTTAAGCGAAACAGAACGGGTCAGAGGCAGGGGATATCTGTCAACAGGAATTCCCTTGCGCTCGGCAATTCTGTAAAGCCTAATTGTTTCCATTATACCTCTCCTTTATATATTCGGCATATCTTTTTACTTCATTCCACATTTCGTCGGTCACCTCTGTTTCGCCGCCGAAAAGAGCGACCTTAACCGCATTGTCGTCCGCGCCCGAGTTTTCTTTTCCCGATATAAAATCTACGCTGACATTAAAATAATCCGCAATTTTACTTAATGTACCGAAAGAAAGCGTTTTTGTTCTTCCGCATTTTAAATCGGAAAGAGAAGCCCGCGGAATATCGCACTCCTTGCAAAGAGCAGTGACATTGATATTATTTTTCTTGCAGAGAGCTTCGATTCTGTCGTAAATGATTGCCATAATTTTATCCCCTTTAAATAAAATTATGAAAAATCATAATTTTACTCTTGACATTTACGAAAAACCGTAATATAATAAGTTTGCATTACGGAAAATCGTAATTAGTTTATTGCAAGTACTATTATATTACATATTTCCGTAAAAGTCAAGAATTATAAAAGGAGAATAAAGGAATGTACAATTGTCAGGACAGTGAAAAAAATGTTTTGCACTGCAGATATTGCGGAGCAAGACTAAAAGAGGGCAGAACGGAATACTGTAACGATTTTTGCCGTAGGGCGGGTCAGTATCTGTGGCAGAAGCAGCAACGCAGGAGAAGAAAGTGGCTTAACAGTCCCCTTTCGCATATCGTTGCGAGGGTTGAGGATTATAACAGGGAAAATAAGACCTCTTATTCCTACGGCTATTTTGTCGCTTACATATTGCCTAAGCTTATAAAGGGAGGAAAGCTTGCAGATGAATTTTAGCAGCTACGATAATTTTGAAGAAAAAAGAAATTTTTTAAGACAGTACAGATTTATGCTTTCAAAAATAAGGCGTCTTAAAAGCATGCTTGAAATTTCTCCCGAGAATGCGGAAAAATATAAAAAGGATATTGCCGAAACGATAAAAAAACGCGATTTTATAGAGGATAGGATTGATTCGGTAGACGGAAGTCTCCTCACGGAAATCTTAAGCGAAAAATATATCTGCGGAAAGAGCCTTGAAGAAATTGCGCTCGGTCTTTCCTACAGTAAAAGACAAATCGAAAGACTTCATTTAAAAGCGCTTGAAAAGCTGGTTACGGTTTGATAAAATAAAATATATAAAGTAAGGAGGGATACCGATGGCTGACAGAGTGGTACTGCACTGTGATTTAAATAACTTTTTTGCGTCGGTAACTCTTCTTTCAAACGCAACGCTTTATAATATGCCCGTAGCGGTCTGCGGAAATGAAAAGGAAAGGCACGGAATAGTTCTTGCAAAAAATGAAATTGCAAAGTCTTACGGGGTTAAAACCGCCGAAACTATACGGGACGCAAAAAGAAAATGCCCCGAGCTTGTCTGCCTGCCGCCCGATTATAAGCAGTATAAAAAGTATTCGGCTGCCGCAAGAAAGATTTATGAGCGGTATACCGATATGATAGAGCCGTTCGGTATTGACGAATGCTGGCTTGATGTAACCGGCAGTATAAGAATTTTCGGAAGCGGTGAGGAAATCGCCGAGAAAATCAGATGCTCAATTAAAAATGAGCTTAAAATAACGGTATCAATAGGGGTGAGCTTTAATAAGGCTTTCGCCAAACTCGGCTCAGATATGAAAAAGCCCGACGGGATAACCGTTATCTCAAAGGAAAATTTCAAATCAAAGGTCTGGCCGCTTCCCGCAAAGGATTTGCTTTATGTGGGAAGAAGCACCGACGAAAGGCTTAAATCATCCGGGATTTTTACGATAGGCGATGTCGCAAACTGCGATACGGCACTGCTTTCGCATCTTTTAGGCAAAAACGGCGAACAGCTTAAAAGGTATGCAATGGGTCTTGACTCTTCTCCTGTTGCCGACTCAAACGCCTTAAGAATACCTAAAAGCATCGGAAGATCCGTAACCTTAGATCATGATATAGACTCTTATGAAGAGGTTAGGAAAATATTTCTTATTTTAAGCGAAGAAATAACCGAAAATATGAGGAATTTGAAGCTTGCCGCATTCGGATTTCAGATTCATTTAAGAGATACTTCTCTTAGGGTTAAGGAATATTCCGCAACCCTGAGCGCCCCGATTACTTCATCGTTACAGCTTTCAAAAAAAGGCTTTGAGCTTTTTAAAAGGAATTATTCTTTTCTTACTCCCTTAAGGTCTGTAGGAATAAGGGCGATAAATCTTAAGGATAAGGATACATATTTTCAGCAAAGCTTTTTTGATTTGCAGTCAGAGTTGGAAAATGAAGAAAAAATCGAGCAGTCGATTATAAATTTAAGGGATAAATTCGGGGAAAGCAGCGTTAAAAGAGCGAGCACAATAGAAAAGCAAAAGTAATTTTCTTGTATTTGTAATAATTATAGTGTATAATATAATATTATAATTATTTTTAAGAGGTGTAGTTATGCTCAGCCTTTTAAGACAGGGAAGCATGGATAGAATAATAGTTTATCTTATGTCCTCCGTAATCACTGTTTTTTTGACTTTGCCTATACATGAATTTGCCCACGGCTTTGTCGCTTCGAAATTAGGCGACCCCACGCCGAAATATCAGGGACGGCTGACGCTCAATCCCTTTGCGCATCTTGACCTTATCGGGTCTCTTGCAATTGTGTTTTTCGGCTTCGGTTGGGCAAAGCCTGTTCAGATAAACGCAAGATATTTTAAAAATCCAAAGCGCGGCATGGCGCTGACTGCTCTTGCAGGCCCTTTGGCAAACCTTTTGGTTTCTTTTATCGCAGTATTTTTCTGCGCGCTTATCCCGCATATTTTGCCTGTTTCTGCGGCAATGATTTATGCGGTGCTGTTTTTCAGGTATATCGCAACGATAAATGTCTATCTTGCGGTGTTTAACCTTATTCCCGTTCCTCCGCTGGACGGGTCGAGGGTATTGTTTGCGTTTTTGCCGAGCGGAGCATATTTTAAAATAATGCAGTATGAAAGATATATTTATTTCGGTCTTTTGCTGCTTATGTTTACAGGTGTTTTAAGCTATCCCATAAGTGCTCTTTCAAATCTTATATTAAACGGAATGAGCGCCTTTTGGTCACTGATTTTTTAAAAAACGGAGTTTAAATAATGGAAGAACAACCGCTTTTCAGGCTGGATAATTTTGAAGGCCCGTTAGATATGCTGTTAAAGCTGATATCTAAAAACAAATTGAATATTTATGATATCAAGCTTTCTGTTCTTATAGAGCAGTATCTTCAGCAGATTGAGGTCTTTAAAGCGCAGGAAATGGATATTTCAAGCGAATTTCTAGAAATGGCTTCAAGGCTTATCTATATTAAGACCGTAAGTCTTCTGCCTAAGCACGAGGAAATCGAAAGGCTCAAAGAGGAACTTACAGGCGAGTTGCTTGAATATCAGATGTGTCAGGAAATGGCAGGAAAGCTTGCTCTTATGACAGGTGGCTTTGATAATTTCATAAAAAAGCCCGAGCCCTTTGAGGCGGACAAAAAATATGTGCTTAATCATCCGTCCTCGGTTTTGTTTGACGCTTATCAGGAGGCTGTCGGCAGGGGACAGAGGAGACTTCCGCCTCCGGTTACTCCTTTTACCAAAATCGTTGCGAAAAAGATAGTAGCCGTTTCGACAAAAATCGTTTTCGTTATGCGAAAGCTTATAAAGGGAGGGACAAGCAAGCTTTCAAAGCTTTATATGTCCGCCCATGATAAATCCGAGCTTGTCGCAACCTTTCTTGCGGTGCTTGAGCTTTGCAAGGTAAACCGCATAAGCATTGATGGAGACGGAGAAAGCGCGCAGATTAAATTAAATAAGGAGCATAAAGCCAAATGAATAAAGAACAGCTGCTTAGCGCTATGGAAGCCGTTTTGTTTGCTTCGGGAGACCCTGTAAGTATAGACAGGCTGTCTCAGGTATTTGAAATCAGCCCCGAAAAGGTCGAAGCTACCGCCTCGGCGCTTGAAAAAAAGCTTGAGGATAATAAAAGCGGCATAAAGCTTATAAGACTAGAAAATAAATACCAGCTTGCCACAAGAAATGAGTTTGCGGAATATATTAAAAAAGCTTTCGATATAAAGCGCAAAACTCCGCTGTCTCCTGCGGCATTGGAGGTTTTAGCGGTTATCGCTTATAATCAGCCCGTAACCCGTTCATTTGTCGAGCAGGTAAGAGGTGTTGACTGCTCGGGAGTTATAACAACGCTTATTGAAAAGGAGCTTATTGAGGAGCGCGGAAGACTTGAGCTTCCCGGAAAGCCCCTGCTTTACGGAACAACGGATAACTTTTTAAGATGCTTCTCGATTTCGGATTTAAGCGAGCTGCCGCCGCTTCCTAAGGATAATGTACAGCCTGCTGATATGGGCGAACAGCTTGTTATCGAAGAAACTCAGCAAGCGGAAGAATAAAGAAAGGAAAAAGCTATGAGTGAGGGTAATATTCAGGGCATAATGGATGTCACTTTAGAAAAGCTCCGCGCTATGGTGGACGCGGATACTATAATCGGCACGCCTGTAAAAGCCGATAATTTCACCCTGATTCCTGTTTCGAAGGTGTCCTTCGGACTTGCAACCGGCGGAAGCGATTTTCCGTCAAAAAGCGGAGCGCAGATGTTCGGCGGCGGAAGCGGAGCGGGAGCCTCGGTGGTTCCGGTTGCGTTCATTGCGATAAACGGAGACGATATCAAAATGCTCCCTGTTTATAATGATCTTAATACCTTTGACAAAGCGATAAATATGATGCCCGACCTGATAGAAAAGGCAAAGGGACTTTTTAAGAGACAGGAAATCCGTTTCGATGAGGACGGAAATGTTATAAGCGAGGGCTGAAATCCCGTTATAATTAGATTAAAAGCGGAATAAACTTTATACGGTGATATAAATGCTTAATTCCGCTTTAAAAAAAATAACGGCAATCCTTTTGTCGGTTGTTTTTATGCTTACACTAAGAATAAATACCTCTGCAATAAGCGCTAAGTCCGCCGTGCTTATCTGTGCAGATACAGGAGAAATTATTTATTCGAGAAATGCCGAGGAAAGGCTTCCTATGGCAAGCACTACTAAAATTATGACGGCTTTTTTGCTTTGCGAGCAGGACCTGAAAAGACAGGTGACAGTTTCCTTTTCCGATATAAATACCGAGGGCACCTCTATGGGGCTTAAGGATAAGGATACCGTGACCTTAGAGGACCTTCTTTACGGAATGCTTTTAGCCTCGGGTAACGACGCGGCAAATGCCGCGGCGGCGGCAGTCGGGGGAACGGTCGACAATTTTGTTAAAATGATGAACGAAAAAGCTAAGTCTTTGGGGCTTAAAAACACCCATTTCGCAACCCCCTCCGGGCTTGACGCCGACGGCCATTATTCCACCGCCTACGATATGGCAATTCTTGCTAAGAACGCTTTAAATAACGCTGACTTTGCAAAAGCCGCGGCGACAAAGGAAAAGACCGTAGCTTTAAATAACGGCGAAAAAAAGATTACCCTTACAAATCATAACCGCCTTTTAAGGTCCTACAGCGATGTTACGGGTGTTAAAACAGGATTTACAAAAAAATCGGGCAGATGCTTGGTTTCCTCCGCCGAAAAGGACGGCAAGAGGGTAATAGCCGTCACCTTAAATGACCCGGACGACTGGAAGGACCATAGATATATGCTTGATTTAGGTCTTGAAACTGTAAAGGAATATAAGGTTTCTCCAAAGCAAAATTATGCCGATATCAGGGTCTTCGGCGGAAATAAAAACAGCATTAGGATTTCACTTCCGAAGCTCTCGGTCTGCTCTGCCGCTAAATCGGAGCTCGGCTGCGAAGTCAATGTTAAATCGGCTGTTTTTGCGCCTGTTAAAAAGGGGCAAAAGCTCGGAGAAATCGTTTTCACTTCGGACGGCAGGGTTATTAAAAAATGCGATTTGAATTCGGACGAGGACATAAAAAGAGAAAAAAGCGGCTTTTTTAAAAAGCTTATAAATATAAGTATTGTTATACTGGGGAGTATTTAATGAAGGATATTAAAATCAGACTGCAAAAGCATCTTTCCGCCTGCGGAATTGCTTCAAGAAGAAAAGCAGAGGAGCTGATAGCCTCGGGCAAGGTGCGTGTAAACGGCAAAATTGCAGTTATAGGCGATAAGGTAGACCCGAAAAGGGATAAGATTTCTGTCAGAGGAAAAACCGTTGTTTCAAACGATTCAAAATGCTATATAATGCTTAATAAGCCCCGCGGATTTATCACCGCCATGAGCGATGACAGGGGAAGAAAGACCGTTGCCGACTTAACCGCCGATGTTGGCGTCAAGGTTTTCCCCGTAGGACGGCTTGACCGCGATTCCGAAGGACTACTTATAATGACTAATGACGGAGATATAACAAATATACTTACCCATCCGTCAAATCATGTTAATAAGACCTACCGCGTCACCGTAAAAGGCGAGGTAAGCGAGGACAAGCTTAAAAGGCTTTGCGAGGGCGTAATTATAGAGGGCAGAAAGACCTTGCCGTGCGATGTTTTTGTAGTCGAAAGAAAAGAAGACAGAACGGTTTTGAATTTCATAATCCATGAGGGCAGAAACAGGCAGATAAGAAAAATGTGCGCGGCTGTAGGGTTAGAGGTTTTAAGGCTTAAAAGAATTGAAATTGCGGGCATTAAGCTCGGAAAGCTACCTGCAGGCTCGTGGAGACCGCTTAATCAAAAGGAGCTTAACCGCTTAGAAAACATATCAAAATCGAAAGAGGAAACAGAATGATTTCGGTTATCCCTTGCTATGATAAAGAAAAATTAAAGGAGCTTTATTTAAAAAGCGGTACTGAATTTTCGGATAAATCAGTTGCGGTTCTTGCGGAAAGCTCCGGCGAAGTTTTAGGCTTTTGCCTTTTTGATCTATATGAAAAAAGCGCGCTTATTAAAAAAATCGAGCCGGAAAACGATATTATGCTTGCCGACGGAATTTTAAGAAGCGCTCTTCATGTCGCCGCCGAGCGGTTTATAACGGAAGTCCGTTATGAAAAAAGCATTTTCGGAATTGTAGACAAGCTTAAATTTGTTAAAGATAAAAACGAATGCACTTTGGATATTGACAAGCTTTTTAAAAGCTGTAAATCATGTAAATGATAAAAAAATGTTGCAAAATATGATATAATATGATAATATATATTTGTGTGCGCAAGACTTTTGCGTTTTTTAGTTTAAAAGTCTGATTTTGGGAGGTTTAAAAAATGAATGCAGGTAAGATAATTCTCGGCATTGCCGTTATAATCGTTTCCTTGATTATTATAGCTGTTGTTCTGCTTCAGCAGGGAAGAAGAGCCGGTATAAACGGCGCAATTTCAGGCGGAGCCGATACATTTCTTTCTAAGAACAAGGCTCATACTGCCGACGCGCTTCTCGCAAGAATAACAAAGATCGTTGCGGCTCTGTTTTTCGTTCTCGCAATCGTTGCGAATGTTATTTCCGCTCTCGGAAAATAATTGAAAATATTTTAAAAATAAAAAAAGACACTTAATGCGCTTAGAGACGGGCTCAACCTAAATTTAAGCGCTTCATGCCGGTGTGTCGGAATGGCAGACGAGACAGACTCAAAATCTGTTGTCAGCAATGGCGTGTGGGTTCAAGTCCCACCACCGGCACCACATATCGACAGGACTTAAGCTTTTATGTCTTGTCGATTTTTGTTAAATGAAGTATTTTTCGGCGAATAAAGAATAAGGTTGTGAAATTTATGAAGGTTGTAATTCTCGCAGGCGGATTCGGCACAAGAATTTCGGAGGAATCCGTTTATAAGCCCAAGCCGCTTATAGAAATCGGCGGAATGCCTATTCTTTGGCATATTATGAAAGGCTATTCTTATTACGGGTATAATGACTTCATTATCTGCGCAGGATATAAACAGCATGTTATAAAGGAATGGTTTGCAAACTATTTCATTCATACAAGCGATGTCACTTTTGATTTTACAAAGGGCAACGAGGTGATTATCCATGAAAACCATGCCGAGCCGTGGAAGGTAACGGTTGTTGATACGGGTCTTAATACAATGACCGGGGGAAGAATCAAAAGGATACAGCCTTATGTCGGAGATGAAACTTTTATGATGACCTACGGCGACGGAGTCTGCGATGTGGATATAGATAAGCTTGTAGAATTTCATAAAGCAAACAATAAAATCGCAACCTTAACGGCCGTCGTTCAAAAGCAACAAAAAGGAATTCTTGATATAATGGAAAACGGAGCTGTTAAAAGCTTCCGCGAAAAGCAGGTTAATGACGGCGCCGCTATAAACGCGGGCTTTATGGTTCTTGAACCGCAGATTTTCGATTATCTTGAGGGCGACGATACCGTTTTTGAGACAACACCGCTTGAAAAACTCGTAAGTGAGGGTCAGCTGATGAGCTACCGCCATACGGGCTTTTGGCAGTGCATGGATTCAATGCGTGAAAAGGAGCTTCTTGAAACACTTCTTAAAAACGGTAAGGCTCCGTGGAAAAAGTGGGAGTGAAAATATATGAATCTTGATTTTTATAAAGGAAAGAGAGTTTTCATTACAGGGCATACAGGTTTTAAGGGCTCTTGGCTCTGCAGAATTTTAATTTCGGCAGGCGCAAAGGTAATAGGCTTTTCTTTAGAGCCGCCCACATCTCCAAACCTCTTTGATATCGCAGATATTAAGCCGCACATCAATTCTGTTATCGGAGACATCAGGGATTTTGAGGCTCTTAAAAAAGCCTATGACGAAGCAGAGCCTGAAATAGTATTTCACCTTGCGGCACAGCCGATCGTCAGAGACAGCTATAAAGAACCTGCTTATACATACGAAACCAATGTCATGGGAACGGTCAATCTTCTTGAGTGTGTGAGGCTGAGCGCCAATCCGCCTAAATCAGTGCTTAATGTTACAACCGATAAGGTCTATAAAAATAATGAATGGGCTTGGGGCTACAGGGAAAACGAGCCGCTTGACGGGTTTGATCCTTATTCAAATTCAAAGTCCTGCTCGGAGCTTGTAACTCATAGCTATAAGGTATCTTTTCTTGATGGAATGGGCATCGCTGTTTCAACCGCAAGAGCCGGAAATGTTATAGGCGGAGGAGATTTCGCAAATGACAGAATTATTCCCGACTGCGTAAGAGCGGCAAAGGAAAAAGCAATAATAACTGTAAGAAATCCTTATTCAACAAGACCCTATCAGCATGTTTTAGAGCCGCTTGCGGCATATCTGATGATTGCGGCAAAGCAGTATGAGGATATAAAATATGCCGATTATTATAATGTCGGTCCCGATGAGTGCGACTGTGTTACTACAGGCGACCTTGTAACCCTCTTCTGTGAAAAATTCGGAGAGGGAATGAAATGGGAAAATAAATCCGTAGGCGGTCCGCATGAAGCAAACTTCCTTAAGCTTGATTGCTCAAAGCTTAAATCGGTATTTTCATGGAAACCGCGCTGGCATATTGACGAGTGCATGGAAATGACCTGCAGATTCAGTAAGATTTGGCTTGAAAACGGAAATATACCTGCGGAAATGGATAAGGAAATCAAAGAATTCTTTAAATAAAAAAAGGAGAAAGAAAATGGCAAATTGGAATAGCGAGGAACAGGCAAGAGAACAGATAAAACAAATGGTTGCCGAGTATTATAAGGACTTTAAGACCAAAAAAGAACCCTTTAAAGAGGGCGACAGAATAACCTATGCTGCACGTGTTTTTGATGAAAAGGAAATGTGCGCTCTTACCGACGCAACGCTTGATTTCTGGCTTACAACCGGCAGATTTTCCGATGAGTTCGAGAAAAAATTTGCCGAATGGATAGGCGTTAAATATGCCCATCTTGTAAACAGCGGTTCTTCCGCAAACCTTATTGCTTTTTCCGTTCTAACCGCTCCGGAGCTTGGCGACAGAGCGATAAAGCGCGGAGACGAGGTTATAACCGTTGCCTGCGGCTTCCCCACCACCGTCACCCCGATTTTGCAGTACGGCGCGGTTCCGGTTTTTGTCGATGTTACAATTCCTCAGTATAATATTGATTCTTCAATGCTTGAAAAGGCATTAAGCGATAAAACAAAGGCGGTTATGATTGCTCATACCTTGGGCAATCCGTTTGACCTTAAAACCGTCAAGGAATTCTGCGATAAGCATAATCTTTGGCTTGTCGAGGATAACTGCGACGCTTTGGGAAGTACCTACACTATTGACGGAGTTACTAAATTTACAGGAACTTGGGGAGACATCGGAACAAGCAGCTTTTATCCGCCTCATCACATGACAATGGGCGAGGGCGGCTGTGTTTATACGAATAATCCTAAGCTTAACCGCCTCATTTTAAGCTACAGAGACTGGGGAAGAGACTGCATCTGTCCTTCGGGAAGAGATAACTTCTGCGGTCATAGGTATGACGGTCAGTACGGCGAGCTTCCTAAGGGCTATGACCATAAATATGTTTACAGCCATTTCGGATACAATCTTAAGGTTACCGATATGCAGGCGGCTGTCGGCTGCGAACAGCTTAAGAAATTCCCCGAATTTGTTAAGCGCAGAAAGCATAACTGGAGCAGACTTAAAAATGCTTTAATGCCCGTCTCGGATAAGCTTATTCTTCCCGTTCCTGCCGAGAACAGCGACCCGAGCTGGTTCGGTTTCCTTATCACCTTAAAGGATGACAGCGGTCTTGACAGAGAAAAGGTTGTAAGATATATTGAAAGCAAGAATGTTCAGACAAGAATGCTTTTTTCGGGCAACCTTATAAAGCACCCCTGCTTTGACAGCATAAGAGGAACCGATGCTTACCGCGTTGCAGGCGAGCTTACCGCAACCGATAAAATCATGAAAAACACCTTCTGGGTAGGAGTTTACCCCGGAATGACCGATGAAATGATAGATTATATGGCAAAAACCATAATCGAGGCTGTAAATAATGGGTAAATTAAAGGGCCTGCTGAGTAATAAAAAGCTTGCTCCGATTATCCAGTTTATAAAATTCGGACTTGTCGGCGTTTCAAATACCGCTATTTCTTACGGAATAGAAATGCTTTGCTTCTATGTGCTGTTTAAAAACGCCGAGTTTGGTTTAACCGTAAAGCTTCTTTCGCTTTTAAGCGTTAAAGCCTCGGTTAAATCGGTCAGAATTGTTTATACCTCAATACTTGCTTTTATAATAAGCGTTACCAATTCTTATTATTGGAACAACCGATTTGTTTTTAAATCGGGGAATAAAAGGTTTAAGGACCATTTAAAGGCTTACCTTAAAACCGTTGTGTGCTACGGAATAACGGGACTTGTTTTGTCACCGATTATTAAAGTGCTTTTAAGCAATGCGGGTGTGCCGTATTATATCGCAAGCTTAGGCTCGCTTGTTATAACAATTCCGCTTAATTTTGTGCTTAATAAATTCTGGGCATTTAATAATAAAAAGGAAGAAAATAAATGAAAATAAGAATTGCAGACTATGTTGCGGATTTTTTGGCTGATAAGGGCGTTACCGATTGCTTCACCGTCGTCGGCGGAGGAGCAATGCATTTAAACGACGCTTTCGGCCACCATAAAAAAATCCACTGTACTTATAATCATCATGAGCAGGCAAGCGCTATTGCAGCGGAAAGCTATGCGAGACTTAATAATAAAATCGCGGCACTTTGCGTAACAACAGGCCCAGGTGGAACAAATGCCATAACAGGCGTTGTCGGCGGATGGCTCGATTCAATTCCGATGTTTGTTATAAGCGGTCAGGTAAGATATGATACTACCGCAAGATATGCCATGCGGTTTACCGACGGTTTGCCTCTTCGCGCAGTAGGCGATCAGGAATTCGATATCACAAAATCGGTTTCTTCGATGTGTAAGTATGCCGAAATGCTTGAAAAGCCCGAGGATATAAGATATATGCTTGAAAAGGCTTGGCACCTTGCAAATACCGGAAGAAAAGGTCCCGTTTGGCTTGATATTCCCGTAAATTATCAGGGCTGCTTTATTGAAACCGATAATCTTTCGGGCTATGACCCTGAAGAGGACGATAAATTGCTGCCGCCTAAGGTTAGCGATGAAACCGTAGATTTGATTTTGGAAAAAATCAAGAAGGCGCAAAGACCTGTTATTTATGCCGGCGGCGGAATAAGACTTTCGGGAGGATATGAAGCCTTTAAGGCGGCTGTTGAAAAGCTCGGCGTTCCGGTTGTAACATATTGGAACAGCGTCGATGTCATTGAGGACGATAATCCCCTTTATTGCGGAAGAGGCGGAAACATGGGCGACAGACCCGGAAACTTCGCCGTTCAGAATTCCGATCTTTTGCTTGCAATAGGCACGAGACTGAGCTTAAGACAGGTCGGATATAGCTTTAAAACATGGGCGAGAGCCGCAGAGGTTATAATGGTTGATGTGGATAGGGCGGAGTTTAAAAAGCCGACTATTCATGTAGATATGCCGCTCCTTGCGGATGCAAAGGATTTCCTTGAAGCTATAGTCCGCAAAACCGAGGATTTAAAAGCGCCCGTTTCGGATAAAGAGTCTTGGCGCGAAAAATGCCTTTATTGGAAAAAAACATATCCTGCAACTTTACCCAGACACTATGAGGAAAACGGCAAAACCGCAAATGTTTTTGCTTTTATTAAGCACCTTTCCGATTCCTTACCCGCAGGCTCGCTTACAGCCGTAAGCAACGGCGCATGCTGTGTTGTCGGACATCAGAACTGGACTATAAAGAAGGACACTAGATTTATTATAAACAGTGCTATTGCCAGCATGGGCTACGGACTTCCTGCGGCAATCGGTCTTTGCATTGCGGGCGGTAAAAAGGATACGGTCTGCCTTGAGGGCGACGGAAGCATAATGATGAATTTGCAGGAGCTTCAGACTATTGTCACCAATAAATTGCCTGTAAAGGTATTTTTAATAAACAATCAGGGCTATCACAGTATCAGAATAACCCAAAATAATCTGTTTAAGGACCATTGCAAGGTTGGAATAGGTCCCGAAAGCGGAGATCTTTCATTCCCCGATTTTAAGAAAATTGCGGGTGCTTTCGGTATGCCGTATTTCAGCGCTAAGAGTAATGAAGAAATGAAAAAAGCGGTCGAAGAGACTCTAAATACAGAGGGCTTTGCTTTCTGCGAAATATTTACGGATACCGTTCAGGTTTGGGAGCCTAAGAGCAGTACAAAGCGCTTGCCCGACGGAACACTTGTAAGTCCTCCTCTTGAGGACCTCGCTCCGTTCCTGCCGAGAGAAGAGCTTGAACAGCAGATGTTTATACCGCTTGTGGAAGAATAATTTTCGGGGTCAGAAAATGAATAAAATTATACGTGAAGATTTAGAATATATATATAATTTTAAACCGAGCATGTGGGAAAAATTCCGTAATAAGACAGTTTTGGTAACAGGGGCTGCCGGAATGCTTCCGTCTTATATGGTCTTTATGCTTATTTATCTCAATGAAGTTGACAGCAATTTTAATGTCAGGATCGTTGCTTTGGCAAGAAGCAAAGAAAAGCTTGAGAAAAGATTCGGAGAATATATAAATAAGGATTATTTTGAATGTTACATTGCTGACGTTTGTTCGAAAATATCGTATGAGGGACAGATTAATTATATTATTCACGGCGCAAGTCCGGCGAGTTCTCAATATTACAGTACCAATCCTGTCGGGGTTTTAATGCCTAATGTTTTGGGAACTTATTATACTTTGGAATTGGCTCGCAAAAAGAATACAGACGGATATCTTTATTTCAGCAGCGGCGAGGTATACGGTAAAATTTCAAAAGAGCAGATATTCGAAGAGGATGACGGGTATATGAATCCTGCTGATGTAAGAAGCTGCTACGGCGAAGGCAAGCGTGTCGGCGAGACTATGTGTAAATGCTATTCTCATCAGTATAATATTTCAACCTGCATGGTTCGTCCCTCACACACATACGGACCTACGATGGACATAAATAATGACAACCGTGTTTTTGCTGAATTTGTCGGAAATATTGTCAGAAATGAAAATATAGCCATAAAAAGCGACGGTTTAGCATCAAGAAACTTTTGTTATATAGCTGATGCGACCTTAGCATATTTTCTCATTCTTTTATCAGGCGGTATGGGTGAAGCCTATAATGTAGCGAATGAAAACGGAAAAAGTACTATACGCAATTTAGCTGAAACCTTGTGTGATTTATTTCCTGAAAAGAATTTAAGTGTTTCTTACGAAAAGCATGACAAGGATTATCTTGAAAATGCTCATAAGATTCATCCTGTTCAAAATACGGATAAGCTAAAAAAATTGGGATGGGCTCCGCATTTCGGAATAAAAGATGGATTTAAAAGAACTGTTGAAAGCTTTTGTATAGGGGAAAATTAAATGAAAAAAATCAGTGTTGTTGTTCCGACTTATAATGAATCAGGCAATATTCTGCCGATGAGCGATAAGATAAAAGAAATATTTGAAAAAGATCTTCCGCAGTATGATTATGAATTGATTTTTATTGATAATTTTTCAAAGGATAATACCCGTGCGGAAATAACAGCGGCTTGTCAGCAAAATAAAAAAGTCAAGGCTATTTTTAACGCTAAAAACTTCGGATGGATGAGATCGCCTTTTTACGGCATTCAACAGTCAACCGGAGATTGCACCGTTCTTATGTGTGCGGATTTTCAGGAACCGCCTGAAATGATTCCGAAATTTGTTAAAGAATGGGAAAACGGATACAGAATAGTTGTAGGCATTAAAACTACAAGTAAAGAAAGTAAATTAAAATATTGGATTAGAAGCTGCTATTATAAAATGATGATAAAAATGTCCGATGTTGAGCAAATCGAGCATTTTACCGGTTTCGGACTTTATGACAAGAGCTTTGTTGAGGTTATGCGTGAACTCAAAGATCCTATGCCTTATATTAGAGGAGTGGTTTCAGAGCTTGGATTTGAACGCAAGGAAATTCCTTACGCTCAACAGGAAAGAAAGAACGGAAAAAGCAAGGGCAGCTTTTATGCGCTTTATGATACAGCTATGTTAGGTATAACTTCTTATACAAAGTACGGCTTAAGGGCTGCGACGATGTTAGGTTTTGTTCTTTCTGCCCTCAGCATGCTCGTTGCGGTAATATATTTGGTTTTGAAACTCATTTATTGGGAAAAGTTTGCTATGGGAACAGCTCCGATTTTAATAGGTGTTTTCCTTATGGGCTCATTACAGCTCTTTTTCATAGGTCTCTTAGGTGAATATATTCTTAATATAAACACACGTGTAATGAACAGACCTCTTGTTGTGGAAGAAAAAAGAATAAATTTTGATGAATAAAAAAATCGACCCTGAAAAAGGGTCGATTTTTTAGAGCTTTAATATTCTTTTTGCATTTTCGCTTAAAATCATTTTCTGTTCATTTTCGCTTAAGTTCAGATTTAAAAATAATTTTAATTCGTTTTCGGGGTCGTTCATCGGGTAGTCTGTTCCGAAAAGCACTCTGTCGGCACCGTATCTTAAAATAATCTCTTTTGCCTTTTTAGGTGTAAGAAAAGCGAGACTTGATGAGCAGTCAACATAGAAATTGTTAAGCTTATTTGAGGAGCAGATTTCTTTGCTTGCTTCGTCCCAAATCGTATATCCGCCGAAATGCGCTCCGATAACAGTTAGCTTTGAATAAATCTCAAGGATAGGAATAAGCCGGTTCGGGTTTGAAAAATCATATCTTTTGTCGCCCGTGTGCATTAAAATCGGCAGTCCGTATTCCTCGCAAAGCTCGTAAATTTTAAGGCACCTGTAATCATCAATTTTAAAGCCCTGAATATCGGGGTGGAGCTTTATTCCCTTTAAGCCCAATTCTTTTAAATGCCTTAGATCTCCCCTGATATCGCCCGAATCGGGATGAAGAGTTCCGAACCCTGTAAGAATATCAGGGTGCAATGAAACCTCTCTTGCTATAAACTCATTTATGCTTTTAACCTGATGCGGAGTTGTCGCGACCGACTGAACAATACAGCGGTCAATTCCGCATTTTTCACATTTTTGAATAAGCTGATTAACCGTGCCGGAGCAAGCAGGCTTGCCGCCGTAAAAAGCGCCTGTTGCGTTGGCGGCTTTTTCGGCAAGCATATCAGGATAAATGTGACAGTGCGCGTCGATAACGGTTTTCTGATTTACCATTATTTTATCGGATAGGTCCAGCCGTATTTATCTTCGGTTCTGCCCCACTGTAATCCTGTAAGGACATCATAAAGGTGCTTTGTAACCTCGCCGATTTTTCCTTCGCTTACTGTAAACTTCTCGTCATTATAACAAAGCTCGCCGATAGGTGAAACAACAGCCGCCGTACCCGTGCCCCAAGCCTCTTCTAATTTTCCGCTTCTTGCGGCGTCCATAAGCTCGTCAACGGATAAAAGCCTTTCTTCGACCGTATATCCCTCGTCCTTTAAAATCTCAATGCAGGATTTTCTTGTAATTCCGGGGAGAATTGAGCCTGTAAGTGCAGGGGTGACTATTTTGCCGTCGATTTTAAACATTACGTTCATCGCGCCTACCTCTTCGATGTACTTTCTTTCAACACCGTCAAGCCATAAAACCTGAGAATATCCCTTTTTCTCCGCAAGCATTCCCGCGCGGTTGCTTGCGGCATAGTTTCCGCCGCATTTTGCCTCTCCGGTTCCGCCTCTTACTGCTCTTACATCCTTTGATTCAATCATTATTTTAACGGGATTGAGTCCCTCTGCATAGTAGCTTCCTACGGGCGACGCTATAATAACAAAGGTTGCGTTTTTAACCGCATGAACACCTAAGCTTTCGTCATTTCCGAACATAAACGGGCGGAGATAAAGCGAGGTTCCTTTCTCGCTCGGAGTCCAGTCCTTGTCGACTGAAACAAATGTTGTAAGCGCTTTTAAACCGTCTTCTTCGGGAATCTGCGGAAGACACATTCTTTCTGCCGAGCGGTTAAGCCTTTTAATGTTTTCAAGCGGTCTGAAAAGCTGAACGCTTCCGTCCGCCTTGCGGTAAGCCTTAAGACCCTCAAAAATCTCGACGCCGTAATGGAAAACGGTTGACGCAGGGTGTACAGAGAGGTTTTCAAAGGGAACTATTCTGGCATTGTGCCAGCCGAGGCCGTTTGAATATTCCATAATAAACATATGGTCTGTAAAATATTTGCCGAAGCCTAAATTTTTTGAATCCGGCTTTTGTTTAGGCGAAGATGTTTTAACAATTTTGATTTCCATAAAGATTTTCCTTTCTTAGGCGGGTTCTGTCAAACTGCACACCGAAACGCAAAAAACCGCCTCAAATTTCTTTGAGACGGGTGAAAATCATCCGCAGTGCGACTCAAAACAGGCTCGGTTTTTAGCTTTTCCCTTTTTGCCTTTGGCGTTCACGCAGCATTTACGGGAAGCTTTTAAGCTTCCGGCTCCGAAGATAAAACAACCTGTCTGACGGCTCGCACCGAACGCCGCCTCTCTGATAAAAGCCTTTTATCTTCATCATAGCTTTTATAAATTTATGAGCATATTATAGTACTCATATTTTGATTTGTCAATCTTTTTTAAAAATAAAAATTTTTCTTAAGACTGATTTAATGCTTCTAAAACCCCCGTTTAGGGCAAGGGAGGCTTAAATACCACACATACTGGATACTAGACACTAGACGGTAGATGTTAGAGAATACCCCTCAGTCACCTTGCGGTGACAGCTCCCCTCTGTTTTTCGGTTACACCGAAAAAAGAAGGGAGCCTTTTCTTTAGTCTCAGCTGAAACTCAAGCTTCCCCTTTAGTCGAAAGGGGAAGTGTCAAGGCGTAGCCCTTGACGATAGGGTTTGGTTATATCAGTGCCAAAAGGCACACACTTGTTTAATATTAAATATCAAATATCCGCGAAGATTTAATTTGTTTTAATTTTTCTTGAAATATATATTTTTATGTGATATTATAAAAATATACTTGTATGGGAGTGATTTTATGTTCTGTAAAAATTGCGGAAATGAAATGGATCAAAATGCCGCTGTATGCGTTAAATGCGGATACGGTAAGGGAAAAGGAAATAAATTCTGCCCCAACTGCGGAAGCGAGCTTGAGCCTAACGCTCAGTTTTGCGTAAAATGCGGAGTTTCGGTTGCGCCCGAGCAGCAAATAAACCCTCTTAATCAGAAATCGAAAATCGCCGCGGGTCTGCTCGGAATTTTCTTGGGCGGATTTGGAATACATAATTTTTATTTGGGATATACCGGTAAAGCCGTAGGTCAGCTTGTGCTTACAATCTGCTCCTGCGGAATAGGCGGAATTTGGGGCTTTATCGAGGGCATTCTCATTCTTTGCGGAAATATAAATACCGACGCAAACGGCGTTCCGCTTAAAGACTGATGAAGAAAAATAAAACAATAAAAAACGCAATCAAGCCGATTGCGTTTTTTTCTGCATTTCTTTTAAGTATAGCGTTTTTATATTTTTCTGGAATTCACTGCCCGTTTAAAAAATTTCTTAATATTGAATGCGCAGGCTGCGGAATGACAAGAGCGTATTTTTCGCTTTTTAAGGGCGATATAAAATCCGCCTTTAAATATAATCCGCTTTTCTTTACGGTGCCTTTAATAATCTTCGGGGTTTTAAGAGACGGAAAGATAACAGGCAGAAGGATAATAGATATAATAATTTTTGCAGGTTTACTCATAGGATTTATAATTTTATTTGTTTTAAGACAAATATAAAAGCACTTCTCGAAATCGGAGAAGTGCTTTTTCTTGTAAGATAAACAATTATCTCTTTGAGAACTGCGGTGCGCGGCGAGCGCCTTTTAAACCGTACTTCTTTCTTTCCTTCATTCTCGGGTCACGAGTGAGGAAGCCTGCCTTCTTAAGAGCAGGACGGAGCTCTTCATTAGCCTGAAGAAGCGCTCTTGATATTCCGTGACGGATAGCACCGGCCTGACCGGTAACACCGCCGCCGGTAACACGGCAGACAACATCATACTTGCCGATATTATCTGTAAGCGCAAGAGGCTGGCGAACGATAAGCTTAAGAGTCTCAAGACCGAAATATTCGTCTATATCGCGGTCGTTAATTGTGATTTTTCCGGTACCGTTATAAACGCGAACGCGGGCAACAGAACTTTTTCTTCTGCCGGTGCCGTAAAAATAAGGCTTTCCTTCAAACATTGTTTCTGTCTCCCTTCTTAAAATTCAAGCTTTTCGGGCTTCTGAGCAACCTGATCAAACTTCTCGCCCTTATAGACATGAAGTCTGGTAAGTGCCTTGCGGCCGATAGTAGTGTCCGGAATCATACCTTTAACAGCAAGCTCAACTGCAAGCTCAGGCTTTGTATTCATAAGAGTTGAATACTGAACCTCTTTGAGTCCGCCGACAAATCCGGTGTGACGGCGGTAATACTTCTTTTCAAGCTTCTTTCCTGTTAAAACTGCTTTTTCAGCGTTGATAACTACGACATGATCGCCGCAGTCAACATGGGGAGTAAATTCAGGCTTGCCCTTTCCGCGAAGAAGATCGGCAACCTTTACAGCGGTGCGGCCGAGCGGTCTGTCGGCAGCGTCCACAATATACCATTTACGCTGAATTTCAGCAGGTTTTGCCATAAATGTAGACATTTTCAAAACCTCCGTAAAATCAAATTTAAAACATTTCAGCCCGATTATCATACCACACGCTTTTTTGTTTGTCAACACTTAATTTTCAATTTTTTAATTTACAAAACTCAAATCTCGTGTTTTCTCTTATTTTCTCGTTTTATCTCTCATTTGCTCACTTTCGATTTTCAAAAATATAATAATTGAAAATAAGGAAATAATATGATAATATATAATTAAATAAGTTTTGCTTGGAGATGTTCCGTTGAAGGTTCTTGCTATCGGCGATGTCTGCGGCGGCAGCGGCTGCAGGTATCTTTTAAAAATGCTGCCGGTTTTAAAAAAGAAATTCGGCGCCGAATTCGTTATCGTAAACGGAGAAAACTCCGATGAAGCGAACGGAATATCCAATTTAAGCGCCGATATGATATTTGCCGCGGGTGCAGATGTTATCACAGGGGGAAACCATACTCTGCGCAATAAGAATTTTTATGAGACTCTTGACAGCAGTCCTTTTTTGCTTCGCCCCGATAATATCAAGGCTGATTTCGGTAAGGGCTATTGCCTTGTTGATAAGGGAAAATTCAGCGTTGCTGTCATAAATCTTTGCGGAATAACATATATGGAAAGAAGCTCTGCCGAGAATTTTATGACCGCTGCCGACAGCCTCGTTAAAAGAGCCGAGGAGGACGGGGCGAAATTTATTTTCGTCGATTTTCACGCCGAGGCAACAAGCGAGAAAAAAGCTCTTGCGCTTTATCTTGACGGCAAGGTTTCAGCTGTTTTCGGAACGCATACCCATGTGCTGACCGCCGACGCGCAGATTTTAAAAAACGGCACAGGATTTATAACCGATATCGGTATGACAGGCTCGGATAATTCCGTAATCGGAGTAAAAAGCGATATAATTATAAACAGACTGAAAAATAACGATATGTCGAAATTCGAATTTTCAAGCGGAGAAAATATTATCTGCGGTTGCCTTTTTGAAACGGATAATTCGGGGCGCTGCCGCAATATAATGTCTTTTAAATATAAGGAGGGCTCAGATGAAAAAATATAGAATAATATCTTTAATTCTCGCCCTGCTGATGGTTTTTTCTTTTTGCGGCTGTAAAAAGAAAAATAACGGAAATTCCGCAAGCTCCGATACAGCTTCGGACAGCGAAAAGCAATCTGTAAAGGCAAGCCTGCTCAGCAATTTTAACGATTCATTTGATCCCTTCACCGCCGCCACACCGCTTAATCGACAGCTTTGTAAGCTTTTATATGAACCGCTTGTAAAGGTAGGCGAAAATTTTGAGCCTGCTTATTGCCTTGCCGAAAGCGCCGAGATTTCTGCCAATCAGTGCACGGTAAAATTAAGGTCGGCTGTTTTTACCGACGGCAGTGCAGTTAGCTCTTCGGATGTAGTATATTCTTATAATGCCGCAAAGGCTTCCGCAACATATTCCGCACAGCTTTATGAGGTTAAGGATGTTAAGGCGCAAGGTGCTGATACGGTGGTATTTAACCTTACAAGGTATGACAGATATTTTGCAAATCTCCTTGATTTTCCTATAATGAAATCGGGTTCGGATAATGCCGCAAATTCGGACGGGGTAAAGCTCGCTCCCATCGGCTGCGGAAGATATAGGCTTGATAATGAGAATATGAAGCTTGTTTTAAACGATTCCTATTTCGGCGATAAGGGCGAAATTAAGGAAATCAGACTTATTCATGCTCCCGACGCGGAATCCGAAAGCCATTATGTCGAAATCGGCGCCTGCGATATTTATTATGCCGACCTTTCCGACGGAAATATAGTCAGAATGAGCGGAAAAAAATGCGATGTTCAGCTTAATAATCTTGTTTATATAGGTATAAACGGAAATTCCGAAATATTAAAGAATTCTTATCTGAGATACGCAATATCCTCAGCTATTGACAGGAATGCAATCTGCTCTCAGAGCTATTATACTAATGCCGAGCCTGCAAGAGGATATCTTCACCCCTCATTTAAGCCTGCAAAACCACTTCAGACCATAAATTTTTCCTCGGATTTGCAAATAACAGTTGAGAATTTAGGCAAGATGGGTTATAATAATTTAGATAACAGCGGTTACAGAGTAAACAGCGCCGGAAGACATATTACTCTTTCGCTCCTCGTAAATTCCGAAAATGCTTCGAGAAAAGCGGCGGCTTATCAGATAGCTTCCCAGCTTAAAGACGCGGGGATTGAGCTAAGAGTAATCGAAAAAAGCTTTGCGGAATATTCCGCGGACCTTGCCTCGGGTGCTTTTGAGCTTTATCTCGGAGAAATAAAAATTCTTAAGAATATGGATATTTCCCAGCTTGTAATGCAAGGCGGTTCGGCTGCGTTCGGCGTGGTCTATGATTTGCCTCAAAATGCGGAGGGGGAGCCACAGCAGGCCGATCCTGAAAATCAGACTTCGGCGCAGACTCCTGCAATATCGGTTGAGGATATTATAAACGGATTTTATAACGGTACTTATTCCGCCGCCGATATCGAAAGTATCTTGCTTACGCAGATGCCGCAGATTCCCGTTTGCTACAGAAAGGGTCTTCTTTTCTATGATTCGGATATCGAAAGCGGTGTTGAGGCTACTGAAAGCGATATATATTTTTCAATCGAAAAGTATAAATATAAAAAATAAATCGGGAGGATTTAATTTATGATAACTTTTGAAACAATTAACGGAAAAATTGAGATTTCTCAGGAATACCTCTCAAAGCTTATCGGACACGCGGTTACATCGTGCTACGGTGTAGTCGGTATGACGCCGAGCGGCAATAAACAGAAGATATTTAAAATGATTTCAAAGGATCCTTCGCTTGATACCGGTATTAAGGTAACCGGAAACAGCGACTGTCTTGATGTTGAGCTTCATATCGCCGTAAGCTACGGAATGAATATCAACGCGATAGCCGCAAGTATCACCGAAAAGGTAAGATATGTTGTTAAGTCAAATACCGGAATTGATGTCGATAAGGTCATCGTAAGGGTTGACGATATAAAGGAATAATTTAAAGCTCAAAACGCTTTTATAAGGAGTGCTTCACTTTTGTTAGACGGTAATTCACTGCGCGACGCGATAATATCCGCCGCAAATAATCTTTCAAATAACAGAAAAAGGGTTGACGATCTTAATGTCTTCCCCGTTCCGGACGGAGATACCGGTACAAATATGTCCATGACTCTTTCGAATTCCGTAAGAGAGCTTAAAAAGACTCAGAATGCCACCGCAGGCGAGATAGCCAAAATGAATGCTTCGGCTCTGCTTCGCGGCGCGAGAGGAAATTCGGGCGTTATAACCTCATTGCTTTTCCGCGGCTTTGCCAAAGGAATAGGCACCGATGAGTTCGTGACCGCCGAAAATATTACAGCCGCATTTAAGCTCGGCGTTGAAGCGGCATATAAAGCCGTTATGAAGCCTACCGAGGGCACTATCCTCACGGTTGCGCGCGTAGCTTCGGAAAAAGCACAGTCAGCGCTGGACGAGGGTAAAAACGAGCTTGAGGTATTTTCTGCCGCAATTGAAGGCGCTAAAGAGGCTCTTGCATTCACTCCCGAACAGCTTCCTGCGCTTAAGAAGGCAGGCGTTGTCGACGCGGGCGGACAGGGCTTTGTACTTATCCTTGAGGGTATGATGTCGGTATTTTCGGGCAACGGGATTATCGCTTCTCAAAATACCGCAGAGGCGGCACCCGAGGCTGAGCAGACAAATGTCAGCGCCGCAGGCAGCTTTGAAACCGAAATAACCTTTACCTATTGCACCGAGTTTATAGTAAACCGTGATCCTAAGTGCGAAAAGGAGCCTAAGGCACTGCGGGCTTATCTTGAAAGTATAGGCGATTGCGTTGTTGTGGTTGATGACGATGAGATAATCAAGGTTCATGTTCATACCGACCACCCGGGAAATGCTATTGAAAACGGTCTTACCTTCGGTCAGCTGGTTCACCTTAAAATAGAAAATATGCGCGATCAGCATGAGCGCGCTAAGCATGACGCGGAAAGCTCAAAGCAGCAGCCGACCACTAATGCAGACCTTACCGAAAAAATCGAGCCTGTCGAAATGACAAAGCCCGTAGGCTTCGTTTCCGTCTGCGCAGGCGAAGGAATTGCCGAGCTTTTTAAAGACCTCGGCGTTGATACGGTAGTCAGCGGCGGACAGACCATGAATCCGAGCACCGACGATATTTTAAAGGCTATCGAGAGTACCCCTGCCGAAACTGTTTTCGTTCTTCCGAACAATAAGAATATTATAATGGCTGCCGAGCAGACCGTTCCGATAAGCACAAGAAAGGTTTTCGTTCTGCATACCCGTACAATTCCTCAGGGCGTAACCGCTATGCTTAATTTTGACGAATCGGCAAGCTCCGAAACCAACGCAATCGAAATGATGAAGGCGGCAGAAAAAATCGCTACCGGTCAGATAACCTTTGCCGCGCGAGATTCCGATTTTGACGGTCATAAGATTAAAAAAGGAGAGCTTTTGGCTCTTGCAAACGGTAAGGTTTCCTTTACCGATACCGTGCTTGATAAAGCCGCAGTCCGTTTAGTCCGCCAGCTTATGAATAAAAACAGCGAGTTTATAACCGTTATGTACGGCGAGGATGTAACCGACGAGCAGGCAGAGGTTTTAGAGGCAATTTTGAATGAAAAATTCGGATCCAAAGCCGAAGTAACCTTTATAAAGGGCGGTCAGCCGATTTATTATCTTATAATTTCCGTAGAGTGAGAAAATTATGTCTGATTTGAATTCCGACATCCGTTTTTTAAAGGGCGTGGGTGAAAAGCGCGCCGCAGTTCTCTATAATATGGGCATCGATACTATCGGTGCCCTTTTGCGTTATTATCCGAGAGATTATAAGGATTTTTCTTCTCCCGTTCCGCTTGCAAACTGTATGGGTGAAGAAAAGATATGTATTAAGGCAAGAATTATTTCACCGATTTTGGAGCATTATATCAGGAAAAATATGACGCTTTTTAAGTTTAATATCTCCGATTCAACCGCCGTCTGCTCGGTAACGCTTTTTAATAATAAATATCTTGCTTCGTCGCTTCATGAGGGAAGCGAGTACCTTTTTTACGGAAAGATAACCGACGGCGGAAATTTCCTGCCTTCCCTTGTTTCGCCCGAAATCAGCCCTGTTGGCGCTAAAGGTATTCACCCCGTTTATAAGGCAAGCGATAAAATGTCGTCAAAGGCCTTGGAAAAGCTTGTAAAAACAGCTTTTTCATGCGGCTTCCCCGATGACCCGATTCCTCTTGAAATAAGGGAAAAATATAAGCTTTGTCCGCTTTGCGACGCACTTATGAATATCCATTTCCCGAAAAACTTTGAGGCGCTTAAAAGAGCTGAAAGAAGGCTTGTTTTTGAAGAGCTGTTTGTCCTTCAAACGGGGCTTATGCGCTTGAAATGCCAAAAAAAGCAGGAACAGAGTCCTGTCATAAAAGAAGATTATACAAATGAATTTTTATCTCTTTTGCCTTTTTCGCTCACTTCGGCGCAGTTAAAAGCTATAAATGACTGTGTAAAGGATATGTCGGGCAAAAATAAAATGAACAGGCTTGTTGAGGGCGATGTCGGAAGCGGAAAGACCGCCGTTGCCGCGGCACTTATATATAATACCGTTAAAAACGGCTTTCAGGCAGCCATGATGGCTCCCACGGAAATTTTAGCCGAACAGCATTATAAAACGCTGAGCAATTTTTTTAAGGATACCGATATATCCGTTTGCCTGCTTACAGGCTCGGTAACGAAGCTTAAAAAAACTAAGCTTAAAGAACAGCTTAAATCAGGTGAAATAAATGTCGCCGTCGGAACGCACGCTCTTTTGACCGACGATACCGAATTTTTAAATGCAGGGCTTTTTATTACCGACGAACAGCACCGCTTCGGCGTGGCTCAGCGTGCCGCTCTGGCGCAAAAGGGCAGAGTTGTTAATACTCTTGTAATGTCCGCAACTCCTATTCCGAGAACCTTAGGACTTGTGATTTACGGAGACCTTGATATAAGTATTATCGACGAATATCCGAAGGGCAGACAGAAAATCGAAACCTATCTGATAGACTCGCGTATCAGAGCGCGCGCGTTCAATTATGTTAAAAAGCACCTTGACGAGGGCAGACAGGGCTATATAGTCTGTCCGCTTGTAGAAGATGGCGAAACGGACGAAGGAATTGTAAACGCGCAGGATTATTTTGAAAAGCTTAAAAACGGACCTTTTTCAGATTACAGTGTAGGACTTATTCACGGCAAAATGAAGCCGAGTCAAAAAGAAAAGGTCATGCGGCAGTTTAAGGACGGCGAAATAGATTTGCTTGTCTGCACTACCGTAATCGAGGTCGGAATAGATGTGCCGAATGCCGCAATTATGATTATCGAAAATGCCGAGCGTTTCGGGCTTTCTCAGCTTCATCAGCTGAGAGGAAGAATAGGTAGAGGCGGATTTAAATCGACCTGCATTCTTATTTCCGACGCTAAAAACAAAATAACCTTAGAAAGGCTCGGTGTCATAAAGCAAAATTCGGACGGATTTAAAATTGCCGAGGAGGATATGAGACTGCGCGGCCCCGGTGACTTTTTGGGTAAAAGACAGCACGGTCTGCCCGAGCTTAAAATCGCCGACCTCTTTGCCGATACCGCTTCGCTAAAGGCGGCAGGGGAATCTGCAAAGTATATTTTAAGCTCCGACCCCGAGCTTAAGTCCGCTGAAAACAGTGCGCTTAAGAAAGAAATAAATAATCTTTATAAAAAGCTTGAAAACACTCAAAATTAAGTATTGACAAAACCGTCTTTTATGGTATAATAATTATTGCTTGACTGATGTATTTCAGTCATTCGGACCAATAGCTCAGTTGGTTAGAGCAACCGGCTCATAACCGGTCGGTCCGGGGTTCGAGTCCCTGTTGGTCCACCAAAAGAACCGGCAATCTTCCTAATAAGATTGCCGATTCTTTTATTTTTCACTCTTCTCTTAAATTGAAGACTGTATATTAAAAACATATAACGCAATATTTGCAAAACCATGCATAAATTTATAGATAATTTTTTTATATCTCATTCACAAAAATCTCCATCTGCTAGGATGGAGATTTTTATTTTTTTATTTTATTTAGTTATTTGTTTGAAATATTAAGATTTTTTATATATTCGCTCGGTGAAGTGCCCGTAAATTTTGTGAAATTACGGTTGAAAGAACGGATAGAGTTAAATCCGCTCTCAAAGGCAATTTTGGAAAAATTTTGTTCTCCGCCCGAAATAAGAAGAATGGACTCATTAATGCGCAATTGATTTATACACTCACTAAAGCTGATTTTCAAAGTATTGTTGAACACCTGAGATACATAAGATTTGCTGATGTTAAGATCGGAAGCAATCTTTTCTATAGAAATATCCTCTTTAAAATGCTCGTTGCAGTATATAAGAACATTTTGCGGAATATTCGCATTTGAAGAATGATTATCGGGAATCAAAGTAAGCTGTGGCAAAACAATTGAAAGAAGCAGTAAAAGATATGCTTCTATAATTTGCAATCGGTATTTTGTGGAAGAAATTTGTAATTCGTGTATTTTTTCTACATATTGCGAAATGTCATTATAGTCGATTTGAATGATCGGATTTTCTATCCTGTTCTGTCTGAAAATTGAATTGAAAGATGAAATAAGTGAATCGTTGAATATTATTGTGGCAGCAAAAAGATTGCTGTCTTTTTTGTCTTTAAAAGAGTGGATTTGATACGGAGTTATCAAATAAGCCTGACCGGACGAAACATCATATTCTTTATCGTTAACTTTAAGTCGGGTACTTCCCTGTAAAATGTATCCGAATTCAAGGTATTTATGCAAATGGCTATGGTAAGTAAGACTTTGAACAAAGCCGGTATCTAAAATCTCTTTATCATTTTCAAAAAACAGCATTTGATGAACTTCCAAATTTTTCCACTCCTTTCGCTTTTTTCAATCCAATTATAGCATCTGAATTTTCTTAATGCAAGATAATTGTAACAATTTAACATAAGTAAATATTTCCAAGAATATAATGTGTAATTTATGACCATATCTATCGTTTTATTGGCTAGAAGCATAAGTTTTGTTGTGGTAATATAATAATGTAACAAAAAAGGGAGGCCGATTTAATGAAAATGATATTAAAAAGTATAAAAAAATTAAAAAGCTTAAGTGCAGTGGTTTTAATATCAACTATTTTGGTATTTCAGATAACAGGCGGAACTGTTGTTTCTGCGGCTTCATATGAAGGCAAAGGAACAAAATCCAGTCCGTATCTTGTAACAAATGCCGAACAGCTTGACGGCATGAGGAACAAGCTTTCAGCTCATTATAAGTTGGCAAACACTATAGATATGTCGTCGGTTGCGAATTTTACACCTATCGGAGATAACAGTAAGGAATTTACCGGCAGCTTTACCTGCGATAAGGGAAGCGACGGAAAGCCTCTTTATATTATAAAGAATTTAACTGTTAACCCTCAGTTGACTGGATGCACAAAGGCAGAAAAATTTTCAGGCTATAAGGGCGATGATAAACCGTCCGGATGGGAAATAGGACTTTTCGGCAGCACAAAGGGAGCAACACTTGAAAATATTGTCGTACTGAATGCAAATGTTACAAGTCCCGTTGAAGGCCTTTCTTCTATGAACAGCGACTGGTCCGGAAATGCAGGTACAGCTCAGCAGGGAACGGGAATTTTAATCGGTTTTGCAGTCAATACAACTGTTAAGGGCTGTGGAAGCAGCGGAACAGTAACCTCTAAGTCCAACAATACCGGCGGACTAATAGGAGCTTTAACCGGCAAATCTACTCTCAGCAGAAGCTATTCCTACGCAACCGTTACTTCGACGGGTACTTGGAGTGCAGGCGGACTTTTGGGTTCAACTGAAACACAATGGGGAAAATATGTAGCCAATGTTAAGATAAGCGAGTGCTTTTATAACGGAACTTTTTCCGGCGGTGTTACCGGTGCAGGAGCATTTTGCGGGCCTGCTCCTTCTAAGGATAAAAGTACCGGCGACAGTGTGACAGTTGAAAACTGTTGGGCAGGAGGAACTGTAAAAACGGCTTCATCGGGATGCTTTTTCGGAACCGATAATCTTAATACTATAGATGATGTTGATTTTAATTATGTTAAGAATTGTTACACTCTTTGCAAAATTGAGGGAAGAACAAAAGCTCAAACCAATAAAAAGGTTACGAACAACTGCTATATAACCGATGAACCGGGAGGTCTTGAAATCGGCTTTGCGGCTGCAAGTATGGCAGAAATAAATGCGGCATATAAAAATATTTCCGTTTGGACTGTTACCGACGGCGCTTATCCTCAGCTTAAAAATATTAATGCTGTAAACGATGCTTCGGCTTATACCCCCGGAGCGGCTCAGCAAAGCAATTCCGATAATCAGGATTCTAAGACCGATTCAGATACGGCGGCTGCCGATAATACCGACGATACGCAATCAGATACAAAAAAGTCTGCAGATCAAACCGGAGTAAATGTCGTTGTCAACGATAAGCTTACAGCAATGGGAACAGCTGAGCTGGTTTTAATAATCGTTCTGGTTATTGCTTTTGTTGCTCTTTCGGCATTCGGCGTCTGGACGATAATACTTATAAGAAAATTCCTTTCTGCAAATGCGGTTAAAGAAATAAAAAACGAAGACGCGGATAAAGTGGATGTTAATTCCGATAATTAAGAGGTAACAAGATGGTCAATATTCGTAAAAAAAATAAACTTGGGGGAGCAGGCGAAAGATTTGCATGCAATATGCTTTGCCTGCCGGGTTTGCTCTCTCTTGTTTTATTTCACTTTGTACCGGTTTTCGGTATAATACTTGCCTTTAAGAAATACAGCTATTCAAAAGGCATTCTCGGAAGTGATTGGGTAGGATTTAAAAACTTTGAATTCTTTTTCAAATCAAATGATATGGTAAGAATTTTAAGAAATACAGTCCTTTATAATGTTGCGTGGATGCTGCTTGTAAACATCTTTTTGGGTATTGTTGTGGCAATCCTTTTATATGAAGTTAAAAGCCGCTGGGCTAATAAGCTTTATCAGACCTCTATGCTTATTCCGAACTTTATTTCATGGGTTGCTGTGGCATACATAGGTTATATTTTACTCAGTCCTACAGAAGGCGTTTTGAATAAGGCTATTGTAGCAATGGGCGGAACTGCGGTCAAATGGTATTCAGAGCCGTCCTATTGGCCCGCAATCCTTACATTCTTTGCAGTATGGAAGGATGTCGGAATGGCAAGCCTTTACTATTATGCTTCGCTTCTGAGTATTGATACTACTCTTTATGAAGCTGCATCTATTGACGGAGCAGGAAGATTTAAGCAAATTATGACAATATCTATTCCCGAATGCTTGCCGATGATGTGTATGGTACTTATTCTCAGAATGGGACAGGTAATGAATATAGGTATGGATATATTCTATCAGGTTCCTATGCAGCAAAGCGCGCTTTATGAAACAACAGATGTTATTTCAACCTATCTTTACCGCGGCCTTGCCAGCGGCGATATAGGAACAACCGCCGCTGTAGGCTTGTTCCAGTCGCTTATCGGTGTAGTTTTACTGTTTGCAACCAATATGATAATCAAAAGGGTAAATCCCGAAAATGCGGTTTTGTAAGGGGTGAATAATATGAAAGTCAATAAGGTTTATTTAACGATAGTACATATTATTTTCCTGATTATGACGGTGCTGTTTTTATTGCCGTTTTTAATCATTGTTATTATTTCGGTAACACCCGAGGTTCAGATATCGTCTTCCGGATTTTCTTTGATACCGAATTCAATAGATTTCAGCGCTTATAAATACTTATTTGCGGATTTCGGAGTTATTATGCGTTCAATTATCTGGACGGTATTTCTTTCTTTAACGACGCCTATACTTCCGATAATTGCGCAAGCCTGTATGGCGTATGCGCTCAATAAAAAGACAAAGTTTTTATTGAGAAAGCCGACAAATGTGCTTCTTACACTTGCGATGTTTATAAGCGGAGGTATGATTCCGACATATATCGTTCTTACACAGTGGTATCACTTAGGAAACAATCCCTTAATTTACTTTTTTAACTCAGCATGGGTTTCCTTATGGGGAGTTTCGCTTTATAAAACATTTTTTAAGGGTGTTTCTCCGTCTCTTATCGAGGCGGCTCAGATTGACGGTGCAAGCGAATTTAAAATTCTTATGAAGATTGTAGTTCCGATGTGTACTCCGATTTTGGCAATGCAGTATTTTACTGGGGTCATCGGTACTTGGAACAGCTGGCAGGTATCAATGATTTATATGCAGCGCTCTGAGGAATTATGGACCTTCCAGTATTATCTGCAAAGAGTAATGGAAAACTCGCAAATTATTATAAACGCCTTAAAGGGCGCAGGTATAAGAGATTTGTCCTCTATACCGATAACAACAATGAAATATGCGGAATGTGCGCTTTCGGTAATTCCCGTTTTGTGTCTCTTCCCGTTAATTCAAAAATATTTTGCCAAGGGCATAGCCGTTGGCTCTGTAAAAGGATAAAAATAGGAGGTTGTTTTTATGAAAAAATTAGTATCGTTGCTTCTTGCCGTTACTTTGCTAGCAGGATTGCTTTCCGGCTGCGGTTCCTCCGGTAAGAAGAAAAAGCTTGTCTGGGCTACATTCGGACAGGGCTGTAAGGAAGAAAATCTTGTTCTTGAAGAATTCAATAAACAGCTTCAGGAATATCTTCCGGGAGTTGAAATTGAATTTGTAAATGTCTGGAACTGGAGCTATATGATTTCGGGCGGAGAGCAAATGGATATTGCTTGGACAGGATATTCCTTCGATGTTGCCAACGAAACCGAAAAGGACGCATATACTCAGCTTGATGATTTAGTCGATAAATACGGAAAGAACATTAAGCAGGAAATGAAAGATTATCCGGCTGCTTATGAAAGCGGTAAATATAATGATAAGCTTTATATGATTCCTAATCAGCAGCCTATCATTAAAGAAAGCGCTAAGCTTATAGTTCCTGTAGAGCTTGTTAAGTATATGAATGTTGACGCTCTGCTTAATGCTTGTCATTCGTCAGTAAAGACCACCGCTGAGGTTTATGAAATAATCGAAGACTATTTTGAGGCTATTAAAGCGGCGGACGCTATTGATACCGATACCGTAGGCGTTACCTGCGATATAAATGCAATTTTCGAAACCATGGCTGTCAGAGGATATGATTTCATAGGCGGACAGAAGGGCGCTTGGGCTTGCTACGATACAACGGTTGAAAATCCGCAGGTCGTAAGCTTCTTTGATACTGACGCATTTAAGCTGTTTTTGAAATATGCAGGAAGATGGTATGAAAAAGGATATATTTCCGAGGACGCACTTGTAACGGCAGGCGGTTCCGGCGGAAGAGCAAGTACTCTTTCGGCTCATCCTTCCGCAAGCTGGTACGCTACAAAGAATCCCGAAACAGGAGAAGAGCGCGGCGTTGTTTACGATTTCGATGAAGACGGAAATGTAACCTATCATAATATTTTGGTTGATACCGCCGATACAAAGTATAACGGCGTAAGCGAATACGGCTCCGAGGCTACCTATCTTGTAATTCCTTCAACTGCAAAATATCCCGAAGAAGCAATGCAGCTTTTGGATTTGCTAAGAGCGCCTAAGGGTGAACCGGGTAATGAATTATATAATCTTTTGGTTTACGGCTTCGAAAAATCAAGCTCACAGGCTAAGAAATATAAAACCTATCACTATACTTTAGAGGGCGACGAGGCTCACGGTGTTGACTATACCATTCAGCCCAGCACCGATTCTAAATACGGTATAGCTCACTGGATGCTCGGAAACGCATATCTTGCTTACAGAACTCCGAATATTCTTGAAGGCCAGCCCGAGTATGCGTATAAGTGGACGAGCGAGATTCAGCCCACCTACAGAAAGACCGCTCTTTACGGCTTCAGAGGAGATCTTTCCGACCTTTCAATAGAGGTTTCAAATGTCTCTGCCGCTATTGAAGAATTCGAATCCCAGCTTGTATATGGTACAAAAGGCAGTAATTATCAGTCGCTTTACAATCAGATGATGTCTAAAGCAAAGACTGCGGGTCTGCAAAAGATAACAGACGCGCTAAATAAACAAGTACAGGACTTTTTGGCAAAGAAATAAGTAAAGGAGCAGAAAATTGATTAAGAAATTATCAAAACTGTTTTCTCTTGTCTTTTCCGTGCTTTTCTTGCTTACAGTAATGTATATTCCTGTTTCGGCACTTAACGAAAATGAAGCGGTATTTTCCCTTTCCGGCACAAGCGGCGTTAAAAAGGGAGATACCGTAGTCGTTGAAATTTCGGTAAATGCCGGAAGCGGCACTAAGATTAATGGTATGGACTTTTCTCTGCTTTTTGAAAGCGAGTATCTTTCTTATATAAGCGGCTCTGCCAAGTTAAATATGAATACGGATAATTCACCTACCGTGAGTGTTCTTAATAACAGATTAAATCTTGCTTGGGACAGCGGAACCTCTGTTACGCTTGCAAGCGGGAAATTTGCTTCATTTAGCTTCAGAGTTGAAAATATAAGCAAGGAGCTTGAGGTTAAGCTTAATTTCGGTTCGTGCTATGCGATAAGCATAGTTTCTGGACGGGTAGTATATAAGGATATAGCAGTAAGCGTATCAAACACCGCTCTTATAAAAGGCGATAATGAAGACGCGGCAGTAAATGCCGTAATAGCGGCAATTGACGGAATTGGCGAGGTAACCGCCGGCAGTAAATCTCAGCTGGATCTGATTTATAATGCTTATAAAAGCCTGTCTCAGGCTCAAAAGCAAAAAGTTACTAATTATGATAAGCTTGCAGAAGCTATAAGAAAGTGCGATGAGTTGATAAAGCAGGAAGAAAACGACCCTGTTGCAAAGGAAATCAAGGATTATAAGATAAAGTACAGCGAGGCTTTAAATCTTCGCGTCAGTACGGTAGGGCCTAACGATGTCGAAAAGCTTACCGAGGCTCTTGAAGCTATGAAAAAGCTTTCTTCACAGGCACAGGTTGAGCTTTTAAGAACAAAATATCTTCTTGACTCTGTTTTAGCAAAGGCAAAGGAGCTTAAAAGCGAAGAAGACAGAAAAAACAATGAAGAAAAACTCAGAGCCGAGGCAGAGGCTTTGGCAAATGAATACCGAAACGGTATTTATAAATGGGTGTTTGCTTTAACGACGGATACCGTCAAAATCGTTGACGGAGAGGGCGTTAATCTCGCTTATGAAGAGCTGTTGAATATTGAGATAATAAATGATATTGCTTTCAAGCTTTTGGCGCCTGAAAAGAAACTTCTGGAATCACTTAAAAAGAGAATAGACGAGTTGAAGCTTATACAGAATCCCGAGCTTTCGGCAGCAATTGCCAAGGCAAACGATTTCAGGGAAAAATTCGGATTTTTGTTCACTCTTAAGGATGATGAAGTTACATACGACGAAAAAATAGATATTTATATTGCCTATGAGCTTCTCAATTCTTATGATGAGGATGTAAAGGAATTGCTTTCCTCCGAGCTTGAAAGACTTGAGCAATTGATGTCTATTGCAGGCGGCCTTGAGCCTGACGAGGTCAAAGAGGTTGAAACCGTTGTGAATGAAATAACTAAAATAAAAACAGTTCACGACACCTCCGGCTTAGGAGAGTTAAAGGTTGATTTGAGCTCGAGAAAAATGAGCCTTACAGCTTATATTCTTATGGGTCTGTGTGTGCTTTCGGCAATTCTCCTCGGCATTCTGAGATACGCTTACTATAAATTGAGAAAGCGTTATTATCCGGAACAGTTTATGAAAGGGGGGATATGATATGAAAGCTTTGTTTAAAGGGAAAAGACTTTTAATGCTGACAGCTTCGGTTATGGCAATTGCCGTTGCCTTTGCGTCTGTTATGATATTCAAGGTTAACGCCGCGGATATTGATGAAACAAATCCCGATCTAAAGTATGCTCAAATCAATAGTGATTTGGAGACTTCTTTCAGCAGTCCTTCTTATACTCCGAGCGGTGAGCTTTCCCAGAAGGGTGGAAAGTATATTTTAACTTCAAATGCTTATTGTGTTTGGCTTGGTGTTGATGATGTTTCTTTTGCATATCGGAAATATAATGTTCTTCCAACAGGAGAAGATTACCTTGAAATCGGAACTACGGTTGAAAGCTTAGACGCAGTGCAGGGCAATATTCACGAAAATGCTTCTGTCGGACTTATGGTGCGCTCAGGCATGAACCCTGATGATTCAGAAGTATTTTTACATTGCAGAAGTAAGGGAATAACAATTGTTTACCGTTCTAAAAAAGGAAACGGAACCGGAGTCAGATACACGGATATCGACATTAAATATCCTGTACAGTTTAAGATGACAATAAAGAAAAATCAGGTTATTTGCTCTTATAAAAATGCGAATTCTTCAAACTTTATCACTGCAACGCCTGTTGCTTTTAAATTTGACGGTCCAATATATGCAGGCATAGGAATTCATTCGGTTGATGAGCATACCTTTGTTAAATCGGTTTGTAACGGTTTTACCGCTAAGGGAATAGGTAATTATGACGGTAAGGATGACAATTCTTCGTCAAGCAGCGGCGGTGATGTAATTGAACCGTGCGACCCCGATGTTGAGCTTACAGATAAAGATATATTGCTTCGCGAAACATTTACAGACGGCTCTATGACCGATAAAAAAATGGCTGTCGGTGAATGGGATTGGGGAAATCCTCAGTATTCAAATCTGAAAGTAGTAAACGGAAACAGAGTCTGGCTTAAGGACCTTACCGAGGATTCAGAGGATTATGTAGGAGATGAGCATTGGACTGACTATGAGGTCCGCGCGAATTTCAGATATACCGAGAATATTGATAAGGACGCAACAAATGCTTCTAATACCTTTAAGCTTTTTGCCAGACATACATATAATCCGTTTTACGGACACAGCGATTATTCCGCTGTAGCCAAAAATGTTGTGGACGGCACAAAGCAGGAAACAAGGATTTATCTTTATAAGAGAACAAATCAGTATTCGGCAGATTCGGGCGTTGCTTTAGGCTATTATGTCGCTGACGATTTGTTCGACCATATGTGGCATGAGCTGGGTCTTAGAGTCTTTGATAATAAAATTGATGTTTATTACGACGGCAAAACGGTTATTTCTTATACAGATACAGGTTACTTTGAAGACGGAACTTCAAATTCCGGTTCTACATATAACGGCGGAATAATTACAGCCGATATTCACGGAACCGGAAATATAGGAATAGCTACAAATGAAACCTCTGTTATGATTGACGATATCATCGTCCGCAAGCTGGACGATCCGTTGGGCGGAGATTATGATAATGCAATTGCCGATAATTGGGACAGCGAGGTTCCGGATTATATAAAGCAGTGGGTTGACAGCGGAAAGCCGTTCGACAATAAGATAAATTAAATTTTTTTCGTTATAACAGGACTTAAAAAAATAAAAAAGTCCTTTATAAAATAAAGAAAGGTGAGGTAAAAAAGTATGAAATACTCAAAAAAGATTTTAGCCCTCGTTTTGTGCGCCGTTTTGAGCTTAAGCTGCATATTTGTTTCCAGAATTTCGGGAATAGATACAAGCGCGCAGGAAACAGAGGCAAAAAAGGATCTTAAGATTCTTATCCTCGGCAATTCATACGGAAGAGATTCGTATGAATATATGTACAAAATTTTTCAGAGCAGCGGCAAATATAATAATGTAACCGTAGGCGATTTGTACGCAGGCGGTCAGTCGCTGCAGGGCCATGTTGCAAGTCTTATTTATGCTCTCGGCGGAACGGAGGGAGAGACTCCCGCTATTGATGAAAGCACATTAAAGACCTTCAGCGTAAACGGAACTTTACAGTATCACTATTATAAGCATACCGGTGATAATAAAATCCCGTACACCTATGCAACGCAAAAGGATATCAATTTTACTGATAGATTAGCCGAAGAAAACTGGGATGTTGTTTCTATTCAGGAAGGTCCCAAATTTATGGGTAATAATGCGCAGTATAAAATAGATACCAATATATTGGAGGCTGTAAATTCAGTTATCGGTGCGGCGACAAACAAAACCTATACTGCTGATAACACTTATATAGATGTTCTTACCGATTATATTAAATCAAAGAATTCATCGGCAAAAATATATTGGCATGAAACCTTTGCAAATATAGATAACAGTTATACAAATTGCTATTCGGAAGTTAAGATTGACGGTGTAAGCCTTTCAAATCAGAATAAGATGTTCTATACAATGTCACGCTTTGTTCAGGATGTTGTAAATCCTTATGTTGAAAACGGCACACTCGCTGGAATAATACCCGCAGGCACCGCTTTTGAATATCTTTATGAAGCAACCGGTAAAAGCGAATCCCTTTACAGAGATAATATTCACCTTGCCGATAAGGGAAGATTTACTGCAGGTCTTGCTTGGTATACCGCTGTAAGCGGCAACCCTGTTACCGATGTAACTGATAATTATGTTCCTAATTTCGGTATTTATGAAATTAAAACGGTTATTGAAAATGCTGTTAATTTCGCAAACAGCTGCATTAAAAACGGAAAATATACCGCTCCCGATTTTGAAATCGAAAACGGTGCCGGGAAATTAAGCGGAGTTAAGGCATTTACTGTTACTTCCGAGGCCCGTGCCGAAGCAATGAAGGAATACGGCATTGATTTTTATGAAGACTTTGAACTTGGAAATACCTTTAAGTCATCCTCGACAAATGAAGCAGTTACTCTTAAAAAAGGCGGAAACTACAGAGATTCCGGATTTTCAAGGTCCGGAAATTATGCTTCGTTCGGTTCGATAAAGAAAACCGAGGACAGCGTAACCTCTTATTATCTTGAGGATGCTTATTATGATGGTATTCCTGCAGGCAATGAAGTGCAGAATCTCACCTTTATAACAAATGTTCCTTCACATGATGCAACAGATACTTTAGTTTATTTTGATTATACTGATTCTGATAATTGGGTTGCATATAATGTTGGTAATAACTCTCTTCAAAAATCAGTTGACGGAACCGTAAGCGGTACTGCCGCAGCAAGAGTTCTTGATTCTACTGCAAATATTTCTTCTTTGAACGGAAGCTATAGCAATGCCACTCCCGACTTACCGTACAACGAAGCGTTTCTCGAAATAAAATATGCAATTGAAAACGGCATGGGATATTACTATATTTATGTAACAAGCTTAGTTAACCGTACGGTCGATTCGGTAAATCCGCTCAACATAGCAACAGCAGTTTATAAAATCAAAGTCAGCGATGATATTCACGAACAGACAGGTATGATTAAAACTATCAGGTTCGGTTATGCAAATACAAATAAAAATGTGAGAGAAGTCATTCTTGATCAGGTTGAGGCTAAATACTATGATTCTTCAAAGGCTGCTAAGCTTATCTCGGATATTGACATATTAAACAATAATGATACCGTTTATGCAAGTGATAAAAATAAAATAGATGCCATTTACAGCCGCTATGAAGAATTTGCTGCAAGCAATGTCGGAGATTTCATAACGAATGCTTCTGATATCATTCTTTTAAAAGGCATACTAGATTATCTTAATGCTCATAACATTGAAAGCTATTCAAAATCAGAGCTTTTGGATTTCAATTCGGAAATTGCAGGTATAGGAACAGTTCATCTCGGAAAGTATGCAAGGATTCAGGAGCTTTATAATCAGTATAAGGTTTATGATGAAATGGGAGTTGCCGACAGTCTGTCAAATAAGGATGTATTGCTTAATGCAAAGCAGAATGTCGAATGGCTTAAATCAAACGGATATTATTACTATGATGATTTTGATACCGACGGAATGCACGGCGGAGCAATAAATTTTGAAAATGTAAATCCGTATATTGAAGAGGAAGCAGCCGACAAATTTAATGCCCGTGCCGCAGAAAAAGGAACGAAGGACGCAGGTAACGGAAATACTGCAACAAACGAAAATAACTCTATAACAAAGCTTGCCGACGCTAATAAGGTTGAAACAGTATATTCATATAATGGCGGAATAACATTCAGACCTGCAAGCGGATACACAATGAACAATTGGCTTATTTGGAGTGAAAAATCCGCTCAGTTTAATGCCCTAAACGGATTAAAAGCGGATGCCTATGACGGACAGCCGATTTATAAAGCTTCATTCGATTATGATGTTAGTTCGTGGTTTGCCCCTGTAACTCCGATCATAGTAACTTCTTTTGCCAATGAAAACAATTGGAAAGGATTCTCTTTTACTAATGATGTTTATAAAACCGAGAAATCAACAGCTGTTGACAGTACAACCGGCAAAGAAACAGTCTCATATTCCGCAGGCGGAGATATTACTACAAAGAAAGCCGACGGCGAGACAAATTGGGTAACTGGTTATTCACGCAAAGCCAATGTTTTAATGGAATATAAGAAGGCGGACGAAACCCATCCTTCTTCCGACTACTATCTTTTTACAATAACTAATAAGGATACGTCAGATGACTCTGCTCAACACGGATCATATAAAGTCGCTTATCTTATTGCGGGTGTTGATCAACCGCTGACAAATCTTTATTTCGGCGCAACAAGTGATACAGATTCATCCATAGACAATGTTATTATTTATGCAAATGAAGAAATCGGTCCTGAAAACAAGGGAGCTACAATTCTTAAGGCTGCGGATACCGAAAATCAGAAATTCTCATTCAGCGGTTCTTATGCGGCGTTCAAGAATTATGCCGCAATGAATAATATAACCGGCGAAGCAACATACGGTGTTAAATATTTAGGAAAGTATGTAAATAATCTTAACACTCTCCTTTCAAATTCCAACACAAAGGTTCGCTCCGAAAAAGTAAGCAGTATTTCGGATATTCCGGATGATGTTTCGATTGAGATTACAAACGGTCAGAATGCTCCGGGCAACAGAATTTCGGTTGTATTCTTTGTTACATTCAATGACGGAAGTAAAGAAAAAACCCTTTATTCTACCAATACTGTTTATGACAGAGATATGAACAGTCTTTTGAAGATTGAAAACGGAATTGCTGCTAAATCGCTTACAGGTGTAACTAAAGCAATATTCAATAATGTGGTATTCTCTTATCAGCCCACTTCTGTTGCAGACAGCAAATATCAGACGGCATTTAATAATGCTCTTAGCAGCTACAATACCGACAACAACACATCTTATACCGCAGCGGTTATATCTGCCGTTACTCATTCCAAGAATAAGGCGGCTGCCAATGCGGCGCTTGAAGCAGCAGGCTATTCAAATGTTGATTATCACAAGCTTTTGAATGAAATCTATGTAGCTATGTGCAAAGAATTATGGCCCTGAGGCTTGAACAGGAGGTAGATTTATTATGAAAAAATATATTATCCCCGAAATAGAATTTGTTATGATTTCCGCGGATGAGACAATAGCGGCAGGCAGTCTCGGAAACACAAGTGTGCATTTTGAAGAGGATAATGAGGATTTTGAGGACTGATGCTTTTTCGGGTGCGGCAGGTTATTGCCCGCCGTACCCGAGAATATTACAAAGTTTTTATTAGGAGGAAAAAATGAAAAAGGCAAACAAAGGCTTAATGTTGATAACAGGTCTTTTACTGGCGGTTACAGTAGCTCTTGTGCCGCTTTGTCCGTTATTTGCATCGGCGTTAAGCGATACTCCTGAAAAGCTTGTTGGGGATATTAACAAAATCGGTTCTGTTCATCTGGGCAAGTATGATGAGATAGAAAAGCTTTATGAGCGATACGGCAAATTCGTCGGAACCGCCGAAGAAAATGCCGTTACAAATTCCGATATATTGTTGAAAGCTAAGACAAATGTGGAATGGCTTAAATCAAACGGATATTATTATTTCGATGATTTCAATAATGACGGAATTCATTCAGGCAATCTTAATTTTGAATGTCTTAACCCTGATATTGAACAGCAGGCAGAAAAGCAGTTTAACTTATATTCATTCGACGGCAGTCAAATAAACTCTCAGAATATGCGCAAGCTGAGCGCCGATGAGAAAAAAGACGCAACGGTTTATATTAACTCCGAAAAGCTGCGCTTTAATCCCACAAAGGGATATTCCGTAAACGGCGACTGGAATATAAACGATAACAATATTGCCGTTGCAATTCACGGAATAAAGTCAGACGCCTATGATAATAAGCCGATTTACAAGGCTCAATTCACCTATGATGTTTCGACTCATCAGGCTAATGCTCTGCCTATAATAGTCACTGAGTTTACCGACGCGGATAACTGGAAAGGCTTCTCTTTTACAAACGGTGTAAGCGCGATTTCCAAGACGACCTCAGTTGACAGCGACAGCGGTGAAAAAACAGTTAAATACGGCACCAATGTTTCTTTAAAGACTCAAAACGGCGCTGACGGCAATTTTGTAGCATCGTATTCCCGTGACGCTCAGGTTACTATGGAATATAAATTAAAGGACGATGTTATTACAGATTCCGATTACTATCTGTTTACAATTAAAAATATCAGTACCGATGATGATTCTGCGCCTCACGGAACCTATACCGAAGCATATATCCGTGTAAAGGTGTCCGAGCCGCTCACTAATCTTTATTTCGGTACAAGATATGCTTCGGGCGACGCGAGCATTGATAATGTTATAATTTTTGACAGCGATTTGGACGGTATGCAGAAGCTTGATGAAAAGATAGGCAAGCTTTCAACCGTAGTTGAGAAAAAGAATGCCGATGAAATCAATGATATTTATAACTCATTTTCGGCTTATAAGAGCAGCGGCTTCGGTTTTATATTCAAAAATGCCGACAAAATCGAAATAATGAAGGCTGTTCTTGACTATCTGATAGTCAAGGATAAGGATTCGTTTGATATTGAGGAAATAACAACTCAGGTCAAGCTTATTGATGCACTCCCTATTTCGCTAGGTACGGAAGATGCTCTCAACTCAGTTAAATCAAAATGCGCAGAGTATGAGGAAATGGGTGTTATATCAGCTGTTAAGAATTACAGCCTGCTTAAATCAAAGTTAGCCAAACTTTCTGAACTTAAGCAGACGGGATATTTTTATACAGATGATTTTGATAATTCGCAGCTGGGGCTTAACAACTGGGAGCTTAAAAACACCGGTGTTAATGAAGAAATAGAAAATCATCCTTTTACAAAGCTTTATAAGGATAAACTTCAATCTGAAATTTACAAAACTCCCATTGAAGATTCTATTGATACAGAGGGAAAATCCGGCAAGGGTCTGAAAATCAACAGAACCGATACATATAAGTTCTATGAGCCTTTATGGGCATTCGGACTTCGTCCCTCGAACACCTCTGATTCGTATTGCTGGAAGCCGTTTGATAACTGGCAGGATGCAAAGGATTTTGCGGATAAGTATAATAACGGCAACGATATCTACGGCACTTCATATCCGCAAAGAATTGTGGGACTTAAAGAAAGCGTTCTCGGCGGAAACAGCGGAATTCTTTCTGCTGAATTCGACATAAATCTTCCCAATCATAATTCGGCACTTTCAAGTCTGATCATACCGGTTTATGACGATGAAGACCACTGGGAAGCTATTGCGGTGGGACAGTCAACACAGGTTGAAAACATCCAGAAAACCGTAAAAGACGGAAAAATCGTTTATTCCACCGACAGAATTTCTTCTGTTCTTTATGATGAGAACGGAAATGCTGCAACCGAGTATATTAAAGGCTACAGCTGGGTTAATGTTAAGATGGAATATGTGCAGTCGCAGTCCGGCGCTGCAAAGTATGTCTTCACTATCACAGGAAAATGCTCTGATGATAAAGAACATACTTACACGCTTGATTATCCTGTAGAAAAAATGGCAGACAATCTTTATATTGCTTCCCGCTTTACTTATACCGATTTTGATAAAGCTACGGTTGACAATGTTAAGATTAAAATGGCTGATTCAAGCTATGTTGAAGGCCTTATTTCGGGCTTGCCTGAGTTAAGCAAGCTTACAAACGACGATTATAAATCTGTCATGGCTGTAAACGATGCTTATAACCGTTTGAGTGACGCTGAAAAATCAAAAGTCACATCAAGCGCGGTTTTGGCTCAGGCCGTTGCACGGGTTAAACAAATCAAATCGGATTATTTTGAAAATGTTGAAAAGGGAGGAAGAATCTCTTTTGAATTTGATGATTCCGAGAAAGGATTGTTTACCGCGGAAAACGCAAGCAGCGACGATGAATGGGGAATAACAAACAACCCGAATCCCTCAGGACTTAACGGCTCTGCAAAGGTATTGGGTATAACGAGAAACTGTTCGGACGGTGATAACAGTGCGGTTTACCTTATAAACAGGGCTGACGGCAAAAACGGTCTTGCAACCCTTAATGCCAAGGTTCTGGTAAAAAGCTGGTTTAATTATGACGGCTTGGTTTATGATTATGTTGATAAGGACAACTGGTCTGCAATAGCATTTGCACCGTCCTATGTCAGCGGCAGTGAGACGGTCGGCATACAGATTATAAGGCTTGATAAGCGTTCAGGCTCTGCCGTGACGCGCTATTGGGTAAGCCAAGATGTTATTCCGTTAGATGATACAGATTTCGATTCGAGCTACACCTCTCAGGATAAGTGGATAGATGTTTCGGTAGTTTACGGACTGACATCCTGCACCGTATATGTCAATACGGACGGAAAAATAGGCAGACCGATGAATGTAACTTATCCGCTTATTGATACTAATAAAACTAAGGCGGGTCTTGTTAACTGGACCGGCGGTACCACATATTTTGATGATATTTCGGTAACCTACTCGGATGACTCGGCAGGAATGGTTGCGAATACATTCAGAAGCAATAACTCTTATATACTTAATATGAGAGCAAGTCAGCTTGCCGATATTGATTCAGAAAAGCTGAATGCTGCCGTAAATGCCTATAACAACTTGAGCGATGCCGAAAAGAACGGTCTTGTATTTGTTAAGGACAGACTTGATATTTTACAAAACCGTATGTCGGAGATTACCGCTTCGGGCAAAAGCATTGCGTCGCTTGTGAACAAGGGCAATTCCACCGCTGTATTTACCGATGACTTTGAGGATAAAACGAGCCTTTGGCGATATGTTGATACCGACCCTAAGGGTGTTACGGTTGTTGATAATACCGCTGCTTACGGATATGCTCCGAAGATAGTTTACAGTAGCGAGCTTAAAAGTAATGCCTTATCTCTTAAGGGCAGTACCATAGTCATTAAAGACGCTTTGCTTTGCGAAAAGACCGATCCTGTAAAGATTTCTTTCAAATCCTTACTTGCCGATTCTCAGGCTTCCACGCAGAGATGGAGCGCATGGCGTATATATTACGGATATAAGGATTCGGAAAACTGGCAGGCAGTTGATTTATATTGGGACGGCGTTTATGAAGGAGGTAAAATTTCCACCTTCTGGACCGCTATGAGCAACAGCAATTATTCGCTCGATTTTGGCGAAAGCGTAGATATGGATCCTACCAAGCCGATAGAATTCAATATGAGTATCGACAGCAGCAACAAAATGATATTTGAAATGCTGCAGGATAATAAGGCTTCTTATCAGGTTGCCAAAAACCATAACAGCACATTGTTTATTGCGTTTACTTCTACATCTTCCTCAAGGGCAATTCTTTTTGATGACATAAACATTGAAATGAAGGTCGGAGATTGGGATGAAGATACTAAGAACAATGAAATAAAGGTAAATTATACAGGCAATACTTTTGTCCATCCTAATGAATCTGTAAGCATAAGCGGTGAAAACTTAGGGACGCAGGTAACCGATGTTTACATTATGCAGTTAAATAATATTGCAGGAAATATAAACACGCGCAGCTATGTTGATTATACCGATTTCAGTTTCAGCGGCGTCAAGTCGGGAACCTATTCTCAGGACGCTGTTGCGCATAACTGGGGCGATGCTTACCGAAAACAGGGAACAGAAATCAAAAAACCTGATATTGTTCAAAAAACAGAGGACTCTGTTAAATTCGTAATTCCCGATGATTTTACAGACGGTGTTTATGCGGTATTACTGTATGACATAACTACCGGCAACAGCAAGGAAATTTATATCAATACGCCTCATATTGACTATACTGTCGGTAACGACGGAAAATCTGCTTCGGCAGGCGGAACACTGCGTGTAATCGGCAATAACATAGCAGTAAATGTGGAAAATGAGGATAAAAAGAACGATTCTAAGCGTAAGCTTACAGAATTAAAGGCTTATCTTGTTAATTCCGATAAGAGCGTTGCGGCAGAGCTTTCTGCGGTTTCTGTTCAGTCTGATTATTCGGTAAAATTAAGTGTGCCGTTCGGCGTTAAAAACGGTGAATATGAATTGTGGATTCATTCGGGCTACGGGGATGATACATGCTGGGCAATACCCACGAAGGTCGTTATAGCCGACGATATCCGTTCGACTTGGAACAAAAAAACCATAAACATAAAGGAAGCACCGTATAGTGCGGTAGGCACTCAGGTACAGAATGTTACGGGAATAGTAACGAATGCGCTTCAGGAGCTTGCAGAATCAGGCGGCGGTACACTTTATTTCCCGAGAGGCATATATCGCTTTGTTCAGCCGATAGTTCTTCCCGAAAATGTTACAATTGCCGGAGAAAGCATGTATGATACTCAGTTTGTATATTCAAGCTACAAATGGCAGGTCGGAGAACTTCCGAGGTATCTTATAGGCTGTCACAAAAACAATGAAATCCGAGATATTTCATTCTACGGTCACCGTGTCGGAGGATTTATATATTCTTACGGCGAGGACGCTGAAAATCTTTATGTGACAAATATAAGAACGCATTTTCAGCCGCATGCCGGCGCAGCTTCAAATGCGCCGTACGATACCAGTACAACCCTTACTTTCGTAGAATTAAGTCAGCTGATTGAAGGAGAAAGCGTCGGACATTTACTGGCGGCTCCCGATCAGGACACCGATAATGTTCAGATAAAAAATTGCGAATTGCTTACCTACGGAAAACACAGGGGAATAGTAACCTCGCCTTATGAGGTTCCGAGAAGCAGTTATTGGCAGATTGACGGCTTAAAAATGAATGCGGGCTGGAGCTGCACTATTTTCTCAAAATCCTTGGTTGAAAACAGCAGGTTCTATGATGACTGCTGTCTGGGACTCTGGGGCAACGGCGTTTATACCGATAACTGCAGCTTTGAGGATCAGACGCAAAACAACCGTGAGCTTATGGTTGCCGATATGGGACCGACAGTTACCGGTGGCAGTCTTAAGCGTGTAAACGGTGAAAGCACGCCGAGCTATACATTGAAATACAACGGTGATATTAAGAATATCAACGGCGCTCAGATTTATGTTGTAAGAGGTCAGGGCGAAGGTCAGACCCGTATTATTACTTCCGTTGAGAGAATTGATTCCGATACGGTTAAGCTGACAATAGATAATCCTTTCCTCGTCGAAATAAACCGCAACAGCAGAATTACAATCAGAAATACCCGCCAGTCGCAGTATTATGTTGACTGTAATCTGTATAACGGTTCCTGCTTCGGCTTCTACGGAGGATTTTCCGACACTGTATACGACGGGCTTACCGTCCAAAGAGTCGGAGATATGTATCAGTGGGCTATGGGCGATGATCCGTGCTGGTATTTCACTCAGCTTAATACGAACGTTATTTATGACCCATACCATTTCGGTTCGCAGGGAACAGAAGTCTCTTCAACCTTCTCAAAATATATTCTTCAGGCTTACGGATACCGTGATGCGCGCAGCTTTACTTACCGTAACAACGATTGGAACGGATATGTTTTTGCTGTAAGAGGCGACGGTTTTGAAAGCATATATGATCTTATTGCAGAGAATAACAGCATGTCCAAATGCGATGTCGGTATCAATTTCTACGGATACGGTGCCGCATATAAGGGCAACGGAATACTTCTTCGCGGCAATCATTTTGATGAGGTTAAGCAGGAATATTCCGATACGGCAATCGATTATACAAAAATCACTAACTCGGTTGGATATAAACGGCTTATTATTGCAGATTTCAATGATGATAATATTCCAACTGTATTGTTAGGTGATGTAAACGGTGACGGCAAGATTAATCTTAAAGACAGTACTTATATTCGATTGTATGTTGTCGGAGATGTTACACTTACCGAAAAACAGTTACAGCGTGCCGATGTCAACAAAGACGGAGTTGTTGATTTAAAGGATTCAACTATGATTAAATATTTTGTTTTGGGTTTGATTTCATCATTTGAATGACGGCAAAAAGGAGACCGACATCAAGCCGGTCTCCTTTGGTTTATAAGGTGGTAAATTGATTTGGCAAGTTCATTGGGAATAGACATAGGAACAACAAGTATAAGCTTTGCGGTTGTTGACGGCAACGAGGTTATATACACCTCGTCTTCCTGCAACAGTTCCGCTTTAAAAGAAAATAACGATTATCAGAATGCTGATATTATCTTTGAAACAGTTAAAGATGAAACAGATAAAATTTTAAAAAATTATAAAATTGAAAGCATCGGATTTACGGGGCAAATGCACGGTATAGTTTATACCGATGATAACGGTCTTGCGGTAAGTCCTTTATATACATGGAAAACCCAAACAGGAAATCTGATTTATAAAGATGGTTACACTTTTTGCGATTATATTTTTAATCTGACCGGAAAACGGGTCAGTACGGGTTACGGCTTGGTGACCGAATTTGTTAATTTGAAAACAAATAATTTCCATACAGGAAAAATTTGCACAATAGGCGATTATGCTGCAATGAGGTTATGCGGCAGCCGCATTCCTGCCGTTCATTCTTCAAATGCGGCTTCATTTGGATTTTATGATTGTTCAAAGAAGCAGTTTGATGCTGAAAGCTTGAGCAAATTGGGTATAAGCACAGAGATTTTGCCCGAAATTACAAATGACAGAAAAATAATAGGAAAATACAAAGGAGTTCCGGTATGTGTAAGCATAGGCGATAATCAGGCGTCATTTATGGGCAGTGTCGAAAAAGGAAACTGTCTTATCAATATCGGAACAGGAGGACAGGTGTCTGTTCGTACACTGAATACCGTAGAAGATTTAAAAAACGGAATCGAATTACGCCCATTTAACGGCGACGAATATCTTTTAGTATATTCATCCCTTTGCGGAGGAAGAGCATACGCATTGCTTGAGCGTTTTGTCAGGGATATATTTTCCGCAGGCGGATATGAATGCAAAAATGCGTATGATATTCTCAATAAATCGGCTGTACAGACCTATTTAAGCAGAACGGATTTAAAAACATCTACGCTTTTTTCGGGAACCAGACAGAATCCCGATAAGAGAGCAGAGATAAAGGACATAACTGAAAATAATTTTAAAATCGGTGATATTTCGCTTTCGTTTTTGGAAGGCATTGCCGATGAGATCTGTACCGCATTAAATAAAATAGAAAAGATTATTGACAGTAAACAAAATATAATTTTTGCTTCAGGGAACGGAATACAGAAGAATAATCTGTTAAGGCAGATATTTGAAGAAAAGCTTGGAAGAAAGCTGATATTAAGCAGTTATAAAGAAGAAGCGGCTGTGGGAGCGGCAAAGTTTGCAGGAGGTTACAGCGTATGAATATTTCATTGAATTTCGGATTGAATGAAAAAGGAACAGTAATAAAAGAAACAGGATTTTATGCTGAGTTCAACGGAAAAGAATTGGAATTAAGTATGTATTATGATTACAGTGATAAGCCATTGGTTCTAAAGACGCCCTGTAAAGCAGGAGACAAAATTTCAGTTCGTATTTTCGATGCACGGACGGAGCTTTGTGTAAACGGAATTTTGTTTGATGAGGAGTGGCAATACGGCAAGCCGGTTTATAATATTGAAACTTTAAAAAAATACTGTTTTATAGCAGACGCGGAAGAGTTAAAATTCGAAGAAAAAACTTTTACAAATGCTCAGGGCTGGAAGCCTGAGGAAAATGTTTTTGTAGGGGATTGTATGCCGTTTTCGGATGGAAAATCATTTCATGTTTTTTATTTGAAGGACAGACATCACCATACTTCAAAGTGGGGTAAGGGCGCACATCAGTGGGCACATATTTCGACAAAGGATTTTAAAACTTGGACTAAACATCCTCTTGCTGTTAAAATCGATGAGCAAAACGAAGGGTCGATATGCACGGGCTCCGTATATCTTAAAGACGGCATATATTATGCTTTTTATTCTGTAAGACAAATGGATAAAAAACCGTCTCCCATTTTAAGAGCAATATCGTATGACGGAATAAGCTTTAAAAAGGATAATAAGTTTAAAATCGGTTTAAGCGAAAAATACAGACAGGATAATATCAGAGACCCGAAAGTATGGCTTGATGAAAACGGTTTATACCGTATGATAGTTACAACCTCTTTAAAAACCGAAGAGGGAAACTGGCAGGGCTGTCTTGCTCAGCTGACTTCAGAGGATTTTTGTGTCTGGAAAGAGGCAGAACCGTTTTATAGGGTTGAGAAATATCCTTATGATTTCCCGTCTCCTTGGGAAATTGAGCCTGAATGTCCGGATTATTTTAAATACGGAGATTATTACTATTTATGCAGCCGCTCAGAATATTCATTTTCAAGAAATCCTTTCGGACCTTTCGAAAAGCCTAAAAAAATCAGCCAATGCGGCTGCGTTCCCAAAATGGCTTTATGGAACGGTGAAATGATTTTTGTCGGATTTATATGGTCGCAAAAGGGCTATGCGGGAACTCTAAAAATAACAAGGGCGTTGCAGGAAAAGGACGGAAGCTTAAGATTTGAGGATTTGAGCTGTTAAAATTAAGGGTGAAATATTATGTCAAAATTGCCGGAATATTTAAAATACAAAGCTAACGGAGAATCGTATACAAATATGCAGGTAAAAGGTGAAAATTATCGTTTTACCCTTCTTACTCCGTTTTTGATTAGGGCTGAATGGAGCGAAGACGGAACTTTTGAAGACAGAGCAACAGCCATAGCTGTTAACCGCAAGCTTGATAAATTTGATTTTGAAATTGAAAAGAAGGACAGCTTTTTATTTATAAAAACAAAAGGGATAATATTAAAATATTCAGAGAATTCTGTTTTTTCTGCCGATACATTGAGTGTAACTCTCAGGGAAAATAATTTCAAATGGAATTACGGTACAAAAATTTCAAATTTAGGCGGAACTGCAAGTACCTTAGACGGCAAATGTGAGTCCTCCGAAATTGGCAACGGTGTATGCTCTCGAGACGGAATAGCTCTGATTGTGGATGAAAGTCTGGCATTTGACAGCGAAGGTTGGTTAGCCGACAGAATTGAGAGAAATAAAGATATTTATATATTTGCTTACGGCCATAAATATACTCAAGCTGTCAGAGATTTTTACAGACTTACAGGCTTTGAGCCTTTAATACCTGCATTTGCATTGGGAAATTGGTGGAGCAGATGGTATCCTTATACCGAAGAAAGCTATAAAGCGCTTTTAACTAGGTTTAAAGAAAATGACTTGCCGTTTTGCGTGTCAATAATAGATATTGATTGGCATATAACAGAGCTGCCTGACGAAGAGGCGGGGAATTATAAAGCTTGGACAGGATACACTTGGAATAAAAAATTATTTCCAGATTATGTCAGATTTTTAAAATGGCTCAATGAAAACGGCTATAAAACAGCGCTTAATCTTCATCCGGCAGACGGTATCAAGTATTATGAAAAACAGTATCCCGATATGTGTAAGGCTTTGGAAGTTGATTGCAAGAGCAAAGAAACTATCGGCTTTGATATTACAAATCCTGAGTTTATAAAGCCTTATTTTGAAATTTTACATCATCCTTACGAGAAAAACGGCGTTAATTTTTGGTGGATAGATTGGCAACAGGGCGGAAGTATTTCCGGTGTAAATGAAAAACATAAAAAAAGTTATCTTGATAAAATGACACCGCTATGGTATTTGAACCATTTTCATACTCTCGATTTGCAAAGGAAAGGTAACCGGCCGCTTATTTTTTCAAGATATGCAGGTCCCGGAAGCCAAAGATATCCAATCGGTTTTTCAGGTGATACGATTATCACATGGGAGACTTTGGATTTTATACCTTATTTTACGGCAACTTCTTCAAATATAGGATATAGCTGGTGGAGTCATGATATAGGCGGGTTTGGAAGCGGATATCGTGATGATGAGCTTCAGGTTCGGTGGGTTCAACTGGGTGTTTTTCTGCCGATTCTCAGATTACATAGCTGTCGGACTGAGTTTACAGGAAAAGAACCTTGGAATTATAATAAAAGAGCCGAAATTATTATGAATGATTTTTTGCGTCTGAGACATAAACTGTTTCCGTATATTTATACTATGAATTATCGTACAAATAAAAAAGGATTACCTCTTATACAGCCGTTGTATTATCATTATCCTGATTGTGAAGAGGCATATGAATTCAAAAATCAATATTGGTTTGGCAGTGAAATGATAGTCTGTCCGATAACTTCAAAAAGTAACTACATTGCTCAACTGAGTTTTTGCAAAGCATGGTTGCCAGAAGGGATATGGATAGATATGTTCACAGGACTTGTTTATAAAGGTGGCAGAAAGCTGCGTTTTTACCGTCAGTTAGAACAAATGCCTGTGTTTTGTAAAGCCGGAGCAATTGTGCCTATGCAGGCTCATATTAAAGGAGATAATTCTGTCGGCAATAAAAAATTTCTTGAAATTTATGTTTATGCCGGTGCTTCTAACAAATTTACTCTATATGAGGATAACGGTCTTGATTATTCGTATCAGGATGGCAATTTCGTTTTAACAGAGATGTCTTTAGATTGGAGCGAAAACCATGCTTTATTTAAGGTGGCTTCTGCTCGAGGAAATCTATCGCTTATTCCGAAAAAGAGAAGCTTTAGTTTCAATTTCAGGGGCTTTAATAAAGTGCAGAATATTAAGGTTTTAGCAGGCAGAAGTGAAAGGAAGTTTGAAGTTTCATTTGATGCCAAGACATCTACAGTAACTGTATTTGTCGATGATGTTAAAACAGATGAGGAAATTGAAATAATCCTTAAATCTGAATGTCTTAGGGGCAATAATGATTCGGCTGTAGAATTTGCACACGATATTATAATGAAATCGCAGTTTAATGAAGATTTTAAAAACGAAATATTCAGCGAATTTATTTCAAAAAAACCTAAAGATGAAAAGCTTGAAAAATTTAAGTGGTATGCTCAAAGCGCCGATAGGCAATATGTTACAGAAGCGCTTATAGAATTGCTGCTGTTGACATAACTACTCTAAAAAATAAAAAGGAACATGCAAATTGGAATATAAAAGCTTTAACGAAAGACTTAGTAAATAAAGATCGCCGCAAAAGAATATGAAAAAAGTATATATAACCAATATGCTTGAAGAAAATATCATTGAAATTATTACACTTAAGGTTTTCAGATGATTTTATGGAAGGAATTTTTTTCAAAAGTCATAGAGTTTAAGAAAATTGAAAAGCGCTCCCTTTTAGGGAACGCTTTTCTGTTAAAACATAATCAATATAGGCCTGGGAAATATGGATTATCGTCAGAATCAGAGCCGGTAGAACTATTGCTGGTAATGCTACTGCTGCTACTTTCGGAAGTGACTTTGCTTTCGTTTTTAGTGTCTTTTGAAGAAGATTGTTCTGTAGAACTTTTACTTTCTTTTTTAATTGATGAGTCTAAGTCGGATATTGATTCAGATGAATCATCAAACTGATTTTGAGATGCAGAAGAACTGGAATAGGACTCAACTGTAGAACTGTTTTGATTTTCTTTATCTTTATTTTTCTTTTTGCATGCGCCAAGTGAAAAAATCAATAAAAGACAGAATATCAAGCTTAAAAGTTTTCTCATAATCTTTCTCCATTTTTGACTTGTTAAGATAATAATATTATACAATATTTTTAGAAATAAGTCAATTAAAAAAGCGCTATTTTAATTGACTTATTTGAGAAATGAAATTATGAAAAAACTTTTAATTTGGAAGATACACTTATTACAATAGGAAAGACTGGTTAAAGTTAAGAAATCCTGATTCAAAGCTAAAAAACAGTAGATATGTTTTTAGCAATCCGAAGATGAAAACTGTTCGGGCTGAGAACAGATCTTTGATGCTTTTAGGGCTTTTTTTGAAGTGAGAAGCTATAAAAGCGAGAAAATATTAAGTTTGTTTTCATAAGGAACTTTTATTTTCCCCGTTTACCCGTTAAAGATTTGACGGGTAAACGGGGATATGTGTTTTTTAGGATTTAAACCCTACCAAAGCTTGACGCTTATTAAAAAAAGAATAAAAAATAACCGGTATTAAATTTTAATAAACTCATTTTTGCTCTGAGGGCTTTGTCCTCGGAGCTTTTTAAATTTTTAAAAGGGGATGAAAGAAATGTTAAAAGAAAAATTGAAATAATTATCTGTCCTTGTAAATGCTGCCTTCGCCGTTTGCTCTTCTTGTTTTCATAATAAAAATTCACTCTCTTTAAAATAAAATTCTTTAAAATTATATTTTTATTTTAAAAAGTGTCAAGTTTTTTTAAATAAATTTTGGGAGTAATTATTTTCTTAAAATGTGAGAAGTTTGGGAGAGATTATTTGAAGTAAGAGCGAATAGGTTATAAGAAATAAGTAAAAATCCCGCTCACTAAAGTGAACGGGATTTTTGTAACTGCGCGACGGAATAGCACAACGCACACAGTGCTGAAAGATAAATTTTTTTAATATTATGAATAAATCTGTATTTGTATTGAATTTTATTAATCCGCCGGCAAAGCCGACTCCGAACTTTTTCACTTTTCACTATTACTTATTACTTCCGAAGCCACAAAGGCGTTTTTAGTGAAGAGTGAATAGTGAAGAGGTAAAAGTTAAAGTCCCAAAGACTTACGCCTTTGGGACTTTGGAGGCACCACCCAGAATCGAACTGGGGATAAGGGCTTTGCAGGCCCCTGCCTTACCGCTTGGCCATGGTGCCG
>CAKSLH010000004.1 GCA_934466515.1 uncultured Eubacteriales bacterium
TTCAAAGCAAAAGGATTAGATATAGAATTTTCCGGTTTGGATGTTAGATACTAGACGGTAGATAATAGACAATACCCTTCAGTCGCGCATAAAGCGCGACAGCTCCTCTCTATATTGACATTCGTCAATAAGAAGGGAGCCTTTTCTTTAGTCTCGCAGAAACCCAAGCTTCCCCTTTAGACGAAAGGGGAGGTGGATTTGCCGTAGGCAAAGACGGAAGGGTTTGGTTATATCAGCGGCAAAGCCGCACAGTTGTCTAATGTCTAATGTCTAGCGCCTAGAATAATAAAAACAATAAAAAGCGGAGGACTTTTAAGTCCTCCGCTTTTCTCTCTGCTTATTTGAATTATTTAGAAAGCTGCTTCTTAGCGCCGAATGTTACTGCCGCAGCGCCGAGCATAACAACTGCAAATACGATTGCGGTGTTATAACCGGTCTTCGGAGAATCGGACTTCTTAGCAACGCCTGTTACAGGGTCTGTGATCTGGCCGTTGTAGTTAGCGCAGATGATAAGACTTGTAAGGGGCTTGATTGAAAGAGTAGCGGAAGTAAGAGATCCGCTTACGATTGTATAATCTGTTCCCTCAACAGCAGCGGTAACGCTTGCAAGAGGAGTAGCAGCAGCCGAAAGGGTGATAAGTCCGCCTTCGTTAGCTCCTGCGGTGCCGGTAGCGGTAGCTGCCTTGTAAATGGTCCAGCTGTTGAAAGTTCCTTCGCTTTCGATAGCCTTAGCTGTTACAATGCCGCCCTCGTTAACGATCTGAGCTTCGCCGGCCTTTGAAAGTCCGTCAACAGGAGTGCCCTTATAAAGGGTTACTTCGTACTTAACGGTAGCCTCGGGGCTCTTTTCTGCACAAACACCGAGGGTGAGTGAGAATGCGCAAACTAAGCAGAGAATAGTTGCAATAATTTTTTTCATGCTCAATAACCTCCTAATTGCTGATATTTTGAGACATTAATATTCTAACACATATTTTTTGAAATGTAAAGATAAATTTTAAATAAAAAGTGCCTAAAATTGCAAAAAAAATTAGGCAAAAAATTTTTGTTGTCTAATCTTCGTATATATTGTATAATTAAATATATATGTAATCAGCAATTTTACCGGAGGCCGGAATTTATGGTATATCTTGATAACAGCGCGACGACGGCGCCGTGCGAAAAAGCAATATCGGAAATAAACAGCGCACTGCATGAAAATTTCGGCAATCCGTCCTCGCTGCATATTCTCGGAATGAACGCCGAGCTTAAAATAAACGAGGTAAGAAAAAAGCTTGCGGACCTGCTTGAGTGCAGACCCGATGAAATTTATTTTGTCTCCTGTGCAACCGAGGGAAACAATACCTGCATTGAGGGAGCGTTAAGAAGAAATAAAAGAATAGGTAAAAAAATCGTCACGACCGCTATAGAGCACCCTTCTGTTTTAAATACCGTTAAGAGACTTGAAAGCGAGGGCTTTGAGGCGGAATTCGTCTCTCCCGAAAGCGACGGAACCGTAAGCGCCGAAAAATTCGCGGCGGCTATAGATGAAAAAACCGTTCTTGCGTCGATGATGCTTGTTAATAACGAAACAGGTGCGGTTATGCCTGTAAAAGAAGCGGTAAGCCTTATAAAGAGAAAAAACAAAGATACGCTTATCCACTGCGACGCGGTTCAGGCGTTCGGGAAAATGCCTGTCAGCGTAAAAAATTTAGGCGTAGATATGCTGACTTTAAGCGGACATAAGTTTCACGCTCCCAAAGGAATAGGAGCTATGTATATAAGAAAGGGCGTAAATATAAGACCTCTGCTTGCAGGCGGAGGTCAGGAAAGAGGAATGCGCTCGGGCACCGAAAGTGTTCCGCTTATTGTGGGCTTAGGCGGTGCTTTAAGCGACATCCCCGATTTTAAAAGCACCCTTGAAAGGCTTTTTGAGCTTAGAAATTATGCAAAAGAGCAGCTGCTTAAAATCGGCAATATTAAGATAAATTCAAATGATTTTTCGCTTCCCTATATCCTTAATATTTCGGTTTTGGGCTACCGCTCGGAAACCCTGCTCCATTTTCTTGAAGCAAAGGAAATCTATGTTTCCTCGGGCAGTGCCTGCTCTAAGGGCGAGGTCAGCAAGGTGCTGACCTTGCAGGGGCTTAAAAAGGCGGAGACCGACAGCGCGCTTAGAATCAGCTTTTCTAAATATTCTTCGAAAGAGGATGCCGATTTGTTGGTCGGGGCTTTAAAAGAAGCAGTAAGTAAATTAAGAAGGTCTGTAAAGTAATGAAAGAAATTATACTTATAAAAGACGGAGAGCTTTCCTTAAAGGGGCTTAACCGCCAGAACTTTGAGGACAGAATGATAAGAAACATCAAGCGCCGCTTAAAGCCGCTAGGTGAATTTCATGTTAAAAAGGCTCAGTCGACTATATACATAATCCCCGAAAACGAGGATTTTGATTTTGAAGAGGCGCTCAAAAGAATGGGTACTGTTTTCGGAATCGCAGGATTTTCGAGAGCCTGCGTGTGCGAAAAAAGCGCCGAGGATATCTTTAATAAAGCGCCGGTTTATCTTAAGGACACCCTAAGCTCTGTTAAAACCTTTAAGGTTGAGGCAAAAAGGGCGGACAAGGCTTTTCCGCTTACATCTCCCGAAATCAGCCGCGAGCTCGGCGGAATACTGCTTAAAAATTTTCACCATTTAAAGGTGGATGTTCATAATCCCGATGTTATAATAACTGCCGAAATAAGGGATTTCGGAGCATATATAAGAGCGGGACAGATAAAGGGCGCAGGCGGACTGCCCGTAGGAACCTCGGGCAGAGCGGCGGTTCTTATTTCCGGCGGAATAGACAGCCCCGTTGCCGCTTATCTTATGGCTAAGCGCGGACTTATTCTTAATGCCATTCATTTTGCAAGCCCTCCTTATACAAGTCCGAGAGCCGAGCAAAAGGTAAGGGATCTGCTTTCAAAGGTCGCGGTTTACAGCGGAACAATAAGACTTGCCGTTGTCCCCTTTACCGAAATTCAGGAGGAAATCGGCAAAAAATGCCCCGAGGATTATTTCACGCTTATTATGCGCAGAATGATGATGAGAATTTCCTGCATTATAGCGCAGAATGACGAGTGCTTGGGACTTATAACAGGCGAAAGCTTGGGTCAGGTCGCAAGTCAGACGCTTCCTGCCCTTGCCGCAACAGACGGGGTCTGCACAATGCCTGTCATGCGTCCTCTTATAGGAATGGACAAGGAAGAAATTATAACGGTTTCTAAAAAGATAGACGCTTTCGAAACCTCAATTCTTCCCTACGAGGACTGCTGTACGGTATTTACCCCGAAGCACCCTCATACAAGACCGAAAAAAGGTCAGTGCGAGGCGGCGGAGAAAAATCTCGATATCGAAGGGCTTATTAAAAAAGCCGTTGAGGGAACTGAATTCTCTTATATAGTGTGACAGGTTCGAGTTAAGCTAAAAGGAGCAATACGCTATGAAGGGCGCAATTAAAAGCATATTTTTAAAAGTGAATATGAAAATTGCGCTTAAAATCATGAGCGCGGTTTTCGCGGCGGCGGTTTTAATATCGGGAATTTATTTTTCCTCCTATTTCACAACCGCTCAAAAGCAGATAAGCAATGTTGCCGAGTTAAGAAAAATCTGGAACAAAAAAAGTCCCTCGCAGGCAGATAAATTCGAAGTTCTCCGCTCTTTAAACGAGGACTTTGCCGCTTGGCTCGAATTTTCCGATAAATCGGTAAGCAATCCCGTTTATCTCTCGCAGACCGACGGGTTTTACGGTAATCACGACAGCTTTAAAAAGCCGAGCCGCTACGGAGCGCTCCGTTTTCTTTCGGGCACGGATATCTCTCCTTATTCGGAAAATAGGAATTTGGTTATAAAGGGGAACAATTTGTCCGACGGCTCAATGTTCGGAAATCTTATAAAATTCAAAAATTCGAAATACTGCGGACAAAATGCGGTGATAACTCTTACTACCGAGCACGGCGTATATAAATATTATGTGTTTGCGGTTTATATGTTTGATTTTTCTACCGATGAGGCAGACCCCCAAAAAAGCACATTTGAGGACGGTTCTTTTTCCGATTGGCAAAAAAATATAACTTCAAGAAGCTTTGTAAACACCTCGGTAAGAGTAAATTCGGGAGACAGATTTTTAACCCTTATAACCGAGCTTGACGATTTTGACGGCGCAGGTCTTGCGGTCACCGCAAAGCGAGTTAACTCGGCTCAGATAAAGGAATACTCCTCGCATAAAATAAGCACCAACCCGAATGCGGTTTATCCGTATAAGTGGTATGAGGCGCATAAGTAAAAGGATGAAATGGAAATGTTACAGAATGTAAAGGTGGATGTAGTTTATTTTTCCAAGGCCTCGGATTTTGAAATGGAATTTAATCTCTGCGGCTGCTGCAGGATGAGACTGCTTACAGAAAAGGGAGACGGCACTGTTAAGCGTTTTGTCGAAAATCTTGCTACTGCCGTAAGCCGAAGCAGGGTTATAATCGCCTGCGGTCCGGTAACAGGGGAAAACAGCATTATCAAAACGGTAGCAACCGCTATAAATGCTCCTCTTTCGAAAACCGACAATGCGGCTTTCGGAATTTCTTCTTCAGAGGATTCAGAAATTATAGAGGGCGCACTGCCGCTTGTAACCTCAGAGGGTGTTTTCGGCGGATGTGTTATAGAAAGCGGTCCGCAGTCAATAATATTGCTGACAGAGGATAAGGTAACACGAAAAAATCTTATGAATAATCTTATCCACTCTTATATTGCGGAGCTTAGTATTATTCCGCAGGACGAAAACGCTGTGCCCTTAAAAACCGAAGAAGAAAAGCTTGCTGAGGAAATAACCGAACAGCTTTCCGACGAAAATACGGAAGAAGCCGAAAGCACACAGGAAGCCGCTTTAGAGCAAGCCGAGGAAGAGGCTGACGCGGTGCAGGAAACCTTGCCGATTTTTGAGGACGGGGAAACAGCATCTCAGCCGCAGGAAATTGAGGAAACCGCCAAGCCCGAAACCGCAACAGAAAATACGGCAGAAGATACAAAAGAGCTTCCTGTCAAAGAAGAGGAGCAGGCGGAGTTAAAACCCGAGAAAGCAGAGATTAAAGAGCAAGCAGGTTCTGTAAAGCCTAAGGGCGAAATAGAATTTATAATGGATTCGGATTTTGCGGCGCCGATTGATTTCACATTGGGCGCGGCTGAAACCGACACAGGCTTTATCACCGGCGATGATGAAGATGATTTTGTTCCCGAAATCCCGAAAATTCCCGAAGCACCGAAAAAAGAAAAAAGTACATTTATAGTCAAGCCCGATTCTCCCGTTTCCGAAATGCCTTCAAATGAGCCAAAGAAAAGCTCTAAGGGCATAAATGTAACCATCCTTGTTATTTGCGTTATTCTCATAATTTGTCTTGCTATGACTGCGGTGCTTTTAATAGGCATTCCCGCGGCGAGAAATCAGGATGTTATGAGCTATATAAAAGAAATTTTTACTTCGAGTGCGTCATCTGTTTAAATTAAAAAAGAGAGGTTAATTTTATGTCAGGCTTACCCGTTGCAGTAAAATATCTTATAACATTTCTTGTGTCAATGGTGCCGATAGTCGAGCTTCGCGGAGCTATCCCGATTGCGGAATCCTTAAAGCTCAATATATTTTTATATTATCCTATCGCTATCATCGGAAATCTGCTGCCCGTCCCCGTTATCTATCTTTTTGCAAGAAAGGTTCTTGAATGGGGCAAGGATAAAAAGGTTATAGGCGGATTTTTTACATGGTGCATCGAAAAGGGCGATAAGGGCGGCAAAAAAATCAAGGCGTCCGCAGGAAACAGAGGAATATTTTGGGCGCTCCTTATATTCGTCGGAATTCCGCTCCCGGGAACCGGCGCTTGGACGGGTACTCTTGCCGCAAGCTTTTTAAATCTCGATTTTAAAACAAGTATTACAGCCGTGTCCTTGGGCGTAGTTCTTGCGGGAATTATAATGTCACTCGGCAGTAAGATAGTAGCTCTGCTCGGCTGGGCGGGTGTTGCGGCGGTTATCGCGGTAATTCTTGCGGCAATCGTAATTTCCGTATTGGTGAAAAAGAAGAAAAAAGCCTGAACTTGTTGTGAAAACTGCATAAAACGCAAAAATATTTCCGATTTTTATTTAAGCAGAAATACAGAAAGTTAAAAAAGCTCTTGATTTTGATAAAAAAAGGAGTATAATGTGCTCATAAAATAAATTGAATAGTCGATAACGAATTGTTAGAGGCGCAAAAGTAAAGAGTAATCAGCTTTTGGCACTCAATTGCCTATAAAAGCGAAATGAAAGGTGCTTTTGCCGAAACCGAGCGTTTATTGAGAAACGGGCGGTTGGGAGTAAGGATAATATCCGTGCTACTGTCGCAACACTTTTGCGGAGTGCTACAGTCGTGTTCATAGTTTTTAAAGTTTATGAAAACGGTCAAAGCATTCGGTTTTGACCGTTCTTTTTATTTTAAAATAAAATTTCGAAAAATTTCGAAAAATCGGAGGAAAAGAAAATGAAAAGATTACTTGCAATTTTAACAGCCGTTGTTTTAACGGCATGCACCATGACCGCCTGCGGCGGCAGCAAGAGCAAAAAGGCAGAAAGCGGTGTTGAGGACGGGGTTCTCACAATCGCCATGGAATGCGCTTATGCTCCTTATAACTGGACTCAGGCTGACGATTCAAACGGCGCCGTTCCGATTAAGGATTCTAAGGAATACGCTAACGGCTACGATATCATGATGGCAAAGAAAATCTGCGAAGCAAACAACTGGAAGCTTGAGGTTGTCCGTCTTGACTGGGATTCGCTTGTTCCCGCTGTTCAGACCGGCAAGGTTGACGCTGTAATCGCAGGTCAGTCTATGACAGAAGAGAGAATGAAGCAGGTTGATTTCGCAGGACCTTATATCTATGCGAGCATCGTCTGCATGGCAAAGCAGAACAGCAAGTATGCTTCCGCAACAAAGCTTTCGGACCTCTCCGGCGGTAAATGCACATCTCAGCTCGGAACAATCTGGTATGATACCTGCCTTCCTCAGATAAAGGGCGCAAACATTCAGACCGCTTCCGAAACCGCTCCTTCAATGCTTATGGCTCTTGAAACAGGCGCAGTTGACTTTATCTGCACAGATATGCCTACGGCTCAGGGCGCACTTATAGCTTATCCCGACCTTAAGATTCTTGACCTTGAGGACAATTCCTTTGATGTTGACGACGGCGATATCAACATCGGCGTTTCCGTAAGAAAGGGCAACACCGTGCTTAAGGATAAAATCGACAGCGTTTTAAAGACAATGACTGCCGACGATTTCAATAACATCATGGCTGAAGCTACTAAAATTCAGCCTCTTGCCGAGAAATAATTTGCTCAGCAATTTTTAGGAGAAACATTTATGAATAAGCTTTCCGAGCTTTGGGCGGATATAGTTGAATGCTGGTCGAGTAGCTCTTCCCAGTATTTAAACGGCGCTCTTAAAACAATAGAACTTGCCTTGGTTGCAACCGCAATCGGCTGTATAATAGGTCTTGCCTGCGGAATAGTTCAGACTATTCCGGTAGGTAAGAAGGATAATATCGTAAAGAAAATTCTGCTCGGTATTGTAAAGGCTATAGTAAGAATTTATGTCGAGGTATTCAGAGGAACACCGATGATTATTCAGGCAATATTCATTTTCTATGCCCTGCCTTATTTTACCGACGGCGCTATAAACCTTGATGTAACCTTGGCGGCATATCTTGTCGTTTCGATAAATACAGGCGCTTATATGGCGGAAACCGTCCGCGGAGGAATTATGTCTATTGATATCGGTCAGACCGAGGGCGCAAAGTCTATCGGAATGAACCATTTCAAGACAATGCTTTATGTAATTCTTCCTCAGACAATCCGCAATATTATCCCTCAGATAGGCAATAACCTTATTATCAATATCAAGGATACCTCGGTTATGTTTGTTATCGGTTATGCGGAGCTTTTCGCGGCGCACAAGGCGATTGTCGGAGCTAAGTATGTCTATTTCCCGTCGGCAGTTATAACCCTTACTATTTATCTTATAATGACGGTTATCTGCTCGCTTCTTTTAAGACTCTGGGAAAAGAAAATGGACGGACCCGCAAACTTCGATGTCGCAACCACCGATACCTTAGCTCATACGAGCGGAACATATTCCTATGTTTCAAAGAATAAAAAGGAGGTAAGATGATGACAGAGCCTATTCTTCAGGTTAAACATTTATCTAAAACCTTCGGTAAGCATGAGGTTTTAAGGGATATTGACTTCGCGGTCGAAAAAGGCGAGGTTATAAGCATTATCGGCGCATCGGGCTCGGGTAAATCAACCCTGCTCAGATGTATCAATCTTCTTGAAACGCCTACCTCGGGCGAGGTAATGTACCACTCGGAAAATATCGAAAAAATAAAGGGCGGAGAAAGCGCTTACCGCTCCCATGTCGGAATGGTTTTTCAGTCCTTTAACCTTTTTAATAATATGACAGCTTTAAAAAACTGCATGATAGGGCAGATTAAGGTCCTTAAAAGGTCTAAGGCACAGGCTAAGGAAACCGCGCTTAAATACCTCGAAAAGGTCGGAATGGCACCCTATATCAATGCTAAGCCGTCTCAGCTTTCGGGCGGTCAGAAGCAAAGAGTCGCAATAGCGCGCGCTCTTGCAATGAATCCCGAGGTTCTGCTTTTCGATGAGCCTACCAGCGCGCTTGACCCTCAGATGGTCGGCGAGGTTCTCGATGTTATGCGAAACCTTGCAAAGGAAGGACTTACGATGATCGTCGTAACCCATGAAATGGCATTCGCAAAGGATGTTTCTTCAAGAGTCGTCTTCATGGCGGACGGAGTTATCTGCGAAGAGGGCACGCCTGCCGATATCTTCGAAAATCCGAAAACTGAAAAAACAAAGGAATTCCTTGAAAGATTTATTTCAAGGTAGATACAGGGCTTAAAAAATTTTTATTTTTGTGCCGATAGGCACACATTGGTCTAGTATCTAAATCTAGTGTCTAGTAGCTAGAACAATACCCCTCAGCCGCGCAAAAAGCGCGCCAGCTCCCCTCTGTTTTCACTATCGTGAAAAAGAAGGGAGCCTTTTCTTTAGTCTCGCAGAAACCCAAGCCTCCACTTCAGTTGGAAGGAAATTCCCCTGTTAGGGGAAATGTCCGCATTAGCGGACAAAAGGGTTCCCGTCTTCCGGAGGAAAAGGTGGCAAAGCGAAGCTTTGACGGAAGGGTTTGGTTATATCAGGTGCCGAGAGGCACACATTTGTCTAATGTCTAGCGTCTAATATCTAACATCTAACTTCTCACATAATTTATTTTTTTGCATACTATATTTTGAGGTGAGATAAATGCAAAAATCTCCGAGTGCGAAAGAATTGGACTATTATAAAAGTCAGGCAAAAGCTTATGCCGCTTCCGCAAAAACGGAAGAACCCGTACAGCCCCTTACACGAGAGGAATTTATGCGTGATTTCCCGGGAAAAGGAACCTTAAAGGTTCAGGTGACCTACGGCTCGGGCACTCTTCCCGTTTCTAATGCCACGGTGCATATAACTTCACTTTATAACGGCAAGCTTTATGACCTTTTTAACGGGGTGACCGACACCTCGGGAATTCTTGAAAACATTACGCTTCCTGCCGCGGAATTTGAAAACACAAACGATTATTCTACCTCTTATGAAAAATCGGCGGTTTACAGAGTATCGGTATTTCACCCCGATTTCGTTCCTATCGACAACATGCCGATAATTATTTATGACGGAATAGAGACAATTTTGCCTGTCACACTAAAAACGCAGAGCAGACATAAGAGGTGATAATATGGATATTCCTACCGTTCCCCGTCAGATAACGGTGCATTTAGGCGCTCCGAACGCGAATGCGGAAAATATAACCCTGCCCTTTAACGAGTACATAAAAAATGTCGCCTCAAGCGAAATTTACCCTACTTGGCCGAAGGAAGCTATAATCGCAAATATTTTAGCTCAGATATCCTTTACTCTTAACAGAATTTACACCGAATATTACCGCAGCCGAGGCTATGATTTTGATATCACAAGTACCACTCAATATGACCATGCTTTCAAAAAAAACGGCGAGATTTTTTCAAATATCAGCCAAACCGTGGACGAAATTTTCAACAATTATATTGTCCGAGACGGCAATATCGAGCCGCTTTTCGCGCAGTTTTGCGACGGAGTGAGAACAAGGTGCAACGGGCTTTCCCAGTGGGGGAGCGTTGAGCTTGCAAACAGCGGAATGACAGCTCTTGAAATTCTTAAAAGCTATTACGGCGATAACATTTCCCTTGTTACCGACGCGCCCGTAGGCGAAAACATTCCGTCATACCCCGGAACTCCGCTTTCGAGGGGAGATTTCGGCGAAGAGGTTTACAGAATAAAAATTCAGCTTAACCGAATAGGAAAAAATTACCCTGCAATCCCCGAAATCCCTTATACCAACGCCGCTTTCGACGCACCGACCGAGGAAGCCGTAAAAGCATTCCAGAAAATATTCAATCTCACCCCCGACGGGATAGTAGGAAAATCAACATGGTATAAAATCAAGGAAATTTATGCAGGAGTAAAGCAGTTAAGCGAGCTGACAGGAGAGGGACTTACGATTTCCGAGGCTCAAAGAGTATATCCGAGGGCGCTCGTTCCGGGTACCGCGGCCGAGGCTGTAAGGACGGTTCAGTATTATTTAAGCTTTCTTTCGTTTTTCTTTGAAAACATTGATTTTGTTCCCCTTACCGGCGTTTTTGATGCCGAGACCGAAAGAGCCGTCAGAGCTTTTCAGGAGACCTACGGGCTTACTGCCGACGGAATTGTGGGCAGGCAAACATGGAATAAACTGACATCGGTTTATAATGATATTGTAAGCAGTCTTCCTGCGGACTATCAAACGGTTCTCGGAACGGTTTTCCCGGGCAAAATGATAGTTCTCGGCGATACGGGAGACAGCGTGCGGATAATTCAGGAAAATCTTAATAATATTTCCGAATATGACCCTGCAATACCGAAGGTCAATGTAACAGGGGTCTATGACGACGCAACGCTTTCAGCCGTCGCCGTGCTTCAGGCTCAAATCGGACGGGAGCCCAGCGGAGCGGTCGACCCGATTATATGGAGCGAAATTATAACCCGCGGCTCGGGGATATAATTTTTAAGACGGCGGGAAAAATTTTAGATAAGTGTGTCTTGCCGCATTGAATAAACTAAAACAAGGCTCCCTTCTTTTCGCGTAAGCGAAACAGAGGGGAGCTGTCACCGCAAGGTGACTGAGGGGTATTGTTCTAGATACTAGACATTAGATTTTAGACATTAGACCGATGTGTCCCTACCGGCACGGATATAACCAAACCCTATCGTCTTTGCCCTGCGGGCTAAGACACTTTTTCCTCCGGAAGACGGGAACCCTTTTGTCCGCTAATGCGGACATTTCCCCTAACAGGGGAATTTCCTTTCGTCTAAAGGGGAACTTGGGTTTGTGCTGAAACTAAAGAAAGGCTCCCTTCTTATGCGTCAGCATATAGAGGGGAGCTGTCACCGCAAGGTGACTGAGGGGTATTTTCTAGCATCTAACATCCGGTATCTATCGTCTGATTTAAGCTTTTCCTGTTTTTCTTGACTAATTTACTTTTAAAATATATAATATATACTGATATATAATACGGATATGAAAGGTTGTATGAAGTGGCTAAGGTAAACGCTGATTACGGCAACGACAGTATCGAAAAATTGGAGGGTCCCGACAGGGTAAGGAAGCGCCCTGCGGTAATATTCGGCTCGGACGGGCTTGACGGCTGCGAGCATTCGGTCTTTGAGATTATTTCGAATTCCATAGACGAGGCGCGCGAGGGCTACGGAAAAAAGATAACCGTCACCCATTTTTCGGACGGCTCAATAGAGGTCGAGGACCACGGAAGAGGAGCTCCGGTCGACTTTAACAATAAGGAACAGTGCTATAACTGGGAGCTTTTGTACTGCGAGATGTATGCCGGAGGAAAATACAACACCAATGACGGAACAAACTATGAATATTCGGTAGGTCTTAACGGCTTGGGCCTTTGCTCAACGCAATATACCGCGGAGTATATGGATGTTGAGATAAAAAGAGACGGGTTTAAATATAATCTTCACTTTGAGCACGGCTATAATATCGGCGGACTTAAAAAAGAGCCGTATTCCGGCAAAGATACCGGAACCAAAACAAAATGGAAGCCCGATATAGACGTATTTACCGATATAAATATTCCGTCGGACTATTTCAGGGATATTTTAAAGCGTCAGGCGATAGTAAATAACGGTCTGCTTTTTATCTACCGCGAACAGCAGGGTCCGAGATTTGTTCAGACCGAGTTTGTTTATGAAAACGGCATTAAGGATTATGTCACTGAATATGTAGGGGACGAGGGACTTACCTCGGTGCGCTTTTTCAATACCGAGCGCAAGGGAAGAGACCGCGCGGACAAGCCCGAATATAAGGTTAAAATAAATGTCGCGATGTGTTTTTCAAACACAAAGACCTTAAAGGAATACTACCACAATTCAAGCTGGCTTGAATACGGCGGTGCACCCGATAAGGCGGTAAGAAACGCGTTCGTTTATCAGATTGACAATTATATCAAGCAGACGAATAAATATAAATCCGGCGAAAGCAAAATCACATTTGCCGATGTCGAGGAGTGCTTGGTGCTTGTAACCTCGTCCTTTTCGACCATTACCTCTTATGAAAACCAGACCAAAAAGGCGGTAACCAATAAATTTATCGCCGAGGCAATGACCGAGTTTTTAAGGCATCAGCTTGAGGTCTATTTTATAGAAAACAAAGCCGAGGCGGATAAAATCGCCGATCAGGTGCTTGTCAATAAGCGAAGCCGCGAAAGAAGCGAAAAAGAGCGTATAAATATAAAAAAGACTCTTTCGAGCGGCAATTCGATGATGGACAGGGTTCAAAAATTCGTCGATTGCAGAAGCAAGGATGTAAATGAGCGAGAGCTTTATATTGTTGAGGGCGATTCGGCTTTAGGCTCCTGTAAGCTTGCAAGAGACGCGGCTTTTCAGGCGATTATGCCGGTCAGAGGAAAGATTTTAAACTGCCTTAAGGCGGAATACGATAAAATTTTCAAAAGCGAAATCATAACCGACCTTTTAAAGGTTTTAGGCTGCGGGGTCGAGGTCAAGACCAAGGCGAACAAGAGCCTTTCGAATTTTGATATAAACAATCTCCGCTGGAATAAAATTATAATCTGTACCGATGCGGATGTCGACGGATTTCATATCCGCTCGCTTATAATCACTATGATTTACAGACTTATGCCGACCCTTATAAACGACGGCAAGGTATTTATCGCGGAAACTCCGCTTTATGAAATAAATACCGCAAAAAAGACCTATTTTGCTTATGACGAAAACGAAAAAACCGAAATTTTAGGCATGATAGGCGATGAAAAATACACATTGCAGCGTTCAAAGGGACTCGGTGAAAACCAGCCCGATATGATGAACCTGACCACTATGAATCCGCTGACGAGGAGACTTATCAAAATTCTTCCCGAGGACGCCGAAATGACCTCTTCAATGTTCGATTTATTGCTCGGCGACAATCTCGCGGGAAGAAAAGAGTACATTTCAGAAAACGGTCATCTTTATATCGACAGCACGGATTTAAGCTGATAGGAAAGGAGATATATAATGGCTCCGAGAAAGAGTAAGGAACCTAAAAAGCCGAAGGTACGCACCGATAACGCATATATTGCGGGCGCGGGAACGGTTCTTGACCAGCCTGTGACCGAAACATTAAAATCAAACTTTATGCCCTATGCCATGAGCATAATCATTTCGCGTGCGATTCCTGAGATTGACGGCTTCAAGCCCTCGCACCGAAAGCTTCTTTATACGATGTATAATATGGGGCTTTTAAAGGGCAATACGATAAAATCGGCAAATATTGTCGGAAGAACCATGCAGCTTAATCCTCACGGCGACGCCGCGATTTACGATACAATGGTAAGACTTTCCGAGGGCAACGGAGCGCTTTTGCACCCGTTTGTTGAATCGAAGGGCTCGTTCGGTAAGGCTTATTCAAGAGATATGCAGTGCGCCGCGGCGCGATATACCGAGGCTAAGCTCGCCCCGATTGCGGCTGAGCTTTTTGCGGATATTGACAAGGACACTGTCGATTTCGTGGATAACTATGACGCAACAATGAAAGAGCCGGTGCTGTTCCCCGTCACATTCCCGACAATTCTTGTCAATTCGAATATGGGTATTGCCGCAGGTATGGCAAGCCAGATTTGCCCGTTTAATTTAAGAGAGGTCTGCGAAACCACAATCGCCTATATAAAGGACGAGGATATAAATGTCGCGGATACGCTTTTAGCCCCCGATTTTCCGATAGGCGGTGAGCTTTTGTATAACCGCACCGAAATGGAAAAGATTTATGAAACGGGAAGAGGAAGCTTTAAGGTAAGAGGCGTTTATTCCTACGATAAATCGCAAAACTGTATTGATATAAGCGAAATTCCGCCTACAACGACTACAGAAGCGATAATCGAAAAGATAACAGAGCTTGCAAAGGCTAAGAAGATAACCGAGATAAGCGATGTCCGCGATGAAACCGACCTTTCGGGTCTTAAAATAACAATTGACCTAAAGCGCGGAACAGACCCCGAAAAGTTTATGAAAAAGCTTTTCAGGCTCACCCCCTTGCAGGACAGCTTTTCTTGCAACTTCAATATTCTTATCGCCGCGTCGCCGAGAGTTATGGGCGTTAAGGAAATTATATCCGAATGGGTTGCATTCCGTGAGGAATGCGTCAGACGCAGGGTATATTTCAAGCTCTCAAAAGCAAATAAAAGCCTGCACCTTTTAAAGGGAATGGAAAAAATTCTTCTCGATATTGATAAGGCTGTTAAAATAGTCAGAGAAACAAGGGAAGAAAAGGAAGTCGTTCCGAACTTAATGATAGGCTTCGGAATTGATGAAATTCAGGCGGAATATGTCGCTGAAATAAAGCTCCGCCATTTAAACCGCGAGTATATTTTAAAAAGGCTTGACGATATAGAAAAATTGGAAGCCGAAATTGCCGACTGCGAGGCGACCTTAAATTCAAGGGCGAGAATAAAGAAGATTATAGTCTCCGAGCTTGAAGAGGTTATCAAGAAATACGGCAAGGACAGGCACACACGGATAATCAGCGCCGATGAAAACGCGCTTGACGATGTTTTGGCTGAGCCCGAGGATACCTCGCCCGTAACCCTTTTCTTTACTAAAGACGGCTATTTTAAAAGGATAACTCCGCAGTCGCTCAGAATGAGCGGCGAACAGAAGCTTAAAGAGGGCGACGAAATAACGCAGGTTATCGAATCGTCCTGCGATAAGGAGCTGCTTTTCTTTACAAATAAACAGCAGGTCTATAAAAGCAGGGTTGCCGACTTCGGCGATTCAAAGGCAAGCGTTCTGGGTGATTATGTCGCTTCAAAGCTCGGCTTTGAGGACGGCGAAAACGCGGTCTATATGATTGAAACCAAGGACTATTCGGGCTTTGTCGTGTTTGTCTTCGATAACGGAAGAATAGCGAAGGTGCCGCTTAATTCATATATCACTAAAACCAACCGCAAAAAGCTTATAAACGCCTACTGCGAAAAATACGAGCTTCATACGGTGCTTTATTTAAAGGATGACTGCGATTTGGAGCTTAGGTCCACAAATAACCGTATGCTTATCGTCAATACCGCCTCGGTGCCTCTTAAAGCCACCAAGAATAACGGCGGAATTGCGGTTATGACGCAGAAAAAGGGACAGCGGATCTATTCGGTTAAGGTTTACGAAAACGGAGCTTACGAAAATGAGCACCGCTACAGGACAAAAAATCTTCCTGCCGCAGGCAGTATAATTCAGAATACCGCCGGTAAACAGGAAAAAATGGATATTTAAGTTATGAGGGTTAAAGGAAATGAGTAAAGAACTTGAAAAACAGTACGATCCGAAAAGTGTTGAGGATCGAATTTATCAGATGTGGCTTGACGGGCATTATTTCCACGCCAAGCGCGAAGAGGGCAAAAAGACCTATACAATTGTAATTCCGCCCCCGAATATTACCGGTCAGCTTCACATGGGACATGCGCTTGATAATACTCTGCAGGATATTTTAATAAGATTTAAAAGAATGCAGGGATTTGACACTCTATGGATCCCCGGTACCGACCACGCCTCTATTGCGACTGAGGCAAAAATCGTTGAGGCGATGAGAAAAGAGGGCGTTACCAAAGCCGATATCGGAAGAGACGGCTTTTTGGAGCGCGCTTGGAAGTGGAAAGAGCAGTACGGCGGAAGAATTATAGAACAGCTTAAAAAAATGGGCTCCTCCTGCGATTGGGACAGAGAGCGTTTCACTCTTGACGAGGGCTGTTCAAAGGCCGTAAAGGAAGTTTTCGTAAAGCTTTATGATAAGGGTCTTATCTATAGGGGCGAAAGAATTATAAACTGGTGTCCCCACTGCCACACTTCGATTTCCGACGCAGAGGTTGAATATGAGGAGCAGGCAGGCTTTTTCTGGCATTTAAGATATCCCTTTGCCGACGGCAGCGGATATCTTGAGCTCGCTACCACAAGACCCGAAACCCTTCTCGGAGATACAGCGGTAGCGGTAAACCCCGAGGATGAAAGATACAAGGCTTTAATAGGCAAAAAGCTTATTCTTCCTATTGTACACCGTGAAATTCCCGTAATTGCGGACAGCTATGTTGAAACCGATTTCGGAACAGGCGTTGTAAAAATTACGCCTGCGCATGACCCCAATGACTTTGAGGTCGGCTTAAGGCATAATCTTGAGGTTATAAATGTTCTGACCGACGACGCAAGGATTACCGACGATTATCCTGCTTACGCAGGCCTTGACAGATACGAGGCAAGAAAGAAAATCGTTGAGGACCTCGAAAAAGAGGGCGCGCTCGTTAAGGTTGAGCCTTATACCCATAATGTCGGCACCTGCTACCGCTGCGGAACAACGGTTGAGCCTAAGGTTTCAAAGCAGTGGTTCGTTAAAATGGAGCCTCTGGCTAAGCCTGCCATAGATGCGGTTAAAAAGGGCGTTACAAAATTCGTTCCTCAGAGATTTGAAAAGGTTTATTTCCACTGGCTTGAAAATATCAGAGACTGGTGTATTTCCCGTCAGCTTTGGTGGGGTCACCGCATTCCTGCGTGGTACTGCGACGATTGCGGAGAAATAACCGTCAGCAAAGAGGATGCGAAAAAATGCGCCCATTGCGGCAGCACTCATATTCATCAGGACCCCGATACGCTTGATACTTGGTTTTCTTCGGCACTCTGGCCGTTTTCAACGCTCGGTTGGCCTGAAATGACAGAGGATTTCAAGCATTATTACCCGACAAACACCCTTGTAACGGGCTATGATATAATTCCTTTCTGGGTTATGAGAATGATGTTCTCGGGACTTGAGCAAACAGGCGAGGTTCCGTTTGATACGGTTCTTATTCACGGACTTGTAAGAGACTCTCAGGGCAGAAAGATGTCGAAATCCTTGGGTAACGGCGTTGACCCGCTTGAGGTTATTGATAAATACGGCGCCGACGCACTCAGATTTTCCCTTGCTACCGGCAACAGCCCCGGAAACGATATGAGATATATCCCCGAAAGGGTTGAGGCAAGCAGAAACTTTGCGAATAAAATCTGGAATGCCGCAAGATTTATTTTGATGAATCTTGAAAAAGGCGAGGTTAAGGACTTGAACTGCTTAAAGCTTGCGGTTGAGGATAAATGGATCTTAACCAAGTTTAACGCTCTTGTTTGCGAGGTAACCGAAAATCTCGAAAAATTCGAGCTCGGTCTTGCCGTTTCAAAGCTTTATGACTTTATATGGGATATTTTCTGCGATTGGTATATCGAAATCTGCAAATCCCGTCTTTTTGCGGATAATAAGGAAGAAAAGGACACCGCGTGCTCGGTGCTTACCTATGTGTTTAACGGTACGCTTGCTCTTCTTCACCCCTTTATGCCGTTTATAACAGAGGAAATTTGGCAGTCTATGCCGCACTTAGGCGAGGCGCTTATGATTTCCCCTTGGCCTGTTTTTGACAAAAATCTTGATTTCCCCGAGGAAAAGGAAGACTTTGAGAAGATAATGGGCGTTATCAAGGCGATAAGAAACCGCAGAGCCGAAATGAATGTTCCGCCCTCTAAAAAAGTAACCGTTAATATCGAAACCGAGCTTTTAAGCGTTTTCAGCGCAGGTATTCCTTATATCTGCCGCTTGGCTTATGCAAGCGAGGTAAATATCGCAAAAGAGGTTTCGCATGATAAGAGCATAAGCATAGTTTGCGAAAAGGCGAATGTTTATATGCCGATGAAGGAGCTTGTCGATGTTGAAAAAGAGCTTGAAAGGCTTTCAAAGGACAGGCAAAAGGCATTAGTCGATAAGGAATTCTTCGAAAAGAAGTTAAATAACGCAGGCTTTATGGCTAAGGCGCCCGAAAAGGTTGTCGAGGCTCAGCGCGAGGGCTTTAAAAAGGCCGAAGAAAAAATAGCCAAGATAGACGAGGCTATAAACGAGATGAAAAACATCTGAACCGGAGGCGGTTTTAATGAAATCAACGGGAATTGTCCGACAGCTTGACAGCATGGGAAGAATTGTTATTCCAAAGGAGCTCAGGTGTCAATTGGGGCTCAGAGCTAATATTGACAGCGTCGAGATTTATATGGATGGCGGAAATATCGTTCTTCGAAAATTCCGCCCCACATGCGCTTTTTGCGACAGGCTGACAGACGGAGTGGAGTTAAACGGAATAACAGTCTGCCCGTCATGCGTCGAAAAGCTTGAAAAGCTTTTAAAGGACGAGGAACAACCGACGGAATAATTATTTATTATAGTTGACTTTTAAATGTCTTTACTGTATAATAATGCGGTAAAGACATTTAATTTTTGCATAAATATTCAAAAAGGTGATAATATGGCAAAGCTTTGGGCAGGAAGAACGAGCGGAGAGATAAATAAAACGGCGGAGGAATTCAATTCTTCTATCGGAATTGATAAGCTGATGTACAGGGAGGATATAAAGGGCAGCATTGCGCATGCGAAAATGCTTTCGAAATGCGGTATCATAACCGAGGAAGAGGGAAAAGCGCTTACACAGGGTCTTGAAAAGCTTTTAGAGGAGCTTAATTCGGGGGAACTTAAAATCGACGAATCAAGCGAGGATATCCACACTTTTGTTGAACAGTGTTTAACACAAATGATAGGCGAAACAGGTAAAAAGCTTCACACCGCAAGAAGCAGAAACGATCAGGTAGCTTTAGATACAAGACTTTATCTTAAAAAGCAGTGCGATGAGATTTCAGTGCTTTTAAAGGAAAATATAATAACACTTACTAAAAGAGCACAGGAATATAAAAGCGCGATAATGCCCGGATATACACATCTTCAGCGCGCCCAGCCTATAGTTTTCGGACATCATCTGCTTTCCTATGCCTTTATGTTTTTGCGCGATATCGGAAGAATAGCAGACTGCAAAAAGAGAATGAATGTTTCTCCGATAGGCTCTTGCGCCTTGGCGGGAACGACTTATAATACCGACAGAATTTATGAAGCGGAGCTTTTGGGGTTTGACGGAATTTGCGAAAACTCCATTGACGGCGTTTCCGACAGGGATTTTATAGCCGAGCTTTTAAGTTGTCTTTCAATTTTAATGATGCACCTTTCAAGATTTTGCGAGGAGATTATTCTCTGGTCAAGCTTTGAATTCGGATTTGTTAAGCTTGACGACGCTTATACAACCGGCTCTTCAATAATGCCGCAAAAGAAAAATCCCGATATGGCGGAGCTTATAAGAGGAAAGACAGGCAGAGTCTACGGTGAGCTTACCGCAATGCTTACAACCCTTAAGGGTCTGCCCCTTGCATACAATAAGGATATGCAGGAGGATAAAGCGGGCGTGTTTGATGCATGCGAAACCGTGAAAATCTGCCTTGAGGTTTTAAACAGAATGGTTTTAACCCTTAAAGCTGATACCGAAAAAATGAGACAGGCGGCAGGCAAGGGCTTTATAAACGCAACCGACCTTGCGGATTATCTCGTAACAAAGGGTCTGCCCTTTAGAAGCGCCTATAAGCTTTCGGGCGAAATCGTAAATCTTTGCAGCAACATGGATACCGTGCTCGAAGAACTGCCTTTAGAAGAATATAAAAAATTCAGTCCGCTTTTTGAAAGCGACCTTTATGAGTTTATCTCGCTTGAAAACTGCGCCGCAAAAAGAATAAGCCGCGGCGGAACAGGCCTCGGCTCGGTTGAAAAACAGATTGAGATAATAAAAAATCAATTGAAAACTGAAAATTGAAAATGAAAAATTAACAACGGCTGACTCTGTCATTTTATCACCGCCGTGAGACCATTATATATACATTTTTTTATATTTTTCAAGTGTCTATTTTTGCTGAAGCTAAAACAAGGCTCCCTTCTTATTGACGAATGTCAATACAGAGGGGAGCTGTCGCGCTTTATGCGCGACTGAGGGGTATTTTTCTAAATACTAGACGCTAGATTTTAGATATTAGACCAATGTGTGCCTGTCGGCACGAAAAGTTAATAAAATTCATTTAAGTCTAATATCTACCGTCTAACATCTAATGTCTAGCGTTATGTCTTACTGCCCAAAAACTGGGAGGCTACCGATATAAGCCTTTCGTCGGATAAGGTAAGCTCCTTTTCGCTCTTTCCCGATAAAAGAACAATTGCCCCTGTTATATCCCCTGCCGAAATTACGGGTGAAACAAGCAAAATGTTGTCGTTTAAAAATTCAAGCGCCTTTGTTTCGCCGTTGGGCTTATATAGCTTTCTCTGCTCCATTATGCTTTCAAGCTCAGGCGTGATTCTTTTGTTTTCAGTAAGCAGCTTTGAAATTCCCGCACAGGCAACCGCATGGTCCCTGTCGCAGATTATAAGCGGAATTTTGATTTCTTCAAACAAGGTTCTTGCAAGCTCTTCCGCCCCGTCGGAAAGCTCGCCCATAGGCGAATATTTTTTAAAAATGACCTCTCCGCTCATGTTTGTATAAATTTCTAAGGGGTCGCCCTCGCGAAGTCTCATAGTTCTGCGGATTTCCTTTGGTATAACGACCCGTCCGAGGTCGTCTATCCGTCTAACAATACCGGTTGCTTTCATATATAATCTCCCTTTTTGGTGCAAAATAACGCAAAATCTGTACTTTTGTATTATTTACTTGAAAAGGAAAATTATTCACAATCGCTTTATATCTCCAGCCTTGCCTTTTTATTCTGCAGTCTGAACTGATACGGCGTTACTCCCGTTTCCTTTAAAAAATTGCGGTGGAAGGTCGAGGGGTCGTCAAATCCGCATTCGAATATTATTTTTGAAAGCGGCATTTCAGATGTCATAAGCAGGGATTTTGCCTTGTTTACCTTCAGGTTTATCATATACTGGTGGGGTGTAATATTCATTGAGCTTTTGAACTTCTTTATAAGATAATCCTTGGAATATCCCAATTCCTCGGCAAGATCGTTTATATGATATTTTTTTGATGTGCCGTTCTGCATAAGACGGCACATTTTTTCTATCAGCGGATCGGACGAGACATTTTTAGAACCTAAGGAATTCAGAAGCTTCATAAAGGAAAGGCTTTTTTGAAAAAAATTACTGTTCGGATTGGTTTCTACCTGATTCAGGTCAAAAATAAGGGGCAGAAGAGTCTCTTTTGAAAACGTTCCTCTTATAGGAAGCCCTTTTTCATTATCGGTTACAGGCGCGGTGAAATGAACGAAATAATAGTAAGGCAAAAGGCTTGGCTTTGGTCCTGTCTGGTGTCCGCCGGACTTCTGAATATAGTATTCGTTTGGACTAAGAGAGATTTCAGTTCCGTTTTCCCTGAAAATCAGCGTTCCCTCAAGCATAAGTATAAGAACATTTTCGGTTGAAATTCGCTCAATGTGCTTTTCGCCCTTTATAAATCTGCGAAAGCAGGAAAATTCGTATTTCGGCAATACGTTTAAATCAAGGAATTCGGCATTTTCCATAATTTGTCTCCTTGTATATGAGATAAATATAGAATACCATATATTGATTTATAATTCAACTATTAGAGAAAATATCTCTTTTTGCAATATTTTCAGTCGCTTTTTGCTATTGAGAATTGTATAAAAACAACATATAATAAAAATGGATATAAAATCTGTTGGATTTTCTTTGAAAATAGTTGATTGATTTTTGTAAAATCCGACAAGAAATGTTTGTAACCGCCGATTTTTAAAATGGAATATTTTTGCAATTTTTGGAAGGGGCATTAAAAAATGAAAAGAAAATCAATGGTAAAATGGCTCAGCTTCGCGTTGACCCTTTGCTTGGCGTTTGCGTCGGTAAATCTTATCGGAATTTCGGTAAGCGCCGCAGGCTTCAGCGGAAGCGGAAAGGGTACGGCGAAAAATCCTTACCTTGTAACTACCGCCGCTCAGCTTGACGAAATGAGGAACAATCTCTCGGCAACCTATAAGCTTGCGAATAATATTGATATGTCGCAGATAGCAAGCTTTACTCCTATAGGTAAGTTCAGCGCTCCTTTTACGGGCACATTCACCTGCGATACCGCGTCTGACGGAACTCCTAAATACATAATTAAAAACCTCACGATAAACCATCACCCTACAGGCGCAACGCTTGCCGAAAAATACAGCGGTTATAAAAAGGATAAATCAATGGGCTGGGAGGCAGGCTTCTTCGGACAGACGAAGAATGCGACCCTTAAAAATATCGTTATTTTAAACGCCAATGTTACAAGCACCGTTGAGGGTAACTCTTCGATGAATTCTGACTGGTCAACAAATCCGGGAATGTCTTTGGAGCAGTCGGCAGGAATTCTTGTCGGAACCGCTCTTAATACAAAGATTACCGGATGCGGAAGCTCTGGTACGGTTAAATCGGCTTCAAACAATGTCGGCGGACTTATAGGAACTCTTTCTGCTGAAAAAGGAAAAACAAGCTCGGTTAAAAACAGCTATTCCTATGCGAATGTAACCTCAACCGGTATTTGGAATTCGGGCGGCTTCTGCGGAGGCAACGAAACCTATTGGGACGCGTATACGGGCAAGGTTACAATTTCAAACTGCTTTTATAACGGAACATTTTCGGGAAGCTATACAAGTGCCGGAGCCTTCAGCGGACCGATGAGCAAATACGGCTCGACAATCAAAAACTGCTGGTCGGCAGGAAAGGTTCTTACAAGCTCTTCGGGCTGCTTCTATGCAACCGATGTTTACGGCTCGGGAATTCCTAAAAATACAGAGGTCTGCGAAAACTGCTATACATTATCGGTTATTGAGGGCAGAAATAAAGCGCAGACAAATAAAACCGTTACCAAAAACAACTGGATAACAGACGCTGTAGGCGGACTTGAAATCGGCTTTGCCGCGGGCTCTCAGGCGGAAATAGGCGCGGCATTCGCTAATATTTCGGGATTTACCGTTGCCGCAGGCGCTTATCCTCAGCTTAAGGATGTTCACCCGATAACAAATCCCGACAGCTATGCTCCGCTTGCCGCAAATGAGGCAGATAATAAGGGACAGACCGGAACCGACAGCAAAGCTTCTGACGGAGATAAGACCGATACCGCTGCCGACGCTGACAATACCGTAACCGAAGATACCGATAAATCTGGCGGCAAGGATGAGATTTCCACCGTTATAGAAAATAAGGGTGCGAAGATAAGCACTGCCGAAAAGGTTTTATATGTTGTGCTTTCGGTTATAATCGTTCTTCTCATTGCGGCTACCGTTTTTGTAATTGTAAAATGGAGTTTGCTTATAAAGGGCGAAAAGCCGAAGAAAAATAACGCGGATATTACAGATGCCGTTAAAACAGAATAGAAAGGAAGAAAAATAAATGTCAAGGCTTAAGACAAAAAACAACAGGCTTAAATTAAAAAATAATTTAGCCTATCTGTTGTTTATTCTTCCGGGGCTTGCCTCAATGATTCTGTTTCATTATATCCCCGTTTTCGGTATGGTGCTTGCCTTCAAGGAGTATAACTACCGCGACGGAATTTTCGGCAGTCCTTGGGTAGGGTTTAAAAACTTTAAAAACTTTTTCGATTCGGGAGATATGGTAAGGGTTATAAGAAATACCGTAGGCTACAATATCGCTTGGATGCTTCTTGTAAACCTGATGCTTGGTATGATAGTTGCGATTTTGCTCTACGATGTTAAATCAAAACGCGCGAATAAGCTTTATCAGACCGCAATGCTTATTCCGAACTTCCTTTCATGGGTTGTTGTCGCTTATGTAGGATATGTAATCTTAAGCCCTACGAACGGCGTTCTTACTTTAGCTCTTAAGGGAATGGGCGTGGATGTTGTTAATCTTTATTCTTCAAGAGAAGCGGCAAAATACTGGCCTTATATACTGACCTTCTTTGAAATCTGGAAGGATGTCGGAATGGCAAGTCTTTATTACTATGCCGCGCTCCTATCTATTGACACCTCGCTTTATGAAGCCGCCGCGCTTGACGGAGCAGGAAAGTTCAAGCAGATGATTTATGTATCTCTGCCCGAGCTTATGCCTATGGCAAGCATGGTTTTAATTCTTCGAATGGGTCAGGTTTTGTCGGGCGGAATGGATATCTTCTATCAGATGACCTTAGACTCGGGCGCGCTTTACAGCACAACCGAAACCTTGGCGGTTTATCTCTACCACGGACTTGCAGGTAAGTATACCGTAGGTGTAACAAGCGCCGTCGGAATTTTCCAGTCGGCAGTCGGACTTGTCCTTTTGATAGTCACAAATACGATTATCAAAAAGGTAAATCCCGAGAATTCAGTTTATTAAGAAAGGGGAATTTTAATGAAGGACGGAAAGGTTTATCCTATAGTTTTACATATTATCTTTATTTTAATGACCCTTATTTTCTTAGTTCCGGTTTTGATGATTCTGATAATTTCATTCACCGGCGAGGCGGAATTCTCAACCTACGGTTTTTCGTTTTTTCCGAAGGCATGGTCGGCAGCCGCATATAAAATGCTTTTTGAAAATATCGGGGTTATGGGCAGAGCGGTTATATTTACAATTATTACCGCAGTGCTCGGCACCGTTATAAACATCGTTGTCAACTGCGCTTTTGCCTATCCGCTTACGCGAGACGATTTCATGCTCAAAAAACCCGTCAATGTTATCCTTCTTGGAACAATGTTTGTAAGCGGCGGTCTGATGCCTACATATATGGTCTATACTCAGATGTACGGTCTTAAGGATAATCCGCTTATTTATCTGCTGCCGCAGGTAGGCGCTTGGGGCGTTATCGTTTATAAAACCTTCTTTAAGGGCGTTCCGAAATCGCTTATAGAAGCCGCGGAAATTGACGGCGCAAACCAGTTCAAAACCCTCTGGAGCATAGTTCTTCCGATGTCAAAGCCGATTATAGGAATGAATTTCTTTACAGGCGTTGTCGGCGGTTGGAACAACTGGCAGACCTCTCTTATTTATATAACAAAAAAGGAATACTGGACAGTTCAGTATTTAATGCAGAAAATTTTAAATAATGCGGATGTCCTTGTTAAAGCGCTTAAGGAATCGGGTGTAAGAGATACATCTGCAATTCCGCTTGAAACAATGAAATACGCAATGTGTATCATAGCAACTGTTCCGATTCTGCTTCTTTTCCCCTATATGCAGAAATACTTTGCAAAGGGAATTGCGGTAGGCTCGGTTAAAGAATAAAAAATGAGGTGCGAATATGAAAGTTAATTTTAAAAGATTTTTGGCGGTTGTCCTTTCGGTTTGTATGACGGCTCTGCTGTTTACCGGCTGTAAAGGTAAAAACAGCAAGGTTGTCCTTAAATGGGGCTTTTCGGGAGCTTTGGGCTGCAAGGACGACGACTTAGTTCACAAGGAATTCAATAAAAAGTTAAATGAGCTTATGCCCGGGGTTCAGGTTGAGTTTATCGATCAGTCAACTTCAAACTGGTCGCTTTGGATGAATGCCGGCGATCAGGTGGATATCGCATGGTCAGGCTATGAGTATGATGTTGAAAGCGAAATCACAAAGGGCGCTTATTCGGAGCTTGACGGCCTTATAAATGAAAAGGACACTCCGAATATTTATCAGGAAATGAAGGATTATCCCGAGGATTATTACAGCGGCACATATAAGGATAAGCTTTATATGATTCCTATTCAGCAGCCTATCTTTACTCAGTCCGCCCGTCTTGATATTCCTGCCGAGCTTTATCAGTATATGAATGTTGACGCGCTTCTTAATGCGGCTCATGCTTCGACTAAGACTACCCGCGCGGTTTATGATGAAATAACAAAATTCCTTGAAAAGGTCTGGGCGGCAAACGCTTACGATACCGATACCATAGGAAACGGAATTGATGTTATCACTTTGGGCAAAATCTTATCTAAACGCGGCTATGATTTTGTAGGCGCGCAGAGCTTTAACGGAGCAAATCTGTGCTATGACGCATTTGACGATAACGCTCAGCTTGTAAATTTTGCAGAGACCGACGCTTATAAGCTTTTCCTTGAATATGCCGGAAAATGGTACAACGCAGGCTATATCCCCGAGGATGTTCTCACATCTAACGGTGGCGGAACAAGATCGGCCGTAATTTCGGCAAACGCTTCGGGTATGTGGTACGGAACGGATAACCCCGAAACAGGGGAGGCGCGCGGAGTTTCCTATATAAAGAATAACGGAGAAATAGGAACCTACGGACTTTTACTCGATACCACCGACCAGCAGTTCAACGGAACCTCAACCTTAGGCAGCGAGGCTACATATCAGGTAATTCCGATTACCGCAAAATATCCGAAAGAGGCTATACAGCTTTTAGACCTTCTGCGCTCACCCGTAGGAACCCCCGGAAATGACCTTGCAAACCTTCTTTGCTACGGCTTTGAGAAAAACAGCGACTATGCCAAAAAGTATGATACCTATCATTATACGCTTAACGGCACCTGCGCCCAAGGCGTAGATTACACCGTTCAGCCCAGCTCCAACTGCAAGTACGGAAAGTGCTTCTGGACCGTTACAAACACTTATCTGCTTTATCATACGCCGGTTATTCTGGACGGTCAGTCCGAATGGGCTCTTGATTTCGAAAAGAATGTCAGACCTACTCTTCATAAAACGCCTTATTACCGCTTCAGAGCAGATTTTTCTTCAATGCTTACGGATGTTTCGAACATTTCGAGCGTAACCAAGGAGTTTAACGAACAGCTTCTTTCTGGACTTAACGGAAGTAAGTGGAACACTCCTTATGAGCAGATGATGAAGAAAATGAAGGACGCAAAGCTTGAAAATGTAAAGAGCGAGATACAAAAACAGATGAAGGCTTATAAGCCGGAGTAATAATTGCGGAAAGGAGAAAACCGTGAAAGCAAATATTATCAAAAAAGCAGTTATTTTCACATTGACTTTGCTTCTCATTCTCCCGACAAGCTGTTTTGTAATCTCTGCGGATTCAGCCGCATCCTTTAAGGTCGATAATGTGACCGGTATCAAGGCAAACGATACCTTTGAGGTAAAGGTTGACTATACCGGCACCTCCGACCTTAAGATAAGCGGAATAGTTATGAATCTTGCGTTTGACAGCTCGAAGATAGCATTTTCGGGTTCAAGTGAGAAAATAAATGTCAAGAATATGGACGGCTATACTGTGAATGCCAAGGACGGAAAGCTTAAGTTCCTCTGGGATTCCTTAAGCACCGTCACCTTAAAGAAAGGAAATATCTTAAAATTTTCTTTTCAGGCAAAGAAAGACTTTTCCGATACGGTTATAACCCCGAGCATAGAAACCCTCTATGTTTTTGAAGGCGGCAATATCAGGGAAATTTCTGTTTCCTCCTTCGGTTCGGGAGCAATTACCGCAGGCTCGGCATCGCTCAGTGATGTTACCAATGTCATTAACCTTATTAACGCGATTGACGACCCCGTTGTTTTAACAAAACCCTGTAATGAAAGAATTACAAATGCCTATAACGCCTACTGCAAGCTGAGCGGCGAAAAAAGACAGCTTGTAACTAATTATGATAAGCTTGCGGCGGCAATCAAGGAATATAACAGATTAAGTGAAAATAATGCTAATAATCCCGTTGACCGAGAGGTCGAAAAGTTCAAAAGCGATTATGCCTACGCACTTTCACGCACAAAATCAAATGTTACGACCGAAAAAACAGCCGACGGAAAGTTTAAGGATATTGAGGCATTAAAAGAGGCTGTAGCGGCGGCGGAAAATCTTTCTGTTCAGGCGCAGGTAAAGCTTTCCAAAGAGAAGAATACCATGAAAAGCGTTCTTTCTTACTTAAATAATCAGGTTAAGGAAGAGCAGGAACAGATAGAAAAGGAAGAGCTTGAAAAGAAACAGCGCGCTGCTGCGGAGGAGGCTGTAAAGGAATATCTTTCCCAGCCCTTTAAATGGACCTTTGATTTAACCGTCGATACCGTTCAGACGAGCGATGAAACGGGTGTCAGAAACGCTTATAACACCTTAGGCGATTATGAGATAAATAAATATGCCGTAGAAATGCTTAAGGATTACAGAACACTTTTAGAATCGCTTATAAAAAGAATAGAAGCCTTAAAGCTTATTGAAAATCCCGAGCAGGCGGCTGAAATCAAGGCGGCGGACGCATTTAAGGATAATTTCTCCTATGTTTTGGGTCTTACCCCCGAAACCGTCACTAAGGACGATGAGGTGGATATAAACATAGCAAATTATGCCTATGAAATGCTTGACGACAGCGTTAAAGCCCACCTTACTGCTGAGGGCGAGCTGTTAGCTTCGCTGTTAGACGCTGTTTCCTCTCTTCCCGATGAGGACGCTTCGGCAGACGATACCGAGGAACCCGATACCGATACTTCGGACGGCGATACCGAAAGCCCCATAGAGCAGGTAATAAAATACATTAAAAACGCGGGAAAGTATACGGTTAAATTCATTAACCGCGAAATGAGCAAAACGGTCTGGGTAATGCTCGGAGCGATAGGCTTGCTTAGTATTAACTTAGGCTGCTGCTACGGATTTTATTGCCACGCTAAAAAACGCAAAATCAAAAAGGAGGAAGCATAGGTGAAACTGAAATTTTCAAAACTTCATAAACAGATTCTTACTCTTTCATTGTCCGCGGTTTTAATTGCCGCAGCGGTGCTTGTTCCTAATATCTTAAAGGTTAAGGCTGAAAAAATTGACGAAACAAACCCCGAGCTTAAGCTTATAAATATCGACGGCGATGTGGAAACTGAAAACGGTGATGTCTCTTATTCCCCTCAGGGCGATATAAAGCAGTCGGGCAACAGCTACGATATCCGTTCAAACGCTTATTGCTACTGGGGAACTACCGATGATGTTACATTTGCTTATAAGGAATTCAATGTCGCTCCTAAGGACAGCGATTCTTTAACGGTTGAGGCGACAATGAACAGCTTCGCTCCCGAAATCTCAGGCTCTGCCGTTCATATAAACGCTTCCTCGGGAATTATGATAAGAAGCTCTCTTTCAAATGACGCGGCGGGCGTGTTCTTACATGTAAGACAGCAGGGACTTATGATAGTTTATCGCACAAAAACAGCGGGCGGCTGGAAGTTTACTAATGCTAAAAGCGTTTCTTATCCCCTTCAGCTTAGAGTGACGGTGCAGAAAAACACCGTCGAATGCAGATATAAGGGCGCTAATGATATTACATGGAAGCTTGCGGGCTATGCGTCAATGGAATATACGGGTCCGATTTATGCAGGCCTCGGAATTCATTCGGTTTCGGAAAACACATTCGTTAAATCGAATTTCACCGACCTTAAATTCTCGGGAGAGGGCACTTATGACCCCGATAATAATGATTCTTCGGATACTTCAAGTGCTTCTAAGCCGACAGAAAAGATCGACCCCGATTTGGACCTTTCATCAAATGAAAGTATCGTGCTTTATGAAACATTTTCCGATGATAAAAAGCTTGCAATAAGCAAGGACGCATGGACGCTTACCAATAAAAAATATAAATGGACGAGCGGACAGAAGAATTTCGATTACGATAATAACGGTACCGTAACCGAGCATGCTCCTAAATATGCCGAAAGAAAAGTTGAAAACGGAAACAGATTTTTGTATAAACAGCTGCTTCAGGATTCAATTGATTTTATAGGCGATGAGGCTTGGTCGGATTATAAGGTCAGTATGGACTTCCAATATACCGAGAAGTGCGACCCTAAGGCTAAAAATGCAAATAATGTCATAGCATTAAGCGCAAGAAGCCGGATTGTTGAGTGGTACGGCTATTCGGACTACGCCGCAACGGTTCAGAATGAGTTTATTGATAATAAGGACCAGATGACGGTTTCGCTTTATAAGCATGTAAACAGCTCGGCAACAAAGGTTTCAAACCTCGGAACAAGACTCGGTAAGGCTGTCAATATAGATAATATTTTAGGAGACGGCACTTGGCACAATCTCGCAATCTCCGTTTTCGATAATATTATCACCGTTTCTTTTGACGGCAAAGAGGTTATTAAGTATACCGATGACGGACTTTCTCAGAAAAACGACCTTACCTACGGTACAGGCGGCTGGGAAGAGATAATCGGCTTCGGCAGAGTGGGAGTTAAAACTGTTGAGACCGACGCTTATATAGATAATATCATAGTAGAACTAACCCCCGATACCATTAACGGCGACTATGATAACTATGTCGGCGGAGGCTGGGACGACCCTATTCCCGAAACTGTGAAGGACTGGACCGAAAATAAGAAATATTCTTATTACTTCAACGGCATAAACGGCAAAAACACCGCCGGCTCAAAGAAAAACAAGTAAGGAGGAACGGATAAATGAAAATGTCAAAATCAGTTAAAGCTAAGCTTTCGCTTCTTTTAGCGCTTGTTATGCTGTCCGTTCCTGTTTTCAGGCTCTATGCCGCAAACGATAACGATAAGGACGATACCTCGGACGATCCGTTCGGCTCCTCCGAAACAACCGCGGCAGACGCATTTGCGGATTTCGAAAACAAAGATATTTCAATGTTTTTCGGAGACGATAATATTGATACCAAAACAACAAAAATTGAGGCTGTTTCAAATCCTAAAAAGGATAGCATAAACGGCAGTAATACCGCAGCAAAGCTGCAGAATAAAAGTACATCTGCCGCAAATAAAGCGGGGAATAACGGCGTTATCCTCCTTTCGACAAACTTTATGCCGAAAAAAACGCTTTATACGGTAAATGCAAAAATGTATATCACCTGCGACAGCTCAAATGACAATTACCGCTATCCGACTTTTGTTTATGATTATGTTGACGAAAACAACTGGCGCGGAATTGCGATAAAATCCGTCAAAGGCGAGCTGAAAGCGGTTTCGGTGGGAATGCCGACCTCTCAGTGGGGCTGGACCAGACCCAATGCCGATTACGGATATAATCAGAATGCTTTTAAAGCCGTAAATGCGGAAAAGACCGAAAAGCTCCCCTATAATACATGGGTAAATGTTCAGGCTAAGTATTCTAAGGGTACTGTCGAAATCACTCTCATTTCAGAGGACGGCTATATGCAGCCTTTCAACCGTACCGCGAATCTGATAGACGGCGCTCTTACAAGAGTCGGTTTTACTACACAGAACAATGAGCTTTATCTTGACGATTTAAGAATAAGCTTTGCGGGAAACGACGCTTCATCCGAAGCGGATATTTTCTTAAAGAAGCACGCAGGTATCTTTAATCTCCGCGCGGCCACCCTTTCAAATGACGATTCAAAAGCTTTAAATTCGGCACTTTCCGATTTTAATGCCCTCTCTGAGGAAGCAAAGAAAACCATTCCTAATAAAAAGGCTTATCTTGATGAGCTTAAGGCTCGGAGTGATAAAATTTCGGGTAATGAAAAATATACGCATAAGTCCGAAATGCCTGCTGCCGATTATTGGGATAAGAATAAAACCTTCGTGTATGAGGACAGCTTTGATGATGAGTCGGCGCTTTCAAGATATATTGATGTCCGCGATGTCGATACTTGGCTCGGCGATAAAGGTACGGTTACTTCGGATAATGCCTTTAAAAGCTCCGCAATCTCCTTAAAGGAATCTGCTTTTAGAATAAAGGATGAGCTTCTTCCCGAAAAGGCAAAAATGCAGATAGTAGATTTCGATTTCTATGTCGAAGCCGATACACCGATTCCTTTCTATGCTAACGCTCCTATAGGCTATGCTTATTATTTTGATAAGGATAATTACCTCTATTCATATTTAGCTAACTTCCCCGAGGATGCGGGCGCTAATGAATTCAGAAGATACCGTTCGACCTATTCTACAGGCGGAACCGTTAAGCCCTACGGTCCTCAGGGTGCTTTAAGCGAGACTATAAACCCCTCTGAGCCCGTTCATGTAAACTATGTTTATAATGAAAAGTCGGTTACCATGACGATCACTCAGGGCGAAACGACAATAATCGAAACCGAATTCGGCGTCTGCGATATCAGAGGTCAGTTCGTTTTGGCAGGGTGCGACCAAAGATTTAACTGTTGGTACGATAACCTTAAAATAACATACGTTAAGGGCGATTGGGATATCGACGAAACCTCGGACGATATAAATATCTATTTCTCGGGCTCTACCTATCAGGACGCAGGCGACGCGGTTCTTATAAACGGCGAGAATTTGGGAAATATCGTAACTGATGTTGAAATTGAGCCTTATAGTGTATCCTCGGCTGATAAAAAGTATTTCGATTATCAGGCGTTTAATGAGTCGGGCGTTGTAAAGGGTACTTATTCTTCAGACCCCTCAAGTATTGTTTTTGATGACTCAAAGGCAATAGCCGCAGAAATTGTTCAGAGAACAGAGGATTCGGTAAAATTCATAATCCCCAAAAAGGATAAGGATAATAACGATATGCCAAAAGGCCTTTATGCCGTAAGGCTTAAGGGAATGGACGAAAATACCAACCCCGTAGAAAAGACCCTTATTCTTAATGCTCCGCATATTGATTATACCGTCGGTGACGACGGAAAGCGTATATCTCAGGGAGGATATATCGAGGTTGTCGGAAAAACCCTCGCTTTTCCGGTTTCAAATGATGAGAATAATAAGGATTACAGCAATTTAAAGGCTCTTCTTGTAAAGAAAAACGGAACTGTTGTTAAAGAATTACCCATAGAAACTGTTTTCTCAAATTACAATGTAAGACTTTCCGTTCCGGAGGACACCCCGAAAGGCGACTATGAGCTTTGGCTGTACAGCGGCTTCGGCTGGTCGGTTCCTTATAATGTAACGGTTGACGAAAGCGTTTATAATAAGCTCCTTTCCATGAAAACCGTTAATGTAAAGGATAATGTCTATACAGGTCAGAATGTCGAGAGCGGTAAGGATCAGAACGCAACTCCTTATGTTCAGAGTCTGCTTGATATCTTAGGCAGTCAGGGCGGCGGCGTGCTTTATTTCCCGAAGGGAATTTACCGCTTTACTCAGCCGCTTATAATTCCGAAAAATGTTTCGGTTGTCGGCGAGAATATGCACGATACCGTTTTCCTCTGGACCTCGTTTAACTGGGCATTCAATAAGCTTCCCACATATCTTTTGGGAATGGAATCGAATTCCGTTGTTAAAAATATTGACATTTATGCCCACAGAACAGGCGGAGTTATTTCCTATTTCGGAAAAGACATAGAAAATGTTTATCTCGAAAATGTAAGAACCTATTCTCAGAGGCTTTCGGGCGCTACCACCTCGGGCGGCCATTCGGGCTCGTTCTATTCGCCTGCCGAGCTTAACATTCTTAATGCCGTTGAACAGTCGGGCTGGACTGTATGGACCAATGATTCCTCAAAGCTTACAAACTTCCAAATGAAAAATTGCGATTTTGAAAACTATGCCGCAAGCACTGCCGACGGCAAGGGAATGAGACTTACCTACGGCTCGGATAAATCCTCTTATTACCAGATCTATGATTCGAAGTTTTCTGCAGGTTGGTCCCCGGGTCAGGGCAATAATGTTATAGTCCGTAATTTCGATTTCGGCGGCGCCTGCTTTGCGATAACGGGAAAAGGTGTTTTGTATGACTCAAACTTTGTTCATGACAATACGACCAATAACCGTGAGCTTTTCGTTGCGGACTTAAGTCCATCGGTTTCCAATTTCAGCGGAATGTATAAGGATACTTCCGATACATCGGGAAAAACATGGCTTATGCCGTTAGGAAACAGAACCGCGGTCAACCTTATCGGAATGCAGCTTTATGTTTTAAGCGGTCAGGGCAACGGTCAGACAAGAATTGTCACAAACGCGGAAAACACCTCTGTTCAGGGCGTTTATAAAATAACCTTTGATAATGCGTTTCAGGTTGAGCCTAACCGAAACAGTAAAGCCATAATCAGACATGCCAGAGAAAATATGTATTTCACGGGAAATACATATTATAACGGCGCGGCAGTAGGCTACTACGGCGGTGTTGCAGGTGTTGTATTCGATTCGAACTCCTATCAGAGAGTAAACAATCAGTATTTGTGGGCTTGCTGGGGCGATGCTGACTGGTACGCTTCGTATAATAACGAAAAGACCGTTTATGATCCGTTCGGTATAGTTTCCGACGGTACCGAGGGCGAGTCGGGATTTACTAAATTCAGAGTTATCGCAACTCAGCTTAAATATGTCCGTGCGGTAGTTTTCAGAAACTGCGATTTCAACGGAAGATTTTTAAGACTTGAAAATACGGCGCAGAGCGCAATATCCGATGTCTTGGTTGACGGCTGCTCGTTCACAAAATCCGAATACGGAATTTATAACGACACCACCGTTTATCAGGGCGCGGGACTTGACGGCGCACTGTTCAGAAACAATACATTTAATGAGGTCGATAATCCTTATTATAAACTGGATGATACCCTTAAATGTAAAAACTCTGTTTTTGCAATGCGAGGCCTTATTCTTGACGACAGAGCTGATGAATTTGTTTTAGGCGATGTTGACCTTGACGGAAAGGTAACCTTAAAGGACTGCACACTGCTTAGGCTCTATCTCGCTGAAATAACCGTTCTTTCCGATGAACAGCTAAAACGGGCGGATACGAATCAGGATAATGCCGTTGACCTTAAGGACTGCGGAGCCATCCGTGCAAAGGTTGCTCTTCTCGGCACTTCGGGCAACTCCTCAAATGAGGCAGGAAATAAGGCAGACCCCGTCACACCCGAAAATGAGAATAATAATGCCGAAAATGAGGCAAAGGCTGAGGCGGAAGCTAAGGCTCAGGCTCAGAAGGCATTTGAAAGCGCAATTGACGAGGCCGTTTCAAAGGGTCTTACCAAAGACGAGCTTATGAAGATTTTAGAAGATAAATTAAAGTAAATTTAATAATTTCCTGTCCCTGAATGACAGGGACAGGAAAAACGAGGAAATTATGGAATTACCGATTGCTATAAAAAAACATATCGAAGAAAACAGTGCTAAGCTTAAAAAGCATTCCGAAAAGCTTGCAAAGCTTTATGAAAACTGTTATGCCAGCACAATTGAAACAGCGCTTGTCCCTAAGGAGGACGGCACAATATTCGTCTTAACAGGCGATATTCCGGCAATGTGGCTCAGAGACTCCTCGGCACAGGTCAATCACTATGTCGAACTTGCTCAGGATAAAGAGGTTGCCGAAATCATAAAGGGCGTTATAAGAAGACAGTTTAAATATATTCTTATCGACCCCTATGCGAATGCCTTCAATGAAGCGCCTAACGGCAAGGGAATGACGACCGACCGCCCCAAAAACGGACCGTGGGTCTGGGAGCATAAATATGAGGTCGATTCGCTCTGCTATCCCGTAAGACTTCTTTATAGGTATTATAAAAAGACAGGCGACAGATCCATTGTCGATAATGAGTTTGTTCCGGTTATCAAATCAATCGTAAATGTCTTTAAAACCGAGCAGGACCACTTTAAAAACAGTCCCTACCGCTTTTTCAGAGATACCGATTGGCTCACCGATACAATTCATAATAACGGAATGGGAGAGCCCGTCGTGTCTACGGGTATGACATGGTCGGGCTTCCGCCCTTCGGACGACGGCTGTAATTACGGCTACTATATCCCGTCTGAAATGTTCGCAACCGTTATTTTAGGCTATGCCGCCGAAATGCTCGGCAGTGAAAATAAGCTTACAGCCGATATTCTAAAGCTTAAATCCGAAATCGAAAAGGGAATAAATGAATTCGGAATTATAGATTATAAGAATTTCGGAAAGGTTTATGCCTGCGAGGTAAACGGAATGGGAGATTTCACCTTTATGGACGACGCAAATATCCCGAGCCTTATTTCCGCTCCCTATATCGGATATTTAAAGCCCGATGATGAAATTTATCTTAATACAAGAAAGCTTCTTTTGAGTAAAGAAAATAAATTTTATTATGAGGGCAAATTCGCTAAGGGAATAGGCTCTCCTCATACAAAGGCAGGCCATATCTGGCACATGGCTCTTTCCATGCAGGGTCTTACATCTACCGATAAAAAGGAAATGAAGTATATCCTTGATACCCTTGTTTCCTGCGACGGCGATACAGGATATATGCATGAGGGCTTTGACGCAAATGACCCCTCGGTATTTTCAAGACCGTGGTTTACATGGTCGGATTCAATCTTCTGCGAGTTCGTAGAAAAATGCCTTAAAGAGGGCGTTGTATAAGAAAGCTTAAGCTTTCCATATCCTTGCAGGCGGAGCAAAAAAATCCGCATGGCAGAGTTCGAAACTGCCACGCAGCCATTTTATTAAGAAAACCGCTTCGCTCTTTCGGATATGTTTTCATATATAAAATTTTTAAAACAAGGAGAGGTAAAAAAATGAAAAAAATCAATTTCAAGGGTTTAACCGCAGCATTTTTATCATTGATGTTGATTTCGTCAATGGTAATTATTCACTCAAGCGCAACATCCGAAGATTTTGAAACAAAATATAAAACTGTTTTAAAATCTCTCAGCGCTGTAGTCGGACCCGACACGATTACCGAAAAGGTAACCGCTGAAACCGCCGAAAGCTATGATAATGCAAATAAGGCTTATAAGCTTCTTTCCGCTGATAAGCAGAAAGCGCTTGAAACCTATGATGCAGATATCACAAATAAGCTTGAGGCATGTGCAAGAAGAGCAAAGATATTCACAGAGGGCAGCTTTTATTTCGATTTAGATAATGATTTGGCTCTTTCAAAATATCTTTACACCGGTCAGGGCACAAACGAGTTTGTTTTCTCAACCGTTCAGCACGGCACCGCAGTCCCCGAAATCGAGGAGACCTTTATCTATCATACTGCCGACGGTTTGTTCTCAGACGGAGTTCAAGGAAGAGGTTGCTTTAACGATAGAATTAACGGAAGCACAAGCGGTAAATATCCTATGCTCAGAATGGAATCCGGCGTTTATACTTCTGATGACGGTGCAACCGCATATTTAGGCAAAGCATATTCTTATGCTGAGCAGAGATTTTTGACCGACAGCTCATCTTATGACGGTGCTATCAATATTAAAGACTTTGCAGTCGGCGATTTTGTTGACAGCAAATATCGGCCCCGCAATTTAACAATTAAGATTACTTATGCAACAAGCGACAGCGGTGCAACATATTATCCTAAGTATGAGCTTTCAAACGGCACTGATAAGCGTAGCAGTTCGCGCAGCGATTTATCCGCCGAAAAAGCCTCAGTTGCTTCAAATGTTTTGCTTACATTAAGCGATTACACGGGTTCGAAAAATCAGTACAAACAGGTAAAAGCTTTAAGAGTTTCTTATCCCGAGATTCTTATCGCAAAATGTGCGGAAGCAAATGAGTTTGCCGAAAAACTCGATGTAACAAATATCGACATTACCATGAGCGATACAATCAACAAGTACAGTGATCTTGTTGCCGCCTGCGGAGATAACGATTATATTACAACCGAGAACAAGGCAAAGCTTATAACCGCTAAAAAGATTTCCGATTATCTTGTTAAGAATAATATCAATAAAATTGATACACCTGCAAAAATTAACAATCTTTCAACCAATATAACCGATAAGACCGCCGTTACAAACCTTTATAATGAAACTCAGGAGATTATAAAACTTGATCTCGGTGGAATGTTCTCGGACGCTCAGTTTGCAAAAATCTATTCTATGAATAATGCAGTAAGCATAATGGGCGAGGCAGAGTCTTATGACGCAACCAAACTTGTAAAAGCGGCTGTGGCAATTGCAGAGCTTAGAAATAAGCAGATTGTAAACGATATCTCATTTGAGGTTGAGCTTACTAAGACCGAAAAAGCCGTTTCGGCGCTCGGTGCTTATAAAGACGCCGTAAGCAACAAATCCTCGCTTGAAGGCATAAGAACTTCTTATGATTCTTTGGTTGCCAGCGGAAAATACACCGATTCTTCAAATTATGTATTTGAAAAAACCGGCAAGAGATATACAAACAATGATAAATGGGGATGGGGGTCAACATCTGATTACGGTGTAGTAAGCTATGTTAAAAGTCCTTCCCTTAAGAGCGGAATAAATAAGGTAAGCTTTACACTTCCGGTCAACACTTATAACAAAGCAGGAAACTTCTTTGTTTATTCTTATGACGGAATAGACTCTTCCGCCGACCTTGCGAATATAAGCGCTATCGGATTCTTTGCAAGACATGATAATCCTACTTCCGGAGACGCTTACACGATTCATAAGGAGTCCGCAAAAGCTTCAACAACGCTCATTCCTCAGGATAACTCTTATTATAGAGCTTCTATGTATGCTTACGGAACATTGCAGTATAAATCAAGACTTGAAACAAACCGTGTTCCTGCTGATTACGACGCTGTTTTAAACGATTCTAATAACTTAGTTTGGTACAAGACAAAAGAAAATGTCGGAAACGCAGTTACCAATCAGGATTTGAGCACCGACCTTAATACTTATATTAAGGATAACGGATATTCCTGCTATGCTCCTTACGGCAATATGAATGTCACCATGGAATATCAGGGAGATACAAATCTTGTTAAGGGTTATAACTGGTATCTTATCACAATCTCGGGCAAGTTCTGCACAGGTACAAATGCTTTTGAAGACGGTACCGTTTACTGCCGTCTGTTCACAAAGGGCAGAATAACAACAGCCGGCGTTACACATGACGCAAAAGTTGAGCCCACTGATGTTCTTACAAACCTTGACATTGAAGTAAATAAGATACCCACCGCTCTTACCGCAGGCGCGTCCGTAAGAATTGCCGATGTTAAAAACGGCGGCGGTATCCGCTTTGAGTCTAAGGTAAATACCGACCTCTATAATTCTCTTAAGAATACCGAGGGCGTTACCGTAAGCCTCGGAACAATTATCGTTCCCGAGGAATACAGAGCAGGTAAGGATATCACATTTGATAACTTCAAGACCGCTTCCAATGGCGGATCAAACGAGAAAAAGAGCCTTTGCGTAGATATCACTCAGACCAAATGGCAGGATGAGGCGAACGGAATTTACACCGCCGCTCTTATCAACCTTAAAGAGGCTAACTACACAAAACAGTTTGCCGCAAGAGGATATATGAAGGTTACTTATGCTGACGGAACCGAAGAATACTTCTATTCCGACTTTGATGCGGACGGCAACGTCAGAAGCATTCAGGCTGTAGCCTCTGCCGCACTTGCCGACACCTCGGCAACATACACTGAGGCTCAGAAAGCAATACTTAAAGTATTTGCAGGCCAGTCATAATAAGAAAGGGGAAGAATAAAATGAAAAGCTATAAAAAACCTGTTTTGGCTGTTATTTTAGAAGAGCCCCGCGATAGAATTTGCCTTGATAACAGCGGAGACGATGTTGTAATCGACCCGTTCTCCCTTGAAGATACCGGCAAAGACGCCGGCATTTAAAAGCTATGAAAAAATCGCTTATTCTATTGTTTTTATTGGTTTTCTCTGCCGCCGCCCTCGCAGGCTGCGGCAGGAAAGCCGCAAAAAGCACCGTTTCGGATGATATAAGCTCGACACAAAGCGTTTTAAGCTCCGAAACAAGCAGTGCTTCAAATAAAGTTGTTACGGCGGACGGCAAGGCGTCGGGCGCAAATTCGCAGTCCTCAAAAAATACACCTAAAAAGGACGACGGCAAAAACACCGACACCGCCTCCGATATCTTTTCGTCAGACAGCTCATCGCAAGAAGAGCCGTCAAAGTCCGATAGCTCCTCCGATTCTTCGTCGGGTGCGGCTTCGGACTCCGCTGTAACGGAATCTTGGACGAAATACTATTGATTTCGTTTTAAACTTAAATTTCAGCAGAGGCCAAAGCTTCCCCTAAAGCCTTTAGGGGAAGTGGCTTTGCCGAAGGCAAAGACGATAGGGTTTGGTTACATCAGCGGCAAAGCCACACATTCGTCTAACATCTAATATCTAACATCTAAAATCTAATAAGGGGAAATCTATGTACAATCCTGCGGTATACCGAAAATTCACAACAAATGAAATAAAGCCTTGCGGATGGCTTAAAAGACAGCTTGAAATTCAAGCGGAGGGTCTTTCTGGCAATCTTTATAAAATATGGCCTGATATAAGGGACAGCTCTTATATAGGCGGAACTATAGACAGCTGGGAAAGAGTTCCCTACTGGCTTGACGGCTTTATTCCGCTTGCCTATCTTCTTGAGGACGAAGAGAAAATAGCGGTTGCAAAAAAATATATTGACGGTATAATAGCCTCTCAAAGAGAGGACGGCTGGCTTTGTATCTGTAGGGACGAAGAAAGAAACACCTTTGATATCTGGCCCGCAATTCTCATTTTAAAGGTTTTGACCGTGTATTATGAATGCTCAAAGGACGAAAGAATAGAAGAAATAGTTTATAAGGGCCTTAAAAGCGTTGATAATCATGTCAAGAATTTCGGAATTTACGGCTGGGCGAGTGCAAGGTGGTATGAATGTCTTATACCCGTTTTCTGGCTTTATGAAAGAACTCATGAGGACTGGCTTTTAAATCTCGGCACATCTCTTTATGCGGCAGGAACAAATTATAAGGCGCTTTTCTCTTCGGGCTTTTATAAAAGTCCGAAAAACGAATGGAATCATGAAACGCACATTGTAAATGTCGCAATGGCGATAAAATCCGAGGCGCTCCTGTCGCAGATCTCCGATATGGGAGATAAGGAATTTCCTAAAAAAATGCTTGAATTTTTGGATAAGTATCACGGAACGGTTGTCGGGCATTTTAACGGCGACGAATGCCTTTCAGGCAGCAGTCCGATTCAGGGAGCGGAGCTTTGCAGTGTTGTTGAGGCAATGTTTTCTTATGAAACACTTTTTAGTATAACCGGCGACAGCTACTGGTGCGACAGGCTTGAAAAGTTAGCATATAACGCTCTGCCTGCGACTATAAGCGAGGATATGTGGACTCATCAGTATGACCAGCAGGTAAATCAGGTCGGCTGTGTAAAATTAGGCGAGAAATCAATCTTCCGCACAAACGGACCCGACGCTCATCTTTTCGGTTTAGAGCCGCATTTCGGCTGCTGTACCTCAAATTTCAATCAGGGCTGGCCGAAATTCGCATTAAGCACATTTTTTAAAAACGAAGATTCGCTTGTCTCCGCCGCTCTTGCTCCGTCAAGAGTAAAAACCGAATTTAAAGGCGTTAAAACCGAGGTTGAGCTTAAAACAGATTATCCGTTTAAAAATCTTCTGAGATATGAAATAAAAACCGAAAAAAGCGTTAAATTCAAGCTTAAGATAAGGCTTCCGCAATGCGCTAAGGGCTTTAATATAAGCGAGAAATTTGAGCTTGAGGACGGCTTTGCGGTTATAGATAAAGAGTGGAAATCGGGCGACAGTGTCTTAGTAAAGCTAATGTTCGAAACCGAATTTATTAAGCATAACGATATGTTGGCGCTTTGCCGCGGACCTTTTGTTTTTTCGCTTGAAATCGAAGAGGACTGGCAGAAAAGAGAGTACATAAAAGACGGAGTCGAAAGGAAGTATCCCTACTGCGATTATGAGATTTACCCGAAATCTAAGTGGAATTACGGCTTCGCCGATTTAAAGACCGAGCTTACAGAAAAGGATTTAGGAGAAATCCCGTTTTCAAAGACGGATCCTTGCATAACGATTTTAGCCGACATGGCGGAAATCGCATGGGATTATAAGGAAGGGTATAATTTCGTCTGCTCTGAAAAGCCGATTGATAATAAGCCTCTTTCAAAACCGGTAAAGAAAAAATTCAAGCCTTACGGCTGTTCGACGCTTCGGATGACCGAAATGCCTATGACAAAAGGAGAAACAAATGAAAAATAAGTATTTAAAGCCCGAAATAGAGCTTTTGAATTTAAAATCAAGCGATAAAATTTCTGATGACGGCGGTGCGGATGACGATTGGGAAAACGGCGCCACAGGTGCCGCCTCTTCGGGCAATGAATGGACAAAGTACTATTAAAGGGTGATAAAAATGGCATATAAAATTTTATTTATGGGAGATTCCATAACCGACGCCAACAGAAACTACAATGACGATAACAATGACGGCTGCGGTTATGCTACGATGATTGAGGGATATTTAAACTGTAAATATCCCTTTAAATATGAGATGTTAAACCGCGGAATAGGCGGTCACAAGCTTGCGGACATTTATTCGAGAATGCAAAAGGACATAATTCATGTAAATCCCGATTTTATGAGCATTCTTGTAGGAGTAAATGATGTTTGGCATGAAATAGACTGGCAAAACGGCACCCCTGCCGACAGCTACGAAAAGCTTTATGACCAAATGATTTCGGAAATTAAGGAGCGCCTTCCTAAAACAAAGCTTATGATAATTCAGCCTTATGTGGTTGAGGGTGTTTCTACTCTTCCGACGGAACAGGATCCCGACAGGTGGAATAAATTCAGGCAAGGGGTTGACCTTGTTGCCGCCGCGGCAAAAAGGGTTGCCGAAAATCACGGAATTTATTTCCTGCCTCTTCAGCTTATTTTCGACGAGGCACAGAAAAACGCACCGTCCGATTATTGGACGCTTGACGGCGTTCATCCGTCTGCGGCAGGCCATGAGCTTATCAAAAACGAATGGCTCGCGGCATTTAATGAAATCACCGGAGAGCCGATTTAAAGCAGATATTTAATATCTAAAACAATACCCCTCATACTAGATATTAGACACTAGATGGTAGATGCTAGACTAAAATGGAATATTATTCGTTAGGCACACATTGGTCTAATATCTAAAATCTAATATCTAGCATCTAAAATGACAGCTCTCCTCTGTATGCTGACGCATAAGAAGGGAGCCTCAAAGCCTCCACTTTAGACGAAAGGGGAAGTGGGTCAGCCTGAAAGGCTGAGCCGATAGGGTTTGGTTATATCAGCGGCAATGCCGCACATTAGTAAGTATCTTATCAAGGAGAAAATAAATGAAATTAAGAGCGCCGAGTATACCTATAATAACAATCGATCCGTATACTTCCGTTTGGTTGCCGTCGGACAGATTAAACGATTGCGATACTGTCCACTGGACGGGAAAGGATATGCCGATAAGAGTTTATGCGAATATCAAAGATAAGGAATACATTCTTTTAGGCTCCGACGGAAAAACCGAAAAGGCAGAGCAAAAAAGCATAGATATTTCGGCTATGACGACAACCGCCGAATTCAAAGCGGGAAATGCTGAAATTACACTTAAATTCACCGCACCGATGTTTTTGGACGATTTTAAAATGCTTTCAAGGCCTATAAACTATTTAAGTGTTGACACAAATCTTGAAGATGTTATAATAAAGGTGTCTGTGGCAGAAGAAATCTGTCAGGATAAGCGCAGGCAGGCGGAAATGGTTATAGATAAATTCTGTCTTGACGGCGGAATTGAAACAATTTCCATAAAAAGCGAGCAGCAGCCGGTTTTATTAAGATTCGGCGACGATGTGAGAATTGACTGGGGCTGTTTTTATCTTTCCTGCGAGGGTGCGGAGTCTGATTACAAAAGGATTTCCGACCGCGGTGCGGATACAATGTATGTAAGTCTGTCAAAGAAGCTTGAGAATAAAAAGGCTTTATTCACATTCGCTTATGACGATATTAAGAGCATTGATTATTTTCATTCAAAACTACCCTCATTCTGGAATAAGGACGGAGCGAAAATCGAGGACGAAATAATATCTGCATATAGAAATTACAGAGAAATATTTAAAAAATCCGAGGAATTTTCAAATGAGCTTTATTCCTCCGCCGTTTCAAGCGGAGGGGATAAATATGCGCAGATTTTAAGCCTTGCCTACAGACAGGTGCTTGCGGCGCATAAGCTTGTTGTCGATACAAACGGAGATATTTTATACATATCAAAGGAATGCTTCTCAAACGGCTGTGCCGCAACCGTTGATGTAAGCTATCCGTCCGTTCCGCTGTTTTTAATTTATAATCCCGAGCTTGTAAAGGGAATGCTGAGACCTATTTTTAAATATGCGAAAAGCCCCGAATGGCCGCATGAATTTGCGCCTCACGATGTGGGAACCTATCCTATTCTTTGGGGTCAGACCTACGGCGGAACGATAAAGGATGTTCAGATGCCGATTGAAGAATGCGGAAATATGCTTATTATGACCGCTGCCGTATGCCTTGCCGAAAAGGATTATGGGTTTGCTGAGGAAAATTTTGATTTGCTTAAAAATTGGGCGGATTATCTTGTAAAATTCGGAGCAGACCCCGAAAATCAGCTCTGTACCGACGATTTTGCGGGGCATTCGGCGCATAACTGCAATCTGTCGGTTAAAGCGATAATGGCGATCGAGGCAATGTCGCTTATATGCAAGGGCCTTAAAATCGAAAACAGCTATCACGAAAAGGCTTCGGATATGGCTGAAGATTTTAAAGCAAGAGCCTTAAATCCCGACGGCAGTCTAAAGCTTGCATTTGATAAGGAAAACTCATTCAGCATGAAATATAATCTTGTCTGGGATAAGGTTTTCGGGACAGATATTTTTGATAAGGAAACCGTTAAAAACGAATTTAATTCATATTTAAGCAAAATAAATCCTTACGGAATGCCGCTTGACTCAAGAGAAACCTATACAAAGTCCGACTGGCTTGTATGGACGGCGGTTCTGTCGGAGACAAAAGAGGATTTTGAAAGGTTTACCGAGCCTCTTTTCAATGCGTATAATTATTCAAAATCGAGAGTTCCGCTGAACGACTGGTACGATTCTGTCACCGCTATACAATGTGCTTTCCAGCACCGTTCTGTTCAGGGCGGACTCTTTATGAAAATTCTTTGCGACAGCGAAAAATTAAAGGCTTAAAATTTTAAAAGTAAAGAGGACGCCGTTAAATGAAAGAAACCGAATTAAAAAAACTGCTTGATTCCATGACGCTTGAAGAAAAGCTTTGTCAGATGACGCAGTGTGAGCCTCTGAAAGCGGACGAGGAAAAATCGCTCGGAGTAAATCCCGATATTAAAACCAAGGGACTTACCGAAAAGCAGTATTATTCCGTCGGCAGTATGATAGTATATGTGCCTAAAGCCGCAGATTTAAGAAGAGTTCAAAAAGAGCATTTAAAGCACGATCCTCATAAAATTCCGCTTTTATTCATGTCGGACGTTCTTCACGGAAAAGAGACTGTTTTCCCGATTCCGCTTGCGATGGGCTGTTCATTTAATACCGAGCTTTTAAAGGAGTGCTATGAGGTTTCGGCAGAGGAATGCGCGGCTTCTGGCGTGCATACCGTGTTTGCGCCGGCAATAGACCTTTCGCGCGACGCACGGTGGGGCAGAAGCATGGAAAGCTTCGGAGAGGATCCCTGCCTTTCTTCGCGCATGGCAGGCGCGGCGGTAAAAGGCTTTCAGGGAGATAGCGATAATATTGACGAAAATCATGTTTCCTGCTGTGCTAAGCATTATTTGGGCTACGGCGCCGTAACAGGCGGCAGAGATTATAACTGCGCCGAGATTTCGGATAACGAGCTTTATAATTATTATCTTCCTTCCTTTAAAGCAGCGGTTGAAAATAATGTCAGTATGATTATGACCTCGTTTAACACCTTGAACGGCGTGCCGATGACCGTAAACGAGCATGCAAACAGGCAAATTCTGCGCGGGGATTTAGGGTTTGACGGGGTCTTGATTTCCGACTACAATTCTTTAGGCGAATGTGAAAACCACGGGATTTCTTCAAGCTCTGAAAAGCTTGCGGAGCTTGGAATAAAGGCAACTCTTGATATAGAAATGATGAACACGCTGATTTTAAATAACGGCGAGAAATTAGTTGAAATCGGAGCCGTAGACGAAGAATATATTGACAGCGCAGTTTTAAGAATTTTAAGGCTTAAAAACAGATTGGGACTTTTCGAGGACCCATTTAAGGGACTGAGCGAGGAAAAAGAAGAAAGCTTCTTTAATAATTTGAAAAACAGGGAAAAATCAAGAGAAATCGCCGAGCAGAGCGCTGTGTTGCTTAAAAACAGCGGTGCTTTGCCGATTGATAAAAATGAAAAAATCGGACTTTGCGGACCTCTCAGCGTAAGCAGCGAGGTAGGCGGAGAATGGGCGTTTTCCATGCAAAGACCAAATAATGTTTCCCTTTTCGATGGAATAAGCAATATTATAGGCAAAGATAATATTATTCTTTCAAAAACAGATAAAATTTACAGGATAGAGGATATTGACTCAAAGGAAAAAGAGGATATCCCGTATCCCGAAAGCATAAATGAATTTGAAAACTGCAAAACCTGTATAATAGCCGTCGGCGAGCACATGGGCGATACAGGCGAGGCATCTTCTAAAACAAATATAAGGCTTACAAAAAATCAAGCCGAGCTTGTTAAAAAAATAAAGCAGTCAGGGAAGAAAACGGTCGTTGTCGTATTTTCGGGAAGACCGCTTGATATCTTGGATATCGAGCCTTACAGCGACGCTTTAATTTATGCGTGGTATTTAGGCTGCGAATCGGGGAACGCACTTGCAAGGCTGATTTTCGGTCTTTCAAATCCGAGCGGAAAGCTTGCGATGAGCCTGCCGAGATGCGTCGGACAATGCCCGATTTATTATAATTACCTTAACACCGGCAGACCCTATCATAAATTGAACCGCTTTTCCTGCGGATATACCGACTGTGTGAATTCGCCGTTATATTCCTTTGGCTTCGGATTAAGCTATTCGGAATTTAAGTATGAAAATATATATGTAGGTGAAAATGAAATTAACCTTAAGGTTAAAAATACCGGCGATTTTGACGGTTTTGAAACGGTTCAGCTTTATGTAAGTCTTAAAGACACCTCGGTTTCTCAGCCGGTTAAAGCCTTAAAGGATTTTAAGAAAATATTCTTAAAATCAGGTGAGGAAAAGGAAATAACCTTTAAAATAAATAAAGATATGTTTTCATTTTATAAAAATAAGGTCAAAACTCTTGAAAATTGTTCGGCTTCGCTGTTCTTGAGAGCGCAAAGCGGCGAATTTATCAAGATTTCGGATATTGAGGTAAAGTTATGACAAAATATGATGTTATAGTCGCAGGCGGCGGCTTTGCAGGGGTTTGCGCGGCGGTAAGCGCGGCGAGACTCGGCGCTAAAACGCTTATTATCGAAAAATCGGGCAGCTTCGGCGGAGCGGCTTCAAACTCCTTGGTGCTTCCCTTTATGCGCTATTTTACCGATGTTAAAAATGAGGACGGCACCAAAAGCAAATTATATCTCGTTCAGGGCATTTTCAGGGAAATTGTCGAAAGGGCTAAAGGAAACGAGGTCGGAGCCGACACATTTTTTAATACCGATTATATGAAATATGCTTTAGACCGCATTGTAACCGAAAGCGGAGCGGATATTCTGTTTCATTCTTATATCACCGCCGTTAATTCCGAGGGCAGAAAATTAAAATCCGTTGAGGTAAGCTCGGCTAATGGCAAGCACACATTTTGCGCCGATTATTTTATTGACGCTACCGGAGACGCAAATCTTTCCTTCCTTGCGGGAAATTCCTTAAGGCTCGGCAGAGACTCTGACTCCTTATGCCAGCCGATGACCCTTTGCTTTCGCATAACGGGCGTTTCATTTAAGGAGTTTTTCTCACATTATTCCGAAATTCAGGCGCTTTATAAGGAATTTAAGGATAAGGGCAAGCTTAAAAATCCGAGAGAGGATATTTTGGTTTTTGACACCGCGAATGAAAATATTATCCATTTTAATTCAACACGAATAATAAAGCTCAACCCAACCGACCCGTTCGATTTAAGCAGGGCGGAAATTGAGGGCAGAGAGCAGATGATAGAGCTTGTTGAATTTTTGAAGAACAATTTTGAATTTTTGAAAAATATCAGTATTGTATCAAGCGCATCCGAAATCGGAATAAGAGAAAGCAGAATGATAAACGGCGAGCATATTTTAACAGGAGACGAGCTTGTCGCGACAACTAAATTTTATGATGCGGTAGCCGCGGGCGATTATGATATTGATATCCATAATCCCGAAGGCACGGGCACCTCGCACCATTATTTTGAGGCGGGAACTTATTATACGATTCCGTTAAGAAGCCTTATCGCGTCCGATTTCGATAATCTTCTTGCGGCAGGCAGATGTATTTCGTGCGACCATGAGGCGCAGGCGTCTGTAAGAATTATGCCTATCTGCGCCGCCACAGGACATGCGGCAGGCGCTGCCGCCGCAATTGCCGCAAAGGATAGCGTTGCCTTAAAGGACATAGATTATAAATCCGTTCAAAAAGCGCTTTTAAATCAGGACGCGTTTATAGGATAAATAGGTGTAAAATAAAATTAAAATTATATTGCCAAAGCTTTTGAGGCTGAAAGAGGTTTATATGCAATTTGATTCAAACAGAGTTTCACTGAGTCTTAGAGATTCATATTTTACGGTAAATAAAAATGAAGACGGGAATTATATTTTATCGTCCTTAGAGGACAGAACAAGTAATAAAGCTTTGTTTGCCTTTGAAGATACAAAGGATTTTACCGTTTCTGTATCGGAAGAATGTATAAGTCTTAAAAACGGAGCAAAAAGTCTTGATATCACATTTTATGATGGATTTTATGCGGTTTTAAAGGGTAATTTTCCTCTTAGGCTTTTATATGACGACAGGTGCGGTTATAAGGCGCATACTGCTGTCAGCGAGGGCGGGAAAATAAGAATATGCGATGTTAAGACCAACAGCTTTATTTGGCTTAAAGGTGTAAACGGCTCGCTTAAGCTTAACAGCAGTTGGATAGAAAACAAAATAAACAGCGCAGATGTTTCGGTTGAAGCCGAAACGGAAAACGGCGGATTTGAAATAATAGTTTATAAGACTAAAAGTATCGGCACTGCGGATATCTGCTGTCCGTCCTTTGAAGAATGCTGTGATATAAAAAGAAGCGATTTTAAAATTTGGTGCGATAAAATGAACGCTCAAAGTGAAATCGAAAAGGAAACCGCTTTTGTTCTTTGGCAAAATATTGTTGCTCCCTTGGGTCTTTATAAGCAGGAAGCGATTTTGTGTAATAAAACTCACATGAACGCTGTTTGGGGCTGGGATAATTGCTTTCATGCCCTCGGTGTGGCAAAAGCATTTCCTAAGCTTGCGTTTTATCAGCTTATGCTGATATTTGAAAATGCCGATGAAAGCGGCGCGCTTCCCGATTCCGTCACCCCGTATAAAGTCGAATTCGGATTTACAAAACCGCCCGTTCATTCATTTATCTATGAAATGCTGATGGAAAGAAATCCGTTTTTCTGTGAAAAAGAGCAGATTGAAAAGATTTATAAGCCGTTGTGCAAAAATTTTAAATGGTGGACTTCGGCTAGACTTAACGCTCCGGTATATTGGCACGGAAACGAATCGGGCGCGGATAACGCAACCTGCTTTGATAAGTTTTCTTCAGTGAAATCTCCCGATTTATATGCAATGCTTTCGTACACTGCGAAAATGCTTTCAAAATTTGCGGAAATTTTGGATGAAAAAGCTGAGTCAGAGTATTATTTAAAAAAATATTACGAGCTCGGCAAAAATGTTGAAACAATGTTTTTTGACGGCGAAAGCTTTTTTGTTCTGCCGACAGACGATTTTAAGCCGTTTTATTCAAAAAGTCTTTTGCCCCTGCAATGCGTGGTTGTTTCCGAGCTGTTGTCAAATGAATGTAAAGAAAAGACCTTTAAGCTCTTGAAAAACGAATTTATCGGGGATTTCGGAATAACAAGCGAAGCCTTTACGAGTGAAAAGCATGTTGACGGACAGTGGAATTCCTATTGGCGCGGTTCGGTTTGGGGCTGTCAGCAGGTAATATTTGCCCAAGCGGCTAAAAAAGCCGGATATTTAGATATCGCAAAGAAAATTGCGAATGGATATAAAAAATCGCTTGAAATCGGCGGAAGCGCAGAAAACAGCAATTCTTTAAACGGAAGCGGAAACTGCGCGAAAGCTTTTTCGTGGTCGGCAGCCGCTATGTTTAGTCTTGACAAATTTTAAAAACAGAGTATAATGAAATCAAACTTAAAAATCACGGGAGCTCGATAACTCGGGCTGAGAGGAAGCCGTTTTGCTTCGACCGATAACCTGATGCGGATAATGCCGCCGTAGGAAAAATACAGTTGTTTTTCGCCGCAGGTTATCGCCTGCGGTTTTTTATTTAAAAAAGGGGAAATAAATTATGACAAATCTTCAGCAAAAACCGATTTACAAGATATGCACTGCCGCGGTTTTGATCGCGCTTTCAACCGTGCTCAGCCTTATCAAGGTTTTCGAAATGCCTCTCGGCGGCTCGATAACCCTGCTTTCCATGGTGCCCGTATGCCTTATTTCTATTATGTACGGACCCGTGTTCGCTATCGCACCTTGTATGATTTACGGCGCAATTCAAATGCTTTTGGGCAATCCGTTTTCTTGGGGACTCACTCCAGCTACCCTTATCGGCTGTATCGCGTTTGACTATATTATCGCTTTCGGCGTTCTTTGCACGGCAGGTCTTTTCCGTGAAAAAGGCTTTAAAGGAATAGTTTGCGGAATTGTTTTCGCTTGCGCGCTGAGATTTTTTTCACATTTTATATCCGGTGTGGTTTTCTTTGCAAACTTAGAACAGTTTAAGCTTTTCGGAAATACCTTCGTTAATCATCCTGTTCTTTATTCGGTTTGCTATAACGGCTTTTATATGCTCCCTGAAACCGTGCTTACAGTGCTTTGCTCAATTCCGCTCTTTAAAACAAAGGCAATAAAGAGGTTTTTGCTCGGTGAAAAGCAGTAAAACAATAATTTTCGGTGCGCTTGATGTAAATGCGCTCAGATTTGAAATAAATTCGGACGATACCGTTATCGCCTGCGATAAGGGCGTTTTAAACTGCGAAAAATTAGGCGTTAGACCCGATAAAATAATAGGGGATTTCGATTCCTTAGGCTTTGTGCCGGACGGCGAAAATGTCACGGTGCTTCCCGTAAGTAAGGACGAAACCGATGTCGGCTTCGCCCTTAGAACCGCTTTTTTAAACGGAAGCCGCGAAATTTATGTTTACGGTGCCGTCGGAGAAAAGCTTGACCATAGCCTGGCTAATATTTCTCTTTGCGCGTCTTATGTTAAAAAGGGCGCAAGGGTTGTGTTTTTCGGAGAGGATATGGATTTTACCTGCATATCGCCCGAAATTCCGCTTGAATTTTCCGAGGCTCTAAGCTGCGGAAGGCTTTCGGTTTTCGCACTCAGTGAGTGCAAAGACATAAATATAATTAACGCCGAATATCCGCTTGAAAATGCAAAACTTGACCCGCTTTTTCCTTTGGGTGTAAGCAATGCCTTTATAGAAAAGAAAAAGACGCAAATTTACTTAAAAAGCGGACTTGCCTTGGCGGTCTGGGACAATAAAAGCAGTTCAATATTATAATATTCAACCCCGTAAATTCTAGACTTAGAATTTACGGGGTTGTTTTGTCTGTTGTCTTTAAGATATTGAGCTTTTAGGAAACCTTACGGTGCATTCGGTTCCGGCTTCTGTGCTGTCAATGCTAAGTCCGTAATGAGAGCCGTACAGCAGGCGCAGGCGGAGCTGAATGTTTATAAGACCTATATGCTTGTTTGTGGTTTCGGTGTCGGGGTCTGAGAGGCAATTCTTTATTTCTGAAAGTCTTTGGCTTTCGATTCCTCTGCCGTTGTCCTTAACCTTTATTATCATGTCATCGTTTTCGGAATATATCATGATTGAAATTTTCTGATTGGTTCCGACATTTGAAAAGCCGTGAATAATTGAATTCTCAATCATCGGCTGAATTAAAAGCTTAAGCACGGCATAGCTTTCAAGACCGCTTTCAATGCTCCAGTCAACATCAAAATTATTACGGTATCTGAGCTTCATAAGCTCTATATAGCTTTCTGTAAGCGCGGCCTCGCGGGACAGTGTTATTATTATACTTGTTCTGTCCATGCTTTCCGCTAGAATGTTATTAAGAAGCAAAAGGCTGTTTTCGATAGGATTGTCTATATCGAGCAGGTCGACCGATATGGATTTGATATTATCAAGGGTATTGTATAAAAAGTGCGGATTGATTTGCGACTGCAAAGCCTCAACCTGAAATGAATGCAGCTTTTTAAGCGCCTGAGGAAGCTCCCTTTCAAGATTTTCATTGGATCTGATCGTTTTTTCGATATTGTTGTTGATATATTCGATTTCGCTTTCGAATTCTCCGCTTTCTTCGGGGAAATGATATTTGAAGGTTTCGTTTATTTTTTTAATCGGGCTGTAAATTTTAGATACCGTGAAATAACAGCAGAAAAACGAGATTATCTGCATGGAAAAGCCTATCAGAAGAATTTCTGACAGCGAAGCATTGATAAAATCCGAATAGACTGATTTCGGAGCAAAAGAAACTATTTTAAGCGAGGTTTTTTTAACATTCGAAACGGTACAGTAATATTTTTCACCGCTTTTGTTTATTGAAAAAAAGTTATCGGATAAATTTTTTGTTTTGAATTTGTATTTTTCGCAGAGGTTTTCATTAAGATATGTGCTGTCCGATGAGGCGATAACGGTACCGCTTTTATCAATTAAATATTCCTTTCTGTAGGAATCGTTCGAAAAGATTTTTTCCGAAAGCTTGAGGGTTGAAACCTGAATTATTACATCGTTATAGGCAGGCGTGCCGTTTCTGATATTGCTGAAATACAGGTCATACGGCCATGACGGATTTTTAGAATGTGAAATGTTATTATAAACAAAGGTTTCTATGATTTCGTCCGATACAGGGTCTAAGGGCGACCTTGAAAACTCATAATTTTTGATTTTGACATAAATATTGTTAATATAATCATGGCTTGAAGCATAAGAGTCTATGCTGTCGCTTATGGATTTTTTAAGCCAAAATGATGTCTCGGGATTTATGTTGTCTATAGAAACATTCTGGTTGAAAAGCAGGAAATAGTTGCTTATATATGCGAGCTGGTCAAAATAGTCATAGGCATGGGAAGAGGTATTGTCGGCAATGCCCTTTTCCGTGTTTTTTATATTTTTGATTACCGCACTGTTTAATATATAGTAAAAAATAAGCGTGAGAATAAGCATAATAACCGCCATAACGGCTATTGCGCTTATAAGAGTTCTGTAGAAAAATTTTTTGTCGGAGGCTGCTTTCTTAAATCTCATTTTAGCTTCTCCCTTTTTAAATACGCCGTTTTTCAAATCAGTTCATTTTGCGGCGCAGGCGGTATTCGGTGGGGGTTATCCCGTAATAATTTTTAAACAGCTGTCTGAAATAAGGAACCTGTCTGTAGCCGACAAGATAGGCTACCTCTTTTATCGGTATATCAGGGTCATTAAGCAACTGCTTTGCGTTTTTCATACGCGTTTTTAACAGGAGATCGACAAATCGGTCCCCTGTTTTCTTTTTTATTATCTGGCTTAAATAATTAGGATTGACATCTATCGCTTTTGCAATCTCGGTCAGAGAAATGTCCGGATTCTGATAATTGTTCTGCAGATATTCCGTAGCCGAAGCGATAAGACTGTCGCTTTTGGAAACATTTGATTTCGTCAGCTCATGAATTCTTGTAAGCAGAGCTGTTATTGAGTCGGGCGTGATATTGGCACGGTTTATTTCGGCGTCTGATAGCTCAACGCCTGCAAAGGATATCAGATACTGATAAAGACTGTAAAGCTCAGCCTCCGAAAAGCTTTTAAGACTGCTTTCGAGCCTTTTTAAGCCGTAATCCCTGTCGTCCTTTTCAACATCGGTAAAATATTGCTCCGTCAGATTTCTGCACAGGCAGTATTTTCTCCATTCTTCAATATTCGGAAAGGAAAGAAGGCTGTATGTCAGAGTGTAGCCGCAGTGGAGCTTTACAGCGCTTTCAAGCTCGGAAATCAGCTCGGAAATATCAAGACTGCCCGAATAAAGCGCTAAGCATGTCACGGTATTCTGCGAACAGTCGACCGTGCAGATTATTCTGTTTTCTTCATAAAGCTCGCAAAAATCGGAAATAGTCTGCCTTGAAATTTTTTCGCTTTCGTCCTCGGGACTGAAAATTATTTCAAAGCATTTATATGCCTTTATATCTGCTACGGATTTTAAAATCTTTATCGGCTGACCGTTTCGCGAGCCGGAGGCTCCGTGATAAATTTCTTCAAGCTTTCCTTTGAATATCAAAAAATTGCTTAAATACAATTCGTCCTCTGTAATGGCGGAGGAATGCTCGGATTCAATAGTTTTTTGCAGCTCTTTTATTTTCTCTATTATTTCCCTATAGGCAAAAGGCTTTGCAAGCAGACAGTCTACATGATAATTTATAGCCTGCCTTGCATATTCGAATTCCTTGTAGCCGGTGGTAATTATAATATGTGTGTTTATCTTGTTTTCGCTGATGAATTTAGCGACATCAAGCCCTGTTGCCAGCGGCATTTTTATGTCGGTAATAACAATATCGACATGATTGCTCTTAATAAAATCCAAAAGGTCGCGGCCGTTGAAAAATGTCCCTACAACCGAAGTGTCTTCGCAATGATTTTCTATAACCTTTTTAAGACTTAAGCATAAATTTATCTCATCGTCGGCTATTACTATTGAATTCATTGATTTCACCGCCTTTTTACATATTTTATCAGTTAAAAAAATGTCCGTCAACATTAAAAAGCCGAAATATAAAAATTTTATATAAAAAATAACTTATTTGTATCATTACTTTTATAATGATTGCCGATATAATTAAAATAGAAAAAAATAATTTGTACTGTGGGGAGTTTATATTGAAAGGAAACAAGTTAAAAATGAAAAAGGGAAGCTCTTTTAAACAGATTTTGCCCTTCTGGCTGATGTCTCTGCCGGCTCTGATATATATGATCATATTCAATTATCTTCCTATGTTCGGAGTTGTGCTTGCTTTTAAGGATTATAACTATGCAAGCGGCATTACGGGCAGTCCGTGGGTAGGATTCAAATATTTCAAATATTTCTTCACCTCAAATGACGCCGTAAGGGTACTGAGAAATACAATTCTTTATAACCTCGTATTTCTTGTGCTGATAGGTCTGTTTTTCGGAATGCTTCTTGCAATTTTACTTTATGAGATCCGCTCTAAATTTGCAAATAAGCTTTATCAGACCGCAATGCTTATTCCGTTCTTTTTGTCCTATGTTATCGTTGCGGCAATAGCTTATATGTTTTTAAGCCCCTCGAGCGGTTTTTTGAATACTGTTTTAAAACAGCTCGGCGCAAATCCCGTAAAATGGTATTCCGTTCCGAAATATTGGCCCTTTATCCTCATTTTCATAGAAACATGGAAACAGGCGGGTCTTGCAAGCCTTTATTTCTATGCCGCGCTTCTTTCTATAGATACCTCGCTCTTTGAAGCGGCTTCGCTTGACGGTGCGGGAAGACTTCGCCAGATATGGTATGTTTCCCTGCCGGAGCTTAAGCCCATGGCATGTATAACTATAATAATGAGACTCGGACAGATTTTAGGCTCCGATTTCGGACTTTTCTATCAGGTGCCGATGGATCAGGGCGCGCTTTATTCCACAACCGATGTTCTTTCTACATATCTGTTAAGAGGTCTTCAGGGCGGAAGCATAAGCGCTACCGCCGCCGTAGGACTTTTCCAATCAGTAGTCGGACTTGTTCTTGTTCTTGCGTCTAACGCGGTAATCAAGAAAATAAGTCCCGAAAATGCAATGTTTTAATCGGGAGGTGAAATTATGCAAAGCAAAAAATTAACTTTCTTTTCGCATCTGTTTTTTGTCCTTATATGTATTATTTCATTTGTTCCGATATTTATTACGGTAATGCTTTCGATTTCAAATGAAACCGATATTATCAATTACGGATATAAGGTTATCCCGCTGCATGTTGATTTTTCGGCATATAAGCTTATCTTTTCCGATTTTTCCTCTGTTGCAAAGGCGACCGGTATTTCCCTGCTAAGCTCCTTTGCAGGTCCGGCACTGATGGTTCTTCTCTGCGGCTCGATAGGCTATGCGCTTTCCCAGCCGGTATTTAGGCCGAGAAAATATATAATGTATTTCATTCTCGTAACAATGCTGTTTTCGGGCGGTCTTATCCCGTCGTATATTATCAACACTCAGTACTTAGGCCTTGGAAACAATATTATGGTACATGTCGTTTTGGGTCTGGTTTCGGGCTGGAATATAATTCTTTTTAAAACCTTCTTTTCTCAGATTCCTGCGTCTCTTATAGAGGCGGCTAATATTGACGGCGCTTCGCAGTCAAGAATTCTCGTAAGCGTTGTTATCCCGATGTCGAAATCCATCGTAGCCTCGCTGTTCTTTATGTCGGTGCTGGGCCGTTGGAATGACTATACGACCTCGCTTTACTATATATCGGATAAAAGCCTTTATAATCTGCAGTACTTTTTGCAGAAGGCTTTGCAGGAGGCGTCCTTCCTTAAGGAGACTTACGCAAACAATCCTGCCTTTTCAAACGGCGACCTGCCGCTTGAAACCCTTAAATTCGCACTCGCAATCGTGTCTTGTATACCGGTTCTGATTTCGTTCCCTTATATGCAGAAGTATTTCTCAAAGGGAATGGCAGTCGGAGCGGTTAAAGAATAATAAAAAACGGAGGTAAATGTATGTTTAAAAAATTATTGTCTACGGCGCTTGCTGCTTTGATGATAGTCGCTTGCTTTGCAGGCTGCAAAGGCAAGGCGGACACTTCCAAAGAAGTAACGCTTAAATGGATCCTTTTTAATGCTCAGCAAAAGGATTCCGAGCTTGTACAGGAGGAATTTAATAAACAGCTTAAGAGTCTTCTTCCTAACACTAAGGTAGAAATCGTTTATGAAACAGCTCTCGGCTCTAAATGGTCAATGCTTATGGCTGCCAAGGAGGAATACGATATCGCTTGGACCGGCTATACGCTTGATATGGACGAGGCGGTTAACAGCGGAACCTATATGAAGCTCAATGACCTAGTAAAGGATTACGGCCCGAATATCCAGAAGGAACAGAAAACCTATAAGGCCGCCTATGAAACAGGTATGAAGGATAATGAGCTTTATGCTATTCCGAATGAACAACCCATTCTTCATCAGACCTCGTATTTCAGAATTCCTGCGGAATTTATCGAATATTTCCCTAAGGACGAATTCCTTGACGAGTGCCACGCAAACTATAAAACCACCGAAAAGACCTATCAGCTTCTTGAAAGCTATTTCAGTAAGGTAAAGGCTTCGGGAAAAGTTGCAAACGGTCAGATAACAATTGACCCGCTTAACTTCTTCCTCGCAGTTGTAACAAGAGGCTATGATTTTGTCGGAACCTCAAAGGGCGGCGCTTGGCTCTGCTATGATACACGCGATAAGTCAGGCAAAATAGTAAGCTTTATGCAGACGGACGCTTATAAGCTTTATATCAAATATGCCGCAAGCTGGGTTGAAAAGGGATATATCGCGGAGGATTATCTCCTCGGAGCTTCGGGTTATACCGAAATCGGCACCTGCAATGTAACCGAAATGTGGTACGGCCTTGATGAGGAAAAGGGCGTTCGCTATATGAAGGACGATTCAGGTAATATCAAGTATTATCAGTTCCTTACCGATACGACCGAAACAATGTATAACGGTGCAAATATCTTCGGCTCCGAAAAAACATATACAGTTATTCCTTTCACCTCGAAGAACCCCGAAAGAGCTATGATGCTTATCGACCTGCTCCGCTCCGAAAAAGGAAAAGACCTGCTCAATCTCCTTGTTTACGGAATTGAGGGCAAGCACTATGACCTTGACGGCGACTGCGCAAAGGGTAAGGATTATACAATTCAGCCTTCTTCAACCTCGGTTTACGGTATTCCGCACTGGGTAGTAGGAAATGTTTTCCTTTGCTACAGAACACCGAATATTCTTGAGGGTCAGAAGGAATGGGCTCAGGACTTTATAGAAAATGTTCAGCCTAAGCTTTATTCTACGGCTCTTAAGGGCTTCCGCGCCGATACTACGGCTATGACTCTTCAGATAAGTCAGGTAAACAGAGCACTGAGCGAATATCATCAGACACTTATCGCAGGCTCGCTCGGCTCTAACTACAATGCTTCTTATGACGCGATGATAAAGAAAATGAAAGAAGCGGGTCTTGATGAACTTCTTTCAAAGATGAATGATCAGGCTAAGGAATATATGAGTAAGAATTAGGAGAATTAAAATGAGAAGATTGTTAGCTTCGGCATTTTGTGTTTTAATGCTTGCTTCGCTTTTTGCGGGATGCAAGAAAAACAAATCCGATAAGACCGATAAAACGGGCGCTTCTTATTCCTCTTCGGAAAAATCCGATATTAAAGGCTCCGACAGCTCAAAAAGCGATGAAAATTCTTCGCAGGCTTCGGAGATCAAAAAGGGCTTCGACATAAAAAGCGGAGCGGATAAAAATTCCGGTTCAAAAGCAAATTCTTCTGATAAGACAGGCGGCGGAGTATCCTCCGCCTTGCCGTCTTCATCAGTAAGCTCCGATACCGGAGACAAAAATACCGATCTTATAACCGATAATACCGACGGTTATGTGGACGGCGTGTGGTAAGGAGGAAAAAACTTGAAGAAAAAAATATCGGGCGTTTTGTCCTCGGCTCTTGCGGCGGTTCTTGTTTTTGCCGCAATTCCGATAACAAGGGTAAGCGCAGTAAGCTATGAGGGAAAGGGCACAAAATCAAGCCCTTATCTCGTTGAAACGGCTCAGCAGCTTATGGGCATTTCCGATAAGCTCTCCGCACACTATAAGCTTAATAATACGATTGATTTAAGCGGTGTTAATTTCGAGCCTATCGGCTGTCTCGCAACTCCTTTTACAGGAAGCTTTACCTGTGACACCGATTCCGACGGTACCCCGAAATATGCGATTAAAAATGTGAATTTAAAGGGAGTGACCTTTAATTCTTTAGCTCAGCAGAATGCGGCTTATAAAAATGATAAGACCAATAAATGGGAAATCGGTATTTTCAGAGCAACCAATAATGCGACGCTTAAAAATATTCTTGTAATCGACGGTACTGCGTCGGGAGGAATAATCGGCGAAAGCTGGCAGAATTTGGATTATACCTTTAATAAGGGTATTGATGAGCAGGGCGTAGGACTTCTTGTCGGATATGCTCTTAACAGTACTTTTGAGGGCTGTGCCGTACAGGGAAAAATCAATGCCAACGGTGCGGCAGGTCTTTTTGCAGGTGTTTTAAAATCCTGTAATGTAACTAAATGCTATGCAGCCGGTGAGGTTGTTTCGAGCGGAAAATGGTGCGTCGGCGGCTTTGCAGGCTCGATTGAAACCAATTCAAGCATTAAAAACTGTTTCTTTGAGGGAAGCGTAAATGCAACACGAAATCTATCTCCGAGCGCCTTTTCGGCAATCGGAAAGGCTTCTTCCGCCGAAAATTGCTATTTTTCCGGAAGCGTGACCCCGTCCTGCAGCTTCGGCGGCGAGGACGACGGCTCGGGAATAAAGCTTACTAACTGCCAGATGTCACCGATAAATATCGGCGTAACTAAAATAACAAATCTTGCAAAATATGTTCCGCATGCACTCAGCAATACGGCTAAGATAAATAATTCGGCAACGAACGGCGGAACGGACACTAAAACTGAATCTCAGACCGATTCCGGCACCGAAACCGCCGCTTCAACAATGACCGCGGAGGAATTTTCGAAAAAGCTTCTTGAATATGAGGCTTCGCAGATAAAAGGCTGGAGCCTTGATGAGGCGCTCGGTATCATAGCTTTAAAAACCGATTATGCGAATATGTCGGCTGAGGAATCCGCAAAAATTCAGGCGTCGGATTTAACGCTGATGAATACGCTTTATGATTCGGCTGTCGTAATCGTTATCAAGGATTTGACGGAGGCTATTGATAAGCTCCCCTCAGCGGATAAGATTACAGCTAAAAACAGCAAAGCGGCACTGAAGGTCTGCGAGCAGTTTAATTCGCTGCCCGAAGATGTTCAAAAAATGTTCAACTCAAGCAGAATAAAAAAGGTAAAGGCTGTCTATGAAAAGGCAAAGGCAATGCAGGATGTTCAGATTGTCGACCAGACTGTAAACGCCAGTGCCTCTTCCGCGGAAAAGATACTTATTATTTTGCTTGTGGTTATAAATACAGCCCTCTTGGGAACGGCTGTAACCCTTGCGGTTTTGGTTATTAAAAAAATCAAAAAACCGAAAAAGGAAAAGTTGAAAATTCTAAAAGATCAGTGAAAGGGGGGAAAATTTTGAAAAAAACGGTAAGCCTTCTGGCAGTGCTTTGTCTTTTGGCTTCGGTTTTTGCGCTGCCTGCCTCTGCTGCGGCAGAGCCTAAGTTCTACTGTAAGGATTTAAGCGGAAAGCTCGGCGATACGATAACCGTTACCGTAGGCGTGGAGGGTACATATAAGGATGTCGGCGGACTTAATATTTCGCTCGAATTCAATGCCGATCAGCTTAGCTTTATAGACGGCTCAAGAAAGCTTTTGTGCAGTACTATGAAGAAGGATGATTTCAATGCTGACTCTTCGGCTTCAGGCAGGGTTTCGCTTCTTTACACCTCGTATGACGGGGGAACGGTAAGCGGAGATATCGTATCATACAGATTCAAGGTTATTAAAAGCACCGAATCGCTTAAGATTAAGGTTAAGGAAATGTTTAAAAACGACGCTTCCTTTACAAATATTTTAAGCAAGGCGGTCGTTTTAGACCCGGGACCCGATATCATGGATAACGGAGCCGTAAAGGATGTTACGGAAAAAATCGCCGCTATCGGTACCGTTACTCTTACGGACGAGTGTAAACAGAAGATTGACGCCGCCAGAACTGCTTATAATAAGCTTACTTACGGTGAAAAACAGGCTGTCACCAATTATGCGGTTCTCACCGCCGCCGAAATAAGGTATAACGCCCTTAAGGCAGGCGAAAACGAGGCAGTTGAAGAGGCGCAGAGGTTTAAAACCGAAAACAGCGAAATTCTTTCTAAAACGGCTGATACAGTAACTATTGCCGATGAAGAAAAAATTTCAAATGCCTTGGCGGCTTGGAGCGTGCTTTCTCCGGACGCGAAAATAAGGGTTGTTAATGAAAAAAATCTTCTTAATTCCCTTAAAACCAAGGTTGAGGATTTAAAAAAGACTGAGAAAGAACAAAAGGCTCTTTTAAAAGAGGCTCAGGATTTTTTAAATGAATTCAAAAGCAATTACGGAAATCTTCTTAAAATTAAGTATGAGGATATAGAGGCGAATTATTATGAAGCCTTCTATACCGCGCTTAATGAACTCAAAAACTATGAGGATATGAACTCAAAGTTTTCCGAGGTCGCCGCAAATGAAATCGCTCTTGTTACAAAATATTATAAAAGAGCGCTTGAGCTTAAGGCAAAAGAAGATGAGATAAAGGACCCGTCTAAGGACGAGGCAGAAGCCTTCCAGACGAAATACGGCTGGATTTTAGGTATGAAACCCGAGGACGCTACCCTTGACGACCTGCCCGATATCGCCGTTGCGGCTTATGCCTACAGCCTGCTCAGCGACGTCGCCAAAAAGCTTCTTCCGAACGCCGAGGCGCACCTGAGCGCTCTTATGACGGCGGCTGAGAATGCGGTAAGCGATCAGGAAAAGGAAACCGAAACCGTCACTGTTGAAAAAATTATCGAAAAAACGGTTGAAAAGCCGTCCGCCGATAATTCGGGCACGGATGCTTCAAATCAGCAAAAGGGTAAGGTCTCTGTAATGCTGAACGCTCTGGTTCCGGGACTTTCTCCGGTTGTATGGTGGCTTTTGGGCTCAGGACTTCTCCTGATAATCCTTAACTCCGTATTTTATGTTCTCTATCTTAAAACACGCAGTGAAAAGAGGTGAAATCAGTTGAAACAGTTTTTAAAAAGCAAAAAGTATGCAGCGTTGCTGCTATGCCTTTGTATAATTTCTGCGGCAGTCGTGATTTTCGTTCCGAACAGGGCTAAGGCTGTTGAATATAACGAGGAAAATCCCGAGCTTAAGTTCGAGATAATCGACAGCGATGTCGAAACCTCTTATAATGTTCAGGAGTACACGCCTTACGGAAAGGGAACTCAGGACAGCGGAAAATATACAATGGAAACCAATGCCTATGTTGCATGGGATAAAAAGGACGACCTTTACATTGCCTACCGTAAATACGAAATAGGCAGTGCAAAAACAGATAAATTAACCGTTGAGACCGACCTTACTTCGTTCACCGCCGTAGAAGGTAAGACCAAGTATTTTACAGCTTCTGCAGGCGTTATGATAAGAGGAAGTCTTGACCCCGCCTCTCCGTCGGTGCTTGTGCACGTAAGAGAGGGAGCTATCGGCGTGCTTTGCAGAAAGGCTACGGGCGAGGGAACAAGCTATACCGCTTCGGGCGCTACTCCTACCGATATCACAGGCTTAAAAATAGAAAAAACAGGCGACAGATATGTCTGCTCCTATAAGCTTGACGGGCTCGGTTGGATAGCATTTAAAACGGTTAAAATGGATTGGAAGGGTCCCTTCCTTGCAGGTCTTGCGGTTCACTCTTCCGATAGAGATAATCCGGTGCTCGCAAAATTCAGCGGATTTAAAGCCGTAGGCTCGGGCGAGTATTCAGAGGGCCCGTCCTCTTCGTCATCGGGTTCTTCAAGCGAGGATGATAAAACAAACTGGGAGGACGCTCCGATGCCCGATAACTGTCTTCTCTATGAGACATTTACCGATAATAAGCTTTCCGAGCGGGACGGCAAAACTCCCGATAAGCCTGTCTGGAAGAATTTCATGGGTGAAATTGAGACCGAGGCAAACGGAAACCGGCTTAAGCATAATTCAATGATAAAAGGCGAGGATTATGTCGGAGACAGTCAGTGGACGGATTATTCCGCTTCAATGGATTTCAGAATTACAAGCGATACCGACCCGAGAGACGATGATTACTTTACCTTTGTCGTCAGAAGTAAGACCATAGAGTCAACCGGAAGGTACGGCTATGAGCTTAAATTCACCTCTTCTTATGATACCAAGACTAAGAATACGACCTGCTATGTCGAGGTAAGAAGAATGTTCAGAAGCTATACTTCCCAGCTTCTCGGCAAAACTGAGGTTCCGTCCTATTTCGATTTCAAGACTCATAATGTCCGTGCAGAAGTTATAGACAATACCATTAAAGTTTTCTATGACGATTCGCTTCTTACCTTTAAGGTAAACAATGCGGATACTCAGGTTCTTACGGACAACAACACAATAGTTCCCGCAACAGGCGGACTTTCGATAACATCGAGTGATTCTATAGATATTTTCTTTGATAATATCATCGTAGTAAAGCTTGATGACCCGATAGGCGGAGACTATGATAATTTCATCGGCGGAAACTGGGATCAGGAAATCCCGAAATATGCCGAAGATTTTTCTAAAAAATACAATAAATCACTTTATTAAATCAAACGGAGGTAATAAAAAATGAAAAAAGTTTTCAATAAAGCGCTTTGTGCGGTTTTACTGCTTTCTCTTGTTTTTTCAAGCTTCTCCCTGATTCCTTCTACCGTATCGGCTGAAAACAGCTATACCTATGAGGAAGAAACAGAAGTTAATGTATCAATGGATGCAGAAAACTGGGTAAAAACTTCCGCGGTCGATGACGATAATTTTAAATTGACGACCGTTACCAATTCACTTGACGGCAGCAAATATCTTAATATGAAAAATACTTCTGCCGCAACTACAACCTTAGGTCATACTTGGGTTCCTTATGAAAATGCCGAAACAAAAGCTCAGTTCGATGTTACGAAGGTAACCCGTTTTGAAGTAACAGGTATATTCAACAGCTTTTACGGATATGTGCCTTTCGGCTACAGACCTTCTGACAATAGAATTTTTACCATGAATTTTGAACAGAAGAAATTGCCGAATCAGAACGGCATGAGAGGTTGGAACGCTGAAACAGGCGATGAAATCGGCTGGAATAACAGTTTATCGTTTACCGAAACCGACCCTGCATACGATTATTCTCAGGTTGCAACTACCGACACTATTAAAGCCGTGTTTGAGGCTGATACCTTTCTTAACGGATTAGGACAGTCCCAGCCTTGCGTAAAAGGCTCGTTCTACAGAGTTGTTGAGGGCAAAGATGAGCTAATGTTTACTATGGTTCATAAAGAGCAGGATTATGTTTATCCTTCTATCGGCGCATTGGTAAACAGCGGTAATTTTGACATAAACATCTACAGCATGAAAGTAACCTATAAAAAGACCGTTGACGCAACTGCCGATGTTGAAAAAATAGTAAGCAAATATTCCGCACTTACAGGTCTTTCTTCCGCTTCGGATATAACAAAGGCAAATGCGGCTACAGTAATCAATGAAATCAATAATTTCACCGCAGAATTTAAGACTCTTGATTCAAAGCTTCAGAGCATACTTGTAAATGCCGATGTTTATAATGCCGACAGATTTGCGGCTTATAAATCCTATGCGCAGAATCTTATAAACGGAGTAATCGGACAGTATTTCTATACCGATGTTTCAAGCGGAAATAAAGCAGATGACCTTTGGTCTTCACGCGGAGTAAATAATATCACTGTTGCAGACGGGGCTTTGAAGCTTAACACAATAAATCATCAGTTTGGATTGACAAACGGTCTCAGCACCGCTCCGAAATCATTGGTAATCAAAACAAAATTTGCCGATAACACAAATTTAAATAACAGCGGTGTAAATCTTTCTGCAGGACTTGCTTTTAAATACGGTCAAAAAGCATATAATACAACGACCGGTGCGTACAGCGATAACACCCAGTTTTGGATTTCAATACCTGCGTATAAAAGTGACGACGGTAAAAAACTTATTGCAAAATCAATAAGCGGAAATGCAATAAGAGGACAGAATATGCGTATCAATACTACAGATACAGCTTCTTGGCAGGATACTAAAGTCAGCTATCCTGAGGGAGATAACGCAATTGTTATCGGAACTTATGACAGCGAAGGAAATTACAGCGCTTCGACCGTAACTGTAAAAATAGATTATGTTTTAAATGCTGATAAGACAAAATATGAGCTTAAATTTACCGTAACTGATGAAAACGGTAATTCAGCAACAAAAGCTACCGGTCTTTATATACCGAACTCCGAAAGCGTTACTGATTATTCTTTAGTAGTTTCATCACTGACTTATACAAATAATTATGAAGATGTCAGCGGTCTTGCAAGCAATGGCGGATATTGCACAAAAACCAATAACGGAAGCTTTGGCGAGATTGAAAGCATTGAGTATTTAATGGCAGGAAGCGACATAACCGCTCCTACGCTTGACGGCGTAAGGTTCAAGGATATCGCAAAGGGCGAGGCAGATATCGCTTTCCAGATTTCTTCTAATGCAAGCAAAGCTCCCGAGGGCTATACCCCCGTTGCTTACGGCGCATATATAATCACAAACGCTAAGCTTAACGGCGCTTATGATATTATAAACGCAGATTATACCGGCAAGGGCGGCTTAAAAGCCATTCAGGCTCAAAAAGAGGTTTCGGACGGTAAGGTTCCCGACACCTATCTTGTAAGCGTTGCAAAATCAGCCGCTGTTTCGGGCGAGACCTCTTTCAGAGGCTACCGTTTTGCGGCAGTAGGATATATAACCTATGCCGATGAGAGCGGAAACACCGTAACAGTTTATACAGGCAATACAACCGAAAACACAAATGTTGTTTTAGGACAGGGCAACCGTTCTGTTGTAGGCGTTGCAAAGGTAATTGCAGCAACCGAAATCAAAAACGGCGCAGCCGATACCGATAACGCTATAAGCACAATAATAAACAAGACAACCGCTACCACGGTTGCTGAGCAGGATACTTTAATCAAGTTTGTCTGCGACAATCAGTCATTTATAAAACAGTGATTTTTTGCACCGATAATTAAGGAGGACGCCAATGAAAAACAAATTAAAAAGCGTGATATCGCTTTTGCTCTGCATAGCAGTTTTGTTTTCGGGTATGGCAATCGCGTCTTCTGCGTCCGGCGTTCCGGAAACCGAATATTTTAATGATGATTTTTCGTCAGGTATAAATCTTTGGGATCCGGTAAGCAAGTCAATGAACCGTTCGGACTGCACCGTCAGCTCCGCGCAAGCCTCGCCGTATTCACATGCGGCAGGCTTCTCGACGGACGCATTGGTGCTGAGTCCAAAGAAAAGCTCGGTAAACAGCGATTTAACCGTTTACTCGGTAAGCTACACGCTTAAAAGCAACACTTCCGATTTAACCGAAAGCTCTCCTCTTAAAATTTACACCGAATATAAATCCGATTCGGATTATTCCGCGTTTGAGCTTTATAAATCAGGTTCTTCGGTCACGGTAAACGCCGTTAAAAAATCTAACGGCAGCCGCGAGGTTAAAAAGACCGAAAGTGTTTCGGGCATTACGCTTACCGATTGGTTCACCGCAAAAATTTCAGCCGGCGGAATAACGCTTATTCAGGGCGATGCTTCAAAAACCGTTTATAACACTTCAAATTCTGTAAAAATTCTTATTTCGGGCAAGAAAGCGCTTTTCGCAAAGGTTGAGTCCTCTTCAATCGACCGCGAAAGCATGAGTTTTACCGATTCAAAGGATTATTTTGAGGCTGTAAAGGGCTTTGTTAAGGATGTTAAAATAACCTCTGAGGCTGACGGAAACGCGCTTTCCTTTACAGAGGATTACACCTACATAAAAGCCAAAGACGAGCTTTTAAAGGGCGAGTCGGGCGATCTTATCCAGACGATAAGAATGCAGGTTAAAACAGGCAGTACAAAGCCGATTGAAATTTATACATCCTATGAGGATGAAAAGAATTACAATTATCTTTATATTGTTCAGGGTCCTCAAACCAGCTATATGACCTTTTACGGTGTAACAAACGGCACGAAGAAATCGCTTTGGGCGCAATCGCAGATACCTGTATCATCAATCAGCTTTTATGAATATGCCGATGTTTTTGTAAATCTTACGGAATCGGGAAAGGTTCAGATAAATATTTATCAGAACGGCACAAGACCTAAGATAAGCTTTACGGTAAACAGCATTACCGCTCAGGCAAAAGAGCTTGTTATAGGAAGCTTGGCGAAAAACACGACTGTTTATAAAAACCTAAAAATTTCTTTAGCAAATCCCGATAATTTCACATCGGTTTATAAAGAAACAAAGAAGTTCAATGCCAAATATGACGAGCTGTACAGAGTTGACAGCCAGAGCTACACCAAAAACTATGATTCGGTTATAAATTCCTTTGAAAGCGATTATCAGAAGCTTTCAGCCGCTTCAAGAAATTATATTTATGAGAAAAAGATGCATGTCGATTATCTCAAGAGTATTTCTTCTTCGGCTCCGGCGGCGGTAAAGGATAAAACCAAGGATCTGTCCGATTTCACCGATAATTTTGAGAACGGAATTTCAAACTGGGTGGACGCGACAAATCTTGACTGCGATATGCAGATAGTTTACGATCAGACCTTAAAGAGCAATGTTTTAAAGCTTACAGCACCTCATTATAATGAGTCGGGAGTAACCTTGAAATCGGTGCTCAATCCTAAGGCTTCCGCTTTAAAAACGGTAAGCTACAAGGTAAGGTTTGACAAAATGTCTGTAACGGATCTTATAGGACCGAAGCTTGCTTATTGCTATAACGATCCGGCAAACTTTAATGTTTTCCAGTATTTCTGCTGGAAGTCAACACAGACCGGCGCTCCCGCTTACCGCTGGTACAAGATAGAAAACGGTTCGAATTCCGCTATAAACCAAAATCTTTACAGTTCACAGAATGCGGCTGTAACGGAATGGTTTGATGTCGATATATTCTATAATAAAGATGTCGCAACCGTTACCTACACTTGGAACGCAGGCAAAGAGGACGAGGTTAAATATACCTACAACTGCAACAAAGCAAATACTACGGAAGCGTCTTTAATGCTTATTGCGGCGCAAAACGGAAACCAGAACGGCTCCGCGTATTACGACGATGTAAAAATAACATATACATCTGCGAGAATCGACGAGGACGAATATTCTAATAAGGAAATTATTGCTTATTACACCGGCAATACCGCTCAGTATCCCGATGATGTAGTGACCGTCTCGGGAGAGGATCTTTATGAGAATGTTTCAAGCGCTGAAATCAGCGAAATCGGTAACACTTTAAATGCTTCCGAGGGCGGATATACAATTCAGCTGTCGCCTGAATCGATAGGTAAGGAAGGCAAATTTACCGCATCCTCCAAGCATAATTTCAATGATTCGGAATCGAAAAGCGTTTCTATGCAGCAGCCTGATGAGGATAGCTTCAAGTTTGTAATTCCAAGTTCCTTTAAAAAAGGAATTTATGCCTTAAAGCTTTACGGAAATGAGCTTGATTCCGACGAAGAGGATAAGGTTATATATATCAACCGTCCGAAGGTCGAGCAGATAATGGGCGACGAGGGCAGCATTTCAACTGCCGGCGGAACCTTACAGCTCATAGGCGAAAATCTTGCGCTTAAAGCAAATGACGGCTTTACAGGCGGCAACCCGATAAAGGTTCAGCTTAAAAACGCAAACGGTATAACGGTTATAAACGAATCCGATATCGAAATCCTTTCGGCATATTCCTTAAGCTTTAATATCCCCGAAAATCTTTCGGGCGAATATGAGGTTATGGTTTATAACGGTTTCGGAGACGATACCTGTTGGTCGGAGCCGGTAACGGTTAATATCGGAAAATCTCCGAGAGATTCTTGGAAAAAAGATGTTTTCAATATTAAGGATTACGGCGCGACAGGCGAGCTTGACCAGAACGCAACGCCGATAATCATAAATGCCCTTTCCGATATTTCGGAAAACGGCGGCGGTGTGCTTTATTTCCCGAAGGGACAGTATATCGTAATCCATACCGTTATTATTCCTGAAAATGTCAAGGTAATGGGTGACGGTCAGGATGAGTCAATAATTCTTTATCTTCCCGATCAGTGGGAGTTCGGTGAGATGCCGAAGGCTCTTGTTTATCTTACTTCGAATGTTGAAATTTGCGACTTAGGCTTCTACGGAACAAGAATTCCTACCTTATTCTATTTCGTAAATGAAACAGACCCGAATAAGGTAAATGAAAACATTTATATCCATGACTGCACAATTTATGCAAACCCGTTTACCGCGGATGCAACCGACGGTATAATGTCCGCGACAAGACTTGTAGACGCTTATACACTCCGCGCTATGATAGCGGCAGAAGGAAGCGGAAAGAGCTTTCAGATAGGCTCTACAAGAAAAAATGCGAACAATGTCCGCATTTATAACAACTGGTTCTTCCGTGAGGGAACGACTCAGCAGATGGACGGCGGATATGATGTCCGTGCGGATTATGCTTATTTCTGCAACAACGATGTTTACGGTCTTGATTATGTAACCTTCCAGTCGGGCGAGTCGCTTGTATATATGAATAATAAATACGAGCGTACCTGTATGGAAATGACAGGCTACGGCTGTTATGCTCAGGGAAATGAATACAGAAATGTTATCAATAACAACCGTGAGCTTGTAGTTGCGGACCATGTTCCGGAGGCGAGCGGAGTTTCAATGCTCCCGACAAGCAATCCTTATGTTTACACCCTCGTCGGCAAGTCCTATGCGACAAACGATATCGTAGGCTATCAGATCTATGTTGACAGCGGCCCCGGTAAGGGATCGACAAGAATTGTAGTAGGAAGCTCGGGAGATCAGATAAGGCTCAATTCACCGCTTGCGGTTACGGCTACGCTTGATACAAAGATAGTTTTAAGAATTCCGCGTCAGCACCAGTTCTTTGTTGACTGTCTGTTCTATAACGGTGCGGCAGGCGGATTTTACGGCGGCTGTTCGGATGTTATTTATGACGGCTGTACCTTCAGCCGAGTAAGTACTCAGTATCAGCAGGCTATATTCAATGACTGCAACTTCTATATTTCTTATGTCAACAACACATTTATAGACCCGTTTATGCTGTTTAACTACGGATATGCGGAAAACTATATGAAGGATTGGACAGGACCGTCTTATATCCAGCTTTATTCGATGGTAGGAAACAAATCCATTGCCCACACCTTCCGCAGAAACACACTTGACGGTTATCAGCTGAGAATTGAGGGCGTTGTTTATCAGAGTTTGATAAATACCGTTATCGAGGACAATGTATTTGCAAATGTCGATACGGCGGTCAAGATAAGAGGTACATCATCGCTTTATGATATCGGCGGAATACTGTTCTATAAGAACTCCACCGAAAATGTAAACGCGATATGCAATTATATCGGCCGAGCCGACACTAACGATTACGGCTCTAAGCTTATGCAGTTCCTGACCTCCAATGAAGAGTTTGAAGGATTTGCATTAGGCGATGTCAACGGCGACGGTGTAATTTCCTTAAAGGATTGCACGGCATTAAGCTATTATCTTTCTGGAAGACTTACGCTTACCGCAAAACAGCTTGACAGAGGAGATATCAACCGCAGCGGAGTCATATCCCTTAAGGATGTTGCCGCGATAAAGAATTATCTTAAGGACCCGACAAAGCCGTTTAATACGAATTATAAAGATACTGAGCTTGATGAATCTTCCGAGTCTTCTTCGGGAAGCTCAAGCAGCTCTTCAAGTTCTTCAAGCTCGTCGAGTTCAAGCAGCTCATCAAGCTCATCAAGCTCGAGCAGTTCGTCAAGCTCATCAAGTACGCTGCCGTCCCAGTCAGAGGTAAACAGCGATATTATTGATGATTCAAGCAGCGGCTATATTGACGGTGTTTGGTAAAATTTAAAAAGGAGGCAAAGCTATGAAAAAATATTATAAAAAACCAGATTTATCTTTTTTAGATACAGCCTCGGAAATGTATGATATCTGTGCTTCATCCGGAGATATTATTTATAACGGAGATATGGACGGATATTTTGATGGAGAAACTCCTGAGGACTAAAAAATTAAAAAGGGCTGCCCTTCGGGGCAGCTCTGAGAGCGCCGATATTTCGGCACTCTCTCGGACGGGGATGCCGTTCGCTCGAAAATCCTTGATTTTCGGACTGCACTCTATCCCCGCCGACACCACCCCTGTGTTCTTGAAAAATTGCATGTTTAGCAATTTTTCGCTTATGAAGTGTTTTTTCGCCGCACCTGTCGCCGAAAAAACGAAATGCGGCGTAAACGCCGCAACACAACCTGATTTCAGGTTTACAGACAGACTGAGGGCTGCCCTTCGGGGCAGCCTTCCTAATAAAGGACGGTTCATAATGAACAGAGAAAAAATATCACTTAAAGCGGCGCAGGAGGGAATAGTCCTGCTTAAAAATGAAGATAACATTCTTCCGCTTGATAAAAAAAGCCCCGTCTGCATTTTCGGAAGAGGGCAAAATGAGTTCTATAAAGGCGGAAGAGGCTCAGGCGATGTAAATTCAGCCTATTATATTGACATTCCGTCGGGCATTAAGCAGTCCGGCTTTAAAATAAACGAAAAGCTTTTATCGGCTTATAGGAAAAAAGGAACGGTAACAAAAAAGCAGATAATTTCCGCGTCGGAATTTTCTGAAAACGCGGTAGCGGTAATTTCCAGAAATTCGACAGAATTCTGGGACAGAGAAATAAAAAATGATTTCACTCTTAAAGCGGAGGAAGAAAATTTACTTTTGTCCCTTGAAAAATCGGATTTTAAGAATATAATTTTAATTTTAAATATTGCAGGTCTTATTGATTTTACATTTTTAAAAAGATATAAAAAAATAAAAGCCGTATTGCTTTGTTTTCTCCCGGGAATGGAGGGCGGAAGAGCGATAGGGGATATTTTATGCGGAAAGATAAACCCCTCGGGACATCTTACAGACACCGCCGCCTGCTCCTACGACGATTATCCTTGTGCGAAAAATCATCATTATTTTGCCGATACCGTTTATTATGAAGAGGATATTTTTACAGGCTACAGATATTTTGAAACGGTGAAAGAAGCAAGGGATAAGGTCGCTTTTCCTTTCGGTCACGGACTTTCATATACCGATTTTCGAATTTCCGATGTAAAGCTTTTTGAAAACGGGGAAGAAATTGAAATTTCATTTAATGTAACGAATATCGGAGAGCGCTCGGGCAAAGAGGTCGTTCAAATCTATTCGGGTAGGAAAAATGCCGTAAACCGCCCTGATTCAGAGCTTCGCGCCTTTAAGAAAACAAGGCTTTTAAAGCCGAACGAAACACAAAGCGAAATTTTAAAAATCAAAAAGTGCGAGCTTAAAGAATTTGACGAAGAGATAGGCGCTTGGATTTTAAAAAAAGGCGTTTATTCCTTCTTTATAGGAAACAGTATCAGAAATACGGTGCTTGCAGGAAGCTTTGAGCAAAAAAAGGACGAAATATTACTTAAAACCGGCTCTTTATTAAATTGCAAGCTTCCGTCCCGTCTTTTGTCCGACGGGAGCGTTTTAAAAGAAAACGCGTTTGATAAGAGAGATTTTGCGGAAAAATCATGCAAATGCGAGTTTATAAGCCCTGATGTGCTTTCTGAAAAACACTCAAATCACACTCTTTATGATGTCGCTGATAAAAAGCTTTCGTTAAAAGCTTTTATAAAAGAGCTGAGCGTTTCTGAAAAAATAAATTTATGTCAGGCTCAGCCTCCTGCGATTCCTAGAGGAACAGCCGGAATGGGAAATAATTTCGAAAGAAGAATTCCCAATATTCAGACTGCCGACGGACCCGCGGGCTTAAGGGTATCGACCCCCACGACCTGTTTTCCGTGCGAGACGCTGATTGCCTGCACATGGAATCCCGAAATTCAGTATAAAGCAGGGAAAGCAATGGGTGAGGAATGTGCAGAGCATAAAATAGACATATTGCTTGCTCCGGCTTTAAATATTCACCGAGACCCTCTCTGCGGAAGAAATTTTGAGTATTATTCTGAGGACCCGTATGTTTCGGGCAAAACGGCGGCAGAGGTTGTAAAGGGTATTCAGAGTACGGGTACAGCCGCCACGGTAAAGCATTTTGCCTGCAACAATCAGGAAAGATTCCGAATTTTTTCAAACAGTGTTGTTTCAGAAACAGCGCTCAGAGAAATTTATCTTAAGGGCTTTGAATATGTTGTAAAGGAAAGCAAGCCCGAATGCCTGATGACTTCTTATAATCTTATCAACGGTATAAGAACAAGCTCAAATTATTCGCTTTTATCGGTGATTTTAAGAAAAGAATGGGGATATTCGGGGGTTATTATGACAGACTGGCGGACGGACAGCCATTTATTTGAAGAAATAAATGCAGGCAACAATGTAAAAATGCCTTTCGGCTATCCGGATGAAATAAAGCTTGCTCTCGACTATGCTTCTTACGGAAATCTTGATTTAAAACAGCTTGACCGTTCTGTTTATCATATTTTAAAGCTGATTATGAAAACAAGAAGGTTTAAAACTGAAAATTTCGGTCCGATAAATAAAATATCAGGCGGTAAGTTTTCAAAATTTTCTGCTCTTAATCTTACATCGGTTTCACATACCTTTGCCGGCATTGAAAAATGCAGTGATATCGGCGGCGGTGAGAGTTTAAGAAGACTTGAAAAGGATATGCGCGGAAATGACTGCTTTTTAACCTATATTCTCGATTTTGAGAACTCCGGAGAGTATAATTTTTCGCTGAGATTTTCAGCTGAGGACAGCTCTTCATATATTGATTTTGATATTGACGGCGTTCATGCCGGTTCGTTTAAGGGAATAGATAAGTCTTTAGAATCAAGAGAATGGAATGAGGACGACCCTGCGGACCCGCGCATTCCGAAAAAATGGACTTCGAGTGAAAAGGTTAAAATAAATGTAACCTCGGGTAAGCATGAATTAAAGCTTTATATCAGAACCGAAAAAGAAAGACGGACAATGAGCTTGAATTTCCTGCTTTTTGAGAAAATATAAAATTGCCTAGGCAAGTGATAATAAATCCGAACCCGTTTTTATTTGGGTTCGGATTTATTATCACTTGATCTGTGCGGCGGAACTCTAACTTGTCACGCCAGCTTTAATGAAAGGGATAAAAGGCTGTCTGAAAGCCTGATATTTTCTATCACGGTATTTTTATCCTTTGATTTAAGCTCATATCCGCTGAAATTCAAAAAGCCTTTAACATTCCTTTTTTCAAGCTGATCGGCAATTTCCTGAGCCTCGCTTTGCGGAGTGCAGAGGATTGCCGCCTCAGGTCTTTGCTCCAAACAGAATTCGTCAAGCATTTGTATGCTTCTTATAGGAATGTTTTTAATAATTTTACCTACAAGCGATTCCTTCTTATCAAAAATTCCTATTATCTGAAAGCCCGAGCTTTCAAAGCTTATGTGCTGTAAAAGCGCACAGCCTAATATTCCCGCGCCTATTAAAACGGTCTTTTTGAGCCTGTCAACCCCTAAAATACTTCCGAGCTCGGATTTTAATATGTCAACATTGTAGCCGTAGCCCTGCTGACCGAAATTCCCGAAATGATTGAAATCCTGTCTTATCTGACTGGCTCCGAGCCCCATGAATTTTGCAAGCTGAGCCGAAGAAATCCTTTTTATGTTTTGGCTTTCAAGCCTGCATACAGCCTCATAATATTCGGGAAGCCTTCTGATAAGCGCCTTCGAAAAATCCTTGGTATTCAAAGCTCACACCGTCCTTTATTAAAAATTTTATAACAGTTTAAAAAAATTGTCAAGAAAACTCTTGACAAATCGGTTTCCCGTATGTATAATAAAATAGTAATCATTACTGATTTAGGAGCGTCTATGAAAAATTATTCCAGACAGCGCGAAGCAATTCTCGAAATTGTCTCAGCGTCGCATTCCCATCCCACGGCGAGTGAAATCTATGAGGAAGTTAGGAAAAAAATTCCGAGTATTTCTCTCGGCACGGTCTACAGAAATCTTTCTCAGCTTTCTGAAAACGGGGATATCCTGATGCTTAGCGTCGGCGAGGGCTGCGAGCGGTATGACGGGAATGTTAAAGCCCACCTTCATCTTCACTGTAAGGTGTGCGGAAAAATTTTCGATATTCCGTTAGATGAGGAAAACGAGCTTTACAGGCTCGCGAAAAAAGAGGGCTTTAAATGCGAAAGCACCGTTTGTATTATGGAAGGCGTTTGTAAGGATTGCAAATAAATTAAAAAATTATTTTTTTCGGAGGTAAATATTATGAAAAAGTTTGTATGTCTTGTTTGCGGTTATGTCTATGAGGGAACCGAGCCGCCGGCTGAATGTCCTATCTGCCATGCTCCCGCTTCTAAATTTGCAGAGCAGAGCGGCGAAAAGTCTTGGGCGGCTGAGCATGTTATAGGCGTAGCTAAGGGCGTTGACCAGAGAATTATCGACGGGCTGCGCGAGAATTTTAACGGCGAATGCACCGAGGTCGGAATGTATCTTGCAATGGCAAGAGCCGCACATAGAGAGGGCTATCCCGAGATCGGAATGTACTGGGAAAAGGCGGCTTTCGAAGAGGCTGAGCATGCCGCAAAATTCGCCGAGATGTTAGGCGAGGTTGTAAGCGACAGCACAAAGGAGAATTTAAAGGTCCGCGTTGAGGCTGAAAACGGCGCAACCTTAGGTAAAACCGAGCTTGCTAAGCTTGCTAAGGAATTGGGGCTTGACGCAATTCACGATACCGTCCATGAGATGGCGCGCGATGAAGCGAGACATGGTAAGGCTTTTGAGGGTCTTTTAAACAGATATTTTAAATAAGCTTTATTAAAATTTAAAAGCCGGTATGAGAATTTTCTCATACCGGTTTTATCTATATGTGATTACAGTATAATCATAAAAAAATAACCGCCCCTCTACCAAAGTCGCGGTTATTTTTTAACTAAAACTTAGGCTAACCGTCTATCGGTTCACCTTATTTCTATATCATATTCCGAATTTTGTCAAGCACCCGAAAGGGTGCTTTTTTATATATTGTTAATTTTAATGACAAAAGCTGTTTTATTTATCAATACAGTAATTTATTAAAAGCTCTATCATTTTATAGTCCTTCTCGCTTAGCTTTGAAAAGCTTTCGGCAAAGGATTTCATATCCCTGTCAATAATTTCGCCCTTTAAAATGTAATCGGTGCTGACATTTAGAATATCACTGATTTTAATAAGATTTTCGATTTTAATGGCTTTGTTGCCTCTCTCTAAATTTGAAATCATCTGTACCGAAACATTCATTTTTTCCGCAAGCGCTTCCTGTGTCAACCCCAAATGCTTTCTTCTTTTCGAAATTCTGTTTCCTATTTCAATCAAATCGGTATTCGGCATATTTTCACCTCTTTATGAGCCTATAAATATATTATATGTATTTTCAGTTTAATTTTAATAATCTATAGATTGACAAACTTAACCTATAGGTGTATAATATTTGCGGCAAACCGTCTTAAAATTAAAAAATAAGGGGGTGGAAATATGGCGAAAACTGTTTGCTGTGAAATTTGCGGAAAGGAAATGAAGGGCGGATTTTTCGTGGAAAGCTTTAATGCCTATATCGGCGGAAGATCTGAAACCATAAAGCTTTGTGAGGAATGCAATAATAAATATAAGCTCAGCAAGGAAGATAGGAAAAGGCTTGATGTTAAGGTTGAAAACTATCAAAAAACTCATAAGGGTAAGATTCCCGCAAAGGAAGCGGTTGAAATTCTTAAAATGTATGTAAAAGAAAGGGACGAATATCTGCAAAAAAGCGTGCTTGAAGCGCCCGAATTCTTTTACAGCGGCTTTGTCTATAATTCAACCGGCCATTTTAATGTAAGAGAATTTCAAATCAAGGATGATACTATGAGTATCAGGGATATGGTTAAAAACATAGATAAATCTCAGGATCAGGAAAGCTGTTGCTTCGATAAAAACGATATCACAAGAATTGAGTATAAAAGGGATAATTTTATAGGACTTATGGCAAGCTCTTGGGATTTTACTCATGAATATTATACCTATACCGTAAGGTTTAACAGCGAAAGCACGCTTACTTATAAGCCTTGTATTACAAGAACGGCGGTTGTAGGAAAGGGATTTCTTTTCGGCTATAAAAAATCAGCCGAACAAGAGCTTATAAAACAGCTTATGACTTTAAGAAACGCTATCGGCTCGGATTTGCCGATTGTTAAAGTCAAAAAATTTTAATTGGGGAGAATTTAAAAATGAAAAAGGATAAAAAACTTATTGAAACCATGGTGTTCGACGATTACGGCTATGCTCAGGAAATTAAGCAGGAGTCCGAACAGAAGCTCGCAAAAATCAAAATCGGTCTTATTGTCGCCGCTGTTTCAACTCTTTTAAGCCTTATAGGTGTTATGAGTATGAACAGCAATATTGAGACTCTCGGCGCAATTTGTTTGTTTTTCTCGTTTTTCGGTGCAATCGCTTCTTATGTTATAGGCGGCGGCTTCGGAATTGCTTTTAAGTTTGCAAGAAAGCTTGCTTGGATAGGCTGGGTAATAGCCCCGATTCCGATTGATATTGTAACCGGACTTTTAACGCTTGTGGTTTCCGTAATCGCGTTTTTCTTTGTTCCTCTGCTTTTCGTGTTTATAAACTACCGTCAGCAGAACAAGAATTTCAAAGACGCCGAGGACTATTTAAGACACTTCAAACCTATAAGCGAAGTAACAAATACTGTTGAAAATTAAGGAGTAGAAAAATGAAAAAGATAGTATCATGTATTATTGCGGTCTTGGTGCTGGCAGGCGCGGCATTTTATACTGTAACTGCTGACAAATCCGAAGAAAACTTATGCAGAAAATTTGATGATGAGTTAGGTTACATTTATTACAAACAGAAAAATTTTTCTGAAATGAGTGCTTCAAGCATTGCCTACTATACCGCAGGTCAGTATGTAGATAATGAAACCGATTGCGAGTTTTATTATTATGATTTTGAAAAAGACGAATATTGCCCCGACAAAGAGGGTAATTACATTAAAGTAGATGCCGACAAGTTTGACTCTGCGGTTAAAAAATGCTTTAATTACACCGGCGATTTCAGAAAAGATTACACTGCTGAAATCGCAGAGAGTGAAATAAAGAGTGATTATTACAACGAGGCAGAAAATTATTATATCGTGATGTGGAATTTCAGTGCTGGTGGTGGTGTTGATTATACATTCGCAGGCTATATCAAGACCTCAACAGGCTATAAGGTTTATATTAAGGGTGTAAACGAAGACGGCTCCGACCTTAAAGCTGACAAAGACCCCTATTATGCCGAATTCGATATCGAATATGACGGCGGTTATTTAAAAGTAAACGATTTTAAAACCGTTAATGCGGTTATGCCCGAAATCAGCGGACTTATTACCTATCCCGATGTTACTTACTTAGTTCCCGACGGCATAACTGTCGACGGCGACGATTGCTTTGAGGCAGGCACCGAGGTGTTTATCAGAACAGAGGAAGACTTTGAATATGGATATGATAACGCAAAAACCGCTCTTAAAGATACCGCATTAAACGGCAAAATAGTTGTTTTTGATATTAGAGCTTATAACCGTGCCTCATGGGACGGACTTGAAGTTCAGCCCAGTAAGCCTGTTAAAATAACCTTTGATATCCCTCAGGGACTTTCAGCCGATAATCTTAAAATGTTCTACATTTCTGATGACGGCAAAACAGAAGAAATCAAAATAACCGTTGATAAAGCGAATAATAAAGTAACCGCTGAATTAAATCACTTCTCGGTTTACGCTTTTTGTAATGTTAAGAGCAACACCGTAAGCGGCGGAGCAAATAATACGGGAAGCACAAGCACCGAGCTTAAATCGCCTAAAACAGGATATAATTCAGGCCTTTTTGCTGTTTTAATGCTCGCGTCGCTTTCCGTCCTTTCCGTTTCGGCAATTAAAATTTCCAAAGAGTCTTAATTAGAGTTGCACTATAGACGGTACACATCGTCTAATGTCCAAAATCTAATATCTAACATCTAAAAGAATATCCCTCAGTCAGCTAACGCTGACAGCTCCCCTCTATTTTTCGGTTTCACCGAAAAAAGAAGGGAGCCAATAAGCTTCCCCTTTAGACGAAAGGGGAAGTGTCTTAGCCCGTAGGGCAAAGACGATAGGGTTTGGTTATATCAGCGCGTAAGCGCACATTCGCCCATACAAAAACATAAGTCCTGAGAAAAGCTCTCAGGACTTTTTATATTCCATCACATCTTCCACACCGCATTCAAGCGCACTGCATAATTTATCTATTGTTTTAGTCTCAATATTTTCGTTTGCTTTAAGCCGGCGGACGGTTTTGCTGTCAATTCCGCAGGATTCACGCAGTCGGTAGGTGGAGAAGCCTTTTAATTTCATAGTTTTCCATAACCTGTCATATACTATCACTTTTTATTCCCCCTTGACAATAATTATTATGGGGGTTATAATCTTATTTATTAAGGGGATATAATCCCCATATAAGGAAGATTTCAATGATAAAGAGAGTAGTTGTGGCGGGAAGCAGGGATTTTAATAATTATCCGGAAGCAGAGAAGTATATTGATTTATGTATTTTAAAAATAAAAGGGATGTATTCTCTTGTTTTTGTTTCCGGTAATTGTAAGGGTGCAGATTTAATAGGAGAAAAATACGCAAAAGAGCATGGTTATGAAATCGAAATATTTCCTGCCGAATGGAAAAAATACGGAAGAGCGGCAGGTCCAATCAGAAACGAAAAAATGGCTGAGATTTCAGATTATGTTATTTGCTTTTGGGATGGAAAAAGCAGAGGAACAAAAAATATGATTGATATGGCAAAGAAATTCAATAAACAAATAAGAATAAAAAGGATAGAAAATTAGTTTGTTGTTAAAAAAGAAATACCCCTCAGCCGCGCATAAAGCGCGACAGCTCCCCTCTATATGCTGACGCATAAGAAGGGAGCCTTGCTTTAGACTGTGCTGAAACCAAAGCTTCCCCTTTAGACGAAATGTCCGCGACAGCGGACAAAAGGGTTCCCGTCTTCCGGAGGAAAAAGTGTCAAAGCGTAGCCCTTGACGATAGGGTTTGGTTATATCAAGTGCCGACAGGCACACAATGGTCTAATATCTAACAACACACAGCAAGAAAACGGCTGCGGATATTTCCGCAGCCGAATTTTTTATGTCATTTATATGTAAATGTTTAACATTATTCAATTTTGGTTTTCCGAAAATTTAATTGTACATTGGACCCACCCGTTCTGTTTATTTGATTTGACACATTCTTTTTAACAGAATCATTTTAATCACCTTAAGTTTTCGGTATTTTTTGGTTTACAGGGTTAATTGCCCATCGGACTCAATCCTTTCGAAATTTTGCGGGGTTTAAGCTGAACTCTTCTTTGGACTCACCTCTTTCTTTTTTCTGTCTTTATTATAATGCACAATTCATCATTTGTCAAGTATTTTTTAAAAACTTTTGTAAAAAATATTTAAAACGGATTAAAAGAGCGTTTTTTCTACTGCTGAGGCTTGGTTACACTTGACTAAACGGGAAATATATATTAAAATGTAGTTACAAAATAAAAAGCAGGAGACTAAGCTATGAGTGAAGATATAAAAAAGGAAGATTACGATCCGGATATAATAACCCTTTCCGATGATGACGGCAAAGAGTACACCTTTGAGGTATTAGATGTCTTGGAGGATGACGATAACCGTTATCTCGCGCTTCTTCCCACCTTTGAGGACCCGAAGAAAATGCTTGAGGATTCGGGCGAGCTTGTTATCGTCAAGGTAATGGAAGAGGACGGAGAAGAGTATTTTTGCGAAATCGAGGACGATGATGAATACGAAACCGTTGCGGACGCATTTGTCGACCGTCTTGAAGACTTTTTCGAAATAGACGAAAAATAAAATCAGTTTATTTCCTGCCCTGTTCGCGAATCGATGCTGTTATAACCCTACAAGCTTTATTAAAGGAGTCACGCTTAGGGCGGCAGGCTTGCAGACCTCCCGCGGCGGTGCCGAGTTCGGAAGAAGGGAGCACGAAACCGTCCGGCAGACATCCACCTGATTTTTTTCAGGTTATTAAAAGCCGTTACGGCAGGGCGGGATTTTTTAAAAGGAGTTATCTTTATGAAAAAATCCGTTAAAATTATTCTTATTGTTGTCGGAGTCATTGCGCTTTTGGCGCTGATTATCGGCGGAGCCTACAACAGTCTTTATTCAAGACAGCAAAAGGTTGAAAAAGCGCAGTCCGATATTTCAACTCAGCTTCAGCGCAGAGCCGACCTTATTCCAAACTTTGTTTCCTCTGTAAAAGGCTATACAAAATATGAGGGCGAAACCTATAAGGCTGTAACCGAGGCAAGGGCGTCGGTAGGAAACGCAAAGACTGCCGAACAGCAGGCTGACGCGCATAATGAGCTTAACCGTGCCATTGATGTATGGGTAAACGCGGTAACCGAAAGCTATCCCGAGCTTAAGGCGGACACCCAGTTTACCGCTTTGCAGGATGAGCTTGCAGGCACTGAAAACAGAATTGCAACCGCCAGAAAGGATTATAATGACGCCGTAGAAAAGTATAATTCTTCCGTCGGAAAATTTCCTAAAAATATAATCGCTTCAATGTTCGGATTTGAAAAAGCCGATTATTTTGAAAGCTCGGCTGACGCGTCAAGCGTTCCGCAGGTAAGCTTTGACTGATGAAAATAAATTTTAAAAGATTTTTAAGTCTCTTTGCCGTTATAATTCTTATAATTGTGCCGCTTTGCGGCTGCAGCATTGAAGAAAGCGGATATCCTAAGGCTACGAGCGACTTTTTCGTAAACGATTTTGCCGGCGTTCTTTCCGACCAGACCAAAAGCGAGATAATGTCGCGCTCGGCGGCATTGAGCGAAAATGAAAAGGTCAAGGCGCAGGCGGTCGTAGTAACCGTTAAGGATACGGGCGGCGAAGATATCGCAGATTATGCTCTTAATCTCGGAAGAGAATGGGGCGTGGGAGATAAGGATAAAAACAACGGCGTGGTTATTCTTCTTGCTACCGAGCAAAGGGAAATTCAGATAAGCGTGGGCTATGGGCTCGAGGGCGCAATTCCCGACAGCAAGGCAGGAAGAATAATAGATACTTACGGTCTGCCCTATCTTAAGGAAAATAAGTTTGACGCGGGCGTTCTTGAAATCTACCGCAGTGTTATAAATGAGATCTGCATTGAATACGGGCTTGAATATGACGAAAATTATACGCCTATTGATATGATGCCCTCTTCAACGGGCGATGAAGAGGTATCGGCTAAGGATGTTGCGGTTTCGTGGTTTATTCTGATTGTTGTAATCATTGTTTTATCGCTGATTTTCAGAGGAAGAGGAATGTTTTTCTTCTTCGGCGGACCGAGAGGCGGCGGCTTCGGAGGATTTTCCTCGGGAGGCTCGCGCGGAGGATTTTCGGGCGGCGGTTTCTCAGGCGGAGGCGGCTCTTTCGGCGGCGGCGGAGCAGGCAGAGGATTTTAATTTTAAAAAATTAAAAAAAGTTGTTGACAAACCGATTTAAGTATGCTATAATCTTTTTGTTGTCCGATAAGGGCAACAAAATAGTTGGTGTTAATTGCGGTGAGGGTCCACCTGTTCCCATTCCGAACACAGAAGTTAAGCTCACTTGCGCTGAAGATACTTGGCGGGCAGCTGCCCGGGAAAATAAGTAGATGCCAACATTTGAAGACCTGATGATTTCTCATCAGGTCTTTTTTGAATTTATAAGCTTTCAAATTCGGCGTCGGCTTTCGGAAGTCCCTGCGCAATATGAGGGAATTCGTTGTCCGAATCCGAGGTCGGCTGAATGTTATAGGTGCCGTATTTGTTCAGCAGATCGAAAACATCGTGCGGCTGACCGTGCACCGCCGTTGAAGAAGGCGTCAGCCTTATCTTTTTATTCTTTTTAATTTTAATCACCCCTGATTATTGTTCCCCTTTTAAATTTATAATTTTAGGGAATTTGCTCCAAAGGAGGAAATAAAAAAATGTCCGAAAATTATCAGCTTGTGCTCGATAAAGAAATCGAAAGCATTTTAAAATCGGGCTTAGTTCCGTCGCTGCTGCTCCATAGCTGCTGCGCGCCCTGTTCAAGCTATGTTCTTGAATATTTAAGCGAGTATTTTAATATAACCGTTTTGTATTATAACCCGAATATTTCATCAGTTGAGGAATTTAATAAGCGTGCCGGTGAGCAAAAAAGGCTTATAAATGAAATGAACTTTAAAAATCCCGTTAAGCTTAAAATCTGCGAATATGATAAAGAGGATTTTTCAGAAATTGAGGCTTTGAGAAAAAATGACCGCGAGGGCGGTAAGGCGTGCGAAAAATGCTATCGGTTAAGGCTTGAAAAATCAGCCTTATATGCTAAGGATAATAATTTCGATTATTTCACAACTACTCTTTCCATTTCTCCTCTTAAAAGCTCCGAAAAGCTAAACGCTATCGGAAAAGAGCTTGCAGAAGTTTACGATGTGAAATATCTGTTTTCGGATTTTAAGAAGAAAAACGGCTTTAAAAGGTCGACGGAGCTTTCAAAACAGTTCGGTTTATACCGCCAAAACTATTGCGGCTGCTTTTTTTCAAAAAAAGAAGCCGCAATAAGAGAAAAAATCCGCAGTTCGCTTTGACATAATGAATGCAGTATGCTATAATTAAATAAATATTGTAAATTAAAAAATATCGGAGGAATTTTAAGTGCTGGATATCAGATTTATTTGCGAAAATCCGCAGATCGTAAAGGATAATATCAAGAAAAAATTTGAGGATAATAAGCTCCCCCTTGTAGACGAGGTCGTTTCTCTTTATAAGGAAAAGTGCGATGCAAACAGCAGGGCAAACGAGCTCAGAGCAAACAGAAATAAAATAAGCCGTCAGATAGGCGTTTTAATGGCTCAGGGCAAAAAGGACGAGGCAGAGGAAACCAAAAAGCTTGTTTCGGAGCAGGCGGAGGAATTGAAGGCTCTTGAGAAAAAGGAAGAGGAGCTTGATGTAAAGGTCCGCGAAATTCAGATGAAAATTCCGAATATTGTTGATAAAAGCGTTCCTATAGGAAAGGACGACAGCGAGAACAAAGAGGTCAAGCAGTTCGGAGAGCAGACAAATCCCGACTTTGAAATCCCTTATCACACCGATATAATGGCACTTTTTAACGGAATAGATAAAGAGGCTGCAGGCCGCGTTGCGGGCGAGGGCTTTTATTATCTTATGGGCGATATCGCGAGAATGCACTCAGCCGTTACCGCTTATGCAAGAGATTTTATGATAAACAAAGGCTTTACCTATTGTATTCCGCCCTTTATGATCAGAAGCAATGTCGTAACCGGAGTTATGAGCTTTGAGGAAATGGACGCTATGATGTATAAAATAGAGGGCGAGGACCTCTATCTCATAGGCACATCGGAGCATTCAATGATAGGTAAATTTATTGATACAATAACCCCCGAGGAGTCTTTACCGCTCACGCTTACGAGCTATTCGCCCTGTTTCAGAAAGGAAAAGGGCGCTCACGGAATTGAGGAACGCGGAATTTACAGAATTCATCAGTTTGAAAAGCAGGAAATGATTGTTATCTGTAAGCCTGAAGAAAGTATGCAGTGGTTTGATAAAATGTGGAGCTATTCGGTCGAGCTTTTCAGAAGTCTTGATATTCCTGTAAGAACACTTGAATGCTGCACCGGCGACCTTGCCGATTTAAAGGTTAAATCTTATGATGTTGAGGCTTGGAGCCCGAAGCAGAAGAAGTATTTCGAGGTCTGCTCCTGCTCAAATCTCGGTGACGCTCAGGCAAGAAGACTCGGAATCAGAGTCCGCGGAGAGGACGGAAAGAAATACCTTGCGCATACGCTTAATAATACCGTTGTCGCACCGCCGAGAATGCTTATCGCTCTTCTTGAAAATAATCTCTGCTTTGACGGCGAGTATTACAGCGTTAAGATTCCTGAGGCTCTGCAGCCTTACATGGGCGGAACAAAGATTATAAAAGCTCTTAAGCGAAGCTGACAAGTTCAAACCCGCCTGAAACAGAGTAATTTCGGCATTTTTCGGCTTCTCGTCATAGCAAGGCGACAGCCTTGCGTCTTCCTCCGCACCAAAAACTCCTCGAAATTCTTTCCGTTTCAGGTCGGAGAATTTTAAGGTGGAAAATTTTTGGACTGTGCGAGGCAAAAACGCAGTTAATCCTGTCGGATTAACGAGTATTTTAACAAAGCAAATACGGAAATTTGACCCATAAAATCGGGTTCGAATTTGTCGGCTTTGCTTAACAAATACGAAACAAAATAAAAAAATTAAAAAATGTTTGCGGCAATGCTATCTTCGCAAACATTTTTTGCTGTAAGAGGTAATGCTTTATGAAAAATAAGAAGACTCTTAATATTATACTTATCGTAATTTCCGGAATTATTTTTGTTGCGGCCACCGCGGCGCTTATTATGCAGTTTGTGCCGAAGAAAAATAAATATGAAAAATATAAAAATAATTCTTCTGCGTCTTCCGCGGTTGAAAAACCCGACAATCCCGTTGATTTTGCCTCGCTTACCGCTCAGAATCCCGATGTCTGCGGCTGGATAAGTATAGACGGAACAACTATCAACTATCCGATTCTTCAGAGCGGAGACGATACCGAGGAAAACTTTTATCTTACTCATGACCTTGAAAGGAAATATAAATTCGCCGGCAGCGTTTATATTCAAAGGTGCAATAATAACGAATTTTTAGACAGAAATACCGTTATTTACGGGCATGACCTTGCCGACGGCACTATGTTCACGCCGTTAAGGAAATACCGCAACGCCGATTTTTTCAAGACAAACGATACAATTAAGATTTATAAAAAAGGCCATATTCTGACCTATAAGATTTTTTCTGCATTTGTTTATGACGACCGCCATATAATAAATTCCTTTGATTTCAGCTCCGAAGAGGGCTATCAGGCGTTTTTGGACGAATGCCTGCATCCTAAGTCCCTCGCTAAAAATGTCAGAGAGGATATTCCGGTAACCGTTAAGGATAAAATTATAACCCTCAGCACATGTACAGATGTTGCAAGCGAAAGATATCTTGTCTGCGCTGTTTTGACCGACGATACCGAAACAAAATAAAATGAAAGAATTAAAAAAATTTGCGGCTTATTATAAGCCGCATAGATTTATGTTTTTCCTTGATATGACAGCCTCGCTTTTCATATCCTTAATCGGAATGGTTTATCCGGTGGTCACAAATAAAATGTTAAATGACCTTATTCCGAATAAAAAGGTTTCTTTGATAATAGCCGCCGGTATAGCTGTTTTATTTCTTTATTTCATAAGAATGTGCCTTGAATATTTCGTCCAGTATTACGGCCACATGATAGGCACGAAAATGCAGGCTCAAATGCGGAGAGATATGTTCTTAAAGCTTGAAAGCCTGCCGTTTTCTTATTTTGATAAGAATGAAACGGGTCAGCTGTTATCAAGAATTACAAATGACCTTTTCGATATCGCCGAGCTTGCCCACCACGGACCAGAAAATCTTATTATTTCGTCGCTTACGGTTATCGGCTCTTTTATATACCTTTGCACGATAAATATTTATCTTACCCTAATTATTTTTGCCTGTGTTCCACTTCTTATTTTGGTTTCTTCATATTGCAGAAAGAAAATGCGGGCGGCTTTCAAGGAAAGAAGAGTTACAACGGGTATGATAAACTCTTCGATTGAAAGCAGTATAACAGGAATAAGGGTTACAAAGGCTTTCGGCGGAAGCGAGCGAGAATTTGAAAAATTCGAAAAGAATAACAATCTTTTTGTTGAGGCATGCCGAAAGGCTTACCGCTCAATGGGAATTTTTCATTCCTCTTCAAGCTTTATAACGAATGTTTTCAATGTAATCATAATAATCGCCGGCGGACTTTTTCTTTATTCGGGAAAAATAAATTTCGGCGATTATGCAACCTTTATTGTCTCCGTAAATGTTTTTATAAACCCCGTAACAGTGCTTATCGGATTTATGGAGCAGTTCCAAAACGGCGCGAGCGGATTTTCGCGCTTTTTAGAGGTTATGGAAGAAAAGCCCGAAAAGGAAAATGACGGAGCAAGGGATATAAAAAATGTCGAGGGCGAAATAGAATTTAAAAATGTCTCCTTTTCTTACGGGGAAAATGAACCCGATGTGCTTAAAAATGTCAGCCTTAAGGTTAAAAAGGGCGAAAAAATAGCCCTTGTCGGTCAATCCGGCGGTGGAAAGACCACTATATGCCATTTAATTCCCGCTTTTTACAGGGTGGACAGAGGAAGCGTTTTGCTTGACGGGATAAATGTAAACGATATCACTTTTTCGTCTCTTCGAAAAAGCATCGGAATCGTTCAGCAGGATGTTTTTCTGTTCGGCGGCAGCGTTAAGGACAATATTCTTTACGGCAGACCCGACGCTTCCTTTGAGGATGTGATTTCAGCCGCAAAGCGCGCCAATATCCATGATTATATAATGTCTCTGCCTCACGGTTACGATACCGAGGTAGGCGAACGCGGAGTAAGACTTTCGGGCGGTCAGAAGCAGAGACTTTCAATTGCAAGGGTATTTCTTAAAAACCCTGCCGTTTTAATTCTAGACGAAGCGACAAGCGCGCTTGACAATACAACCGAAATCCTTATTCAGTCCGCTCTCGACGAGCTTTGTAAGGGCAGGACTACGGTTATAGTCGCCCACCGCCTTTCAACCGTCAAAAACGCGGACGAAATAGCAGTCATAGATAACGGCGAGATCGCCGAAAAGGGCACGCATGCCGAGCTGATGAAGCAAAACGGTATTTATAAAAAGCTCTACTCTCTCCAGTTCAGAGATGAAGAGGTTTAGATATCAGATATTAGATAAATACCCCACATACTAGATATTAGACACTAGATTGTAGATGTTAGACTTAAATGAATTATTATTTAATTTCGTGCCGTTAGGCACACAACGGTCTAATGTCTAAAATCTAATATCTAACATCTAGAATAATACCCCTCAGTCAGCTAACGCTGACAGCTCCCCTCTATTTCGCGTCCGCGAAAAGAAGGGAGCCTTGCTTTAGTTTCTGCTGAAACCCAAGCTTCCCCTTTAGACGAAAGGGGAAGTGTCAAGGCGCAGCCCTTGACGATAGGGTTTGGTTATATCAGCGGCGAAGCCGCACATCGGTCTAGTATCTGGTATCTAACATCTAATGTCTAATTTAGTACTTGACAAATACCGAAAAAAGTTATAATATTATTTTATATTATAAATGTTTAAAGGCGTTTGAGCAAAAAGAGTAGCTCGGTGAAAGCTTGAAGAGAGCCGTCGGTTGCTGTAAGGCGGCAGGGAGTAACTGTTTGCGAAGTACATTTTGCGAGCTGAATGCTGAAAATCAAAAGTAGGCATCTCCGGTTTTGTGCGGCCGTTAAATCGCAGAAGCAATTAAAAAAGATTGCTTTGTAAGGCTTTGCGTGTGAGCGCAGGGTAAAGCAGAGTGGTACCGCGGATATTATAAATTCGTCCCTGCAATCTCTTAAGGATTGCAGGGCTTTTTTAAATTTTTTCAAAAAGGTGATTTTTATGAAAAAAACAGTCTTAAAAATAGCCGCTGCCGTTTTGAGCGTCGTTTCGGTGCTTTCTATGGCAGGCTGTAAGTCAAAGGAAAAGGAAGTCTACAATGTCGGCATTTGCCAGCTTGTAACGCATGACGCGCTCGATAAAGCCACAGAGGGCTTTAAGCAGGCGCTTATAGACAAGCTCGGAGAAGACAAGGTTAAGTTCGATTATCAGAACGCTTCAAATGAGAGCAACAACTGTACAACGATAGTCAACTCTTTCGTTCAGAAGAAATACGACCTTATTATGGCTAACGCAACTCCGGCCCTTCAGGCGGCTTATAACGCTACCTCAACTATTCCGATTTTAGGTACTTCCGTTACCGAATACGGCGTAGCTCTCGGAATTGATAACTTTAACGGAACCGTAGGCGGAAATGTTTCGGGAACAAGCGACCTTGCTCCGCTTGACAAGCAGGCTGATATGATAACCGAGCTTGTTCCGAATGCAAAAAAGGTAGGAATTCTTTATTGCTCTGCCGAGCCTAACTCTAAGTATCAGGTTGAGCAGGTTGAAAAGTTCTTAAAGGCAAAATCAATAGAGGTTACAAGATATTCTTTTTCGGATTCAAATGATATAGCATCCGTTGCAACCTCTGCCGCCGCTAACAGCGACGCTATCTATGTCCCCACCGATAACACTGCCGCAAGCTGCGCAGAGACAATCGGAAATATAGTTATCGAGAAAAAGGTCCCCGTAATAGCAGGCGAGGCAGGAATCTGCAAGGGCTGCGGAATTGCAACTCTTTCTATAGATTATTATGACCTCGGCTACAAAACAGGCGAAATGGCGGCTGAAATCCTTTCGGGCAAAAAGGATATCAAGAATATGAAGATTGAATATGTCGACGCCGCTAAGAAATACAATAAAGATATCTGCGAAAAGCTCGGCTTGACCGTTCCGTCGGATTACACCCCCCTCGGTGAATAATAATGGAACTTTTAAGTGCTTTTCCCGGAGCTATTGCTCAGGGTCTTATCTGGGGAATAATGGCGATCGGGGTTTATATAACCTTTAAAATCCTCGATATTGCCGACCTTACCGTTGACGGTTCTATTTGTACGGGAGCCGCCGTATGTACCGTTCTTGTAACAAAGGGCGTAAATGTTTATCTTGCGCTTTTAGCCGCCGTTGTCGCAGGCCTGCTTGCAGGTCTGCTGACGGGTCTTATGCACACTGTTCTCGGAATTCCCGCTATTCTTTCGGGAATTCTTACCCAGCTTATTTTATGGTCGGCAAACCTTAAAATAATGGGCAAAGCGAATATTTCGCTTTCGGCGAGAAGCTATAAGGTTTTGCTTACGCAGATGAACATAAATTCCTCAATAGCAGTCCTTGCGGTTATAGGAATTATTTTAATAGCTCTGCTTTACTGGTTCTTCGGAACAGAGCTCGGCTGCTCTGTAAGAGCAACGGGCTGTAACCTTAATATGAGCCGCGCGCAGGGAATAAATACAAATGTCAATATTGTTTTAGGTCTTATGCTGTCAAACGGAATAGTAGCTCTCTCGGGCGCTCTTCTTGCGCAGTATCAGGGCTTTGCCGATATCAATATGGGTAAGGGCGCTATCGTTATAGGTCTTGCCGCCGTTATCATCGGAGAAGCGGTATTCTCAAAAATCGCGCGCAATTTCGCCGTAAGGCTTTTTGCGGTGATCGTAGGCGGAATTATCTATTATATTGTTTATCAGGTAATAATCTTCTTAGGAATTGATACCGACCTGCTCAAAATGCTTTCGGCACTTGTGGTTGCGGTATTCCTCGGCGTGCCTTATGTTAAAAAACATTATTTTGCGTCTGCCGTAAAGGGAGGTAAGAATAATGCTTGAAGTAAAAAATATCACAAAAACCTTTAATAAGGGTACTGTAAACGAAAAGGTTGCTTTAAACGATTTAAGCCTTACTATAAAGGACGGCGAATTTGTAACGGTTATCGGAGGAAACGGAGCCGGAAAAAGCACACTTTTGAATGCTGTCTGCGGAACTTGGAAGGTAGATTGCGGAGAAATTCTTATTGACGGCGTAAATGTTTCGAAAATGCCCGATTATAAGCGCGCGAAATTCTTAGGCCGAGTTTTTCAGGACCCGATGATGGGAACTGCCGCCGATATGGAAATCGAGGAAAATCTCGCCTTGGCATTCAGAAGAGGTAAACACCGCGGTCTTAAAAGCGGAATAACCTCCGAGGAGCGTGAGTATTATAAAAAGCTTTTAAAGGAGCTTGATTTAGGTCTTGAAACAAGACTTAAGACCAAAATCGGACTTCTTTCGGGCGGTCAGAGACAGACTATCACGCTTTTGATGGCGGCTATGAAAAACCCGAAGCTTTTGCTTCTTGACGAGCATACCGCGGCGCTTGACCCTAAGACCGCCGCAAAGGTGCTTGATATTACGCAAAAAATCGTAACCGAAAATAAGCTTACAACACTTATGATAACCCATAATATGAAGGACGCTATAAAATACGGCGACAGACTTATAATGCTGTACGACGGAAGAGTGGCTTTCGATGTAAGCGGTGAAGAAAAGAAAAATCTTACGGTGGAACAGCTTTTGGAGCTGTTCAGCAAAGCGAAAATTGATTTTTCTTCGGACAGAGCGATACTTTCATAATTTTAAAAAAACCTTCATACTTATTAGTATGGAGGTTTTTAAATTATGCCCTTTTTAAAAATTTTTGTACCCGTAACCGCAGGCCTTTGCGCCGTTTGTATAATAGGCTTTTGTATCGGCTCAAAAAAGCCTTTTAAATATCTGCTTCTTAATTTGCTTTCGGGCATTATAGCTTTGGCGGCTGTTAATTTAACAACACGGTTTTCAGGCGTTCATATCCCTGTCAATCCTTATTCTGCGGGGGCGGGAGCAGTATTCGGAATTCCGGCGGTTTTCGGGCTTTTGATACTCCGCCTTTTTATGTAATGCTTGACTTAAACGGCAAAAAGTATTATTATGATAACATATAATAATAGGAGAGATTAAATGCTTTTTACCGTTTCTTTTATATTTGCATTTTTGCAGTGCGTGCTTACATATAATCTTACAGTCTCCTGCGAGCTGAGAAGAAAAAAGCTTGCGGTTTTGCTGTTCCTTGTAAAGTTTGCGGGCTACGGCGGCGGAATTTATCTTTTTATATATAAATTCTTGGGCTATGTCGTAAGCGTATTAGGCGGATTTCTCGCAGGCCTCGGAGTAGGCTTCGTCCTCTGTATGGTATACAGAATTTTCTTTTACCAAAACGGTTATGCTCTTTTACTGGTTTTCAAATCATTTTATAATAAGCTGAAAAGATTTTTTAAAAATCAAAGCAAAAAGCGCAAAATGAAAAAATATAAAAAATTAAAATCAAAGAAACTTAAATAAAAAACTCGTCTCTTGAAAAAGAGGCGAGTTTTTGTTGTTATATATTCTTAATAAGATGAGGTTGAGGTTGAGGTTTTGGGTTCCTGAATTTTCTTAGGCTTAAATCTTCTCTTTACAGAGCCCTTGATATCATATTTAAGAGTTTTAGCATAGGTTTCGATTTCTTTAGTGAACTCGTCGCCTGCGATAAAGTTTCTTATTTCATCGTCAAGATTTGTCTTGTAATAGGGGTCTGCGGTTATATCCTTTTTAACAAAGAGGATAACTCCCGCATTGTCAGCCTTTTCGATAACCGTTGCGGTGCCGGCTGCAAGCGCGGACAACTGCTCAAAATAATCAGCATAGGTATTATAGCTTGTATCCTTAGTTCCGATAACGCTCGCAAGACTGTCAATAGGCTTTGAAGAATCTGTTGTGTTGTCCTCAGTTACAGTGTCTGACGAATTGTATTCCGCATAAACCTGTGCGTAGGATTTCTTGCCTGCATTTATCTGCGCCGCGGCGTCATTCGCGAAGGTTTTCTTTGATTCCTTTTCGGAGTCCTCAAGATTGTCAAATGAAATGTCGAGAACATCGCAGAGCATATAATCGCTTTGCATGGTTTTAAGAATTGTTTCGTCGGAAATTGCCTTTTCGCCGTCACCCTTGTAGATAAAGTCAAAATATCTCTGAGCATAATAAGCGTCAACCATATAAGCCTTATATGTATCAAGGCTTACGCCGTTCGGCTCGAAATACTCGGAATAATTGTAATTGGTATTGGTCCAATAAGCCTTGGCATACTGCTCGGCGGAGGATTTCTCCTCGTCCTTTACCGTAAGCTTGTTTTGAGCGCACTTAATTTTATAAGCGGCAATTTTTCTTAAAGATTCCTCGGTATTGTCAATAACCCAGTCATTGAACTTTTTCTTGTCGATTTTTTCCTTGAAATAATCAATATCGGTTGTGGATTTGTTTTCATCCTGATACTTCTGATTTACTTCCGATTTTCCGCTGTTGTAAGACATGATAAGCGCGCACATATAATAAGCCGATGTGAATTCAACCTTTCCCGTTTTCTCGGAAAGCTTAGAATCGGTTACTGTCACGCCGATTTCGCCTTTTTTATGACAGCCTGCAAAGGTGCCGATAACTAAAGCCGCGCAGAGAAGCGCACAAAAAAGCTTTTTTATGGTTTTCATAATTATCTCCGTTCCTATCAATTGTAATATTATTCTAATTATATCGCATATCTTAAAAAAAGTCTATAAATTTTTTGTAAATACAGCTGAAAGAGCCGAAACAATATCCTTTGTTTTTTCTTTCGGCTGTTTTCTTATCATATAGCAGGGCTTTGAGTCTTTTACCGATACGAAAAATCCAGATCCAAATTTTTCGGAAAGAAGCGCCGAAGCCTTTTCGTTTATCCGCTCCGTGTGCAAAATTACGGTTATTCCGCTTTCGGTAATTTCGGTTATCCCAAGCTCCGCCGCGGCGTTTCTGAGCGTTGAAATCTCTATAAGTCCCATAACCGATTTCGGCGGCTCTCCGAATCGGTCGCAAAGCTCGTCGATAAGCTCCGAGCGGTCCTCATCGGTTTTTATATCCGCAATTTTCTTGTAAATGTCAAGCCGTGCGTTAAGAGAGGAAATATAGCTGTCGGGAATGTGGGCTGAAATGTTGAGATCCACCGTGCAGACAATGGCCTCTTCCTTGGCCTCTGTCCCGTTTTCTTCGTTTACCGCGTCGGCAAGCATCTTAAGGTACATATCATAGCCGACGGATTCTATATGCCCGTGCTGCTCTCCGCCTAAAATACTGCCCGCTCCTCTTATTTCAAGGTCGCGCAGGGCTATTTTAAAGCCCGAGCCGAATTGGGTAAACTGTCTTATCGCTTCAAGCCTTTTTGCGGCAATATCCGAAAGCTCTCTTCCCTTAGGGAAACAGAAATAGGCATAAGCGCGCCTCGGCGATCTGCCGACCCTGCCTCTGAGCTGATGAAGCTGAGAAAGACCCATTCTGTCCGCATTTTCGATTATCAGCGTATTGACATTCGGAACATCAACACCGGTTTCAATTATCGTGGTGCAGACAAGCACATCTATCTCGTGCTCAATAAGCTTTTGCCAGACGCCTGTCAGCTCGTCCTCGCTCATTCTTCCGTGAGCGACCGCAATTCTTGCCTCAGGCAGCTTTTCTTTAAGCTTTGCCGCACAGCGCATAATCGTGTCAACACGGTTGTGAAGATAATAAACCTGTCCCGCGCGCCGAAGCTCTCTAATTATAGCCTCTGTTATTATTCCGTCGTCCTGCTCGGTAACATAGGTTTGAACAGGGTATCTGTCGGACGGCGCCTCATCAATAGACGACATATCCCTAAGTCCCGAAAGCGACATATTAAGCGTTCTCGGAATCGGAGTTGCGCTAAGGGTAAGCACATCGACGGCAGGATATTTTTCCTTTAGCTTTTCTTTCTGCTCAACGCCGAATCTCTGCTCCTCGTCGATAATAACAAGCCCTAAATCCTTGAACTCAACATCCTTTGAAATAAGCCTGTGCGTGCCTACAAGCATATCGACCTTTCCGCGCTTTAAATCGCTTAGGGTCTTTCTTTGGGTGGCAGGCGGAGTAAATCTGCTGATAAGCCTAACGGTTACAGGCAAATCTCCGAATCTTCGCACAATCGTATCATAATGCTGCATCGCAAGAACGGTTGTCGGAACAAGCAAAGCGCACTGCTTGCCGTCGCTTATGCACTTGAATGCCGCGCGCAGGGCAACCTCTGTTTTGCCGAAGCCGACATCTCCGCAGAGAAGTCTGTCCATAGGGATATCTCGCTCCATATCCTTTTTGATTTCTTCGATACATCTTAGCTGATCGTCGGTTTCCTCATATTCAAATCTGCGCTCAAAATTGTTCTGCAAATCGGTGTCCTTTGAAAAAGCATACCCTTTTTGCGACATTCTTTTGGCATAGAGCTTTGTTAACTGCCTTGCCATGTCCCTGACCGCCGAGCGGACTCTTGAGCGCGTTTTTTTCCACTCGTCCGAGCCTAACTTGTTAAGCTTAACGGTTCCGTCCTCGGCAGAGCCGATATATTTTGAAACAAGGTCAAGCTGGGTAACGGGAACATACAACACATCCGTTCCGCGGTATTTTATTTTAATGTAATCCTTTATCGTGCCCGAATTTGAAATATGCTCTATCCCGTCGAAAATTCCTATTCCGTGAGCCGAATGAACGACCAAGTCTCCCTTGTGAAGCTCGTCTAAAGAGCCGATTTCCTTTGCATTTTTCGGTCTTCTTATTTTTTTCTTTTCTGCCGCAACATATTTGTGGGTAAGCAGAATAAATTTAAGGTCGGGTATTTCAAATCCGCCCGATAATCCGCCTAAGGTAACATAAACGCCCTTCTCGGTTTCTTCGGGCATTTTTTCGCAGAAAAGATTTTTAATCCCGTTTCTTTCAAGCTCCTCGCTTAAAACCGACGCCGCTTTTTTCTCTCCTGCCAAAATCACTGCCGTGCCGTTTCCCGTTAAATTTCCGATATCCTCTTTTAATGCCTTGATATCTCCCGAATAGGGGCTCAGCCTTTTAAAATTAAAGCTTAAAAGGTCCTTTAACTCAAATTCAAAGGAAGAACGGGGGAAATTATCAAAGAACGCCGCTTTTTTAATCTCGTTTTTAAACTCTGCGGTTTTAAGCCATAGATCCGAAAGCTTTCCGCAAAGAGAATCGTTTTCAAGAAGCACCGAAATGTCCTCGCTGTGAAGCTTTTCGAGGCTTTTAAGTCTTGAAAAGCAGTTTTGCGATTCAAAAACAAAAATCGGCAAATCTCTTATATAATCGAAAACCGAGTATTTTTTTGAGTAAATAAGCGGAATATAGATATCTGCCGAGATATCGCCGCCGTTTTCAAGGGTCTCGATATCACGCCTCATATATCTTTTCTGCTTTTCGCTTATTCCCTTTTCGTTTTTTTCGATAAATGAAGCGATATTTTTCGCAAGCTCGCTCTTTTCAAAAACCAATTCCTTTGCAGGAAAAATGTCAAAGCTGTCAACCGCTTCGGTTCTGCGCTGGTCAATGGGGTCGAATTCAGATAGGGTGTCTATTTCGTCTCCCCAAAGCTCAATTCTAACAGGCTTTTCACGGTTAACGGGGAAAATATCTATTATCCCTCCGCGTACCGAATACTGCCCCTCGCCCTCGCAAAGCTCGCTTCTTTTATATCCGCAGTTTTCAAGCAAAGAAAAAAATTCAGGGGTTTTAAGTTCTGCTTTGCAGGTAAGGCTTATCTTCGAATTTTTAACCGCCTGAATGTCTGCGGTATAGCAAACGGCTGAATCAACCGACATTACAAGAACGCCGAAATCCCCGTTCGCCAAAAGCGACAGGGTGTGTATTCTTTTATATTCGTATTCCTTAGAGCCGCCTAAAACTCTTTGAAGCTCATAGTCTCTTACAGGAAGCATCACTGCGTCGCAACCCAGCGCCTTTAAATCTCCGTAAACCTCGCTTGCCGCCGCCTCGTCATGAGTTATGATAACGGCTTTTTTCCCGTAAAGAGAGCTGTATGCCGATACGATAAGCGATTTATGAATCTGGGATAGTCCGCTTGCAAAAATCGGGAGCTTCCCTGATTCGATATCCCCGCATACCGCCGAAAAGGTTTTTTCTCTTTTAAGCAAAGAATTTAAAAAATCCATATTTCCTCTTATTTACTGTATTTGTTCATTGCGCTGTCAATGCTCTTTATAATTATTTCGAAAACCGCTTTAACGGCATTATCGCAGGCTTTGCCAAAATCCTCTGCCGATTCTTTGGGGAGCTTTCCTAAGACCCAATCCTTTAAATCATAATCTCTTGACGGTCTTTCTCCTACGCCGATTTTAATTCTCGGAAAATCCTCGGTTCCTAAAAGCTCTATGATATCCTTTATTCCGTTATGTCCTCCGGCACTGCCTTTTCTTCTTATGCGTATTTTCCCGATATCGAGGGAAATATCGTCAAACATAATAATACATTTTTCGGGCGGAATTTTATAAAACCTTGAAATCTCGGAAATTGCCGAGCCGGAATTGTTCATATAGGTCTGAGGCTTAACTAAAATAACCCTTTTCCCCGAAATTTCCGCGAAGCCGAATTTCGCACTGAATTTGTTTTTTGAAAATTCGGTGCCAAGCTTTGAGGCAAGCTTATCTATTGCGATAAAGCCTGCGTTGTGTCGGGTATTTTCATATTCAAGCCCGGGATTTCCGAGACCTGCTATCAGATATTCGAATTTTGAGCGATCGGATTTAAAAAGCATAATATCACCAACTGAAAATTATATCACAAAATTTATTTATTTTCAATCAAAAAGGGTATTTTTAACCGTTTAAAGTAGAATAATAAATTTTGCGGGAGGCGGTAATTTGGGTAAGGATATAGAATTTTATGAGAATATGAAATTTTCGGGCAAGCTTGAAAGCGATACCGAAATGTTTAAAAATATATTTAAAAATGACAGCATATTAAGATTTCGAAGCCTCACGGTAAATAAAACCGTAGGATGTTCGGTTTTTAATTTTGACGGAATGGTAAATACCGCCGTTGTAAACGATTCGCTTGTAAAACCGCTGGTGAGAATAGACGATAAAGCAACGGAAATGTCCACCGATTATATAGTTGAAAATTATCTTTATGCCTGCGATGTCAAGGTAACGGACAGCGTCGCGGAATGTATAAGAGGAGTAGTTTACGGCGATACCGTTTTGCTCTTTTCGGGAAATACCCGCGCGGTAATAGCAAACACAAAGGGCTTTCGCTCACGGGGTATTAAAGAGCCTGATGACGAAAGGGTATTGCAAGGCCCCAGAGAGGGCTTTGACGAGGTCGCAATGCTTGACCTTGCAATGCTTAGACGAAAGCTTCCTACCCCTGACCTTTGCATTGAGACTCTGCGCCTCGGCAGGCGCACCGATACCATGATTTTTATTTGCTATCTCGGCTCTATTGCAAAGAAAGAAACGGTTTTAGAGCTTAAAAAAAGAATAAATGAAATTGATATTGACGGCGTGCTTGACGTAAACTATCTTGCCGAAAATATAAGGGATCACAAGCACAGCCTTTTTAAGACCACCGGCTCAACCGAGCGCCCCGACACCGTCGCCGCAAGGCTTTTAGAGGGCAGAATTGCGGTCTTTTGCGACGGAACGCCGGTTGTGCTTACAGTCCCGTATCTTTTTTCGGAAAACTTTCAGTCCGACGAGGACTATTATCTTAATTACTCAGTTTCAAGCGTAGGCAGAATTTTAAGATATATCTGTTTCTTTTTGGCTATCACGGTTCCCGCGGTATTTTTAAGCCTTTCAATTTTTCATTTTCAGCTTCTTCCGACGAATTTTGCCCTTAGCGTTGCACGGCTCAGAGCAGGTGTGCCTATGCCGAGCGTTATTGAATGTATAATTCTTATTCTGGTTTTTGAAATATTAAAGGAAACAGGTGTCAGAATGCCGCAGAGCCTCGGTCATGCGCTGTCTATAGTAGGCGGTCTTGTTGTCGGACAGGCGGCGGTTGAGGCAGGAATAGTAAGCGCTCCTATGCTGATTGCCGTGGCACTCAGCGGAATTTCGGGACTTATGATTCCCAGACTTAAAGGCGCGGTATTTTATTTAAGGCTTATTTTTGTTCTTCTGGCGGCTTTTTTCGGGCTTGCAGGTGTTGCGGCAGGGCTAAGCGCCGTGCTGCTCAGAATTTTCAATCTCTCTTCCTTTAATGAGGACTATACCGGCGCGCTTAAAAATCCCAATCCTCAAAGGCTGAAAGACAGTGTTATAAGAGCGCCGTGGACATTTATGAAGCTTAGACCGTTTATCACAAAGAATTTAAGAAGGCAGAAGGATAAAAAATGAAATTTAAAAAAATTATTTGCCTGCTTTTGATTTTATCAGCTTTAATGTCGCTTTGCGCCTGCTCCTCCTCCGAGGCGGACGGAAGATTTATAGTTTCCGCAATAGGTGCGGACAGCGACGGAAAACAGCTGGTGCTCAGCGTTCAGACCATAGAAATCGGCGAGGGCGATTTTGACGAGCCGCCCGAGGTAAAGGTTTTATCGGCAAAGGCAAAAACCCCCGAGGAAGCGTTAAAAAAGCTTAAAGCAAAAAGCATAAAGCCGCTTAATTTCGACCACTGCGCCGTTATGCTTTGTTCAAGCGGACTTACAGCGGAGCAGTTTTTTAAAATGCGTGACCTTTGCATGCAAAGAAAGGATATAAATCTTGCTATAACGGTCTGCGTTACGGATAACTGTAAGAAAATTCTTGAAATAGAAAAGTCAACCGGATTTTCTTCGGGCTATGATGTTGCGGTTTTAATAGAAAGCTATATGAAGCAAAACGGTAAGAAATTCAAATGCAAATTCTATGAAATCGCAAAGTCCGAGGATATTGTTCTCCCCTATATCACCTACAGTGACGGAACTCTTTGTATCAGCGCAGCCGCGGAAATTAAGACCCAAAGGAAGTGAAATAATGCAAAAGGTAAGCTATAAGCTGCATATTTTAGCTCTGAGCGCCGTTTATGTTTTAAGCGGCGCGGTTATAACGCTGCCGAAGCCTTTAACCGACGGCGGAAGTCTGCCGGCCCTTTTAACGGCTTTTTTATTTTCGCTTATTTTTTTGCTTGCGGTTTATAAGATTTCTTTAAGACTTGAAAATGTAAGCCGAGATAATAAGGGAGTAAAAATTCTTTATATAATTCTTGCGCTTTCCTGCTTCCTTGATTCCGCTATGATATTTTCAGAGGTTGCGGATTTTGTAGACCTCATAATGCTTCCGGACCAAAAGAAGTATATGACGGTCATTTTGCTTTTTATTTGCGTTTTATGGATATCGCTAAATAAGATTTCAGCCGTTATGAAATTTTCCGTTCCGATTTTCTTTTTCGCCGTTATAACAGTTTTGCTGTTTTTCTTTTTGTCCTTAAAGCAAATGAATTTCGAAAATATCAAGCTTAAAGGAAGCGTTTTTAAAAAAGATATTTTAAAGGAAGCCTTATATTATTTTTTAAAAATATTTCTTCCCCTTATAAATCTCGCGGCATTTATCTTTTTATTTAAAAAGGAAGAAAAAAGAGCGAAGTATTCTTTTTTAGGAATTTTAACGGGCAGTCTGCTTATATTTATTTGCGTTTTTCAGATAATATCCGTTTTCGGCGGCGTTCTTACGGCTGATATCGAGTTTCCGTATTCCGCGGTTATAAGTACGGTAAATATCGGTAATATTTTCACCCGAATGGACGGCGCGGCATATTTTTTATTTATCGGGCTTTTCCTTGTAAGGACGGGCACGGATGTAAAGGTTATTTCCGATATCGCAAAAAATCTCGGAATAAAATCAAAAATGCTTACTTCCGTTATTTCTTCGCTGATTATTACCCTTGCCGCTGTTGCAATTTTTTGATTTTGATTGTATAATAAAACACATATTGATTAAAAAAGGGTGTTTTTATGCGCGGCAGCGGAATTTTAATGCCGATTTTCTCGCTTTCCTCTCCTTACGGAATAGGAACTCTCGGAAAAAAGGCTTTTGAGTTTATTGACTTTTTAAAAAGAGGGGGGCAGAGCTATTGGCAGATTATTCCTCTTTGTCCTATTGATTACAGCGGCTCTCCGTATCAGTCGGTTTCCTGCTTTGCGGGAAATCCGCTTTTTATTGACCTTGACCTGCTTGTTGCGGACGGGCTTTTAACACAGTCCGATATTTCGGAATTTTCTTATAATAATGCTTTTGCCGATTATAATTCGATTAAAAAGAGCAGAGAGGTGCTTTTTGAAAGGGCCTTTAAAAGCTTTGATATAAAGAATGCGGAGTTTAAGGATTTTAAAAATAATACCCCGTGGCTCAGAATGTATTCGGCTTTTTCAGCCATAAAGGACAGCTTTGACGGCTTGCCGTTTACAGAGTGGGACGAAAAATTCCGCAGGTTCAGCGAGGAAGCCTTAGTTCTTGCCGAAACCGAGTTTAAGGAAAGAACGGAATATTATAATTTTATTCAGTATGAATTCTTTAAGCAGTGGAACAGTCTTAAAGCTTATGCAAATAAAAACGGCATAAAGATAATCGGAGATATCCCGATTTATGTTGCGCTTGACAGCGCCGATGTCTGGAGCGACCCGAGCCAGTTTGACCTCAACTCGGATTTAAAGCCGAATTTTGTAGCCGGCGTTTCGCCCGACGCCTTTTCGGCAACGGGTCAGCGCTGGGGAAATCCTCTTTATAACTGGCAGAAGGCCGCAGGTGAAAAAGAGCCGTTTTCTTGGTGGAAAAAGCGATTAAGCCATGCATTTAAGCTTTATGATACCGTAAGAATTGATCATTTCAGAGCCTTTGAATCATATTATGCAATTCCGAGCAGCTCTGAGAGTGCACTTGAGGGAAGCTGGAGAAAGGGCCCCGGAATTAAGTTTTTTGACGAAATGAAAAAGACCTTCGGCGCAGAGCTTCCGCTGATTGCCGAGGATTTAGGGCTTATAGGCGAGGATGTTGTAAGGCTTTTAAAGGAATCGGGACTTCCCGGAATGAAGGTAATGCAGTTCGGGATTGACGACGGTCCTAAAAGCACGCATCTTCCGCATAATTATGTGAAAAATTCCGTCGCTTACTTAGGTACTCACGATAACGATACAATAATCGGCTGGCAGTCTAAGGCAAGCGAGGAAAAGAAAAAATTCGCTTATGATTATATCGGCTTCGGAAAAAGCGAGGGCTTTAATATCTCGATGATAAGAGCGCTTTTTGCCTCGGTTTCGGATATCGCCGTTATCACCCTTGCAGACCTTATGGGGCTTGATTCTTCGGGGCGTATCAATACCCCCGGAACCGATAAAAACAACTGGCAGTGGAGAATTCAGGACGGCTGTGTAAACGATTGGCTTGCCGATATTCTTTTCGATTTAACGGCTACCTACGCAAGAGAAAATACTAAAAAATAAAACAAGCGCTGTAAAAGCCAAAGCTTTTACAGCGCTTTCAGTATTTTAATAAACTAAAAAGTTTAGGCAAGTGATAATAAATTTGAATCGTTTTTTCCGGCGACATGTGCGGCGGAAAAACACCTTGTAAGCGAAAAACCGCTTAATTTAGCGGTTTTTCAAGGACACAGGGGGGTGGGTACTCACGGGGATAGAGTGCAGTCCGAAAATCTCTGATTTTCGAGCGAACGGCATTCCCGTCCAAAAGAATTATATTTCGTAGTCAAAGCAGAGCCTTGTTACAGTAAACGGTCTTACATAAGTATCTGCAACCTTAACATGATTTGGATTTTTTGAATACCCTTTAAGGGCGCTTTCGCTTTCAAAGGCGGTATCGAGCATCATATCGGCATTCGAGGATTCAAGACCCTCGGTATTTACCTTTATAGAAATAAGCCCGTCAATTTTTCCCATAAGCCCCTCTAAGGCAGCTTTTGCGTTTTTCCTGACGGCGTCCTTATCCTCTCCGTCTCTTATCTGCCATAAAATAATGTGTTTAACCATAGCTGCTTCTCCTTTAAAATATGTTATTTCATTTTAGCTTATCAAATCTACCCCTGCTTGACTTTTTCATATATAGAAATACAGCAACATATCCTAAAGATATATTGCTGTATTTGGCGGAGTAGGAGAGACTCGAACTCTCGCGCCGGGGATTAGCCGACCTACGCCCTTAGCAGGGGCGCCTCGTCACCAACTTGAGTACTACTCCGAATAAAGTGATTTAACAAAAATAGATATTCAATTTTCCTGTTTTATTTTAGAGGTTCCTCGGCTGCCCTCTTGCAGTTAGCGAAAGCTGTTTACCGCTTGGAGCGCGGAACATCTTTCGACTGCTACGCCAATCAGTCCTCGCTGAATCGTCCACAGGACGCGCTCGGACGGATTGCCCGTCACCAACTTGAGTACTACTCCGAATAAAGTGATTTGATAAAAAAGATATTCAATTTTCTAATTTTTTCGGAGGTTCCTCGGCTTGCCATCTTGCAGTTAGCGAAAGCTGTTTACCGCTTGGAGCGCGGAACTCCTAAAAAACAAATAATGGCGGAGAGGATGGGATTCGAACCCATGTGGCATTGCTGCCAAACGGTTTTCAAGACCGCCTCGTTATGACCGCTTCGATACCTCTCCGTGCGACTGAATTATTTTAACACATTACAAAATAAAAGTCAATATTTATTTGCGGTTAATATCAGTATTCTGCATAATGAAATTAATTTTGCTTTAATTTTGAAAATTTGGCTTTATCTACAATGGCAATCAAAAGCATATCCGAATTCAGCGGCATATCAGGATTTATTGAAACAATGACATCATCGTTTTCCTTAATTGCGACCACATTAAGAGAGTATTTAGTTCTGAGATTTAATTCTTTTAATGATTTTCCCACCCAATTTTCTTTGACATCCAATTCTATGACCGAAACATCTTTTGAAAGAGAAATCATATCGACAAATCCTGAGCTTAAAAGATTTTTTGCGAGATTTATTCCCGATTCTTTTTCGGGGAAAACCACAATATCCGCTCCGACCTGCTTTAATATTTTTTTATGGATTTCGCTTGAACACTTGGCTATTACTGTTTTAACACCCTTTTCCTTGCAAAGAGTTATTGAGAGAACACTTGCTTCAAGATGGCTTGCCATGGCAATAATAACAACATCCACATTGGAAATTCCGAGCTGTTCTATTGTCTCCGGATCGGTGACGTCGGCACATTTGCAGATAGGCAGAACCTCGGTTAAGTCTTCGACAGTGTGTTCGTCAGAGTCGACTGCTATAACATCCATTCCGTTTTCGGAAAGCTCTGTTGCTACGGCTTTCCCGTATCTTCCCAATCCGAAAACTGCATAAGAACGCTTTTTTTGCATTATAACATTTTCCTTTCAGCTGTAGATTTTATCCGACGGAAATTTCTTCCGTCGGGTCTTTTATGATATTCTGACCCGTTCTTTTTCCGCTTAATGCCAAAGCAAGCGAAATCGGGCCTACACGCCCGAAATACATTGTAAAAATAATAATTATTTTTCCGAATATGTTCAATGTCGGAGTAAGGTCTCGCGAAAGGCCTACAGTAGATGTTGCACTGACTGTTTCGAAAATTATATCAAGAAAAGAAGCTTTGTTCGTGGTAGATAAAAGCAGAGAGGACACAAGGATAATCGAAAATGATGAAAATATAACTGCTATAGCTTTATTTATCGATTGCCTTGAAAAGCTTCTGTTGAATAAGGAAACAGAAGCTTTGTTTCTTATCATTGAAACGGCGGTAAAGAAAAGTACCGCCACGGTTACAGTTTTAACACCACCTGCCGTTCCTATAGGCGAGCCGCCTATGAACATGAGCAAAAGAGAAACAATCGAGGCTCCGTTTGTAAGCTCTTTTTGAGAAATCGAAGCAAAGCCTGCCGTACGGGTGGTTACCGACTGAAAAAAAGCAATCTGTAATTTATCCGAAAGCGGTCTTTTCCCCAGCGTTAAAGGATTGCTGTATTCGAAAGCAAAAATCAGTACCGCTCCGCCTAATAATAAAGTCAGAGTGGTAACGAGAACTATTTTACTGTGAAATGTGAGACTTCTGAAAAACCTGCATTTTTTTATGGTTTTCATTTTTATAACCCGCAAAACATCCCACCATACAAAATATCCCAAACCTCCGATAATTATTAAAAGAGAGGTTGTAATGTTAATAATAGGATTGGCGGCATAATCGCTTAGGCTGTTTTCTCCTATAATATCCATTCCTGCGTTGCAAAATGCCGAAACGGAATTAAATACCGAAATCCAAATTCCTTTTACTCCGAATTCTGGTATAAAAACGGTCATATAAAGGACCGCACCGACAGCTTCGGTGGCGGCGGTACCTATAATAACCTTTTTTACAAACATTACAAGTCCCGATAAGGTGTTTAGGTTGAACGAATCCTGAATAAGCATTCTGTCGGAAAGGCCTATTTTTCTGTTAAAAAGGAGCATAGTTCCCATTACAAGAGTGATTATACCGATTCCGCCGATTTGAATAAGAATCAGTATAACAGCCTGTCCGAAAACGCTCCAAGAGGTTGCTGTAGGTACAGTTACAAGTCCTGTAACACAGGTTGCGGTGGTAGCGGTAAAAAATGCGTCGATAACCGCCGCAGGCTTTCTTGTTGCCGAGCTTATAGGAAGCATTAACAATAAACCCCCTATAAGTATTACCGCAAAAAAATTAAGAAGAATTATCTGAGTTGTAGTTAAAGAAAATTTTTTCTTTTTCATATTTTTTGTTATACTAATTTTATCCGCCGCCGAATTTTTTCGGTGGCGGCAAGTCTTTTTATTTCGAGCAGTCCTCAACGACAAGCTCTCTTACGGTGTTTTCATCGTACTTAGGCTTATCGAGACCGTCACGGTGCTTAATAAACTTTTCGGCTACCTGAGGGAATAGAGCATAGCTTAAAACATCCTCCTGAGATTTTCCGATATGCTTATTCTTCATTTCAAGCGCATATTTTACAAGCTCGGGGTCGAGAAGATCGGCAGGTCTGCAATCTATAACCTTTTCGTCGCCGATAGCTTTCTTTCTTACCTCTTCATTGACCTTTCCGGGGAGCTTTCCGTATTCTCCGCGCAAAAGCGCCTTTGATTCCTTAGGAATCATTTTATATCTTTCGCCGGAGATAACATTTAAAACTGCCTGGGTTCCGACAATCTGCGAGGTAGGCGTAACGAGCGGAGGATATCCGAAATCCTCTCTTACTCTCGGAACCTCCGCAAGTACATCATAATACTTGTCTTCTTTTCCTGCCTGCTTAAGCTGAGAGAGCATATTTGAAAGCATTCCGCCGGGAACCTGATAAATAAGGGTCTTAGCGTCCACATTCAATACCTTTGGGTCAAGAATGCCCTCGGCTTTGAGCTTGTCGGCAACGGTGCGGAAATGAGCGGCAATATCGCTTAAAGCGGTAAGGTCAAGCCCTGTGTCGCGCTCTGTACCCTTAAGAGTAGCTACAAGAGCCTCTGTTGAGGGCTGGCTCGTTCCGTTTGCAAGGGGCGAAAGCGCGGTATCAACGATATCAACGCCTGCCTGAGCCGCCATAAGATAGGTCATATCTCCGGTGCCGGTGGTGTTATGGGTGTGAAGATGAATCGGAACCTTAACGGTTTCTTTAAGCTTTTTAACGAGAGAATAAGCGTCATAAGGAAGCAGAAGTCCTGCCATGTCCTTAATGCAGATAACATCGGCGCCCATGCTTTCGAGCTGACGGGCAAGGTTTACGAAATATTTTTCGTCATGAACGGGGCTTACGGTATAGCTCATTGCGGCTTCGCATATTCCGCCGTATTTCTTGCAGGAATTTATAGCCTGTTCGAGGTTTCTCGGGTCGTTAAGCGCGTCGAAAATTCTTAAAACATCAATTCCGTTTTCAATCGACTTTTCAACGAATTTATCAACTACATCATCGGCATAATGCTTATATCCCAAAATGTTCTGTCCGCGGAAAAGCATCTGAAGCTTAGTGTTGGGCATGTGCTTTTTAAGAGTGCGGAGCCTCTCCCAAGGGTCCTCGTTTAAAAATCTCATGCAGGCGTCAAATGTCGCTCCGCCCCAGCATTCAATGGACCAATATCCGATTTTATCAAGCTTTTCGAGCGCAGGGAGCATATCTTCAATGCGCATTCTTGTAGCCGCCTGAGACTGGTGTGCGTCACGCAGAATTGTATCGGTAATATATAAAGGCTTTTTAACCATTAAAAATTCCTCCTATCAACCGAAAAGTGTTATAAGAACGCCGGCGGCGATTGCCGAGCCGATAACGCCTGCAACATTCGGTCCCATAGCGTGCATAAGCAGGAAGTTTGACGGATTTTCTTTCTGTCCGACAGTCTGCGAAACACGCGCCGCCATAGGAACGGCGGAAACGCCTGCCGAACCGATGAGCGGATTTATCTTGTTCTTTCTTGTAAACAGATTCATGAACTTTGCAAGAAGCACGCCGCCTGCGGTACCGAGACCGAAAGCAACTATTCCCATTGCAAGGATTTTAAGCGTCTTCACATTTAAGAATGCCTCTGCCGTAGCAGTAGCGCCTACCGAAATTCCGAGGAATATGGTTACGATATTCATAAGCTCGTTCTGAGCGGTCTTGCAGAGTCTCTCGCAAACGCCCGACTCTTTCCAGAGGTTTCCGAGCATAAGACAGCCTACAAGCGGAGTTGCCGAGGGAACAAGAAGTGCTACAAATATTGTTACCACTATCGGGAAGATTATTTTCTCGGTTTTGTTTACCTTTCTTAAAGGCTTCATAACAATTGCGCGCTCTTTTTTGGTAGTCAAAAGCTTCATAATCGGCGGCTGAATAACAGGTACGAGCGCCATGTATGAATAAGCGGCAACCGCAATCGGACCTAAAAGCGAGGGATAAAGCTTTGAAGTGGTGTAAATAGCGGTCGGTCCGTCCGCACCGCCGATAATTCCTATCGAAGCCGCTGCCTCCGCAGGGAACGCGAGGGCAAGACAGCCTAAGAAGGTTACAAAAATTCCTATCTGAGCGGCAGCACCCAAAAGAAGCGACTTAGGATTTGCGATAAGCGGCTCAAAATCGGTCATAGCGCCGATGCCTACGAATATAAGGCAGGGATAAAGGCAGGTTTTAACACCGATATAAAGGATATCGAGAAGTCCGCCGTTTGACATTATGTGTCCGTAGCTGTGATAAAATTCGGAATTTGCGTCCATAAACTGGTTCCACAGCTCGGTGTGATACATTGCGTCGGTTCCGGTAAACGCAGTAAGGTTTGTAAGCAGCATACCGAAAGCGATACCTACGAGCAAAAGCGGCTCAAACTGCTTCTTTATGCCGAGATAAAGAAGTAACAAAGAGACGAGAATCATTACAAGAGATCCCCAGTTCTCTTTCAAATTGCCGAAAAGCATATAAAATCCCGTGCTTTTGGCAAAATCCAAAAGATTTTCTAACATACCCGTTCCTCCGATTATGCTATCTCGCAGAGAACAGCGCCTGTTTCAACCGAAATTCCGCTTGCAACTACGGATTTAACGGTGCCGTCGCAGGGAGCAACGATTTCGTTTTCCATTTTCATAGCTTCAAGGATAAGAAGAACATCGCCTTTTTTAATTGCGTCTCCCACTTTGACATTTACCGAAAGAATATTTCCGGGCATCGGGCTTGAAACTGTCTCGCCCTCGCCTGAAGAAACGGGGGCCGCAGGAGCGGTTTCTGCTTTAGGAGCAGGAGCGGCCGCTGTCTTTGCGGACTCGGTTCCTGTAATATCCTCAAGCTCGATTTCATAAGCTGTTCCGTTAACGGTTACTTTATACTTTTTCATATTTATTACCTCTTTTTTAAGAATTTTAAAGCTTTTTAAACGATACAACGCGCAGAGCGGAAATATCGGTTCCCATATCCTCTGCGGCTGCGGCACAGACTGCCGCTATAACCTTACCGCGTTCTTCATCAGACATTGCGGCTTCGGTTTTCTTAGGCAAAGCGGCGGAATTTTCGGACTTGCCGTTTTTAAAAAACAGACTTACAAACTGACAAATCAGAATAATGAAAACAAGACCTACAAAAACCGTTCCGACTCCCATGCAGACAACAAACCATGCCGGAATATCCGAAGCATTGCTTACTGCCGCGGCGATTAAACTTCCTGCCATAAAAGCACCTCCCGATTTCACTTTTTTTAAAGCAAAAAATCATATTTTTTTAAAGTTTTTCATTCAAAACTTAAAAATGATCCAATTTTCTGTCATTATATATTATATCATATTATTTTGCAAATGCAACAATAAAACTTTCTTTATTTTGATTGAAAAAGCTTAAAATAAATGCTATAATATATTTTTAAGTATTTATATGTGTAGCAAGAGGTGCGAAAATGGCTGAAAAAACAATAGCCGCAATATGTACGCCGTTAGGTATGGGTGCGATAGCCGTAATAAGAATTTCGGGAGACGACGCCGTTAAAATCGCCGACAGCTGTTTTTCATCGGCAGGCGGAAAAAGGCTTTGCGAGCTTAAAGGCTATCAGGCTCTTTTCGGAAAAATAACCGAGGAAAACGGTGATATGATTGACGAGGCGGTAGCCCTTGTATTCAAGGCTCCCCACAGCTTTACGGGCGAGGATACCGTCGAACTTTCCGTTCACGGAGGAACGCTCACCGCAAGAAGCACCTTAAGACGTGCGCTTGAATGCGGAGCGGTTATGGCAGACCACGGAGAATTTTCAAAGCGCGCCTTTTTAAACGGAAAAATAGACCTCGCTCAGGCGGAAAGCATAGCGGGAATGATTTCCGCTAAGTCAGACGAGGCGCTTAAAATGTCCGTTTCGGTAAAGCAGGGAAGCGTGAGCTCAAAAATTTCCGAAATAACCGAAAAACTGCTTGAAACCGCCGCTTGCTTTGCGGCTTATGCGGACTTCCCCGACGAGGATATCGAGCAGTTAAGACCCGAAAATTTCAAAGCTCTGCTTTTAAAAACCCAAGACAGCCTGCAAAAGCTTTTAAATACCTTTGATAACGGCAGGCTTATAAATAACGGTATCGACTGCGCAATTGTAGGCAAACCGAATGTCGGCAAATCGACCCTTATGAATATGCTTTCGGGCTCTGACAGAAGTATTGTAACCGATATCGCAGGCACTACGCGCGATATTATTGAAAATACCGTAAATCTTGACGGAATGATTTTAAACCTTGCTGATACCGCGGGAATCAGGGAAACAGACGATGAGGTGGAAAGGGCAGGAGTAAAAAGGGCAAGAGAAAGAAAGGAAAGCGCACTTTTGGTGCTCGCGGTTTTCGATTCCTCATCTTCTCTTGATGATGACGATAAAAAGCTTTTAGGCGAGCTTAATCCCGATAATACGGTAATAGTAATAAATAAATCCGATTTAGAGCAAAAATTATCGGAAAGCGATTTTAAGGGCTTTACCGAAGTTTTTGTAAGTGCTAAGGATAAAAAGGGCTTTTCAGAGCTAAAAGAAGCGATAGAAAAAACCGTAAATTATAAAAAGATATCGCAGGGCGCCGCGGTTTTAATAACCGAAAGACAGCGAGACTGCGCAAAAAAGGCGCTTGAATTTACAAATGAAGCGCTTAAAGACTTTGAGTCGGGAATAACGCTTGACGCGGTAGCCGTAACCTTAGACTCGGCAATTTCGGCTCTGCTTGAGCTTACGGGCAAAAGGGTCACAACAGAGGTTGCCGACGAGGTGTTTAAAAGATTTTGTATAGGAAAATGAGGATAAAAGAGGTAATTTTTAATGATACCCGAATATAAGGCAGGAAATTATGATGTCGCCGTTATCGGCGGAGGGCATGCAGGAATAGAGGCGGCGCTCGCGGCGGCACGGCTAAAGACAAAAACAATAATGTTTACAATAACGCTCGACTGGATAGGAAATATGCCCTGCAATCCGTCCATAGGCGGCACGGCAAAGGGAAATCTTGTAAGAGAGCTTGACGCTTTGGGCGGCGAAATGGGCAAGGCGGCTGATAAAAACACCCTGCAAAGCAGAATGTTAAACCGCGGAAAGGGTCCTGCCATGCACAGTCTCCGCGCTCAGATTGACAGAAGAAACTACAGCGCATATATGAAGCATGCGGTTGAACTGCAAAAAGGGCTTGAGGTAAAACAGGCGGAAATAGTCAGTCTTGAAAAAAGAGAGGACGGGCTATGGCACGCAGTGACAAGGCTCGGAGCGGACTATGCCTGCAAAACCGTAGTTATAGCCACAGGCACATTTTTGGGCGGAAGAGTTTATATCGGCGAGGTAAATTATGAAAGCGGACCTGACGGGGCTTTTCCCGCAACCGAGCTTTCAAAATCCTTAAAAAAGCTTAGTTTGCCTTTAAGGCGCTTTAAAACAGGCACGCCTGCAAGAGTTTTAAGAGAAAGCATTGATTTTAAGGACTTAGAGGTTCAAAAGGGCGATGAAAAAACTGAAAGCTTCAGCTTTTCGTCGGTAAATCCGCCCGTAAATAAGGTTGATTGCCATATCGCTTATACAAATTCCGAAACCGAAGCGGTTATAAGGGCGAATCTCCACCGCTCTCCGCTTTATTCGGGGAAAATCGAGGGAGTAGGCCCGAGATACTGTCCGAGTATCGAGGATAAAATAGTAAGATTTGCGGATAAAAAGCGCCATCAGCTGTTTATAGAGCCCTGCGGAGAAAACACCGAGGAGATGTATCTTCAGGGAATGAGCTCCTCTTTGCCCGAAGAGGTGCAGATTCAGTTTTATAAAACCATAAAGGGTCTTGAAAATGTAAGCGTTATGAGAAACGCATATGCCATAGAATATGACTGTATTGACCCTACTGCCCTAAAGCCGAGCCTTGAAATAAAGAATAACGAGGGGCTTTTCGGCGCAGGTCAGTTTAACGGCTCCTCGGGCTATGAGGAAGCGGCTGTACAGGGATTTATAGCAGGAATAAACGCGGCAAAAAAGGTAAAGGGAGAGCCGCCGCTTATTCTTTCGCGCGCGTCCTCTTACATAGGAACGCTTATTGACGATCTTGTTACAAAGGGCTGTTCCGACCCCTACAGAATGATGACCTCACGAAGCGAATACCGCCTGATTTTAAGGCACGATAATGCAGACGAAAGGCTTATGCCGACAGGACATGACTTGGGTCTTATTCCCGATGAGGAATATAATGACTTTTTAAAGCGCAAGGAACAAAAGGAAAACGAAATAAAGAGAATGAATTCGGTATTTTTAGCCCCCGATGACGAGCTTAACAAAATGCTTGAAAGCGCAGGCACCGCTCCGCTTAAAACGGGAACGAGGCTTTCGGATCTTATAAAAAGACCGCAGTTAAGCTATGAAATGCTTCGCCCCTTTGATAAGACCGCAATAGATACCGACCCTGAGATTGCCGAAAAAGCGGAAATTGAAATAAAATATGAGGGATATATCGCAAGGCAGAACGCGGCGGTTAAGGAGACCTTAAGGCTTGAACAAAAGCTTATTCCCGAGGATATTGATTATTCCGATGTTTATGGGCTTCGAATCGAGGCTAGAGAAAAGCTTGAAAAGATAAGGCCTATAAATATAGGTATGGCTTCGAGAATTTCGGGAGTAAGTCCTGCGGATATTTCGGTTCTTCTTATTTATCTTAAAACGGAGAAAAATAAATGACGGTTGATGTAAAAAAGCTGAAATCGCTTTGTGAAAGCAAAAATATTTATCTTGACGAAAATGCGGAAAAAAGATTTGAAATCTATTATAACCTACTCGTTTCTTGGAATGAGAAAATGAATCTTACCGCCATAACCGACCCTGAGGGTGTTTTAATAAAGCATTTTTATGACAGCCTGCTGTTTTTTAAAGCGGCACAAGTGAAAAAAGGCGCGCAGATAATTGATGTCGGCACCGGCGCGGGTTTTCCCGGGCTTGTTCTTAAAATCGCAAGACCCGATATTAAGCTTACCCTGCTTGACGGGCTTAATAAAAGACTTACATTTTTAGAAGCGGTTTTAAAGGAAACAGGGCTTGATGCCGAGCTTGTGCATAAGCGTGCCGAGGAGGGCGGAAAGGATAAGAAATACCGTGAGCGGTATGATTTTGCTACGGCAAGAGCGGTAAAGGTTATGCCGGTGCTTTGCGAATACTGCCTGCCCTTTGTTAAAACAGGCGGTAATTTCATAGCCTTAAAGGGTGCGACGGGCAAGGAGGAGCTTGAGGCTTCAAAAAACGCATTGAAGCTACTCGGAGGGAAAACAGAGGCTGTAATTGAAGAAAATCTGCCCGAGGGAGATAAAAGAATTCTTATAAATGTAAAAAAAATATCGCAAATATCGCCAAAATATCCCAGAGACAACGCAAAAATCTCAAAAAATCCTTTATAAAATAAAGAAAAATAATAAAACGCGTCGAATTAGCCCGACGCGTTTTTCTTTACTTTTTTAAAATTTTGAGTGATAATTAACTCGCGGCAGGAAAAACAGCAAAGGAGGACATGCCATGCACACGATTGCAGAAAAAAAGCTGCTTATGCTTAAGCCATCGCAAATCACCGTTGACCCGAATCAGCCGAGAAAGAGCTTTGATGAAATTAAATTAAACGCTCTTTGCGACAGTATTTCGAAAAACGGAATTATAGAACCGCTTTTGGTAAGAAAATCAGCTTTCGGTAAATTTGAGCTTATCGCAGGAGAGAGGAGACTCCGTGCGGCAATAAAGGCAGGCGTAAGGCGCGTGCCCTGCGTGCTTCACAGCGCGGACAGGCTCACCGCGGGAATTTATGCGGTCACCGAAAATCTGCAAAGGTGCGACCTGAACTTCTTTGAGGAAGCGGCGGCAATAGAGAGACTTATAGTGTTATCAGGTGAGTCTCAGGCGCAGATTGCCGAAAAATTAGGGCTTGCGCAGTCGTCGCTTTCAAACAAATTAAGGCTTTTAAAGCTTGATAATTCGCTTAAAGCTAAAATAACCGAATATAATTTAAGCGAAAGACATGCAAGAGCACTGCTTTCCGTTCCTGCGGAGGACAGAAGCACGCTTCTTGATATGATTATAAATGAGGGACTAAATGTCCGTCAGACCACTGAGAGAATAGCCGAAATTCTTGCTAAAAACGACTCAAATGAAATAAACTTCGAGGTCAAAAGACCCGAGCCGATAAGAAAGACCGCCATAGGCGATGAAAAGCTTTTCAGAAACAGCTTAAATAAGCTTGTCGGCTTTCTTCAAAGCTCCGGAGTCGATGCAAAAACAAGGCGCACCGAAAACGATAAATATATCGAATATAAGGTGCGGATTCCAAAGCTTGAGAAAAAATCTCAGTATACCCAGTTAAAAATCTGCTGAAGTACCTTTTATCCCCTTGGGTGCCGCGGCGATTTTTATAAAAGGACTGCGAGGATAATCCCCTCGTGTCTGCCATATTCATCCCCATACACATGTTATACCTCCGGAGAAATCCGGAGGTATAACATTTTAGATATTAGACACCAGACGCTAGACTTTAGACCAATGTGTGCCTTACGGCACTTGAATAAACCTAAACCCTATCGTCTTTGCCTGCGGCAAAGCCACTTTTTCCTCCGGAAGACGGGAACCCTTTTGTCCGCTAATGCGGACATTTCCCCTAACAGGGGAATTTCCTTTCGTCTAAAGGGGAAGCTTGGGTTTCTGCGAGACTAAAGAAACGGCTCCCTTCTTTTCGCGTAAGCGAAACAGAGGGGAGCTGTCAGCGTAAGCTGACTGAGGGGTATTTTTTTAAATATAGACTTCCGCTATTATTTATTTTTAATTATATTATCAGGAAAGACAGACGCTTTAATTAAATCGGATGGGTCGATACTCAGAGCGTCCGAAATATTGAAAAGGACCTCAACCGAAAAGCTCTTTGCACAATTCGGCGCTTCTATCATGCTTAATAAGGTTCTGCTGATATTTGCTTTCTCTGCGAGTTTTTCCTGAGATAAGCCGCGGACTCTGCGAAGAGTAGCTATGGCTATTCCAAGCTGAATAAGTCTGTCACGGTTTTTAAATTCTGTTTCCTTACTCATAAAACCCACCTCTTAAATATTTTAAGCGGATATTCAAAATTATTCAGTATTTAAAAGATAGCACTTGATTATTTTTGTTAGCAATTGTATAATGGGATTAAAATAAGTTTAAGCAAGTGATATTATGAATGATTATACTGTAGGCTTTTTAGGCTCAGAAAAAGAAACAGATTTTGAGAAAATTAAAAATCAGCTTGAAACAATTATAATTGACCTTTTTGAAAAACAAAATAAAATAGTATTTTTAGTTGGCTGTAATAATGAATTTGATATTTTTGCAGCAAAAACAATAAACAAATTAAGGAAAAAATGTAATTACACAAATTCAATATTAAAGTTATTAGTCCCTTTTAGAGGTTTAAACAAAGATATTTGTATTAAAAAAATTTACGATGAAATAGAAATAAATGAAATTTTAAGCTGTCAATTTTATGAATCCGCGCTTTGGTTAGCAGAAAAAAGAATAATAAACTGCAGTGATTTTTTGATATTTTATAAAAGTGAAAATACAATTTTAAGGTATGCAAGGGCGTCCGGAAAAAATATTTTACTTCTTAATTCTTAACAATGTGTGCCTTACGGCACAAAATATAACCAAACCCTATCGTCAAGGGCTACGCCTTGACACTTTTTCCTCCGGAAAACGGGAACCCTTTTGTCCGCTGTCGCGGACATTTCCCCTAACAGGGGAATTTCCTTTCGTCTAAAGTGGAGGCTTGGGTTTCTGCAAGACTAAAGAAAAGGCTCCCTTCTTATGCGTCAGCATATAGAGGGGAGCTGTCGCGCTTTATGCGCGACTGAGGGGTATTCTTCTAGATATTAGACCATTGTATGCCTATCGGCACGGAAAAAACTTTTAACTGCAAAATCTATGCTGACCGATAGTCGTTATTACAGGTCTGCTTAAAATCCATTTTGATGTAGAGGTTTTGGGATTGTAATAATAAATCGCTCCGCCCGACGGGTCAAGGCCGTTTATAGCGTCATTTGCGGCAAGATAGGCGCTGTCTGAAACCGCCTCATAAAACTGCCCGTCCGAAAGGCATGTAAAAGCACCCTTCTGATAAACCACACCCGATAGGGTGTCGGGAAAAGAGGGGTGTTCTATTCGGTTTAATATTACCGCGCCGACAGCAACCTGCCCTAAATAGCTTTCTCCTCTTGCCTCTGCTGAAATAACCCTTGCTAAAAGTGCCTTATCCGAAGAGGAATAGCCGTTATTTGAAGAATTGCTTATGCCTAAGGCCTTTAATGTATTTTTGCCGGCAATTCCGTCGGCCGAAAGCCCGCAGTCTCTTTGAAACTGCATTACCGCATTTTTTGTGCCTGTTCCGAAAATTCCGTCAATATTGCCCGAATAATAGCCCTTTTCTTTCAGAACTGACTGAATATTTTTAACCTCGTCTCCTGTAGAACCCATTTTCGAAAGCGCGGCGGCGGAAATTCCGAGAGCGAGAACCATCGCTAAAAGAATACACATAAAAACATAAAATCTTTTCATTTTTTTCACTTCCCTTTTTATTTTTGCGCAATTCTTATTGTTTATAACATTAAATTACATAAAATTTTATTTTTTTCTCTTTCGCTTAGACAAATTATTTAACTGCCTGCTCTTATAATAAAAATGCTAATAATTATAAGCTGGGAGGCAAAGGTTTTGAAAGAGATTGTAAAAAAGGAAGGAAAGCTGACCGCCTTGCGGTCGCAGGAAATTTTAAGGGCGGTATATCATATCTGCTTCGCCGCGGCAGGCTTTATCGCTTCTAGAGGAGTTGTGGCAAAAAGAATTCTGCCGTTCGGGCTGGCTATAGTTGCGGGCAGTCCGTGGCAGTATGCTCCGTCGGCGGCGATAGGAGCGTTTTTCGGATACTTTTTCCCCGCAACGGGGACAAGCGGTTTCAGATACATATCGGCAATTTTGGGAATAATCGCGGTAAAGCTTATGCTGTCATCAAAAAGCAGGATATCAAAAAATCCCGTTTTTGCCGCCGCCTGCGGCTTTGCGGCTAATCTTACGACCGGAATAGTAGCCGCGGTCAACACAAATTATAAAATGATAGATTTAATTGCCGAAACGCTTTTATGCGGTGCGGGCGGATATGTTGCGATGAAAACCTGTATCGCCCTAAAGCACCGAAAAAGCGGTCTTACCTCGGACGAGCTGTGCTGTCTGCTGATAACCTTTGCAACCCTGCTTTTAGGGCTTAACAGATTTGAAATTTACGGCGTTTGTGTTGGCAAAACCGCAGGCATAGTTATGATTTTAACCGCGGCAAGATACGGCGGAGTCCTTGCGGGAACAGCGGCGGGAATTTCAGCGGCATTTACCGTTTTGCTTTCTTCCTCATCGGGGGAGGCGGCTTTTTATCTCGGCGGTATGGCGGCAGGAATTTTTTCGGGGCTCGGCAAATATGCGGAAGCCGCGGCGCTTACCGTTTGCTTTATAGTAAACGCGGCATACGGCAATGCGGGCGCTTTTGCACCTGCTCTTGTTGAATTTATAATAGGAGTGGGAATATTTTTAATTCTTCCGAGATCCTCTGGAGTTTTCTTCGGAAAGCTGTTTTCGGGAATTCCGCAGATTTCCGTTCCGTCCTGCGCTAAAAAGACCGCGGTTATAAGACTTGAAAAGGCTTCGGATGCGCTTAAAAAGGTGTCTTCCACCGTCGAGCAGGTGTCAAAGGAATTGGGCAAAATAAACGCACCCGATTTTTCTGAGGTTATAAGAGACATAGAAGCCTGCGCCTGCTCGGGTTGTAAGCTCAGGCGTCACTGCTGGGAGTCCAAAAAGGACGCGACAATGGAAGCGGTGCTTGCGGTAACCAAACATATAAAGGAATGTAAGAACACCGATGTTTTCGAGGACATTCCCGACGAATTCAAGGCAAGATGCTTAAAAACGCATAATACCGCCGCGGTTATAGCTGAAAAGTACTCGGAATTTGCCTCGAAAATTGCGGCGGAAAACAGGCTTGAAGAGGTAAGAAGCGTTGTTTCCGACCAATTTGACGGCATTTCCTGCATGCTTGAGGATCTTTCAAACGAAATAAATTCAGAAGAAAAATTTGATAATGCCGCGGCTCAGTGCGCCGTAAGCGCGCTTAAAAATATTAACATAAGGGTTGACAAGGCCGCCGCAAGAATAGATAAGTACGGCAGAATGACGCTTGAAATGCGGATAGTAAACAAGGACGATACCGTTTTAAATAAATTACAGATTATGAAAACCCTGTCGGTCGTCTGCGAAAGGGATTTTGATATACCGGATATCACCGAGGAGGAAAGCGGAACCTATCTTACGGTAACCGAGCATGCCGTTTATAAGATTGACCTCGGAATTTCGCAGATAGTAGCAAACGGTGCGGCACTTAGCGGAGACGCCTACAGCTGTTTTAACGATTCCGACGGAAGATTTATCGCTGTTTTAAGTGACGGAATGGGAACAGGCGGCAGAGCGGCGGTTGACGGGGCTATGGCATCGGGACTTATGTCAAAGCTTATTAAAGCCGGCTTCGGTTATGACTGCTCGCTTAAAATTCTCAATTCCTCAATGCTTTTTAAATCGTCCGACGAATCTCTTGCTACCGTGGATGTGGCGAGCATTGATCTGTTTACGGGCGAGGTGAGCATTTATAAGGCAGGCGCCGCGCCGACCGTTGTAAGAAGAGCGGGACGGTGCGGAAGAGCCGAAAGCTCATCTTTGCCGATAGGAATATTAAATGATGTGGAATTCGATAAGGCTAAAATAAGGCTTAAGGGCGGAGATATTCTGCTTATGATGTCCGACGGGGCGGCATTCGACGGAACCGACTGGATAAGAGCAGAGCTTGAAAGCTTTAAGGACGGCAAGGCGAGCGAGCTTGCCGAAAGGATTGCCGAAAGCGCGAGGCGCCGCAGAATTGACGGCCATGAGGACGATATAACCGTTATTGCGGCAGTTCTTGAAAAGGTCTTAGTGTAAAAGCCTTAGGATTTAATTTCACAGCCCTTATAATAATGACTCAGTATTTCCCTGTAGCCGCTGCCCTGAGCTGCCATATATGAGGCGCCCGTCTGGCTCATTCCGACATTATGGCCGTAGCCGTAGACATTGAAGGTGTATGAACCGTTTTCAAAGGATATATCAAAGCAAGCCGAACGCAGACCTAAAAGCTTTTGGATTTCGCTCCCCGTAAGCTTTTTATCCGCCGCTTTTAAGCTTTTTACTCTTCCCGTGCTTAGCTTTTCTATATCTGAAAAGCAGTTTTTCGACCCGTCTATTGTACCTGCCTTTCCTTTAAGCTTTTCTTTAAGCTCCGAGGCGGTAAAGGTTACAGATGTATGATAACCCGAGGCGAGCTTATCAAAAGAGCTGTCGGCGGATTCAAGATAGGAAAGATTTCCGCCGAAAACATCCTTGCAGTTATCGGTCTGACCGCTCGAAATCGCAAAATAGGGAGTAAACGCGGTTTTATTGTCAAAGCTTAAATATTCGCCCTTTACGGCGTTTATTACACCGCTTAAAAGCTTTTCGTTTTCCGCACCGCTTTCTCCCCATTTTTTAATAAGCTCGGATTTATCCGTATAGGCTTGGTCTACGGTAAAATCGTCCGTAATATCATATTTTGCGCCGCTTTTTGCCGCCGCTTCCTGCTTTCTCTTTGCAAAGGTATAAGCGGCAACGGTCTGAGCCTTTAAAGCCTCTTCGCCAAAGGAAAGCGGCATTTCGCTTCCGACAGCGCCGAAAAGATAATCGCTTACGGATATCTTTTCGGTTTTATTTTGCTTTTTTAAGAAAACCGTGAAGTATTCCTCTTCGGAATTTTCTTTTTTCACCTTTACTTTTGCTCCTGCGGCGGTAGCTTTAACAGGTTCGGTCGAGGTAAGACAGTTAAGGGGAATTAACACGGTGCAAAACAGCAGTATTATTCCCAAAATCACACCGGCTTTTAAACTTCTTCGCATCTTCGCCCCTCCAAGTATTGACTTTTAAACTGATTTTATATAAAATAATATGTATAATTTATTTATAATATCCGCAAAACTTCTTTAAGAAAAAGGTTTGTATCATGAAATTTTCTTATATAAATTTTTATTTTTTGGTCTCGCTTGTTGTAAGCGTGGCAATAAGGGCTTTCCAGCTTGTTTTCACGATTGATGCGACAACGGGCTTTGTTAAAGAGCAGTATTCCTCGGTTTCCTTTGCGATAACGGGCGTTGTCATCGCCGCGGCGGCTATAGCGATTTTATTTTCGCTTTTTTATTCGGGCTCAGCCGATATAAAGATTAAGGACGGAGCGTTTACCGGCATTGCCGCGATTATTCTTTCCCTCGGAATCTGCACCGAAATGGTAGGAAGAATTGCCGAGGAAAACGCAAAAGGAAATCTCGGGCTTTCTGTTATTGATATTTTTTCACTTGCCGCGGCGGTTTTCTTTGCGGTATACGGGCTTTCGGTATTTTTTAAATTCCCGATTCACGGAATTTATTATGCAATTCCGATTGTTTATTTCACCGTAAAGCTTGTCTATATGTTTATAGATGTCGCTTATCTCGCTCTTATTACCGATAATGTTTTTCTTATCGCCGGTGCCTGCTTCACTCTGATGTTTATGCTTGAATTCGGCAAGAAAAAGAACGGGTACGATAAAAATAAAATAAATAAAAAGCTCCTCGCCTCGGCTCTCGGCACGGTATTTTTCAATACCGTGACTGTTCTTCCTCAGCTGATAGGCGGTCTTTTCAAGGCTGATATATCCTTTAAAGAGGGAGCGTCGGACGCGGTGCTGATGCTCAGCGTCGCATTGTTTGCGGGAGTTTATATGGTTTCTTGCTTTAAAAAGTCTTCGGTAATTGACAAAACGGCATAAATTGTATATAATAAATTGGTTGACCGAAGTAAATAATTACTGTATACTTAGTGAACTGGAGTTGCCGGAGTTTGGAAAAATTTGTAATTAAAGGCGGTAAGCCGTTAAAGGGAAGCGTGCGCATAAGCGGTGCGAAAAATGCTGCGGTAGCAATACTGCCGGCTGTTCTGCTTGCGGACGGACCCTGTATAATAGAAAATCTTCCTCAGATTTCCGATGTCACTACTCTGCTTATGACATTAAGGTCTTTAGGAGCCGATGTTAAGCTTAAAAACAGCTCAACGGTCGAAATTGACCCAAGACCTGTTAAATCATATATTGTAACAAAAGAAATGGCTCAGGGCATGAGAGCTTCAAGCTATTTTTTGGGTGCTCTTTTAGGAAGAATGCACCATGCGAGGGTCGCTCCCCCCGGGGGCTGCGATTTCGGCGTAAGACCGATTGACCAGCACATAAAAGGCTTTGAGGCCTTAGGAGCTAAGGTTACTATAGAAAAGGGCATGGTGGACGCTAGGGCTTCAAGACTTTCGGGAAGCTCTGTATACTTGGATGTCGTTTCTGTAGGAGCTACTATAAATATAATGCTCGCCGCCGTAAAGGTCAGCGGACTTACGGTTATTGAAAATGCCGCGAGAGAGCCTCATATTGTCGACCTTGCAAATTTCCTTAATTCCATGGGCGCAGACATAATGGGCGCAGGAACGGGAGTTATTAAAATCAGGGGAGTAAGCCGTCTTTGCGGAAAGACCTACAGCATTATTCCCGACCAGATAGAGGCAGGAACCTATATGGTAGCCGCTACCGCAACCAAGGGCGATGTAACGATTGAAAATGTCACTCCTAAGCACTTAGAATCCATTGCCGCTAAGCTTTCAGAGGCAGGAGCCGAAATTGAAGAGTTTGACGATTCGGTTCGCGTCAGAATGACGGGCAGACCGAAAAGGTGCAATATAAAAACAATGCCACACCCCGGATTTCCTACAGATATGCAGCCTCAGATTTCAACGCTGTTATCTGTAGCCGACGGGACAAGTATCATAACAGAGGGCGTTTGGGATAACCGTTTCAGATATGTCGACCAATTAACGCTTATGGGCGCCGATATTCAGGTTGACGGAAAGGTAGCCGTCATTTCAGGTGTTAAATTCCTTAATCCGGCACCTGTAAGAGCTGTCGATTTAAGAGCCGGAGCGGCTATGATAATTGCAGGTCTTATGGCTAACGGAACAACCGAAATAAGCGATATCTGCTATATTGACAGAGGCTATGAAAATATTGCTCAGAAGCTCTCGGCTCTCGGAGCGGATATAAAAAGGGTTGAAACCGACCCTGTTCAAAGAGCGCTTAAAAACGCATAGAAATTATAAGTGCTGTAAAAAGCTCAAAGCTTTTTTACAGCACTTTTATTACAGGAGAAGAAAATGGCAAGAATTTGTCCGCTTTTCAGCGGTTCATCGGGGAATTCAACTTATATAGGCGGTGCTTCGGGCGGAATTTTGATTGACGCAGGCATGTCCTTTAAAATGATAAAGGAAGCGCTTTTAAAATCGGGCGCGGATATTGAAAATATCAAGGCTGTTGCCGTAACCCATGAGCATTCCGACCATATAAAGGGCTTAAAGGTTTTGCTTAAGCAAACAAAAATTCCCGTTATAGCCTCCGAAGAAACCTTAAAGGCATTAGAAAGCGCGCAGGTAATTCCCGAAAATACCGAGGAAATCGTCGCTGATGAAGAAGCGCTTGAAATCGGAGACTTTATAATTACGAGATTTGCCACAAGTCATGACTGCGAGGGTTCAAGCGGCTACAGCATAAATCTTTCGGGAAATAAAAAAATAACGGTTTGCACCGACCTCGGTTTCGTTTCGGACGGGGTAAGACATGCTCTTAAAAAAAGCGATATTGTTTTATTTGAGTCAAACCATGATATAGATATGTTAAAAAGAGGGCCGTATCCCCCAAAGCTTAAGCTTAGGATTTTATCCGATAAGGGTCACCTTTCAAACACCGCATGCGCCTGCGAGTTGCCCGAGCTTTTAAGCTCAGGAACGACGAGATTTATTTTAGGGCATTTAAGCAGGCACAACAATCTTCCTATGCTTGCGTTTTCAAAAGCAAAATCGGCGCTTGCCGACTGCGGAGCGGAAATTGACAGAGATTATATCCTTAAAATCGCAAAGCCTTCAGACAATGAGGTAATAACAATATGATAAAGGTCACCGTTATAGCCGTAGGACGGCTGAAAGAGAAATTTTTTATCGGTGCCGCCGAGGAATACATAAAAAGACTTTCAAAATACTGCGAGCTTAATATTATAGAGCTTAACGATAAACAGCCTTTAAGCGCGCCGTCGCAAAAGGAAATTGAAATCCAGCTTAAAAAAGAGGCGCAGTCTATCGCCCTTAAAATTCCAAAGAATTCGGCTGTTATTCCGCTTTGTATTGAGGGCAAAGAGCTTTCAAGCGAGGATTTTGCCGAGAAAATCTCCGATTTTGAAAATTCGGGAAAAAATCTTTGCTTTATTATCGGCGGCTCTTGGGGACTGAGCGATGAAATCAAAAGCCTTGCCGATTTTAAGCTTTCTTTTTCAAAAATGACCTTTCCGCATAAGCTTTTCAGGGTTATGCTGCTTGAACAGATTTACAGGTCTTTTAAAATTAACGAAGGCTCGAAATACCACAAATAAAAAGAGGAATAAGGCTTTTTAAGCCTTGTTCCTCTTTTTATTTAGACACTAGATGTTAGATTTTAGATATTAGACCATTGTGTGCCTTGCGGCACGTATATAACCAAACCCTTCCGTCAAAGCTTCGCTTTGCCACCTCCCCTTTCGTCTAAAGGGGAAGCTTTGGACTCAGCAGAAACTAAAGTTAGGCTCCCTTCTTATTGACAAATGTCTATACAGAGGTGATTCCCCTGTTAGGGGAAATGTCTGCGACAGCAGACAAAAGGGTTCCGTCTTCCGGAGGAAAAGCGTCGGCGCGCTTTATACGCGGCTGAGGGGTATTCGTTTAGATGCTAGACATTAGATAATGTTTGCCTGTCGGAATAAATATTTATTACTCCTATTCCTTTTTCTTTTGCCTTTCTGACCGTATATGCCGTTCCGCCCGTGTTTTTATATTGATAGGAAATAATTATTTTGCTTTTATCAATTATATAATCGTTTCGTTTTAGCATACAGCCGTTATAATAATTGTCAGATGTATAAATAATATCGTCAGCCTGAGCCTTTAAATTTTTATAAACCTCTTTATCGTATTCTTTCCATTTTAAATCCTGATTTTTGCAGGGAAGAATGAGGATAAGCTTTATATCATATTTTTCTTTAAGCTCTAATACCGTTTGTGCGGCTGCGGTATCAAAACCTAGCGCTCCGCCCGATAAAAATGTATTATAACCCTTTTCACAAAGACTTGAAATTTCTTTTTCAAGTCTTGTTTTTATTTCTCCCTTAATTATTCGGTGCCCTGTAAATCCGCAAATTCTTTCGTTCATATTTATCTCCTGAAATTATATATTTTATATTATTGTATATAATCAAAGTAGATATGTCAATAGAAATTACTATTTTAAAAGAACAAAAATAATTTTATATATAGTAAAATTATTAAAAAGGCGGTGGCAAAGTGGAAAAACAGGAATTTGCAAAAAGAATAGCGCAGTTAAGAATTAACAAGGGCGTTTCTGCGCGCGATATGAGCTTATCTTTAGGTCAAAGCGCGGGATATATAAATAATATTGAAAACGGAGTAAATCTGCCGTCTATGACGTTGTTTTTCTATATTTGCGATTATTTCGGAATAACGCCTGAAGAATTTTTTGACAGTAATGCAAAAGATCCTACAAAAATTTCTGAACTGACTCAAGCCGCCAAGCATTTAAACAGAGAACAGCTTGACCATCTTATTGCTATTGCAAAGGGTTTAAAATAATAAAAATGTTCCCATCTGTTTTAACGGCAGATGGGAATTTTTATGTTTTGTTATTGAATTAAAGGTGTGCCTTGCGGCACTTAATATAACCAAACCCTTCCGTCAAAGCTTCGTTTTGCCACCTCCCCTTTCGTCTAAAGGGGAAGCTTTGGACTCAGTAGAAACTAAAGTCAGGCTCCCTTCTTATGCGCTAGCATACAGAGGTGATTCCCCTGTTAGGGGAAATGTCTGCGATAGCAGACAAAAGGGTTCCCGTCTTCCGGAGGAAAAGCGTCGGCGCGCTTTATGCGCGGCTGAGGGGTATTTTGCCTTTTTATTTAACCGGAATATCGCCTACGCCGTTTAAAATAAGTCTCGGTCTGTAAGGGAAGCTTTTAACGGTTTCTACGGTCGAAACACCTGTAAGCACTAAAGCGGTATCAAGACCGCTTTCTATTCCCGCGACAATATCCGTATCCATTCTGTCACCTATCATAACCGCCTCGGAAGAGTGAACGCCGAGCATTTTAAGTCCCGTTCTCATCATCAGAGGATTGGGTTTTCCGACATAGTAAGCCGATTTGCCGGTCGTCGCCTCAATCGGAGCGACAAAGGCTCTGCAGGCAGGTGCAATTCCGTTTTCAACAGGACCGGTAATATCGCTGTTGGTTGCAATAAGCCTAGCTCCTCGGTTAACAAAATTCATAGCCTTTAAAATATGGTCATAGCAATAATCTTCCGTTTCGCCGACAACGACAAAATCGGGATCAATCTCATTTATTGTTATTCCCGCGTCATAAAGCGCATTGTAAAGACCGTGATCCCCGATAACATAAGCGCTGCAATTCGGAGCCTGACTGTTTAAAAAGCTCGCGGTTGCAAGAGCGCTTGTATAAAAATGCTCCTCACCGACATCAAGCCCCATTCTGAGCAGCTTTTGCCTGAGCTCTCTGGGAGAACGCTGGCTCGCATTTGTCAAAAATAAAAATTTCTTGTTTTCGAAATATAACCAATCCACGAATTCCTTGACGCCGTCAAGCAATTTATTTCCGTGATAAATTACGCCGTCCATATCGCAGATAAACCCTTTTTTGCTTCTGAGCTCTTCCATATTCCTCTCCTTTTTCTTTTGATAAATTCATTATAGCAAGCTTTAAGTGTCAAATAAAGTCTTTTTTTATTTTTTTACACGGATTTAACTTAAATTATGTCTTTTTTCAAAATTGGATATTGACTTTTTGTACTTTTTTATATATAATTAAAAAGCTGTTTAAAGCGATATTTCGAGGTGTGGCTCAGTTTGGTAGCTTTGAGTTTGACCGCTGCCGGACGGCAGATGCAGGGAAAACGAAAAGGCGCCGCGGTCGAAATTTTTTACCGCTCCAAGGTTAAAAAAATTTCGGGCACCGCAAGAGTAAGCTGCGAGCAGCGCTCAAAGGAAGCTGTATTTAAAATTTTTACAGAAACTTAATAACATATCGAGGTGTGGCTCAGTTTGGTAGAGCGCTGCGTTCGGGACGCAGAGGCCGCAGGTTCAAGTCCTGTCACCTCGACCAAAAAACGACAAGCACCGAATGATGCTTGTCGTTTTTATTTCTTGGTTATAATTCTATGACTGCTTAAAATTCATTTCTTGATATTTACATTTATTTCTATTAACTCATTTAAAACATTATAACATTTTAAAAAGATGTCGGTGAATGTCGATTTTCGTTTCGATATAACGTATGTTGAAACGGAGGTGATAAAATGGATATCTTTTTATATTTATTGCTACAAATTATCAATGGTTTTGATTGGAAACCGGAATTTGGCGAGAGCAGAAACTATAAAAATTGGATAGCTAGATTAGATTTGAAAACATGTCCAATATGTAGAGCGATGCACGGGAAAATCTGGAGAGTTGATGAGCAACCAGAAATAGAACCTGAAGTTCATAATCGGTGTAGATGTGAAATTAAGATTATGAAAACGGTAAAAGCTGGGACTGCTACAACAAAAGGATTCGACGGTGCAGATTGGACTTTGAAGTACAAATCAAAATTGCCTGATTATTATTTAACCGGTGCTGAAGCTAAGGCAAATGGTTGGAAACGTAAATTGGCAAATTTATCAAAGGTTTGTCCTGATAAAATGATTTATGGCGGAGAATATTATAATGATAACGGTCATTTACCGAATAAAGAGAAACGTATTTGGTTTGAAGCAGATATAAATTACAGATTTGGTTACAGAAATAATCAAAGAGTTGTTTATTCAAACGACGGGTTAATATTTGTGACATACGACCACTATAAAACTTTTTTTGAAATTGTATAGGAGGATAAGAAATTGAATTGTTATGATTATCATGCATTTAAAGAAATAACTGAAAACCCTATTATATTAGATTTTTCTAAATGCAAGTATTTAGGCGAAATTCACTTAATGCTTAAAGAAAAGTTCGGTTTGCCTGAATATTACGGTGAAAATTGGGATGCTCTTTGGGATTGCCTCAGATATCTATTTGATGATGAAAAATATATTGTTGAAGTGCACAATTTAGATTCATTAGATGAAAAGTTACGAGAAGAGTGCAAAATCATGCTAAGAGTGTTTGACAGAGTAAGTTCCATAGAAAACAACTTTACTTATAAAATCATATCATAAAGTTTATAAAAAATCCTTTTCGTGGTTCTACCGTAAAACAATCAAGAATCCGCAGATTTTAATCTGCGGATTCTTTTATATCATTCTCAGCTTATTTAATCGCCCAGCCGTTGCTTTGCTTTTGCAGGTCGACCATGTGAGTATAAATTCCGTTTTTCTTATAAAACTCATCCGGACTGCCCTCTTCGGCGGTTACGCCGTTTGAAAGAACAACTGTTTTATCCGCTCCACCGGCCGTGCGCATACGGTGGGCAATGACTAAAACAGTCTTATTTTTAATAAGATTTGAAAGCGCGGTTTGAATAAGAGTCTCGTTTTTAACATCAAGACTTGCGGTTGCTTCGTCAAGAAGAATTATCGGAGCGTCCTTTTTGTATAACGCTGTTATATTATAATTCGGCTTTTTTATTTTGTCGATAGCGATTAAAATTTTTTATTGTAAACACATATAACAAGTGATATAATTCAAAATAAGAATACCGAAAATTTCGCGGTATTGATATTTTTAAAGGAAGGTATCCTCAAAGGAAAGTTTATGAGTGAGCTTATTAAAATCGAACATCTCAAAAAAAGCTTCGCGGATATAAAAGCTGTAGACGATTTGAGCTTTAAGGTCAAAAAAGGCGAGCTTTTTGCGTTTTTGGGCATTAACGGAGCAGGAAAATCGACTACAATAAATATAATTTGCGGTCAGCTTAAAAAGGACGGCGGAAAGGTAACCGTAAACGGTGCGGACATAGACGAAAATCCCGACCTTATCAAAAAAAGTCTCGGAGTGGTTTTTCAGAATTCAGTTCTCGATTCCGAGCTTTCGGTCAGGGATAATTTAGAAAGCCGTGCGGCGCTCTACGGGATTTACGGCGCCTCTTTTAAAAAAAGACTTTCAGAGCTTTCAAAGCTGCTTGAATTTGAAGAATTGCTCGGCCGCCCCGTAGGAAAGCTTTCGGGCGGACAGCGAAGAAGAATAGATATCGCACGCGCGCTTTTCCACAAACCCGAAATCCTTATACTTGACGAGCCGACGACAGGTCTCGACCCTCAGACAAGAAAGCTTCTTTGGAATGTTATAGACGGGCTTTTAAAGCAGGATAATATGACGGTATTTCTTACAACCCATTATATGGAAGAGGCGGCCGAGGCTGATTATGTTGTAATACTTGACAGCGGAAAAATTGCCGCCGAGGGCTCTCCGCTTGAGCTTAAAAATACATATTCGGGTGACTTTATCACGATTTATGGGGCAAAAGAGGAAGAAATAAAGGCTTTAAATATGCCTTTTGTCACCGAAAAGGGCGCATTCAGGCTTTCGGTTAAAAGCACCGCCGAGGCAACAGCTCTTATTATTAAACACCCCGATATTTTTAAAGATTATGAAATAACCAAGGGAAAAATGGACGATGTATTTCTCAGCGTAACGGGGAAAGCTCTTTCGGGAGGCGGTAAAAACTAATGAAAACGCTTTATTATCTTACTAAAAGAAACACAAAATTATATTTCAAGGATAAGGGAATGTTTTTTTCTTCTCTTATAACCCCGATTATTCTGCTCGTTCTTTATGCGACCTTTCTTAAAAAGATTTATACCGATTCTTTTAACTCCGCGCTTTTAGCCGCGGGAGCAAAGGTGAAAGAATCGGTGATAGAAGCATGCGTCGGCGGTCAGCTTATATCGTCCTTACTTGCGGTAATCTGCGTGACAGTCGCTTTCTGTTCTAATCTTTTAATGATAAAGGACAAAACGAGCGGAGCGAGAAAGGACCTTACGGTTTCTCCGCTTAATGTCAAAATTTTAGGGCTGAGCTATTATCTTTCAACACTCGTTTCTACGCTTATTATTACCTTTACCGCAACCGCTGTAAGCTTTATATATCTCGGTCTTTCGGGCGGTTGGTATTTATCGGTTTCGGATGTTTTTCTTATTCTTTTCGATGTTTTCCTGCTTTCTCTTTTCGGAACAGCGCTTTCGTCTTGCGTAAACTTCTTCCTTTCCTCGGACGGTCAGGCATCCGCGGTAGGAACCATTGTCAGCGCGGGATACGGATTTATCTGCGGAGCGTATATGCCGATTTCGAGCTTCGGCAGCGGGGTTAAAAATTTCCTGTCTTTTCTCCCCGGGACCTACGGAACAAGCTTGCTTAGAAACCATGCCTTAAGAGGCTCCTTTGAGCAAATGGCAAAAGAGGGATTCCCCGAAAGCATTGTTACGGAAATTAAAAAAAGCGTCGATTGCAGCGTCGAGTTTTACGGGAAAACGGTGCAAACCGGCACTATGTATTTAATTCTGATTTTCAGCATAATCCTACTTATCGGGGTTTATTGCGGTTTTAATATTTTATCCGCCGAAAAAACAGCGGGAAAAAGGTAAGTGCTCTTTTTTAGAGTACTTACCTTTTTTTCATATATAAATTTCTGTAATTTCGAGGCGACATACCGCATTTGCTTTTAAAGCATTTTGAAAAATAAAGCGGATCTGAAAAACCGCAGCTTATTGCAATTTCAAGAATCGAAAGCCGGCAGGGCTGCAGTAAAAGACTTTTGGATTTTTTTATTCTCATTTCCGTAAGGTATTCAAGCGGCGTTTTTTCATAAATTTCTTTAAAACAGCGCCGAACATAATCTTCATTATATCCCGTTTTCTCTATTGCCTTTGAAACACAAAATTCGCAGTTTGAAATATTTTCGTTTAATTCGCTTTGCAATTTTTCGGCAAAAGGGTATTTATGAGAAATATTTAAATATTCAAGTATAAGTAGTTCAATACAGTCTTTAAGATTTTCACAAATTTTAAGATAATACTTTTTTTTCTCTATAAGGACGGAATTGAGCAGGTTTAAAGCTGAAAGAATTTCGCCTGAAACATCTGAAATCTTTATAACCGAATCAAAGCAAAGCTTATCGGTTTGAAAATATAAATCCGTAAATTCTTCGCCTGACGGTATCTCGTGAAATGTGTTCGGCGGAATAACAAGAACATCCGAAGGCCGCATTATATAAGCACTTCCGTTTATCAGAGTGGTGTTTTGACCGCTTAACTGATAAACTATTTCGAATACTGAGTGCCGGTGCTTATGACACGATTTTTGAGCGACAACCCCTTTATGGCAGTAAAAGCTATCCAAATACATCATCTCCTTTTAATTAGTATTATAAATTAAAAAGTCGGTTTTGACAATATTTTAATCGTTATTTTATATGTGAAAATTCAAACTTCTGTTTTATAATGCTAAAGGAGGCGATTATATGAAAATTGCGATAGGAAATGACCATACGGCAGTTAAACTAAAATTGCATATCAAAGATTTTCTAGAAAACAAAGGATATGATGTTACAGATTTCGGAACATCAAGCGAGGAAAGGACAGATTATCCTTTATACGGTTATAAGGTGGCATGCGCGGTTGCAAATAAAGAATTTGATTTCGGAATTCTCATTTGCGGAACGGGAATAGGAATATCGCTTGCCGCAAATAAAGTTAAAGGGATACGCGCCGCCGTTTGCTCCGAGCCATATTCCGCAAAATTGACACGGGCGCATAATAACGCAAATATTATTGCTTTCGGGGCAAGGGTTATAGGAGAGTCAATGGCGGAAATGATAGTCGAAGAATTTTTAACCACCGAATATGAGGGCGGAAGACATCAGAAGCGGATAGATATGATTTCCGATATTGAAAACGGAGAAGAAATATGCTGAGATTAGGTGTTGATATCGGCGGTACAAAAATCAATATAGGTGTGCTGGATGAAAAGAACCGTATAATTAAAAACAGTATTTATAAGGTTTGCGACACCGAAAATGTCCCGAATCTGATAAATGATTTTCTCTTTGAATTTTATAAAGAAACAGGATTTTCATCTCATGACATCGGTTGCTGCGGAATAGGAGTCCCCGGAACGGTAAGTGAAGACGGATATCGGTTACTTAAAGCTCCGAATATTGATATACTTACCTCAGAAACTGCTATACAAACAGAAGAAAAGACAGGTATTCCATGCGTCTTGATTCAGGATTCGCGCGCGGCGGCTTTTGCCGAATATATAATGAGCGGAAAAGAATACAAAACATTTATTTGCATAACGCTCGGCACGGGAATAGGAACAGGAATTGTTTTAAACGGAAAGATTTATTCGGGAGGATTGGGAAATGCAGGAGAGCTCGGACATATTCCCGTAAAAGGCGGAACAAGACCGTGCGGCTGCGGAAAGACCGGCTGTCTTGAAACTTATACCGCCGGAAAAGGGCTCGACAAAACAGCGGAAGAATTGTTAGGCGAAAAAAGCAAGGCTAAAGATTTGTTTGAAGCCGCAAAAAACGGAAATGAGGAATGCAAGAAAGCAATAAACAGCGCTGTTGAGCTTTTAGCAAGCGGAATAACTTCACTTGTCAACATCATTTCCCCGGAAATAATAGTTTTCAGCGGGGGACTTATCAATCAAACAGAATTATATATTGACCCGCTTTTTAAGAAAATTAAAGAATATTGTTACAATACCGGAGTAAAACCCAAACTCAAAATAGCCGCTTTGGGAGAAAACGCACCAATGGTAGGTGCCGCACTTCTGCCTGAAGTCGGAAAAAAGGATTTTGAAATTTCCGCTTCAATTATGTGCGCGGACATTCTTAATCTTGAAAAAGCAATCGACGAATTATCAAATGCAAATGTGAAATATCTCCATTGCGATATTATGGACAACCATTTTGTTCCTAATATGATGATTCCTGCGGAATTTATTAACAAAATAAAAAAACGCAAGAATGTTCATCTTGATATCCATATAATGGCGGATTCACCGGAATTGATTATAGATATGCTGAATGCCGATAAAAATGATATAATTTCTTTCCACTATGAAAGCACCTGCCATGTTCAGCGCATTATTGATAAAATTAAGGAAAAAGGATGCCGTGTAGGAATTGCTCTGAATCCGTCGACTCCGATAGAACTTTTAAAAGAAGTTTTACCGCAGATAGATTTAGTGCTCGTGATGACAGTAAATCCCGGATTTGCAGGACAGAAAATTGTCGATTACGGTATAGAAAAGATTAAAGATGTTCGCAGCTATCTTGATTCTCATGGGAGAAACAGCATACAGATAGAGGTTGACGGCAACTGCAGCTTTGAAAATGCTCCTAAAATGATCGCCTCGGGGGCTGATATAATAGTTTGCGGAAGTTCAAGTATATTTAATTCCGAATTTTCTATAAAACAAGGTGTAGAAAAGCTAATTGAAAAAGTGAAAGGATGACTGTCTTTGGAAAATGTTTTTTATATAACCGATTTCGGCGCTGTGGGCGACGGTAAAACCGACTGCACTGAGGCAATACAAGCCGCTCTTAACAAAGCAGGAGAAATAAAAGGGTGTGTTGCGGTGCCGCCCGGGAAATTTATGTGCGGAGAGCTTACCGTTCCGCCGAGCGTGACTCTTTCGGGCTTTTCAGGTTGGGGATACCGCGAATACGGCGGCTCTGTACTTTCACTTAATGACAAAAATGCCGACTGTCTTTTAAATCTTACGGGAGCGCACGGCTGCCGCATAATCGGTCTGCAGCTTCTCGGCGATGAGGTCTCAGAATTCGGTGCCTGCGGAATAGGTGTTTTTTGGGAAGATTATTCAACAAGAGATAATTATGAGCTTTTTAAGGAAAAAAATCTGTTTCCCGAGCCTACTCAGGAGGGATTCAGAGAGGACTCGTTCGTGATAGAAAATTGTCAGATAAAAAATTTCGGCGGCGACGGAATTCATCTTCAGCATATTTTTGCTTTTACCGTAAAAGGTTGTATGATAATGGCAAACGGCAAAAACGCAATCTATCTTACAGGTTGGGACGGCTGGATAACCGATAATATTATGCATACAAACCGCGGCGCGGCTATTTACAGCGACGATAATTTTTCATCATTTTCAATTACGGGCAACAGAATCGAGTGGAACCACAACGGAGGAATAAATATTGCTTTCGGCGGTTCGCTCAATATAAATAATAACTGCTTTGACCGAGCCTACGGTCCGTCGGTGCAGATACGCTCGGGCAAATACCGTTCAAACTCAATAACTCTTACAGGCAATATATTCAGAAGAAGCGGAAAGCACCGAACTGATTTTGAGGAAGACCCGTATCTTAACTCACATATACTGCTTAACGATACCGACCGCACTGTTATAAACGCGAATGTTTTCGGTACAGGAAAGGACGACCACGGCAAAGGAACTCTGTCACCCGACTATTCGGTTGTGCTTAAAAACTGCAATAATTGTATTATTACCTCAAATTCAATGACGAACGGCTCGCTCAAAAAAGATATTCTGAATTTTAACGAAAAAGAAAATATAATAAAAGATAACGGATGAAAATTTTATTAAATTTTCGTGCCGTAAGGCATACATTGGTCTAATATCTAAACGAATACCCCTCAGTCAGCTTACGCTGACGACGCTTTTCCTCCGGAAGACGGGAACCCTTTTGTCTGCTGTCGCAGACATTTCCCCTAATAGGGGAATCACCTCTGTTTTTCGGTTTCACCGAAAAAAGAAGGGAGCCGTTTTTTTAGTTTCGCAGAAACCCCAGCTTCCCCTTTAGACGAAAGGGGAAGTGGGTCAGCCTGAAAGGCTGAGCCGATAGGGTTTGGTTATAATCGCGGCAAAGCCGCACATTTGTCTAATGTCTGCCGGTTGATTTTTTGTATTCCATAGGCGTTATTCCTTCGGATTTTAAAAATGCTCGATTAAAGGTCCGAGTGGTCGAAAAGCCTGTTTTTATGCTGATTTCGGTGAAATTCAGCTTATTTTGTTCTATCAGCGCTTTTGCGGCGCTTATTCTTAAATCGTTTATATAGCCCCTGAAATTTATCTTAAGCTTATCTGAAAATATATGCGAAAGATATCCTTTGCTGAGATTGAATTTTTCTGAAATGTCCTCAAGGCTTATATCCTGAGTATAATTTTCCTGACAGAAATTGAGAATTTTCGTTATAATCTCGGAATTCTTTTCTTTGTCGGTCTTTCCGCTTTTTTCAATAATCCTAGATAAAATCAGCTCTAAATAAAGTCTGAGACTTTTTTCCGAACAGCTTTTATAGCTGTCTATAAGAAGAGATAAAAGCCCGAGTATTTCTTTGCCGCCGTCGCTTATCACGGGATTTAACGGCTTGTAATCGCCTGTAATTTCGCTTAAGTACGGCATTTCGTTTCTCGGGACGATAAATATAATAAATTTACCGTTTTTAAACCCCTCGTATTTGTGGAGCTGATTCGGGAATACGACAAAAGCTTCGTTTTCTCCGACTGTATATTCCTTTCCGTCTAAAAACGCGTTCCCAGAGCCGTTTATACAGTATATCACCTCTATGCTTGAATGCAGATGATAAACATAATCGACCGTGGTTGTATAATAAGCATTTAAGAAATCGTGGCTTTGCAAAAAATAATTTTTCATTTCTTCTCCGAAACATCATATTTTGTCTTAAAAATAACATATTTTTTCTTGAATTATATCATATTTTATCTTATTATACAAGTAGAAAATATTGCTTCGGGAGGTAAACCTGATGAAGATAAATAAGGATAAAAAAGTTCACGACCTGCTTTTGTGGACGGACGAAAAGGGCGCTTTAAAAGAGCTTAAGCCCCTTTGCAGGAAGCTTGCGGGCGAGGGAAGCGTTCTTCTTAAGAATGACAGAGGACTTCTTCCGCTTAAAAAAGGCGCAAAAATCGCCGTTTTCGGCAGAACGCAGGAGACCTATTACAGGAGCGGAACAGGCTCTGGCGGATGCGTTAATACCGAGAGAATGCCCTGTATTATAGATACCTTTTTAAGCGACACCGATTTTTGCGTGGATAAGGAAATAAAATCGGTTTATGAAAGCTGGATAAAAGAAAACCCTATGGTTATAAATACGGGCTGGGCAAGCGAGCTTTGGTCGCAGGAGGAAATGCCTCTTGAAAAATCCATAGTAAGTGCCGCCGCAAAAAGAAATGACGCGGCAGTAATAATCATCGGCAGAAGTGCGGGTGAAGACCATGATAATGCCGACGAAGAGGGGAGCTACCGCCTGACAAAAGCCGAAACCGATATGATTAAAACCGTCGGTGAGAGCTTTAAAAACACAATAGTATTCTTAAATGTCGGAAATATCGTTGATATGAGCTTTTTGGATTTTTGCAATGTCACATCTCTTGTGATTGTCTGGCAGGGCGGCGAAATGGGTGACTTGGCTTTAGCGGATATAATTTCGGGCAGAACCTATCCTACAGGTAAGCTTACCGATACCTGCGTTAAGGATTTAAAGGCATATACCGATTATGATGCTTTCGTGGACGATTTTGAGAGCGTTTATTCAGACGATATTTTTGTCGGCTACAGATATTTTGAAACCTTTGATAAAAACGCAGTCCGTTTTCCTTTCGGCTTCGGAATGACCTATACCGAATTTTCTTCTGATTATAAAGCAGAATTTAAAGACGGCAAAATTACCGTTAGAGCAAGCTTTAAAAATATCGGAAAGCTAAACGGCAGACAGGTTCTGCAGGTTTACTGCAAAAAGCCCTGCGATGTCTTAACAAACCCTGCAAGAGAACTTATAGGCTTTGCAAAAACCTCTGAGTTAAAGCCCGACGAGAGCGAAACGCTTACTGTAGATGTTGACTTCAAAGCCCTTGCTTCTTATGATGACAGCGGAGCTACAGGAAACAAATCCTGTTATTGCTTGCTTAAGGGCGAATATGAAATATTTGCAGGAACAGATGTAAGAAACGCCGAAAAGGTACTTAGTATAAATAATGATACACTTACCGTTACCGAGAGGCTTACAGAGGTTTGCGCGCCCGAAAAGGCGTTTGACAGAATAAAGGCTGTCGAAAATAACGGTAAATATGAAAAGCAGTATGAGCCGGCGCCGCTGAGAACGGTAGATTATATCAAAGCAATCGAGAGCAAAAGACCGAAAGATATAGAATATACAGGCGATAAAGGCATAAAGCTTTCGGATGTTGCAAACGGCAAAAACACAATGGATGAATTTGTCGCTCAGCTTTCCGATGACGCTTTAAGAAGAATGTCCGTAGGAGAGGGAATGAGCAGCTTTAAGGTGACCTACGGCACCGGCGCTGCATTCGGAGGACTTGATTTTGAGTTAAGCTCATTGGGTATTCCTGCATGCTGTGTGACCGACGGGCCCTCGGGGCTTCGCATTGACGACGGCTCAAAGGCTACTCTTTTACCTAACGGAACGCTTTTTGCAACCTCATTTGATATAAAGGCTACAGAGGAAATATTTGAGCTTTTGGGCGTTGAGGCATTTAGATATAATATCGACGCGCTTTTAGGCCCCGGACTTAATATTCATAAATCCCCCTTAAACGGCAGAAATTTCGAATATTTTTCAGAGGATCCTTTTGTTTCGGGCAAAATGGCGGCGGCTATGACAAAGGCTATCGCAAGGTCGGGAGTAACGACTACCATTAAGCATTTTTGCTGTAACAATCAGGAGCATAACAGGTATTCCGTGAATGCGGTGGTTTCGGAGCGCGCTTTAAGAGAAATTTATCTTAAGGGCTTTGAAATTGCGGTCAAAGAGGGCGGAGCAACATCTGTTATGACCTCGTACAATCCCGTAAACGGCAGATTTACCTCATCTCAGTACGAAATCCTTTCGACTGTTTTAAGAGACGAATGGGGATTTTCGGGAATGGTAATGACCGACTGGTGGACAAAATGCGGCGAGCTTAACGATAACGGCAAGGATAAGCTTAAATATGCCGTCCGCGCTCAGAATGACATTTATATGGTAGCTTCTTCCGCAGACCTTAAAGAAAGCGATATTCTTTCGGGACTTAAAGAGGGCTTTATCACCTGCGGAGAATTACAGCGCAATATCAAAAATCTTTTAAATTATATTATTAAAACCCCGTCATTCGAAAGATTTGCCGACGGCGGCTGTAGGGTTCCCGAAATCTTAATGCCTGCAAGGATTGAGGATTATATAAAGACGAATGAGTTTTCGGATTTAGAAAGCGGAGTAAAATATGAGTCGGTTTCAGGCAACCGCTATCCCGCGCTTTTCGAGCTTGAATATTCCTCGGAATCACCCATTCTCGCTCAGGATAAGCTTATATTTGAGCCCGATTGGCTCGGCGGTTATCCCGTAATGCTGAACGGAACCGATAAAAAGCTTAAAAGCATTACCTTTACAATTCCGCTTGACAAAAACCCGAGAGCCTTCACGATGAAATTTTCAGATAAAATAAAGATAAGAAAGCTTATTTGTTATAAGCATAAATGATAATAAAAATCTTTCATTCATTTTTTAAAAAATTCTCATAAACGAGCGATCGCTGAGTGAAAAGTGAAGAGTTAAGAGTGAATAAGTAAAAAATCCTCATTCATAAGAATGAGGATTTTTTGGAGCGGATAACGGGAATCGAACCCGCATATTCAGCTTGGGAAGCTGACATTCTGCCATTGAATCATATCCGCGTATTACCTATTATAAACCCAAAGCTGTTAAAAATCAATACCGAAAACGGGCTGCAGATAAAACTTCCGCAGCCCGTTTAATTTCCTATTCAAATCTTTTCTTACAGCCTAATTTCTGCTGGCAGTCGCTAAGACCTGCCGATACGGTTGTCTTTGTTCTTTCGTATGATTTTTTAGCCGAAGCGAGTGTATTTGAATCAAGTCCTAAGGACTCTATCGCCTGCTCGCTTTCGAGCGGATAAATCGTATACTGCGCCTTGTAGCGTTCTCCCGTTTTCTTGACCCATGTCGGAATTATGTCGGTTGCGGTCAGCTTTACTCTTCCGTCGCCGTATTTTGTAAAAGTGTAGTAGAATAAAACTCCGTCCTCGGTCTGTCCGCCGGGGCACTGTGCGCTCAGCTCCTCAAGCCGCTGATTTGAAATCGCGTTTCCCATTGAGTAAAGGCAAACAGTCTGCCTCGTAGAGTCCGAAGATGTAAGCATTTCCATAGGCTGAACAACATGCGGGTGTCCCCCGACTATAACATCCGCGCCGATATCGCAGAGCTTTTGCGCTATAGTTTTTTGAGAATCGTTTTGCTTAAGCTGATATTCCTCGCCCCAGTGCATGTAGAAAACTATGCACTCCGCGCCGTCGTTTTTCATATCCGCTACGGCCTTCTCGGCGCTTTGATAAAATCCGTCAAGATTCTGATAGGAAAATGAATTGATAAGCGGATTTGCCTCGGTTGAAATCATTGCTCCGTTTATCGATTTTCTCCCCGCAACATCGCATTTGTTCTCATAAGTGTAGCAGACCATGCCGATTTTTATGCCGTTTATGTCTTTTACAATATAAGTGTGGTCGGATTCCTGCTCCTTTGTGCCTAAAAACTCGGCGTTTTTCTCCTTTAAAACCTTAACCGTTCTTTTAAGCCCGTAAAGTCCGGTATCGTAGCAGTGGTTGTTAGCGGTTAAAAATAAATCAATTCCCGAATTCTGGCATTCATCAATAAAATTATCGGGAACATTGAAATTCGGATAGCCCTTGTATTCGCCCGATTCCTTTCCGCCTAAGGTGACCTCTAAATTGGCGACGGCATAGTCAGCGTCGGTAAAATACTTTTTGATATTAGGAAAGAATGCGGAAAAATCATAGGTTCCGTCCGCCTTTTTAGCACCGTTTAACATAGGGTTGTGCAAAAGCAGGTCTCCGGTGTTTACAACCGTCGCCGTTGCGACAACAGCATTCTTATCGGGCTTTTTTGTCTGCTGAGAGGAAGTAACGGACGAGCCGTCCGATTTCGAGGTCTTAATTGATTTTGAAATCATGCTCACCGCAAATGTCACCGCCGCAATAGCCGCGATAAGCAAAACCGCGCAGCAGCATAAAAATATATTTCTTTTCCTTATGGCTTTTTGCCTTTTTGTACTTCCCATATTATTTCCTTTCGGTTTTTATTATAATTATAATATACTAATTCTTATAAAAAAGCAACTTGTTTTAAAAGCAGTTGAAAAAATTCCGTTTTAATGTTAAAATTGGAAAGGTAAAATAAGGACGGTGAAATCTATGGATAAGGCTCTTCTTGACAAGCTTTCAGAGATAACGGAAGAGGAAATGAGGCTTAAATCGGGAGAAAAGCTTGACATTTCCGCGTATTCGGGCAACGATTCGGGAATTGTAGACTCAAAAAAGCTTTTAAAAACAGGCTCGCTTATAACCGTACGTCCGAATACGAGATTTACCTCTTTTCCGCGGCACAAGCACAATTATATTGAAATGGTCTATGTTTTAAAAGGAAAACAGACCCATATCATTGAAAATGAGAATAAAATTGTTTTGCACGAGGGCGGACTGTTGATGATGAATCAGCATGTTTATCATGAGACGGAATATTCCTCGCAAAACGATATCGCGGTTAACTTTATTATTCTTCCCGAATTTTTTGATACGGCTATCGAAATGGCGGGCAATAAAAGCATAATAGCTGAGTTTATTTTTTCGGGTCTTTCAAGCGAAAGCCGTTCGATAGATTATATTTATTTTGATATCAAGGACGATGTTCCCGTTAAAAATCTAATAGAAAACCTTATGTGGTCGGCTGTATTTAAAAAGGGAAGCCGAAGGATAGACCAGATAACCATGGGGCTTCTTATAATGTCTCTAATGCGAAGCCCGAAGCTTTCGGTCACGGGTAAAAACGCTACCTCCGCCGAAAGCACCGCAATGCTGGCTTTAAAAGAAATTGACGAAAACTATAAATTCGCATCTCTTTCTTCCGTCGCCGAAAAAAACCATGTTTCCGCTGCCTATGTCAGCAAAGCCGTAAAGCTTGCGACGGGCAAAACCTTTAAGGAGCTGCTTTGCGATAAAAGACTTAAAAGAGCCGCGGAACTGCTTAAAACCTCAAGGCTTACGGTCGATGAAATAATAAGATATGTGGGCTATGAAAATTCAAGCTATTTTTATAAAGCGTTTTTTGAAAAATATAAAATGACTCCTAAAAGCTACAGATTGGGCGGCAAGGTTAAATAAGGTCCCTGTTTTATAAAATAATGACCTTTAAATTATGAGATTTATGTTCTATAATAAAGAAAAAAGGAGGATATAATTATGATTCATTATCTTCAGTCAAAAAAGAAATATGAAAGCTTAGGTATTGATGTCGATAAGGCGCTTGAAACCTTAAAGAGTCTGCCCGTAAGCCTTCATTGCTGGCAGGGCGACGATGTAACCGGCTTTGACCATGACGGTCCCTTAACCGGCGGAATTCAGACCACGGGAAATTATCCCGGCAAGGCTAAAACTCCCGATGAGCTTATGCATGATATGGAAAAGGTTATTTCACTTTGCCCGGGAAAAAAGAAGCTTAATTTGCACGCAAGCTATGCTATATTTGAAAACGGCGAGTTTGCCGATCGCGATAAGCTTGAGCCGAAGCATTTTGCTAAATGGGTGGAATTTGCGAAAAAGCATGATATGGGAATTGATTTTAACCCTACCTTCTTTTCACACCCGAATATAAAGGACGGGCTTACTCTTTCAAGCCCCGATGAAAGCGTTCGCAAATTCTGGATCGAGCACGGAAAGGCTTGTATCAGAATATCAAGCTATTTTGCCGAGGAAACCGGAATTCCCTGCGTTATGAATATATGGACGGGTGACGGTTTTAAGGATATCCCCGGCGACAGAATGGGTCCGAGAATGAGATATAAGGATTCAATAGAGCAGATTTTAAGCGAGCCTTATGATTTTAAAAAGGTAAAGCCCTGCATTGAGTCAAAGGTTTTCGGAATAGGCGTTGAGGCGTATACCTCTGGCTCCGCCGAATTTGCACTTTCCTTTGCGGCAATGAATAAGGAAAAGTGTATGCCGCTTATGGATAACGGACATTATCATCCGACAGAGGTTGTTTCGGATAAAATTCCGGCGCTACTTTGCTTCTTTAACGAAATCGCTCTTCATATAACAAGACCTATCCGCTGGGATTCAGACCATGTTGTTATTTTCGATGATGAAACAAAGGAAATGGCAAAGGAAATCGTCCGCTGTAATGCGCTTGACAGAGTTTATATGGCTCTCGATTATTTTGACGCGAGCATAAACAGAATTTCCGCTTGGTCGGTGGGCTTCAGAAGCTGGCAAAAGGCGCTGTTAAACGCGCTTCTTATGCCGCACGATAAGCTTAAAGCACTGCAGGACGAGGGAAGATTTACAGAGCTTATGGTTTTAAATGAGGAAATAAAAACTCTGCCGTTCGGCGATATCTGGGAGCAGTACTGCAAATTATCAAATGTTCCTACAGACTGCGAGCTTTTCGGCGAAGTAGATAAATATGAAAAAGAAGTTCTTTTAAAAAGGGGATAATAAAAATGGGAATACTTGATATTAAGGTTTTAAAGGATTACATAAGAATGTGTAACGACGGCTGGCTTCAGGGCTGGCACGAGAGAAACGGCGGAAATCTTACCTACAGAATGACTGAAGAAGAGGTAAACGAATGTAAGCCTTATTTCAGCTTTGAGCGTCCTTGGGTAAATATGGGCGTTCAGGCGGATAATCTTAAAAATGAATACTTTTTGGCTACAGGCTCAGGCAAATTTTTCAGAAATGTTATTTTAGAGCCGCAGGATAATATTTGTATAGTTGAGATTAACGATAAGGGCGACAGCTACCGAATTGTTTGGGGACTTGTAAAGGGAGGAAGACCCACAAGCGAATTCCCGAGCCATTTTATGAATCACAGCGTAAGAAAAGCCGCTACAAACGGCGAAAACAGGGTTATTTATCATGCACACCCCGCAAATGTTATAGCTCTTACCTACATTCTTCCGCTTACCGCAAAAGCGTTCACACGCGCGCTTTGGCAGAGCGCAACCGAGTGTCCGGTTGTTTTCCCGAACGGTGTAGGAGTAGTTGAATGGATGGTTCCGGGCGGCTCGGATATAGCTATGGCTACTAGCAAGCTTATGAAAAAATATGAGGCGGCGGTCTGGGCTCACCACGGACTTTTCTGCTCGGGTCCCGATTTCGATATAACCTTCGGACTTATGCACACCATTGAAAAAGCCGCTGAAATCTATGTCAAGGTCTTATCAATGGGTCAGGGTATAAAGCAGACCATAACCGACGATAATTTAAGGGCGATCGCTAAGGAATTCGGCGTAACCTTAAATGAAGAGTTTTTAGATTAAAAAATGTGTGCCTGTCGGCACCTGATATAACCAAACCCTTCCGTCAAAGCTTCGCTTTGCCACCTCCCCTTCCAACTGAAGTGGAGGCTTGGGTTTCAGCAGAGGCTAAAGCAAGGCTCCCTTCTTATGCGTCAGCATACAGAGGGGAGCTGTCGCGTTATGTGCGCGACTGAGGGGTATTTTTCTAGATACTAGATATTAGATTTTAGAAATTAGATAAATGTGTGCCTTACGGCACAAAATAAAATATATAGAGCATAATTAAAAAAAGAAGAGTATTTGCAGCGTTTCGGTGCTACAAATACTCTTCACTTATTATTAAAAGATTTAAGCATTTCGTTTAAAGCCTTTTTCTGTTCGGGCGTTAATGCAACCCAATTCTCAAAAAGCTCTTTTAAATCAGGAGTCAACTCTACGGTTTCGTTTTCAGTAAAGAACTGAGATAAAGTTATACCGAAGCCTTTGCATATTGCTTCAAGTGTCGGAATTGAAGGAACGGTATTTCTTTTGAAAATATTAGCTAAGGTCGATTCTGAAAGTCCGCACTTCTTAGCGAGACGGTATTCGGTCCATTTTCGTTCTTTGAGTAATTGTCTTAGTCTTTCATGTGTATCCATTTTTTACCGCCTTTCTTAACTATATTTTACTCTTTAGTTGAAATTGTTTATACTGTTTACTTGTAATATTATTACCGTTATGTTAAACTATAAGCAATTAAAAGATAAAGGAGAATTTTAATGACTGAAGAAATGCTAAAAAGATTAAAAAGAGCCTGCTTTACAGGTCACCGACCCGAAAAGCTTAACAGAAGTGAGTTGGAAATAAAGACTGATTTAGAAACACAAATAAAAGGATGTCTTAAAAACGGGATAAAAGTTTTTATATCGGGAATGGCAAGAGGAGTCGATATATGGGCGGCACAAATTGTTTTAGATTTAAAAAATTCGGAAAATGACATTAAACTTATTTGTGCAAGCCCATACGAGGGATTTGAAAAAAGCTGGAATGAAAGCTGGCGGAAACAGTATAAAGAAATACTTGAAAAGTCAGATTATATAAAATATGTCTGTCCGCATTATTTCAGAGGGTGTTACCAAGTAAGAAACGAATGGATGGTAAAAAATTCTTCGAAAGTGATAGCGGTTTATAACGGAGAAAAAGGCGGAACAAAAAATACGATTAAAATTGCTCAAAAGAATAATATTCCGATAATTCTTATTGAAGGGTGATATGTGTGCCTTTCGGCACGGATATAACCAAACCCTTCCGTCAAAGCTTCGCTTTGCCACCTCCCCTTTCGTCTAAAGTGGAGGCTTTGGACTCAGCAGAGACTATTATAGTCAGGCGCCCTTCTTTTTCACGATAGTGAAAACAGAGGGGAGCTGTCGCGCTATGTGCGCGACTGAGGGGTATTTTTCTAGATTTTAGATATTAGACTTTAGATTTTAGACCAATGTGTGCCTTGCGGCACTGATGTAACCAAACCCTTCCGTCAAAGCTTCGCTTTGCCACCTCCCCTTCCAACTGAAGTGGAGGCTTGGGTTTCAGCAGAAGCTAGAGCAAGGCTCCCTTCTTATGCATCAGCATACAGAGGGGAGCTGTCGCAATTTTATTGCGGCTGAGGGGTATTTGTCTAAAATCTATAGTCTAATGTCTAATATCCAGTTGTCTTAAAAGCTTACCTTTAAAACCGGTAAGCTTTTTTTGTTTTAAGATTGACATTATCTGCTTATTATTGTAAAATAATACTGATAGATTTTATATGTTGGGAGATATGAGATGAAACCTGTTTATAAAAGAATACTTCTTAAATTAAGCGGTGAGGTCCTTGCCGGAGAAAAGGGCACCGGAATTGATTTCGATAAGGTTCTTGAGGTTTGCAAAAGCGTCAAGAAATGCGTGGATATGGGAGTTGAGGTCGCCATTGTTGTAGGCGGAGGAAACTTCTGGCGCGGAAGATCAAGCGGTAAAATGGACAGAACAAGAGCGGACCACATGGGAATGCTCGCGACTACCATAAATTCTCTCGCTCTTGCGGACGCGCTCGAGCAGTTAGGCGTTACGGCGAGGGTTCAGACCGCAATCGAAATGAGACAGATAGCCGAGCCTTATATCAGAAATAAAGCTGTAAGACACCTTGAAAAGGGAAGAGTTGTTATATTCGGCTGCGGAACGGGCAATCCGTTCTTCTCAACCGATACCGCGGCGGCGCTTCGCGCGGCTGAAATCGGAGCGGATGTCATTTTCAAGGCAACGAATGTTGACGGCGTTTATGACAGCGACCCGAAGAAGAACCCCGACGCAAAGAAATTCGATACTCTTACCCACCACGATGTACTGTCGCTAGAGCTTCATGTTATGGACTCAACCGCCGCGTCGCTTTGTATGGATAATAATATCGAAATTTTGGTTTTCAATCTCAATGACCCTGAAAATATCGTAAAAGCCGTTGTCGGAAAGCATAACGGAACACTTGTAAAATAAACTTTTTGGAGGCAAATTTATGCAGGAATTACTTAAAAACACCGAAGAAAAGATGGAAAAATCCATTGGCGCTTTAGAGCGCGAGTATAAGTCGATAAGAGCAGGAAGAGCAAATGCTTCTGTTCTTGACCGTATAACCGTCGATTATTACGGCGCGCCCACACCCATTCAGCAGATGGCGGCGGTATCAATCCCCGAGGCGAGAACGCTTATGATTCAGCCGTGGGACCCGTCGGTTTTAAAGGATATCGAAAAGGCTATTCTTACTTCCGAAATCGGAATTAACCCTCAGAACGATGGTAAGGTTATAAGACTTAATTTCCCGCCTCTTACAGAGGAAAGAAGAAAGGATATAGTTAAGGAAGTCCGCAAGAAATGCGAGGAGGCAAAGGTTGCGCTGCGCAATCAGCGAAGAGACGCTCTCGATAAGCTTAAAGCGCTTAAAAAAGCTTCTGAAATAACAGAGGACGAGGAATCAAACGGAGAAAAGAAAATTCAAAATCTCACCGACAAGTTTTGCAAGGAATGCGATGAACTGAGCGTAGCTAAAGAAAAAGAGATAATGGAGCTTTAATAATGCCGTTTTTTAAAAAAAGGGCAGCGGTCGAAAGGTCGCTGCCTCAACACATTGCAATAATAATGGACGGAAACGGAAGATGGGCGAAAAAGCGCGGTCTTCCCCGTTCGGCAGGTCATGCGGCAGGTGCTAAGACCTTTAAGCAGATAGCAAGATACTGCAATAAGATAGGCATAAAATATCTTACGGTTTATGCCTTTTCCACCGAGAACTGGAAGCGCCCCGAGACGGAAGTTAAGGGAATTATGGATCTTTTCAGGAACTATCTTAAGGATGTTGACAATTTCAAGGGCGAAAATATAAGACTTGAATTTATCGGGGACAGAGAGCCTCTTGCCGAAGATATAAAAAAGCTCATGGAGCATGCCGAAGAGGAAAGCGCGAACGCTACGGGGCTTCACCTTAATATGGCGATAAACTACGGCGGAAGAGACGAGTTGGTTCATGCCGTAAAGGCTATAATAAAAGAGGGAATACCTGCCGATAAAATAACAGAGGATGTTGTTTCGGCTCATCTTTATACCGCCGGTCAGCCCGACCCCGATTTTATCATAAGACCGAGCGGAGAATACAGACTTTCAAATTATCTTATCTGGCAGTCGGCTTATGCGGAATATTGGTTTTCCGATGTTTTATGGCCCGATTTCAAGCCTAAGCACTTAGATAAGGCATTAGAGGATTTTTCAAACAGAAACCGCAGGTTCGGCGGAGTCTGACGAAAAGGAGCAGTTATGAAAACAAGAATTATTTCAGGCGCGGTTTTAATAGCGCTTGTAACAGGCGTTCTTATTTTAGGCTACAGTGTAAATGAGATTATTATTACCTTTTTCTTGAGTCTGCTTGCGGCGGCGGCGGTTTATGAGCTGCTTAAAAATGTTGCGGGCATTAAAGAAAAAACCGCTTATTATACGGCGGGAGTTTATTCTTTTTTGCAGGTGCTTGCATTCAGCTCGGCTACGGAAAAATTCTTAAGCGCAATTTTCTGCCCTAAGGTCTGGGACTCTGCTCATGAGTTTCCTACAAAGGCTTATTCTTTTATAAGCGACACTCTTTTTTATCTCGGAAGACCCGGGCTTTTAAGCGTTACTGTTGCCGTTATTTATTTTATTTTCGCGGTGGTTATGATTTTAAAAAACCACGGAAAATTCAGTCTTGCGCAGATAGTTTGCCTTAGCGCAATGCCATTTATAATTTCAAGAGGCTTTTCGTTCCTTGACAGCATTGTTATAAAAAACACAGGCGACACCTCGGCTAACGGAATTTATTATCTGCTGTTGCTTCTTAATTTTTCCGCAGTTTGTGATACCGGCGCTTATTTTACGGGCGTTTTCTTCGGCAAGCATAAGCTTTGCCCGAATATCAGCCCGAAAAAAACGGTAGAGGGCGCGGCAGGCGGAATTGTATGGAGCATGATAGTTTCGGTTGTTTTAATGCTCTGCTTTAAAATTGACACTTCTAAAATCGCGGTAACGGTCATTCTCACTGTTCCGCTTTGTATAGTAGGAATGTTAGGCGATCTGTTCGCTTCTTCGTTTAAACGCTCGGTCGGCGTTAAGGATTACGGAAATATAATCCCGGGACACGGAGGAATTCTCGATAGATTTGATTCTATTCTTCTTTTGTCTCCGGTGGTATATCTTTTGTGTTCTTACGGTATACTTTAATGAAGGATTTAGTAATTTTAGGGTCGACAGGCTCTATAGGAACGCAGACCCTGCAGGTTGCGGAAAAATGCGGATTTAAAGTAAGTGCGCTTGCCGCAGGAAAAAATGCGGAAATGCTCGAAACTCAGGCTAGAAAATTTAAGCCAAAGGCCGTCGCTCTTTTTGACGAAAAAAAGGCAGAAGAGCTTAAAATCGCACTTAAGGATACCCCTGTTAAGGTGTATTCGGGCGAAAGCGGCGTTTGCGCGCTGGCTGAAAGCTTCGGCAATACCGTTTGCAGTTCAATCGTCGGCATTGCGGGGCTTAAGCCGACTGTAAGCGCAATTAAAGCTAAAAAAACAGTAGCTTTGAGCAATAAGGAAACCTTGGTTACGGCAGGCGGGCTTGTAAACAAACTGGCAAAAGAAAATAATGTAAAAATTCTTCCAGTTGACAGCGAGCATTCGGCGATTTTTCAGTCTCTGCAGGGGGCGCCTAAAAAAAGTCTAAAAAAAATTATTCTGACCGCCTCGGGCGGTCCGTTTTTCGGCAAAACCGCAAAGGAGCTTGAAAATGTAACCGCCGCCGAGGCGCTTAAGCACCCTAACTGGTCAATGGGCGCTAAAATAACCGTCGATTCGGCAACGCTTATGAATAAAGGTCTTGAGGTTATAGAGGCGGTTCACCTTTTCGGTGTAGGTCCTGATGATATCGAGGTGCTTGTTCATAGGCAAAGCATTCTTCATTCAGCGGTTGAGCTTTCGGACGGAGCGGTTATAGCTCAGCTCGGAACTCCCGATATGAGGCTTCCTATTCAGTATGCCCTGACCTATCCCGAAAGAGGGAGCGCTTTTGACAGTCTTTCGCTTTCGGAAATCGGCACGCTCACCTTCGAAAAGCCCGATACGGACACCTTTAAATGTCTTCCTCTTTGCATAAGCGCAATTAAGCGCGGAGGGCTTTATCCTGCCGCGGTAAACGGAGCAAACGAGGAAAGCGTAAGGCTGTTTTTAGAGGGAAAAATCAAGTTTACCGATATCGCAAGGCTTAATGCCGAGGCAATGGAAAATGCCGAAAATATAAAGGATTACAGTCTGTCGGATGTTTTCGAGGCAGATAAAAAAGCAAGAGAATTTGTAAAAAACAAAATCAGATAAATTTACATTATAAGGGAGTGTTCGTTATTTCCGCAATAGCTCATGTATGGGGTAATGTCTGGCCGTATTTAATAGCGGTGCTGCTTTTCCTGATTCTCATAATAATTCATGAATTCGGCCATTTTATTTCGGCAAAGCTTTTAGGTGTAAGAGTAAATGAATTCGCGGTAGGCTTCGGCCCTAAGCTTTTTTCAAAGAAAAAGGGCGAAACCGAATATAAGGTAAATTTAATTCCCTTAGGCGGTTACTGCGCCATGGAGGGAGAGGACGAGGCAAGCACCGACGAGCGCGCTTTCTGCAATAAATCCGCTTGGAGAAGATTTATAATTGTCGCGATGGGAGCGATATTCAATCTCTTGCTCGGGCTTATAATTGTGGCAGTGACCCTCGCTCCGTCAAAAAGCTTTGCGACTACTAAAATCGCTGAGTTTGACGAAAATTCGGTAAGCGCAAAGAGCGGTCTTGAAAAGGACGATGAGATTTTAGAGGTTGACGGAAGAAAAATCTTTACAACCTATGATTTAAGCTATGCCTTTACAAATGTTAAGGACGGCAAAATAGATGTTAAGGTTTTAAGAAACGGCAAGAAAAAGGAAATTAAGGATGTCACCTTTAAAACCGAGGAAGAAAACGGCATAAGCTATTTAAGCGTTGATTTCAAGGTCTACGGAAAGAAAAAAACCTTTGTAAGCTTTATCGGGCAGACCTTTAAAATGTCGGCTTCATACTGTGCCGTTATCTATAGATCGCTTTTTGATTTAATTGGCGGAAAATACGGAATAAGCGCGGTTTCGGGGCCTGTCGGGGTTACGGCGGCAATCGGAAGTGTAGCTAAGCAGAATTTAAGCTCGCTATTGCCTATTATGGCGCTTATTACAATAAATTTAGGACTCTTTAATCTTTTGCCCATTCCCGCGCTTGACGGCGGAAGGCTGTTCTTTATCTTAATAGAAATGATTACAAGAAAAAAAGTGCCTGCAAAATATGAATCGGCTATCCATGCGGCAGGCTTTATAATTCTTATTCTGTTTATGCTTGGAATTACGGCAAAGGATATCTGGTCGCTTATAAAAGGATAAAAATGTAAAAAGGTAAAAAGGAAATAATGTTTGAAAGAAAGTTTACAAAAACCGTAAAGCTGGGGAATGTCCTCATAGGCGGAGGAAATCCTGTTTCGGTGCAGTCAATGCTCAATGTGCCTGCACATGATATTAAGGGCAATGCCGCTCAGGCGGCTGCCTTAGAAAAAGCAGGCTGCGAAATAATAAGAATTTCCGTTCCGGATGCCGAATCGGTAAAAACCTTAGAGGCTGTAAAAAATGCGGTTAATGTGCCGATAGTCGCCGATATTCATTTTGACTGGCGGCTTGCGGTCTTAAGCGCCGAGGCAGGAGCGGATAAAATAAGGATAAACCCCGGAAATATCGGGGCTGATGAGCATGTAAAGGCTGTTGCGGACGCATGCAGAGCTAAAAATATTCCTATAAGAATCGGTGTAAATTCAGGCTCTGTCGAAAAGGGAATTCTTGAAAAATACGGCGCGCCTACAGCCGAGGCTTTGGTCGAAAGCGGAGCTTATCATATATCCTTGCTTCATAAGTTCGATTTTGACGATATAGTTTTATCGCTTAAATCGTCCGATACAAAAATCATGTTTGACGCCTACCGTCTCGCAAGCGAGAGGTTTGACTGTCCTCTTCATTTAGGCGTTACCGAGGCAGGAACACAGCGTTTCGGAACTCTGCGCTCCGCCGCGGGAATAGGGGGACTGCTGCTCAGCGGAATAGGCGATACGATAAGGGTATCTCTTACCGATGACCCGATTAAAGAGGTTGAAACGGGAATAGATATTTTAAAGGCGGTAGGGCTTAAAAAGGACGGAATAAGGTTTGTTTCCTGCCCTACCTGCGGAAGAACCTCCATTGACCTTATAAATATCGCAAAGCAGGCAGAAATCAGGTTTAAAAACATAAATAAAAATATCACCGTTGCGGTGATGGGATGTGTTGTAAACGGTCCGGGAGAAGCAAAAGAAGCCGATATAGGAATTGCGGGCGGAAAAAAATGCGGTGTGCTTTTTAAAAACGGGAAAATACTTAAAAGCAATATTCCGGAAAGTAAGCTTCTTGACGCTCTGGCTGAAGAAATCGAAAAAATGTAAAAGAAAGAGGATACATAATGCTTAAATTTTCGGAGGTATTTGAAAATTTAACAGATGAAAATACTTCATCGGCACTTAAAAACGCCGAGCTGTCTTTATGCGATTTAAATACCGAAAGCAGAACTCTTGACATAACGCTTGAAATGCTGAGTTATGTATCAAAAAAGGAGCTTGAAGGGCTTAAATCAAAGCTTTTAAGCGTTTACAGGCTAAAAGGGGTAAATATGAAATCACATTTTGCGCCCGAAGCCTTCAGCATTGATGCCTGCTCGGATATATGCGAAAGCATTAAGGCTAAAAATGCCGCCGTAAACGGGTATCTAAACTCTGCTTTGTTCTCGGTTTCGGGAGACGAGGTCACGGTAACCTTAAAATTCGGCGGGCTTAACACCCTTAAAAGCTGCGGATTTTGCGAAAAATTTTCGGTTTTGGCGCATGAGATGTTTTCAAGAAATATCAAGGTTTTGTTTGACGGTCAGGAAGAGGATGTGGAAATAGAGCTGCCGCCTGCTCCTGCACCCGTGCAGTCCTTTAACAGAGACTCGGAAAGAAAATCCGAGGAAAAGCCCAAAGAGGTTAAATTCGAGGCAAGGTCGGACAAGCCCGAAAACGGACTTGTTTATCTTGATAATCCTCAGGTTATCTACGGCCCGAGAAATATTGACACGAATATAAAGCAGATGATTGACGTTACCGAGGAGGATACTAAAATCTGCTGCTTCGGCGAGGTATTTTCGAGGGAAGACCGAAAGATAAATACAAGAAACGGCGAAAGGGTAATAGTTAAATTCAATTTCAGCGACCATACGAATGCGCTTAGCGTAAGTATGTTTGTAAATCCCCAGAAGCTGTCGGCTCTGAGCCCTGTAAAGGACGGAGCGTATATTTTAATAAACGGCGATTATAAGTATGACGATTATAAAAAATCCTTTGTCGTAGACCCGAAAAGCATTGCGCTTCTTCAAAAGTATGAGGAAACCGACGATTATGAGGGCGAAAAGCGCGTTGAGCTTCACTGCCATACCAATATGTCCGCAAAGGACGCGGTTTCAAGTGCGGGCGATATTATAAACTGCGCCTATAAGTGGGGTCATAAAGCTATTGCCATAACCGACCACGGCGTAGTTCAGAGCTATCCTGCGGCAGCGGCTGCCGTAAGCGCAATCCGCAAAAAGGGCGGAGAGTTCAAGGTTATTTACGGCGTCGAGAGCTATTTTATCGACGATACAAGGCACGATATTTCGGGTCTTAACACAAAGCAGATTGCAAAGCTCAGAAATCATCAGATAATTCTTGTAAAGAACCTTACAGGGCTTAAAAATCTTTATAAAATTGTTTCAAACGCGCATCTTGAAAATTTCCACGGCAGACCTATCACCTTAAGGAGCGTATTAGACGAGCACCGCGAGGGACTTATCGTCGGAACTGCCTGCGAGCAGGGCGAGCTTTATAAGGCGATAGTCGACGGGGCGGACGATGAAGAGCTAAAAAAAATAGCCTCTTATTATGATTATCTTGAAATTCAGCCGCTCGGCAATAATGAATTTATGGTAAGAGAATCATCTCTTCCCGATAAGGTAAGCGAAAAAACAGGCGCGGTTACAAAGGTAAACCGCTTTAAGCATGTTAAAAGCCTTGAGGTTATAAAGAATTTCAACCGCAAGGTAGTTGAAATTGCGGATGCGCTCGGAAAACCCGTTGTAGCAACAGGAGACGTTCATTTTCTCCACCCGAGCGACGGAATTATCCGTCAGATAGTTATGGCGGGACAGGGCTTTGACGATATAGAAAATCAGGCTCCGCTCTATTTTAAGACCACCTCCGAAATGCTGTCAAATTTCGATTATTTCGGAGACAGGGCAAAGGAATTTGTAATAGATAACCCGAATAAAATCGCCGAAATGGTATCGGGAGACGTTATCCCCGTACCCGAGGGCAATTATCCGCCGGTTATCGAGGGCTCCGATCAGCTCTTAGAGCAGATCTGTTGGGATAACGCCCATAGAATTTACGGTGACGAGCTTCCCGAAATAGTTGAAAAAAGGCTTAAAAAAGAGCTTGATTCAATTATCAAAAACGGATTTTCAATTATGTATATTTCCGCTCAGAAGCTTGTTGCCTACAGCGAAAAGCAAGGATATCTTGTTGGATCGCGAGGCTCTGTAGGCTCTTCCTTCGTTGCGACAATGGCGGGAATTTCCGAGGTTAACCCGTTAGCACCGCATTATGTCTGCCCGAAATGCAGATACAGCGAGTTTTTCACCGACGGCTCGGTAGGCTCGGGCTTTGATTTGCCCGAGAAGGATTGCCCTGTCTGCGGAGCAAGGCTCAACCGCAACGGACACGATATTCCGTTCGAAACCTTCTTGGGCTTTAAGGGCGATAAGGTTCCTGATATCGACCTTAATTTCTCCGATGAGGTTCAAAACGAGGTTCAGGAGTACACAAAAACGCTTTTCGGAGCAGGAAACGTTTTTAAGGCGGGAACAATTTCCACAATCGCCGAAAAAACGGCTTACGGCTTTGCTAAGGCATACTGCGAGAAAACAGGCAGGATATTAAGCCCCGCAGAGCTTGACAGGCTTGCAAAAAGCGTTGAAGAGGCAAAGGTCAAAACGACTACGGGTCAGCACCCCGCAGGAATGATAATAGTGCCAAACGGCATGGAAATTTATGATTTCTGTCCTGTTCAGCACCCTGCGGACGATGTTAAGAGCGATATCATAACCACTCATTTCGATTTCCATTCTATTCATGATACAATTCTTAAGCTTGATGAACTCGGACATGTTATTCCTACTACATATAAATACTTAGAGGAGTATTCGGGAATTCCGGTAAGCGATGTTTCGATGTCCGACCCCGAGGTTTACAGTCTTTTCTCCTCTACAAAGGCGCTCGGCGTTGAGCCTGAGGATATAGATTCTCAAAACGGCACCTTCTGTCTGCCCGAATTCGGCACAAAATTTGTCCGTGAAATGCTTATGGACTGTAAGCCGAAAAACTTTGCAGACCTTTTGCAGATTTCGGGTCTTTCTCACGGTACGGATGTTTATTTGGGCAACGCAAAGGACCTTATTGATAACGGCACCTGTACGATTTCAGAGGTTATCGGAACGCGTGACAATATAATGGTATACCTCATTCATCAGGGAATGGACGAGGGAAGAGCGTTTAAGATAACAGAAACTGTCCGTAAGGGACTTGTCGCTAAAGGAAAGGTTTCAAAAGAGGACTGGGCGGCAATGGAGGACGATATGAGGGCGGTAAATGTCCCCGAATGGTATATCCAGAGCTGTTATAAGATAAAGTATATGTTCCCTAAGGCTCATGCCGCGGCGTATGTTATTTCGGCGCTGAGGGTTGCTTGGTATAAGGTTCATAAGCCGCTTGAATTCTACTGCGCGTATTTTACCGCAAGACCCGAGGATGTCGATGTCGAGGTGCTTATGGGCGGAAGAGAATCTGTTAAAAGATATCTGCGCGAAATTAAGGCAAAGGGTAAGGAAGCCAGCAAAAAAGAGCTTGATGTTTATGATAATATGCTTATATTCAATGAAATGATGGCAAGAGGCATTGAGGTGCTTCCTATAGATATCAAAAAATCTCAGGCTATGAAATATGTTCCCGAAAACGGGAAAATGAGACTTCCCTTCGGTGCTCTTTCGGGTGTCGGAGAAAAAGCGGCTTATTCTATATATGAAGCCGCGCAAAAGGGCGATTTCGTTTCAAGAGAGGATCTTATTCTTGAATCGGGAGTTTCAAAAACCGTTATTCAAAAGCTCGGCGAGCTCGGCGCTTTAAGCGATATTCCCGAAACAAATCAGATTTCGATGTTTTAAAAATTAAAAAAATTTTTCGCTCAAATCCTTATATATAAAGGGTTTGAGCGATTTTGTTTTTAAAAAATCCGACTTTTTTATAAAAAAAGGTTGCAATTTTGTAACTTTTAGGTATAATAGAAGATGTGAGTTGTTACAAAGCTGTAACCTTTAAATTTTATGAAAGGAGTAATGCCTTATCTTTAACGATGTGTTTTCTTGGATTTCAGAGCTTACCGCTCCGTACAGAAAAAAGCTCAGCGCTTTAAGCACCGCTATGCGCGTTCTTATATTTGCGTCGGTTTCGGCTTTGGCGGTATTTATAAGTATTGCCGCTGTAGGCGCAAGGTTTGCTTATAAGGTCAGCTTAGAAGGCGAATATATCGCAACAGTTAAAAGCAAGGAGCAGTTCAAGGCTGCTGTTAATATCGTCAAAGAAAAGGTTACCGGAGACAATGTCGAGTCAAAGGTAAGCACTCCCGAATATTCCGCGGTTATAGCTCTTAATAATGATATTGATTCAAATCAGAATGTTGCAGAGGCAATAATCGAAAAAACAGAGGATATCGTTTTAGCAAGCGATATTAAAATCGAGGGCACGGAAATCGGCTATGTCAATAAAGACGAGCTTCAGTCTGTTATTGATGGTATCTATGCCGCGAAGGCTCCCGAGGGCAGTACATGCAGCTTTGTCGAGAATGTCGAAATTTCGGACGGTTACTGTCTTGCAAGCGAGGTTGCCGATGCAGAAGAAGCGGCGCAGATGCTTTCGGGTCTTAATGTTAAAGCCGTTGCAACCGTTGTAACCGATATTGAAACAGGATTTAAAACCGTTACTAAGAAAACAAATACCCAGACCGTTGACTATCAGCAGATAGAGGTTGAGGGCAAGAAGGGCTTAAGAAGAGTAACGGACGAAATAGTTTATTTAAACGGCGAGGAGCAGGCGAGAACCTGCGTTTCCGATGAGGTTTTAAGCACACCCGTCGATCAAGTTGTTGTAGTAGGAACCGCTAAGACAAGCGCCACCGCCGCTCAGATGAAGATCGCAAAAAGCTCAGGCTTTATTTTCCCTCTTCCTAACGGAGTATGGCAGATAAGCTGTTATTACGGCAGCGGCGGCCATAAGGGTATAGATTTAAGAGCGCCGAGAGGAACTCAGGTATTTGCGGTAGCGTCAGGTAAGGTAGTATTTTCGGGCTATGACGGGTCTTACGGAAACTGTATCAGGATTGACCACGGAAACGGACTTGTAACCACCTATGCGCATGCTTCTCAGCTTTGCGCAAGAGTAGGCGAAACCGTAAACGCAGGCGAGGTAATCGCCTTGGTCGGCAGTACCGGTTATTCCACGGGAAATCACCTGCATTTTGAAGTCAATTGCTCGGGAACAAGAGTAAATCCCGCACCGTTTATCGGAATATCATAAAAAAGGGGACTGTAATCAAAATTACAGTCCCTTTAAAATATCTTATAAATTTATACTTGACATCTGCGGCTTCGCCGTTTCGTCGGGAATGCGCTGTCTGCAGCCGGCAAGCATAAATAAAACGCTTAATAAAGTTAAAAAAAGTGCAATAAGTTTTTTCATTTTAAATTACCTCACATTTATTATTGCGTGTCTTTATTATACTTTAAAAAAATAATTTTTCAATACATTTCGGGAGAAAAAATTATGAAATTGATGATAGTGTCGGATATTCACGGCAGTGCTTATTACTTGGATTTGCTTTTAAAATGCTTTGATACCGAAAAGCCCGACAGGCTTTTGCTTTTAGGGGATATTCTGTATCACGGACCGAGAAACGATCTGCCGGAGGGCTATAATCCGAAAGAGGTTGCAAAAAAGCTTAATCTTATAAAGAATTCTCTTCTTTGCGTCAGGGGAAACTGCGACAGCGAGGTTGACCAAATGATGCTTGAATTCCCGATTTTAGCGGATTATGCTTATGTTTCTGCGGACGGACTTGATATCTTTGCTACCCACGGCCATATTTTCAATAAGGCTTCTCTTCCTCCTCTTAAGCCCGATGATATTCTTCTTCACGGGCATACACATGTCACCGCATTTGAAAAATTCGGCGAAAACAATTATTATATAAACCCGGGCTCCGTTTCAATTCCTAAAGAAAATACAAAGCGAGGATATTTAATCCTTGAAAACCGTACTTTTATTTTCAAGGATTTAAACTCAAACGTATTTAAAACAGAAAAAATAAAATAAAAAATTAAGAGCCGCAGTTTAAACTGCGGCTCTTTTGCTTATGTTCTGAAATTCAAATCAGAATTTCTCGGCATACTTGAATGCTTCAGCCGGAATATCCTTTTCATCGCATGAAACGGTGAATGTAAAGTCAACATCTTCAATGGAAGAAAGTCTCTTTAAGAAGGCGGTAAATTCATTTAAATCTCTGCTGCCGATTCTTAAGGTTGCGTCACCGAATATATTTGTAATATCATGGTTTGAATTCTTAAGAGTAACGAGCATTGCGTAATACTCACCGTATCCCGAAATTCCGAGCGCGTCAGCGTCGATAAGTCTTGCCTTGTGAGTTACAGAGAAAGTAAGCGTATCGCCCTTTTCTATGCAAACAACATTACCTAAGCTTTTCTCTGCGGTTTCGTTAACAACATCAACTAATTTTTTTGTTTTTCCCGAACCCTTGTTCCCGATGATAAGCTTGATCATTTTAACAACTCCTTTATTATAACCGCGGCTTTTGCCGCCGCGGATGTTTAACAATTATTTTTTTAGTCTTTTTTCGAGCTCAGCCTTGCGGTCCTCATATCCGGGCTTTCCGAGAAGAGCAAACATGTTTTTCTTGTATGCTTCAACTCCCGGCTGGTTAAACGGATTGACTCCGAGCATATAGCCCGAAATTGCGCAGGCTTTCTCAAAGAAGTAAATAAGACGGCCTAAGTTTTCTTCGTCCGCTTTATCTATTGTGATAACAAAGTTCGGAACCGAACCGTCGGTATGCGCAAGAACGGTTCCCTCAAATGCCTTTTCATTTACATAGGACATCGGCTTGCCTTCAAGGAAGTTGAGTCCGTCGCCGTTAGTCTCGTCCTCGCCGATTATAATATCGTCGCCAGCGTCCTTGATAAGAACGACGGTTTCAAACATTATTCTTGAGCCTTCCTGAATAAACTGACCCATAGAATGAAGGTCGGTTGAGAAGATAACGCTTGCAGGGAAAATACCCTTGTTGTCCTTGCCCTCGCTCTCGCCGAAAAGCTGTTTAAACCATTCGTTCATCATGGTAAATCTCGGCTCGTAGCTTACAAGCAGTTCAACAGATTTTCCGCTTCTGTAAAGACAGTTTCTCGCGGCGGCGTATTTATAGCAGGGGTTTTTGTCAAGACTTGCTTCGCTGTAATCACGGACAGCGTCCTGAGCGCCCTTCATAAGCTTATCTATATCGCAACCTGCTGCGGCAATCGGCAAAAGACCGACGGCTGTAAGAACGGAATATCTTCCTCCGACATCGTCAGGCACTACAAAGCATTCATAACCCTTTTCGTCAGCCAACTGCTTTAATGTTCCGCGCGCCTTGTCGGTAGTGCAGTAAATCCTTTCGGCGGCACCCTTTTCGCCGTACTGCTTTTCAAGCATTTCGCGGAATACTCTGAATGCGATAGCAGGCTCTGTAGTAGTACCCGATTTAGATATGATATTTACCGAAACTCTTTTATTTTTGCATAAATTAACGATTTCGCTGAGATAGCTTCCGCTTATGCTGTTTCCTGCAAAGTAAATCTTAAGACCGTTTTCCTCGGAATTATAATACTGACCCTTTAAAAACTCAATAGCGGCACGGGCGCCTAAATATGAGCCGCCAATTCCTATAACAACAAGAACATCGGAATCTGAGCGGATTTTATCAGCCGCCTTTTTAATGCGTGAAAATTCTTCCTTGTCATAATCAAAGGGGAGATTCATCCAGCCTAAAAAGTCATTACCCTCGCCGTTTTTATTTTCAAGAAGCGCATGAGCCTTCATAACCTCGGGCTCTAAAGCTTTTATTTCGCTTTCGGATAAAAATCCGTGCGCGTATTCGTTTGTAAATTTAAGTGACATTGCGATTAACTTCTTTCTTCTTCATTATCTTTTTTCTGTATGTTTATTTTACTATATCTTTAAGCTTTTTTCAAGAGCGGAATGTCAACAAACTGTTAACTTTTTTATTATCTGAGAATTAAGGCGTGAAAAGACCCTTTAAAAACCACGATAAAACCGTTTTTAAACTGATTTTATCAAGATTTTCAGAGCATATCAGGTCGATTGAACCGAGCTGAACATTGTCCGAGGATATTATTATCTTTCCGAGCTTTTGTCCCTTTCTTACGGGCGCTGTAATATTTTCGTCGATTTGCGGTTCCTGAGTTATCTCCTGCGAGCTCCCCTTTTTGAATAAAAGCGAAAGATTTCCGCTCGGTACCAAATTCACCGTCGGCTCTTCGGCATCCTTTACAATCGCCGCGTACTCTTTCTTTTCGGGCTTTACACAAATATATTTGTAGTTTGCAAAGCCGTGGTCCAATAGCTTTTTAGCGTTTGCAAAGCGGTCGTTCGATGAGGGCGCTCCCATAATTACGGCTACAAGCGAGGTATTGTCTCTTTCGGCTGTTGCGCTTAAACAGTAGCCCGCATTTGAGGTAGTACCTGTTTTAAGCCCTGTAGTTCCCGAATAAAATCTTACAAGCTTGTTTGTGTTTACAAGCTCGCTTTCGCCGTCTCTTAAGGTGTCCATCCAAACGGTTGAATACTTTTTTATAAGGTCGTGCTTTATAAGCTCTGCGGACATTACCGCGACATCGTGCGCGGTCGTAAGATGACCCTCTGCGTCAAGCCCTGTGCAGTTTTTAAACTCGGTATCGTTCATTCCGAGCTCTTTCGCCCTTTTGTTCATCTGTCTTACAAATTCTTCCTCGCTGCCCGATATCTTTTCTCCTAAGGCTACGGTTGCGTCATTAGCGGAGGCAATGACCGCCGCCTTTAAAAGCTCGTCGACCGTCATTGTTTCTCCGACCTCAAGCCATATTTGCGACCCTCCCATGGAGCTTGCATGCTCGCTTGCGGTAACGGTGTCCGAAAGAGAGATTTTGCCCGAATCAATAGCCTCCATTATAAGCAGAAGCGACATGATTTTTGTAATCGAGGCAGGGGGAAGCTTTTCGTCGGAATTCTGGTCGAAAAGCACCGTACCGGTATATACCTCCATAAGCACTGCGGATTTGGCATTTACACTGAAGGCGGGGCCCTCGTCTGTCCCGTCTGCAGGGGCAGTCACCGCAACTGCAATATCCGTTATATCGCATTCGCTTGAAACCGTATGTGCGGCGGCAGTGCTTAAAGAAAAGCAAAGCGCAAATATAAGCGCAAATGATACCGCTTTTAAATATTTTTTTCTCATAAATTCATCCTCCTTAAAAAATATTATGCTAAACTTACTTTAAATATTTTAAAAACCCTTGAAAGCAAATGCTTTTTTATGATATACTTTATAGGTGTTATTTGTATTATAGAAATTCGGAGGATGTTTATGGGGAAAATAGGTTTTGATAATGCGGAGTATATAAGACTGCAGTATCAGAATATAAGAGACAGAATAAAGCTATTCGGGGGAAAGCTTTATCTTGAATTCGGAGGAAAGCTTTTCGATGATTACCACGCTTCGCGAGTGCTTCCCGGCTTTGAGCCTGACGCAAAGGTTAAAATGCTTTTAAAGCTTAAGGACCAAGCCGAAATTATCATTGTTATCAATGCCGACGCAATCGAGAAAAACAAGCGCCGCGGAGATTTGGGCATAACCTATGACCTTGATACATTAAGACTTATTGACGCGTTTCGAGGAATAGGACTTTTTGTCGGAAGCGTTGTTATAACGAGATTTACCGGTCAGCCGTTAGCATTAGCGTTTGAAAACAGGCTTAAAAGCTTAGGAATCAAAGTCTACAGGCACTATCCTATAGAGGATTACCCTGCAAATATTCCTCATATCGTAAGCGATGAGGGCTTCGGTAAAAACGATTATATTGAAACCGAGCGCGAGCTTGTAGTAGTTACAGCCCCGGGTCCGGGGAGCGGTAAAATGGCTACCTGCCTTTCCCAGCTTTATCATGAGCATAAAAGGGGAATAAAGGCAGGCTATGCGAAATTCGAAACCTTCCCTATCTGGAATCTTCCGCTTAAGCACCCCGTTAATGTAGCCTATGAGGCGGCAACGGCGGATTTAAGCGATGTAAATATGATTGATCCTTTCCATTTGGAGGCTTACGGAAAAACCACCGTTAATTATAACCGTGATATTGAAATTTTCCCAGTGCTCAATGCCATGATGGAAAAAATCCTCGGCGAGTCGCCCTATAAAAGCCCAACAGATATGGGCGTCAATATGGCAGGCTTTGCCGTATTTGACGATGATGCCTGCAAGGCGGCGGCAAATCAGGAGATTATCCGCAGGTATTACGGCGCAATGTGCTCTGTAAGACAGGGTCTCGGCGATAAGGCAGAGGTAGGAAGAATTGAGCTTTTGATGAATTCAATGCACATCAGCGCTGCCGACAGACCCGTTGTCGCGGCGGCTCTTGAAAAGTCCGAGAAAACAGGCGGACCGACTACGGCTCTTGAGCTTTCCGACGGAAGAATTATCACCGGAAAGACCTCGTCCCTTTTAGGCTCTTCCGCTTCAATGCTTTTAAACGCATTAAAGGAGCTTGCAGGAATTCCCGATGATATCGAACTTCTTTCGCATACAATAATTGAGCCTATTCAGCAGCTTAAAACAGGAGTTTTGGGCAATCACAATCCGAGACTACATATCGACGAGGTTTTAATAGCGCTTTCAATCTGCGCCGTTACAAACGCAACCGCAAAAAAGGCGCTTTCAAAGCTTTCGGAGCTTTCGGGACTTGAGGGTCATTCGACGGTTATTTTATCCCGTGTGGACGAGCAGACCTTTAAAAAGCTCGGCATAAATATGACCTGCGAGCCGAAATATCAGACCAAAAAGCTTTATCATCATTAAAATTCAGGAGGCAAATACAAATGAGTGACTTTAATATAGATACAAAATGCGTTCAGGGCGGTTATACCCCCAAAAACGGTGAGCCGCGCCAGATTCCGATTATTCAGAGCACAACCTTTAAGTATGAAACGGGCGACGCTATGGGCAAGCTTTTCGATTTGGAGGCGAGCGGATATTTTTATTCCCGTCTGCAAAACCCCACCTGCGATACCGTCGCCGCTAAAATATGCGATTTAGAGGGCGGCAGTGCCGCAATGCTTACTTCATCGGGTCAGGCGGCTTCGTTTTTTTCGGTATTCAATATCGCCGGAAACGGCGACCATGTTGTTTCTTCCTCTTCGATTTACGGCGGAACATATAACCTTTTTGCCGTAACAATGAAGAAAATGGGAATTGATTTCACCTTTGTTTCGCCCGACTGCACACCCGAAGAATTAAACGCGGCTTTTAAGCCAAACACAAAGGCGGTTTTCGGCGAAACAATCGCAAATCCCGCCTTAACGGTGCTTGATATCGAAAAATTTGCCGCCGCCGCTCATTCTCACGGCGTTCCGCTTATAATTGACAACACCTTTGCAACCCCTGTAAATTGCAGACCGTTTGAATTCGGAGCCGATATCGTTACCCATTCCACTACGAAGTATATGGACGGTCACGGCGCAGGCGTAGGCGGCTGTATAGTTGATTCGGGAAAATTCGACTGGACGAAATACCCCGAAAAATTTGAGGGTCTGTGCACGCCCGACGAAAGCTATCACGGCATAACCTATACCGAGCGCTTCGGCATTGAGGGAGCATATATAACAAAGGCTACCGCTCAGCTTATGAGAGATTTAGGCTCGGTTCAGTCTCCGCAGAATGCGTTTTTATTAAATCTCGGGCTTGAAAGCCTGCATGTAAGAATGAAAAAGCATTGCGAAAACGCGCTTGCGGTAGCTAAATACTTAGAAAGCGACGAAAGAATTTCATGGGTAAAATACCCGGGTCTTGAAAGCGATAAATATTATAAAATCGCAAAAAAGTATATGAAAAACGGCACCTGCGGCGTTGTTTCGTTCGGCGTTAAGGGCGGAAGAGAAGCGGCTGAGAAATTTATGGAGAATTTGAAAATCGCCGCTATCGAAACCCATGTTGCGGACGCAAGAACCTGCTGTCTGCACCCTGCAAGCACCACACACAGGCAGTTAAGCGACAGCGAGCTTATTGCCGCCGGTGTTTCTGCCGACCTTGTAAGATTTTCCTGCGGTCTTGAAGACAGCGAGGACCTTATAGCCGATATTAAACAAGCACTTGATAAAGGACTGAATTAAATGCCGATTAAAATTCCGGATAATCTGCCGGCGGTAAAAACCTTAGCCTCGGAAAATATTTTCGTTATGACCAACCGCCGAGCGGTTTCTCAGGATATCAGACCTCTTAAAATCCTGCTTTTAAATCTTATGCCGAATAAGATTGAAACAGAAACCCAGCTGTCCCGTCTGCTCGGAAATTCGCCCTTGCAGGTGGATCTGACGCTTATTCATACCAAAAGCCATGTATCAAAAAACACATCTGCCGAGCATCTTATAAATTTCTATAAGACCTTTGACGATGTTAAGAATGAGCGGTTTGACGGAATGATAATAACAGGCGCGCCGGTTGAGCAAATGAAATTTGAAGATGTTGAGTATTACCCCGAGCTTTGCGAAATTATGGAATGGACAAAGTCTCATGTGCACAGCACCTTTCATATCTGCTGGGGCGCTCAGGCAGGGCTATACTATCATTACGGAATAAAAAAATATCCCGTGGAAAATAAAATTTTCGGAGTTTTCAAGCATAAGGTCACCTATAAAAACTCAATTCTTTTCCGCGGATTTGACGATAGCTTTATGGTTCCCCAGTCCCGCCACACAACGGTTAAAAAAGAGGAAATAAAGGCTGTTAAAGAGCTTAAAATTTTAGCTGAAAGCGATGAAACGGGCGTTTATGCGGTTTCGTCGAAAAACGGCAAGCAGATTTTTATAACGGGTCACAGCGAGTATGACGCGAATACCTTAAAAAATGAATATTTCAGAGACTTAAACGCGAATAAGCCTATTGAAATTCCTAAAAACTATTTCCCGGGAAACAATCCGCAAAATGAGCCCGAGGTAACTTGGCGCGCTCACGCAAATCTGCTTTATTCAAACTGGCTTAACTACTTTGTTTACCAGACTACACCGTATGATGTTGAAAAGATAAATAAGTAAAAAAACAAACACCCCGCAGTTTTCATTATCGTGAAAACTGCGGGGTGTTTGTTTTAGACGCTAGACATTAGATTTTAGACATTAGACAAATGTGCGGCTTAGCCGCGGATATAACCAAACCCTTCCGGCTGAAGTGGAGGCTTGGTTTCAGCAGAGACTAAAGAAAGGCTCCCTTCTTATGCGTCAGCATACAGAGGGGAGCTGTCAGCGTTAGCTGACTGAGGGGTATTCTTCCAGATGCTAGACATTAGACTTTAGATATTAGACCAATGTGTGCCTTACGGCACGCAATTAAAAAGAAATTCCTTTAAGTCTAACATCTACCATCTAGTGTCTAGTATGTGGGGTATTCTCTAATGTCTAACATCTACCATCTAATATCTAAACATGGCAGTGTGCACAGGAAGCGCAATCGGGGAAATCCTTTTTATCGTAGGAAATTCCGTTTTTGTCATAATAATCCTTGACCGCTGCCTTGATTGCCTCTTCGGCTAAAACCGAGCAGTGCATTTTGTGTGCCGGCAGACCGTCAAGTGCTTCTGCGACAGCTTTATTAGAAAGCTTGAGCGCCTCGCTTAAGGGCTGTCCCTTTATCATTTCGGTTGCCATTGAGCTTGAAGCGATAGCCGAGCCGCAGCCGAAGGTCTCGAATTTTACATCGTCGATAACATTATCCTTAATTTTAAGATATATTTTCATTATGTCTCCGCATTTTGCGTTTCCGACCTCGCCTACGCCGTCGGCGTCCTCAATAACTCCGACATTTCTCGGATTTTTAAAATGATCCATAACCTTTTCGCTGTAAAGTGCCATAATTATTACTCCTTATAATTCAAAATTCTTTCTGCCCTCGACCTTGTCTCTCCAAAGAGGGGACATATCTCTTAAATATTTAACTACTTCTTTAACGGACTTGATAATATAGTCTATTTCTTCGTCGGTTGTTTCCTCGCTGAGCGACAGCCTTAAAGAGCCGTGCGCGATTTCGTGCGGTCTGCCGATTGCAAGCAGAACATGGCTCGGGTCTAAGGAGCCCGAGGTGCAGGCAGAGCCTGAAGAGGCGGCTATACCTTTATCGTCAAGCATTAAAAGCAGACTTTCTCCCTCAATTCCCTCAAAACAGAAATTTACATTTGAGGGGAGGCGGCTTACGGGGTCGCCGTTAAGCGCGCTGTGAGGGATTTCCTTAAGTCCCGCTATAAGCCTGTCCCTTTTTTCGGTATTTTCGGGAATTGTTTTTTCAAGCTTGCCGACAGCTTCCTTTAAAGCCGCCGACATACCTGCAATTCCGGCAAGATTTTCTGTTCCTGCCCGTTTTCCTCTTTCCTGAGCACCGCCTTCAATAAGACTTAAAAGCCTTATTCCTTTTTTCGCGTATAAAAATCCGATTCCCTTAGGACCGTGAAATTTGTGGGCTGATACAGAAAGCATATCAATATTTTGCTCTTTAACATCAATTTTTATGTGACCTGCCGCCTGAACAGCGTCTGTATGAAAGGGTACCTTCTTTTCGCGGCATATTTTTCCGATTTCCTTTATCGGAAGAACCGAGCCTATCTCATTATTGGCGAACATAACGGTTACCAAACAGGTTTCGTCGGTTATCGCATCATTTACCTGCTCGGGCGAAATATTACCGTAAGAATGAACATCAAGATAAGTGACCTTAAAGCCCTCTTTTTCGAGCTTTTTTAGTGTGTGCAAAACAGCGTGATGCTCAAATGCGGTTGAGACAATATGGGTCTTGCCCTTTGACTTTCCTGCATAGGCGGCGCTTAAAATTGCCTGATTGTCTGCCTCGCTTCCGCCGGATGTAAAATAAATTTCATTGGGCTCGGCGTTAATACATTCCGCGATTTGCGTTCTCATTTTTAAAAGCTCCTCGGCGGCTTTCTGTCCTACAGAGTGGAGACTTGACGGATTTCCGTAAATTTCTTCAAAATAGGGCTTCATCGCGTTTATCGCCGTTTTGCTCATTTTTGTGGTTGCGGCATTGTCGGCATATATATACATTTTATATCCTCCTTAAACATATAAATTTACTATGTATATATTATCACCGAAAAACATACTTGTCAATAGGGTTTATAAAAAAATACCTGTTTCTTTTTTAAGAAACAGGTATTTTAAAAACATTTTTATTGTTTTTTTAGTCTTTCGTCAATAGCTGCCGCCGCTTTTTTTCCTGCTCCCATCGCAAGAATAACGGTTGCGGCTCCCGTGACGGCGTCACCGCCTGCGTAAACTCCGTTCTTTGAGGTCATCATGTTCTCATCAACAACAAGACAGCCGCGGCTGTTTGCCTCAATGCCCTTTGTAGTGCTTCTTATAAGGGGATTCGGAGAGGTTCCTAACGCCATTATAACGGAATCTACATCTATAACAAATTCGCTTCCCCCTATTTCCTCAGGTCTTCTTCTGCCCGAGCTGTCAGGCTCGCCGAGCGCCATTTTAACACATTCGATACCCTTAACAACACTGTTTTCGTCGGTTAAAATGCGTTTCGGATTTGTAAGAAGCTTGAATTCAATCTGCTCTTCCTTGGCATGCTCGATTTCTTCTCTTCTTGCAGGCATTTCCTCATCGGAACGGCGGTAGATTATGTAGACATTTTCCGCTCCGAGTCTTTTAGCACAGCGTGCCGCATCCATAGCGACATTTCCGCCGCCTACAACCGCAACGCTCTTTGAGCGCTTAATCGGGGTGTCATACCCGTCAAGATAAGCCTTCATAAGATTTATTCTTGTTAAAAACTCATTGGCGGAGTAAACGCCTACGGCGCCCTCGCCCTCAATGCCCATAAATCTCGGAAGTCCTGCACCCGAGCCTATAAATACGGCTTTAAAGCCCATATCCATTATTTCGTCAACCGATAAAACCTTTCCGATAACCATATCGGTCATAATCTTAACACCTAAACTTTTAAGCCCGTCGATTTCCTTTTTAACGATTGATTTAGGAAGTCTGAATTCGGGAATACCGTAAACCAAAACGCCGCCTGCTGTATGGAAAGCCTCGAAAACGGTTACATCATAACCGCGCTTTGCAAGGTCGCCTGCACAGGTAAGACCCGACGGGCCTGCGCCGATAACGGCGACCTTTATTCCGTTTTTCTCGATTTTTGATTCGGGCTCGGAGCAGTTATTCATAAAATAATCTGCGGCAAATCTTTCAAGTCTGCCTATTCCTACGCTTTCGCCCTTTATTCCGCGGACGCATTTGCCCTCGCACTGCGATTCCTGAGGGCATACTCTTCCGCAAACTGCGGGAAGAGAGCTGGTTTCGGAAATTATTTTATATGCCTCTTCAAATTTTCCCTCGGCGATTTTTTCTATAAAATCGGGAATCTGAACATTAACGGGACAGCCCGAAACACAGGGCTTATTTTTGCAGTGAAGACATCTTTTTGCCTCTGCCATTGCCATTTCTTCGGTATATCCTAAGGCAACCTCTTCAAAATTCTTGTTTCTTACGAGCGGATCGAGATGCGGCATCTCGGTCTTTTTCGGCGACATATCAGCCATTGTTTTTTACCCCCAGTCTGCAAGCGTGCGCTTCCTCTTCCTTATAAAATCCGTTTCTGCGGATAAGCTCGTCGAAATCGACAAGATGTCCGTCGAAATCGGGTCCGTCAACACAGGCAAATTTTGTTTCCCCGCCTACGCTTACTCGGCATCCGCCGCACATTCCCGTTCCGTCAATCATAATCGGGTTTAAGCTTACTATTGTCTTTACGCCGTAGGGCTTGGTTGTAAGAGAAACAAATTTCATCATAACAACAGGACCTATTGCGATTACAAGGTCATACTCTTTGGTTTCAAGAAGTCTTTTAAGCACATCGGTTACAAAGCCCTTTTCGCCGTAGCTTCCGTCGTCGGTTGTGATATAAAGCTTATCGCAAACGGATTTCATTTCGTCTTCAAGTATTACAATATCCTTGCTCCTGAAGCCTGCAATCATTTCGGTGTGCACGCCCATATTATGAAGCGCCTTTGCCTGCGGATATGCAATCGCACAGCCTACGCCGCCGCCGATTATAATTGCTTTTTTAGGTGTTCCGAATTCGGTAGGGCAGCCTAAGGGGCCTACAACATCCTTTATATAATCACCTGCGTTTAAAGATACAAGCTTTTTCGTTGTAAATCCTATTGCCTGAACAACAATTGTAACCGTTCCGTTTTCGCGGTCGAAATCAGAAACCGTAAGCGGAATTCTTTCTCCCTTTTCGTCAATCCTCACGATTACAAACTGACCTGCTTTTACCTTTTTTGCAATAAACGGCGCTTCGATTTTAAGCTGTGTTACACTGCCGTTTAAAATATTTTTTTCAATGATTTTAAACATTTTATCAGTTCCTTTATTCCTTGATTGCTTTTTTAAGCTCTTCTGTTTTATCTGTTTTTTCCCATGTGAAATCAGGGTCGGATTTTCCGAAATGACCGTAATTGCAGGTCTTTTCGTAAATCGGACGGAGAAGATTTAATTTGTCTATAATCGCCGCCGGTCTTAAATCGAAAACCTTTGTTACAGCCTCCGCGATTTTTTCATCGGGGTATGCTCCCGTACCGAAGGTATCTACATGCACCGAAACCGGCTTTGCAACGCCTATTGCGTAAGCTAACTGAATTTCGCATTTTTCAGCAAGAGATGCGGCAACAATATTTTTTGCAACATATCTTGCGGCATAAGCGGCGCTTCTGTCAACCTTTGTCGGATCCTTGCCCGAAAATGCTCCGCCGCCGTGACGGGCAACTCCGCCGTAGGTATCGACTATAATCTTTCTTCCCGTAAGTCCGGTATCTCCGGCTGGACCGCCTATTACAAATCTTCCCGTCGGGTTAATGAAAATCTTTGTGCTTTCATCTATCATATTTTCGGGAATTATCGGCTTTATAACATTTTCAAGTATTCCGTCTCTTAATTCTTCAAGACTTACGCTTTCCTTGTGCTGGGAAGAAACGACTATTGCTTCTATTCTTTTAGGCTCATTGTCCTCGTATTCAACGGTTACCTGAGTTTTTCCGTCGGGATTAAGATAATCTAAAATTCCTTTTTTCCGTACCTCTGTAAGCCTGTATGAAAGCCTGTGGGCAAGATATGCAGGCATCGGCATAAAAGACTCGGTTTCATTGCAGGCATATCCGAACATCATTCCCTGATCTCCGGCACCCCTTAAATCGTATTTGTCGGCTCCGTTTTCCTTGTATTCAAGCGAATTGTCAACGCCCATTGCAATATCGGGCGACTGCCTGTCAATTGAGGTGAATACAGCGCAGGTATTTCCGTCAAAGCAAGCGTCGGGTCCGTTATATCCGATATCGCAGACGGTTTTTCTCACAATCTGAGGAATATCGGGCATGGAAGAGGTTGTTATCTCTCCCATAACGGTTATAACGCCTGTTGTGCAGAAGGTCTCGCATGCAACGCGGGCATTTTTATCGTTTTTTAAAATTTCGTCAAGTATAGCGTCGCTTATGCGGTCGCATACCTTGTCGGGGTGACCCTCGGTCACCGATTCTGATGTGAAAAGCATTTTTGACATTTTTTCATTCTCCTGTTATCTCTTGCCTACCTATCAAAAAGACCGCTCGAAAGCGGTCTTATATAAAACCTCATCTTTCGGATAATCCGCAGGATTTGGCACCTTAATTATAAATCAGGTTGCCGGGCTTCACAGGGCCTGTCCCTCCGCCGCTCTTGATAAGCAGATATTTATTTTACCTTTCTATTGTAACATAACACCGGATTTTGTCAACTGTTTTTTCTCAATATAGGCGTGATTTTTTTATAAATCAAAAAGCAAAGCACCGAGTCTGCAATCCCCTTAAAGAGCGTAAAGGGCAAATTAAAAATCAAAAGGGATTTAAACAGAGTGTCGCTTGCAGGCAAAATCGCTTTATACATTCCTATTATTGCGTCCATAGGCATGCCGTAAATCACGGTGTAGGCAGGGTAAACAAACAAAAGATTTGTAAATACGCTCAGCACCGCCATGGATAAAGCTCCGATAACGCTTGCATAAAGCGCACCCTTTCTTGTGTGGTTCTTTTTATAGACAAGACCGCATACAAGCGAGAAAACAGCGCCTAAGATAAAGTTTGAAAGCTCGCCGACTCCTGCCGAATTCGTTACAAATAAATGCAGCAGATTTTTGATAAGACAAACGCCTATTCCGCTTATCGGGCCGAAGCAAAAAGCGGCAATAAGTGCAGGAAGCTCGGAAAAATCGAACTTGATAAAGGACGGAATGATAAACGGCATCGGAAATTCAAGAAGCATAAGGATAAATCCCACCGCTCCTAATACCGAGACAACGCAAATTTTTCTGACAGTTTCTTTTTTCATAAAAATTTCTCCCTTTCGGGGAAAGAATATCACAGTAACAATAAAAAATCCCCGTAAAAATATTATACGGGGCAAAAAATATAATATAAAAATGTAAATCCGATTCTTCTTTCATCCGGACTTTAACCGTCGGTATCGGAATTTCACCGATTCAGCATAATGCTCGCGGACTTTAACCGCCGGTGGGGAATTGCGCCCCGCCCCGAAGAACTTACATAAATATTATATGACTGTATTTTTAATTTGTCAAGATACAAAAGCCTTTTCTATCTGTTTTTTCAGCTTATCTATAATCCGCTTTTCAAGCCGTGAAATATAGGACTGCGAAATCCCTAAGGTATCGGCGACCTGCTTTTGAGTGTATTCCCTGTAGCCGTTCATTCCGAACCGCATTTCCATAATCTGCTTTTCCCTCGGCGGCAGCTCGCTGACAAATTTTTTTATAAGCGTTTTTTCGTCCTCGGTTTCAATCCCTCTTCCTACCTCGTCTGGCTCGGAGCCTAAGATATCGGAAAGCAAAAGCTCGTTTCCGCTCTGGTCGGTATTTAAGGGCTCGTCAATTGAAATCTCGTTTTTAAGAGAAGAAGTCTTTCTTAAATACATTAAAATTTCGTTTTCAATACACCTTGATGCGTAGGTTGCAAGCTTTATGTTTCTGTCGGGGCAGAAGGTATTGACAGCCTTGATAAGACCTATTGTGCCTATTGAAATCATATCCTCTATATTTGAGCCGCTGTCAAATTTTTTTGCTATATAAACCACAAGCCTTAAATTATGAACTATCAGCTTTTCGTTTTTGTCGGGGTCGGAGCTCTCTAAAAGCCTTCTTTCCTCCTCGGCTGTAAGAGGCTCAGGAAGATTTTCGGGACCGTTTATATAATATGTAGGGCTTAAAAGTCCGAGCCTTGAAAGAAATTTTATAATAAGTCTTTTAAACAGCTTCATGTTTAAATCTCCTGTCACATTAAAATATTGGGGTTTATAATTGCTCCGTGGTCTGAAATCGGCGTTTTTGAAATTGCGAGGACAGGCTTTGTAAGAACCGTGTTTTTTTCGCTTTGCTTTATAACTGCCCTGTCGCAGCGGTATCCGTCTAAAATCTGCGAGCCTGAAACAGTGCCTGTCGGTATCGCCCGATATCTTGATTTCAGGCTCTGCATGCTCGCATCCGTTTTAAAAAGACTGTCCGCGACGGATTTATCTACGATTATTATATCGCTCATTCCCATAATATCTGTTAGGCTGTTTCCCGAGTCGCAAAGAGCCGAGGTTGAGACGCTGTTTCCGTCCGCCTCAAGGGTTATATCAACGCTTTTCGCATTTGAAAATTTGGAAGAAAAAATCTTTTCAAAAAGAGTTATCAAAAAATAGCCTACAGCGCTTGAAACTATCAGAACGACGGGGGAAATATCGAAATAAACCACCGCTCCTCTTACTGCCATGCCTTTAGGCGAAAACAGCGAAAACACCGCCCACATAGCGCCTGCAAAAAGGCAGGTGACCCCGAAAAACACAAAGGAATTTTTAAAAAACGGTTTAATGCCCTTAATTCCGAAGCAAACAGCGCTTAATATAAAGCAGACAGCAAGCTTATATAATATATCAAGCAAAATAAAATTTTCGCTTATAAATATGTAAAGCGAGGATATTCCGCCGGCAAATGCCGCCGCGATAATTCTTAAAAGTCTGCAGCTTTGCTTTAAAAGCCTCATCGAAGCCCGAAGCAGAAAATAATCAATCACGGTATTTACCAGCACCAATATATCCGCATAAATTACCATGCAAATCATCTCCGTTTAAAAATATTGTAGCACTCGAAATCCGAAAAAAATGTCGCAACTAAGGAGAGGATATAAATTATTTGATTTTTCGTTTAAGCAAAGCTTTCTAAGCTTAAAAATAAAAACTCCTGAGGGATTAAGAATTCCTCAGGAGTTTTTTAAAAACAGAATTATTTAAACATTGTCTGAACGCCGTCTGCCAAGTCGCTTACTGCTTTAGCAACCTTTGAAGCGCCCTTTGTAATCTTGTGATGATCCTTCATCGCCATTTTGCCGATACAGGTTGCGGCGGCGCCTGCTGCCATGCCTATACCTAAGCCCTTAACAAGTGACATAGTTTTGTTTTGCATAAATTAAACCTCCTTTAACGGTAGTATTACCGAAAAAGGAGGTTTAAAACTTTATTATTAAAAATTTATCAGATTGTAATTTTGTTTTTTCGGCGACATGCGCGGCGAAAAAACACTTTGCAGGCGGAAACCGTCTGACAAGCGGTTTCCAAGAACACTGGGGTGGTATTGGCGGGGATAGAGCGCAGTCCGAAAATCTTTGATTTTTGAGCGAGCGGCATTCCCGTCCAAAGTGTTAACGGTAGTATTACCGAAAAAGGAGGTTTAAAACTGTATTGTTGAATTTTATTTTTTAAAATCCTTAAAGGGCGGATGAAGCTTATCCTTATCGGAAAGCTTGATTTCCATGCCGTCCGTTATCGGCCACTCAACTCCTATATCGGGGTCGTTCCACATAAGACCGCCTTCATCGTTAGGATGATAAAAATCGTCAACCTTATAAACAAATTCCGCTTCGTCGGAAAGGACCAAAAATCCGTGAGCGAAGTTTTTGGGAATAAAGAACTGTCTTTTATTTTCAGCCGAAAGAATTACGCCTTCCCATTTGCCGAAGGTGGGCGAGCCCTCTCTTAAGTCAACGGCAACATCGAAAACCTCGCCTCTTATACAGCGCACAAGCTTTGACTGGCTGTACTGCTTTTGAAAATGAAGTCCGCGAAGAACACCCTTAGTAGACATCGACTGATTGTCCTGAACAAAATCAACGGTAATACCGCCCTTTATGAAATCCTCCTTCTGATAGGTTTCCATAAAATAACCGCGGCTGTCGCCGAAAGCGGTAGGCTCAACGATAATTACTCCGTCAATCGAGGTTTTGATAAAATTAAACTTACCCAAGGCTTATATCTCCTTTTTAGCGCTGTACATCTTGTCATAATACTTCTGATAGTCGCCGTTTACAACATTCTGTACCCACTCTGTATTTTCAAGATACCATTTGAGAGTCTTTTTGATTCCGACCTCAAAGCAGGTTTCGGGATACCAGCCGAGCTCGTCTTTAATCTTCTGAGGGTCGATTCCGTATCTGCGGTCATGTCCCTTGCGGTCGGTAACATGCTTTATCATGTGCTCTCCGACCTCGCTGTCGACATTTTCCTTGATATATTCGATTATGGATTTAACTATGAATATGTTGGGCTTTTCGTTGTGACCGCCGACATTGTATACCTCGCCGAGTCTGCCGTTTCTTATAACCATATCTATAGCCTTGCAGTGGTCCTCAACATAAAGCCAGTCTCTTATCTGCATTCCGTCGCCGTAAACAGGGAGATCCTTATGCTTTAAGGTGTTGTTCATGATAAGCGGAATAAGCTTTTCGGGGAACTGATAAGGTCCGTAGTTATTGGAGCAACGGGTAATGTTTACAGGGAATTTATAGGTGTCCCCGAATGCCTTAACAAAGAAATCCGCAGAAGCCTTTGAAGCAGAATAGGGAGAATGGGGGTCAAGGGGAGTTGTCTCCATGAAATATCCCGTCTCGCCCAAGGAGCCGTAAACCTCGTCGGTTGAAACCTGAAGGTATTTAACTCCGTCCTTATATTTATCGTCGCCGACAGTCCACGCAACCTTTGCGCACTGGAGCATATTAACAGTACCCTCAACATTTGTCTTAACAAAAATCTCGGGGTTTGTGATACTGCGGTCAACATGGCTTTCAGCCGCGAAATTGACAACATAATCAACCTCGTTTTCGGCAAAAATCTTGCTAATAGCCTCTCTGTCGCAGATATCAGCCTGAACAAAAGAGTATCTCGGATTGTTCTCAACACTCTTTAAGTTCTCAAGATTTCCGGCATAGGTAAGCTTATCGACATTTATAATCTTAACATCGTCATATTTTCCTAACATATACATAACGAAGTTAGAGCCTATAAAGCCCGCGCCGCCTGTAACAAGATAAGTTTTCATAAATTCAGTCCTCCACTTTGTTTATATAATCCTTAAGCGCAGCCTTCCAGTCACGCATAAAATTACCGACACTGCATTTTAAGCCGAGATTTTCAAGAGAAGAATACTCGGGTCTTTTTGTGGGACTCTTGTATTCGTCGCTCGTGCAGGGTTTTACAACATCGCCGAATCCCGAAAGACGGGCGATTTCGCACGCAAATTCATACCATGAGCACTCACCCTCGCCGGTGCAGTGATAAATTCCGTATTCCTCGGTAATTCCGAGAAGCAAGAGGTGGTGCGCCAAATCGTTTGCGTTTGTCGGGTTGCCTCTTTGGTCGTTGACTACCGTAATTGAACCTTTTTCTCTTATAACCCTGCGGACGGTCTTAACGAAATTCTTTCCTATATATCCGTAAAGCCAAGAGGTACGGACGATAAAGGTTTTATCGTTAAACGCAAGCGCATATTTCTCGCCTAAAGCCTTAGAAGCCCCGTAAACACTCTGAGGATTTATTATATCCCACTCTGTATAGGGCTTTGTTCCGTTTCCCGCAAAAACATAATCGGTTGAAACATGAATAAATTTAGCATTTACAGCCTTTGCCGCTCTTGCAAGGTTTCTTACCCCTGCCGCGTTAACCTTGTATGCAACATCCTGCATTGTTTCGCAGCCGTCAACATTGGTCATGGCTGCACAGTTTATAATTATATCCGGATTTTCGCTCTTTACAAATTCGGTTACAGCCAAGGTGTCCGTAATATCAAGCGTGTCAATATCAACAGCGCAGATTTCCGCTCCCCTGTACTGCTCGGGGATAGGGCCTATCTCGCTTTTCATTGATTTTAAAATTGACTGAAGCTCGTTTCCGAGCTGACCGTGACAGCCGGTTATCATTATCTTCATTTTTTATGCTTCCTTTTTTGTTTTATTAAAAATTTAAATGCCGAAGACAAATGTATAAATAAGTATTTTATGCTTTTTGCGCTTGACCTGTCCCAGAGGTGAGTTACGCAAAATTGAGGAGCAATAACAGTCCGTCCGAATTTTTGTGCTCTGAGCGTCAGGTCGGCGTCCTCAAGATACATGAAAAATCTTTCGTCAAATCCGCCTAAAGCCTTAAAGACTTCGCTTCTTATGCACATAAAACAGCCCGAACAGAAATCAATATCGGTAACGGTATCAATATTATCGAATTTTCTTGTGTATTCTTCTCTTACTTTCGACAGACTTTTAAAAAGCCTTTCAAGTCTGCCTAAGAAAAGGTATTTTGCCGTCGGGATTCTTTTTGGCAGGAACTGCTCTGTCCCGTCGGAATTTAAAATTTTAGGCATCATAAGCGAGATATCGGGATTTTCGTCCATAAAATCGGCGATATCGCTTAAAACATCGGAAGATACCGTTATATCGGGATTTATTATGAAATGATAGTCAAACATTTCGAATCCAAGTATCTTATTATGAGCCGCGCCGAAGCCGATATTTTTCCCGTTTTCAATAAAGCTTAGGTTTAAATCCTTAAGAGCCTCTTTCGTACCGTCAGAGGAAGCATTATCAAAAACATAGAGGGATAAATCGCGCCTTTTTGTGTTGTTTAAAAGGCTTTTGCAGGCATTTACCGTGTTCACGCGGCTGTTGAAGGTGACGATTGCCGCCGATATTCTGTTATCCTTGATAATGCCTCACTCCCTTTTTATAAAAACAGTTTAACATATTGAAAATATATATTCAAGAATTATTTAAGAAACCCGTTTACGATTTCTTCCTCCGCCTGCTTTTCGGTAAGACCTAAGGTCATAAGCTTCATAAGCTGTTCTCCCGCGATTTTACCGATTGCGGCCTCGTGGATAAGAGAGGCATCGATATGATTTGCGCTTATCTGCGGAATTGCGCTTACCTTTCCCGAATCCATAATAATTGCGTCGCATTCGGTGTGGCCGCTGCACAGATTGTTTCCGTTTATATTCGACCTGAAAAGCTGAGAGGAGCTTTCCTTTGCAACTGAGCGCGAAACAACATTTGCGCTTGAATTTTTTCCGTTTAGGTCAACCGAAAAGTCGGTCTCGGCCCTCTGAGTGTTCTCGGTGAGGATTTTTTCGTGAATGACAAGAGTTCCGCCGTCCGAAACTACCGCCTTTGTGGTGCGCAGAGTGTTGTCAATTCCGCCTATCTGGCTCGTTTCCATTTCCATATAGCTGTTTTCGCCGAGGTTAACAACAGTTGTCGGATTCATTATCCTGCTGCCATTTCCTTCACCCTCGCCGAAATGGCGCTCTATATATTTGACCCTTGAATTTTTGCCGACAAAAAATGTATGCACACCGTCATGCGAGGATTTTTCGTCTCCGCAGTTGTGAATTCCGCAGCCTGCCATAATCGTTACATCTGAATTCTCGCCTATAATAAAATCGTTGTAAACAAGGTCGTCAAGCCCTGTCGCGTCAATAACAACGGGAATGTGTACCGTCTCACCCTTGGTGTTCGGTCTTATTATAATGTCAATTCCCGGCTTGTCCTCTTTGGTTTTTATATCTATATTAGGCGTAACCTTTCTTTCGGCAAGCTTGCCGTTAGCCCTGATGTTATAAGCGCCGTCGGGCTCGCCGTCCATATCGGCGATTATTTTAAGAAGCTGTCTTTCGGTATCGTTTATCATTTTAAAGCGCTCCTTTCAGATTTTCTGTCAGTACGCTGCAAGCGGTGTTTGTTGTACCTAAAAGCTCGGGCAAGATATCGTCCTTTTTGCCCTGCGCTTTAACCGTTCCTGCCGAAATAACGATAACATTATCGGCAATGTTTAAAATTCTTTCCTGATGTGAAATTATTATTATCGAGCCGCCCGAATTGTCATGAAGCTTTTCGAAAACCTTGATAAGATTTGAAAAGCTCCAGAGGTCAATTCCTGCCTCAGGCTCGTCAAATAGCGAAATTTTAGTACCTCTGGCAAGAACGGTCGCAATTTCTATTCTTTTAAGCTCGCCGCCAGAAAGCGATGCGTTTACCTCGCGGTCAATATAATCGCGCGCACAAAGACCCACCTGAGAAAGATAATCGCAGGCGTCCGAAATGCTGATTTTTTTGTTTGAGGCAAGACGGATAAGGTCATGCACGGTAATTCCCTTAAATCTTACGGGCTGCTGAAAGGCAAAGCTTATTCCTTTGTTTGCTCTTTCGGTTATGTTTAAGCCCGTTATATTTTCTCCGTCAAGGAAAATTTCACCCGAGGTGGGGGTGATAATTCCGGAAATTATCTTAGCAAGCGTTGATTTTCCGCCGCCGTTAGGACCGGTGATTGCGGTAAACCCGTCGTCTATTTTAAGATTTATATTTTTCAGTATTTCTTTCTTTGCACCGTCATTATCGGCGGTGTAGCAGATGTTTTTAAGCTCGAGCATAAATGCCTCCAATAATTATTCCTTTAAATTATACCTTTTTTATTTAAAAAAATCAATAATATTATTTGAATAATAAAAGTAATTATGATACAATAATTAAAAACGGTTTTCGGAGTTAAAAAAATGGATTTAATTAAGGTTCTGACAGAAGAATTTGAGATAAAGCCCTGGCAGGCTGAAAATGTTATAACGCTGCTTGACGGCGGCAATACCGTTCCCTTCATAGCAAGATACCGCAAGGAAATGACGGGGGCTATGGACGATCAAGTGCTTAGAAGCTTTTCGGACAGGCTTTCCTATTTAAGAAATCTTGACGAAATGCGTGAAAAAATCAAAAATGCCGCAGACGGGGCAGGCGCGCTTACAGAGGAGCTTATAAAGAAAATAGAAAATGCCGCTACCTTAAGCGAGCTTGACGATATTTATCTTCCCTTTAAGAAAAAGCGAAAAACAAGAGCCGACGTCGCTAAAGAAAAGGGCCTTGAGCCTTTGGCGGACGAGATTTACGCGCAAGGTGAAAATTCAAGACCCCCTCTCGCCGCGGCGGAGGACTATATAAACGAAGAGAAGGGAATAAATACCGCTGAGGACGCTTTAAAGGGCGCAGGTGATATTATCGCCGAAAGAATTTCTTTTGACGCAGATGTCCGCAAAAAAATCCGCTTTGTCTGCTCGGCGCACGGTGTTTTAAAAACAAAGGCGGCTAAGGAGGATGTCGGAGTATACGAAATGTATGCCGATTATTCCGAAGCCGTTTCGAAAATTCCGTCTCACAGAATTCTTGCCGTAAACCGCGGAGAAAAGGAAGAATTTTTAAAGGTATCTGTTGAATTCGATAAGGAAAAGGCGATGTATGTAATCGAAAAGGCTCATATTAAGCCTAATTCTGCCTGCCGTGATTTTATGCTTGAATGCGCCCTTGACTCTTATCAAAGGCTGATTTTCCCGAGCATTGAAAGGGAGATAAGAAACGAGCTTACCGAAAAGGCAAGCAAATCCGCAATTTCGGTATTTTCCTCAAATCTTCGCCAGCTTCTTATGCAGCCGCCGGTTAAGGGCAGCGTTACAATGGGATTAGACCCGGGGTACAGAACAGGCTGTAAGGTCGCTGTTATTGACGAAACCGGAAAGGTGCTTGATACCGCCGTTATTTATCCCGCGCCGCCGCATAATAAAATTGAAAGCGCCGAAAAAACCGTGTCGGGGCTTATAAAAAAATATAATGTTAAAGTAATAGCAATAGGAAACGGAACAGCAGGACGAGAAACAGAAGCCTTTGCTGCAGACCTTATAAAAAAGGAAAACCTTGATGTTGCCTATTCAATTGTAAGCGAAGCGGGAGCAAGTGTTTATTCCGCTTCAAAGCTTGCGGCGGAGGAATTCCCCGAGTATGATGTATCGCTCAGAAGCGCCGTATCAATTGCGAGGCGCCTTGAGGATCCTTTAGCTGAGCTTGTTAAGATTGACCCGAAGGCTATAGGCGTAGGTCAGTATCAGCACGATATGCCGCAAAAGGAGCTGTCAGGCGCGCTTGACGGCGTGGTAGAGGACTGCGTAAACAAGGTCGGAGTCGACCTTAATACCGCCTCGGTTTCGCTTCTTTCTAAAATTTCGGGAATAAATTCCGCTGTTGCCGAAAATATCGTTAAATACCGCGATGAAAACGGCGGATTCAAAAAGCGAACCGATTTAAAAAAGGTATCAAAGCTCGGGAGCAAAGCATTTGAGCAGTGCGCCGGATTTTTAAGAATTGAAAACGGCGCGAATGCTTTGGACGCAACCGCCGTTCATCCTGAAAGCTATGAGGTTGCAAAAAATCTTTTAAAAATTTGCGGATTTACGGAAAACGATGTAAAGGAAAAGAAAATATCGGGAATTTCTGAAAAATTAAGCGCGCTCGGCGAGACCGATACCGCCGAAAAGCTCGGAGTAGGAGTATTAACGCTTAAGGATATAGCCTCGGAGCTTGAAAAGCCTTGGAGAGACCCGAGAGACGAAATCGAAAAGCCCCAGCTTCGCCGCGATGTTTTAACATTGGACGATTTAAAGGTCGGAATGGAGCTTAAAGGAACCGTCAGAAATATAATAGATTTCGGAGCATTCGTCGATATCGGAGTTCATGAGGACGGGCTCGTTCATATTTCTCAGATATCCCATAAATTTATAAAACACCCCATTGATGTTTTAAAGGTCGGGCAGACCGTGACGGTATGGGTGATGAATGTCGATAAAAAAAGAAACAGAATTTCACTTACAATGAAAAAGGAAAATGCTTTAAATGGAACAGAAAACCAATAATTTAAAAGGCGGTTTAATTCTTCTTATAACCGCGTTTATATGGGGTCTTGCGTTCGTGGCTCAGTCGGACGCGGCTTCAAAAATTCCGCCCTTTGCTTTTAATGCTCTTCGTTCGGCAATCGGTGCGGCAGTGCTTTTTTTGCTGATGCTTTTCAGAAAAATAAAGTTTAAAGAGGATATTTTTATTTCGAAAACCGCTTCTAAAAAGCATGTCGCAATCGGTGGAATAATATGCGGAATTATGCTCTGGCTGTCTGTAAATCTTCAGCAGATGGGTCTTACATATTATGAAAATCACGGCTTGCAGGGCGGAGCCGCGAGAGGAGCTTTTTTAACAGCGCTTTATGTCGTTATAGTTCCGATAATCTCGGTGTTTTTAAAAAGAAAGGTATCGCCTTTTATTTGGGGTGCGGTTGCCGTTGCTCTTATCGGCGCTTATCTTCTTTGCACCGCAGGGCTCGGCGGCTTTAAAAAGGGCGATATTTTAATGCTCGGCTGTGCGCTTTCTTTCTCATTGCATGTTTTGTCTGTCGATAAATTCTGCAATTCGGTAGGCGGAATAAGGCTTTCTATGATTCAGTTTATTATCTGCTCTATCGGCTCGTTTTTAGCTTCTTTTATAACCGAGACCGATGCTTTTAACCCCGAAAAAATTTATGCCGCTCTGTTTTCCCTGCTTTTCCTCGGAATAATGTCGAGCGGAGTTGCGTATACATTGCAGATAATAGGTCAAAAATATGCGGAGCCGTCGGTTGCGGCGCTTATAATGAGCCTTGAAAGCGTTTTCGGAGCTTTAGGCGGTTGGCTGATTTTGGGGCAGACTCTGACGAGTCTTCAGATTCTCGGCTGCACGCTTGTATTCTTGGCGATTATTATAGCTCAGCTTCCCGAAATGCTGTTTAACAGAAAGGCTAAAATTAAGGAGGATTCTTGATGAAACTTAAGTTTTTGGGCGCTGCCCATGAGGTTACGGGCTCCTGCTCTCTTCTGAGCGTAAACGGTAAAAATATCCTTATAGACTGCGGAATGGAGCAGGGAGAGGATATTTATGAAAACTGCGAGCTGCCCGTCAGCGCAATAGATATTGACGCGGTGCTTCTTACACACGCTCATATCGACCATTCGGGAATGCTTCCCGCACTTGTTGCAAAGGGCTTTAAGGGAAATATTATCTGCACTTATGCTACCTTTAAGCTTTGCGAAATAATGTTAAGAGATTCCGCGCACATTCAGGAATTTGAGGCGCAGTGGCGAAACAGAAAGGCACAAAGAGCAGGCTTGGAGCCTTATGTTCCGGTTTATACCTTAAAGGACGCTGAGGCGGCGATAAAGCAGTTTTCGCCTGTTTCATATAAGGAAACGGTCGAGGTATGCGGCGGTGTTACTGCAAGGTTTACGGACGCCGGACATCTTCTCGGTTCTTCTTCAATAAACATAACCGCCGAGGAAAACGGAGTAACAAGAACCCTTTTGTTTTCGGGAGACCTCGGAAATATCGACCGTCCTCTTATAAGAGACCCTCAGACTCCCGAGGCGGCAGATTATGTAATAATAGAGTCTACCTACGGCGATCGTCTGCACGGCGACCGTCCCGATTATGTTGAAGCGCTTACGAAAATTCTAAACGATACCTTTAAAAGAGGGGGAAATGTTGTTATTCCGTCCTTTGCGGTAGGAAGAACTCAGGAGCTTTTATATCTTTTAAGAAAAATAAAGGAAGACAATCTGGTTTCACCCTGCGATTTTCCAGTGTTTGTGGACAGTCCTCTTGCTACAGAGGCAACGGGAATTTATTCGAGCGGTCTTACGGATTATTATGACGAGGAGACTTTAGACCTTTTAAGCCGAGGAATTGACCCGATAAAGTTTGACGATTTAAGGCTTTCTGTCACCTCGGACGATTCTAAAATGATTAACTTCGACCCGAGACCTAAGGTTATTCTTTCGGCTTCGGGAATGTGCGAGGCAGGAAGAATAAGACATCATCTTAAGCATAATTTATGGCGAAAGGACAGCACAATTCTTTTTGTCGGCTATCAGGCGGAAGGAACCGTCGGAAGAAAGCTTATTGACGGGGCGTCGAGCGTAAAGCTGTTCGGAGAGGAAATTGCAGTCAATGCAAAAATCGAAACTCTTCACGGAATTTCGGGTCATGCCGACAGGGATATGCTCTTAGGCTGGCTTTATAAGCTGCCCGAAAAACCGAAGCATTTATTCGTAAACCACGGAAATGATTCTGTTTGCGATTATTTTGCAAGCCTTGCGGGAGAAAATCTTGAAATTCAGGCGACTGCCCCTTACAGCGGAGACGAATTTGATTTAATAACCGACGAATGCACCGCTAAGGGCAAAATCGTAAGGATAGAAAAGGCGCAGTCACAGGGAAGAATCAGAGCAAATACTGTTTATGCCCGCCTGCTTGACGCGGCGAAGAGACTGCTTTCCCTTGTTCAGCGTTCAAAGGAAATGCCGAATAAGGATATGGCTAAATTTGCCGACCAGATAACCTCGATTTGCGATAAAATGGATTCGAAAAGATAATAATACAAAAAGGACCCGAGGAAGAATTTTCTTCCTCGGGAGTTTTTGTAATTAAAAAAATTATCGCTTTTCGGGATTTCTTGATTCGTGCTTTTCGTAGTAGCCTAAGAGCTCGCCGCTTTCGTTTCTTAAAGCAACCATATAAACATCGCTGTTTTCTTTGTTGTGATAGGTAAAAACTCTGTTTAATTCTTTATTTTGTTTAAAGCTTTCAACAGTTTCTAAAATTATCTTTTCCGAATTCTTATTATGGCAATTAAGTATGCTTTTTCCTAAAAGCTCATTTCCGCCGTATTTTTCATATCTTTTAACGGCGGTTGGATTAAGATAAATAATCTCGTTGTTAAGATTGCAAATTACAATCGGCATTAAATCCTCGTCGATTATTCCTTTTAAAAAATCAAAAAGCATTGTTTTTACTCTTCTCTCAACAGTTTTATTAAGTACGGAAGCTCTTCTTCAAAATCAACTCCGTATCTTGAGTCGGGGGTTACTTCAAGCGTCCGCTTTATAGCTTTAACCGTGAATTTCTCCGCAATTTCGGCGGATTTTAAAAGGTCCTTGCCTTTTGTCATTGCGGCAGTTAATGCACTTGCGAAAACATCGCCTGTTCCGTGAAACGCCGCGTTTATTCTGCGGCTTAAAATATAGCTTTCGTCTTTTCCGTCAAAGCAGGCAACACCGGTTTTCTCCCCGTCAAAGCTTACACCCGTAAGAACGATTTTCGCTTTTGTTAAGCTTTTAAGCCTATTTAAAAGCTTGTTTATATAATCCTTTTTAAAGGGCGGTTTTAAATATTCGGTCTGAGTTAAAAAGCAAGCCTCGGTGATATTTGGCGTTATAACATCCGCAATTAAGCAAAGCTTTTTCATAAATTCGGGAAAATCCGCGTCAAAGCCGCCGTAAAGCCTTCCGAAATCCGCCATAACAGGGTCAACTATAAGCAAAGAGCTTTCTTTCCTTATGATTTTTTGCGCATTTTTTACGATTTCAACCTGCTTTTTTGACCCCAAATAGCCTGTATAAACCGTGTCGGATTTTATTTTTTCACTTTCCCAGTGCTTGGAAATCGGCAGAATGTTTTCGGTTAAATCCTTAAAAACATAATTTTTAAAACCGCCTGTGTGGGTTGAAAGCAGGGCGGTGGGGATAACCGCTGTCTCAATTCCGGCGGCTGAAATTATAGGCAGAGCGACGGTAAGCGAGCATCTGCCGAAGCAGGAAATATCATGGATTGCCGCAACTCTTTTTTGCATTAAGCCTTCCTGCCTTTCGAATATTTTATGTTTTTAGGACAAAATCCGTCCATAGGACATCTTAAGCAGTCCGCTTTTCTTGCGGTGCAGATATCCCTGCCGAAAATAACAGTTCTGTGGCAAAAATCGCTTGATTTATCCTCGGGCAGAAGCTTTCGCATTTCGTCCTCAACCTTTTTCGGGTCAGTTGTATCAACAAGCTTTAATCTGTTGCAAAGCCTTATAAAATGCGTGTCGGTGACAACCGCGGGCTTTTTAAAAATATCTCCGCAGATAAGGTTTGCGGTTTTTCTGCCTACACCGCTAAGGGTCGTAAGCTCTTCTATAGTGTCAGGAACCCTTCCGCCGAAATTTTCGCAGATCGATTTGCTCATTAAAATTAAGTCCTTAGCCTTTGTCTTATAAAGTCCGCAGCTTTTTATAAGCTCCTCAACATCGGTTATATCCGCTTTTGCTAAATCATAAGCGGTAGGATATTTTTTAAATAAAGCGGGAGTGACGAGATTTACCCTTGCGTCGGTGCACTGAGCCGAAAGCCGCGTTGCAACAAGAAGCTGAAAGGGATCGGAATATTCAAGGGAGCATTTGGCGTCAGGATATAAGAATTCTAGCGCCTCGACTGCTTTTAAAGCAAGCTCTTTTTTACGCACGGCCCGCCGCCTCTAATTTAAGGTCTCCGCTCTTTATCCAGCCAAGCTTTCTCATAGCCTCGCTGATTCCGAAGCTGATTACCGCAGGAAGAACAAAGTGCATTGCGATTATTTCGACTACCGCAAGCGAGGGCGAAAGCGCCGCAACAGTCTTTGTTCCTTCGGTCATAGCCGTGAATGCGGCAAACTGACCTACAAGACCGCTTGTTCCCATTCCCGAGCCTACGGGAGTGCTTACCATTTTAAGAACCGCAGAAGAAACCGGCCCTAAAATCGCACTTGAAATAATAGCGGGAAGCCATATTATCGGTTTTCTTATGATGTTAGGCATCTGAATCATTGAGGTGCCTATTCCCTGAGCGATAAGACCGCCCAATTTGTTTTCGCGGTAGCTTATAACCGCAAAGCCTATCATATTGCAGCAGCAGCCGATGGTAGCCGCACCTGCGGCAATTCCCGTAATTCCCATCGAAATTCCTATGGCGGCTGAGGAGATAGGCAGCGTTAAAAGTATTCCCATTATAACGGAAATTGCCATTCCGCCAAGAATTGGCGATTTTTCGACATTTATATTTACAAGGTTTCCTATCCATTTCATAGCGCCGGCAATGTAAGGTCCTACAAGATACCCTGCCGCGCATCCGACAATTATGCACGAAAGCGGAGTAACAATGATTTCAAGCTTTGTTCTTCCCGAAACCAGAAAACCGATTTCAACTGCTATGTATGCCGCGACAAATGCGCCTAACGGCTCCCCAGGGGCGCCTAGCTTAAAGCCCTCGATAACTAAATTCGGAAAAGCTCCGACAGTTCCCGCAACGGCGGCTGAAACGGTTGTAAGCGGGGAAGCCTTAAGCTTGCAGGCGACTCCTACGCCGATTCCCGCGCCCGTGACCGTTTTTGCGACGCTTCCGATAACTGTGATATACTTACCTATCATATTATCTCCGATAAGAGAGCCTATTTGACAGATAATCGTTCCGATAATAAGTGTTGAAAACAGCCCGTATGCCATTCCCGAAAGTCCGTCAATAAAAAGACGGTTTAAATACTTTTTCATTTCCATACCCCTAATCGGTGAATTTAGGCAAGCGATAATAAATCCGAACCCGTTTTTAGGCGGCAGATTTTCCGCATAGCCATGTTAAAATACTCGTTAATCCGACAGGATTAACTGCGTTTTTGCCTCGCTCTGCATAAAAATCTGCCAAGCATAAAAATCAGCGACCTAAAATGAGCTGATTTTCGTGCGGAGTTTTATGCGGAGGATGCAGTGAGGCTGGCGCCTCACAAAGACGACAAGTTAAAATATGTCGAAAATACGCCATTTTAGGCGGATTCGGATTATTATCGCTTGCCTAGTGTGACAGGACTTAAACCTGCCACGGTTTCGCTCGCCGCCTTTTAGATTGCGGCTTTGTGTTCATTTTTGCAAGGCGCCAGCCTTGCTGCAAATTTCTCGCTTCGCCGAATAAAAAATTAGACGGCAGAAACTTTTAACCTACCGAAACTAAAAATTTTGTTATAAGACGAAGCCGACTAAACGCAGGAATACTGCCGTATTTCAAGTTTTGAGGCAATGTATTATGCAAAATTTTGTTTCGTAGGCGTGGCAGGTTTGAATCCTGTCACACAAGATTTATTATATATTAAAAAGTATCTTTTTTCAACATAAACATTGCATTTTCAGCCGTAATGATATAAAATTTAGTGTGACAGGTTCAAGTCCTGTCACACTAAGATAAGAAATTTATTCGGAGGAATATATGACGGATATTTATTTAATAAGGCACTGCGAGGCGACGGGAAACGCAAAGCGAGCCTTTCAGGGCACAAGCGACTGCGAAATAAGCGAGCTCGGTGCAAAACAGCTTGAATATCTTAAAAAAAGATTTGAAAATTTCAAATTCGATAAAATTTATTCAAGTCCGCTTAAAAGGACCGTTGCGACTGCAATTGCGGCTGCGGGAGACAGAGCGGATGAAATTGAAATCTGTGACGGTCTTATAGAAATAAACGGCGGAATTTATGAGGGAAAGCCTTTTCGCGAAACCTTTTTAAAGGTTGAGGGACTTGCCGATATCTGGAATAATCACCCTCAGGATTTTGCTCCCCCAAAGGGCGAGCCTATGAGGCATGCTTATGAAAGAATTTGGGAGACCGTAAAAGAAATTGCCGAAAATAATAAGGGCAAAACGGTTATCTGCGCAACACACGGCGGTGTAACAAGGTGTCTTATGTGCAGGCTGATGTTTAACGATATAAACAGGCTCAAAGATGTTCCGTGGAGCGAAAATACCGCGGTTACACACATTCGTTTCGATGATAATTTAAAGCCCGAAATTGTTTTTTATAACGACCACAGCCATGTTCCCGATGAATTTTTGCCTAAAAGAAACCGAATAGTCGATTTTTTAGCGGAGAATGAGGATAAAAAGCAATGATTATAATGTCGGTCGATCTCGGAAAGGCGAGAACGGGGCTTGCCGTGAGCGATGAAAGCGAAAGCTTTGCGTTTGAACGCGGAGTTATAACGGAATATAATGAAGAAAAGCTTGTAAAAAAAATAGCGGAAAAGGCGAGGAAAGAAAAAGCGGAGCTTATAGTCTGCGGACTTCCTAAAAATATGGACGGGTCTTTAGGCTTTCGCGCGCAGGAATGCACCGAAATTGCCGAAAAAATCGAAAAGGAAAGCGAAATAAAAACCGTTATGTGGGACGAAAGGTGCACAACGCTCAGTGCCACAGGCTATCTTAACGAGACAAACACAAGAGGGAAAAAGCGCAAGCAGATTATAGACGCGGTTGCGGCGGTTATTATTCTTGAGGATTATCTCGCTTTCAGAAAAAGAAAGTAAAAAAATGTCGGGTTTGGGTATTGAGTTTTGTTTTTTAAAATGATATAATGATTTTTGTCAGAATACCGAAAGGAGAACATATATGATTTATTCAAAAGAAGTAGAAAATATGTGTCCTGTCACTAAGGGTCCGAAACACGGTCCCGCTCCGATTCCGGAGGAAGGCAAATGGATACAGGCTAAAGAGATTAAGGATATCTCTGCTTACACTCACGGTGTGGGTTGGTGCGCTCCTCAGCAGGGTGCATGTAAGCTTTCGCTCAATGTTAAGGACGGTATAATCGAGGAAGCTCTCGTTGAAACCGTAGGCTGCTCGGGTATGACCCATTCGGCTGCTATGGCTGCTGAAATTCTCCCCGGCAAAACGGTTCTTGAGGCTCTTAATACCGACCTCGTGTGCGACGCTATCAACACCGCTATGCGTGAGCTTTTCTTACAGATTGTTTACGGAAGAAGCCAGTCGGCTTTCTCTGAGGGCGGTCTTGTAGTAGGCGCAGGTATGGAGGATCTCGGTAAGGGTGCGCGCTCAATGGTAGGTACTATGTACGGTACAAAGGCAAAGGGCGTAAGATACCTTGAAATGACCGAGGGCTACTGCACAAGAATGGCTCTTGACGAAAACGATGAGGTTATCGGCTATGAGTTCGTTTCGCTCGGCAAAATGACCGACCTTATAAAGAAGGGCATGGAGCCTAACGAAGCTTATGAAAAATCCATGGGTCACTACGGCCGCTTCAATAAGGAAGACGGCGCGGTCAAGTATATTGACCCCCGTAAAGAATAAGGAGGTACAGTATAATGGCACAGTTTGAAGGTTATGAGAGACGCGAGGCAAAAATCCTCGGAGTTCTTAAAAATTACGGTATCTCTTCTATCGACGAATGCAAGGATATCTGCTCTAAATACGGTATAGATCCTTATACCACCGTTCAGGAAACCCAGCCCATCTGCTTTGAAAACGCAAAATGGGCTTACACCGTAGGCTCTGCAATCGCTTTAAAAGAGGCTGAGCGTACAGGTGATAAAACCGCCGCTACCGCAGCCGCTAATATCGGCGTAGGCTTGCAGTCATTCTGTATCCCCGGTTCAGTTGCCGAAAACCGCAAGGTTGGTTTAGGCCACGGAAACCTCGGAAAAATGCTCCTTTCGGAAGAAACAGAGTGCTTCTGCTTCTTAGCGGGACATGAGTCCTTTGCGGCCGCTGAGGGCGCTATCAAAATCGCTCTTAACGCAAACAAGGTAAGAGTTAAGCCCTTAAGAGTTATTCTTAACGGTCTCGGTAAGGACGCGGCTTACATAATTTCGAGAATCAACGGATTTACCTATGTTGAAACCGAATTCGATCCTTATTCCGAAGAGGTTAAGGTTGTTTATGAAAAGGCATTCTCTAAGGGAGCAAGAGCGGCTGTTAAGTGCTACGGCGCAGACAATGTTCCCGAGGGTGTAGCTATAATGAAGCTTGAAAAGGTAGGCGTTTCCATTACCGGAAACTCTACTAACCCGACCCGTTTCCAGCATCCTGTTGCGGGAACATATAAAAAATGGTGCGTTGAAAACGGCGTAAATTACTTCTCTGTTGCTTCGGGCGGCGGTACAGGCCGTACGCTTCATCCGGACAATATGGCTGCAGGTCCTTCTTCCTACGGAATGACCGATACCATGGGCCGTATGCACTCGGACGCTCAGTTTGCAGGCTCTTCTTCCGTTCCGGCCCATGTTGAAATGATGGGTCTTATCGGAGCAGGTAACAACCCGATGGTCGGTATGACGGTAGCTTGTGCTGTTGCGGTTCAGCAGGCGCTCAATAAATAATTTATAGGGTTTAAGTTAAATACCCTTGTCTGGTATTTGGAACACCAACGCCCCTCGGTAAAGACAAATGTCTTTGCCGAGGGGCGCATTTATTTTTGTTTTAAATTCCGTCTTATAAATTATTCTGCTCGTCGAGCGTTAAGGAGTAGCTTGGGATAAATTCTTTGAGGAAAATATCCGCCGCCTCTAAATTAAGCTCTTTTATTGATTTTTCGGTGGATTTTTTTGCCGATTCAAATTCTTTGTTTCCCATGCTTAATTCTTCTATGCACTTTATAAGTGCCGAAAGCTTATCCGCCGCTTTCACATAGCTTTCTGTTATAATGTCCGTCTCGTAAACCCTTGAATATGAATTTTTTAGATAATCGGGCAAAAGACTTAAAAGCTTGTCCTGTGCGGTTTTTTCGACCTGCTTGTAGGCTTTTTTAATATCGTCGTTATAATATTTGACAGGGGTTGGCATATCGCCGGTTAAAATCTCGGTTGTATCATGAAAAAGCGCGCAGACAGCGATTTTATCGGCGTCAAGCTCTGCGCCTAAGCGGTTGTTGGCGATTTCCGCCAAGGCATGCGCTATAACCGCCGTTTCAAAGCTGTGCTCGCAAAGGTTTTCATTTCTTACATTTCTCATCAGCCCCCAGCGGTTGATGTTTTTCATTCGGCTGAGCATTGCAAAAAAATGACTTTTCAAAATTATCACATCCTTATTGAATATTATACCATTTTTTGTTATAATATCAAGTAATGAAATGTTCCGGAGGAAGTACAGATGACATTTTCCGCAAGAAAAGAATCGACGCTGAGACCCGTCAAAGAAAAAAAACTTTCTGTATTTTTAACCGCGCTTATCTGCGCGGCGGCTATCTTTGTGCCCTTTATGATAGAGGGTCACGGGTATTTTACATTTTTCGGCGACTTTAATGTTCAGCAGATACCTTTTTATAAAATGTGCCATGAGGCGGTAAGGACAGGTAATGTAAAATGGAGCTTTACTACCGATTTAGGCGCCAATTTTATAGGCTCTTACAGCTTTTATCTTCTCGGCAGTCCCTTTTTCTGGCTTACTATTCCTTTCCCTACGGATTTTGTGCCCTATCTTATGGGCCCCTTGCTTATCTTAAAATTTGCATGCGCGGCTTTTACTTCATACCTTTATATCAGAAGATTTACAAAAACCGCCGAGGCGGCTCAGATTGGCGGACTTTTATATGCTTTTTCGGGCTTTTCGGTTTATAATGTTTTCTTTAATCATTTTCATGAGCCGTTAATAATGTTCCCCTTGCTTTTGCTTGCAATGGAAATGCTTATAACGGAAAATAAGCGCGGAGTTTTTGCCCTTGCGGTTGCCGCCTGCGCTGTTGTTAATTACTTTTTCTTCTTCGGAATGGTAGTATTTAGTATTATTTACTTTTTCGTAAGACTGTTTTCCGGCGCATTTAAGCTCAGATTCGGAAGAGTTGTTACATTAGGCTTCGAGGCGGTTTTGGGACTCGGGCTTTCTGCCGCTTTAATGGTTCCGTCCCTTGCGGCGATACTCTCCAACAGCCGCGTTTCAAGCTTTCTTACGGGCTGGTCCGCTATAACCTACGGCAAAGAGCAAATTTATCTTAATGTAATTGAATGCTTCTTCTTCCCGCCCGATCTTCCTGCCCGTCCCGTATTTTTCCCCGGTGCCGATGTTAAGTGGTCGTCACTCGGCGGCTGGCTGCCGGTGTTCGGCATGACAGGGGTTGCAACACTGCTTGTCCATAAAAAGAGAAACTGGATGAAGAGACTTATAACAGTCTGCTTTATCTGCGCAATGTTCCCGATTTTAAACAGCATGTTCTATGCTTTTAATACGGCTTATTATGCAAGATGGTTTTATATGCCTATTCTTATAATGTGCCTTTGCACCGTAACTTTATTTGAGGATAGGGATATAAGCTTTAAATCGGGATATATTTACAGCAGTGTTATAACCTTCGCATTTACATTGGTTATCGGATTTTTCCCGACGAAAAACAGCGACGGCACGCTTACCTTCGGACTTTATACTCAGGACGATTCATCGGTTTTCAAAACAAGATTTTTTGTCACCTGCGCGATAGCGATAATAAGCCTTATTATGACCTATGCCCTGCTGAAAATCAGGCAAAGCAGTCTTAAAGCATTCTTCAAATCGGCAACCGCATGCGTGTGCATAGTTTCTGTCCTTTATTCCGTATTCTTTATCTATTGCGGAAGAACCCACTCAAATGAAATCGACAGCGTTATGATAGACCAGCTGATTGAGGGCAAGGTCACTATTCCCGATGATAAAAACACCTATAGAATAGATGTTTATGACGGCGTCGATAATACGGGAATGTATCTCGGCTATCCTTGCATAAACGCTTTCCATTCGGTAGTTCCGGGGTCGATAATGGATTTTTATAAGAGCATAGGTATTGAAAGAAGCGTCGGAAGCAGACCGAGCACTTCTTATGTAAGCTTAAGGTCGTTTTTGTCGGTAAAGTATCTTTTAAACCGTGTAAACGGCGAAAGCTTTGTCGATGACAGCGGAAACACAAGAATGCCTGACTTTAAATATCTCGATACCGACGGCGGCTATAATATTTATGAGAACGAAAACTATATTCCTTACGGATTTTCTTATAAATATTATATAACCGAGGATGATTTCTATGCCTTAAAGGAAACCGAGCGAAGCTCCGTTCTTTTAAAGGCAATGGTGTTAACCTCTAAGCAGATAAATGAATACGGCAGATTTATGAAAAATTATAAGGACGCGCCGCTTTACGAGGAAGAGGAAACCGTAACCGAGGAAGAAACGCTTGTCGGCGCTCAGCTCGGCTCGGACGGGGGAAGCACCGTATCAGAAGACCAAAACGCAGTAAAAACAGTTAAATCGGAATTTCTGACCGACCTTGAAAAATCCTGCGCTGCTTTAAAAGAAACCGCAAGTACAAGCTTTATGACCGATAATGACGGATTTACCGCCACCGTTTCAAGAGACTCGGATTCCCTCGTATTTTTCTCGGTTCCTTATGACGAAGGGTTTACCGCCACCGTAAACGGGAAAAGCGCAAAAATCGAAAAGGTCAATGTCGGATTTATGGCGGTCAAGGTAGGAAAAGGAACAAGCGAGATAAGGTTTGATTATAAAACGCCTTATTTAAGCCTCGGAATTAAGATAAGCGCCGCAAGTGCGGTAATATTCCTCGTTTATATCATTCTTGCCGTAATCTATGTTAAGCGCAATCCCGATAATAATTTTTATCCCGAGGGCGACGAGCTTATCAAAAAATGGCACAGGGAAGACCTGTTTGAGGCGGCTGTTTCATATAAAAATGAAATCGAAGAAGAAACTGCGGAGGATTTCGATTTGCTTGACGATATTCCCGATATCGGAAGCGTTACAGAAAATGAAAAGCATTTTTACAGCGGCGGATTTTCCATTGATACCGACGCTTTTAAGGACGATGAGGACGGCAAAAAATAAAATTGCGGCATAATTTTCAAATTTTTGTTGACACCGGCTATATTTATGCGGTATAATCATAAACTGATAGGTTGTCTGTAAAGGAGGTTTATACGATGAAAAGAACATATCAGCCTAAAAAGCTTCACCGTAAAAAAGAACACGGCTTTTTAAAGAGAATGGCAACAGCTAACGGACGCAAGGTACTTGCCCGCCGCAGAGCTAAGGGCAGAAAGAAGCTCACATACTAAAGCCACATTTGAGCGCGTCATAAATTGACACGCTCTTGGACGGGAATGCCGCTCGCTCGAAAATCTATGATTTTCGGACTGCGCTCTATCCCCGCCAACACCACCCCAGTGCCCTTGAAAAACCGCTTGTTAAGCGATTTTTCGCTTACAAGGTGTTTTTTCGCCGCGCATGTCAGCGAAAAAACGAATATGCGGCAAAATTGCCGCAAAAATAGGAGTTCTGGTTTATCAACAAACTGAAGCCACATAAATGTGGCTTTTCCTTTTATTTTAAGAATAAAAGGGGTTTTAAATTATGCAGTATTTCGAAAAGATTAAGGAAAACCGTGATTTCAGGCGGACCTACGGGAGAGGAAAATCACGGGTCGCTCCCGAATTTGTTGTTTATGCGGCAAAAGGAAGGCCGGGACGGGTAAGGCTCGGAATAACCGTCACGAAAAAAATCGGCTGTGCCGTAAAAAGAAACAGAGCAAAAAGAGTTATCACCGCCGCTTTCAGAGAATGCGCGAGAGATTTGAACTCGGTTGATGTCGTGGTAGTTGCGCGCGGCAGAATTCTTAAATGTAAAAGCACAAAAATTGCAGAAATAATGAAAAAGCAGTTTTGCGAGCTCGGTCTGATTTGCGATGAAAAAAATTAAAAACTTTATAAGCAATGCGCTGATTGCACTGATAAATTTTTACAGAAAAAATATTTCTCCGAGAAAAATTCCGTGCTGCAGATTTACACCCTCCTGTTCGGCTTACGCAATAGAGGCCATCAGGGTGCACGGAAGCTTAAAGGGTTCATGGCTTGCACTTAAAAGAATTTTAAGATGCAATCCTTTTTGTAAGGGAGGGTACGATCCGGTACCGCCCAAGAAACAAAAGCGATAAACTTTCGCAGAATTTGCGATTAAATATAACCGGAAGGGCGTTTATAAATGGGATTTATAAGCAAAATTATCAATACTCCGCTGAGCGCGGTCTTAAGATTTTTTGCCGATATTTTCGGCGGAAGCTTTGCCGCATCGGTTTTTATGTTTACATTGCTTATCAATGTTATACTTATTCCGCTTAGCATTAAAAGTCAGAAAGCGTCTGTTCAGCAGCTTCGAATCAAGCCTAAGATGGACGATATAAAAAAGCGTTACGGCGACGACAGGCAGAAATTCGCCGAGGCTCAGCAGAAGCTTTACAGAGAAGAAAATGTTTCAATGTCGGGCGGCTGTCTGCCGATGATAATCCGTCTTGCTTTAATGCTTTGCATTTATTATCTTATCATGTCTCCGCTTACCTATCTTGAAAAGGTAGATTCGGCTAAGATTACCAATGTTACAAACGCAATCACTACAGCTGTTACCGATTTGAGCGAGGATGAGGCGGCTGATCATAAGCAGTTTGTTGAGGCTTGGGGTAAAAAAGGCGGATATAAGGAGCTCCCTCTCGTCCGCGTGCTTGACGAGCATTATGATGAGATAAAGGAAGTTGTTCCCGAAAAGCAGTATAAAAAAATCAGCTCGGATTTGACTGATATAAAAAAAGCGCATGACAGCTCGGATATCAGCTATATGCTCTTTAATATCGACCTTACCGAAAAGCCGAACTTTGATATCAATATTTTCGCAAAATATCAGACTATTTGGCTTATCCCGATATTCGCTTTTCTGGCGCAGATGCTGACAAGCGTTATATCAATGATAATAAATAAGAAATCAAATCCGGACGCACCGAATATGGCGGGTATGATGCTTACTATGCCTCTTATCTCCCTGTTCCTCGGATTTACATTCCCCGGCGGCGTAGGATTTTATTGGATCTGCTCTTCGCTTATCGGCGGACTTATCCAGTCATTTGTCCAGATTTATTACGGACCTGCAAAAATGCTCGCTTCGGAGCGCCGCAAGGAATTGAGAGCAAGAGCGGATTTTGAAGAAAAGCAGTTTGAAAAATTGAAGGAAGCTGAAAAGAATTCAGTTAAGGAATAAAAAGGAGGAAGTTTCTTGATAAGAGAAGCAAAGGGCTTCGGCGAGGATGTAAACGAAGCGAGAGAAAACGCGCTTAAGGAACTCGGCGCCGATTTAGAAGACGATGTACAGTTTGAAATAATTACTACCGCAAAGAAAAAAATTCTCGGTCTTTTCGGAGGCTGTAAGGCAGAGGTAAGAGCATTTATTGAATTGCCCGATGAAAAGCCTGCTAAAAAAGCTCCGAAAAAACCTGCTAAAAAGGCGGAAAATAAGCCCGTAAAACAGAAAAAGCAGGAAAATGTTCAAAAAGCTCCCGAAAAGAAAGAAAAGGCAGACAGAGAAGACCCGTTCGAGGGAGCGGTTGACGAGGCACTTATCCCGTCAGATTCTCCCGCAGTCGGAGCGATAAGCTACCTTAAAAAGATTCTTTCGGGACTCGGATGCGAGGTTACCTCCGTTAAAGCGGCTTTAAAGGATAACGCGGCTTTCATAATTGTTGACGGAGAGAATGTCGGCAATGTTATAGGCCGCCGCGGAGAAACGCTTGACGCTATCCAGTACCTTGTAAGCCTTGCCGCTGATAACGGCGGAAAATATTATAAGGTTTCGATAAATATCGGAGATTACCGCGAAAAGCGGGAGGAAATGCTCACAAGCCTTGCTAACCGTATCGCTTCTCAGGTTCTTCGCACAGGCAGAAGCAGAAAATTAGAGCCTATGAATCCTTATGAGCGCCGTATTATTCACACAGCCGTTCAGGATATCGAAGGAGTTGTTTCGACCTCTGTCGGTGAGGGACAGGCCAGAAGAGTAATCATTTATCCTGAAAACGGAGAAATGAAACCCTCTTTTGAGGATCGCGGCAGAAGACCGAGGAGACCGCGTAATGATAATACCGTTAAAGCAGACCCCAACCGCGAGCCTAAAAAGGACACCGATGTTCCGCTTTACGGAAAAATAAACTGATTTTTAATTTTTAACCGGAATTTCTACAGGGAAATTCCGGTTTTATTTTTAAAAGTTTGACATTCGGGATAAAATATAGTATAATATTATTGTACAGCTTGCCGATTTCTTTTGCTGTATAAAAATAAAATTTAAAGCGCCGGGACCGTATCGGCATAGCGGTTGACGAGGATGGGGAGCATCGAAATATTCGGCGGATGTCCCACGGCAGGCATGTCGTAAACAAGCGTTTAAAACCCGAAAGCGATTTCGGAACAGAGGCGCTTTGCTATGTCAGAATAAAAGCGTATTGTAATGCGCCTTATAAGGTCCCGATAAAACGGTATTTTATTACCGCTTTTTTTGTCGTACGCTTTTTGCGCGGCTTTAAAATAATCAAGGCACCTTTCGGCGTATTGCGGAAAGGTGTATTTTTATGTGTGGAATCGTAGGTTTTACAGGAAAAACAAATGCAGCGGAATTTTTGCTTAACGGTCTTGAAAAATTAGAGTACAGAGGTTATGACTCGGCAGGGATTGCCGTCCTTGATAACGGAACCATAAGTGTGAAAAAAACCACCGAACGAATAAAAGAGCTTAAGGAAAAAACGAATGACGGCAAGGATTTAAACGGCTGTATCGGAATCGGCCATACAAGGTGGGCAACCCACGGCGCCCCCTCATTTGAAAACGCCCATCCCCATTTAAGCTCGGATAAAAAATTTGCCGTTGTCCATAACGGAATAATAGAAAATTATCTTCAGCTTAAGGATGAGCTTAAGGCTAAGGGAGTTCAGTTTAAAAGTGAAACCGATACAGAGGTTATCCCTCAGATGATTTCTCAGTATTATGAGGGAGATTTTTTCGACGCGGTTTCAAAAACCGTGAAAAAGCTTGAGGGCTCCTATGCTTTAGGAATAATCTGCAGCGATTATCCTGATACTCTTATTGCCGTAAGAAAGTTTTCTCCCCTTATAATCGGCGTATCGGAAAATGAAAATTTTATCGCTTCCGATGTAACCGCGATAGTAACTCATACAAGAGATGTCGTATATATTGAGGACGGAGAAATAGCCGTTTTAACCCCGTCGCAGGTTAAGTTTTACGATTCGGATAAAAATGAAATAAATAAGGAAATTTCTCATGTAAACTGGGATGTTTCCGCCGCGGAAAAGGGCGGATACGACCATTTTATGATGAAAGAAATAATAGAACAGCCAAATGCCGTTAAGCAGACGGTAGAAAGCCGCGTTCACGGCAAGGAAATCGTCTTTGAGGGGTTGAAGCTTAATGAAGAAAAGCTTAAGAAGATAGGCAGAATAGATATAATTGCCTGCGGCTCGGCATACCATGCTGGAATGGTTGGGAAATATGTGTTCGAGGAAATGCTCAGAATACCTACAAATGTCGATTATGCCAGCGAGTACCGCTACCGCAATCCTATAACCGACGAAAGGACTTTAACTGTAATAATCAGTCAGTCGGGAGAAACCGCGGATACTCTTGCGGCTTTAAAGGAAGCAAAAAAACGCGGCTCGCATACGCTTGCTATTGTAAATGTTGTAGGAAGCTCTATCGCTAAGGCGGCTGACGATGTAATTTATACATGGGCAGGACCGGAAATTGCCGTAGCCACCACCAAGGGCTATTCAACCCAGCTTTCGGTGCTTTATCTTTTAGGAATCTGGGCGGCAAGAATTTTAAAGACCGAAACGGATGAAAAGCTTGACCGCATGCTTGAGGATGTCTGCAAATTGCCCGAGCATATTGAAACGGTGCTGTTAAACGAGCCTAAAATAAATGAAATGGCAAAGCGCTGCGGCGATCCAGAATCACTGTTCTTTATAGGAAGAAATATTGATTATGCCGTTTCATTGGAAGCATCGCTTAAATTAAAAGAAATTTCATATATTCATTCCGAAGCCTATGCCGCAGGCGAGCTTAAGCACGGAACGATTTCTCTTATCGAAGAGGGAAGAACCGTTATAGCGCTTGCAGCTTATGAGGAATTGTTCGAAAAGCTGCTCAGCAATATAAAAGAGGTCAAGGCAAGAGGCGCTTATGTTATAGCCTGCGCAACCGAGGGGCACTCTGAAATATCGAAAGAAGCCGAGGACGTAATTTATATTCCTAAGGTTGATCCGCTTCTCGTCGCCTCACTTGAGGTCATTCCTTTCCAGATTTATTCTTATTATGTCGCACTTTTCAAGGGCTGTGATATAGATAAGCCGAGAAATCTCGCAAAATCCGTCACGGTAGAATAAAAAAATTTAAAAACCGCACTTTTTTAGATAGACAAAAAGTGCGGTTTGTTATATAATAAAATATATGATTATAAAAATTATCGGAGGCAAAAATGGAAAAGATTTTGGTGCTTGACTTCGGCGGTCAGTATAATCAGCTGATTGCAAGAAGAGTAAGAGAAAATAATGTTTATTCCGAAATCAAACCGTACACGGTTGACATTGAGGAAATCAAGAAGCAGAACTATAAGGGAATTATTTTAACCGGCGGTCCGAAAAGTGTTTACGGTGAGAATGCCGTTTTATATTCAAAGGAGCTTTTCGAGCTCGGCATTCCGATAATGGGTATCTGTTACGGCGCACAGCTTATGGCTCATGTTTTGGGCGGCGTTGTAGAGGCAGGAGCCAGCGAGTACGGAAAGGTAGAAGTTAAGCTTGATAATTCAAGTAAGCTTTTTTCGGATATTCCGTCTAAAACCACCTGTTGGATGAGCCATACCGATTACATAAAGCAGGTACCCACCGGATTTAAAATTATGGGTAAAACCGATATCTGCCCTGTTGCGGCTATGGAAAATGCCGCGCTTAAGCTTTATGCAGTTCAGTATCACCCCGAGGTTATGCACACTCCGTTAGGCTCTAAGATGCTTAAGAATTTCATTTATAATGTCTGCGGCTGCAAGGGCGAGTGGACGATGTCTTCGTTTACCGCGCGCACGATTGCCGAGTTAAAAGAAAAAATCGGAAATAAAAAGGTGCTTTGCGCTCTTTCCGGCGGAGTTGACAGCTCTGTTGCCGCGCTCTTGCTTCATAAGGCTGTAGGAAACAACCTTACCTGTATTTTTGTTGACCACGGTTTGCTCAGAAAAGACGAGGCAAAGCAGGTAAACGAGCTTTTCAGGGGCTCTTATAATATAAATCTTATTTCTGTTGACGCATCCGAGCAGTTTTTGGGTCAGCTTCGCGGAATAAGCGATCCTGAGCAGAAGAGGAAAATAATCGGCAGAGAGTTTATAAGAGTTTTTGAAGCCGAGGCTAAAAAAATCGGCAAGGTGGACTATCTTGTTCAGGGTACGATTTATCCCGACTGTATTGAATCCGGCGTGGGCGACGCAGCGCTTATAAAAAGCCATCATAATGTCGGCGGTCTGCCCGACCATGTTGATTTCGATGAAATCATCGAGCCTCTGCGCGACCTCTTTAAGGATGAGGTCAGAAAGGTCGGCTTAGAGCTCGGAATGCCTGAAAATATGGTATTCCGTCAGCCGTTCCCGGGTCCCGGACTCGGAGTGAGAATTTTAGGGGAAATGACCCGTGAAAAGATTGCGATTTTGCAGGATGCGGACGCAATTTTCCGCGAGGAAATCGCAAATGCAGGCTTAGACAGAGAAATCGGACAGTATTTTGCAGTGCTTACCGATATGCGCTCGGTAGGCGTTATGGGCGATTTCAGAACCTATGATTATACTATAGCTTTAAGGGCTGTGATGACAAGCGATTTCATGACCGCCGATTGGGCACGAATCCCCTATGATGTTCTGGATGCGGCTTCAAGAAGGATTGTAAATGAAGTTAAGGGAGTAAACAGAATTGTTTATGATATCACTTCAAAGCCGCCGGCAACTATAGAATGGCAGTAAAATTTTCCCGACAGCTAAAGCATATAAAATGCTTTAGCTGTTTTTTTAAAACTTTGTATTGCTATTGTTCGAGAATTAGAATATAATAATTAAAGATTTAAATGAAAACCGGAGATTGTTATGGAATATATGTCTGCAAGAGAAGCCGCTGATAAATGGGGCATTTCTCAAAGAAGAGTAGCCGTTTTATGCTCTGAGCAAAGAATTAAGGAAGCAACTATGGTCGGTAATATGTGGATTATACCTTCATCGGCAAAAAAACCCATAGATGCAAGAAGCCTACGATATATAGCAAATAATGATAAAAAAGTAAAACCGTTTCTGAAATGGGCAGGCGGTAAAGGTCAGCTCCTTGAAGAAATTGAACATTATTATCCTTTTAATAGTGGCAAGATTACAAAATACGCTGAGCCATTTGTTGGCGGCGGTGCAGTTTTGTTTGATATTCTCAGCAAATATGATTTAGAAGAAGTTTATATTAGTGATATAAATGCTGAGCTCATCAATTCATACTGTATTATCCGAGATGATATTGATGCACTAATCGAAATGCTTCACGCTATGCAGAACGATTTTATTCCGTTAGATACTGACAATCGTAAAGCATATTATATGCAAAAACGTGAGTGTTTTAATGATTTAAAAGTCAATGGAAACGAGGACATCAATATCGAAAAAGCGGCTCTTATGATTTTTCTTAACAGAACTTGTTTTAACGGACTGTTTCGAGTAAATAAAAAAGGGTTGTTCAACGTTCCAATGGGAGCATATAAAAAACCTATGATTTGCGATGAAAAAAATCTCAGAGCAGTATCTGATAAGTTGCAGAGAGTTACCATTGTATGCGGAGATTACAGAAAATCAGCAGACTTTATTGATGAAAAAACTTTCGTTTACTTTGATCCCCCATACAGACCTATTACAGATACAGCAAGTTTTACTGCATATACCGAAAACTTGTTTAACGATGAGGAACAGATTGAACTTGCACTTTTTGTTGATGATATGGATAAAAAAGGAGCAAAAATTGTAATTAGCAATTCTGATCCAAAGAACTCAAATACAGACGATGATTTCTTTGATAATATCTATTCTGCACATAAAATTAAGCGTGTTGAAGCAACTCGTATGATTAACTGTCAAGCGCAAGCAAGAGGAAAAATTAAAGAATTGCTTATCAGTAATTTTTAAATTAAAGGAGGAAAAAATTTCTGATTTGCAAAAAAGATCATCGTTATTTAAATGAATATAATTCACTCCCTGAAGCACAAGATAATCAGCATGGTGATCGTCACATTTGTGCTGGCTGTGCGTATGAAGAAGGATTACGAGATGGCATAGCAGGAAATGTCAGAAAAACAGATCTTTCGTATTTGCCGTATAGTCAGGCAGGAACCGTACGCCATAAAGATGCCAAAGTGGCGTATGATGAAGGATATGACGAAGGTAGAAAAAGAAGTTTATAATTTTATTGGAGTGTTTAAAATGCGAGATTTTAATAAATGGTTATCAGGTTTCCGTGATAGCATAGCCGATTACGGTTATTACATAGACTTTGAAAAGGTTCACAGAAATGTGGATAATATCAAGGTCGAACTTAATATCTTAAATTCGCTTATTGGCTCAAAGAATATTGAGGCGGATTTTGAACTTCTGCTTGGAAAGTATCCTGAAATATTGAAGTGTATTCCGTCGCTTTTGGCTGTAAGAGCAAATGAAATTTATGCTATTGATGGAGATGGCGAGTTTACATACGAATTTAAAAAGGCTAACCAATCCGTAGAACAATATAAGATATTTATGCGTAAAACCGGCTTATTTGACCTAATAGCTAATCACATTATAAATAACATGGTTGATTATGCAACGGGTGTTGAAACAGGACTCGATTCTAATGGTCGCAAAAATCGCGGCGGTCATATTATGGAAAATTTGGTTGAGAGCTTTATTCAAAAAGCAGGTTTCGTAAAAGGTGTTAATTACTTCAAAGAAATGTATATTCACCAAATCTCAGACAAGTGGAAAATAGACTTATCCGCTATTTCTAATCAAGGCAAAATGGAAAAACGCTTTGATTTTGTTGTTAAGACACCTAAAATGATTTATGGTATCGAAACTAATTTTTACGGAAGTGGCGGCAGTAAACTGAACGAAACTGCACGCAGTTACAAAACACTTGCTCTTGAAACCGATACAATTGATGGTTTTACTTTTGTATGGTTTACCGACGGAAAAGGTTGGACAAGCGCTCGCCATAATCTTGAAGAAACCTTTGATGTTATGGAACACATTTACAATATCAACGATATGGAAAATGGCATAATTACAGAGGTTTTTAAATAATGGCAAAGAAAATTACAAAATGGGAACCAGATGATTTTGAATTGGAAATGACAACACATTGGTCTTTTCCAAAACGTGGTGATTGGGCAACTCACAATGCGAAATGGCGTGGTAATTGGTCGCCATATATTCCTCGAAATATTTTGCTCCGCTATTCAAAAGAGAACGATTTAGTTCTTGATCAGTTTGCGGGCGGCGGAACTACGCTTGTCGAAGCAAAGCTTTTGAACCGTGATATTATCGGCGTTGATGTCAATGATGTTGCGCTTGATAGGTGCAAAGATAAAGTGAATTTTGAACACGATGGGGCAAACGGAAAAGTTTATATCCGTAAGGGCGATGCAAGAAATTTAGATTTTCTTTCGGATGAAAGTATTGACCTTATTTGTACTCACCCACCCTATGCCGATATTATTAAATATAGCGATGACATTGACGAAGATTTGTCGCAACTCAAAGTGAAAGATTTTCTTGAAGAAATGAAAAAGGTAGCTGCAGAGAGCTACCGTGTTTTAAAAAAGGACAAGTTTTGTGCAGTTCTTATGGGTGATACAAGACAAAAAGGCTGTATGATCCCAATGTCTTTTGATGTTATGAAAATTTTTCAAGATGCTGGATTTACTCTTAAAGAATTGATTATCAAAGAGCAACACAACTGTAGAGCAACAGGTTATTGGAAAACAAATAGTGTAAAATATAACTTTTTACTAATAGCACACGAGTATTTGTTTGTGTTTAATAAGCGATAAAATTCGATTTGATTTCAATGAAGTTTCACAATGATTAAACTAAAATGGTAAAGTTTTTGTCTTTAAGAATATTAATAAGATTTTCCCGGCAGCTAAAGCATTTTATATGCTTTAGCTGCCGGGATTTTTAAATGTTGTGTAAAAAACGGTATATGATAATAAAAAGCGCTGGGAAAGCCTTTTAATTGTTACAATAAAAAATATAATCGGGTATTGACTGCCTTAAGTAAGTATTTTCTTGATTTTAAACATGTAAAAAGGTATAATAATATAAAATATCCCCGAAATTCGATTTTGCGGATTTCGGGGTTAAAAATTTCAGTTTTTTACATTATTGCGCATAAGGTGAGCATGCTTTTAAGTCTTTCGTAAATCTCATGAGCGGTTTTTATATCGAGCGGATTTTCGCCCAAGCCTGCTTCGACGGTGAATGCGGGACGGTTGAATTCCTCAATAAACCAGTCCTTAAAGCCCGCTCCGTATGCGATACCCTCCGGAACATCCAATGAATATCCCGAAGCCGTAGCCATAATCTGCGCCATCTGCTCGGAGGAACGTGGATTATGATTACCGTAATTCCAGTAAATAACCTCTCCTTGGGTATGCAGGGCTACCGCATGCCTGATATTTATGTTTCTGCAAAGGGCGCAAAGCGCGGCGGTTTCGGGTTCGCTTTCGGGATAATTTCCACCGAACCGTGTAGGTCCTGCCGATAAAATTCCGCTCTTTCTTTCGAGCGCTTTTACCTCTTTAAAGCCCGCGGAAAAATTATGATTTATATCAACGCCTCTTGCGTTTGCATTCCAGTGAGCGGTGTCGCCCTTAGATGTTTTGCGGACAAGCTCCGAAAATCTTCCCGCATACGATATTCCGTTTATTGCGATATCGCACCCGTCGGGGTTTACCATAGGAACGATTATCACTCCGCAGTCCTTAAGAGCCTTTGTCACTCTTACAGAACCTATGCGGCTGTCGGTAAAAAGGGCGCTTGCAAGCTCGCATAAAAAATACATGATTATATTTGTCGTTATATGTTCGCTACCGTGAATTCCTGCCGCAAAAAGCATGCAGTTTTTGGCTCTTCCTATTCTAAGAGCCGTTATATCCTTGTTTAAACAGCTTTTTCCTATGGAAAACCTTCTTATAAACGGATATTTTTCCGTAACCGCGTCAATAAGCTTAGATAAGTCTCTGTAAGAATAATTTATATTTTCTACCATTTTTTACCTCTCAAAAATCTTTTTATTTAATTATATTAAAGGCGGTGCTTTAAAATGAATCTTAATGAAAAACAGCTTGAAAAAGAATACATTTTTAAAGGCAGGGTGATAAATCTAAGGCGCGACCTCGCTCTGCTTCCCGACGGGAATAAGGCTTACAGAGAGGTTATCGAGCATAACGGCGGCGTCTGCGTTGCGGCAATTGACGATGAAGGCTTCGTTTATACCGTAAAACAGTTCAGATACCCTTACGGCGAGGTTATAACCGAAATCCCCGCCGGCAAGCGTGACAGCAGGGACGAGGATCCCCTTGAATGCGGAAAAAGGGAATTAAGAGAGGAAACAGGGCTTACGGCGGATAATTATTATTTCTTAGGAAAGCTTTATCCGACCCCCGGGTATTGCGGAGAAATAATATGGATGTATGCCGCGACCTCGCTTCATCAGGGTGAAAACGACCTTGACAGCGATGAATTTTTAAATGTGGAAAAAATAAAGCTTGATAAGCTTGTGAGTATGATCCTAAGCGGTGAAATTACCGACGCAAAAACGCAGGCGGCGGTGCTTAAGCTTAAGATTTTAACAGACTGTAAAGAGATTGATTTGCACTTGTAAAATCAAGGGAATTATGCTAAAATAAAATGAGATATATTATAAGGAGAAATGCCCGTTGTCATTCCCACTTGACAGAATAAGAAACTTTTGTATAGTAGCTCATATCGACCACGGAAAATCAACCCTTGCCGACCGTCTTCTCGAAATGACCGATTCGGTTTCCGCGAGAGATATGGAAGAGCAGATTTTAGACAGCATGGAGCTTGAGCGCGAGCGCGGAATAACCATAAAGGCGCACGCCGTAACCCTTTATTATACCGCCGCGGACGGCGAGCAGTATGAGCTTAACTTAATAGACACCCCCGGACATGTCGACTTTAATTATGAGGTTTCAAGATCGCTTGCGGCATGCGAGGGAGCTATTCTTGTTGTGGACGCTTCTCAGGGAATTGAAGCTCAGACCTTGGCTAACACCTATCTTGCGGTTGACCACGGACTTGAAATTCTTCCTGTTATAAATAAAATCGACCTGCCCTCGGCAGAGCCCGAAAGAATAAAAAAAGAAATAGAGGATGTTATAGGTATTCCTGCCGATGAGGCTCCTCTTATTTCGGCAAAAACGGGTCTTAATGTCGGAGAGGTCTTAGAGCAGATAGTAAAATATATCCCTGCTCCTAAGGGCGACAGGGAAGCACCCTTAAAGGCTCTTATTTTCGATTCTTATTATGACGCTTATAAGGGTGTAATAGTATATTTCAGAGTTGTAAGCGGAAAACTTAAAACAGGAGATACCGTCCGCATGATGGCGACGGGTGCTGATTTTGAGGTTGTCGAAATCGGAAGAAAGCAGGCAACAAGCCTTTCACCCTGCGATGTTCTTGAGGCAGGCGAGGTAGGGTATCTTGCCGCTTCGATTAAAACAGTTTCTCAGGCAAGAGTTGGCGACACCGTAACGCTTGCAGGCAATCCCGCAAGTGAGCCGCTGCCCGGGTACAGAGCCGTAAAGCCGGTTGTATTCTGCGGAATTTATCCTGCCGACGGCGCAAAATATCCTGATCTCAGAGAGGCGCTTGAAAAGCTTCAGTTAAATGACGCGTCGCTTGTTTTCGAGCCTGAAACCTCGCAGGCATTGGGCTTCGGCTTTCGCTGCGGATTTTTTGGACTTCTTCACATGGAGATAATCGAAGAAAGACTTGAAAGGGAGTATAATCTCGATATTATAACGACCGCTCCGAGCGTTCAGTATAAATTCGAGCTTACAAACGGACAGACGGTAGATGTCGATAATCCGACAAATTATCCGGATCCTGCGACTATAAGCAGTTCTTTAGAGCCTGTTTCAAATGTTCATATTTTTTCTCCGAGCGAATATGTCGGCACAATAATGCAGCTTTGCGAGGAGCGAAGAGGCGATTATATTGATATGAAGTATTTGGGAGACAGGGTCGATATTCATTATGTTTTGCCTACGGGCGAAATCGTTTATGACTTTTTCGACGCACTTAAATCCAGAACCAAGGGCTATGCAAGCTTTGACTATGAGCCGAACGGCTATAAGAAATCAAACCTTGTCAAGCTTGATGTTCTTATAGCAGGCGATTCGGTGGATGCGCTTTCATTTATAGTATTCAATGATTTTGCATATAATAAAGCGCGGAGAATTGCCGAAAAGCTTAAGGAATATATCCCGAGACAGCTTTTTGAGGTTCCCGTTCAGGTAGCCGTAGGCGGAAAAATAATCGCGAGAGAAACCATAAAGGCATTAAGAAAAGATGTTTTGGCTAAGTGCTACGGCGGCGATATTTCAAGAAAGAAAAAGCTTCTTGAAAAGCAAAAAGAGGGAAAGAAAAAGATGCGCAGATTAGGCTCTGTGGATGTTCCTAAGGACGCATTTATGGCAGTACTTAAATTGGATGAGTAATTTATTTTAAATTAAGAAGTGAAATAAAATGACAGAAAAGAGAAAAAAGGCTTTAAGAAAAAGAAGAATATTTCTTATATCGACCTCGCTTGTGCTGATTGCCGCAATTGTCTCAGTGACCTTCGGTATAAGAGCGATAGTAAAGGCGGTTAAATCGGGAAACGGTTCAGATAATTCTTCTTCCGGTGTTACTCAGACCGAGGCTAAAAAGGCAGATGTCAAGAAAGAAACCGACCCTGCGTTTGATAATACCGAACAGCTTGTAACAATAGGCGGAGTTCAGCTTGACGCAAACTATAAAAATCTTCTGCTTGTAAACGGCTCAAATCCGCTTCCTGATAATTACGATTATACTGCCGAGCTTACAACCATTCCCGAGGAATATCATAATCTCCAGCTTGATCAGATAAATAAAAATATCTGGCCATATTTAAAGGCTATGATTGACGATGCAAGGAGCGAGGGTGTAAAACTTTACGTTTGCTCACCATATAGGTCATATAATACTCAGAAAATACTTTTTGACAGACAGGTTCAAAAGCAGATAGCGGCAGGCGTGCCCGAGTCTCAGGCTGAGGATAAGGCGGCAACGATTGTTGCAAGACCGGGAACCAGCGAACACCACACAGGGCTTGCGGCGGATATGAATTTTACGGATGACGCCTTCGAAAATACGCCGATGTTCGCTTGGCTTACAGAGCACTGTCAGGATTACGGGTTTATTATGCGATATCCTAAGGACAAAATAGATGTGACGGGCGTTATTTACGAATCGTGGCATTACAGATTTGTCGGAATAAACGTTGCGAAGGATATAAAATCAAAGGGCGTAACCTTAGAAGAATATTTGGATGAAAAAGGCATAAAAAACTGACGGAAGGATTACGGATATGGATTGCAAACAGTTTTTTGAAAAGTTAAACGGTAAAAAAATCGCAGTCTGCGGAATAGGAATAAGCAACACACCGCTTATTAAAAGCTTTCTTGAAAAGGGCGCAAGGGTTATTGCCTGCGACCGCAGAAGCGCCGAGCAGATAGGACCTCTTGCAAAGGAACTTGAAAATGAGGGCGCCGAATTAAAGCTCGGGGACGATTATCTTTCCGATTTAGAGGTCGATATAATTTTCAGAACCCCCGGAATGAGCTTTAATCTGCCCGAGCTTGTAAGCGCAAGAAAGCGCGGAATAGCGGTAACGAGCGAGATGGAGGTTTTTTTCGACCTTTGCCCCGCAACCATTTTTGCGGTAACCGGCTCTGACGGTAAGACCACCACCACAACCTTAATTGCTAAAATGCTTGAAGCCGAGGGCAAAAAGGTATTTGTCGGCGGTAACATAGGCAAACCGCTTCTTCCGGAAATCGAAAATATAACGGCGGACGATTTTGTAGTAGCCGAGCTTTCGTCATTCCAGCTTATTTCTATGAGGAAAAGCCCCGATGTTGCGGTTGTTACAAATGTTGCGCCGAATCACCTTGATATTCATAAGGATATGGACGAATATGTTGAGGCAAAGAAAAACATTCTTCTTCATCAGAATGCCTTTTCGCGTACGGTTTTAAACCGCGATAACGAAATCACGGAAAGCTTCAGAAGCTTTGTAAGAGGTCAGTCCTTAGGATTCAGCATGAAGCGCCGCCTTAATAACGGCGCTTGGCTTGACAGCAAGGGAATTCTTCACATGGCTTACCGCGGAATAGATGTTCCCGTGCTTGACAGAAAGGATATCGCCGTTATAGGCGATCATAATGTCGCAAATTATCTTGCCGCTATAACTGCTGTCTGGGGATATGTCGGCGTTGATACGATAAATAAGGTAGCAAAGGAATTCGGCGGAGTTGCGCATAGAATTGAGCTTGTAAGAGAGCTTAACGGCGTTAAATTCTATAACGATTCCATTGCTTCAAGTCCTACAAGAACAATTGCAGGGCTTAAGGCTTTTGATAAAAAGGTATTTTTAATCGCGGGCGGATACGATAAGCATATTCCTTTTGAGCCGCTTATGCCTTATCTTGTTGAAAAGGTTAAAACCCTTTATCTTTGCGGAGATACCGCACAGAAGATTGAGGACTGCCTTAAAAATTACGAGGGCTTTAAGGGTTCGCCCGAAATTGTCCGCACTAAGGATATAAAAGAGGCGACGCAATTAGCTTACAAGGCGGCGAAAAGCGGCGATATTATAACCCTTTCGCCCGCATGCGCCAGCTTTGACGCATTCCCGAATTTTGCCGCAAGAGGAAATTATTTTAAGGAAGTAGTGAACTCGCTTTGAGCAATTTAAAGGAAAATCTTTTTACACTGACTTCATGCTACGGTATCGGAAGCATAAACGAGGTTTCGGAAAAATGCGTTGAGCTTTTAAAGGACATTGCCGAAATTAAAAGACCCGACCCGATGACGGTTATCGCCTTTATTAAGGGCGAGACTGATTACACGGTTATGCTTGACGCCCATCTCGACCAAGTCGGGTTTACCGTAACCGATATTGATAAAAACGGATTTTTGACCGTTTCAAATGCAGGCGGCATTGATTTAAGAATGCTTCCCTCTATGCCTGTTGTAATTCATTCAAAAGAAAAAAAGCTTACGGGTGTTTTTTGCAGCATTCCGCCACACCTTTCAAACGGCGAGGACTGCTTTGACGATATAAAAAAGCTTAAAATCGACTCTCTTTTGGGAGAAAAAGCAAAGGAATTTATATCTGTCGGCGATTTTGTAACCTTTAGGGCAAAAGCAGAGGAGCTTTTAAACGGAAAAATTGTTTCTTCCTCGCTTGACGACCGCGCGGGTGTTGCCGCGCTTATAGATGTTGCGCAGAAATTTAAAGGTAAAAAACCGCCTGTAAATATAGTTTTAAGCTTAAGCAATATGGAGGAATTAGGGCTCAGGGGTGCCAGAACATCGGCTTTTTCCGTCACTCCCGATGAGGCGATAGCCGTAGATGTCAGCTTTGCGACCGCTCCCGATGTTTCGAAAGATTCTGCAAAATATTTGGGAAAGGGCGCAATGATAGGCATTTCTCCGACTCTTGACAGGGAAATTACAAACAAGCTGTTTAAAATCGCAAAGAAAAATAATATTCCTTATCAGACAGAGGTAATGTCTCAGACTACGGGAACAAACGCCGATGTTATTTCACTTACAAAAGACGGTATAAGGACAGGGCTTGTTTCAATCCCTATAAGAAATATGCACACGCCGTCAGAGGTTGTAAGCCTTGACGATATAAAAAGCACAAGCGAAATTTTAGAAAAATATATTCTTGCGGGAGGGCTTTTGAATGGATGAGCTGTTTGATATTTTAAAGCTTTTATGCAATGAATCGGGAATTTCGGGCGATGAAAAAAGCGTCAGAGAAAAAATTATTGCTTTAATTAAAGATTTCTGTGAGGTTAAAACCGACAATTTGGGGAATATAATCGCCTTTAAAAAGGGCAAAAAGTCAAGCGAGAAAAAAGTCATGTGCGACGCTCATTTGGACGAGGTCGGCTTTATAATCACCGATATAACCGAGGACGGATTTTTAAAATTCGCTCCCGTCGGCGGAATAGATGTAAGCGTTATGCTTGCAAGAAGAGTTACGGTCGGAAATAATATAAAAGGAACAGTGGGAATTAAGCCTATTCACCTTTCGGATAAGGAAGAACTTAAATCCGTTCCGAAGCAGAGCGCTTTATATATTGATATCGGAGCTGATTCTAAAGAGGACGCGCTTAAATATGTCAGTATCGGCGACAGCGCGGTTATGGACTCTGAGTATGAGGACAACGGCAGATTTATTAAATCAAAAGCGCTTGACGACCGTATAGGCTGCGCGGTGCTTGCCTTTATGTTAAGGCAGGAAGCGGAATATGATTATTATGTTTCGTTTTCAGTGCAGGAGGAAGTTGGGCTTAGGGGCGCAAAAACCTCTGCGTACAGCATAGACCCCGACTTCGCAATCGTTATTGACGGAACGACCGCATCAGATATCGCAGGCACACCCGAAACGAGCGAGGTATGCAATTTAGGGCGCGGAGCGGTAGTGTCATTTATGGACAGGGCAACTCTTTATGATAAAGAACTTTATAATTTAGCTTTAAACAGCAATATAAATTGCCAGCCTAAAAGGGCGGTTGCAGGCGGAAACAATGCGGGAAGCATTCACCTTTCTAAAAACGGCGTAAGAACGATTGCCGTAAGCAACCCATGCAGATATATTCATTCCGCCGCCTCGGTTGCACAAAAGAGCGATATTATAAGCGTTTATGAGCTTGTTAAATATATTTTAAAGTCCGCGGCCTCAGGCAAGGTATGATAAAATCGCTTAAAGTCTTGCCCGATGTTTTCGGCGAAAACCCCGAATCCGTTAAATTTTTGGGCAATTATGATGTTTACAGAAATTCGGCTAAATTTTATACCGATTTAAAAGGCAGCTTTGCGCTTTGTATTCTTGACCTTAATGCCGTAATCTGCGGTGAGCCTGAAAATTATGAGGAGCTCAATGAGTTTCTTAAAATGTCCGGTGTTAAATCGGTTTTTTCGGGCTCTTATATTTTAAAGGGTCTTGAATTTAAAAACGCGAAAATTGTCAGTGTATACAAAAAAAACGCGGATTTAAGCGCTTCTTTAGAAAGCGACGGATTTAAAAGCGACGAGGTTTATAATATGCTTTTAAAGGGCGGATTTCCTCTTCCCGAGTTTGAATATTTCGCCGTGGATTACTGCAGAAGAAAAAACAATAAAAACGCTTTTGTTTTCGGCAAAAGAAACGAATTTTTAAGTCTTGGCTTAAAGCATAAAAATATATGCCTTGTAAACGGTATCGTAAGCTTTAAAAAGGGCGGAGGAAGAAAAGCTCTTAAAGGCCTTGAAGCGGTGTCGGGATGTGAAAAAATTCTTGCCTGCTGTACCGAAGAAAACGAGGGCTTTTATGAAAAATGCGGATTTAAAAAAATCGGAAATGCGGTTTACTGTTATTTATAGGAGATAAAAATGTCATTTTTTGAATTTTCGGACGAGCTTAAGGCTCTTGATAAAAAGGCTTTACAAAAGGTTAAGCCTTATTTTGATGAAATAGAAAAAGTTACTGAATATAATCAGCAAAAGGTATTAAAAGCGTTTATTGATAACCGCGTAAGCGAACCCGACCTCGGAATAAGCACGGGCTACGGTTATGACGATATCGGCAGGGACAAGCTTGATAAGGTTCTTGCTCAGTGCCTCGGCACCGAGGATGCGCTTATCCGCCACAGCTTTGCGAGCGGAACGCACACCTTAAGCGTCGCCCTTTTCGGAATTTTAAGGCCGAATGATAAGGTGCTGTCGCTTACCGGCAGACCGTACGATACTATTATCGGCGTTTTCGGAATTGATGAAAAGACCGACGGCTCCTTAGCCGATTTCGGTATAGAATATTCTCAGGTTGACTTAAAGGCGGACGGAACGCCCGATATTGAAGCCATAAAAGCGGCGCTTAAAAAAGATAAATATAAAATGGCTTATATTCAGCGCTCGCGCGGATACAGCTTAAGGCCGAGCTTACATATCGCGGAATTAAAAGAGCTGTGCGACGCCGTAAGAGAGGTATCTCCCGAAACGGTTATTATGGTTGATAACTGCTACGGCGAGTTTGTCGAAATGAATGAGCCGTCACAAGCGGGAGCAGATCTGTTTGCAGGCTCGCTTATTAAAAACGCGGGCGGCGGAATTGCCAAAAGCGGCGGATATATAGCGGGAAAGAAAAAATATGTCGAAATGTGCGCCCACCGAATGACCTGCGCCGGAGTCGGCCGTGAAATAGGTGCGACCTTAGGCCATAACAGGGAGCTTTATATGGGGCTTTTCTTTGCTCCGCATACCGTCGGCGAGGCGCTTAAGACCGCGGTTTATGCGGCGGCGGTATTTGAGCTTTTGGGCTTTAAGGTATCTCCTCTGCCGGACGAAAAAAGAGCCGATATCATTCAGAGCATTATTTTAGGCTCAAGAGAAAAAATGATTGCCTTTTGTAAGGGCTTGCAGTCAGGCTCTCCGATTGATTCTTTCGTATCTCCCGAGCCTTCATATATGCCTGGGTATACCGACGATGTAATTATGGCGGCAGGAGCGTTTACGCTCGGCGCTTCAATTGAGCTTTCAGCCGACGGACCATTAAGAGAGCCCTATGCTTTATGGATGCAGGGCGGTCTGAATTTTCACAGCGCAAAGGTTGGAATTTTGCTTGCTGTAAAGGAGATTGAAATATGAATACCGTGTTTTCGGGCGAGGTATATGAGGTTGTTCCTACTCCTACCGGTATAGTTTTTTCCTATTGCAAGGATAAAACCAAAGAAAATATAATAATCGGTTATAAAATGATTACCTTTGAAACAGGTATTATGGTCGATATCGCAAAAAATGTCTATCTGCTTTCAAAATTCGGCAGTAATTATGCGGTTTCATCAAATCTTTGCAGTAATTATATAACAGCAAAAACTATAGCTCTGCCTCAGGGCAAGGTGTTTGTCTGCTCCTCTAAGGGAGAGGCAAATATCGTTGACGCGGCAGGGAATATAATCTGGAACGGAATATTTGCATATAAGGGCGCTGCTCCGTCGGATATTGCGGTTTTTAAGGATTCGTTTTATGCGGTATTTAAAAAATACAACGCGCTTATAAAATTCAATATGTCAACCTTCCGCGAGGAGCTTAGAATAGGCGGAGCGGTTTCGCCCTTTAACAGACCGAACGGACTTTATATTGAGGACTCCTATGCTTTTGTCGCTTCAACAGGCGATAAAAGGGTTGTTAAAATAAATCTCGAAAACTATGAGAGTGAAATTTATGTAAGGCTTAAAGAGCCGGTTTATTCTTATACAAAGGTTAAGGATTTCGAATTCGTTCTGTTAAAATCAGGACTTTATATGCTTTAAAAGGGTGATAATTTTATGAAATGCAAGGTTGTCGAGTTAAAAGAAATTTATCCGTTTTTATCCGAAAACGGCTGTAATCCCACTTTGACTGTTTATGTTCCCGAGCTTGTTCAGGATTATTTTAAAGCCGAGGGAAGAAAGGGAATTCTTATCTGCCCCGGCGGCGGATATGAATTTTGCTCCGACAGGGAAGCCGAGCCTATTGCGCTTAAATTTATGAATATGGGATATAATGCTTATGTGCTTAATTATTCCTGCGCTCCGCATAGGTTTCCTACACAGTTAAACGAGGTTGCCGCGGCTTTCGATTATATAGTTAAAAATTCCGAGGAATTTATTCAGAATAAGGAAAAAATAGGAATTATCGGCTTTTCCGCCGGCGGACATCTAGCCGCCCATTATTCAAATGCCTATAATATCCCCGAGGTAAGAAAGAATTTTAAGAATTCTTATAAGCCTGCCGTTAGCGTGCTTTGTTATCCGGTTATCACCTCGGATTATGCTCATTCACACCACGGAAGCTTTGAAAGCCTTATAGGAACCTATCCGAACGGCAAGGCAGACGAAAGGTTTTCCTGCGATAAGCTGGTCACCCCCGATACTCCGCCTGCGTTTATCTGGCACACCGCCGCTGACGCCTGCGTTCCGGTTGAAAACAGCCTTTTCTATGCTTTAGCGCTTTCGAAAAACAAGGTTCCTTATGAGCTTCATATTTATCCCGAGGGCTGGCACGGCTTGTCAACAGCCGATGAAATGACGGCAAGCAAAGATAATTTTGAAGGCACGGATAAAATTTCTCATGTTCATGAATGGCTTCGCTCCTATGAATTATGGGAGAAAATATTTTTCTGATGAATACTTTTGAGCAGATTTACGAGGCAGTTAAAAAAATTCCGTACGGAAAAGTCGCAACTTACGGGCAGATTGCCCGCTATGTCGGAAATCCGAGACTTTCAAGGGTTGTCGGCTTTGCGCTTCACTGCAATCCGGACCCTGAAAATATAAAGTGCTACCGCGTTGTAAACCGTTTCGGAAAGCTGTCGAGCGCTTTTGCGTTCGGCGGCGAGAACAGACAGAAATTTCTTCTTGAACAAGAGGGAGTTGTTGTAAGAGACGATTTAACGGTCGACCTAAAAAAATTCGGAATAAAAGGGGAAAATTAAAAGTGTTTGAAAAAATGCTGTTTTTAAAAAGCTTTGACGATGTTAAAAGCTTTTCCGCAATCGCCGCAGATAAGGATTATGATATCGAGCTTGTTTCGGGTAAGTATGTCATAAACGCAAAATCCATAATGGGAATTTTCAGTCTCGATCTTACAAAGCCCGTAAAAATGGTTGCGCATACCGATAAGGCAGTCGAGCTTGCCAGACAGATAGAAAAATTCAGTTTAGGCAAGCGATAATAATCCGAATACGCCTAAAATGGCGTATTTTCGGCGTATTTTAACTTGTCGTCTTTGTGAGGCGCCAGCCTCACTGCATCCTCCGCATAAAACTCCACACGAAAATCAGCTCATTTTAGGTCGCTGATTTTTATGCTTGGCAGATTTTTATGCAGAGCGAGGCAAAAACGCAGTTAATCCTGTCGGATTAACGAGTATTTTAACATGGCTATGCGAAAAATCTGCCGCCTAAAAACGGGTTCGGATTTATTATCGCTTGCCTAGAAGAAAAAAGGACATAAATAAGGAATGGATTATCTGCAATTAAGAAAAAAGGTTATAGAAAAAGAATTTTCGGGAATGAATGACAGGCAGTTTGATGCTGTAACCACTGTCAGAGGTCCTCTTTTGGTGCTTGCGGGAGCAGGCAGCGGAAAGACGACTGTTTTAGTAAACCGAATTGCATATCTGATTAAATACGGAAACGCTTATTTAAGCGAAAAAGAGGGCTTTTACAGCCAATATGATCTTGAAAACGCAAGGCTTTATCTTGAAAATAAAACGGAGGAAATTTCAGGCGCTCCCTTTTGCGTTGACGCCCCTAAGCCATACGAAATTCTTGCGATAACATTCACGAATAAAGCCGCAGGCGAGCTTAAGGACAGAATAGCAAAAAAATTAGGCGACAGCGCACAGAGTATCTGGGCAGGCACATTTCACAGCATCTGCGGAAAAATTCTAAGATATAATGCGGACAGAATAGGATATTCTTCGCATTTTACTATTTATGATACCGACGATCAGAAGTCCGTTTTAAAGCAGATTATGAAGCAGAATAATATCGACGATAAAATGCTTCCCGTAAAGTCGGTTTTATCATACATATCCCGCTGTAAGGATTCTTTGGTTTCTCCGAGCGAGGCTTTAAGCAGTGTCGGAAACGATTTAAGAGCAAAGCTTATGTGCGAGCTTTACCGCGAGTATCAAAAGCGTCTGCTTGCGAGCGACGCCATGGATTTTGACGATATGATAGTCAATACCGTCAGGCTTTTATCGGAAAATCCAGATGTTTTAGAGCATTACGGAAATAAGTTCAGATATATCATGGTAGACGAGTATCAGGACACAAACCATGCGCAGTATAAGCTTGTAAGCCTTTTGTCTCAAATTCACGGAAATCTCTGCGTTGTCGGAGACGATGACCAAAGCATTTACCGTTTCCGCGGAGCGACAATTGAAAATATCCTCAATTTTGAGGACGAAAATAAGAATGCCAAGACCATAAGACTTGAACAGAATTACAGGTCAACGGGGAATATTTTAAATGCGGCAAACAGCGTGATCTCGCATAACCGCGGAAGAAAGGGCAAAACTCTTTGGACTGCTTTCGGAGACGGGGATAAGATAAAAGTCAGATCCTGCTTAGACGACCGCACCGAGGCAAGATTTGTCGCCGATGAAATTTTAAAATTAAAGGCTTCAGGCGATGATTTTTGCGAAAGCGCTGTGCTTTATCGAATGAACGCACAGTCTGCTTCTATTGAAAACTGCTTTGCGAGAAGCGGAATAGCATATAAGGTTATCGGCGGAATGCGTTTCTTTGAGCGCAAGGAAATAAAGGATATTTTAGCATATCTTACAGTTGTCAACAATTCTAATGATGATGTAAGACTAAGAAGAATAATAAATGTTCCGAGACGCGGAATAGGTGATACAACCGTTGCCTCTGCTATGGAAATTGCGGCAGGACTCGGAATTTCTCTTTTTGAGGTATTAAAAAATGCCGACAGCTATGCGGCTTTAAGCAGGGCTTCTTTAAAGCTTAAGGATTTTTGCGAAATGATTGATAATCTTAAATGTAAATCCGAAAGCGAATCGGTTTCAGAAATTACGGAGGATATTTTAAGGGTTTCGGGATATAGGGATTTTCTTATTTCGGATATCTCGCCAGACGCACCCGACAGGCTTGCTAATATTGAAGAATTTGTGAATACAGTAAGGCAGTTTGAGGAGGAAAATCCACAAGCGGAGCTTTCGGATTACCTTGAAGAAATTGCTCTGATAACAGATATTGATTCGCTTGAAAGCGACGAAAACCGAGTTGTTATGATGACGGTGCATTCCGCTAAGGGACTTGAATTTAAAAATGTTTTCTTAGTCGGAATGGAAGAGGGAATTTTCCCCGGGAATATGTCGATTGCAGGTGGCGAGGCAGAAATTGAAGAGGAAAGAAGGCTTGCCTATGTTGCGCTGACAAGGGCAAAGAAAAGACTTTATATAACGCATACCTCTTCAAGAATGATGTTCGGCTCAACAGGAAGAAATCTTCCCTCAAGATTTTTAAAGGAAATTCCCTCAGAGCTTTGCGAAGCTTCAAGCGAGCAGACGGGATTCGGAATGTCCTATTCGGTAAACAGCCAATATTCTAAGCCTAAAACGCCTTCCTCTCCGGCTTTCGGAAATACCGAATCCGGCTTTGCGGGGGGCTACAGAAAAAAGCCATCCTTTATGCCGAATTATTCGGCACCTGCGAAAAAAGAGCCTACGGATTGCTATAAGGTCGGACAGACGGTTGAGCATTCGGCTTTCGGAAAGGGTATAATAACTTCGATTTCTCAGACTGCCACCGACGCAATGCTTGAAATAAATTTCGAAAAGGTCGGAATTAAAAAAATAATGGCAGGGTATGCAAAATTAAAAATTCTGTAATGCTTTTTTAATAAAATACAGTTATAATATATTTATAGAAATTTGTATTAAGGAGAAAAATATGGCTTCGACTTTAGCTGTAAAAACAAATGCTAAGCTTGCGCTTAAAGGGAATTATTTAAAAGCGATATTTGCAAGCTGTGTGCTTGTTTTCTCTCAGCTTATTTTATGGCTTATATGCTCTATGATTTCTGTTATCGGAAATGTCGCCGCGGTGATAACGGTATCGGTTTTAGTAAATGTTTTTTTGATATCGCCGCTGTTTTTAGGTCTTTTAAGATTTTTTAAAAGGCTTGCTTTCGGCTGTAACGATGAGGTTGTAAGCGTATTTTATTATTTTTCGGATTTTAGGGCTTATAAAAGAGCGATGGAATTTGTTTTAAGGCTTTTTGTAAGGGTTCTTCAAAATGCCGTTGTCAGCTTTTTGCCTGCGATAATAGTCAGAATTGCGACAATGCCCTTTATTTATGATTTGTTTGATATAAAGGTTCCGCAATTTGCGGCAAACCTCTGGGCGGCTAAGAATATATTTATTTTCTTAGGCGGAGTATGCTTTGTTCTCATTACATTAAAGCTTTATCTTGCACCGTTTTTGTTTGTCGCTCAGGAAAATAAATGCGCGGCTGAGGCTATCCTTATGTCGGGAATAATCGCAAGAAGGTCGCTTACCTCGTTTGTGTTTTTATGCTTCGGCATGTCATTTTATATTATAATATCGCTTTTCGCACTGCCGCTGGTTTTCACTGCGCCTTACTTTTTTGCGGCTTATATAGTTCATTCGAGATATTCGGTTGCGCAGTATAATAATCATATAGAAGAAAACGACATGAAAGATCCTCATTATGCGGCGGATATCTGAGAATCGGAGGAGAGAAAATGCTGAAAAACATATTGCTTAAATGCTTTTACGGGCTGACCTTTGCGGTAACCGTGTTTAATCTTGCGGCAGGAGTAAAAGAAAGCCTGTTTTTTGATATTAACCGTCTGCCTGAGGGTAAGCTTACCTACAGCGCAGAATCGCCCGACGGCAAAAGAACTTTAAATATTTACACGGTCGAAAATTCCCTCGGTCAGGCTGTCCGCGGAGAAGTGGTCTATAACAATAAAAAGAGCAATGTTTTCTGGCAGACGGGAATAAAAACCGCCGAGACTATGTGGCTTAATAATGACGGCGTTATTATAAACGGCGTAGGTCTTAATGTAAAAAACGGAGATACTTATGATTCTCGCCGCGGAACCTCGCTTTTCCAGGAGGGTAATTTAGGAGGAGAAGCCGCACCTGAAAATATTGCGGAGTTAAATAAGCAAAAATGAATAAAAACGATATAATCGCCCTTGAAATCACCGATATATCCTCTTCGGGCGACGGGGTCGGAAGGGCGGACGGATTTGCGGTTTTCGTTCCCGATACAGCTGTTGGCGATACGGTTCGTGCACTGATTTTAAAGGTTAAAAAAAGCTATGCTTTCGCAAAAGCCATAGAAATTATAAATAAAAGCCCTGATAGGATAGACTCAGAGTGCCCGTATTCCAAACAGTGCGGCGGGTGCTCTCTTCGCCATATTTCCTATAAATCAGAGCTTGCTTTTAAGGAAAAAACAGTAAGAGAAAATATTAAAAGAATTTCGGGAATTGATATGGAGCCCGAGCCGATAACTTCCTTAAATGATTTAAGATACAGAAATAAGGCTTCGTATCCTATAGCGCAGGACGGAACGGTAGGATTTTATGCAAGAAATTCTCATAGAATTATTCCCGTCACCGATTGCCTTTTGGAACCTGAGGAGTTTTCGGAGATTTGCAAGGCTTTTAAAGCTTGGGTGAAAACCTATAAAATTCCTGTTTACAATGAAGCTTCAAAAAAAGGAATTCTTAAAAGGCTCGTTTTAAGAAAAGCATTTGCAACAAATGAAATCATGGTAGGAATTGTAGCAACAGGAGAAATTCCGTTTGAAAAAGAGCTTGCCGACTGCCTTTTAAAGCAAAATGAAAATATTAAAACCGTAGTTTTAAATATCAATAAAAAGGATAACAATGTTATTTTAGGCGAAACTTCCCGCAATATTTTCGGCGATGGCTGCATAAAGGATATTCTTTGCGGAATCGAAATAAGAATTTCGCTTAAAAGCTTTTATCAGGTCAATCACGATATGGCACAGCTTCTTTATAAAAAGGCGGCGCAGTACGGCGAGACGGATAACAAGCTTGTTTTAGACCTTTATTGCGGAACGGGAACGATAGGTCTGTCGCTTGCGGATAAAGCCAAAGAGGTTATAGGCGTTGAAATAGTGCCCGAAGCGGTTAAGGACGCTGAGGTTAATGCAAAAAGCAATAATATAAATAACATCAGCTTTATTTGTTCGGACGCAGAAAGCGCCGTAAAAGAGCTTGAAAAAAAGTCGGTAAAGCCGCAGACGGTAATATTAGACCCACCGCGAAAGGGCTGCGAACGCTCGCTTATAGAAACCGTTTGCAATGGGTTTAAGCCTGAAAGAGCCGTCTATGTCTCCTGCGACAGCGCAACGCTTGCAAGAGATATAAAGGAGTTTGAAGATATGGGCTATAAGCTTATAAAATATGCCCCTTTCGATTTGTTCCCGAGAACAAGGCATGTTGAATGCGTGGCAGTTTTAAAGCGAAAAATTGAGGAGAATGTATTATGAATTACAGATTTCTGCGTTTCCCTGACGGAAAACAAAAGGCGGTCACTTTCAGCTATGATGACGGGTGCAGGGACGATATAAGGCTGGTAGAGACCCTCAACCGCTATAAAATAAAATGTACATTTAATATAAACAGTGCACTTATTTCCGAAAAGGAAGGCGAATGGAGACTTACGGCGGAAGAAATTAAAAGATATTTAATTGATTCGGGCCATGAGATTGCCATACACGGGAAATACCATAAGGCAATGGGTAAGCTTCGCCCTATTGACGGAATTCGCGAGGTTTTAGAATGCAGACAGGAGCTTGAAAAGACCTTCGGCATGATTATCCGCGGAATGGCTTATCCCGATACGGGAATAACCGAATTTTCGAATAATACTAATTACAAAGAGATAAGAAATTATCTTAAGGATCTTGATATTTGCTACGCAAGAACCTTAAACGGCGATAATGACAGGTTTGAATTACCCACGGATTTCTTAGCTTGGATGCCAACTGCCCACCACACAAACCCGAAGCTTTTTGATTATATAAATAAATTCAAAAGTATAACCGAAAATGAATATTGCTCTGTTAGAACTCCTAAGCTTTTTTATCTTTGGGGACACAGCTTTGAATACGGCAGCGGCGGATTTGATTTACTTGAAAAAATCTGCGGTGAAATTTCGGGGCTTGAAGATGTCTGGTATGCAACCAATATGGAGATTTACGATTATGTAACCGCTTATAATTCTTTGATTTTCAGTGCTGATTCAAAAACGGTTTATAATCCCACGCTTTTGAAGGTTTGGTTTGATATCGGAGGTAAAATTTACTCCGTAAATTCGGGCGAGACTATTACTATAGAATAAAAATGGGAAATATTATGATTGAAAAGACAGTAAAAGGAACACTGAACTCTCATAGGCTTATATATAATAAGCCTGCAAAAAACTGGAATGAAGCTCTTCCTTTGGGCAACGGAAGAATAGGAGCAATGCTGTTTGGCGGAGCAAGCATAGAGCATATCGACTTAAATGAAGATACCCTTTGGAGCGGCAGACCGAGCGTTTCAAAGCAAAATTGTGTTGAGGCTTATAAAAACGCGCGCGAGTTAACATTAAACGGCGAACCCGAAAAAGCGGAAAAGCTGCTTGAAAAGGAATTCGGAGATTATCTTGTTCAGATGTATCTGCCGCTTGGCTCAATAGATTTAAAAATGCGGCTTGACGGGGAAATTTCCGATTATAACAGGGAATTAAGACTTGATACCGCCGTTTTTAAAACAAGCTTTGTCAGCAACGGTATAAAATACACAAGAACCGCTTTTATAAGCCCTGTTCATCAGGTTATGGCGATTAAAACCGAGGCGGATAAGCCGAATTCGGTTTCGTTTGACGCAGCACTTCACGGCGCCTTAAAATGCCGCGGATTTTTAAAAAACAAAACCGCTTATATTGAGGGAAACGCACCCGTTTGCGAAGCGCCTTTCGGCAGTACGACCTGCCATGAGGAAAGCAAGATTTATTCAAATTCCGACAGCGAAAAGGGAATTCCATATTTAGCTGCAATGACGGTTATTGCAGACGGCGCAGAGGTTAAAGAAAAGGATAATCTTTTAAGCGTTGAAAATGCTGACAGCGCAACGGTTATTTTTGCCGTAAGAACAGGATTTAAGGATTATAAAACCGACCCTGTTTTAAGCGGAAAGGATTATAGAGCGGAGCTTTATGAGGATTTAAAAAAAGCCGGCACAGTAACCTTTGAGGAACTATTAAATGCTTGTGTAACCGAGCACAGAAGGCTTTATGACCGCACCGAGCTGGTTTTGCCCGAAAGCAAAAACAGCTCTCTTCCTACCGACGAAAGGCTTAAATTAAAGGCAAAGGGCGAAGAGGATCAGTCGCTTTATGCTCTGCTTTTCCATTTCGGAAGATATCTGACTGTTTGTGCGTCAAGAAAAGGCACTCAGCCGATGAATTTGCAGGGAATATGGAATAAGGAGCTTATTCCGCCGTGGTCAAGCAATTATACGCTTAATATTAACACCGAAATGAACTACTGGCCGACGCTCAGCGCCGGTCTTGAAGAATGCTATGAGCCGCTTATCGGTATGATTAAGGAAATGGCGGCTTTAGGCGAAAAAACAGCCGAAAGCTACTATAATGCAAAAGGCTGGGTAAGCCACCATGCTTCGGATATATGGAGAGTTACCCACCCTACGACCAACAGAATAAACAACTGCTGTCAATGGGGCTACTGGCCGATGTCCTCAGGCTGGCTTACAAAAATGCTTTTTGACTATTATATCCATACCGAGGATTTAGAATTCTTAAAGGAAATATATCCCGTTTTAAAGGGCTCTGCCGATTTTTATAAGTCCATGCTTATAAAAATTGAAGGCGATTATATTTTCTGCCCCTCCACAAGCCCTGAAAACCGATATATGACAGACGCAGATAAGTCCTGTTCGCTTGATATAACAACTGCGATGACAACCGAAATTATCCGAGATGTTTTAAATATCGCAGATATAGCCTCTAAAAAGCTTGGTATATCGGAAACGGATTATTCTAAGCTTTCAAAAAAGCTTCCCGACTTTAAAATTGATTCGGACGGCGGACTTTCGGAATGGTACACCGAGCATGAAAAATGGGATATTCATCATAGACATGTTTCCCACCTTTATGCGCTCTTCCCGTCAAATCAGATTACCGATGAAGCTCCGAAGCTTGAAGAGGCTTGCAGAAAGACCTTAGAGCAGAGGGGAGACGGCGGAACAGGCTGGAGCCTTGCATGGAAAATAAATCTCTGGGCGAGGCTTAAGGACGGCGAGCATGCGCTTAAGCTCTTAGATAATCAGTTAACGCCTATTGACAGCGAGATTAACACCCCCGACTGTATGGGCGGGAGCTATCCCAACCTTTTCTGCGCGCATCCGCCATTCCAGATTGACGGAAATTTCGGCGCCTGCAACGGAATTATGATGATGCTGGCTCAGTATAATAACGGCAAATTAGAGCTTCTTCCGGCATTGCCTGAGTCTTGGAAAAACGGCGCGCTGTACGGCTATCACGCAAACGGCGGAAAGGTAATAGACATAGTCTGGAAGGACGGAAAGCCGGTTTAATATTTATTAACAGATTGCCTTAAAAATTAAAAACTCTCAGCCTTTTCGGCTGAGAGTTTTTAATACATTCAGTTTAATAAGCCTTTCCGAAGTAAAGCATGTGCTTTGCTTTTTTGCCGCAGCAAACGCAGGTATCGGAAATTTCTTCCTGCTCGAAAGGAATACAGCGCGATGTAACGCCTGCATATTCCTTTAATTTATCCTCGCACTCTCTGTCGCCGCACCACATTGCTCTGATAAATCCGGGCTTGTTATCGGCGATATCCTTCATTTCTTCAAGAGAATGAGCGTCAAAGGTCATATTCTCACGGCGCTTTAATGCTTTGTTATAAAGATTGTCGCGAACTTCATTTAAAAGGCGCGGAATTTCGGTTTCCAGATCGTCAAGAGAAACGGTAATTTTCTCATAATTATCTCTTCTTGCGACAACGCATGAATTATTTTCAATATCTCTCGGACCGATTTCAATTCTGAGCGGAACGCCCTTCATTTCATATTCCGCAAACTTCCATCCCGGGGACTGCTCGCTTTTATCGCATTTAACTCGGCAGACCTTTTTGAGTCTTTCGCAAATCTCGTCGGCTTTTTCTAAAACGCCTGCTTTGTGCGAAGCGATAGGAACGATTACAGCCTGAATGGGAGCTATAGCAGGGGGGAGAACGAGACCGTTATCGTCTCCGTGAGTCATAATAACAGCACCGATAAGCCTTGTTGTTGTTCCCCAAGATGTCTGGTAAGGGTGGCAGAGCTTATTTTCCCTGTCGGTAAAGGTGACATCAAAAGCCTTTGAAAAGCCGTCCCCGAAATAATGCGAGGTTCCGCTCTGTAAAGCCTTTCCGTCGTGCATTAAGGCTTCTATTGTATAGGTTGCCTCAGCTCCTGCAAAGCGCTCCTTTTCGGTTTTTTGACCTTTTACAACAGGCATTGCAAGGTATTTTTCGGCAAACTCCGCATATACATTTAACATCTGCTCGGTTTCATGCTTTGCTTCCTCGGCGGTTTCGTGTATTGTATGGCCCTCCTGCCATAAAAACTCGCGCGAACGCAGGAAAGGTCTGGTAGTCTTTTCCCAGCGGACTACACTGCACCACTGATTGTAAAGCTTCGGCAGGTCGCGGTAGGACTGAACGATATTTTTAAAGTGGTCGCAGAAAAGGGTCTCTGAAGTAGGTCTTACACAAAGCCTTTCTTCAAGCTTTTCGTTTCCTCCGTGGGTTACCCATGCAACCTCTGGAGCGAAGCCCTCAACATGGTCCTTTTCCTTCTGCAAAAGACTTTCGGGAATGAAAAGAGGCATATAAACATTTTCATGTCCTTTTTCCTTGAACATTGAGTCCATAATATGCTGAATGTTTTCCCAGATAGCATATCCGTAAGGTCTGATAATCATACAGCCCTTTACCGAGGAATAATCAATAAGCTCGGCTTTAAGGCAGACATCGGTATACCACTGGGCAAAGTCCTCGTCCATCGAGGTAATGGATTTAACCATTTTTTCGTTTTTAGCCATAATAAATATCACCTGAAATACACATATTAAATACATTATAATTTAAAACCGCTTTTTTTGCAACAGTTTTATAAAATGTGTTTTAAAAAATAAAAAAACTATTGACAAAAGCTCATTTTGAACATATCATTTGATATAGAAAATATTCATTGGAGGAAAAATTATGGTTTTTGAAAAGTTTGTTGAAATTCTCGCCGATCAGCTTGATGTCGATAAGGATACTATCACTCCCGAGACAAAAATTGCCGAGGATTTGAATGCGGACAGTCTTGATGTCGTAGAAATGCTTATGGCTATCGAGGATGAATTTAATATCGAAATTCCGGACGAGGAAATTGAAAACTTTAAAACTGTAAACGATGTTGTAGAGTACATTCAGAATCATTCGGAAAACTGATTATTGCTTAAATTTAAGCACCGCCCTCGGCTTAAAGCCGTGAAGGCGGTGTTTTTATGCAAAAAACCTTTTGTACGCTTTTAATAAGCTTGTCTATTTTGCCTATGTCAATTTGTCGAAAAAAGTAGTATAATAGTACATAGGAGATGAATATTTAAGTGTTTAAAAAAGGGGATACTGTTGTTTACGGGTCAAACGGAACCTGTATAATTGAGGGGACAGAAAAAAAGAAGATAGGCAAAGAGGTTTATGAGTATTTTTGTTTAAAGCCGGTTTTGCAGGATAATAACCTTATTTATGTGCCTGTAAAAAATGAAAGCCTGATGTCTAAAATCAAAAAGACCTTAGGGTTTAATGAGCTTTGCGAGCTGATAAGCGGCTCGGGCGATATCGAGCCTAATTGGATTGCGGATGAAACTCAGCGCAGAGATACATATAAAAATATCCTTTCTTCGGGTGACCGAAAGGGAATTATCGGACTTACTAAGGCGCTTTATAATGAGAAAATAAGAAGAAAAGAGATAGGCAAAAAGCTTAGAAGCAATGATGAAATTCTGCTTAAGCGAGCGGTAAACTATTTGCTCAGCGAGTTTTCAACAGCGGTTGAGGTCGATTATTATCAGGTAATTCCGCTTATTATGAATGAAATTTCTCCGAGCGAGCTTAAAGTCAAAGAATAAAGCATAAAAAAATTCTCAGTCTTTTTTTGACTGAGAATTTTTTTCTTTTAGCGTTTTAATTGGCATAAACCGAAGTAAAGCCGTAATATTCTTCAAGAGTAAGTCCGCTGTTATAAATTTTTTCGGCTTTTTCAACGCCGATATATCTGTAATGCCAAGACTCGTACATATATCCCGTAATGTTTTCCTTGCCCTCGGGGTATCTTAAAATAAATCCGAATTTATAAGCGTTTGCGGCAAGCCAGTTGCATTCGGGGGTCCCTGTAAAGCTGCTGCTTGCTTTGTTTATATCAAATGCAAAGCCTGTCTGATGCTCGGAATACCCCGGGCGCGCAGAGTATCTGTCGGCTGCGGCGACGCCGTCTCTTTTAACATAGTTGTTATAAAGCTGTTGCTGAGTGCTGTAGCTTCTGAATCCCGAAGCAACTCTCAAGACAAGACCCTCGCTTGCCGCGGCAGCAAACATTTGGTCAAGAGCCGCTTTGGCTTCGGGATTAACACCTGGGTTGTAATTTTTGGGAAGCGGATAGGATTTATTTGCGATTAAAATTCCGTCAATATATTTAGGCTCAATGACTTTTGGGTTTTTAGCAGTCACCTTAAAAGAGGCGCTTACTGCTTTGTTGTCCGCAGATGTAACGGTTACGGTGCATTCGCCCTCGCCTACGGCGGTTATATTCCCGTGCGCGTTTACCTTCGCAACCGCAGTATTGCTTGACTGCCAGATTTCCGATTTGTCGGTAGCGTTAGAAGGGTACATCGTAACAATAGGCATAAACGAGGTTCCTACCTCAAATTCCCTTTCATAAGCGCTGAGCTTTATTGATTCGACGCCGATTTTTACAGGCTCCGGTTCGGGCTCGGGAACGGAAGAGGTCTCCTGCTTGCTTGCGGAAGCTTCAACGGCAGGCTTGCTGACCTCTGATTTTGTTACAGATTTTTTATTGCTTTTGCTTTTGCATGCCGAAAAGCTCAGCATTAGAGCAAAAACGGTTAAAATACTAAGAATTTTTTTCATAACATCACCGAGCGTTTTCTTTTATATTACCATATTTGAAATAAAAAGAAAAGGGGTGAATGAAACTTTTGTCGAAAAAGCTTAAAAGGTAAAGTTTTTACCGTTGATTTTAAAAAATCTTTAAGCTACAATTTTCTTATAATCAATCGAAAAAGGAAAATGAATTATGAAAAAAGCTTTATGTCTTGTATTTTGTCTTTTATCGGTTTTCTCTTTTGCCGCATGCAAAAAGAAAGGGAATACACAGAAAAATCAAAACAGCTCTTCGTCTGAATCCTCATATAATTCCTCAAAAGCTCTTAGTCAGTCAGACAATTCTTCAGTGTCGGAAACAAGCTCGGCAGCAAAAGAAAATCAAAGCTCCTCTGCCGGAACTTCGGAAAGCTTAAAAAGCGAGAGTAAATCAAGCTCCGAAGATAAAAACAGCAACGGCAGTAACAGCAGTAATTCTTCCGTCAGCTCTGAGTCTGATGAAATTCCGTATTTCCCCGGAATTTATTGATTATTTTAAAACTCAAATTCAAAATCAAGAATTTTTATCCCGTTTTTCGAAATTTCAACGGCTTTTCTGTCATCGGAAAAGCCGATTTTTCTTACCTTTGTGTATGCCTTTGATATTCCGTAAAAGAAAATAAAAAGGCATAAAGCGCAGATAAAGCTTAAGTAAAACGATTTAAAAAATAAACTTCCTTTTTTCTTCATAGCTTTAAAAGC
>CAKSLH010000005.1 GCA_934466515.1 uncultured Eubacteriales bacterium
GAAACTGGAAAGAGTATCAGAGACTGCACGGCGAGTTTAACCGAATATGGGTTCCTTACAATCAGGAGTCAGCCGAAGGCAAGGATGAATCCTATGAGGGAATTCCGCAAAACCTTGTAAACGCTTTTGTGGCGATAGAGGACAAGCGATTTTTCTCTCACCCGGGAGTTGACTGGAAAAGAACCGTCAAGGCATTTTTAAATATGGCGCTTCATTCAAATACAAGCTACGGCGGCTCGACTATCACCCAACAGCTTGTTAAAAATATAATGAGCGACAGGGAAAAGACCGCAAGCCGTAAGGTCAGAGAAATAATGCGCGCGCGATATATAGAAAGCACTTATTCAAAAGAAACAATAATGGAATGCTATCTTAACACAATCGCCTTAGGACACGGAATGTACGGCGTAGAGGTTGCGTCCAATTATTATTTCGGAAAAAGCGCTAAGGACCTCTCGATTCTTGAATGCGCAACACTTGCCTCAATAACCAAGAGTCCTTCGGTTTATTCGCCCGACGATAATCCCGATAATAATAAGGCAAGGCGCGAGGTAGTCCTTCGCGAAATGAAAAATCAGGGATATATTACCGAAAAGGAATATGAGGACGCACTTAAGGAAGAGCTTAAAATAGTTGCTTCAAAAGAGGCGATAAGCGAATCCGAGGTTAATTCATATTATGTTGAGGCGCTTATTAGAGAGGTTACAAAGGATTTAGCGGAAGCTTTGAGCATAACCGAAGAAGAGGCTTTAACTAAGTTTTATAACGGCGGATATAAGGTCTATTCAAATCTCAATCCCGAAATTCAGACCGATATTGATTCCGTTTTTAATGATGAGTCTTTTGCTTTAAAGGCTAAGGACGGAAAGACTCTTCAGGGCTCCTTTACAATTATGGATTATAAGGGAAATGTTGTCGGACTTGCAGGAGGAATAGGCAAAAAAACCGTCAACTTAGGCACAAAGGGCCTTAACCGCGCAACCGACGCAATAAGACAGCCGGGTTCTACAATGAAGCCGATAGCCGCTTATGCGCCTGCGATTGAAAAAGGACTTATAAACTATTCCACGGTGCTTGAGGATAAAGCAACAGCCTATACAAAGGGCTGGACGCCTAAAAACTGGTACAATTATTACAGCGGAAAAACAACCGTAAAATTTGCGCTTGAAAGGTCAATGAATACAATTCCCGTATATATCGTTGACAAGCTTACCCCGCAGGTCTGTTTTGATTTCCTTACTCAGAAAATGGGAATTACCACGCTTAACAGCCCCGACGCTTCAAGCCTTTCGGCTCTTGGCATGGGCGGTACAAACGGGGGAATAACCTCTCTTGAATCCGCGGCGGCTTTTGCGGTGTTCGGAAATAAGGGACTTTACTACAAGCCGACATTTTATTCTAAGGTCTGCGACCAGTATGACAATGTTGTACTTGAAAAGAAGGTTAAGCCCACGGTCGCTGTCGGCGAGGACACGGCAACTATAATGAATAAGCTTTTGCAGAATGTTATTTACGGTTCTCAGGGAACAGGTAAGGACGCGCAGAATTTTATAAAAAATATGAAATTCTATGCCAAAACAGGTACGACAAACGACCAGAATGACCTTTGGTTTGTCGGCGGAACGCCTTACTATGTGGCTTCATGCTGGTGCGGCTACGATACTCAGCAGGGAATTTCCACAAGCACTATAGCTCTTAGAATGTGGGGCGCTGTTATGGGCAAAATCCATGAGGGATTAGAGCCTAAGGAATTTACCGACAGCTCTTATGTTCATAAGAGATATTACTGCACATCTTCCGGACTTCTTGCGACAAATGCCTGCCCGTCTAAGGATATCGGGTGGTATACAGAAAATAATCTGCCGGAAAGCTGTAACGAGCATGCGGGAGATGTCCTTGACGCTCCTCAGGAAGAAAAAACAGAACAGACGGCTGAGAAAAAAGAATAGATATAAAAAAGGAGCAGGGAATTATCCCTGCTCTTTGTTTGTCTTTTTAAAACGCCATATATTTTTCTTCATAATCCTTAAACATATTCTTAAAGCTTTCGTTTTCGTTTTTAGTGTATCTTAAGGTTTTATGAATATCAAGATTATGCTCTGAAGAATCTATAAGACAGCCTGCAATATTTGAACAGTGGTCCGAAACTCTTTCGAGATTTGTTAAAAGGTCGGAGAGAACAAATCCTGCTTCTATACTGCATTTTCCGTCCTTCATTCTCTTAATATGTCTGCTTCTTACCGTTTCTTTTAACTCATCAATTACCTGCTCTAACGGCTCAACGCTCTTTGCTTTTTTAACATCGGAATTTATAAAGCTTGAAAGGGTCATATCCGTTATTTCGTTTACCGCGCCGAATAATTGGCTAAGCTCTTTCATGGCGGTTTCAGAGAAAGAAAGCTTTTTGTCATTCATTTCAAGAGCAGACTTTGAAATATTGACCGCATGATCCGAAATTCTTTCAAAATCACCTATGGCTTTTAAAATTTCGGTTGTAAGCTCGCTGTCCCTATCGGTCATTTTCTGAGAGCTGAGCTTGATAATATAAGTGCCGAGCATGTCCTCATATTTATCAACCTTTTCTTCGGTCTTTAATATTTTATCGTAGGTTTTGAAATCGAAATTATTTATTAAAGAAATGCTGTTTTTGAGGTTTTTAACGCTTAAACTCGCCATTTCGTTTGTTATGTTTACACATTGCTTGACCGCAAGAGCGGGAGTGGAAAGCAAGCGCTCGTCAAGCTCAATGATCTTGTCCGGTTTTTTGCCGTCCTTAATAACCTTAAGGGCGATTTTTTCAAGCAGACCCGTCATAGGCAAAAGAATAATAACGCATATCAGATTAAAGCAGGTATGTACAATTGCAATCTGAAAGCTTGAAATTGCGTCGCCTAAAATCGCAGGAGAGAAAATTGCTTTGACTGCCGAGAAAACGCTTAAGCAAATAACCGTTCCTATAACATTAAAAGATAAATGCACAAAAGCCGCTCTTTTTGCATTCTTATTTGCTCCCACAGAGGAAATAAGCGCAGTTACACATGTTCCGATATTCTGTCCCATTATAATCGGAATCGCGGCACCGAATGTTACCTGACCCGTGCTTGCAAGCGCCTGCAGAATTCCTACAGATGCCGAGCTTGACTGAATTATACCCGTAAGCAATGCTCCTGCCAAAACTCCGAGCAGAGGATTTGTAAACATTATAAACGCGTCTCTGAATGCGCTTACCTGCGCAAGTCCGCTTACAGAAGAAGACATTGTTTCCATTCCGAACATCAGCGTTGCAAATCCGAGCAATATCAAACCTGAGTCCTGCTTTTTGGCGTTTTTGCAGAACATATAAAGAATTATACCTATTAAAGCAAGAATTGGGGTAAAAGAGGACGGCTTTAAAAGCTTTATCAAAAAGCTTTCGCCGCTTATTCCGCTGAGGGATAGAATCCATGCGGTTATCGTTGTGCCGACATTTGCTCCGATAATAACATTTATAGCCTGTTTTAAATTCATTATCCCCGAATTAACAAAGCCTACCACCATTACCGTTGTAGCAGAAGAGCTTTGTATAACAGAGGTTACGCCGCATCCAGTTAAGAAACCGGCAAATTTGTTTGTCGTCATTTTGCAGAGAACCGAGCTTAATTGGCTCCCTGCACGCCTTTCAAGTGCCTGACCCATTATGTTCATACCGAACAGGAAAAGACACAGTCCGCCAAGCATATTCAAAAAACTGAAAAAATCCATTTTTCATCACGCCCCTTTAATTTTGAATTCAATATATCATACGAATATAAAATTGATATCATTTCTATGTTAAATCTATGTAAAATAATCGGGTTATACTGTTAACTAAATTTTAGTAAAAAAAGCTTGCAATTATTCCCTTAATATGGTATAATCTATCAGCTGTGTTATGCACGGCAAAAAAATTACACACATTCCGTTTGATGACGGCAGGTGCCTTAACTGATACTTTTCGGTCGCCGCAGCGGTAAACGGGATGGAGGGAAAACCTCAGGAGGAAAAAATCATGGCAGTAGTATCAATGAAACAGTTACTTGAAGCCGGCGTTCATTTCGGTCATCAGACCAGACGCTGGAACCCGAAAATGGCTCAGTATATTTTTACAGAGCGTAACGGTATCTACATTATCGATCTTCAGAAGACGGTAAAGAAGCTTAACGAAGCTTATATGTTCGTTCGCGACATTGCGGCTGAGGGCGGAGATATCCTTTTCGTAGGAACAAAGAAGCAGGCTCAGGATTCCATTAAGGAAGAAGCAGAGCATTGTGGTATGCCTTATGTCAACGCCCGTTGGCTCGGCGGTATGCTTACCAACTTTACAACTATCCGTACCCGTATTGCCCGTCTTAATCAGCTCCGCACCATGCGTGACGACGGAACCTTTGATCTTCTTCCTAAAAAGGAAGTTGTTAAGCTTAACCTTGAAATAGAGAAGCTTGAAAAGTTCCTCGGCGGTATTCAGGATATGAAGAAGCTCCCGAGCGCTATGTTTATAGTTGACCCGAGAAAAGAAAGAATTGCGGTTGCAGAGGCTCATAAGCTCGGCATTCCGATTGTCGGAATTGTTGATACAAACTGCGATCCTGATGAAATTGATGTTGTTATCCCCGGAAATGACGACGCTATCCGTGCCGTAAAGCTTCTTGCTGAGACTATGGCAAATGCCGTTATCGAAGGCAGACAGGGCAGCGAAATGGGAACAGCGGCTCAGGACGAAGAGCCAGCTGAGGAGACTGCAGAAGCTGCAGAAACCGCTGAGGCTTAATTAACTTATAATAATATAACAGGAGGAAACTATCATGGCTTTTACAGCTAAAGATGTTCAGGCTTTAAGAGAAAAGACCGGCTGCGGAATGATGGATTGCAAAAAGGCTCTTACCGAGTGCAACGGCGATATGGACGCGGCAATGGACTTTTTAAGAGAAAAGGGACTTGCTTCTCAGGCTAAAAAGGCAAGCAGAATTGCCGCTGAGGGTACAGTTTGCGCATATACCGAAAACAATGTCGGCGTTGTTGTTGAAATCAATGCTGAGACCGATTTCGTTGCTAACGGCGAGGAATTCAAGGCTCTTGCGCTTAAGGTTGCTAAGGTTATAGCAGCTCAGAATCCTGCCGATATGGATGCACTTTTAAAATGCACCGAAAACGGACAGACCGTTGAAGAAATGGTTCAGGAGCTTTTCTTAAAGGTTCGTGAAAATATTAAGATCCGCCGTTTCGAGAGATATGAGGGCAAAATCGTATCTTATGTTCACGCAGGCGGTAAAATCGGCGTTATGGTTAAGTTTGATACCGAGCTTGACGCTGATAATGCAGAGCTTGTCGCTATGGGCAAAAATGTCGCGATGCAGATTGCGGCGATGAATCCTTCTTATCTTGACGAGGCTTCCGTTCCGGCAGAAGTAATCGAAAAGGAAAAGGAAATCCTTATCAGCCAGATGAAGGAAGACCCCAAAATGGCAGGCAAGCCCGATGCAGTTCTCGGCAAAATCGTTGAGGGCAAAATCGGTAAGTATTATAAGGAAAACTGCCTTGTTGACCAGCAGTTCGTTATGGACGGCGACCTTACAGTCGGCAAATATGTTGAAAAGACTGCTAAGGAAATCGGCAAGGATATCAAGATTTCCGCTTTCGTTCGCTTTGAAAAGGGCGAGGGAATTGAAAAGCGTGTTGACGATTTCGCTTCCGAAGTTGCAAGCATGGTAAAATAATCGTTTTTTAAAATTTTTAAGCCGCACCCTGAATTTAGGGTGCGGCTTTTGTCATATTTATTTTTTTCCCTGCATAACCTTTAACAAGTTAAAATTTAATCGGAGGAAGAATTTATGACAGGAACAAGTATTTATCAGGATATTGCCGCAAGAACAGGAGGAGATATCTATATAGGCGTTGTCGGACCCGTAAGAACGGGTAAATCGACTTTTATAAAGCAGTTTATGGAAAAAATGGTGCTTCCGAATATAGACGGTGAATTTGAAAAAGAAAGGGCAAACGATGAATTGCCGCAATCTTCTTCCGGCAGAACAATAATGACTACAGAGCCTAAATTCATTCCGGAAAAAAGCACAAAAATACATCTTGACGGCAATACCGTGATGAATGTAAGACTGATTGACTGCGTAGGCTATATAGTTCCGAGCGCGCTCGGATATATTGAAAACGATCAGCCGAGAATGGTTATGACTCCGTGGTATGAAGAGCCTATTCCGTTTAATATGGCGGCTGAAATCGGCACAAGAAAGGTTATAAACGAACATTCCACAATCGGACTTGTTGTTACTACCGACGGAAGCATAAGCGATATTCCGCGCGAAGAATATGAGGAGGCGGAACAGCGTGTAATCGAAGAATTACAGCAGATAAATAAGCCCTTTATCGTTCTTTTAAACTGCTTAGACCCGACCTCCGCTCAGGCTCTTGAAAGCGCCGCAAAATTAACCGAAAAATATAAGGTGGCCGTTATCCCCGTCAGCTGTGCCGACCTTACCGAAAACGATATAAAAAGAATACTTACAAGAATTCTTTTCGAGTTCCCGATAAAAGAAATTTCGATAAATTTCCCAAAATGGATAAATACTCTTCCCGTAGAACATCCTTTAAGGGCAGAGGTTACCGAGGCTATTAAATCCGCCGTCTCGGGCTTTAAAAGAATTAAGGATATTTCTTCTGTCGAAACCGCGTTTGACGGCAACAGCAATATAAAAGGCGCAGCCGTAGAATATATTAACTTGGGCGACGGCAGTGCGCTTATAAGAATTGATGTAAACGGAAATCTGTTTTATAAGATACTCTCTGAAACAACAGGACTTGATATTGCCGATGAGCAATCGCTTATGCAAACGGTTTTACAGCTCGCTAAAATGAAAGAAAATTATATGAGAGTAAAAGACGCCTTGGATGAGGTCGAGGCTACAGGCTACGGCATTGTAATGCCGACCACCGAGGAATTAAAGCTTGAAGAGCCCGAAATTGTTAAACAGGGCGGAAGATACGGCGTAAGGCTTCGCGCGTCCGCTCCGTCAATACATCTTATGAAAGCAAATATAACAACCGAGGTAAGCCCGATAGTCGGCAGCGAAAAGCAAAGCGAGGATCTGATTAAATATCTCTTAAGCGGATTTGAAGAGGACCCCGTTTCAATCTGGGATTCCAATATTTTCGGAAAATCGCTCCATGACCTCGTAAATGAGGGACTTCACGCGAAGCTTGCCCACATGCCGACCGACGCGAGAATGCGGGTTCAGGAAACCATAGAACGCGTTATAAATGACGGCTGTAACGGCCTTGTGTGCATACTTCTTTAAATTATAATAAAACTAAAAATTCGGTTCCCTTCTTTTCGCACAAGCGAGATAGAGGGGAGCTGATGTTTTAGATGCCGGATATTAGGCTCCGGACATTAAACGGATGTGTGACATACGGCACAGATATAACCAAACCCTATCGTCTAAAGGGGGAGCTGTCACCGCAAGGTGACTGAGGGGTATTCTCTAACATCTACCGTCTATCGTCTAATATCTAGTTTGGCGGACCAGGTCATGATGCGGTGGAGGGATTTTTCAATATGTGCTTCTCGGCACAAAAATTAGATATAATCTCTTTCAAGTCTATAATTTTTTGTCAATTATCTTCCACTCTTCTATCAGCCGGTCGAGAGAATATGTGGCGTTGGCAGGCGAGGTGGAGGGGAGAGTGGTAAATTCAATATTTATATTCGGAGCTGAATATTTTTTATAGTATTTTTCGGCGGTTTTGCCGTTTAAAAATATATGCTTTATATTTGAGCTTTCGATAATCGGTGTTAAATCATTGGGAATGACATTTTTAATAGTCGAATCGCCGGAGCCTTTTATATCACACTGCTTTATAACATCAAAAAGCGCGAGCTTGTTTTTTAAAACAAGCTCCTTTTTTTCGTCTGTATTTTGCGGCAGCGGGGAATTAAAAACCGCGCTAAGCACTTTCCAGAATCTGTTTTGAGGATGGGCATAAAAGAATTCGTTTTCCCGAGATTTAACAGAGGGAAAGCTGCCTAATATAAGTATTTCCGAATTTTTTGAATAGAGCGGGGGAATGGGGTGAATTTCAGTCATATTTTATCTCCAATTAGATTTTAGACATTAGATGTTAGATATTAGACCAATGTGTGCCTAACGGCACGAAAATTAAAAAGAAATTCTTGTAAGTCTAACATATACAATCTATCGTCTAATGTCTGGTTTATGGCTTGTTTTTTTCTTTTGGCTTTACTTTACTCAGAGGGTTGGCCTCGATTGCGTTTTTAACCTGTTCATCGGAAATATGGGTGTAAATTTGCGTAGTGCCTAAATTAGCGTGCCCTAATATATCCTTTAAAACTCTTATATCAACATGCCCGTGCTGATACATCAGCGTTGCGGCGGTATGCCGCAATTTATGGGTTGAAAAGCCCATTCCGCCGAGACCCGCTTTTTCAAGATAGGTCTTAACGATATGCTGAACGGTCTTATTGCTTATTCTTCGATTGTTTCGGCTGATAAAAAGCGCGTTTCTGTCGGTAAAAGTGACCGAATCGTTAGGCCTTACAGCCATATATTTCTTTATTGCGTCAAGGCATGCGTCGTTTAAATAAACAATTCTTTCCTTGTTGCCTTTTCCGAGCAGTCTTAAGGTATTATCGGACCTGATATCGCTTAAATTTATTCCGCAAAGCTCGGAAAGACGCATTCCGCAGTTTAAAAAGAGGGTCAATATGCAGTAGTCTCTTTCTTTGTTGGGGCCTTCCACCGCATTTAAAAGCTCCAATGAGTCCTCTAAGGTCAGGTGCTTGGGCAGTCCCGATTTAACCTTAGGGGAGTCCAAAAGCTCGGCGGGGTTTACATCAAGCAGATGTATCTGATTTGTTAGGTATTTAAAAAATATTCTAAGAGTTGAAGTTTTGCGCGCCCTTGTGGCGGCGCTGTTTCCGCGCTCGTTTTTACAGAAAACTATAAAAGCATAGAGGTCCGAAATAGTAACCGAAGAAATAAGCTCTGCGTCAACCGACGAAATATCTATTTTTTCAAACGGTGTATTTTTATCGGCAATTCCGCGGATAAGCAGAAGATATCTGAAAAAGGTCTGTAAATCATGATAGTATTCCTCAACAGAAAGGGCGGATTTACCCTTAATGGTTTCATTATATGTAAGAAAATCTCTTATAATCGGCGGTGCCGAAAGAAGTATTTCATGTTTCATATAAAAATCTCCGTAAAAAAATCTTATTTATAATATACCACTTTTTTGAATGTTTTTCAATCTTAAAGAATTCTTAAAAGATTTACCACTTTATTTTTAAAGCTTGGTTTGATATAATTTTATCGGAGGGTGAGGAAATGTACAAAATTCTTATTTGTGACGACGAGCGCGATATCGTTTCGGCTCTTAAAATATATTTAGAAGCAGAGGGCTATGAAACCGCGGAGGCTTTTAACGGTCTGCAGGCTGTCGAGGCGGTGAAATCAAGCAAGGTTGACCTTGTGCTTATGGATATAATGATGCCCGAGGTTGACGGAATTTCCGCAATGCTGAAAATCCGTGAAATTTCGAACATTCCGGTTATTTTGCTTACCGCAAAGGGCGAGGATTCCGACAAGATATTAGGTCTTAATATCGGGGCCGACGATTATATAACTAAGCCTTTTAATCCGGTTGAGGTTATAGCGAGAATTCGCTCTCAGTTAAGGCGGTTTTATAAGCTCGGAGCAGGAGAGACCGCAAGCTCAGACAAGACAATTAAAATCGGCTCTGTTATCTTAGACGATAAGGCAAAGCAGGTATTTGTTGACGGTGAAGAAACAAACTTAACTCCCACAGAATACGAAATTTTGAAGCTTCTTATGAAAAACAAGGGCGCCGTTTTATCGCCAAAGGAAATATATGAGAGCGTCTGGAAGGACGAACCCATAGGTGCTGAAAGCACCGTTGCGGTTCATATAAGACATTTAAGAGAAAAAATCGAAATAAATCCGGCTGAGCCGAGATATCTGAAGGTTGTCTGGGCGCACGGATATAAATTTGAAAAGGATGTGAAGTGATGAAAAAGCTGATGGGTAATGTTGCCGTTAAAATAGCGGCGGTGTTTTTCTCGTTTGTTTTCGCTCTTTCTTCGTTTTTATGCGTCGTTGCGGCAATTGCCGCGGTCGAAAGCGATATGTATGTAAAATCCAAGGACGAAATCAAGAGCAGTATTCTTGAATCAAAGCTATCGCAGTATTGCGGAAATGTAGTTGAAATTTATGAATTTCATGAAGAAATTGAAGATTTCTGCAATGAAAACGGAATTTACGCAACGCTTGAGGATGAAAACGGCGAAATCCTTTATTCAAATTACAAGGGTCAAAAATATATCGCTAAATACGGATATCTGACCACTTATTTTCTTTCCGAATCCGATGAACTGGAATTAGAAGCCGATACAAAACAGCTTATAAAGGTCACCGTTTACGCAGGCGAGAATTTTAAAATGACTCAAAGCCTTATGCTTAGGGTAAAAACCGCAGGAATAGTTTATACTTTGCGTTATGCGGTCTACTTTATAGGAATAATATCAGTAATACTTTTTATTATGACATTTTGCTTCCTTTGCGCTTCTGCCGGACTAAGAAAAGACGGCAGCTTACAACTAAACCGCTTTGACAAAATACCTTTTGATATAGTAATTTTTATAAACTTTATACTTACATTTATACTTTTTGATATAACCGAAACAAACCACGGTTACGCTTATTATGTTTTGCTTGCGGTTTCGGCGGTTATTCTGTATTTCAGCTATTTTTCGGCTTTTCTTTCAATGGTGACCCGAATAAAGAAAAAAACAATTATAAAAAATAATGTAATTTATATCGTACTCGCGTTTATATATAAAAGAATAAAAAAGCTGTTTTCTTTTCTTTGGTACATAATAAAAAACCTGACAATAGTCAAAAAAACCGTTTTGGGATTGGCGGCGGTAGTAGCAGCGGTTTTCTTAGCGGGTATTATGGGCATGGGATTTTATTCATCCGGACTTTTTGCTTTCCTGCTTCTTATAATCATTGCTTTAATGATGATTTTTGCCGTTTATATCAGTATTTGCCTTCAAAAGATTAAAATGGGCGGAGAGCTTATGTCGCAGGGTAATTTTGAAAACAAAATAGATTCAGAGAAAATGCTGCCTGATTTTGTTGAATTCTGCGGATATCTGAATAATATAAATTCTACGGTGCAAAACGCGGTTGACGAAAAAACGAGGAGCGAAAGGCTTAAAACCGAGCTTATAACCAATGTTTCCCACGATATAAAAACTCCGCTTACCTCAATTATAAATTATGTCGACCTTATCAAAAAAGAAAATGTTGAAAACGAAAAGGTGACGGAATATATAAGCGTGCTTGACAGACAGTCGGCAAGGCTTAAAAAGCTTATTGAAGATTTGGTTGAGGCTTCAAAGGCTTCAACGGGAAATCTGTCTGTTGAGCTTACAAAATGCGAGCCTGCGGTTTTGCTTACGCAGACCTTAGGCGAGTTTGACGAAAAGCTTAAAAACGCAGGGCTTACGCCTGTTCTTACCTGTCCCGAAAATCCGCTTTATATTATGGCGGACGGAAGGCATTTATGGAGAGTTTTCGAGAACCTTACCGCGAATATCTGCAAGTATTCATTAAGCGGAACAAGAGTTTATCTTGAAATTTATGAAAACCGCGGCAGCGTCTGCGTAACATTCAAAAATATTTCGAAAAACGAGCTTAACATTTCGGGAGAAGAGCTGACAGAGAGATTTGTAAGAGGCGATTCCTCGAGAAATACCGAGGGAAGCGGATTGGGACTTTCCATTGCGAAAAACCTTACTGAGCTTCAGGGCGGAAAACTTAACATTGATATTGACGGCGACCTGTTTAAAGCAACAGTAATTTTTAAAGAGATAAAGCAATGATTACAAAAAAGGAATTTTATATTAAAAGAAAAAGACGGAGAAGAAAAATCGTCTTCAGAAGAATAACAAAGTTAGTTTTATTTATCGGAATTACCGTAGGACTGATTTTTTTAATAAAATCATTTTTCAAGAGCGGCGCCTCTGATTATAAGGAAAGAAAACCCTTTTTTAAAAGCGAAAGCAGGGTTGAAAAACTTAAAAAGGTTTCGGTTCCGGAGTGGGTGGATGTTCAGCTGATTCACCGCCACTCCACCGCCCGCACCGGAACAGAGCTGTCCGATATAAAAAATATTGTAATTCATTATGTCGGAAATCCCAAAACCACCGCTCAGAACAACAGGGATTTTTTCGATAAGGACGATACCGAGGTCAGCTCGCATTTTGTAGTAGGTCTAAACGGGGAAATAATCCAGTGCGTTCCTCTTTATGAAAAGTCCGCCGCAAGCAACGAAAGAAACAAGGACTCGATTTCTATTGAGGTCTGCCACCCCGACGCAAGCGGAAAATTCAATACCGAAACATATAATTCATTAGTTAAGCTTACGGCGTGGCTGCTTAGCGAAACGGGGCTTAATGAAGAAAATGTTATAAGACATTATGATATTACAGGTAAGCTTTGTCCGCTTTATTTTGTCGAGCATGATGATAAGTGGAAAGATTTTAAAAGCGATGTAAAAACTGAACTTTCAAATTTTAAAAAATAACCTATTGACAAATAAGAGCGGATGTGTTATCTTATTAGTGTACTATCTGAAATAGAACAGTTAAAACGAGAAACGGAGGATAAAAATGTTAGAAGCAATCAATCTTACGAAGGTTTATAAAATCAAAAAGGGAGTACCTGTAAAGGCGCTTGACAATGTCAGCATACGGTTTCCCGAAAAAGGAATGGTTTTTCTTTTAGGAAAATCGGGAAGCGGTAAATCAACCCTTTTAAACCTTTTAGGCGGTCTTGATAAATATGACAGCGGAGAAATAAGAATTAAGGGTGTCTCCTCAAAGGACTTTAAGCAAAAGCATTTTGATTCATACAGAAATACCTATTTAGGCTTTATATTTCAGGAATACAATGTGCTTGACGATTTCACTGTCGGAGCGAACATTGCCCTCTCGATTGAATTACAGGGAAGAAAGGCAAAGGACAGTGAAATCAACGAAATTTTAAAACAGGTTGATTTGGAAGGGTACGGTTCAAGAAAGCCAAACGAATTATCGGGCGGTCAAAAACAGAGAGTAGCCATTGCGAGAGCGCTTGTCAAAAAGCCCGAAATTATAATGGCCGACGAGCCCACAGGAGCGCTTGATTCAAACACCGGCAAGCAGGTTTTCGATACACTTAAAAAGCTGTCAAAGGAAAAGCTTGTTATAGTAGTTTCGCATGACAGAGAGTTTGCCGAAAAATATGCCGACAGAATAATCGAGCTTAGCGACGGTCATATAATAAGCGATGTCGAGTTAAATGAAAATGCAGAAGAAATTTCAGAAAATATTGAATTTTCGGCGGACGGAATTACCGTAGCCGCAGGCTATCACTTAACCGAGGAAGACAGAAAAGCGATAAACGATTATATTGATAAAACAGCGAAAGGCGATGTTAATATAACCGTAAATAAAAGCTCGGGCAAAAAATTCATTAAAACCGACGAAAGCAAGATTAAAGAATCGGACGGAAAGTTCAATCTGATAAAATCAAGACTTCCTTTTCATAATGCCGTAAGAATCGGAGCAAGCGGTCTTAAGCATAAGAAGATAAGACTTGCCGTGACAATTATTCTTTCATGTATTTCATTCGGTCTTTTCGGACTTGCCGACACCTTCGGCTCATATAATCATGTAAAAACATGCACTAATTCGCTCATTGACTCAAAAATTGATTATCTTTCCATTGCAAAGGAAAGAAAAATGGGTAAGGATTATTGGGTGTCAAACCGATATAATTTTTCCGATGAGGAGCTTTCAAAAATTACCGATAAAACGAATATAAATATGCACGGAGTTTTTTCTGACGGCTCGGGACTCAGCTTTGAGTCAAACACAAATCCGGACAAGAAAACAACCGAGACAGATTATGATATTTATAGGAGATCTTTTAGCGGTTTTGCTGCGGTTGACGCCGATATTCTGAACGAGTTCGGCTACAAGCTTTTATGCGGAACCCTGCCTGATGAGAATAAGGATGAGATAGCCGTAAGCAAATATATCTTCGATGTTTTCAAGAAAACTCAGTATACCGACGGAACAAAGGTTAAAAACGAAAAAGGTAATGAGGTTACGGTTTATCAGGATATAAATCTATATGAGGACCTGATCGGAAAAACGCTTACCTTAAAAGGAACGAAGTTTACGGTTACGGGAATTGTGGATACAAAAACTGATATTTCAAGATATGAAAGACTTACGGTCAAGGTAAAAAACAAATCCAAATCCGAAAATTTGATTGATTATATTTTAAATAATGAATTTACAACGGCTGCAAGCAACAGCTTTTTATCCGTGGCAATGACAGGTAAGGCAAAGCTTAACGCAATAATCAGTCAACAACCTGATATTTACCGTATAAACTATGGGTGGTTCGGCATGTCAAATGAAAGTATGAGTGTCAATCCCGATTATTTGACAACGATTGATAAAATCGATTTGAAAAATGTCAAATGGATAAACGGAGCTAAAACCGAGCTTGCAAAAAACGAGGTTATAGTCTATCAGAACTCGCTTCAAAACGAAGATATATTCGATGAAAACGGAAATCTGAATGCCTCTAAAATTCTTCCGCTTGAATATTGGTGCAGTCTTTACAAAGATAATGCTTATGAAACTGATTTTTTAAAGGAAAAAGGCTTCGAAGATAAATTTAATATTGTCGGAATAATTCCTGCAAATGAAAAGCTTGAATATCTAAGCTCTGCAGCGGTTGTAAACAGCGAGCTTGTTGATTTGTTATGCGACAAGAGCGACAGGGGATATTCCTATGCTATAGGAAATCTTAAAGGCGGTTATAAAGAAATAAGCCCTGTTGTAAATTATTGTTACAGCGGCGATAAGGATATTAAATATCCTATTCAGAATTCTGTAACCTATGAGCTTGACAGTATAAATTCTGTTCTTAAAAGTCTTTCAAAGGTTTTCTTATATATCGGAATCGGATTTGCCCTTTTTGCGGCTTTAATGCTTTCAAACTTCATCGGAACAAGTATCAGCTACAAGAAAAAGGATATCGGAATTTTAAGAGCGATAGGCTCAAGGAGCAACGATGTTTTCAGAATTTTCTTCAGCGAAAGCGCAATTATTGCTCTTATCAATTTTGTTCTTTCTTCGATAGGCGTTCTTGCGGCGACAATTATAATAAACGGAATTTTAAGGAAAAATTACGGCATACTTATTACCGTTTTAAGCTTCGGTATCAGGCAAATCGTTTTACTTCTTGCGGTAAGCATTATAGTTGCATTTATTGCAAGCTTTATTCCGGTTAAGAAAATAGCTTCAAAAAGACCGATAGACGCAATAAGAGAAAAATAATTAAAAAAACATTTGAAAAAATTCTTATTTAATGATATAATCTTAAATAACGAGCAGCAATAATGCGTAAGTCCAGTTTTGGACTTACGCATTATTTTTTTTGCGCTTTTAGGAGGAAAACATATGTAAAATTTAAAGCTCCAAAGACTTACGTCTTTGGAGCTTTGGTGCCGCTGGCCGGACTTGAACCGGCACGGTGTTTCCACCGAGGGATTTTAAGTCCCTTGCGTCTGCCTATTCCGCCACAGCGGCATATCTAATATATTATATTAAATTCATGATTTTGTCAAGGATTTTATTTATTTAATTTCAATTTTAATTGAATTAAAAGGGAAAATATGTTAAAATAAATTAAGTTAATCACACCAAACAGGCTTTATCCGTAAAATAAACTGTAAGGGTGTGATTGAATTGAAAAGTAAATTTGCTTATATCGCTGTCAGATGGCTTATTCTTTTTGCTTTTCTGATTTCGGTTTTAGGATTTGCCTTTTTCAGTTCGAGAAACCTCATACTTGTAAACGCTAAAAGCGACGCGGAAGCAATAATGCTTAATGCCGCCGATACAGCCGCAATAGAGGTACTTAAGGAAGAAAATATCACATACGAAGATATTGCGGTTATATCAAGAGACAGTAACGGAAAAATTCTCGGCATTGAAATTGACTCTGTTAAGGCAGATATTATAAAGAGCAAATTATCTTTAAAAACATCGGAAATTTTAAAGAAAAACTCAAATTTTAAAATCAGTATTCCTTTGGGTAATTTTTTATCCAATGACTATACGTCGGGCTTAGGACCCGATTTAAAATTTGATATTCAGATGACCAATACCGCCTCTCTTGATTTTGAAAGCAATTTTAAAAACAGCGGTATAAACAACACTCTTCATCAGATACTTATAAACCTCGATATATCGGCAAACATAGTTATAAAGGGCGGCTCGGACGCATTTAAGGTCAAAACAAGCATTATAGTCGCACAGACTGTAATTTCGGGCGAGGTTCCCGACTCGTTTACCAATGTTACCGAAAACCCGGGAGACGATATCGCGGACGATATATTTAACTTTGCGCGGTAAAATAAATTTCGGAGGATAAAATGGATATTAAAGAAGTTAAAAGCAAAATTTCGGCTTTAAGGAAAACTATAAATTACCATAATAACCTTTATTATAATCAGGACGCTCCCGAAATAGAGGATTTTGAGTACGACGCGCTTATGCGCGAGCTTAAAAGTCTCGAAAAGGAATTTCCCGAGCTTATAACGCCCGATTCTCCCACTCAAAAGGTGGGAGGAGCGGCAAATAATCTCTTTTCGCCGGTTGTTCACTCGGTAAAAATGGAAAGCCTGCAGGATGTTTTCAGCATACAGGAGCTTAAAGATTTCTCCGAAAAAATTGACATGGAAAAAACAGTGTTTTCCGTTGAACCTAAAATTGACGGACTTTCCGTTTCGCTTGAATATAACGGGGGAAAATTCGTCCGCGGCTCAACGCGCGGAGACGGTGTGACAGGCGAGGATGTCACCGCCAATTTAATGCAGATTAAAAGTATTCCCAAAGAAATAGAATTTAAAAGCGCATTGGAGGTAAGAGGCGAGGTTTATATGCCTCGGACAAGCTTTGAAAAGCTTGTTGAAAGACAGGAGCTTTTAGGGGAAGCGCCCGCTAAAAATCCGAGAAATGCCGCCGCAGGCTCTTTAAGACAGAAGAATTCCGCCGTTACCGCCTCGCGCGACCTCGATATTTTTATTTTTAATATCCAGCACATTGACGGTAAGGTTTTTACTTCTCATATCGAGTCCCTTGATTTTCTTAAATCACTTAATTTTAATACACTTCCGCTTTATAAGCGCTGTAAAAATATTGAAGAGGCAATCGAAACGGTAAACGAAATAGGAAATATGCGCGGAAATATTCCTTATGATATTGACGGCGCCGTAATAAAGGTTGATAATTTAAGCTACCGAGACGAGCTTGGAAGCACGGCAAAATATCCGAGGTGGGCGGTTGCGTTTAAATATCCGCCTGAGGAAAAGGAAACTGTGTTAAGAAAAATTGAAATAAATGTCGGCAGAACCGGCGCTCTTACTCCGACGGCGGTTTTCGACCCTATTGAGCTTGCGGGAACAACCGTAAGCAGAGCGGTGCTTCATAACGAGGATTTTATAAACTCAAAGGAAATCGCCATAGGCGATACAATTGTTGTAAGAAAAGCGGGGGAAATTATCCCCGAGGTTTTATCCGTCAGCAGGCATGCAGGGGAAAATGAAGTATTTAAAATGCCTGAGGTTTGTCCCTCCTGCGGCGAGCCTGTAACAAGAGAAGAGGGCGAGGCTGTAATAAGATGCACAAACGCCGAATGTCCCGCTCAGCTTTTAAGACATCTTATCCATTTTACCTCGCGCGACGCTATGGATATAGAGGGAATGGGGCCTGCTGTTCTTGAACAGCTTTATAACGCAGGTCTTATAACCAATATTGCGGATATTTATAATCTTGACCCAAATGCCGTTTTACAGCTTGAAAGAACAGGTGTAAAGACCGTCAACAACCTTATGGCTTCTATCGAAAATTCAAAGTCAAGAGACCTTTCGCGGCTTTTGAATGCTTTGGGAATCAGACATATAGGCGCTAAAGCCGCCGCCATAATCGCCGAAAATTTAAAGGATATTGACGCGGTGATGAACGCGGATACCGAAAGACTTAAAAGCATAGACGGAATAGGAGATATTTCCGCCGTTTCGCTTCACGAGTTTTTCTCACTTAACAGCAGCCGAGAGCTTATAGAGGAGCTTAAAAAAGCAGGACTTAATATGAAGTCGCAAAAGGAGCTTAAGGGCAATGCTTTTGAGGGTAAGACCTTTGTACTGACAGGCACTCTGCCGAACCTCACAAGAAGCGCCGCTTCGGAAATCATAACCTCTTACGGCGGAAAGGTTTCTTCTTCTGTTTCAAAGAAAACCGATTATGTTTTGGCAGGCGAAGAGGCGGGGAGCAAGCTTGAAAAGGCGCAAAAGCTCGGAGTGAAGATAATAGACGAAGAAGAATTTAAAAATTTGATTTCATAAAATTGAAAAACCGTCCTGTTTAGGACGGTTTTTCGCTTTTACCTATGGAACTCAGCAGCCGCAGCCGTTTGAGCAACCGTTATCGCAGCCGTTGTTTCCGCAGCCGCAGCAAACGAGAACGAGGATAAGGATAAGAATCCAAGAGCAATTTCCGCCAAAGTTACTGTTACACATAAAAAAGACCTCCTTTTTGTCTTCACAACATACTATGCAGAGAACTTATTTGCGGTTACAGAAGCTTTTTCAAAAAATTTTTAAAAATACTCTTGACTTTCTTTGACTTTCGTGTATAATAAAAGTCAAGGAAAGTCAAAAAGGAGATGTGAGTGTTGAGAATCAGCGATTTGATAACACAGGAAATAATAAAAATGCTTAATGAGTCAAAGGAGAATTCGGTTGAAATCCAGAGAAATGTTTTTGCAAACGGAATCGGCTGCGCTCCGAGTCAGATAAACTATGTTATATCCTCGAGATTTACTCCCGAGCAGGGCTATATTATAGAAAGCCGAAGAGGCGGCGGAGGATATATAAGAATTAAAAGGCTTATAATGGATCATTCGTCCGCAATAATGCATATAGTGAATTCTATCGGCGATTCTTTAGACCCTATGAGCGCAAGAGTTCTTATTGAAAACTGCCTGCAGTCCGAAATAATTGATGTAAATAAGGCTCGTATAATGTATGCGGCAATGTCTAACAATGTTATGGCTAATATCCCGACCGATAAAAGGGATAAGGTAAGAGCCGCGCTTTTAAAGGAAATGCTTTTAGTTCAGCTTTAATGAAAGAAGGAAATTTTATGCTTTGTGAAAAATGCGGAAAAAATAATGCGACCACGCATATACATTCTATAGTAAACGGAATTGTTACCGAAAAATATCTTTGTTCTTCATGCGCCGCAAAAGAGGCCTTCGGAGCTTTCGAAAGCGACAGTCTTACAAATATGTTATCCTCAATGTTCGGGGACGCCTTAAGCTTAAATCGCTCGGTTTCCGAAAAGCGCTGCAAATGCTGCGGGATTTCATTTTCGGATATAGCCGAAAGCGGAAAGGTCGGCTGTCCCGAATGCTATAAAACATTTTACAGCGAGTTAATTCCTTATTTAAAGAGGGTACACGGATCTACAAAGCATTCGGGCAAAATTCCGAATAAAGCTCCGCTTGTTGTAAAATCCGAAAAGGATACCGTTGAATCTTTAAAAATCCGTCTTGCCGGTTTAATTAAGGATGAAAAATTCGAAGAAGCGGCAAAGGTAAGGGATGAAATAAAAAAGCTTGAGGAGGAAAAGAAATGAGCTGGTATAACAAATCCGCCGTCTGCGACGATATTGCCGTAAGCACAAGAATAAGACTTGCCAGAAATTTAAACGGAATTCCTTTTCCTTCAAGACTTTCTGAAGAGGGAATAAAAAAGGTTAATTCCACTGTCAAAAAAGCTATTGAGGACAGTAATACGCCGTTTTCAAAAAGTCTTAAATATATTGAAATGCGCAATATTCCCGAGAATGAAAGATATTCTATGGTTGAAAGGCACATTTTAAGCCCCGAATTTGTATCTGATTGCGAAGATAAGGCAATAATTATATCCGAGGACGAAAGCGTCTGCATTATGCTTTGCGAGGAGGATCATATAAGAATTCAGGTTACAAACCCTGGTCTTAATCTTGAAGAGGCTTATAATATTGCTGACAGTATTGATTCTTTGCTTTGTTCAAGCCTTGATATTGCCTTTGATAAGGATTTGGGTTTTTTAACCGAATGTCCGACTAATTTAGGCACCGGACTTCGTGCGTCGGTTATGCTCCACCTTCCGTTTCTTGAAGCTTCCAAGGAATTAAGCGCCATATCCGATTCTATAAGCAAAATCGGATTTACCGTCAGGGGAATGTACGGCGAGGGAACGAAAGCCGAGGCTTCATTTTATCAGATATCAAATGAAGTAACCTTAGGAATAAGCGAAAAAAACGCTATAGACAATCTTAAAATAATCGCAAATCAGCTGATAGAAAAGGAAAGAGAGGAAAGAAAAGCCGCCGATAAAATTAAAATAGCGGATATTTCAAACCGCGCTTTGGCAATTTTAAAAAGCGCAAGAATTTTAAGCAGTTCGGAGCTTATGAAGCTGTTAAGCGAAATTAAAATAGGAGTAAGTACAGGAGAATTAAATGTAAAAAATGAGCTTTTAACTTCACTTTTATTTGAAAATCAGCCGTATACAATTATGTGTAAATACGGAAATTTAAGCTCAAAGGAGCGTGACGAAAAAAGAGCGGAGCTTATAAGAGAAAGGATTAAAGATATTTAAAAACAACTGCTGTCGGCGGAGCTTCCGCCGTTTTGAAAGGAGTTAATTTTTATGAAATATAATTTTAACGGATTTACGGACAAAGCAAATCTTGCTTTAAATCAGGCTATAAATGCCGCCGAGCTTTTCGGACATACCTATGTAGGAAGTGAGCATTTACTGCTTGGACTGTTAAGGTCGGGAGGAATTGCGGGAACGGTTCTTAATGACTGCGGAATAACCGAAGAAAAAATCGAGGAAATGATAGTCGCAAATATCGGCAGGGGAACACCTACAAGGCTTTCTGTTGATTACTTTACGCCCCGGACAAGAGTTATTCTCGATGTTGCAAGAAGCGGCGCTGAAAATTTAGGAAAAAGGCTTATCGGCACCGAGCACCTTCTGCTCGCAATTTTGGGAGAAGAGGACAGCTTTGCCGTTAAGTTTATTACAGGGCTCGGAGTAGATGTAACTGAGCTTTGCACTAAGGCTTTAAAAGCCGCCGATATTGATATCGAAAGCTTTAATCAGAAAAACGGATTTTCACCCGAGTCATATAATTCAAATGAACAGGGCGCAAATAAAAACAGCGCCGTCGAAAAATACGGCAGAGATCTTACAAAAGCCGCAAAAGAAGGCAAGCTTGACCCCGTAATCGGCAGAGAAAAGGAAATAGAAAGAGTCATTCAGATTCTTTGCAGAAGAACTAAAAACAATCCCTGCTTAATAGGCGAACCCGGGGTAGGTAAAACCGCGATTGTAGAAGGACTTGCGGAAAGAATAATTTCGGGCGATGTTCCTGATATTCTGCAGAATAAGCGCGTTATTTCCCTTGACCTTACCGGAATGGTTGCCGGCGCAAAATACAGAGGCGATTTTGAAGAAAGAATTAAATCTGTTATTGACGAGGTTTCAAAATCAAGCGATATTATCCTCTTTATTGATGAGGTTCATACCCTTGTCGGCGCAGGCTCCGCCGAGGGCTCTACCGACGCCGCAAATATCTTAAAGCCTATGCTTGCGCGCGGCGATTTTCAGCTTATCGGTGCTACAACTATAACCGAATACCGCAAAAATATCGAAAAGGACGCGGCTTTGGAGCGAAGGTTTCAGCCTGTAACCGTCGGCGAGCCGTCGGTTGATGACGCAATACTCATTTTAAAGGGTATTAAAGGAATGTTCGAAAAGCATCATAAGGTTGAGATAACAGACGATGCGGTGGACGCCGCAGTAAAGCTTTCTGCAAGATATATCAATGACAGATATCTTCCCGATAAAGCAATTGACCTTATAGACGAAGCGGCTTCAAGAGTAAGAATAGGAAGCTCTACGGCAACTCCCGAGCTTAAGGAGCTTAATGCCAAAATCGAAGAGCTTTCGGCGAAAAAGGATTCCGCCGTTGATTCTCAGGATTTCGAAACCGCCGCTCATTTAAGAGACGAAATCAAGTCACTTGAAGAAAAAAGAGAAAATCTTAAAAAGAGCGCCTGCAAAGAAGGCACCTACGGTACCGTTACACCCGAAAGCATTGCCGAAATTCTTTCTTCTTGGACGGGAATTCCGGTTTCTCAGATGACCGAGGAAGAATCGCAAAGACTTTTAAAGCTTGAAGACGAGCTTCATAAGAGACTTATAGGTCAGGAGCAGGCGGTAAGCGCGGTAGCAAGAGCTATAAGAAGAGGCAGAGTGGGTCTTAAGGACCCGAAAAGGCCAATTGGCTCGTTTATCTTCTTAGGTCCTACGGGCGTCGGCAAAACAGAGCTTTGCAAGGCTCTTGCGGAGTCGATGTTCGGCAGTGAAAATCTTATGATAAGGCTTGATATGTCCGAATATATGGAAAAGCATACGGTTTCAAGACTTGTCGGCTCGCCTCCGGGATATGTCGGCTTTGAAGAGGGCGGACAGTTAACGGAGCAGGTTCGCAGACATCCTTATTCCGTAGTTTTGTTTGATGAAATCGAAAAAGCTCATCCCGATGTTTTCAATATGCTTTTGCAGATTCTTGACGACGGTATTCTTACCGATTCGCAGGGCAGAAAGGTTGACTTTAAAAACACGGTTATAATAATGACCTCGAATATCGGAGCAAGACTTATAACCGAGAAGAAAGTAAACTTCGGCTTCGGCGATTTCAAGGATAACGAGGAAAACAAAAATATCAAGGAAACCGTGCTTGCGGAGCTTAAAAATACCTTCAGACCCGAATTTTTAAACCGTGTCGATGATATAATCGTATTCAACAAGCTTACAAAGGACGAGATAAAGCAAATTGCGGGCAATATGCTTAATAATCTTTCAAAGAGGCTTACGGATCTTAATATCACCGTTTCCTTTGATGATGAAGTTGTTGAGAAAATAAGCGAAAAGGGATTTGACGATATTTACGGCGCAAGACCTCTTCGCAGAACTATTCAGACGGATATAGAGGACGCTTTAAGTGAAAAAATTCTTGACAGAAGTATAAAAAACGGCGACAAAATAAAATGCCGTTTAAATAAAGAAACTCAGGAATATGTTTTCGAAAAAGAATAACAGCTTTTGCCCTGACACCTTAAAATAAGGTGTCAGGGCTTTTCCGTATTGACTTAAAATAAAAAATATAATAAAATATTAAATAAGTATTTATTTTCACCCAAAAACATATATTTTAAAGATATGTTTTGAGGTGATTGGATGAAGCTTAAAAAAAGAATTATATTATCCCTGTCTTTTTTATGCGCCGCAAGTCTTTTTGCTGTTATAGGCTCTGTCGGAGGAAGACTTTATAAAAGCACTTCGGCAAAAGAGGATGATATTAAAACCGTTATTATAGACAGCGGCCACGGCGGATATGACGGCGGGGCGGTAGCCGAGGACGGAACCGTCGAAAAAAATATAAATCTTATGATTGCACTAAAGCTTAAAGATATTTTTGAGTTTAACGGTTACAGGGTTGTTATGACGAGAACCGAGGATGTTGATACCGACGATTCGGATTCTGATAAATACAGCAAAAAGGGCGACCTTGAAAACAGGCTTGCGCTTATGAAAAAATATCCGGATTCTATATTTTTAAGTATACATCTTAATAAATTTACCTCAACTAAAGCTTCAGGCGCACAGGTGTTTTATGCGCCTGATTTTGAAGAGGCAAAACAGCTCGGAGCCTGTATTCAAAAATCGCTTAAAGATTTAATTCAGAACGATAACAACAGAGTAATTAAAAAGGGGACAAAATCAACCTATCTGCTTTATAACGCAAAGGTCCCTGCCGTTATTATCGAATGCGGATTCATAAGCAATTTAAACGAGCTTAAAATGCTTAAAAACGAAGAATATCAATCTAAGCTTGCCTTTGCGATATTCTGCGGAACAGAGAATTATTTTTCCGAAACGAAAGGACGATAAAAATTGCCGGCAAAAACAAAAAGTGTTTTTATTTGTAATGAATGCGGATATGAAAGCGCAAAATGGACGGGTCAATGCGGCGGGTGCGGTGCTTGGAATACTATGGAAGAGCATTTAATAAGCACTGCAAAAAAGTCAACTGCCGCAAGCACGGCTGTCAGCTCTTATAAGCTTGAAAAGGGCAGTTCGCTTTCGCAGATAGACGCAAAAAACGAGCCGCGTTTTATAACAGGAATAAGCGAGCTTGACAGGGTTCTCGGCGGCGGAATAGTAAAGGGGTCGGTAATTCTTTTAAGCGGCGACCCCGGTATAGGAAAATCAACGATTCTTTTACAGGTCTGCAATTCCTTTAAGAACGATAAAAACATCCTTTATGTTTCGGGCGAGGAATCTCCCGTGCAGATAAAAATAAGGGCGGACAGGCTCGGTGTAAAAGGGGATAACACCACCGTTATTTCGCAGACCGATACTCAGACTGTTTGCGAATATATAAATCAGATGAGACCCGATATCGTTATGATAGACTCTATTCAGACTATGCAGATTCCTGAGCTAACATCATGCGCAGGAAGTATAGTTCAGGTAAGAGAGTCGGCTAATCTTCTTTTAAAAACAGGCAAGAGCCTTGATATTCCGATATTTATTGTAGGCCATGTAAATAAAGGCGGCGATATTGCGGGACCTAAGGTATTAGAGCATATTGTCGATACGGTTCTTTACTTTGAGGGCGAAAGAAATCAGTCCTACAGGATACTCAGGGCCGTTAAAAACCGTTTCGGCTCAACCAATGAAATCGGCGTTTTTGAAATGACGCAATCGGGACTGAGCGTTGTTGAAAATCCGTCGGCAATGATGCTTTCAGGAAGAATTTCAAGCGTTTCCGGAGGCTGTATAACCTGCGTTATGGAAGGCACAAGACCGATTTTAGCAGAGGTGCAAGGGCTTGTGACCTCAACAGGCTTCGGAAATCCGAGAAGAATGGCAACAGGCTTTGATTATAACAGGCTTAATTTATTGCTTGCGGTTTTAGAAAAAAGATTAGGGCTTTATTTCTCAAATTTTGACACTTATCTTAATATTGTCGGCGGAATGAGGATTGACGAGCCTGCGGCGGATCTTGCAGTTTGTATGTCGCTTGTTTCGGGACTTAGAGATATTCCTATCGACGAGCATACAGTCTGCTTCGGCGAGGTAGGATTATCGGGAGAGATAAGAAGCGTTCCGAGAATAAAAGCGAGAATTAACGAGGCGGCAAGACTCGGCTTTAACAAATGTATTATTCCTAAAAGCTGTATGAGAACGCTTATTGATTATAAACCGAAGGATATTGAAATAATCCCTGTCAGAAACTTAAAAGACGCAATAAGCTACATAGTGTGACAGATTTATACTGTCACACTTATTTTTTTCTTGCAAAAAAGGCTGAAATATGTTAGAATAGCAACATATTATTTGTTTTATGGGGGTTTATTATGAGTTCGGCTGATATATGCACGCTTATTGCAATCGTTCTTTACTTAGTAGGAATGCTTTTGGTAGGCGCATATTATTCTAAGAAAAATAAAAATTCCACCGATTTTTATCTCGGCGGAAGAAAGCTCGGTCCTTTGGTTACTGCGATGAGCGCGGAGGCGTCCGATATGAGCGCTTATCTGCTTATGGGTATTCCGGGTCTTACGCTTATGTGCGGACTTGCAGAGGCTACATGGACCGCAATAGGACTTGCAATCGGAACTTATCTTAACTGGCTGTTTGTTGCAAAGCGTTTAAGAAAGTATTCCGAAAGAATTGACGCGGTAACAGTTCCGGAGTTTTTCTCAAAGAGATTTAACGATAAAAAATATATGCTATCGGTAATAGCTGCAATCGTTATTATAATTTTCTTCGTTCCTTATACCGCTTCGGGATTTTCTGCATGCGGAAAGCTTTTTTCAAGCATGTTCGGAATGAATTATAAAACCGCTATGATTTTAAGCGCAATTGTCATAGTAGGTTACTGCACTCTCGGCGGTTTTCTTGCCGCTTCGATTACCGACCTTATTCAGAGCATAGTTATGACTATTGCTTTGTTTGTAGTTCTCGGATTGAGCGAGGGAATAATAGGCGGTTTTGATAAGATATTTGATACCGCTAAAAATATGACCGGTTATTTTGATTTATTTAAAGGCTTTGATGTTGCGGCTGGAAAATCAGGCAGCTTCGGAGGATTTTCGGTTATAACGACCCTTGCATGGGGCTTGGGATATTTCGGAATGCCTCATATTCTTTTGAGATTTATGGCTATTGACGACCCGAAAAAATTAAAAATCTCAAGAAGAATTGCATCTGTTTGGGTTGTAGTTTCATTGGGAATTGCGGTTTTAATCGGTGTTGCGGGACTTTCGCTCGTCAATGCCGGAATTATCAAGGAATATGCCGACGCGTCTGCCGCGGAATCCATAATCGTTGACATTTCGAGATTTTTATCTACACGCGGATTTATTCCGGCGTTTATAGCGGGTATTTTTATTTCGGGAATTCTTGCTTCTACAATGTCTACCGCCGATTCTCAGCTTATTGCGGCTTCTTCGAGTGTTACAAAGGATATTCTTGTTAATACCTTTAAGGTTAAGCTTTCGGAGAAAAAAGAAATGGTTATAGCAAGACTCAGTGTTATTGCAATTTCGGTTGTTGCCGTTTTGCTTGCCCTTAATCCTAACGGCTCTGTTTTCAGAATAGTTTCATTTGCATGGGCAGGCTTCGGCGCCGCTTTCGGACCCATTATGCTTTTCTCGCTGTTCTTCAAAAGAACAACAAAATGGGGCGCGCTAGCAGGAATGCTCAGCGGCGGAGCCATGGTGTTTATCTGGAAGTTCGTTATTTCAAAGCTCGGCGGAATATTTAAGATTTATGAGCTTCTGCCGGCATTCATAATAAGCTGTCTCTTTATTCTTATTGTAAGTCTGCTTACATCAGAACCGGAAAAAGAGGTTACTGATATTTTCGATGAAATCAAGGTTTCGGTTAAGGAATAACAGAATAATCAACCGTCCGTATTAAAAACGGACGGTTTTTTTCAAAATATTTAAAATTTCGGCATAAAGTTGTTTTACTTTTTGCTTTTCTTGTGGTAAAATATATTATATATAAGAAAGGACGGGGAGAACTGTTTTGAATCTTTTGCAGATGAAATATGCGGTTTGTGTTGCGCAGACTCATTCTATAAATGAAGCGGCTCGCCGTCTTTATGTCGGGCAGTCGGCGCTGAGCCGAGCTATCAAGGAGCTTGAAGCAAGCCTCGGAGTTGTTTTGTTTGACAGGAGCGCTAAAGGAATGACTCTTACAGACGACGGTGAAATATTTATAAAATATGCGAAAACGATACTTGAAAAGGTAGACACCGTCGAAAATATGTTTAAGGATAAGGACGCGCAAAAGCTTCACTTTTCCTTGTCGGGTCCGAGAGCAAGCTATATTTCCTCAGCGTTCACCGAATTTTCAGCGGAGCTGAGCCATGAGGATAATTCCGAAGCGATTTACAGAGAAACAAATTCAATGCGAACTCTTAAAAATGTTTTGCAGGATAATTATAAGCTCGGAATAATCAGATATGCGGAAATTTATGATAAATATTATAAATCCCTTTTTGATGAAAAAAACCTGAACAGCGAGCTAGTCTGCAAATTCAGATACAGAATTGCCGTTTGTGAAAATTCTCCGCTTTTAAAAAAGGACAATATCACTGCTGATGATTTGAAATCTCTTACTGAAATTTCCCATGCTGACCCTTATGTTCCTTCAATTCCTTTTGCTGAGGTTAAGAAAGAGGAATTGCCCGAAAATGCGAAAAACAGAATTTTTGTGTTCGAAAGGGCAAGCCAGTTTGAGCTTTTATCTTCAAATGAGAACACCTTTATGTGGGTGTCTCCGCTGCCTAAAGAGCTTAAAAGAAGATACGGGATTACGGAAATTATCTCCGATCTTAATAAAAAGGTTTATAAGGATATTCTGATTTTCAAAAAGGACTATTCGCTATCATCGCTTGATAAAAAATTCATTGAAAAATTAGTGTTTAAAAAACGCGAAATAATCGGTAATTCACTTTAGGCAATACCGATAAGAAAAAAATGCAATATACAAATATTTATAATTTTGATAAAATTATATCAGTAATACTAAGGAGGAATAGGCTTTGAATCTTGATAGGATCATTGCTGTTAGAAATAACAAAACCCTTTACCGTGACGGCGACCGCTGTCTTAAGGTCTTTTGCGAGGGATATTCAAAGGCTGATGTTTTAAACGAGGCTTTAAATCAGTCAAGAATGGAGGAGGCAGGACTCAATGTCCCCAAAATTCTTGAGGTCACTTCGATTGACGGGAAATGGGCTATTGTTTCAGAGTTTATTTCCGGAAAAACTCTTTCTCAGCTTATTAAAGCAGAACCTGAAAAGACAGAGGAATATATGTCGCTTTTTATAGAGCTTCAAAAAGAGCTTAGCTTAAAAACCTGTCCGGGGCTGAGTATGCTTAAGGATAAAATGAATTACAGAATTTGCAATACCGAGCTTCCTGCAACAGTAAGATTTGATTTACATACAAAGCTTAATAATATGCCAAAGCACAGCAAGGTCTGCCACGGTGATTTTTACCCGACAAATGTTATTATTTCCGATAAGGATAATAAGCCGTATTTTCTTGACTGGTCTCATGCGGCTTTAGGTAACGCATCTGCGGACGCGGCGAGAACCTATATTCTTTTCATTGCAAACGGCAGGGAAGACCTTGCAAAGGTTTATCTTGACTTATACAGTAAAAAAATCGGAACGGATATGAATTACTTAAATAAATGGATTCCTATAGTTGCCGCTTCTCTCAGCTCAACCGCGAATGAGGAAGAAAAAAAGATATTGCTTTCCATGGTTAAATATTAGTACAAAACGGTCGGTTTCCGCCAGCCGCAAAGGAAAACCGATCATAAAAAAATTTCTGCGGCAGTTAGGAGAATTTTTGTGAAAATAACTGTATGTATCGGCTCTTCCTGTCACATTAAGGGATCAAGACAGGTTGTTGAAAGGCTTCAGGAATTGATTGCCCAAAAAAATCTTTCCGATAAGGTTGACCTTTCGGGAACATTCTGCATGGGCAAATGCCAGCAGGGAGTTTGCGTAACGGTAGACGGTGAGTTTTTCTCCGTTGACCCCGAAACAGTTTCGGAATTTTTCGAAGAAAATGTTTTAAAAAAGGTTGGATAAATAATTGATGATAGTACAGATCTGTGTCGGTTCGGCATGCCATATAAAGGGCTCTGAAAAAATTGTCGAGCTGTTTCAGAATGCAATTGAAAAAAACGTTCTTGAAAACAAAATCACATTAGCCGGCAGCTTCTGCACAGGAAGATGCAACCGCGAGGGTGTTACGGTTATTGTCGACGATGAGATTTATACCGGCTTAACTCCCGAAAAATTTGATGAATTTTTCGAAGAAAAGATTTTAAAGAAAATTTCTGCAGAAGGGAATTGAGATAAATGGATTGCCTGACTCTGAAAAAATCGAATTGCAAAAATTGCTATAAGTGTATCAGACACTGTCCTGTTAAATCAATTCGTTTTTCCGGAAATCAAGCTTATATTATCGGAAATGAATGTATTTTATGCGGTCAGTGCTTCGTAGTATGTCCGCAGAACGCCAAGCAAATCGTAAGCGAAACCGAGAAGGTCAAGGTTTTGCTGCAGTCCGGCGAGCCTGTAATAGTTAGTCTCGCTCCGTCATTTGCCGCAAATTATGAGGGAGTGGGAATTGCTTCAATGAGAGCCGCGCTTAAAAAGCTCGGATTTTTCGATGTTGAAGAAACCGCAATCGGCGCAACAATAGTAAAGCGCGAATATGAAAGAATGATAAACGAAAAGAACAGGGATATTATAATTTCTTCCTGCTGTCATTCCGTTAATCTTCTTATTCAGAAATATTTTCCCGAAGAGCTTGGATTTTTAGCTGATGTTTTATCTCCCATGCAGGCGCACTGCACCGATATAAAAAACCGAATTCCAAACGCTAAAACCGTTTTTATAGGACCGTGCGTCGCAAAAAAGGACGAGGCTTCGCATTACGAGGGAATTGTTGACGCGGTTTTAACCTTTGACGAGCTTACCGAATGGCTTAAGGAAGAAAATATAGCTTTTGAAAATGCCGAGGATACAGAAGAGGGCGGAATAGAACGCTTTTTCCCGACAACGGGCGGTATTTTAAAGACCATGGATACAAAGTCCTCGGGTTATACCTATATGGCTGTTGACGGCGTCGATAATTGTATTGCCGCACTTAAGGATATTCAAAACGGTAATGTTCATAAATGCTTTATAGAGATGTCTGCCTGTGCAGGCAGCTGTATCGGCGGACCTGTTATGGAAAAATTCCACCGATCGCCTGTAAAGGATTATTCGGCAATATTCAATTTTGCGGGGAAAAATGATTTTTGCGTTTCTCAGCCTGAGCCCGATAATCTTGTTAAGGTATTTGAAAAAATCGACCATAAGCTTCAAATGCCGTCGGAAAGCGAAATTACCGAGGCTTTAAAGCAAATGGGAAAGGTTAAACCGTCCGACGAGCTTAACTGCGGTTCCTGCGGTTATGACACCTGCCGTGAAAAAGCCATAGCAATTTGTCAGGGCAAGGCAGAGGTTTCAATGTGTCTTCCTTTCCTTAAGGATAAAGCGGAAAGCTTTTCTGATACGATTGTAAGAAATACGCCGAACGGTCTTATTGTTTTAAACGAGAAGCTTGAGGTTCAGCAGATAAACAGAGCGGCTCTTAAAATTCTTAATATCCGCTATGCTTCGGATGTTTTGGGCGATCAGGTTGTAAGAATTATGGACCCGTCCGATTTCCTTTCGGTTTTAAGCAAGAACAGAAATATCCATAATAAAAGGGTATACCTTGCGGAATATGAAAAATATGTTGAGGAAACTATTCTTTATGATAAGGAATACAGATTGCTTGTATGTATTCTCCGTGATGTCACCGATGAAGAAATTCAGCGCGAGAAAAAAGAAAGCATAAGCAAGCAAACGGTAGAGATTGCCGATAAGGTTGTAGATAAGCAAATGCGAATAGTTCAGGAAATTGCTTCCTTACTCGGAGAAACGGCCGCTGAAACCAAAATTGCTTTAACTAAATTAAAGGAGTCGATCAGCGATGAATAATCTTTGTGCTGATATCGGCTGGAAAAGTATAAATCATGAGGGCGAGCAGCTGTGCGGCGACCATGTTGACATTATTGAGCAAGACGAAAATTCAACCGTTATTGTTCTTGCGGACGGACTTGGAAGCGGTGTTAAAGCGAGCATTCTTTCAACACTCACTTCGAAAATCATTTCAACAATGATTGCCGAGGGACTTCCTCTTGAGGACTGCGTTTCAACCATTGCCGCAACTTTGCCGATATGCTCGGTAAGAGGGGTTGCTTATTCGACATTCACGATTATTCATTTAATCAATAATTCTCTTGCGGAAATCATTCAGTATGATAATCCGCAGGTAATTATTATAAGAAACAGCGAAATTTACGATTATCCGAAAACCGAGCTGAGTATCGGCGGGAAAACGATTTATAAGTCAGAAATCAGCCTTACTGAGGGTGATGTTTTCGTCGCCATGAGCGACGGCTGTCCGCACGCGGGAATAGGGATAGCTTTTAATTTCGGCTGGAAAAGGGAAGATATAGCGCAGTTTATGCTGTCAATAGCCGATGTCGGATATACCGCGAAAACCCTTTCGACAATGCTTATTGACGAATGCAATAAGCAATACGGCTACCACCCCGGGGATGACGCTACTGCCTGCGTTATAAGAATAAGAAAGCGCGAGCCGATGAATATTCTTTTCGGACCTCCCAGAAATCCTGATGACTGCGACAGAATGATGTCTCTTTTCTTTTCAAAAGAGGGCAAGCATATTGTCTGCGGCGGAACTACATCAAAAATTGCCGCAAAATATTTAGGAAAGACGGTTAAAACATCACTTAATTTTGAAAGAAGCGATGTTCCGCCTATTGCAGAGATTGAAGGCGTCGATTTGGTAACCGAGGGTGTTATAACCATAAATAAGGTTATTGAATACGCAAAGGACGCGTTGGATAAGAATGAGCTTTATGAGCACTGGAGCTTCAGCCGTGACGGCGCTTCGCTTATTTGCAGACTTCTTTTTGAAGAAGCTACCGATATCAATTTCTTTGTCGGCAGAGCCGTAAACCCAGCTCATCAGAATCCTGACCTGCCGATAAATTTCAATATTAAAATGAACCTTGTCGAGGAATTGTCCGACTGCCTTAAAAAAATGGGCAAGCGAATTAAGGTAAGTTATTTTTAAAGGAGAAAAATGATGCATAAATTTGATACTAAGGTGCAGCATCTTAAATATAAGGTTTTAAGAGAGGTTGCGAGACTTGCATGGAATGATACACTGCTTGAAAACATTCTTGATATTCCTAAAACCATAGTTCCCGGAAACACTCCGACCATGCGTTGCTGCGTTTATAAGGAAAGAGCAATTTTAAGTGACAGAGTAAGACTTGCCATGGGCGGAAATGCCGACAATCCGAATGTTATCGAGGTTATCGAAACCGCCTGCGACGAATGTCCTATGGGCGGATATGAGGTTACAAACGCCTGCCGAGGCTGTCTTGCCCACAGATGTGAGGACGCCTGCCGATTCGGAGCAATAACCTTTGACGAAAACCATGTTGCTCATATTGATAAGTCAAAATGTAAGGAATGCGGAGCTTGCTCAAGAGTTTGTCCGTATACAGCTATTATAAGCCGCCGCAGACCGTGCGAAAACGCCTGCAAAATCAAGGCGATTACCATGAATGAGAACAAAGCCGCCGCAATTGATAATTCAAAATGTATTTCCTGCGGCGCGTGTGTTTATCAGTGTCCTTTCGGAGCTATAAGCGATAAATCATATATACTTGACGCTATTGACATAATTAAGAAGAGCAAGAACAATACCGAATATAAGGTTTTTGCGGTAGTTGCTCCTTCAATTTCGAGTCAGTTCAAATACGCTAAGCTCGGACAGGTTATATCAGGCTTAAAGCAGCTCGGTTTCCACACTGTTGTCGAGGCTGCCTTGGGTGCGGATATGGTTGCGGATAAGGAGTGCATGGAGCTTGCAGAAAAAGGCTTTTTAACCAGCTCCTGCTGTCCGGCGTTCGTAAATTATATTGAAAAGTCATTCCCTGATTTAAAGCAATATGTTTCGCATAATTTCTCGCCGATGGCGGAAATCGCGAAGTACATAAAAGAGCATGAGGCGCCCTGCAAGGTCATTTTCATAGGACCCTGCACCGCAAAGAAAGCAGAGGTTAAAAAGGACAGCGTTAAGCCCTATGTCGATGTTGCGATGACCTTTGAAGAGCTTCAGGCACTCTTTGACAGCAGAGATCTTGATATCACATCACTTGAAGAGGGAACTCTTGATAATGCTTCTTATTTCGGAAGAATTTTTGCTCGCTGCGGCGGTCTTTCGGACGCGGTTGCCGAGGGATTAAAGGAACACGGAATTGAAGACTTTGAGCTTAAGGCTTGCTCCTGCGACGGAATTGAGGCATGCAGAGTTGCTCTTCTTAAGAAAAGCAAAAATCTGCTTGACGCTAACTTTATCGAAGGCATGGCATGCGTCGGAGGCTGTATAGGCGGAGCAGGCTGTCTTACACACGGCGAAAAGAATAAAGCCGAGGTCGATAAGTACGGCAAAGAAGCTTTAGAAAAAACCATAAGCGACGCAATTTCGGTTTTAAAATAAATAAGCTATAAAAAATCTTCGTTTCAAAGAATGAAACGAAGATTTTTTTATTTTCTGTCCTTATAAATATCATTGAATGTATATTCTTTTCCGCCTGTTTTATAACCGACCATTGTGTCTAAACAAACGGCATGAATACTGTTGAATATGCTTATCTCAAGATACGGATTGTCTTTTTTGAGCTTTTTAATCAGATTTTTTATTTCCTGCCTTTTTGAACCTCCGCCGCCGTTATCGCACATGGTGCAGTTTTCGGTAAACCGGCAGGCGCACTGAATGAATTCAAGCTCGTTGTATCGCTTGAAAGCGATTATATCGTCCTCATGTATGCAGTACATCGGGCGGATAAGCTCCATGCCCTCAAAATTCTTGCTGTGAAGCTTAGGGGGCATTGCCTGAAGCTGTGAGCCGTAAAACATGCCGATAAGCGTCGTTTCAATTACATCGCTGAAATGGTGTCCCAAAGCAATTTTATTGCATCCGAGCTCCTTAGCATTTGCATATAAATGACCTCTTCGCATTTTAGCGCAAAGATAGCAGGGAGATTCGTCGGTGCTGTTTGCAATATCGAAAATATTCGTTTCAAAAACTGTTATGGGAATATTTAAAAGCGTTGCATTGCTTTCGATTTTTGCTCTGTTTATTTCGTTATACCCCGGGTCCATAACCAAAAACACAAGCTCAAAGGGAACCTCGCTGTGCCTTTTTAACATCTGCATCAGCTTTGCCATAAGCATTGAATCTTTACCGCCCGAAATACAAACGGCTATTTTATCTCCGCTTTCTATTAAATTATAGCGCTTAATTGCGGCAATAAAGGGATTCCATATAGTTTTTCTGAATTTTTTCTGAATACTTCTTTCAATATTCTGGTAAACTTCAAGCTGTCTTTTCATTTTTTCTCCGTATTTTTAAATATTTCATCAATATAATTTTTAAAAATCATTTTAAATTCCGATATTTCTTCATCGGTTGTTAAATGGCTTAAGCTTATCCTCCAAGAGGAAAGTGCATTTTTTCGGCTTTTGCTTATTTCATATACCGCTCTTGAAGGTGTACCGTCCGAAGAGCATGCGGATTTAACAGAAACATAAACGCCTTTTTCACTCAACATTCTTTGAAATACGGTTGCTTTAACACCGTTAACGCTGATATTAAGAATATGAGGTACGGCGTCCGCAGGGCTGTTTATGGTAACGCAGTCAAATCCCGAAAAGAACTCTCTTAAATCCTTATTTAACTTTTTAACTCTTTCAAATCTCTTGTCAAAATTTTCTATTGCGAGACTTAACGCAGTTTCGGCGGAAACCGCAAGAGACAGGGCAGGGGTGCCGCTTCTGTAAACAGTTGTGCTTGTGCCCCCGTGAATTAAAGGCTCTAAAACAAGCTTGTTCTTTTTATAAAGAACTCCTACACCGTTTAGTCCGTAAAATTTATGCGGCGCAAAAGCTGCAGTATCAATCCCTGTAAAGCTGAATTTTATTTTACCTATTGCCTGCGTCGCGTCAACATGAAGCCTGCAATCGGGGAAATCCTTTAAAATTTCTTTTATCTCTTCAATCGGCTGAATAACTCCGAGCTCGCTGTCAACAGCGGTAATCGCCAAAAGAACAGTATTTTTATTAAGCAACTCTTTTAAGTTGTTTAAATCAATTTTACCGTCCGAATTGATTTTTAAAATATCAATTTCATAACCCGTTTCCTGAAGATAGGTAAGACTTCCGCTTACCGAGGAATGCTCAAGAGGAGAGGTTATAATATGCTTACCGATATGCCTTGCCGCCTTTGCAATACCCTTGATTGCTGTATTATTAGCCTCGCTTGCGCCCGAAGTAAAAATTATTTCTGAAGGCAAAACATTAAGTAATTCTGCAGTTTTTTCAACCGTCCGAGACATTTTTTCGCGCGCTTTTATTCCGCCTTCATGATTTGAATTCGGGTTTGAAATAAATTCGTGTTCGGTTTTTATAAATGTGTTAAGAACGCTTTCGTCGGCAGGTGTATTTGCTGAATAATCAAGATATATCATGCGCCTATTCCTCTGCCTTTGATTTTTGTCAGATCCTTTATAACCTCGCCTGCGATGATAAGTCCGACAACGGGCGGAACAAAAGAAACGCTCCCGGGAATTTGCCTGCGGTTTTCGTTTTTTTCTTCACTTTCTTCAGGCTTTAACGGAAGTTCTTTTGAATAAACCACCTTAAGCTTTTTGATTTTTCTTTTTTTCAGCTCCGTTCTCATAACCTTTGCAAGAGGACAAACCGAAGTTTTATAAATATCTGTTACTTCAAATGCTGTCGGGTCAAGCTTATTTCCTGCGCCCATGGAGCTGATAATCGGAACACCCGATTTATAAGCATTTTGAGCAAGCAAAAGCTTTGAGGAAACCATATCTATTGCGTCGATTATATAATCGTAATCAGTAAAGCTAAAATGTTCTGCATTTTGAGAATTATAATAGTAGTTAAAGGCATTTATTTTTATATCTGGATTTATTTCCTTAAGCCTTTTAAAAGCCGCATCGGTTTTATAAATATCCAGCGTTAAATGTGTTGCGAAAAGCTGACGGTTGATATTTGTAAGACAAACCTTATCTCCGTCAATCAAATCAAGAGTGCCTATTCCTGCCCTTACAAGCGCTTCTGCCGCATAGCTACCGACTCCGCCTATCCCGAATACGGCAACCCTTGAACTGTTTAATTTTTTCATTGCGTCAGAGCCTAAAATTATTTCTGTTCTTGAAAATTGGTTAAGCATTTATTACACCTTAACTAATAAACTTTTTTAATTGTTCCGCCGCCTACGACGGTATCTTCGTCATATAAAACAACCGCCTGTCCGACTGTCATCGCTCTTTGCGGCTCATCGAAAGTAAGACTTATTTCGCCGTTATCAAGAGGGGAGACGGTTGCCCACTGCTCCTTTTGTCTGTATCTTGTTTTTGCTTTGACTCTTATGTCCGAAGTAAGCATATCAAAAGCGATCCAGTTCATTTCGTCGGCAATGAGATGCTTTTTAAATAAAAGCTTTTCTTCACCTATTGATACGGTGTTATCAGCCATATTTTTATCGAAAACATAAACAGGCTCGCCCAATGCAATTTTAAGACCTTTTCTTTGACCTATTGTATAGTGTACTGCGCCCTCATGCGTTCCTATAACATTTCCGTTTTTATCAAGGTAATTGCCTTTTTCATAATGCTTGCCGATGTAATTCTCCATAAATTTTACATAGTCACCGTCGGGAACAAAGCAAATATCCTGACTGTCGGGCTTTTTTGAATTTACAAAGCCGTTTTCCTCCGCGATTTTCCTTGTTTCGGATTTTTCATAATCGCCAAGCGGGAAAAGAGTATGGGCTAATTGCTCCTGAGTAAGAGAATAGAGAACATAGCTTTGGTCTTTTGATAAATCACGGGCTTTTTTAAGCAAAAATCTGCCGTTTTTATTTTCAATTCTCGCATAATGTCCCGTTACAACAAAGTCGAGCTGTTTTTCTTTTGCAAACTGCATCAGTTTATCGAATTTCATAAATCTGTTGCAGTCGATACAGGGATTAGGCGTACCGCCTGCCTCATAAGTAGAAATAAACTTATCTATTATTTTATCCTTAAAGTCAAAAGTGAAATCCAGTACTTCATACGGAATGTCAAGATTGAAAGCAACCTCGGCGGCATCGTCAATATCCTTCTGTGAGCAACAGGTATGAAAATTGCAAAGCCCGATATCCTCGTTTCTGTAAAGTCTCATGGTTGTTCCCATACATTCATAGCCTTTTTTTACCATTAAATAAGCCGCAACACTGCTGTCCACACCGCCGCTCATAGCGATAAGAGCCGTTTCTTTATTTTGCACCGAATTCACCCCTTTATTTTTTCTATTCTTTTAACCGTAAGATTCTCTTTTTCGACAAAAAAAGTAAAATCATAATTATAAATTCTCATTGTGTATTCTTTTCCGTCTGACTGATAGGAAGGTCTCGGGTCATCGCTGAGACACTCAGCCGCAACGCTTATAATATTATCGGGAACCTGAGTTTTAAGCCCTTTGTCTATAAAAACATTAAGCCTGTGCGATTTTTCCGTTTCCGCATAGCTGCCTTTTGCAGTGGGTATGCTGTCAGCATAGGGAATATAGGGCTTGATGTCATAAATCGGAGTTCCGCTTAAAAGGTCTATTCCGCTAACCTTTAAAAAAATTCTTCCGTTTTCCTTATAGATTTTTAAAAGCCTGCAAACAGTAAGTCCTAAATTATTCGGTCTGAAAGGGGAACGGGTTGCGAAAACTCCCATCCGTTTATTCCCTCCGAGCCTCGGCGGACGGACTGTCGGCGACCACTTTTCTCTGTGCGCCGTAGAAAAATCAAATATAAGCCAGATATGCGAAAATTTTTCGAGCCCTGAAAAGGCATTTTCATCGCAAAATTCCGGTTCAACCGAAATTATCCCTTCGGCAGACTCTGCACGCATGCTTTGACGGGGAATACCGAATTTTTGAGTAAACGGTGTCGTTATAAAAGCTATAGGCTTAATTTCCATTTTTAAGCTTTACCGTTCTTTCTTAATATAAGCTTGAAAATCTCGCTGTAGGGTATAATCGAAAGCGCAAGCAAAACGGCATAGGCAAAGTTTTTAAATTTAAGCACCTTTAAGCCGAATACGGCTCCTGCAGGTGAAAGTACAAGGAAAAATACTATAAACAGCGCAAGCAGGGAAGAAAACAACATAAATTCATTCGATACAACCGAAAGCATGAAAACGGATTTTGAGCTTCTGAGATTATATGAATGAAAAATTTGAATTGTACTTAAGGTCACAAAAAGCATTGACGCACCAACAGCTGTTCCTGCTTTAATCCCTATACTGTAAGAAATAAGGGACATTACCGTTATAAATATTATATCAAAAGGAATTTGCAAAAGAAATTCTTTAGATATAAGCCTTTGATTTTTTCTTCTTGCTTTTTTAATAGGAACCTGAGATGAAATCGGCTCCATACCGAGCGAAATCGCAGGCGTGCAATCAGTAATAAGATTTATCCAGAGTAACTGAACTGCCGCAAGAGGCGGAATTTTGAAAATCAGCAGACCTATAAAGTAAATAAGCAATTCCGCAAAATTACAGCTTAAAAGATAATGAACGCATTTTTGAATATTTTCAAAAACAGCTCTGCTTTCCTTTATTGCTTTTTTAAGACTGCCCAAATTATAATGCTCGTCGATTATATCGGCCTTGCCCTTTGCGACATCTGTTCCCATTTTACCCATTACGCAGCCCGTATCAGCGGCGGCAAGAGCCTCGCTGTCGGAAATGCTGTCGCCGGTAACGGTAACGCATTCGCCCTTTTTCTTTAAAATATTTATTATTCTTAATTTATCGTCGGGCGATATTCTTGCAAAAACGGCAACCGTGTTAATTTTTTCATAAAGCTCGTCATCGCTTATATTTTCAAGCTCATTGCCTGTAAGAGCAATCATACCGTCTTTTAAAATTCCGATTCTTCGCGCAACGGCTTTTGCGGTTATGACATTATCTCCCGTTATCATAACAGTTCTGATACCTGCATTCGAAAAATCCGAAATACTTGAAATGCTGTCGGTTCTCGGCGGATCTTCAAGACCGATAAGACCGACAAAAATCATATCGGTTTCAATTTCGTCCGCATTGGGGTTTGCGGGAATTTCTTCAAGCTGTTTGATTGCGATTGCAACCACTCTTAAGGATTCCTCCGCAAAAACGTCATTCACTTTAAGGATTTTTTCGCTGTCTTCTCCGGCGCATTTTTCCGCTATAATTTCAGGGGCGCCCTTTGTTATAGCTACAGGGCGGCCGTTAATCATATTGACGCTGGTCATTGTCTTTCTTACACTGTCGAACGGAACAGTGCAAAGTCTCGGATAAAGCTTTTCTATATCTGATTTTTTAACGCCGTTCATATCATAACAAGCGTTTTCAATAGCTGCTTCGGTCGGGTCGTTTACAAGTGTTGAGCATGAAGCGGCAAGTCTTAAGACCATAGAGGTTTTAGCTCCTGCCGTCTGCGATATATCCTCGCTTATTTCGTTGCCGTTAAATATCTTTTTAACCTGCATTTTGTTATGCGTCAAAATGCCTGTTTTATCAGCGCAGATTACGGTGGTGTTACCTATAGTTTCGAGCGCTTTAATTCTTTTAACGGTTATTCCGTTCTTTAAAAGGCGCTGCATACCTAAAGCTACCACAATAGTTGAAATTGCGGGCAAGCCCTCCGGAATTGCCGCAACCGCAAGCGCCGCCGCATTTAAAAATGTTTTAACTGTAAGATAAGCAAACTGATTTTGCGTGCCGCTTTTTAAAGTGATTAAAAATTCGGCTGTAAAAACCGCGGCACAAATAATTAAAATTGCGATATTTGAGACTTTTCCCGTATAGTCAAGAGAGTCCTGCAAGGGGATTGTGTTTTTACCGGTCTGCTTTTCGATAGTATCGGTTTTCCCGATTTCTGTATTTATTCCCGTTCCTACTACAACGGCTTTTGCGCTTCCGTGAATGACGCTCGATCCGCAGTAAACCATATTTTTTCTTTGACTTAAGGGTGTTATATCGGGATAAACATCCTGCGGGTTTTTCTCAACGGGAATGCTTTCACCTGTAAGACTCGATTCGTTGCATCGTAAAGAAACCGCGTCAATAAGCCTTGCGTCGGCGGAAATATAATCACCCTCGTTTAAAAGTATTATATCGCCCACAACAAGCTCGGAAGAATCTATATATTTTCTGATTCCTTCTCTGATTACGGTAGCTTTTGGGTCAGTTGTCTTTTTAAGCCTTTCAAGCATTGCTTTCCCTCTGCTTAAATAAAACGCGGAAATCAGTGCGTTTAAAACAACGATTGCGATTATAAGCAGGGGAGATACAAAATCATTGCTTTTATAATAAACTGAAAAAGCAAAGGAAACAATTGCGATAACAAAAAGGATATAAACGAATTTGTTGTTAAGCTGAGATAAAAATTCCTTTAAAAAGAATTTTTTATTTTCATCGTTTAAAACATTTTTTCCGAATTTATTTTTTCTTTCGGTAGCAATTCCGTTAGCAAGGCCGTTATCCTTATCGGTTTTAAGCTCTTTTAAAACTTCTTCGGCAGAAGAACTGTGCCATATCATAACTGATTCTCCTTAAAATTTAAACATTAAGCTCGATTTTAATATCTTCTCCGGCGTATTTTTTAAGTATGGGGTCAACATTCGAGCTTACAAAGCTTTCTACCTGACTTACACATCTTCCGATAAATTTTTCAGGCTTTAATTCAGCTGTAATTTCTTCTTTCGTAAGCGGAATTCTTTTATCCTCGGCAATCATATCAATAAGCGGATTTTTCTCGCCTTCAAGCTTGATTTGCTTTGTGGCTTTATGAGATAGCTCTCGGATTATTTCGTGAAGCTCCTGTCTGTCTCCGCCCCGCTTTACAGATTCCATCATAATATTTTCGGTAGCCATAAAGGGGAGCTTTTCCATAACACGCTTTTCGATAACCTTACCGTAAACAACAATTCCGTCGGTAACATTTATAAATATATTAAGTATCGCGTCGGTAGCAAGGAATGCTTCCGCTACGGAAATTCTTTTGTTTGCGCTGTCATCAAGCGTTCTTTCAAGCCACTGAACAGGAGCTGTAAAAGCCGGATTCTGCAGGTCACATATTATATATCTTGCCAGAGCGCATATTCTCTCGCACCTCATCGGATTTCTTTTATACGGCATTGCCGAAGAACCGATCTGCTTTTTGCCGAAAGGCTCTTCCAATTCTTCAAAGGACTGTAAAATACGCAAATCATTTGCAAATTTATGGGCGCTCTGAGCTATTCCCGATAATGCGCTGAGAATAAAATAATCGGTTTTTCTTGAATATGTCTGTCCCGAAACAGGAACGCATTCTTTAAATCCGAAATCCTCGGCGATTTTAGCCTCTACCGCGTCAACCTTTTTCTCATCATTTTCGAAAAGCTCCATAAAGCTTGCCTGAGTTCCCGTAGTACCTTTTGAGCCTAAAAGCTTAAGGCAGGAAAGCTGAAATTCAAGATTTTTAATATCGCCGCATAATTCATTCATCCATAAGGCGGCTCTTTTTCCGACCGTGGTAAGCTGAGCCGGCTGAAGATGAGTATAAGCAAGGCAGGGAAGAGCTTTGTATTTCAAAGCGAATTCCTTAAGGTTTTTTAAAACGGCGGCAGTTTTTTTAAGCACTAAATTTCCTGCCTCACGCATGGTTATAATATCGGTATTATCGCCGACATAACAGCTTGTTGCACCTAAGTGAATAATAGGCTCGGCTTTAGGGCACTGAACGCCGTAGGCATAAACATGGCTCATAACATCATGACGGACTTCTTTTTCACGCTTTTGTGCAACCTCATAATTTATGTCATCGGCATGAGCCTTTAATTCCGCTATTTGTTCATCCGTTATATTAAGACCCTGTTCTTTTTCGGCTTCTGCAAGAGATATCCAAAGCTTGCGCCAAGTTCTGAATTTGAAATTATCGGAAAAGATATATTGCATTTCCTTGCTTGCATATCTTGAAGAAAAAGGCGAATTGTACGCGTCATAATTATTATTCATTATCATTCTCCTGTAACAGTATTTAAATAACTTATATATTTTATCATTATAAGCGGATTTTGTCAATTAAATGTAGTTACAAAAGGAATTTTCTTAATATCTGCATATATTCAAAAAAAATTGAATATTTTTGCACCTTTATCCTTGAAATCTCAATAACGGTGTAGTATAATTTATCTGTATTACTATGAAAGTTGGTGCGGCATGACCCGTAAACAAGCGCGTGAGGAAGCTTTTATTCTCATTTTTGAAAAATGTTTCAATGATGACAGCTGTGAAAGCATTTTAGAGCTCGCCGAGCAGGTAAGGGAAATTAAACCTGACGATTATGTCCGAGAGGTATTCTGCGGAGTTTATTCACATCTCGATGTAACTGACGGTCTTATTTCCGAATATTCGAACGGCTGGTCGATAAAAAGAATATCAAAAACCTCTCTTTGCATTTTGAGACTTGCAATATACGAAATAAAATTCATGGAAAGTATTCCTGTTTCGGTTTCGATAAACGAAGCGGTTGAGCTTTGCAAAAAATACGCTACCGAAACCGACGCGTCTTTTGTAAACGGAATTCTTTCATCTGTTGTAAAAGCAAATGCCTGAGGCAGTAAGCGTCTCTCAGCTCAATTTATATGTTAAGTCCATGTTTGAAAGCGACAGCAGGCTTTCTTATATTAGCGTCAGGGGCGAAATATCGAACTTTAAAAACCATTTTTCAAGCGGACATTGGTATTTTACTTTAAAGGATTCATCCGCCGCCATAAAATGCGTGATGTTTAAGAGTGCCAACAATCGCGTTAAGGCTCAGATTACGGACGGTACCGAGGTTATTTTATCCGGCAGAGTCTCGCTTTATGAAAAAGAGGGTAATTATCAGTTCTATGCAGAAGAAATGTCGCTATGCGGAGAGGGCGATTTAACAGCCGCCTTTAAAAGGACTAAGGAAAAGCTTGAAAAAGAGGGGCTTTTTGATACAAGCTCTAAAAGAAGGCTTCCCGCATTTCCGAAAAATATAGCAGTTATAACCTCTGCTTCGGGCGCGGCAATACAGGATATTATCAATATAACATCTCGGAGATTTCCGCTTTGCCGTCTGGTTTTATGCCCTGTAAGCGTTCAGGGAGAAAGTGCCGCAAGCGAAATGATAAGCATGCTCGAAAGAGTTTATAAAACCGAGGGAATTGACTTAATCATTATCGGCCGCGGAGGCGGAAGCGCTGAGGATCTAAGTGCTTTTAACGATGAAATGCTCGCAAGAAAAATTTATGAATCGCCCGTTCCCGTAATTTCTGCGGTAGGGCACGAAACAGATTTTTCGATTTCCGATTTTGTTGCGGATATGCGCGCGCCGACGCCCTCTGCCGCAGCAGAGCTTTCGGTTCCTGATATTTCGGAGCTGATTTTCAGAATTAAAAGAATTTCTAAAAATATTGCATCCTGTGCGGTTTCGGCTTGCAATTCAAATGAAGTTAAATATCAAAAGGCTTCGGCTAGGGCAAATCTTATGAATCCCGAAAAAGTAATCGCGCAAAAATCGCTTACGGCCGATATGCTCAGCGACAGAATTTTAAATATAACAAAATCAAAAATTGAATTGACTGCTCAAAAGCTTAATTCCGCCATAATGAAAATCGACGCGTTAAGTCCCTTAAAAACACTGGCAAGAGGCTACGGCGAGATTAAAAAGGACGGAAAGAAAATAAATAGTATTAAAGAGCTTAAAAAAGACGATAAATTATCAATTTGCCTTTCGGACGGAAGTGCGGATTGCTTAGTTACCGAGCTTTTTGAAAGGAGCGCAAAATGAAAGAGAATATAAGCTTTGAAGAAAGCCTTAAAAAGCTTGAGGAAATTGCGGAAAAGCTTGAAAATAAGGATACAACCCTCGAAGAATCTATCACGCTTTTTGAAGAGGGTATGAAATATTCTAAAACTTGCTCTGAAATTTTAAATAATGCCAAGCAAAAAATAATTTCGCTTTCGGATTATGAAGGAGAGACCGTAAAAAATGATTGATAACATTATAAAAGAATATCAGACTAAAATAAACGCAAGACTTGATATTCTTACTATGCCTACGGGTCAGCATTATGACGCCGTAAACGAAGCAATGCGCCACAGTCTCCTTTCGGGCGGAAAGCGGATCAGACCTATTATTCTTCTTGAATTTTATAAGCTTTTCGGCGGTGACGACGACTGCGCCTATAATTTTGCCTGTGCGCTTGAAATGATTCACACCTATTCGCTTATTCATGATGATCTTCCTTGTATGGATAATGACGATATGCGAAGAGGAAAGCCGTCTTGCCATAAGGCATTCGGCGAGGATATGGCTTTACTTGCAGGGGACGCGCTTTTAACAGAGGCTTTTTCTGCCGCGGCTAAAACAAATGGGATCAGCGCCGACAGAATTGTAAACGCTTTAATTCAGCTTTCTTCTTATGCCGGAATAAACGGAATGATAGGCGGACAGGTAATTGACCTTAAAAATTCCGATTATACCGCTTGTGACCTTATAAAAGAGATGTATTCCTTAAAAACGGCGGCTCTTATAAAGGCCGCATGCGTTTGCGGAGCAATTTTGGCAGGAGCGGACGAGGAGAATTTAAAAAAATGCTCCGAGTACGGAGAATGCGTAGGAATAGCGTTTCAGATAATTGACGACTTTCTCGATAAAAACGCAAACGAAGATGTTTTCGGAAAGCCTGTAGGCAGTGATGAGAAAAACGATAAAAAGACATTGCTGCGCGCACTCGGCGAAGACGAGGCAATGAAAACGGCCGTCGAGCTTACAAAAAGAGCGGGTGAAATTCTTGAGGTTTTTGACGGCGATACCGAAATTCTCAAAGAGCTTACCGATATGCTCTTAAGAAGAAAGTTTTGATTTTAAAAGGAATGTTATTTCTTGAAATATGAAATTCTTGAAAATATAAAAAAACCCGATGATGTGAAAAATGTCTATCCTAAGGATTTAAGCAGACTTTGTGCCGAAATAAGGGATAAAATAATATCTACGGTTTCACAAAACGGCGGACATCTTGCATCAAACCTCGGAACTGTCGAATTAACGGTTGCTATACATAGAGTTTTCAATTCGCCTGAGGACGCAATAATTTTCGATGTCGGACATCAGGCATATACGCATAAGCTTTTAACAGGCAGATATGAGGATTTTGAAAATATAAGAACTTCCGGCGGAATTTCCGGATTTATGAGACCTGATGAGAGCGAGCATGACCCTGTTGTAACGGGGCATAGCAGTAATTCGATTTCCGCTGCTTACGGAATTTTTAAAGCCAAAAGGCTAAGAGGCGAAAAGGGAACGGCCGTGGCAGTTATCGGAGACGGTGCCATGACAGGCGGAATGGCTTATGAAGCCATAAATAATGCAGGAGGCGCAAAGGGCAATTTTATAGTTATTTTAAACGACAATAAAATGTCTATTTCAAAAAATGTCGGAGCGGTTGCCAGAACCTTTACGCATTTAAGAAACAAAGCCGCTTACCATAGCTTTAAAGCCTCTTTTACAAAATTTCTTTTAAAGCTTCCTTTCGGAAAGGAAATTGCAAATTTCCTTTTTAAAATCAAGGAAGGTATAAAATCGGCGGTTTATAAGGACAATATTTTTGCCAATCTCGGCTTTAATTATTTAGGACCGGTGGACGGACATAATATCGCCCTTATGGAGGAACTTTTCAGGGTTGCTAAGGATTATGACAGACCGAGCGTTATCCATGTTGTAACGAAAAAAGGAAAAGGTTATCAGTTTGCCGAAACAAAACCCAATGATTATCACGGTGTTTCGCCGTTTGATATTGACGAGGGCTCAACGGAATGCTCAAAGCATGATTTTTCAAGTGTCGCGGGAGAAACCTTATGTAATCTTGCCGAAAAAAATAAAAGGATCTGCGCCGTGACTGCGGCCATGGCAGAGGGCACGGGGCTTGCGGAATTTTCAAAAAAATTCAAGGAAAGATTTTTCGATGTCGGAATTGCTGAGGAGCATGCCGTAACCTTTTGCGCAGGGCTCGCAAGAGGAGGAATGATTCCTTTTTTTGCGGTCTACTCCACATTTTTGCAAAGAGGATACGACCAGATAATTCATGACCTTGCTATTGCAAAAGTTCCTGTAAAGCTTCTTGTTGACAGAGCGGGAATAGTCGGTGAGGACGGAGAGACTCACCAAGGCTTGTTTGACGCGGCATTTTTAAGCGAAATTCCGAATATGAATGTCTATTCGCCGTCCTTTTACTCAGAGCTTATATACAGAATTGAAGAAACCGCGGAAAATAAGGAGCTTTGCGCAATCCGTTATCCGCGCGGCTGTTTCGATGATGATTATGACTTTGATTATAAAGCCGAATATAATTTATTTAAAGGCAATAAAAAATCCTTAGCCGTCAGCTACGGACGGGAATTCAACGAGGTTTATAAGGCTTTTGGTGTGAACAAGGATTTTAGCGTACTTAAGCTTAATAAAATACATCCTATATCGCAAAAAGCGATAGAAATCATTTCAGATTATAAAAACATTATATTTTTTGAGGAGGGAATTAAGAGCGGCGGAATTGCCGAGCATATCGGCAATATGCTTTCGGAAAACGGATTTAAAGGAACTTATAAAATCAAGGCGATTGATAACAGCTTTGTTCCGTCAGGCAAAACCGAGGAGCTGTTAAAGAATTACGGTCTTGACTCCGAAAGTATAATTAAAGCTTTTAAAAATAATGCAGAATAAAGAGCGAATTGATATAGTGTTGGTTGAAAAGGGTCTTGCTCCCTCAAGAGAAAGAGCAAAGGCGCTTATTATGGAAGGTATAGTTTTTGTCAACAATCAAAAATGCGATAAGGCGGGAACATTCGTAAAACCCGAGGATACGGTTGAAGTAAGGGGTAAAGCTTTAAAATATGTAAGCCGCGGCGGCTTAAAGCTTGAAAAGGCAATGGCTAGCTTTGATATTGATTTAAAGGGCTGTATTTGTGCGGATATCGGGGCATCAACAGGCGGATTTACCGATTGTATGCTTCAAAACGGCGCAGTTAAGGTTTATTCTATAGATGTAGGATACGGACAGCTTGCTTGGAGCTTAAGAAACGACGAAAGAGTAATTAACCTTGAAAATACAAATTTCAGAAATGTCACATGCGAGCAAATTCCCGATCCTCTTGATTTTGCTTCGGTCGATGTTTCATTTATTTCTCTTTCGCTTATTTTGCCGGTTTTAAATCCGCTTTTAAAGGATAAAGCAAAGGCAGTTTGTCTTATTAAGCCGCAGTTTGAGGCAGGGAGAGAAAATGTCGGCAAAAACGGAGTTGTAAGAGAAAAGTCGGTGCATATTGCGGTAATAGAAAAGATTATTGATATCGTATTAAAAAACGGATTTTCTCTTTTAAATCTCGATTACTCGCCGATAAAAGGTCCTAAGGGCAATATAGAATATTTATGCTGTATTGAAAAAAGCGAAAACAGCGAAAATCTTTGCAGTATTTCGGCCCAAGAGGTTGTAGAGCAATCCTATGCCGAGCTTAATAAATAATTACGAAACGGAGAGCAAAATGAAGGTTGCGTTAATTCCAAATCTTGATAAACGCGGTTCATCGGATATGGTGGAAAAGATAGGCGTTTTTCTTTCTTCAAACGGAATAGAAGCCTATCTTCCTAACAGTATCTGCTGTGAGGGCTATAAATTTGCGCCTGAGGATGAGCTTTATAAAATCGCCGATATTATAATAACCGTCGGCGGAGACGGAACAATTATCCGTTACGCTAAGCGCGCCGCGGCTGATAATAAGCCGATTTTAGGAATAAATGCCGGCAGGCTCGGATATCTTGCCGATATCGAGCAAAGCGAATACAGGCTTTTATCAAAGCTTAAAACCAAAGAGTATTCGATTGAAAAAAGAATGATGCTGAGCATCAGAATTTGTGAAAACGGAAAGACCCTCGCAACCTTTGAGGCGCTTAACGATGCGGTAATTACAAGCGGATATATTTCAAGAATAATTGATATTTCATCTTTTATAGGTAAGGATAAAATAAACTATCTTGCGGACGGTTTGATTGTTTCTACGCCTACCGGCTCGACAGCTTACTCGCTTTCCGCAGGGGGACCGATTATTGACCCGCTCAGCGAATGCGTTTGTATAACGCCTATTTGTTCTCATTCTCTTTCCGCAAAGCCGATTATTCTCGGAAGTGAAAGAGAAATAAAATTAAAAGCCTATTCTAAAAAAAGAACCGATATTTATTTAACGGTTGACGGCAGAAAGGCCGCGAATATAAAGCCTTATACTGAAATTTATATTTCTCGGTCGGATAAGCATGTTCAGCTCGTAAGACTTAATGACCGTTCGTTTTATAAAACTCTCTCCTTAAAATTTTCAGAATCAAGAGGTATGAGCCATGAAAGATAACAGACAAAAAAAGATTTTGGATATCATTTCCGAAAAGGTTGTTTTAACGCAGGACGAAATTCAAAAGGAACTCAATTTATTGGGATTTAATGTTACTCAGTCGACGGTTTCAAGGGATATCAAGGAATTAAAAATAATAAAAGGTCACGATGAAAACGGGGTATACAGATATATTTCGATTGCTCCTGTTTCAAACGGTGAAAACGGCGGAAAATACCATGATTTGCTTAAAAGCTCGATTATCAGCGTTGAAAGTGCTATGAATGATATTGTTATAAAATGCCGTACGGGTATGGCTTCAAGCGCCGCTGTTGCGATAGACAGTCTTTTCAGCGAGAATATGCTCGGAAGTGTAGCAGGAGACGATACGATTTTTATTATCACCAAAAGCATAGAAAAGGCGGATGAGCTTGCGGCGGAAATTAAAAATATAATTTAACGGCGGTAATGAAAAATGCTTAAATTTTTACATATAGAAAATATCGCCGTTATAGAAAAGACCGATATTGAGTTTTTCGACGGTCTTTCAGCCCTTACAGGCGAAACGGGAGCAGGAAAATCTATTATTATTGACGCTATAAATGCGGTTTTGGGCGAAAGAACCTCAAAGGAGCTTATAAGAAACGGCTGCGATTCGGCAAATGTCACGGCGCAGTTCTGCGAGCTTTCGGAGATTTCAAAAAATGCGGTCACATCGGCAGGCTATGATTTAGAAGAAGACGGAACGCTTATTATTGACCGCACGCTTTCGCTTAAAGGAAACGGCAGTATCAGAATTAACGGCAAACCCGCGGCGGTATCAATTTTAAAAAACATCGGCAGGGATTTAATAAATATTCACGGTCAGCATGACAATCAAAATCTGCTTGATCCCGAAAACCACTATATTTATGTTGACAGGCTCGCGGAAAACGAAAAGCTTAAAAGCGAGTATTATAATGAATTTCATAAATTAAACACAATAAGAAAAGAAATTGCGAAATTATCCTCGGATTTAGAAGAAAAAAAGCGCAGAAAAGACCTTATTGAGTTTGAAATTAACGAGCTTTCGGGTGCCGATATAAAAATCGGCGAAACGGAAAATTTAAGAAAAAAACAGAAAATAGCGGAAAACTACTCAAAAATGATATCCTCTTTAAACGAGGCTTATTCTTATCTTAACGGCGGTGACGATTTTGACGGAGCCGTGTCCTTAATTAAAAACTCTCAAAAAAGCCTGATTTCTTCCGATTGTGAGGAAATATCTGACAGCATCTCAAAAACAGCGGATATTCTGTCAATTCTTGAAGATATATGCTCGGATATCAGAACTGTCACTCATAATGAGGAATACGGAGCGCTTGATATTGAAGCGATAAACCAAAGGCTTGATTTGCTCCGCAAACTTTCGGTTAAATATAATGCCGACGAGACACAAATGCTTTTAAAGCTTGAAAATCTGCAAGAGGAGCTTTTGAGCATTGACACCGCTGATGAAAAAATCGAAAAGCTTTCTAAAGAGCTTGATTTATCGACAGAAAGACTGATTGCACTCGGCGATAAGCTTTCGCAGTCGAGAATAAAAGCAGGGAATAAATTCTGCAAGGAAGTAACCAACGTTTTAAAATTTCTCGATATGCCGAATGTAACCTTTCAAATGAAGCATGAAAAGGGAAGATATACAAAATCAGGGTGCGATACAATCGAATTTATGATATGCACCAATATCGGAGAAGCTATGAAGCCGCTGCACAAAATTGCTTCTGGCGGCGAACTTTCAAGAATAATGCTCGCTATAAAAAGTGTCCTTTCTGATAAAGACGGAATTGACACGCTGATTTTTGATGAAATTGACTCCGGTATCAGCGGAAGAGCCGCAGGTAAGGTCGGAATTCAGCTTAAAAAGGCTTCCGCAGATAAGCAGGTGCTTTGCGTAACTCATCTTGCGCAGATAGCGGCAAATGCAGATAATCAGTATCTGATAGAAAAAACAGTCAAAGACAATAAAACATATACAAAGGTTTCTCTGCTTTCTTATGAGGAACGGATAAAAGAAATAGCAAGAATTATGTCCGGTGATAGCTTAACGGACAGTTTATATAATTCAGCAAAAGAACTACTTGACAGGAGCAAGAAAAATGAAGATTTATGAAGAACTGGTTGCAAGAGGACTTATAGCTCAGGTGACCGACGAAGAGGAAATCAAGGAGCTTATAAACAACGGAAAAGCAACCTTTTATATCGGATTTGACCCCACTGCCGACAGTCTGCATGTAGGTCATTTTATGGCGCTGTGCCTTATGAAAAGATTACAGATGGCAGGAAACCGCCCTGTAGCGCTAATAGGCGGCGGAACAGGATATATAGGCGACCCGTCGGGAAGAACCGATATGCGTTCTATGATGACTCCCGAGCAAATTCAGCATAACTGTGACTGCTTTAAAAAGCAAATGAGCAGATTTATTGAATTCGGTGAGGGAAAAGCCATGATGGTTAACAATGCTGACTGGCTTTTAAAGCTTAATTATATTGATTTATTAAGAGATGTCGGCGCTTGCTTTTCTGTAAACAATATGCTCAGAGCCGAATGCTATAAGCAGAGAATGGAAAAGGGACTGAGCTTTCTTGAATTTAATTATATGATAATGCAAAGCTATGACTTTTATCATCTTTTTAAGGAATACGGCTGTAATATGCAGTTCGGCGGTGACGATCAATGGTCCAACATGCTCGGCGGTACAGAGCTTATAAGAAAAAAGCTCGGCAAGGATGCTTATGCTATGACTATTACGCTCTTGCTTAATTCCGAGGGCAAAAAAATGGGTAAAACGGTCGGCGGTGCCGTATGGCTTGACCCCGAAAAGACCTCTCCTTATGAATTTTACCAGTACTGGCGAAATGTTGCTGACGCGGACGTTTTAAAATGTATAAGAATGCTCACATTCCTGCCGCTTGAAGAAATCGACAAGATGGATAAGTGGGAGGGAAGTCAGCTTAACACCGCTAAGGAAATATTGGCTTATGAGCTTACAAAGCTTGTTCACGGCGAAGATGAAGCACAAAAGGCTCAGGAAACCTCAAGAGCAGTTTTCTCGGGAAAAGGCTCTCATGAAGATATGCCGAGCGTTACGCTTGAAAGCTCCGATTTTAATGAGTCAGAAATAGGAATACTTACTTTGCTTACTAAAGCCGGATTTGCCGCTTCAAACGGCGAGGCAAGAAGGCTTGTTATCCAGGGCGGAGTAAGCGTTAATGATGAAAAGATAAGCGACCCTAAAAAAACATTTAATGCCGATGAATTTAAAAATGACTTTATTCTTAAAAAAGGTAAAAAGTCAGTTATCAAAATTACTCTTTAAAAAATAAAAAAGTTCCGATATTTTTTCGGAACTTTTTTTATTTTTTCGAATTTAATTCGTATTCATATCACTTGATGTTGATAGAAAATAATTATATAATAATTTTGAAATTAAAAATCACGGAGAAATTTATGACTAATATAACGCACAAAAAAATAGCGGAAATCGCTCATGTTTCGCCCTCGACTGTTTCAAAAGCCTTGTCTGACAGCAAGGAAATCAGCGAGGAATTAAAGGAAAGCATTGTTAAAATAGCAATGGATGAGGGATATTTTGCTCAAAAAAGCAAGCGGAAAATTGAATATGCGTCCGAAAAATCAGTAGCTGTAGCCATAGTTTGTCCTGAAATAATAAGCATTGCTTATGCAGGAGAAATAAGCGCAATTAAAAACGAATTAGAATTAAAAGGCGCTGTTGTCTCGGTTTATATTTATGACTTTAATTCCGAAAAGCTTAAAAATATTATAGAGAGTATAAATGTTGGAAAGCGTGCCGACGGTATAATACTTTTCGGAGCTTTTCCTTCAGAAGTAAAGTCATCAATTCCTATTGTCGGAATTGACAGATTTAGGGCAGATTATGATACAGTTTACTGCGATATAAACGGTTATTTCGATGATATAATAGATTATTTAAAGAATTTAGGACATAAAAAAATTGCTTTTATAGGAGAAAAACATACCGCCGCAAAGCTTGAAGCATATAAAAAATCCCTATCTAAATATAATCTCACAGCTGACCCTGAAAATATTTATATAATAAACGAACGCTTTGAATCAATAGGCTATACAGCCGCTGAGGAATTACTGAAAAGAAATGAGTTACCCACAGCAATTATTTGCGCTTATGACGAAATTGCTTTGGCGCTTATAAAAAGACTTACGGAAAAGGGAATAGAAATTCCGAAAAAAATCAGTGTAGTAGGAATTAACGATATTCCTATGTCCGAATATTCATTGATTCCTCTTACTTCTGTTCATATCTTTGAGAAGGAAGAGGCTGAAATGGCCGTAAAACTGCTTTACGACAAAATATTCAACCGAACAAATGCAATACAGCATATTAGCGTCAGTCACAGTCTTATAATAAGAAAATCAACAGATGTTGTTGATAAAGGAATTTAAAATGGGAACTTTTTATATAAGTATAATTTTGATTTGCCGTATTTTCCAACATATTTGCAACAAAAATGTAAGCAATAAAATCAAAAGCTTTTCGAGCTTTTTAAAGTACTCCTCTTTTTCAAATATTTTAAGCGGATTGCTGGCTTTCGGGTGTGTTTTTATAAATAAAAAAGGCTTTGAATGTGATTTTGTAACATTGGCTGTTTCTGCTTTTTCGGGAATTATGCTCACACTTTCGACCGGTTTTAGCTTGTATGCACTAAAAAGCGGTACAGTTGCAATTTCTTCAATGTTTGCCACTGCAGGTCTTATTATTCCTTGTGTCGGTGGAATTTTTATTTTTAAGCAGACAATGTCAGTCTGGCAATGGTTATGTATTCTTCTGTTTTTTGTTTCAGCCTATTTTTTAATTACAGCCTCGAAAAAAATACATTCGGATTTTTCTTTTAAAACAATACTCCTTTTATTGGGCAGTATGTTTTCGAACGGATTTGTAATGCTTTCACAACAGTTGTTTGCACATTTAAGACCTAACGGAAATGTATCTGTTTTTTCATTCTTATCTTTCGGGATTTTAGGGATGGTTTTACTTATATTCTCGTTATTCTATGATATTACTAAAAAAGAAGATTTTAAAAAGACAATGCCTGAAAAAAATGTTTTGGCATTCGGTGCGGTTTTGTCTGTTGCCGTTTTTATTATAAACCAGTTTGCAACATTGGCTGCAAGCATTGTGCCGTCCGTTGTTCTTTTTTCATTTATTAACGGCGGCAGTACAATAATAGGTGCTGTTGTTGCCGCGATATTTTTTAAGGAGCCTTTAAATTTCCGCAGTATTTTCGGTATAACTTTAGGAATAGGCTCTCTTATACTGATTAAAGCGTTATAATTTTAAAAAACAACCCTTGTTCAAAAATGAACAAGGGTTGTTGTCAGTCAATATTATAAACTTAAAATATCATTCATATCATAAATTCCGGATTTTTTATCCTTTAAAAATCTTGCAGCCTTTAAAGCGCCGTTTGCAAAAATCTTCTTTGAATATGCCGAGTGCGAAAGAGTAACTACCTCGTCCTCGCCTGCAAAAATCACTTCATGCTCGCCGACTATCGTTCCGCCTCTTACCGAATGTATTCCTATCTCATTCTGCGGACGTTTCATTCGTCTTGAATGGCGGTCAAACTCATAGCTATACTTATTGTCAGCAACACCGTTTATGGCGTCAGCAAGCATTAAAGCCGTTCCGGACGGTGCGTCAATTTTTTGATTATGATGCTTTTCAATAATTTCTATATCAAAGCTGTCACCTAAAACCGAGGCGGCTTTTTTTGAAAGCGCCGTAAGCAAATTTACACCGAGCGAAAAATTGAATGTAAAAAAGACGGGTATTTTTTCCGAGGCTTTTTTAATTTCCGCAATTTGCTCATCGGAATATCCCGTGGTCGCAATTACAATCGGCAGGGAAGTGGATAAAGCGAAACCCAGCAGAGAAGAAAGATTATCCGCATTTGAAAAGTCGATTATCACATCGGGGCTTTCTTTAACACTCTCAAAATCGCCGTAAACAGGGAAATCCGAATATTGTTCCGCTTTAAATTTATCAACCCCGCAAATCACTGACAGTGATTCGTCATTTTCCGCGCAAAGAGCGACGGTTTTACCCATTTTGCCGCAGGCGCCCGAAAGTAAGATTTTAAGCAATTTTATCACGTCCTGTTAATTTAAAAATTAAATCCGCATTCCTTTAACTTTTCTTTTAAATTATTCTTTGCGCTTTCGGTCATGGGATAAAGAGGAAGTCTGCAGGGTCCTGCATTAAGACCCAAAATATTCATAGCCTCTTTAACCGGAATCGGGTTAACATCCGAGAAGAGCGCATTCATAAGACCCGTATATTTTATCTGCAATTTTGTTGCCTTTTTTGTTTCGCCGTTTAAATAAGCCATGCAAAGCTCGTGCATCTGCTTAGGAGCAAAATTAGAAAGCACGGAAATAACGCCTATACCGCCGAGCGACATAATCGGAACGGTCTGATCGTCGTTTCCCGAATAAATGTCCAGATCGTCGCCGCAAAGATACTTTGTCTGAGCGACAGAGGAAAGGTCGCCGTTTGCTTCCTTAACAGCAACAATGTTTTCATGCTTTGAAAGCTCCTTATAAGTTTCAGGCTTAATTGCAACGCCCGTTCTTGACGGAACATTGTAAAGAATAATCGGCTTATTTACTCTGTCCGCAATATAATTATAATGAGCAACAAGTCCTCTTTGCGAGGTTTTGTTATAATAAGGAGTTACCATTAAAAACGCGTCTGCTCCTGCTTTTTCGGCATCGGCGCAAAGCTCCACGGAATAAACGGTATCATTACTTCCTGTTCCCGCGATAATCGGTACTTTTTTTTCGGCGACCGCGCTTGCAACCTCTATTACCTTAACATGCTCGTCATATCGCAGAGTGGATTTTTCTCCGGTTGTTCCGCAGATAACAAGGGCGTCAATTCCGCCGTCTATCTGATTTTTTACTAAGGTTTTTAAGCCTTCGAAATTAACGCTTCCGTCACTGTTCATAGGAGTGATAAGCGCTGTAGCCGCTCCGGTGAAAATTCTTTTTTTCATAAAAATATCCCCTTTAAAAATTAGTCCATATAACCCTTTGCGCAAAGAAGTTCGGCTAATAAAACTCCGCCGCCTGCAGCTCCGCGCAAGGTATTATGTGAAAGACAAACAAATTTATAATCATACTGGGTATCTTCTCTGAGTCTGCCGAGGGAAATCGTCATTCCGCCCTCTAAGTTTCTGTTGAGCTTTGTCTGAGGCATATCGTTCTCGGTAAAATAATTTAAAAACTGCTTAGGAGCATGGGGGAGATTAAGCTTTTGAGGCTCTCCGCTGAAGGTCTCCCAAACCTTTAAAATCTGCTCTTTTGAAGGCTTATTTTTGAATTTAACAAAAACTGCCGCCATGTGTCCGTCCGAAACGGGAACTCTCAGGCACTGAGCCGTAAATTTAGGAGAAGAGGCAGGAACGATTTTTCCGTCTTCGATTGTTCCCCAAATTTTCAGCGGCTCCTGCTCGCTTTTTTCTTCTTCACCGCCGATATAAGGAATAACATTATCAATCATTTCGGGCCAGCGCTCAAAGGTTTTTCCGGCACCTGAAATTGCCTGATATGTGCAGACCAAGCATTTGTCAACGCCGAATTCCTTATCGAGAGGATAGAGAGCGGGAACATAGCTTTGAAGAGAGCAGTTTGATTTAACGGCAACAAAGCCTTTTTTTGTTCCGAGTCTTTTTCTTTGGCTTTCAATAATTCTGATATGCTCCGAATTAAGCTCGGGAATAACCATAGGAACATCTTCGGTCATTCTGTGGGCGCTGTTATTTGAAATAACGGGGCACTCATGCTTTGCGTAGCTATCCTCAAGCACCTTTATTTCATCCTTTTTCATATCAACTGCGCAGAATACAAAATCAACCTTTTTTGTAACGGTTTCGATATCAGCAGCGTCGTCAATAACAATATTCTTAAGATTTTCGGGGATAGGAGAAGTCATTGCCCATCTGTTGCTTACCGCTTCCTCGTAGGTCTTACCCGCGCTTCTCGGGCTTGCCGCAAGGGCTGTTACCTTAAACCACGGATGATCCGCAAGCAAAAGCGCAAATCTTTGGCCTACCATACCCGTAGCGCCGATAATTCCGACATTATAGTGTTTCATTTTACATTCTCCTTAAAAAAGTATTGCCAAATTTCCTTTTGTGCAATATAATATATAATAATTATTTATCTTTATAAATATACCATTATCTTAGAAAAAAGTCAATTAAAATACCTTTTTTACGGAGGAATTTTCAAATGAAAACAACCGATTTTTATTATGACCTGCCTCAGGAGCTTATCGCGCAGACCCCTGTTTATCCGAGAGACTCCTCAAGGCTTTTAATTTTAAACAAAAAAACAGGAGAATTAAAGCACGGTCATTTTTATGATATTATTGATTATTTAAACGAAGGCGACTGTCTTGTTCTTAATAATACAAGGGTTTTGCCTGCCCGTCTTTACGGTATCAGAGAGGATACAGGGTCGGTTGTTGAATTTGTCCTTTTAAAGCAGCGAGATCTGCTTACTTGGGAATGTCTTGCCGGCCCCGGGAAAAAAGCAAAAACAGGGAAGAAATTCAAGTTCAGCGACGAGCTTTCCTGCGAGGTAATTGATGTTTTAGAGGACGGGAACAGAATTATTAAATTTTCCTGTGACGGAGAATTTTTCTCGGTTCTCGATAAGGTCGGGCAAATGCCGCTTCCGCCTTACATAAAAGAAAAGCTTAAGGACAAGGAAAGATATCAGACTGTTTATTCAAAGGAATTAGGCTCAGCCGCCGCTCCTACGGCAGGACTTCATTTTACGGACGAATTACTCGAAAAGCTTAAAAATAAAGGCGTTAAGCTTGCTTTCGTCACCTTGCATGTGGGGCTCGGAACCTTCAGACCCGTTAAGGCTGAAAATATTGAGGATCATAAAATGCATTCCGAGCATTATTATATTCCTAAAGAGGCGGCGGATATGATAAACACCGCAAAAAGAAACGGGAAAAGGGTAATATGCGTCGGAACTACAGGCTGCAGGACAATTGAGAGCGCCGCAACGAAATTCGGTGAAATAAAGGAATGTGCGGACGATACCTCGATTTTTATTTATCCGGGGTATGAATTCAAATGTATGGACGGGCTGATAACCAATTTCCACCTGCCCGAAAGCACGCTTATAATGCTTGTTTCAGCTTTTGCAGGATATGAAAACACGATGAACGCTTATAAAACGGCGGTTAAGGAAAAATACAGATTTTTCAGCTTCGGCGACGCAATGCTGATAATATAAAGTCAGGAGAAATAAATGTATAAGCTTATTAAAGAAGAAAACGGTGCAAGGCGCGGGGAATTTATAACCAACAGAGGAACCGTTCAGACGCCTGCTTTCATGAACGTTGCAACGGCGGCGGCTATAAAAGGTGCTGTTTCCGCCGAAGATTTAAAAGAAATAAACTGTCAGGTAATGCTTTCAAATACTTATCATCTTCATGTCAGACCGAGTGACGAAACCGTTAAAAAATGCGGCGGACTTCATAAATTCACTACTTGGGACGGACCGATTTTAACCGACAGCGGCGGTTTTCAGGTTTTTTCGCTTGCAAAGCTCCGTCAGATAACAGAAGAGGGAGTTACTTTTCACAGCCATGTCGACGGAAGAAAAATTTTCATGGGTCCCGAGCAGAGCATGCAGATTCAGTCAAATTTAGGTTCGACAATCGCAATGGCTTTTGATGAATGTGTTGAGAATCCCGCAGAATATTCATATTCAAAGCAATCATGCGAGCGCACAACACGCTGGCTTAAAAGATGTAAAGCGGAAATGAGCAGACTTAACTCTCTTGATGATACAATAAATAAAGAACAGCTTCTGTTCGGAATAAATCAGGGCTGTACCTTCAATGATTTAAGAATTGAACACATGAAGCAGATAGCTGATTTGGAGCTTGACGGTTATGCTGTAGGCGGACTTGCCGTAGGAGAGCCTACTGAGGTTATGTACGATGTTTTAGAGCATGTAACGCCCGTTATGCCAAAGGATAAAATAAGATATCTTATGGGCGTCGGAACCCCTGCTAATATTTTAAATGCCGTAGAGCGCGGAATTGACCTTTTTGACTGCGTTATGCCGAGCCGTAATGCAAGACACGGACATTTATTTACGTCTCACGGAATTATAAATATAAATAATAACAAATACGAAACCGACATGGCGCCTATTGACGATAACTGCGGCTGTCCGGTTTGCAGAAGATATTCAAGAGCATATATAAGACATCTGCTTAAAGCAGGGGAAATGCTGTCCCAGCGTTTGCTCGTGCTTCATAATCTATGGTTTTATAATAATTTAATGACTGAAATCCGAAATGCTCTCGACGAGGGAAGATTTGCGGAATTTAAGAAGGAAAAAGAAATAATTCTTTCGACAAGAATTTGATTTAACATTATATTTACAAATAATTCCTTGCAATTATGTAAAGTTTTCTGTATAATTAAAATTGTTAAATTTAATGGAGGTTTAAAACACAATGAATTTTAATTTACTCACACTTGCGGCAGCGGCTTCTAATACTACAGGCGGCGGTGCCGGCGGCTCTCTTATGATGATAGGCATGCTCGTGCTTATGTTCGGTCTTATGTATTTTATCATAATCCGTCCGCAGAAGAAAAAAGAAAAAGAAGAAAAGAAAATGCGTGAAAATCTGCAGATCGGCGACGAAGTCGTTACAATCGGCGGAATTTACGGAAGAGTAGTTTCATTAAAGGAAGATACATTTGTTATCGAGTCTAAAAGCGATCACAGCAAGCTTACATTTGCGCGCTGGGCTCTTCAGCAGAACTTAACCGTTCATGACGATGTTGCTTCAAAATAATAAGTAATTAAAATCCCCATGTTTAAATATACTTAATTATAAGTTATTTAAATGGGGGATTTTTATGTCCGTTAAAAACAGCGAATTATTTAAAAAAGAAAATATCAAAAAATTCTTTATAGGTGTTCTTTTAGGTATTGTCGCAACAGCCCTTCTTATTATTATAGCATCGGCTGTATTTTTATTTTTAAACATCAGCCGCTCATTTGCAGGGGCAACAGCGACCGTCTGTATTGCGGCAGGAGCATTTTTAAGCGCTTTTTATTCGGCTCGAAAAATCGGAGAAAAAGGATATCTGACAGGACTTATAACTGGACTGTTTTACTTTCTGTGCGTTACCTCCGCCGCGCTTGCGGTAAATAAAGGCGGAGTAACTTCAAATACGCTTTTTCATTTTATAATAATTATGCTTTCGTCCCTTATCGGAGGAATTACGGGCGTTAATAAATCATCAAAAAAATATATTTAAAAGTAAACACCTCTTCTAACACAATTGCATCTATGCTGCAAAAGTGTTAGAAGAGGTGTTAGAAAAATTTTTTTGCAGACCGTTTTTTCTTAGTAAACAAAAAAGAACCCGCTTAAACAGCGGGTTTATATGGTGGCCTATCGGGGAATCGAACCCCGGACACCTTGATTAAAAGTCAAGTGCTCTACCGGCTGAGCTAATAGACCGTGTCAAAAAAGACAGCTTAATTATTATATCAATATAAGCATTAAATGTCAAGAAAAAAATAGATATTTTTTAAATTATTTCTTAAAATACCCTTTATAGCCGAATTATGCGCAAATACAGCAAATTAACAGTCTTTGCCTTCCGCTAATATAATGGTAGCGGAGGGTCAAAAAATGAGAAATTATATACTTATGGCTCTGCTTGCCACACTCGGTACATGGTTTGTAACAGCCTTGGGGGCAGGTACGGTCATCTTTTTTAAAAAGCCAAAAGAAAAAGTTTTAAATCTTATGCTCGGATTTTCGGCAGGCGTTATGATAGCCGCCTCGTTTTGGTCGCTTTTGCAGCCGGCGATAGACAGAGCCGATGCTCTCAACTCAAAAATACCGCCATATTTAAGCGTTACGATCGGTTTTATATTCGGTGCGGTATTTTTACTGATTTCTGATAAAATCGTTTCTAAGACGATTTCAGGCGCTGATATGAACACAAATGAAAAATCGGGCAAAAACAGAATGTTTATGCTTATTCTTTCCATTACTCTTCATAACATCCCAGAGGGACTTGCGGTAGGAGTGGCTTTCGGAGCTCTAAAAAACTCAAATGCTTCTTCAGAACAGATAATGGGTGCGGTCAGTATAGCGATAGGTATTGCATTGCAGAATTTTCCGGAGGGAGCGGCAGTATCTATTCCTTTAAGAAGAGAAGGTAAGTCAAGATTTAAAAGCTTTATAATCGGGCAGGCCTCTGGGCTTGTTGAACCCGTTGCAGGTATTATAGGCGCGGCGCTTGTTGTGTATGTAAACGCAATCCTTCCTTATGCACTATCCTTTGCGGCAGGAGCTATGATACTTGTCGCGGTTCACGAGCTTATTCCCGAATGCCAGCAAAACAGGGAAGAAATGCCTTATTTTTCAACCCTCGGAATTATTGCGGGATTTTCGGTTATGATGCTTTTAGATGTTGCATTGGGATAAAAATAAACACGGCTATAAGGTAAATAAAACCTTACAGCCGTGTTTATTATTATAATTTAAAATATTAACCGCCGAGATATGCTTTTTTGACCATATCGCTTTCCATAAGCTCTTTTCCTGTACCGGTAAGAACGATTTTTCCGTTTTCAAGAACATAAGCTCTGTCGGAAATTGCAAGCGATTTACCCGCATTCTGCTCAACCAAAAGAATGGTTGTGCCGTCCTTGTTAATATGTTTGATAAGCTCAAAAACTTCATCAACGAGCAGGGGAGAAAGACCCATTGAAGGCTCGTCAAGCATAAGAAGCTTCGGCTTACTCATAAGCGCTCTGCCCATAGCAAGCATCTGCTGTTCTCCGCCTGAAAGAGTTCCTGCAATCTGTCCCTTTCTCTCGCAAAGTCTCGGGAAAAGGTTATAAATTTTTTCAATATCTTCTTTAACGGCTTTTTTATCCTTGTTAAGGAACGCACCCATAAGCAGGTTCTCATAAACGGTAAGCTCCTGAAAAACTCTTCTGCCCTCTGGCACCTGAGCCATTCCGAGACCTACAAGCTTATGCGCGGGAGTATGGGTAATATCCTTTCCGTCATAAGTAACCGTTCCGCCCTTTTTGGGAATAAGTCCGATAACACTCTGCATGGTGGTGGTTTTTCCGGCACCGTTAGCACCGATAAGAGTTATAATTTCGCCCTCATCGACATTAAAGCTTATGCCCTTAAGAGCTTGTATTACACCGTAAAATACTTCAAGATTTTTAATTTCAAGCAACGACATAGCTTACTCCTAACCGCCGATATAGGCTTTAATAACTTCGGGATCGTTAAGTGCGTCTCTGGTTTTACCCTGAGCAAGAACCGTTCCGAAGTTAAGAACGGTAACTTCATCGCAAAGACCCGAAACAAATTTCATATCGTGCTCGATAAGAAGTATTGTCATATCGAATTTATCACGGATAAGGAAAATTGTATCCATAAGGTCCTTTGTTTCATTCGGGTTCATTCCTGCCGCAGGCTCATCAAGAAGCAAAAGCTTCGGATTTGTAGCGAGCGCTCTTGCAATTTCAAGCTTACGCTGTTTTCCGTAGGGAAGATTGCAGGCAAGGTTGTTTCTTTCCTCTTCAAGGTCAAATATGCGAAGAATTTCCTTAGCACGGTTTCTCATTGCCTTTTCAACCTTAAAATGCTTAGGAAGTCTTAAAACCGAGGTAAGAAAACCGCATTTGAATTCAGGCTGATTTGAAAGACCTACCATAACATTTCTGATAACGCTCATATTATTGAACAGTCTGATATTCTGGAAGGTTCTCGCAATGCCCTTATGATTGATTTTTTCCTGAGATTTGCCCTTTAAATCCTCGCCGTTTAGCAAAAATGTTCCGGTTGTAGGCTGATAAACGCCGGTAAGAAGGTTAAAAACAGTGGTTTTTCCGGCACCGTTAGGACCGACAAGACCGTAAATCTGATTTTTCTTAATTTTGAGATTAACATCCTGAACCGCTTTAAGACCGCCGAAGGAAATGCCGAGGTCAATTGTTTCAAGTACATATTCAGACATTATTTTCCCTCCTTAGGTGATTTATCGGGCTTAAGATTATTTTGGTCAACAGGCGAAACATCAACAGAAAGAACCTCATCCATCGGAATCTTGGTCTGAATTCTCGTCCATTTAGCCGAATCGTCCTTTATAACCGACGGATCTTTCTTCTTATGAAGATTTTCAAAAAGCTTCTTTAAGTCATACTTATCTCTGATTGATTTGAAAGCAGGGGAGTTGTTATAAATTACTATCAGTATAAGAATGATTGCATAAAGCAGGTTCTGTAATACCGCAAGGTTGCCGGTAAGAATTGTTGCAAACTCGGTATTGATAAATGTAATAAGCGCAGCGGCTATAATTGAGCCGTTAATTGAGCCTATTCCGCCGAGAACTACCATAACGAGAATTTCTATAGAATAGTTGTAACCGAACTTTGAGCTTTGAACATTGTAGTTAGAAAAGCTATAAAGAACGCCCGCGACACCTGCAAAGAATGATGAAACGATAAACGCAAGAAGCTTATATTTTGTTACGCTGATTCCTGTTGCCTTTGCCGCGATTTCATTGTCACGGATAGAGGTTATAGCTCTTCCGTGCTTAGAACGCATTAAATTCTGAATTACGGCAAGCGTGATAAGAACTATAATAAAGCAATAAAGATAAAGAACATCCTTATCGTAACGGGGAGTTTCAAGGCCTAAAGCTCCGCCGAATGATTCCTGACTTGTATTCTGGAAAACAGACTTTACTATTTCACCGAAGCCCAAAGTAACGATTGCAAGATAATCGCCCTTAAGACGGAGAGCAGGAAGACCGACGACAAATCCGAAGAAAGCCGCGCAAATTCCGCCTACAAGAACAGAAATTACAAATGAGAGAATACCTGTAGAGCCGAGCTTATCTTCAAGGATAAGCGAGCACTTACCGCCGAGATAAGCTCCTATGCACATAAATCCTGCATGGCCCAAGGAAAGCTCGCCTAAGAAGCCGACAACAAGGTTTAATGAAAGTGCAAGAACAATTGCAATGGCTATCTTTTCAACAAGATATATGGTCGATTTTTCAAGACCGACAGTCATTGAGGTTATAAAAAGGAAAAGAGTGAAAGCGGCAACTACAACATAGTTTATATAGTGCTTCCATTTGATTTTTGATAATTTTGAATTACCCATTATACTTTCTCCTTTCTCTTTTTACCGAGTATTCCCGTCGGCTTAACAAGAAGAATAACGATAAGTATTAAAAACTCTATTGCGTCGGTATATGCCGCCAAGGCGGGGATTTTATAAGAAAAGCATTCGATTATTCCGAGAACAATTCCGCCGATCATAGCTCCGGGAATTGAGCCTATTCCGCCGATAACCGCGGCTGTAAACGCCTTGATTCCGGGCATGGAGCCGAAAGTGTTAGAAATGCTCGGTGCTTTTATAAGATAGAAAAGACCTGCAATTGCGGCAAGAGCCGACCCTATTGCAAATGTAACGGTGATAACCATGTTAACATTGATACCCATTAACTGCGTTGCGTCTCTGTCCTCAGAGGTTGCAACCATCGCTCTGCCCATCTTCGTAAACTTAACGAAAACGCTGAGCGCCGCCATAACAACTATAGTGCAGGCGAGAGTTAAAAGCGTTGCCACCTGAATTTTCATTCCGCCGACTTTAACGGTTCCGAGCTCGAAAATATTAACCATTTTCGGAGCAGAGCCGAATATGATCTGCGCAAGACTCTGTAAAAGATAGCTTACGCCGATAGCCGTAATAAGAACCGCAAGGGGAGAGGAGCCGCGCAAAGGCTTATAAGCAACTCTTTCGATTGTAATTCCGAGCAAAGTACAGAAAATAATTGCGGCTGTTATTGCTATTGCGGGGTGACCTGTAGTCGTCATAAACACATAGATAGTGTAACCGCCGACCATTATAATGTCACCGTGAGCAAAATTAAGCATTTTCGCGATACCGTAAACCATGGTATAGCCGAGCGCTATCATGGCATAAATTCCGCCGATACTCAGACCGTTAATTAAGGTCGTAATAATTTCCATTTTAACACCTTACCATACAAATTTTTTAATATTAACCGACGCTTAATAGCTTGCGGTAATAACCAAGCGATTAAGTCTCGGTTAATATACAGAGCATATCTCCGGCATACCGAAAGATATGCCGGACGATATATTTTGATTAAAAAATTAAGCTTTGTCTGCTTCTTTTATAACAAACTTGATTGCGCTCTTCTTAACTTTTCCGTCTTTGTTCCAAGCAACATCGCTGCCGCCGCCTGTTACAGCATTTTTGAGCTTGTATGTCTTGAAAGTATCTTTAAGAACATCACAAAGATCAGATGCGGAAATGGTTACGTCGTCAACCTTAGCTTCTTTCATAGCGCCGTAAATAGCATATACGCAGTCATAAGCTGAAGCTCCGAACTGGTTAAGGGTCTCTTTGCCGTACTTTTCAGTATACTTCTTTATGAAGTCGCCTGCGGCACCGGTAGTAGCGGAAGAATCGAAGTGAGAAAGCATTGAAACTTCCTGAGGTATAGACTTGATATCAAAGCCTTTGGTTGAGTCGATTCCGTCAAATCCGTCGCAGCCGTAGTAAACAGCATCGTCAGCTATCTTACCCTTAGCCTGAGTCATAAATATGGTTGCAGGAGTGTAATAGATAGGCATAAAGATGAACTTACAATCTTTGAGCTCATTTATCTGAGAATCAAAGCTGGTTGCACCTGCATCTGTAAACAGAGTTTCAACAACCTTTACGCTTGAATCAAGATTGCTCTTGAACTGTTTGAAAATACCTGAAGAGTAGTTATCGTCGGATTTATAGAATACGCCGATTGTCTGTCCCTTGAAGTTTTCATTAACATAAGATGCAGCAGCCTTTCCTTGGTCGCCGTCTGCGAAGCACATCTGATAGCCGTTGTCATACTTCGGGATATCATCGTTAGAAGCAGAAGGAGTAAGGAAGAATACATTATCTTCATGAGAAAGGTTAGTCCACTCAGCGCAGGGAGCAGAGGTTACACATCCTAAAGAAACCTGCATTCCTTTTTCAAGGAGGGAAGCATAGTTGGTAGCAACCTTGGTTGCATCGTGCATATCGTCGGTGACTTCAAGTCTGAACTTAACACCGTTAAGACCGCCTGCTGCATTGATTTCGTCAACAGCGAGCTGAGCTCCGTTCTTAACACCGTTGCCGTAAATCGCGGCAGCACCGGTAAGCGGGCCGGAAACACCTATGACATACTCTTTGTTATTTGCAGTGTAGCTTTTCTTACCGCAACCTGCAAATGCCGCACACATCATAGCAGCTGCCATGACGAGGCTTAATACTTTTGCTGATTTTTTCATTTTTGTTTACCTCTTTCTTAAAAGTGATATATTTAAACGGTATGCAAAATAACAATTACCGATATATCCGTAATCTGCACTATATATTATAACTGTAATTTTAACTTACCGTAAAAACCTAATAAAAAAAGCTTTGCTTTTTCAAAAAGCAAAGCCCGTCATTAAGCTCTAAATTTTATCCGGCAATCGGCAAAATTTCTTTTTTGCTTTTTGAAATAATTTTTATACAGCTAATAATATCAATAATGCTGATAATGACATTGATAAGTCGAAATACAAAAATAGACACTGCTGAGACGACAGTGCCTATAACTTTTAGAATATTAAATTTGAAGGCATTACAATTTTCAGCTGCAAAATTTGCACCTGTTGAATAGTTACTGTTCTTATTTTTGCTTGAACAAGTAAACATTAAAAACACCTTCCTTAAAATTTGTCCTTATTTTATCATACGATAATACGTTTGTCAATAGCAAATTACATATAAAATCTGTAGAGAATTGTTCAATATTTCTTCAAAAACTGTTCAATTTTTAGAAAAAAGATATTTTCTTAGCAAAAAATGCCATTTTTATAGTATGTAAAGGCATTTTATGATATAATTTAATCAGAAAATAAGGAAGTGATGAAAATAAAAAAATAAAGTTCAGATTTAAAAACTTTTTAATGCTTACAGTCGCCGGTATTATTAACGCTATAGGTGTTACTATGTTTTTAGCACCTGTTAATCTTTATGACAGCGGAATATCAGGTACTTCGATACTATTGTCGCAAATATCGCCGGAGTTTTTTTCACTTTCACTGTTTTTGCTGCTTTTAAATATACCTCTTTTTCTTTACGGCTGCAAAAAGCAGGGAAGTACCTTTACCGTTTATGCCGTTTACTCAGTATTTATATATTCACTTTCCGCTTATTTAATAACCGATGTCTTGCCGATAGATGTCAGCATTGCTTCTCCGCTTGCAGGAAAAGACCTTTTGCTATGTGCAATATTCGGCGGAGCGATGGACGGAATAGAGGTTATGGCGGTAATATTCTCAAAAAAGCTCGGCATAACTGTCGGCACTTTTGTCATGAGTTATAATATACTATTATATATAATGTGCGGTATAATTTTAAAAAGCTGGATATTGCCGCTTTATTCAATTGTAGCATACGGTGCCGCCGTAAAGACCGTTGACTTTTTGGTAGAGGGTATCGACCGCTCAAAAGCGGCAATGATAGTTACCTCAGACTCTGAAAATGTTTGCGCGGCTTTGTCCGAAGAATTCGGCTGCGGACTTACAATACTAGACGCCAAGGGTTATTACTCAAATACCGACAGACAGCTTGTATATATAGTGCTCAACAGATTTCAGATTCCGAAAATGAGAACGATAGTTCATGAAACCGATCCTTATGCTTATATCTCGGTTTCAGAGGTTGTTAATGTCCTTAAAGGAAAAGAGAATATAAATTAGAATAGTTTTTAAAAAATAAATAACAGGGCAGCAGAGCCAAAAAGCCGACTGATTTGTCCTGTTATTTCTAAATCCCCAATTATACAAAATGAATATTTTGTATAATTGGGGGGGATATATTATAAATGTATCTTTTGGGATTTAAGATTTACTTTTGTCTTTCAATTTCATTTCGTTTGCTCCTAATCTTTTTATTTCCCCCAATTATACTTTTTATGAAAATAACAGCAATTGCTTTTTTCTTATATAAGCAGTTGCTGTTATTTTGCAAGCGGATGAAATTGTGTATATGATTTAACATACTTACTTTTAAGAACCTGAGCATAAATTTGAGTTGAGGTTATATCTGAGTGTCCTAAGATATCCTTTAAATCCTTAAGCTGAGCGCCGTTTTCAAGTAAATGTGTTGCAAAAGAATGTCTGAGCGTTTGAGGAGTTATATCTTTTTTGATATTAGCCTTATCAGCGTAATGCTTGATTATCTTCCAGAAACCCTGACGGGTCAGCGGTTTGCCGTTCATATTAGTAAACAGCCTGTCCTCAGATTCATCGGTAACAATTCCGGGACGCGCATAATTTAAATACTCTTCAATATGCTTTAGTGCGTCGCGGTAAATCGGAATAATTCGTTCATGCGCTCCGCTGTGAGTATGTAAAATACCAACCTGCAGGTTAACATCATATACCTTTAAATCTATAAGCTCCGAAACCTTTATGCCGGTAGCATAATGGAGTTCCATCATAGCCTTATCCCGTCTGCTTTTGTAATCTGCTCCGTCCGGCTGAGAAAGCAGACTGATTATTTCGTTTACTTCAAGAACATCAGGAAGCTTTCTTTGGCTTTTATGTACTCTTATTGACGAGGTCGGATCGGAATTAACCGCTCCTATTGACTTAAGATACTTAAAAAAGCACCTGACAGAGGCTGTAATTCTTGTTTTTGTCGATTCGCTTTTTCCGATTTTTGTTAAATGATTAAGATATTCGGAAACGGTTTTTTCGTCAGCGAGACTTACATCTTTAATTCCTGCAGCTGAGGTGCAAAATTCCGAAAACTGAGAAGCGTCTCTTAAATAAGCGTCAACCGTATTAAGCGAAGCCTTTTTAACATTAACAAGGTAATTTCTGTACCCGTCAATATAGTTATTCAAAACAAATGCACCTCCTTTAAATAAACAATCAAAAATTAAAAAACTTTATAAATAAATATGAAAATGTACTGTCAACCAAAGCTGATAAAATCATAAAAACTATAATAAGCAAAAATTTATATGTATAATCCTTAAAGCTTCCGTATAAATTAAGCGGACGGCATTTAGGAAAAATCAGCTTTATAAAATCACACGAAAACAGGACCGAGATTTTAGCCGCAAAAAGATAAGCCACATATGAAATCAAGGTTCCCGGAATTAAAATCATCGCATTAAAGGCCACGCCTTTTAATGAAAACGATTTATATATGTAGCCGCAAAGGCTTCCTAAAATCGCTCCCCGAAGCATAACGGTGAAAGGAACGGCCGCAACGCCTAAAATAGAAGCGCCTGAAATATATACAGGCAGCAGCATAACAAGCGATGTCAAAAATGAGGAAAAGAATATTTTAAAAAAAGCTCTTTTTTGTCTTACCGAATAATAATCCGAAAATATTCTTTCGGCAAGACTGCCGACAGCCTCATTTTTGCCAAACAAAACCGTTCCTATAATAATTCCTGTGATAAAAGCGAAAAGCATAAGAATTATTATTTTGTTCTTTTCAAACAGCTTGTTGAACTTTAAACCCTTAACTGTTATAACAGCAGTTTTTCTCATGAATCATCTTCCCTTCTCAACGATAAATACTTATGCGCAGACGGGACAAGATATGAAAAAAATATCGGCAATTCTTAAAAGTCTAAAGATTTATGTTAACCGATTTGCATAAAAAACAACCCAATGTTTTTGCAAAGTTACATAAAACAGAGGGTATGTTAATCTGTTTATTAACTTGTATTTCGGCACTTTTAATTTCCTTACTTATATTTATACTACATTCTCGATTTTATGTCAACAATAAATTTTTGTTTTATAAAGTTTTATGTTAACTATTTATGTAAACTATACAATATATTATGCCAGCAAGTTTATGTAAACCCAATTTATTGTGAAAAAACCTATTTATTTTTTTTAAAATTTATGCTATGATTATATTATGAAATAACGGAGGCAATATGATGTTAAAGACAGCGATTGTTACAGGCGGTTCAAGAGGAATAGGTGCGGCGATTGCAAGCGAGTTTGCCAGACTTGGATATAATGTTCTCATAAATTACAAATCAAGCGATAAGCAGGCTTCGGCTCTCGCCTCTTCCCTGCGCTCTTATAACTCAGAAATTTTCACTTTTAAAGCAGATGTTTCAAAATCGGACGAGGTCCGCAGTATGACAGACTTTGCTCTTGAGAAATTCGGCAGGATTGATGTACTTGTAAATAACGCAGGTGTATCGTATATTGATACCATAAATTACCTTGATGAATCAAAATCCAACGAAATATTTGAAACCAACCTTATAGGCGCTTACAATTGCTGTAAAGAAATATCGCGAGTTATGATAAACCAAAAGCGCGGCAAAATAATCAATATAACCTCTATGTGGGGCGAAACAGGCGCTTCATGCGAGGTGGCTTATTCTTCTTCGAAAGCCGGTGTAATCGGTCTTACAAAATCACTTGCGAAAGAGCTTGCCCCCAGCGGAATCACCGTAAATGCAGTATCTCCCGGGCTTATAGCAACTCAAATGAACAACAGTTTTTCAGCCGAGGATTTAAACTCTTTTATTGAGGAAATTCCGCTTGGAAGAATAGGAACTCCCGAAGATATTGCTTACGCTGTTTCTTTTCTTGCTTCCGACAAGGCGGATTACATAACTGGACAGGTTTTGTCAGTTAACGGCGGATATGTAATTTAAAAATATTACTCTAAATCAAAAAGAGCAGAAAGTCTAAGCTTTCTGCTCTTTTTTGTTAATCTAGAGAAACAACACTTACTCCGCTTTCGCCCTCGCCGAAAACGCCGAGGCGGAACGATTTAACATGCTTATTTGATTTAAGATAGCTTTGAACGGCTTTTCTCAATGCGCCTGTTCCTTTGCCGTGAATAACCGTAACCTCGCCTAAGCCGGCAAGAACAGCATTGTCGATATACTTTTCAAGCTCTAAAATTGCCTCGTCGCCTGTCATTCCTCTTAAATCTATTTGTGACGGAACAATTCTGTCGGCTCTTGACGATATTCCCGTAACAGAAGATTTTTTTGCTTTGGCAGGTTTCACGGAAGAACTCTTTTTATATAAAAGTCCGTCAAATTTAACCCAAGTTTTTAAAAATCCCGAAAGGACAAAGGCTCTTTTCCCTTTTTCGTCTACCTCTAAAACCGTAGCTTCGCTGTCAAGCGAAGAAATTATCACCGTGTCTCCGACTTTCGGTGCTGATTTAAGCTTCTCGCCCTTGATATTGAGCTCTTTAACAGGATTTGAAATGTCATCAAATTCTTTTTCCGAGGCTCTGTACGCTTTTTTTGCGTCCTCAAGCATGGATTTTGAATTTGAAGGGGTCATATCCTTTTTCATCTGTTCAAGCCTGTTTAAAAGCTCAGAGGATTTATTTCTTGCGTTTTCAATAATTTCGGAAGCTTTAATCTCTGCTTTTTCCTTAACGGACTCAGATTGCTTATCAAGCTCCTTAAGCTTAATATCAATCTGACTTTTTTCTTTTTCCAAGGCTCTTTTAAGATTTTGGTTTTTATCATATAGACTCTGAGCCTTCTGTCTTTCTTTTTCAAGAGATGCTATTACCCTTTCGAGCCTTCCCGAATCCTCGTCAACCTGAGACTCGGCGGTTTTAATTATATCCGCCGAAAGTCCGAGTCTTTTTGAAATAAGAAATGCGTTAGACCTTCCGGGCGAGCCGATTATCAGGCGGTAAGTCGGTCTTAATGTGTTGATATCAAACTCGCAGCCTGCGTTTTGAACTCCGTCGGTATCAAGAGCATAGCTTTTAAGCTCCGGATAATGAGTGGTGGCCGCCGTTTTTGCCTTGATTTTTGAAAGCTCAATCAAAATTGCCTTTGCGAGCGCCGCTCCCTCTACAGGGTCGGTTCCCGCACACAGTTCATCGAACAAAACGAGCGAGTTTTCATTGCAGTTTTCAAGAATGCTTATTATATTTACAAGGTGCGAGGAAAAGGTTGAAAGCGACTGGGAAATACTCTGTTCGTCTCCGATATCTGCAAAAATTTTATCAAAAACAGCTATTTCGCTTCCGTCTGCGGCAGGAATCATCAATCCGCATGCCGCCATCATTGTAAAAAGACCGAGGGTTTTAAGCGCAACGGTTTTGCCGCCCGTATTCGGTCCGGTGATTACCAGCGTGTCAAACTTTTCGCCTAAGGATATATTTATGGGAACAACCGATTTCTTATCTATAAGCGGATGTCTTGCGCCGTTTAAAACAATTCTTCCGTCGCTGTTTAAAATCGGTTTAACGGAATTTGAAGAATAAGCGTATTTCGATTTCGCAAAAACGGCGTCAAGCTCTGTAAGAGCCTCATAAGAATTATGAATATCCTCGGAAAATTCAGAAACCTGAGAAGAAAGCTCTAAAAGAATTCTTTCTATTTCCTCCGCTTCTCTTGCCTCTAATATTCTTATTTCATTATTTATTTCGACAACGCTTACAGGCTCAATAAACACCGTAGAACCGCTTGAAGACATATCATGAACGATTCCCTTTACCTCGCCGCGGAATTCGGTTTTAACGGGAACGACATACCGTCCGTCGCGCTGGGTAATAATTGCTTCCTGCAAATATTTTGAAGCGGAACCGCGAACTATCTTATCAAGATTTTCTCTGATTTTAGATGAATACGCCGCCTTTTTTCTTCTGATACTGCTTAAGAGCTCGGAGGCATTATCATTTATTTCATCTTCGCTGCGGATTATAAAAAATATTTTTTCTTCGAGAAATTTATTCGGTGTAAGCCTGTCAAACAAAAAATCAAGGCTTTTTCCGCTTTGATTTCCATCGGAATTAGAATACCATGCTTTCACATTCCGCACGGTTTTTAAACACCTTGTGGTGTTTAAAAGCTCTCTTGCGGAAAGAACCGCGCCGATTTTTGCTCTTTCAAGGGCGCTGTTAATCCCAGAACAGTCGGAAAAAGGGGGTGCGGAATTAAGCGCCGTAAGATTATACGCGCAGCAGGTTTTTTCAATAAGCTTTGAGGCTTCTTCAAACGATCTTGCCGGAACAAGACTCATAATATTATTTTTAGCCTTTTGCGTCACCGCATGCTCGGCAACACTTTCGAGCACCTTATCAAGCTCTAAGATTTTTATATATTTTTCTGCATTATATGACATATTGTCCTCACAACAATGATTTGTAAAATTTTAGGGTCGGAAATTCGTGCTCTGTCTGAAACAGTATGTATTTTTCCGCAATTCTGCAAAGTATATTTTCATTTTCTACGGTTAATGAAAAAGAATATATATCCTTTAAATCCGAATAAATTATATGCCTCATAGCTTTAAGCACAGAAGGAGTTAATATTTCTGTCTGCTCGTTTTGTCTGCAATCATTGCAAAGGAGAACGCCGTCACTTACACTGAAATACATTTTTTCATCCTCGAATTTTCCGCAGCCCGCACATGCGACAAGATCGGGCATATAGCCTGAAAGCGATGCAATCCTAAGCTCCGTAACAGGCTTTAAAAAGCTGCGGGATTTTTTCTTGGCAGTCAGAAGATAAAGGGAATTTAAAATCGTTCTTAAAAAAGCCTCGCTGTTTTGCTCATCGTTTCCTAAAATAAAGCAGATTTCGCAAAAATACTGAGAAAGGGCGAGATCCGCAATATCCTCGCCCATAATAAAGAAGCAATGCTTGGCGATTGCTTCTTTGACTGTAAAAACTCCGTTTTTTTCATCAAGCTCAAAATCGGAATATGTTAAAAGACCCGTGCCTGCGCCTTTTTTGCTTTTTATGCTTTTAGCTCCATGCGCAAAAGCACTGATAACCCCGTAATTTCGGGTCATCAGTGTTATAACTCTGTCATTTTCCTTTACCGTTTTTTCCTTTATCACCAAAGCGTCCGTCGAAATCCGCACTTTTATCACTCCGTTTATTATCGCCGTCCGATTTAATAGAATTTATATAGCTGACATAGTCTGCCGCTTTGCCCGAAACAATAAATTTAAGCCATTTTTTATTCGATTCCAATTGCCTTACCTCCGGAGAACTTTTATAAATAAATTATTCCCCGTAAGTAATCCAATCATTCTGAGTCAAGACCTAAAGTGTGAATAATTCCGACTCTGTTTCTCCAATCTTCCTTTACCTTGACCCAAAGCTTTACAGAGCACTTTGTTCCGAAAAATCTTTCAAGATCCTGCCTTGCATAAGTTCCTATTTTTTTAAGCATTTCTCCGCCCTTGCCGATGATAATTCCTTTGTGTGACTCCTTCTCGCAAATAACGGTAGCCTCGATTTCGATAATCGGCTCTCCCGTTTTTTTGCTGTCGCGCTCAAAAAAGCGCTCGATATCAACGGCGATACCGTGCGGAACCTCGCCCTTTAAAAGCCTTAATATTTTTTCCCTGATTATTTCGGATACTATAACCCTGTCGGGCTGGTCGGTATATTCATCGTCCGAAAAGAAATGCTCGGAGGGCTTTGCAAAGAAAGAAAGCTCTTTTTCAAGAATGCTTATTCCGTCTCCGTTTTTTGCGGAAATCGGAACAACTGATTTAAAATCAAAATAATCCGAATAGCCCGAAATAAACTCAAGTAGCCTGTCCTTTTCTTCTAACAGATCTATTTTATTTATAGCAAGCACACAAGGAATATTCCTTGATTTAAGGCTGTTTAAAAGCTCTTTCTCCGCCTGCGGAATATTATTCGGGTCAAACTTGAATTTAGCCGCGCAATCCACCACGAGAATTGCGGCATCAACATCGGTCGTTCCGCTTTTAACGGCTTTTATCATATTATCGCCGAGCTTATTGTGCGGAATATGAAACCCCGGAGTGTCTATAAACACATACTGAGCTTCACCGTCGGTCTTAACTCCCATAATACGCGTTCTCGTAGTCTGAGGCTTAGAAGAAACTATTGAAATTTTCTGACCTATAATTCGGTTGACAAGCGAGGATTTCCCGACATTTGCCCTGCCGATTACAGATATAAAAGCAGTTTTTTTCATTATATTACAGCTTATTTATCGCAAGACCGAGTTCGCCTAAAATAATTTCCTGTTTTTCACGCATAATGCTTTCTTCAAGCTTGCTTTCAACATGGTCATAGCCTAAAAGGTGAAGCATTGAGTGAACGGCAAGAAAAGAAATTTCCCGCTCTATGCCGTGCCCGAAAAGCTCCGCCTGAGCATACGCATGCTCAACGGAAATTACGATATCTCCGAGCATTTTCATGCCTGTTTCGGGATTTTCGTCGTACTCCCCGTCAGAGCCTAAAGGAAAGGATAAAACATCCGTAGAAGAATCAATATCGCGGAATTTGCGGTTTAATTCACGGATATTTTCATCATCTGTCAAAATAACCTCAACCTCGGCGTTATAAGGGAATTTTTCTTCTGTAAGAGTTGCAATGCAGGCTTTTCTGATAAGAAGCCTTGTTCCTGTAGGCAGCTTAATCTTTTTTTGCTTGTCCGTGATATTTACCTTTGTTTTCATTTTTACCTCCGATTTTTTCATAAGCTTTTATTATTTCCTGAACCAATTTATGTCTTACGACATCTTTTTCGGTCAATTTAATTATTGAAATATCTTTTATATTTTTTAAAATTCCTATTGCTTCTTTAAGCCCCGACTTTTTCCCGTCAGGCAAATCTATCTGCGTAACATCGCCTGTCACAACGATTTTTGAATTAAAACCGAGCCTTGTAAGAAACATCTTCATTTGCTCCGATGTTGTATTTTGAGCCTCGTCAAGAATTATAAAGCTGTCGTCAAGCGTTCTTCCGCGCATATAAGCGAGAGGTGCGACCTCAATATCTCCTCTTTCGTGATACTTCTGAAAGCTTTCCGCGCCCAGCATTTCAAAAAGCGCATCATATAAAGGTCTTAAATAAGGGTCGACCTTTTGCTGAAGATCCCCGGGTAAAAATCCGAGCTTTTCCCCTGCTTCAACGGCAGGACGGGTAAGAATAATTTTACTTATTTTCTTTTCTTTAAACGCCTTAACGGCTTCCGCAACCGCAAGATAGGTTTTTCCTGTTCCCGCAGGGCCGACTCCTATTGTGACAGTATGGCCTTTAATAGCTTCGATATATTTTTTCTGACCGAGGGTTTTTGGCTTTACGGGTTTCCCCGACGCCGTTACATACCCCGCAGAGTCAAGAGACATAATTTCGCTTTCGTTTCCGTCCTCAATCATATCAATAACACAATTCACCTTCTGAATGTCAGGCAGAGTTCCTTTGCTTGTAATATCCAAAAGATACTTAACAGCTTTTGAAGCGCTTTTTACGGCGCTTTCTTCGCCTGATATTTTAAGCCTTCCGTCTCTCAGATTTATTTTGACACTATATTTGTCCTCGAGCTCTGTAATATTACTGTCATACTCTCCGAACAAGCCGTTCAAATCATCGGCATTTGATAAATCAAAAAAATAATCTATAAGAAACCCCGCCCCGATTTATAAATCTTTTTATAGTAATTATACTACATTTTATACCTAAATGTCAATTTTTATATTCAACATTTATCGGCTCAAAAACCGCAATATTTTCTACACATTCAAGAACATAGGTTACTGTTATGCCGTTTTCCTCGTATTTAATGCTCGTATCCCTGATTTCGGCGCTTTCTACGCAAAGCTTTTTAACCTTTTCGCGGTTTTTTGCATTTAGTTCCTCTATAAGCTTTTCTTTATCTTTTTTAACTGTTCTTTTTTTACTTAAATAATATGTTTTTTCTGTCAGATAAACAGGAGTTTCGCCGCCGAAAAGCTTTAAATTTTTTACCTTTGTTTCGGTTCTGTAATCCTCGGTAGAATTTCCGCAAAACAGCGGAATATTAAATTTAAAGAATGTTAAAACGGCTCTTTTTTCTTTTTTGCCTATCTCGGTTTTAACGGTTTCGCGGTATTTTCCGCTTGAAGAAACAGATCTTTCGGTTTTTGCAATAACAGTTCCCTTTGACTTTACGAATGCGGTTTTACTTTTACTTTCAATTATCCCCGAAACAATAAGCTCATCCTTTGCGACGGTGTCCCCCACTTTTACTAACGGCATTCCCGATGAAATGTCAATTTTAACGATTTTGCCGTCACACAGGCTTTTAATGTTACTCGGTTTATTATCCTCCTGCTTATTCTTTATCTCCGAAACATTTACCGTAAGAACGCAGCCCTCGGTGTTTATTGAGGCCCAAGAAAGACCGTCCTCTAAAAGCAAAAGCTCCTGAGCTTTTTTATTAAAATCAATTTTTTTATATCTGATTCCTGTCTCAATTCCGATTTGAGAGCAAATTTCATTTAATCTTTCATCGGAAATTTTTTTGTTTCCGCAAAAATCAATTCTCCATATAAATCCAGACAAAAAGTATAAAACGGCAAAGAACAAAACAGCCCCTGCAAAAAATCCGGCTCTTAATCTATATTTATTTATCACAAAGGGAAGTCCGCACTTTTTAAATATTTTGATTTTAACATTATGCTTTCGCTTTAGTGCTCTTAAATTTTTAAAATCGCCGATTTTCATATAAGCGTAAACGCAGTCGTTTAAAAATTTTATATTAAAAAAAGAAAAGCCGTAGAGATTAGCGGAATTTATTATTTTCTCCCTATCGTCTCCGCTTATCTTTACAATAAGATATCCGTTTAAAAATCTCAGCAAACTATTCATTTAAAATCACCGTAAAATTCGATTGAAGAAATTATACCTTTTATTCTTATATTTTTGTTTTCAAAGCTTACTATGTAAAAACCGTCTCCTCCAAGCAAAAGAGAGCCGCCGTCAACGCATAATCTTATGCACTGTGTATCATAGTTCAAAATACCCTGACAGCCGTCAATTATTATTTCTTTATTAGAAAAAATGTCTATATGAGCGCCCTTTTCTGATGCTAAATCTAAAATATCCTCCGAGCATTTAAAATAATTTATCTTATTTTTTTTAGTAGTTTTAAATTTAAACTTTTTAGGCAAACCGTACCACCCCTCTAAAAATAATATGTTTTAAGAATTATAATAATTCAGACTAATGAATATTATTATTTAAAGGCGGTGGTTTAAAAGAATGCTTAAAAAACTTTTATTGATTTTTTCGGCGGTATTTGCCGCCGCTATGCTTATTGTTTTTAAGGATGAAGCCGTAAACGGTGCCATAAGCGGTCTTTACAGCTGTTCGGATATACTTATTCCGTCACTCTTTCCGTTTATGGTATGCGTTAATATGATTATAAAATCCGCAAATCTGTTAAGAATTGGCAAATTAAGAATTCCGCTTATTTTTCTTATGTCTGCTATCGGCGGATATCCCGTGGGCGCGGCTGTACTTAACAGCTCGGTAAAAGACGGATTTATTGATAAGAAAAAAGCCGGTGCATGTCTTAATTTCTGCGTGAACGCAGGCCCCGGTTTTTTAATATTTGCCGTTGGCGCTCATTGCTTTAATTCCGCCGCCGCAGGCGCGGCTTTGCTTGCCTCGACCTTTCTTGCATCACTTACGATTTTTATTTATTTTTTATTTAAAGATAAAACTCTGCTTTCGGGGAATAAAAGCATTGCGGAAAATAAGATTACCGTAAGCGAAATGTTTGTAGACAGTACTTCATCGGCGGTATCGGCTATGTTTTCCGTTTGTTCGTTTGTCATAGTTTTTTCGGTTATAAACGCTATAATTCTTAAAATTTCAAAAAAATTCAGACTTTTAAAAATTCTTCTTATTATAAACGAGGTTACATATTCATCTTTTCATATTAAAAATGTTTATATTTTATCTTTTGTAATCGGTTTCGGCGGACTTTGCGTTATAATGCAGATATTTTCGGTAAGCTCAAAAATTGAAATAAACAGAATAAAATTTATTTTATTCAGAATAATTCACGGTCTTTTTTCTTCCGCATATACATTTATTATTTTTAAAATCTTTAATATACCCTTAAAAACAGGAAATTTATCAAATAAAGTTTTAATAGAAATAAATACTCCTAAAACCGTTGCCGCTTTATCGGTTTTTGTTATAATTTTTATTATTTCGCTGCAAAATGTAAAAAAGTATGGAAACGGATAAAAAAACATGCTATAATTAAAGAAAAATTAATCGGAGACGGCTATGGGTTTTAAATTCTTTGATAAAAAAATCAAAAAATCCTGCCTTTATTGCAAGTTCGGCAGGGTTTCTGAATATGATAATTATATTTTCTGTTTGAAAAAGGGCGTTACCGGAAAGCGGGATTATTGCATACATTATAAATATGATATTTTTAAGCGCAAGCCCGAACAAATCAGCGTTGCATCGGATTTTAAGGAAGAAGATTTTAAATTATAAAAAAAGTTCTTGACAAATCTTTTGGTTATGTTATAATAGATTTTGCGTTACGGTGGGTGTAGCTTAGTTGGTTAAAGCGCCAGTTTGTGGCACTGGAGATCGTGGGTTCGAATCCCATCTCCCACCCCACATAAGCGTGAAAGCACCTGATTTTTAAAATATTTGGGTGCTTTATTTTTTTGTTGAATATTGGGGTGTCGTCAAGCGGTAAGACACAGCACTTTGACTGCTGCATTCGTGAGTTCGAATCTCGCCACCCCAGCCAGAAAAAAGCATTTGCAATTGCAAATGCTTTTTTCAATGAAATTCGACTTACGGCGAGTGAAATAGCTTTGCTATGAAATACGTTTACACGTATGAAATATTTGCTTCGCAAATAATAATGACGAATTTTATTTCACATTTTGCCGATAGGCAAAATATTTCATAATTCGTTAGAATTATTTCATTAAATAGAATATTTACGAGGATGATATTTTGAAAGAAAATAAACTTATAAACTTATCTATGGATTTTTCAGTTAAAATTATAAAACTTTGTGAAAATATCAAAGGACACCATTCGCTTGTAAACCAATTAGAGCGTTCAGCAACCTCAATCGGCGCTAATATACACGAAGCTAATTATGCTCACGGAAAACCGGACTTTATTGCAAAATTACAAATATCTTTAAAGGAATGTTATGAAACAGAATACTGGCTGGAATTGTTTAAAAATTCAAATTTAATTGATAAGGAAATTGCAAAAGATTTATATGTACAATGCGGCACCATTCGGCGCATACTTATCGCCTCTATAAAAACTGCAAAGGAAAATCTATAGTACTAATGCGTGTCGGCCGCACGGCAGTGCGCCGAGCGAATCTCGCCACCCCAGTGTTCTTGAAAAACCGCTTAGTTCAGCGATTTTTCGCTTACAAGGTGTTTTTTCGCCGCACATGTCACCGAAAAAACAAAATGCGGCGTAAACGCCGCAACACAACCTGATTTATAACTTGTCGATATACTGAGCTCCGGCTGATATCAGTCGGAGCTTAAATTTTTATCAATTCTGTTTTTTAAAACCTCAAATTCTCTTTCAAAAAGTGATTTTTCGAACAGGATTTTTTGAATTTTGCCGTCTCTGTCCGTAAAATAGAAAAAGTAACGGTAAGTTACCGGATCGCCGTACCCGACGGCGTGCCGAGCCTGTTTAAGCTCTTCTTTACAGCTTACGATTTCCTCATATCTGTAATATTTTCCGTTAAAAGGGTTTGACTGAAAGAAAAAGCCGTTTTTCCCAATACAGATTTTAAAGTAAAAATAGCGGTTTATAAGCCTTATGAGCGTCACGGTTAAAACCGTGCAGATAAGACCGAAAAATATAGCAACAATAAGCATTTTATTCGGCACGGGTCTTAATTGGTCGACCGTTAAAGCAGCGAAAAAGCCCGCTAAAATACCGATAACGATAATTCTTATAAGTCCGTATGTTTTCCCCGAAACAACATAATCCCAATTTTCGAAATTATTGTTCTTCATTGCTCCTGTCACCCATAACCTTACTTATAAGAAAATCCACTCCGTCGCTGTTTGCGGCGGTAAAAGTAAATTTTTTAACAGCTCCGTCCGCCGTTTTAAAATTCAAATAATACTGATTTGCACCGTTTCGAGCCATTCCGCTGCTTTCCCAAGCTTCTTTAATATCCGAAAACTTATAATACTTTGCATTTCCGATACCGTTTTTATAATAAAACCCTTCATCGGTTATAAGAATTTTTTTAAAAAAGTGCGCATATAAAACGGCCGCGATTATAGCGATTACCGCTAAGCTTAAAAGACCTGTAAAAATAAACATTCCGTTATTTTTTATTTTCAGTATTACCGTTGTGCCGCCGAAAACGAGCAATGTGATGCTTGCGGGAATAAGCGAAAATAAATCGTAACCTATTTCGTATTTTATATTTTTCATATTTCTACACCAAACCTAACAAAGCTGTAATTATCAGTCCAAGCAGGCTTTGTTTTGTCGTCCGCCCAGCCGTACTTATCGGTAAATGTCGAGGGGCCTACGCTGTAAATTTCCCCTTGCGGCTTATGGTGCGGTCCTAAAAGATTTCTGTTGCCCGAAAGCAGGGTTATTTTAAGCTCATTTTCGCCGTCTATAATATATTCGGTTATATCAGCAGAAAAAGGCGCAAACATCAAGGTCTGACACTTTTTGCCGTTTATTTCTAGCAATGCGGCAGGAGCGTTCAGCTTTTTAAGAGAAAGCACATATTTTGTGTTTTCTTTTTTCTCAACGCTGAAATTGTTTTTAAGCTCCATAGCGCCTGAGAAAAACCAAAATCCGCTTTCGGTTATTTTTGAAATATCAACGGTTTTCGGCATTTCAGTTAATGTGAACCTTTTGCCTGCAAATATTGCTTTTCTTTCGCCGTAGCTTACTTCGTCCTCTGCTCTTACGCCGAACGAGCCTGTTATATAAATGCTTTCAAGCTCGGTATCATAGGTAAGCTTATTAAGCTCTGTTTCATGTATTCCCTTAGTGAACAAAACGCGGTAAACATCCTCGTTTTGATAAAACTCGCCCTTTAGGGTTATTGAATTTTTACCTGCTTTAAGATACTTTGAAATATTGCTTTTTCTTATGGATTTATCAACATAATATCCGCCGTCTTTAAATTCAAACGGTTTGCCGTTTATCAAAAACTCATATTTTTCGGGCGTCTCGGCGCAAAGACAGATATTATCGGTTAACGCTCTGCTTTCGGCGTCAAAAGAAAACTCAAGCTCTATCGTGCAGGGCTTTTTAAGCTCCAGCAGCTTTCTTTGCAGTATAATAACCGCTGTTTCGGGCTGCCATTCTCCCCCGTCAATTTTGTATCTGCAAAAGTCAAGAGTAAGTGCGTTTACGGTGCTTTCGGAAACTTTGAATTCATTGTTTATGCTAATATATTTTTGTGTTCTGCCGTCTGCCTTTTCGGGTTTAATCGTTTCGGACGATATAAGCATATAACTTCCATACGGAGCAAATGTTAATTTACCGTCCGTTTCGGTCGCCTTTTCGGTTATAACATCATAAAGATAAACTTTATCTTCTTTTGTATTTACCGTCACGGTCTGTTCTTTATCGGAAAGATTAACAAGATAATAAATTCTGTCGCCGTTATCCATAATACGCTTGGTGTAATGAATATTGCCGTTTTCTTTTCCGTCGGATGAAATATCCGCAAATCCGTATTCCTTTTTAATAGTATCAAGGTCTGCTTTTTCGGCATTCAAAGCCTTTAAGCGTTCGTCATTTCTTCCCCTTACGAGACTCGGCATTTCACCGACAAAATAAAGCTTACCGCCGTTTTGTGAAAACTCAAGTAAAAACTTTAATGTGCTTTCCGTCATAGACTTCATATAAGGCATTATAACGGTATCGTATTCGCAGCTTCCTATAACAAGCTTATTATTTTTCACACTGCCGAAATGCTCCATTATGCTTTCGTCGCCGTAATGGTAAAGAATATGGTTATCGCTCAGTTTGTTTGTAATACTTTCAAAGCTGCTTTGAAGATTATTTATCTCACTTGAGTTTTTCGGGTTATGAACAGTGTATGCTGTCTGCAGAGGCTCAATAAGAAGAATGGGCGCTTCTTCCGTGCCTTCGTCAAGCACCGTTCCTGTTTTGCATATAAACTCTGCGAACGGCTTATATGCGTCCTTAAACCACGGCAGCTGGTAGAAGACCGAAGCAGGATAATCTCTTTTTCTTTCTCCCCTTAGAGAATATCCCTCAAGATGAGGGCAAAGCGAGGTAACTCCGTTTACCATCTGCCACTGCATTATCCATTTAAGCTCGTTAAGAGAAACATCCCAGCCGCAAAGCGCAAAGGATTCGGTAAGTGTTTTTCTGCCTAACTGCTTTGCAACGCTGCCTAACTGCTTAGGAACAAAAGGCGTATCAATTTTTCTTCCAAGCCAGTCTATCCCGGGCTCATGGAAATACTCGTAGCATGCCATAACTCCGCCTGTTGCACCTAACTGGGAGCCGAAAGTATTTTCCTCCATCATGTGCCCCGTAAGCTTACAGTTATGCTCGCTGCACCAATCGTACATCTGCTTTATAAACGAGGTTCTGAACTGCTTTGCCGCCATATTGTAAAAATCGGAACGGAATTCATAAGAGCCTTCGAAATCAAAATAAAGAAGAGGCAGTTTATCTGTTAAAGAATATCCGTATTCCCTTAAAAAAAGTTCCGGAAAGATATTCGACCACGGCGTTGCCCAGTTGCCGAATTGCGGCTCATCGGTAAAAAATCCCTTTAATGATTTACCGAATCTATCGCCGAAGCGCTCATAATATTTTTCGTGCGTTTCACTAATAAAGCATTTAATAGCGTCGGGATTAAAGGTATCTATGTAATAAGAATTTACGGAATAATATACCGCAAAACAGCCGTTTTCAACCGAGCTTATTTTTTCAAAGCCGTTTTCGCTTATCTTGTAAAGACCGAGCAAATTTTCCGGCAATTCATCGCCGTTACTCAGAGTTACCGTTTCAAGTCTCTTTTGCTGAAAATCTACGCTTTTTTTAGGAACTTCGCCGTTTGCAAAACCGCTGGGCCAGCCGTTTTCATCATAAGCCCATGCGTCCATATTAAGCTCATCGGCTTTGTCCATGCAAGCCTCTATGCAATCAAACCAGTCTTTTCCCATATATTCGGTTTTAAGACCGCCTCTTGCGTGCATAAAAAAGCCTTCTATGCCGCTTTCTTTCATAAGCTCAATCTGTCTTACAAGCTCTTCCTTTCGGAGCTTATCATTCCAGCTCCAAAAGGGCTTGATTTTGTTCTTGCCCATAATATAAACCTCTTTAAAAAATCTTGCAGATATTATAACATATTATTTTTTAAATAACAATAGCGTTTATTCCAAATTAAAAAAACAGTAATAATCAGCAAAGAAAAGACCGCTAAATCCCTTAAATAAAAGGAATTTAGCGGTCTTAAACTGGCGCGCTGAAAGGGACTCGAACCCCCGACCCTCTGCTTAGAAGGCAGATGCTCTATCCAGCTGAGCTATCAGCGCAAGTGTTGTTTTTTCACAACGCATGCTATTATATCATAAGTTGAAAAAATAATCAAGTGATTTATTAAAATTTCTTGATTTTTTATCGGCAGCCGAAATAATTTCGGCTGCCGACCCTTTAAATTATTTAAAGATTTCTTTTCTTTGAACAAATACCACTGCTCCGACTGCTGTCCAGACCGCAATCAAAATGATAAGCCACAAAGCATTATCTTTGACAAATCCGGTTTTCGGAGAAAGCGTACCGCCGGTTGAAGATTTGGCTTCTACAGTAAATGTTGTTGACGCTGTTCCCGAAAGGGAAATTATATCAAGAGTATGGCTTCCGTCTGCAAGTGTTTTTAAATACTCTTCCGAAAGTCTTACAATCGTGCTTCCCTCGGCGGTTGTGTAATATTTTGAATCAATTACCTTTCCGTCCACCGCAACATTCAGGAAATCCGCAAGAGCTGCGTCGGATCTGAAAGAAAGGATTTCAGATTTGCTTCTTATGAACTTGCCGTTCATACCATCAATTATAACAGGTTTCGTTTTGGCAACAGGCTCTGTATAGCTATCGCTGCAATGAACGCAGGTAAAGGTTTTAACGCCCTCTTTTGCCGCTGTAGGCTCTGTTGTAATCTTGCCTTCATCATAAACGTGGCCGTCATTGACTGTGAATTCGAGCTCTGTAATATTGCCCGATTTATCCTGAGCCTTAAGAGTCTGCTTGCCCGATTTCGGCGAAACAGTTATTTTGCCGTTTATTAGAGTAACACGCTCTCCGTTAAGCTCAATAAAATCAATATTATCATCAGAAACGGTTGCTTCAAAGGCTGAGCAGTAGGTCTTGCCGTTTGTGATATTTGTCTGAGGTGCAAAGCTGTCGATAACAAGACCGTCCGAGCTTATTATTTTGGCATTTCCGACCTTATCTAAGGCTTTGACATAAACGATATATTTACCGTCGGGGTTAATCGCAAAGGGGTCTTTGTATTCAGACCACTCAACATTTTCAAAGTCAGTTATTTCCTTGTCGGAAACAAAGTAACGAACCGATTTGAGTCCGCTCTCATTATCTTCCGCTTTTACAGAAACGGTATCGGTATTCTTAAAGAACAAGCCGAAGCTGATATTATTAAGAAGCGAGGTAAACTTATTATTCTTAATACTTATTTCAGCTGTAGGAGCTTTATTGTCTAAAAGCTTAGTTCCCCATTCAGTTTTTGTATCGGTCGCATTACAGCCGCCGTTTTTGCATTTTGCGGTTTTGGTTCCGTCTTCAAAATAAGTCGCGTTATTATTGTAAACATAATTCTCGAACTTATGACCTAACGGATTTCCGTATTTATAAGTAAGCGACTTATCGCATGCGTCGCACCTTTCGCACTTAAAGCAATATACCGCTTCTTCTGTACAGGTTGCAGCTTTGATAAGATACTTATCATCAATAGATTCTGCGGTGAATTTATGACCTAATGCTTTTTTAATAAATTCACTGTTTGTTTTCTTTGAGGAGCTCTTATCAAGCGAATTATTGTTATCCGCGAAATATTTTTCACAATCGGGGCAGTACCAATAAGCCAAGTTTCCGATTTCGGTGCAGGTTTCAGGTTTTACCTCGGTCTTTACAGCATTTTTATGATCGAGTTTCGGAACGACAATATCCGTTATCTTATTTTGGCACTTTTCATCAGTGAATTTATAATCGCAGCCGGTGCAGGTATAATATTCGATATTACCGTCTTTAAGGCAGGTAGCCTCTACCCTGTTATGATGAACTGCAAAATGCTGATGTGTGGTGTCCTTGATATAGATCTCACAGGTATCCTCTATGGAAACTTTGTCGGTTTCAATGCCCTGCGGATTGAACGCAACGGTAAAGGTCTGTGTGTTTCCGGCCTCGAATTTATTCAAATATTCCTTTTTGAAGATAATGCCGGTGTCAGACACAGTGTAATCCGTGCCGAGCGTCAGTAATTCCTCGCCGTTTTTCACAGATTTAACCGTATTGCCTTTGAAAGAAACGGTAAGCTCGGTGTCGGCCGCAACTTCCACATTTTTATCAAAGGAAGCGGTCCTCTTTTTAAAATAGCTGTCGTCGTAGATTACTGCGCCGTCGGAATTGATAATGCTGGCATTGCCTGCCTTATCCACAACCTTGGCATAGACGATAAAGGTCATTTTGTCACGCAGATACAGCTTATTGCCGCGTGTCCATGTGCCGTTTTCGTCGTATTCATCCTGAGTCTTTACAAGCTGATAGTAGTAGCTGTCTGTACCGCTGAATGAATCTGTAGCAGTGATCGTTACATCTACCTGCTCATTTTTATAGAACAGACCGAAAGTGATCTTATTTAGGAATGTTTTGAACACATTCTGCTTAAAGGATATCTTAACATTGGGCTTTGTCTTATCAATGCCGTAGCTGCCCCGATAGACATCGCCGTTTGCGGCTTTCACATAGAAATTACCGTCGTAGTTGGGAATTTCCTCTGTAAATGTAACGCTGTTTGAGAAAGTATGATCGTCTGCGCCGATCTCATAGCCCTCTTTTGCATACAGCGTAACATCGTCATTGTAGTAGTAGTTTTTGCTCTTCAAAGAGGCGGAATACATATCGTCAGTCACACTGCCGTAACGAATGTTGAAGGAATTGCTGCCGTTGCCTGCATAGTTGCCGATCAGCTGATACTTGACCGTTGCATAGCCCTCTTTTTTGTTGTTTTCATAGCTGAGCGTGTAATCTTTACCCTTTATAAGCTTTTCACCGGTGGCTTTCACCGTGAGAGAAAGATCCGGTGTTGCGCCGTTTACATTGAAAATGCAGTTGTTGATCTTGCCGAAGGTTAATTGATAAGCCGCTAAGCTACATTTTTTAATGGTGAATTTCCATTCTGGAGAAGAAAGCTCCGCTCCGTTATAAACGCTGTTTGCATTTGCCTTTACCTTAAAGGTGTAGTCGCCGGCATCACTCGGAGAGCTATCCAAAAGCTCGCCTTTATCATTATAATATTCCACATAGAGGGAACCGCAGTTCACACCGGATTTCGCCGCAACCTTAACGCTCTTAGCGTTGCCGTCGTAAGTAAGATTGGAAGGCAGGGTTACGGAAATATCCGAAGCCTTTAGATTTTTCAGCTTGGTTTTCATGGTGATCTCATTGTCCTTGAGCACCAGTTCGTAATTATCTACATCGTCGCTTTTGAAGTTATTTAGATCGTTTTCGGTAATTTTATAGTTATTGCCGGTGACCACCACGCGCGGCACCTTTACAGAAGTAATACCGCTCTTATAAAGTCCGGTGAGCGGTCCTGTCAGTTGAATCGCGGGAGCGTAAGTGTTAATGTAAATATTATCTAAATATTGATTGCTTGTTTCCTGATGTCCGGAATAGTTGCCCGCAACGTAGGTGTCACCGGACAGCTTCACCGGTGAAGATGAGTAAAGACCGCCGCCGTAGTATTTTGCATAGTTGCCGAGCATCGTGGTATTCTTTAAAGAAATATCGCAATTATTGGCCACAACACTGATACCGCCGCCGTTATAGGTTGATTTATTGCTACCAATTTCGGTGTTTTCAATTCTCAGCTTACTGCTGTTTCCAATCTCAATGCCTCCGCCAAAGCTATCAGCCGTATTTTCGCTGATTTCGGAATTGTAAATGTTAATGGTAGCGCTTTGAGCACCGGAGATACCGCCGCCGTAATGATAGGCAGAGTTTTTGGTAATTCTGCAGTTATAAAGGCTTACCTTGGCGTTCGAAACATAGATACCGCCGCCGCCAGAGCTTTGATCCTTGGTTTTGTTATCGGTAACCCAGATGTTATAAAAGCTTACATTTGCGTTAGCGTCCACCTGAACGCCGCGGCCCACATCTTCCACCGTTACACCCTTGTGCCTGATGACGCTGCTGCTTGAGCTGCAGTTAGTCACAACACCTTCCTGATCCCAAGGATAGAGCTTATACTTGTCGTCCCCTTCATTTTTTATCCAGTTGCCTATGGTAGACAATACCTCGCGGGCATTGTAGGTTGCATAAATATCGTGGCCGTTCATGCAGATGTTCACGCCGTTGTAAAGATAGGCATGATGATCCGAATCCTTTAGAACAATGTCGTTCTTCAAATAATAGTTGCCGGGCTCTTTGGGAAGAGAATCCGTTTGATCCCATCCTTCAAACCAGCGAATGTCCTCGTTCTTATGGTCGCCGATCTCCTTATGTTCCATGCCGCAAACACAGTGCGGGTGGGTCACAGCCAGGCGGATTTCTTTTGCAAATTCACTGAACACCGGCTCCACACCGTGAATATCCGAAGCAAAGCTGCCCATAGAATAGTTGCTGCTGGCTGAAATGACCGGCATACTTTGAGTTAAGGTGGGCTCGGCGCAAGGTGTGATATAAATTTTTCTTCTGGTGAGGACCTTGTCGTCCGTTTTAATGCGCTTCCAGTTTGCAAGCTTTAAATTGTTGCGCGTGCCGTCGGTCGTTGTGTTGTAAGCCACGTCAACATAGCCCGTGTTTCCGACAAGGGAGATCTGGCCGAAATTGCAGCTGTAAATACCGCCGCCGTCGGCTGCTTTATTGGATATGATCCTGGCACTTTTTATGTTTAAAGTACCCTCGTTGTAAATTGCGCCGCCAAGACCGGTGGTTTCGTTTCTGAAAAACCAGATATAACGGCCGTTTAAATTCAGTGTGGCACCGGATTTTACATTTATAGCCGCACCGTTAGCGCTTCCTGCATTGAAATATTCAAGCGAGTTCGAACCCTTTAAGGTAAGACTGCCGCTCTCCACTATAATTGCGGAGTCGTTGCCTACAACCGTATTATTACTTTTCACGCCATAGCCATAAAGTGAAAGGCCCATAAAAGTTACATTCGGTTTGGAGCCGTCGTCGCCGATCTTAAAAAATGCGCCCTTGTAGCTGTCCTCTCTTCTGATCCAGCTGCCAAGCGAAACAAGCTTTACATCGTGATTGAAGGATATCACATCGGAGATGCCAATGGCATATTCCGGCTCGTGGTCATAGCTGTCAAGAGCAAGAAAGTTTATTACCTTGCAGTTTTTGTCCGCAGCCGCCTCTTTTAAGGACGCAGTGTCATAAGCGTCGCGGTAGCCGTCCGGAGTCATTCGCAGATATTTATAGTCCTTAGTCAGTTTGCTGTCGTCAATATTATCGGTGGGGTCTTTGCCCATATTGTCTGTGCTGACGGTGATCTTGCCGCCCAAAATACTGGGCAACTTGTTGAAAAGACTGTAATCCCATGCGGAATAAAGCGTCAGATTTACATAAGAAACATTGATGCTGCCGCCGGCTTTCACGGTATAATCACCATTACCGACAGCCACAATGGTGGGCTGAGAGCCGCCGTTATTGCCGCGAAGCTCAATATTGCCGCCGGCGCAAATCGCCGAAGCTCTGCCGTTTCTTCTCTCGCAGCCGATAAACAGCGCGCCGTCACCGTAAATTTTCAGGTTGCCGTCCGCCTTAACGCCGAATTTTGCGCATCCGACAATGGTGTTGCTGCCGACAAGTCTGAGGTTTAAGTCGCCGTTTGCGTACACGCCACCTTCGTTACCGTTAAGACCATAGTCTAAATCCTGAATGGTCAGGGTGTTGGAGGATGGCTCATATTTGGCTAAGTAGTTATTGTCGCTGGTGGTTTTCACACCTTCGATTATGTAGCTATAGTCGTCATTCGCGACTAAATAAGTAGTGCTATTGCCGTTCACCATTTCGTACTTATTGAACAGCTTAACGCTGGTACTGCCGGTTGTGCCTGCAAAGACAGATAAAGACAGTGCAGGAATGGCTGTAAGAACCACGGCCACCGACAAAGCACTTGCTATAAGCTGCCTTTTTTTAGAGGCAAAAAACTTAAAGCTTTTGCCGAGACGGCTGAATATAAGAAAAAACGGGTACAAAATCAAAATTGATATGTATTCCGCTTTTTCTTTTCTTGTAAGGTTTTTGAAATTACGCATACTTTCTCTCCGTTCTGCCGAAAAAATTCAGTGACAGCATAATGTTACCGCACCTGATTACCGACTATAATTTATATTTATAATATCATAAAAATATTTTAATTTTTCCGATTTTCGTGAATTGACAAATTTACGGAGCGAATTGCAAATTTATCCGATTGAAAGTTTTTTAAATATGTAGTAAAATATAATTGCGCAAAATGTAAAAGAGGTGTGAATGTGGATAAAAAACTAAAAATCGCCGTCTGTGACGACAATGAAGACATTTTAAAGCAAACAACCGAACAGATTAAAAAATGGTCCGAAGAATTAAGAATACCGATACAGATTTTTTCTTTTTCAAACGGCGACGAGCTTATAAAAGCTGATTTTTCGAATAAGCTTGACATTATTTTTCTTGATATAATAATGCCGCTTTTAAGCGGAATGGAAACCGCGCGCGAGCTTAGACTGACCGATTCGGCGGTTAAAATAATTTTTCTTACCTCCTCGCCGGAATTTGCCTTGGAATCATACGATGTTAAGGCAGAAGGATACTTGCTAAAACCCGTAAGCTACGAAAAAATAAAAAAGACTTTGGACGATTGCTGCAAAGAGCTTATAAAAGAAGCCGAAAACATCATTATCAGAACGGATTTCGGATATCTGAAAATATATTATCATGACATCGAATTTATTGAAGCCATGAATAAAAAGGTAGCCATTCATTTGTCTGACGGGAAAATCTATGAAACCAACGAACCGCTATATTATTTTGAGGCGGCGCTTCCGCTTGAAAAAGGATTTTTCAAATGCCACAGGAGCTACCTTGTTTATATGCCGAATGTTCATCTTTTCAACACTACGGAAATCACCTTTAAATCAGGCAAATCCGTTCCGATAGCCAGAGGATATTCAAAGGAATTCAAGGAAGCTTATTTTGCTTTAATGTTTAGTGAGACAGGACACTAATCTGTTATGCTTGCAAAGCGAAATTTTTTATAATACATTGCCTTAAAAAGGAAAGAAAAAACATGCTTGAAACTGTATTCGGGTTACTGCATAACGCAACAACTCTTCTATTCGGAGTTTATATTTCGGCGGCGTTTTTGGGAATAAAAATGTCAAAGAAAAATATTCTTAATTTACTGATGTTTTCTTTTGCCGTTGGCTTGGTTTATATTTCTTCTTATCTGCTGTTCGGAACAGAAGGTACGGAAAAGATTTATCCTTTTATTATCCATTTGCCGCTGACGCTTTATCTGACCTTTAAATTCAAATATAAATTCCCTGTTTCGCTTTTATCGGTGCTTACCGCCTACCTTTGCTGTCAGATAAGCAACTGGGTAGGAATAGTCACTCTTAATATTACATCTAAACTATGGGTTTATTACTGCGTACGAACGGTTATTACCGTTGCCGTATTTATTCTTTTAATTCAATATGTTTCCGATGCCACGGCGCAATTGATTTCAAAGCCCGCAAAGTCAATTCTTATTTTCGGAATTTTACCGCTTGTTTATTATCTTTTTGACTACATTGCAGGAGTTTATACTTCGCTGCTTTATTCAGGCAGAGAAATAATAGTCGAATTTTTAGGATTTATGCTTTGCATAAGCTATATAATTTTCATATTTCTTTATTTTAAGCAATATGAAGAAAAAAGAGAAGCCGAACAGCTAAATGCGCTTATGGAAATGAAAAGAAAGCAAACCGAAAAGGATATCGAAACCATAAGGCGCTCCGAAAGCACAATAAGAATTTTAAGGCATGATATGAGGCATTTTCTTATGAATATCTCCTCACTTATAGAAAACGGAGAAAAAGATAAGGCTATAAAATATATCGGAGAGGTTGTAAGCTATGCCGATAAAACGGCTGTTAGAAAATATTGCGGCAACGAGCTTGTGAACCTGATAATTTCTTCATTTGAAGAAGATATAAAAAATAACGGCATTGAATTTAAATACCGTTTTGAAATTCCCGAATTGCTTCCGATATCCGAAATCGACCTTTCTTCAATTCTTTCAAACGCAATTGAAAATGCTGTAAATGCCGCAAAGAACGCGGATGAAAAGCTGATTGATATTTTTATGTCCAAAACAAGCGAAAAGCTTTTAATTTCCGTTAAAAACACATTTAAAGAAATGCCCGAAATGGTAAACGAAATTCCGACAGCCTCAAAAGAGGGGCACGGGTACGGAACGCAAAGTATACGGTATACAACAGAAAAGCTAAACGGCAACTGCCATTTTACCGTAAGCGGAAATTTATTTGTCTTACAGGTTATAATATAAGCAAAAAGCGCCTTTCGGCGCTTTTTATATTTCTCCTTTTCTTATTTTTCTTCTTATCCTGTTAAGGTTTCTTTCAAAGCCGCCGTCATTAAGCAAAGTAGTAAGAACAAGCTGTTCAAGGGTAGGAACCGAACAGGAAATTTTATCTTCATTTTGTTTTATCAAATCGCCAAGCGTTTCAGGCAAAACCAGATATCCCGTTTTAACGGCAGATGAAACGGTTTTTGAAAATGTATTAAGATAAATTACATTTTGATTTCCGAGCGAAAAAAGCGTATCAAAGGGTTTGCGGTATTTATAAAATTCCGAGCCGTAATCGTCTTCAATTATAATGCCGTTTCTTTTCTTAGCCCAATCAATATATTCAGCTCTCTTTGCCGCAGTAGCCGTTATTCCGCTGGGATAGGACCTATAAGGCGTGACATGCAAAACCTTCGCCGAGGAGCCTTTAAGCGCCTCGGAATTCAGTCCGCCTGTTTCAAGCTTTAATTTTTCAAAACTGATTTTATGAAGCTTATATGTATTTTCAATCTTTTTATATGACGGGTCTTCTATCGCAAATTTTTTTTCACTGCCTAAAAGGGAAATAATAATTCCGTAAAGCGCGGAGGCGTCTGACCCGATAATTATTCTATCCGGTGCGGTCTTAATTCCCCTGCATCTGAAAAGATAATCGGAAATTGCCGCTTTAAAGACAGAAAGCCCTGTATTTTCGGACTCCGAAAGTATTTCCGCCCCATAATCAGCAAGAACCTTTCTTACAGTTTTAAGATAAACAGATTCAGGGAAAATTTCATTAAACTCTTTTAAAGGAAGTATCGGTGTGTTATAATTTTTCGGCTTATTATCAAAAAAGTCCTTGGAATTATATATAACAAAATATCCTCTTCTTTGTGTTCCCGAAATATAGCCCTCGTCCTCAAGCAAAGCATAAGCATGCTCAACTGTTACTACGCTTACGCCCCACCTTTCCGCGCATACTCTTTTTGACGGGAGCTTTGCTCCCGATTTATAAACTCCGTCGATTATTTCTTTTTTTATTCTGTTATAAATTGAAATATAAAGCTTATCCATATCTGATATTACCAAAATCCTTTAAAACATAATTTCTATAATATCAATTATAATCATATAATTTAAAAAAATCAAGAAAAACCGCTGTCGGTTAACCGACAGCGGTTTTAAAACACTTAAATGTTTAATTACATTTTTTCAAGATTGCTCTTAAGAGTATTGAGCTGTTTGCGGAGCTCTTCGGGGAGCTTATCACCGAACTTCTTATAATGCTCTTCAATCTCAGCGGCCTCTTTGGTCCAAACATCCTTGTCAACCTTAAGAATGCTCTTTAAGGTATCCATATCCATGTCAAGATCGGTAAGGTCTATATCCTCAGGCTTCGGAACATAACCGATAGCGGTTTCTGTAGCGTCAGCCTTGCCCTCGCAGCGGTCAACAATCCAGTTAAGAACACGCATATTGTCACCGAATCCGGGCCATACGAAGTTACCCTCGTCATCAGTTCTGAACCAGTTAACATTGAATATCTTAGGAGCCTTATCGCCGAGCTTCTTGCCCATTTCAAGCCAATGAGCAAAATAGTCGCCCATGTTATATCCGCAGAACGGAAGCATAGCCATAGGATCGCGGCGAACAACACCGACAGCGCCTGCTGCTGCGGCAGTTGTTTCAGAAGCCATTGCAGAGCCTACAAATACGCCGTTTTCCCAGCTCTTTGACTGATATACAAGCGGAGCGCACTTAGCGCGGCGGCCGCCGAAGATAATTGCAGAAATCGGAACACCCTCGCCCTTATCAAATTCATCGGAAATGCAGGGGCAGTTCTTAGCAGGAGCGGTAAATCTTGAGTTCGGATGAGCGGCATAGGTGCTCTTATCGTGCTTATCGAATTTAGAAGCGTCCCACTTATTGCCCTTCCAGTCGATACAGTTGGTCGGGAGATCCTTATTAAGACCTTCCCACCAAACGGTGTTATCGTCAAGGTTAAGCGCAACATTTGTGAAAATTGTATTTTTCTTAGTGCTTTCAAGAGCATTAAAGTTAGAATGAGCATTTGTTCCGGGGGCTACGCCGAAGAAACCGTTTTCAGGGTTGATAGCATAAAGTCTTCCGTCGGAGCCTATCTTCATCCAAGAAATATCGTCGCCGACAGTCCAGATTTTGTAACCTTTCTTGCGGAGATACTCAGGCGGAATAAGCATTGCAAGATTGGTCTTTCCGCAAGCGGACGGGAAAGCAGCAGCAATATACTTAATTTCACCCTCAGGATTCTGAAGACCTAAGATAAGCATGTGCTCAGCCATCCAGCCTTCCTTCCAACCCTGATAAGAAGCGATACGAAGCGCAAAGCACTTCTTACCGAGAAGAACATTTCCGCCGTAAGCCGAGTTAACGGAAATAATTGTATTGTCCTCGGGGAACTGGCAGATATAACGCTTTTCGGGATCGATATCACAAGAAGCATGAAGACCTCTTACCCAGTCGTTTGAATCGCCGAGAACATCGAGAACCTTCTGTCCTACTCTTGTCATAATAGCCATATTAAGAACAACATACTTTGAATCAGTAACCTCAATACCTACCTTGGCAAGAGGAGAACCTACAGGGCCCATTGAGAACGGGATAATATACATTGTTCTGCCTTTATAAGAACCGCGGGCAATATCATAAAGTCTCTTATACATTTCCTGCGGATCGCACCAATTGTTTGTCGGACCGGCATTCTCTTCTTTTCTTGAGCAGATAAATGTTCTGCCCTCAACACGCGCAACATCATTCGGGCGTGTTCTGTGAAGATAGCATCCGGGGAGCTTTTCTTCATTAAGCTTAATCATTTCGCCGGACTCAACAGCTTCCTTGCGGATAGCTTCGAGCTGTTCCTCACTGCCGTCAATCCAGACGACCTTGTCCGGAGTTACGAGCTCTTTAACTTCGTCCAACCATTTTAAAACAGTTTTGTTTTCAGTCATAACTATTTCTCCTTATATGAATTACAAAATCCAAACTTTTGCCGTATACATTATATCCTTTTGCCCTATTAAAGTCAAGCAAAGAAAATAATACTTAATAAAAAATTCACAAAATAATTTATTAGTTGACAAAAAGCGAAAAAGCAATTAGAATATATTATATAGTTTGTGTTAAGGGATGAAAAATATGTCAGTCGGTTTCAGAAAATCTTTTTTCGGTTTCAACTGCGAGGATGTTCTTGAATTTATCGAGAATTCGCACAAGGAATTTGCGGCCAAAGAAAAAAACTTCAATAAAACGGTTTCTGAGCTTAATTCCGAAATTTCCGATTTGGAAGCTAAAATCGCCGAGCTTGAACAGGTTAAAAGCGATATTCAGGACAAGCTGGACGCTTATAATGCGCAAAAAGAAGAAATCGACCGAGTATCTAAGAATATCGGAAAGCTTTATCTTGTCGCGCAGTCAAACGCAAGGTCTATAATCAAATCCAACGAAGAAAGCTTAGCCGCCGCCCGTGAGGAAGCGCAGAGAAACATTTCTTCCATAGAGAGCGCTCACAGTGTTCTTTCGGAAATTAAATCCGATCTACTTGAAACCACGGCTAAATTCACAGACAGCTTAGAGGGTCTTTCAACCGAGCTTGACAAAGCAAAATCCGTTATTAAAGAAAACGAAGCAAAATCCGAAGCCAGTCTAAAAGAAGTTAATAAGTTTGTAAATTCTCTTTGACAGCGATTTAAAAAAATTAAAAGAGTCTGCTTTTATGCAGGCTCTTTTTCAACTTTAACATTTTTGAAACTTATTTTTAAGCTTTTATCCGGAACTTCAAGAGAAATAGGCAAACCTAAAGGCGAATATGTGTATTCATAATCGAAATTTCCCGCAGTGCCCTTTAATATATAATTTCCGTCCTCTTTTATTTCTCCGTTATCAAGATTCGAAATGCAGGCAAACATCAAATCCGCAACTGAATTAAGCGGAACTTCTGTTTTAGGCACATAGGTAATTCCCAAATATTCGCATTTGACCTTTTTGTTTTCGTAAGTCGCTTTAAGTCCTCTTAATTCAGCAGGCTTTTTAACCTCTGCCTTGATATTCTCAGAATCGGTAATCACGACTTTCAGAAGATAGTCCTTAGAATTATATTCCGCCTCTGCTTCAAATTCCAAGCCCGAAGTGACAGGCTTTTTTTCCTCTGTGCTTTTACATCCGCTTAAAAAAATCAAAATAAGAAGCGGAATAAATAATAATTTTTTCACTGATATTAACTCCCCTGTTTTTAATAAGGGATAAATTTCAGCTCCTCAATTAAATCGCTTGCAATCATCGACCGTTTTGTAAGCTTTTTAGCAGCATTATCTCCCGCAAGCCCGTGAATATATACGGCGGTCACTGCCGCTTCCTTTTCGCTGTAGCCCTGAGCAAGCAACGAAACGAGAATGCCGGACAGAACATCTCCGCTGCCGCCTGTCGCCATTCCGGAATTGCCGGTTGTATTTATAAAAATTTCGCCGTCACTGCAAGCAACAACGGTATTTGCGCCCTTTAAAATCACAGTCAGATTATATTCTTTCGCAAAATCTGCCGCCGCTTTTATCCTACTGCTTTCTATTTCTTTTACGCTAAAACCCGTAAGTCTTGACATTTCTTTAGGATGAGGCGAAATAATAAGAGGAGCTTTTCTTTCCCTTATTATATTTATATCCTTTGATATAATATTTATTCCGTCCGCATCCAAAACCATTGGGATTTCTGAATTTTTTATAACAGCCTTAAGCGTATCTTCAGCCTTTTTTGAGCACCCTGTTCCGCAGCCGAACAGTAAAGCGTCCGCAATTTTTAAAAGAGAAGCTATATCCTTTTCGGCTATCTCGGCAAATCCGTCCTCATTCGTTTTATAAAGGCTTACAACCGCCTCGGGAACGAGAGAAGAAAAAGCCGTATAATTTCTGTCGCAGACAACCGCTCTTAATAGTCCGACGCCGCTTCTCAAAGCCGATTTTGCGCTTAATGCGGACGCTCCGCACATTCCGTAGCTTCCGCAAAAAGTGAGCGCAGTTCCGAATGTCCCCTTATGAGCGTTTTTGGGTCTTTTCTTATAAACCGCATAGGTTGTTTTATAAAGAAACTCCTTTGGTTCTATTCCTATATCCGCAACTTTTGTTTCAGCTGAATATTCATTAAAAGGCGGCAGAACAAAGCAAGGCTTTAGGGCTATAAAAGTAACAGTGAAATCCGCTTTAAATGCGGCTGTCGGCATAAAATCAGCATCGCAGTCAATACCCGACGGAATATCAACCGAGATTTTAATTCCCGTCAAATCATTGAGCTTTTTTATAACCTCTTGTGTTTTTAAATCCAAGGGTCGGTTTAATCCGATACCGAAAAGCGCGTCAATAACAAAATCGTATTTACCGTTTATAGCTTCGGTTTCTTTTAAACCCATAATGCTTTTTTCAAAGCTTTTTGCCGGAAAAGAATTAAAATCTCCGAAAGGTCTATAAATTTCTGTTTCGCAGATTTTTGAAAGTTTTTCTGCTATAACAGCTCCGTCGCCGCCGTTATTACCGTTTCCCAAAGCAACAAGGACTCTTTTTCCTTTAAAGTCATATTTATCCGCAAGGATATCAAAAGCCGTATCCCCTGCGTTTTTCATCATTTCCTCATAAGAAAAAATGCCGCTTTCGGCAGCATTTTTTTCAAGAGACCTTATCATTTTTCTGTTCAGTATTTTCAAAATAAGGCACTTCCCTTTTTAATTTTAAACAGGTTTAAGTTAAAGAGTTCCGTTATAAACAATTCTCGGAATGTATTTAATCATAGCTTCATTTGTGCGTTCATTAGGAGATATAACTATAAGAAATTTATTCGTATCCTTTCTTACAGTCAGAGCCACGGCGTTTTTATCGTCAAGATCGGCGGCATAGATTTTTTTAGTGTAGCTTTCACCGTAGTTTTTATTAGGATTAAATTTCTCAACAACCTCGACAGCAGAAAGCTCGAAGGTGATAATGCGCTTTCTTGAGCTTTTACCGAGTATTTTATCTATATCAAAAGCGCCGTTTGTTATGATATACTCATACTCTACATAAAGCCTTTTTGTAAGATAATAAGCGCCGAACAACGCGCCTGCCGCGCCGAATGTCGCAATGAAAGGAATAAACAAAAACAAAGCCGCGCTGACGACAATTGCCGCAAGCCATAAGCCTATGGCGCTGAGCCAATATTTTGCTCCGCGTTTAATAACAACAAGCTGTTCAAGAAATGTATCCATTTTTTTCTCCTTAATATATCTTGAAATATATTTTATTTTAGTATATAATTGATAAAAATGCAAGTGTTTTTATCAAGTGCATTAAAAACAGCATATTTTTAACCCCAAAACTGCATAGTATAATAATATATTATTTTTACGGAGGAAAAAACCTTGAAGATTAAAGACAGTTTTGATATTAAAAATATTTCCGGGGAAAACATAGTCGTATGCTCTGACAAAAGCGCAAACTTTAACAAGCTTATAAAGCTCAATTCAACTGCCGCCTTTTTATGGAGAGAGCTTAAAGAGGGAGAAAAAACAGCTGAACAGCTATTTACCGCTTTAACCGACAATTTCTCGATATCCTCGGTTTTGGCGCTTAATGAAATAGATATCTTTTTAAAAATCTTAAAAGAGAACGGAATACTTACCGAATGAAGAAACAAAAAAGCGATTTAAAGTGGATTATTAACAACACAAAAAGCTTCTTTCCGCATATAGCGGCAATATCCGCGCTGAACATTGTCCTTTCCCTGCTGCTTATTCTGCTTGCATATATCGGCAGCAATATTATTGACTCAAAAAGCGGATTTATTTCAAAATCCTTAATTGTAGCGGGAATTATCGTTTTGCAGATTGTTTTGCAGTTTTCTGTGTCCTATCTTTCCGCCTATTCATCGGGAAAAATAACCATAGCCTTGCGCGAGCATATTTTCTCGGAGCTTATAAAAAAAGAATACAGCCAGATTGAAAAAAATCACTCAGGCGATATTTTAAACCGAATGACAAACGATGTCGCACAGACAGCGCGCGGAGCCGTTGAGCTGATTCCCGAAATATGCACGGTGATGACAAAAATTGCCGCAGGTCTTTATGCTATAATAAAGCAGAATTATTTGCTTGCGGTTATAGTAGTTATAGTAGGCTTCTTTATCCCTCTCGCAGGGCGGTTTTTCAGCAAAAAATATAAGCTTTTACATAAAGAGGTATTAAGAACCGAGGGAAAAACAAGGTCTTTTTATCAGGAATGCCTTGAAAATATAACCGTTATAAAATCCTTTTCCGGCAAAAAAACAATATCTGAAAAGGCTAACGGACTTATGACGGACAACCTAAGGCTTCGAATAAAACAGCGGATATATTCTTCTGCAATAAATTTAAGCCTTTTTGCCAGCTTTTCTTTAGGCTACTATGCTGTTATAATTTGGGCTGTAAGCACCGGTCTTTCTTACGGTACTATTTACTATCTGCTAGAGATTATAACGATTTTAAGGTCTCCTCTGCAAAGCGTTTCGGGAATTCTTTCTAAGTACTATTCAATGACCGCTTCCGCGGAAAGAATAATGGAAATTGACAAAAAGACGGACGAGCCTATGGCACTTCCCGAAGAGGAAATAAAAAAGCTGAAAGCCGAATTCAATTATATAATCTGTTCCCACCTAAGTTTTTCCTACGGAGATAAAAAAGTTTTATCCGATTGCTCCTTTAAAATCAAAAAAGGAAGTCTCACGCTTTTCAGCGGTGAATCGGGCTGCGGAAAAACCACTATGTTCAAGCTCCTCTTAGGACTGTACTCACCTTACTCGGGAGAGCTGTTCTTTGATAATTCTCAGCAGATTGACGCGTCGGTAAGACCGATGTTTTCCTATGTTCCTCAGGGCAATATGATAGTTTCGGGGACGATTAAAGAAAACATAACTCTTTTTAACGATGAAATTGAGGAAGAAAAAATAATTAAAGCGGCAAAAATCGCGGAAATTTATGATTTGATTTCTTCCCTTCCCGACGGATTTGAAACGGTTCTGACAGAGCGCGGCGGCGGACTTTCAGAGGGACAAATTCAAAGGCTTGCCATAGCGAGAGCCCTTTTGTTTGACGCACCTATTCTGCTTTTGGACGAATCAACCTCCGCTCTTGACAGAGGCACCGAAATAAAAATTCTTAACAATATAAAAAGCTTAACGGATAAAACCGTGCTTTTCATAACACACCGCAAAACCGATAATATCAATCCGGATAAAATCTTAAGGTTTGAAAACGGTAATATTACAGAAGAAAAAGGAGAAATTTAAATGAACATCTGGCATGACATCAATCCGAAAAGAATAACAAGCGATGATTTTATGGCGGTTATCGAAATCGGAAAAGGCAGTAAATGTAAATACGAGCTTGATAAAGAAACGGGAGTTTTAAGACTTGACCGAATTCTTTACACTTCGACAAGATATCCCGCAAACTACGGATTTATTCCGAGAACCTATGCCGACGACCTTGATCCGCTTGATGTTTTGGTTCTTTGCTCAGAGACCCTTTATCCTATGACAACCGTAAGGTGCTATCCGATAGGCGTTATTTCAATGATTGATAACGGAAGAAATGACGAAAAGATAATCGCAATTCCTTTTAATGACCCAACATATAATTCTTATACCGATATTTCTCAAATTCCTAAGCATATTTTTGAAGAGATGTCTCACTTCTTCAGAGTTTATAAGGAGCTTGAGAATAAGGAAACCGCGGTAAATGAGGTTATGGACGCAAATGCCGCAAAGGAAGTTATTCAAAAAGCCATTGACGGATATATTGAAAATTACTGCAAATAATTCTTACTATAGTATAAAAAATCGGTTGCCTTTTGGGCAACCGATTTAATTTATATTCTGTTTTTGTTAAGCCTTATCAACAGATCCGAAAAGCTCCATTTTTTCTTTAACGGTAGCTTTAATTGCTTCAAATCCGGGGGCTAATACCTTACGGGGGTCAAAGCCCTTGCCTACAAGGTCCTTACCCTCTTCAAAATACTTACGGGTAGCCTCTGTAAAGCTTATCTGGCACTCGGTGTTTACATTTATCTTTGATACGCCAAGAGAAATCGCCTTTTTAATCATGTCAGCAGGAATTCCTGTGCCGCCGTGAAGAACCAAAGGCATAGTGCCTGTAAGTTCCTGAATTGCAGCAAGTGTATCAAAGCGAAGTCCTGTCCAGTTTGCAGGGTATTTACCGTGAATATTACCGATACCTGCGGCAAGCATTGTAACTCCGAGGTCGGCAATCATTTTGCATTCCTTAGGATCGGCAACCTCACCGCCGCCGATTACGCCGTCCTCTTCTCCGCCGATAGCTCCTACCTCAGCTTCAAGAGAAAGACCTAAATCATTGCAAATTCCGACTAATTCCTTAGTCTTTTCAATATTCTCTTCGATAGGATAATGAGAACCGTCAAACATGATTGAAGAAAAGCCTGCTTCAATGCACTTTTTGGCGCCTTCATAGCTACCGTGGTCAAGGTGAAGAGCAACCGGAACGGTGATGTTAAGCTCCTCAAGCATTCCGTTAACCATTCCTACAACAGTTTTATATCCTGCCATATATTTTCCTGCTCCCTCGGAAACACCGAGAATTACAGGAGAATTAAGCTCCTGAGCAGTTAAAAGAATGGCTTTTGTCCATTCAAGATTGTTAATGTTGAACTGGCCTACGGCATATTTGCCGGCTTTTGCCTTTGTTAACATTTCTTTTGCTGAAACCAACATGATTTAAACCTCCGTTTATTTTTTATAGCTTTATTTTATACCATTTTTTATATAAAATCAAGATTAAACTAAAATTTTATTCAAATCCGGATCGGGTTCGATATGTTCAGGCTTGGTTTCTAATAATTTCGGGTCAGCCATATATTTTTTAAGCTTTCTGAAAGCAAGCGCAAAGTAGCTTCCCGAACAAATTCTTTCGTCCATAACAATTCCGTAAGGCATACATTTTTCGAACACGATTTCCCCGTGTTTTTTCTTAGGTACTTCCCTTGTGTTACCCATTGTTATACCGATACTTGTTGTTCCGAACTCATAAACATGATGATATATATGATTTGTTCTGATAGAAGCGAGATTTGATATCAGCAAGCTTGCATGAAACGGCGACATATCAATAATCTTTTTAGGCAAAAGTCCGTGCTTATCAAGAAATTTGAAAAATCCTACGCCTAAAGGCAAAACCCCCGGAATTCCCAAAAGAATTTTAATCATTTTTTCCGTTCCGTTGTTATCGGGAGCATTTCTGTTTTCGTCGACATAACTATTTATAATATTGTTGACATCAATAACGGTATTATCAAGCTTAAAATACATTTTTGACATTGTTCCGTGATCCATCTGTCCTGCTTTTAAGACTACCATGGAAACCGTAAGCTCGTTTCTTGCATACGGCTTTCTGTTGACAATAAATCTGTTGAGAAGCGGAAACTCCGCAACAGTTCTCACATAAGCCGCGAGAAAAACCGCCATGTGGCTTATACTTATCCCCTGTTTACGCTTTTCGTTAATATAATCCTGAACAGGCTCTATCGGAATATCAATTGTGACCATGTTCATGGAATCAATTCTTTTATCCATTATATATGCCGCAACGGTATACATAGGATCGGTTTTTTTGACTCTTACTCCGTCTTTTCGCATAATGCACCCCCATAAAATAACCTAAAATTCATTTTATCACATTTTTTAAAACTATACAACAATTTTTTATTCAAGCTCTCCCTTTGAGCTTGCTTTTAAATACGCGTTTATAAACCCGTCAAGATCGCCGTCCATAACAGCGTTTATGTTGCCGGATTCAAAGCTCGTTCTGTGGTCCTTTACCATAGTATAGGGCATAAATACGTATGACCTTATCTGCGAGCCCCAAGCGATTTCTTTTTGTACGCCCTTTATATCCTCGATTTTTTCAAGGTGCTCTTTTTCCTTTATTTCAAGAAGCTTTGATTTAAGCATTTTAAGAGCCTGATCCTTATTCTGGAACTGACTGCGCTCATTCTGGCAGGCAACTACTATTCCCGTAGGAATATGAGTAAGTCTTACGGCGGAAGAAGTTTTATTGATATGCTGACCGCCTGCGCCCGATGAGCGGAAAACATCCATTTTTATATCCTCGTCTTTAATTTCGATATCAACATCATCGGAAATCTCGGGCATAACCTCGATTGAAGCAAAAGAAGTATGTCTTCTTCCCGAAGCGTCAAACGGAGAAACGCGCACAAGTCGGTGCACTCCCGATTCGCTCTTTAAATAACCGTAAGCGTTTTCACCCTCGATAAGCACCGTTGCGCTTTTAAGTCCCGCTTCGTCTCCGTCAAGAAAATCGAGAACCTTGACATTGAAGCCGTGGCGCTCGCCCCATCTTGTATACATTCTTACAAGCATCTGCACCCAGTCCATAGCCTCTGTACCGCCGGCACCTGCATGAAAGGTAAGAATGGCATTATTTGCGTCATATTCACCCGTAAGAAGGGTTTGAAGTCTAAGAGAAGCAAGCGATTTTTCAAGCTCGTCAATAGAAGAGGTAATTTCGTCAACCAAGGATAAATCTCCCTCTTCGTCACCCATATCTATAAGCACCGACAGATCCTCATACTGAGAAACAATTGCGTCATAGGTTTCAACCTTGTTTTTAAGCTTACCCGTACGCTGTAAAACCGCCTGCGAATTTTCGATATCATCCCAAAATCCGTCCGCCGCGGCTTTTAATTCAAGCTCTTCTATTTCTCTTTTGAGCTTATCGTAACCAATAGCGTCCTTTAAATCCCTGACCTCCTGCTCATTCGCGGTAAGTCTTGCTTTTAACTGCTCAAATTCAAGCATAAATTTCTCCCTTTTTAAAAATTAAATTGTAAGAATATAAGCGTGCCATTCGTCACGCGTCATTTTTTTAACAATTTTAAATCCGAACTTTTCAATTGCATTCTCAATGTCGCATGCTCTTATATCAATAATACCCGAAATTATAAACTTCGTATTTTCGTGCATATATTCCTTAACATTTTCAAACAGTCTTATTATAACATCGGCAACGATATTTGCGCAGATAATATCATATTTGCCTGAAATTTTATCCGCAAGGTCGCCTACCGTAAATTTGCATTTATCGGAGACTTTATTTCTTTCGGCATTATTTATTGCCGTTTTAACAGAAAGCTCGTCGATATCAACGCCTTCGGCGCTCTTTGCTCCCAAAAGAACAGCCGCAATTGAAAGAATTCCGCTGCCCGTTCCGATATCAAGAACAGTTTCTCCCCCTTTTATTATGCTTTCCAAAGCTTCCATGCAAAGAGAGGTAGTAGCATGAGTGCCCGTCCCGAATGCGGTTCCGGGGTCTAAGCTTATAACGCTTCTGTCCTTAAACCCGTCGGCATTTTCCCAGCTTGGGCAAACCGCAAGCTTATTTCCGACCTTGAATGCTTTAAAATACTTTTTCCAGTTTTCGTTCCAATCTGTATCGTCAACCGTTTCGCTGTTTATATCAAATGAAATACCTGCCGCATTCATTCTTTCCTTTAAAAATGCGATTGCTTCAAGTGCGTTTTCTTCTTTGGAAATATAAAGGTGAATTACGGAATGCCTTCTGTCCTTTTTAACAAGCTCCTCGTCTATTAAATCAATATGAGCTATTTCAAGAGCGTCCGCCTCAAGATTAGAATAGTCCTCAATGTAAATTCCGTAAGGAACGGTCATATTTGCTATAGCGGCGGCTTCATCGGTTTTGTCCGACGGAACTGTCGCTTTTATTTCAGTCCAATCCATAAATGCTTTTAATAACCTCTTCTGTTTTTTCTTTTGTTTCGCTTGCAGTTCCCTGTCTTATTCCATTTCTTCCTCCGCCCCTTATATTAAGCTGAGAAGAGACTTTTTTAAAGTCCTCTGCGAGATTGTTTTCTTCGCCGCATACTGCAAATGAATATGAATTTTCCGATTTTGAAAAAATCCAAACCGAATGCTTCAAGCTTTTATAAGCAAAATCAGCCATAAGCTGTAAAGCCTTCATATCCGAGTTTTCTTCAAAATAAATTCTGCAATTTTTATCAAGATTTTTGATTTTTTCAAAAGTTAAATCGGATTTAAGATTTTTGATTTTTAATTCCGCAAGGTTTAGCTTTTCCGATAAGGAAATCACGGATTTTGCGGCATTTTCCTGCTTTGAAGAAAGCATGTTTGAAATGCTTTTTATGTTCTCATATTTATTGCGGTAATCATCAAGCGCAAATTCTCCGCATTTCATATAAATCCTTGTTCCGCCTCTGAGCTTTTCGAAATCAAGCAGCTTTATTATTCCGATTTCTCCTGTACTATTTACATGCGGCGCGCAACAGGCACAGCGGTCTATGCCCTCGATTTCAACTATTCTTAATTTTCCGTCTATTTCTTTTTTGCTTCGGTATTCAATAGCTTCAAGCTCTTTTTCGTCGGGAAAATAAGTATTAACCTTTAAATTGCCCCAGACCGCTTTATTTGCCTCATATTCTGTCTCATCCAAGGTCTTACGGTCGACAAGACCGTTAATATCAAGCGTTACAACATCTTCACTGAGGTGAAAGCCGACATTGTCAAATCCGAATTTCTTATGAAAAATCCCGGATATGATATGCTCGCCCGAATGATTTTGCATAAACGCAAACCGTCTTTTAAAATCAAGCGAGCAAAAAACACTTTTATTTATTTCAAGCGGCAGGTCGGTATAATGAATGATCTCGCCGTTTTCGATAACAGTGTCTAAAACATCAGCCCCGCCTATTTTTCCTATGTCGCCGTACTGTCCGCCGCCCTCGGGGAAAAACGCAGTCTTATCAAGAATAATCTTATATTTATTATTCGATTTTTCGCATGACAAAATTTTAGCCTCAAACTGCGATAAATGCGAATCGGCTTCAAATAGCTTTTCTGTTCTCATTTAAACCTCGCTTGAATGATATGCGCGGCTTTATAAATATCTCCGCCGCCCATGGTGATTACAAGGTCGCCTTCTTTTGCGGTCTTTAAAATCGTATCAGCGATATTTTCGAACCCGTCAACAACAACCGCGTCGCTAAGCTTATTTGCTATATCTTCGGATTTAATACCGAAGGTGTTTTTCTCGCGAGAGCCCATAATCGGAGTCATAATAACCTTGTCGGCTATCGACAGCGCTTTGATAAAATCATCCTTCAAAAGCGCGGTGCGCGAGAATGTAAAGGGCTGAAAAACCGCGATTACCCTGTTATAATCAAGCTCCTTTGCGGCAGAAAGCGTAGCCTTAATCTCGGTCGGGTGGTGGGCGTAATCATCCGCCAAAGTAAACCCATTGTAAACGCCCAAAAACTCAAATCTTCTGCCCGCGCCCGTAAACTTACTTACGGCATCAGCAATGCCCTCGGCGCTAACACCCTCATTATAGCAAACCGCAAAAGCCGCAAGTCCGTTTAAAACATTGTGGCGCCCGGGTATATGCATTTGCATTCTTCCAAGCTTTTCCCCTTTATGAATTACATCAAAGCAAAAGCCGAATTTTCCGCTTTCGATATTATCCGCATAAAAATCATTGGTGCTTTCAAAGCCGAATGTGATTTTTTGAGCCTTAATATCATCGGCCGCATTAACACAAAGCTTATCGTCCCCGTTATAATAGCAGGTTTTCGACATTGCGATAAATTTATGGAAAGACAGGACTAAATTGTCCATGGTCTTAAAATAATCAAGGTGGTCGTTATCAATGTTCAAAAGAACCGAAACATCGGGAGACATCTGCAAAAAAGTATCCACAAATTCGCAGGACTCGCAAACTAAGGTCTGCGAGGAGCCGACTGTTCCGTTTGAATTTATAAGCGGAAGCTTTCCGCCGATAACCGCGCTCGGTTCTCTCTTGTTTAAAATCAGAATTTGTGTTATCATAGAGGTAACGGTGGTTTTTCCGTGAGTTCCGCAAACACCGATAACATTATCATAATGCCTTGTAAGCGCGCCTAAAAGGTGCGAGCGCTCCATAAGAGGAATTCCCTGCTCCTTTGCAGCGACAATTTCGGGATTATCCTGAGATATCGCGGCGGAATAAACAACAAGCTGAGCGCCCTTGATATTATCCGCATTATGCCCCATAAAAACCTTTATTCCGAGCTTTTTAACCCTTTCGAGCGGATCGCTCTCATTGTTATCGGAGCCTGTAAGCTCATATCCTTTTGAATGAAGAATTTCCGCAAGCGGACACATTCCGCTTCCGCCTATACCTATCATGTGAACTCTTTTAATACCTGTAAGAATTTTATCCTCTTCGCGAAGCTGTTTCATTATTAAAACCTCTTTAGAAAATTTTTACACACATAATATATTATACAACATTTGAATAAAAAAATAAACCCTTTTATTTAATGCAGGAGTAGAAAATGAAAATTATTTTGCCCAAAGAAGTTAAAAAAATACTGTCTATCCTAAATCAAAGCGGATTTGAGGCTTATATTGTTGGCGGATGCGTCCGTGATATCCTTATGAAAAAGGCTCCGCATGACTTTGATTTTACAACCTCTGCAACGCCGGAGCAAATAAAGTCTCTTTTTAATAAAACCGCAGATACCGGAATTAAGCACGGAACGGTAACGGTAATAGAAAACGGCATTTCTTTTGAGGTGACAACATTCAGAACGGAATCGGGATATTCAGACCTTAGAAGGCCCGACAGGGTTTGTTTTGTCAAGGATATTAAAGAGGATTTATCGCGCCGTGATTTTACAATGAATGCCATAGCTTGTTCTTTAAGCGGCGAGATAACCGACCCGTTCGGCGGCCAAACCGATATAAAAAATAAAGTTATTAAAACCGTCGGCGACCCCTATAAAAGGTTTTCTGAGGACGCTTTAAGGATTTTAAGACTTTTCAGATTTTCCTCGGCTCTAGATTTTTCGCTCGAAAAAAATACCTTAAGCGCGGCGCTTGAGCTGACAAATGAGCTTAATAAAATCAGCACCGAAAGAATTGTAAGCGAGCTTAAAAAAACGCTCTGCTCGGATTTTCCCGAAAATTCAATGCCGCTTTTTGAAACAAAAGCGCTTTCGTTTTTAGGAATAGAAAGCTGTCCTAAGCTTTATAACCTAAAGCTTATAAGAAAAAATACCGAGCTTAGAATGTTTGCATTTTTAAAGGAAAGCTCGAAGAATGCTTTTGAAACCGCAAAAAAGCTTAAACTAAGCCGCAATGAAACCGACAAAATAAGCGACCTTTTATATATTGATAAAAACCTGAAATCGGAAGAAAAAGCCGATATAAAAACAGTACTGTCGAAATTAAAATATCCCGAAGTTTTTGGGGACTTTATTGATTACGCTGAAATTTATTCTGATTTTAAATGCGAAAAATTAAAAGCAAATTACAATGAAATTTTAAATAATAAAGAGCCTTATAAAATAAGCGGACTTGCGATAGACGGCAGTTTTATAACGGCTTTCGGGATAAGCGGAAAAGAAGTCGGAAACGAGCTTTACAGACTGCTTAAAATTGTTATCAGAAATCCCGAGCTTAACCGAAAAGAATTACTGCTTAAATTGATAAATAAGGGTAACTAAAAATAAATATGCGCCATAGAATGTATTGAAACCTTCTTACGGCGCATATTTTTTTATTTGGGTGGTAGTTCAAAATGAAAGTTTTACTTATAGGAGGAGACAAACGCTCCGAATTCGCTGAAAAAGAATTCAGGGACGCAGGTTTTGAAACAGAGACCTTGGGGCTTCATGCAAATGATAACGGAAATATTGCTAAAGCAGATATTATAGTTCTGCCCGTTCCCACTACAAGAGACGGCGAAAATATTTTTTGCCCGCTTACAAAAAGAGTAATTCCGCTTGAAAGCTTAGACGGAGTTTGCAAAAATACACTTATATTTTCTTCGCTTTACGGCTCTGAAAAAGAAAATTTCACCGATATTTGTGCTCTTGACGAATTTGCTCAGATGAACGCTGTTCCGACAGCCGAGGGCGCAATTGCCTACGCTGTTTTAAATACAGGCTTTACGCTTCTTAATTCAAAAATCTTAATTATAGGAAACGGCAGGATAGGAAAAGCCTTAAGAGAAAGACTTAAAGCATTCGGTGCTGATATAACCGTGAGCGCAAGAAAGCTTAAGGACTTTGCGGAAATAAACGCAAGCGGCTGTAAATATACCGAAACCGAAAAAGTTCCCGATTTAATTGATAACTATAATTTGATTTTCAATACCGCCGATACAAAGCTTTTTGAATATGAAAAGCTCTGTAAATCGGATATAACCTTAATCGACCTTTCAACTCTCGGCTGCTGCGACAGCTACGGCGGCAGAATTCAAAAGCTCCCCGGACTTCCCGGGAAAACCTCGCCCGAAACGGCAGGAAAAATAATAGCTCAGACCGTTATCGGGCAAATAAAATTACGGAGGGAAAGAAATTGAATAAAATAAATATAGGATACGCCTTCTGCGGCTCCTTTTGTACTATAAAAAAATCGCTTGAAGCGCTCGAAAAGCTTGCTCAAAGCGATGTAAATATTATCCCGATTATGTCACAGATAGTTTATTCTACAGACACAAGATTTATTAAAGCCGACGAATTAAAGGAAAAGGTTGAAGCGATATGCGGCAATAAAATTATTCACGATATTGCCTCAGCCGAACCGATAGGTCCTAAAGACCTGCTCGATATTATAATCGTTTCTCCATGTACGGGAAATACGGCGGCAAAAATCGCAATGGGAATAACCGATACACCCGTTACAATGGCGGTTAAAGCAAGCCTCAGAAATAATAAGCCGGTAGTTCTCGCTATAGCTACAAACGACGCGCTCGGCGCTTCTTATAAGAATATCGGAATTCTTCAGAATACCAAAAATATTTTCTTTGTTCCTTACCGTCAGGATGACCCATTAGGCAAAAACAATTCGCTTGTCTGCGATTTTTCGCTTTTGAGCGAAACCGCCGAGCTTGCACTTAAGGGAAAGCAAATCGAGCCTTGTGTGATAATAAAATAAAACAAAGGCTCCCTTCTTATGCGTCAGCATACAGAGGGGAGCTGTCGTTCTAGATGCTAGATGCTCGATGCTAGACATTAGACCACGGTGTGCCTAACGGCACTGATATAACCAAACCCTATCGGCTCAGCCTTTTAGGCTGACCCACTTCCCCTTTCATCTAAAGGGGAAGCTTGGGTTTCTGCAAAAACTAAAACAAGGCTCCCTTCTTATTGACGAAAGTCAATACAGAGGGGAGCTGTCAGCGTTAGCTGACTGAGGGGTATTCTTCTATATTTTAGACATTTTATATTGTCTCTATTCTTATGGTATTTGTATTGCCGGACTGACCGTTTGTTGCGCCGCCGGTGATAATTATTTTATCTCCGCTTTTAAGTCCGAGCGCCTTTTGAGCGGTTTTCTTAGCGTTATAGAATAAAACCTCAACGGACGGATAAACCTCGCTCATTACAGGCATAACGCCCCAAGAAAGCGACAGCTGACGCCATGTTTTTTCATTTACGCAAAGACCTATAATATCAACAGGCGAACGAAATCTTGATACCATTCTCGCCGTCATTCCAGAAAGCGAGCAGACAACGATTGCTTTTACATCAAGGTCTATAGACATTCCGCAAATGGAATGCGAAATTGCGTCCATATCGTTTTTAATCTGGAATTCAGACCTGTAAAAGCGCTTTTTATAATGAATTCCCTTTTCGGTGCTTTCGGCAATTTTCGCCATTGTCTTGACCGCCTCAACAGGATATTTTCCTGCCGCTGTTTCTCCCGAAAGCATTATTGCGCTTGTTCCGTCATATACCGCGTTTGCAACATCGGAAACCTCGGCTCTTGTGGGACGGGGATTGAAAATCATCGACTCAAGCATTTCGGTTGCTGTTATAACACGCTTGCCTAAAAGCCTGCATTTTGTGATAAGCCTTTTTTGAATTGCGGGAAGCTGTTCAAAAGGAATTTCAACTCCCATATCTCCCCTGCCTATCATTATACCGTCGCATTCGGAGCAAATTTCCTCAATATTGTCAATTCCCGACTGATTTTCGATTTTTGCTATTATTCCTATTCTCTCGTCGGTATTGGCGGCAATGAAATTCTTAACATCTCTTATGTCGCTTACCTGAGAAACGAAAGAGCATGCAACATAATCTATTCCGTGCTTTATTCCGAATAAAATATCTTCCTTGTCCTGCTCGCTTAAATAAACCTGCTTTAAGACCTTGTTAGGAAAGCTCATGCTTTTTCTGTCGGAAATAATTCCGCCCGAAACAACCCTGCAGATTATATCGTTGCCGTCTATTTTAACTATGTCAAAATTAAGCAGTCCGTTATTTACAAGAATATTATCGCCGACGCTTAATTCCTTTGCAAGGCTTTTGTAGCTTACGGAAACTCTTGAATTGTCGCCCTCAATATCATCGGTAGTGAAAGTGAAGGTGTCTCCCTCTTTGATTTCCTCTTTGCCGTTTTTAAAAACGCCTATTCTGTATTCGGGGCCCTTTGTATCAAGCATTATCGCAACGGGAAGATTAAGACTGTCACGGACATTCTTAACCGCCGTTATCCTTTTTAAATGCTCCGAATAGGTTCCGTGCGAAAAATTAAGCCTCGCAACATCCATTCCGACTTTGCACATTTTTGTTAAGGTTTCCTCATCCGAGCAGGACGGACCTATCGTGCATACTATTTTTGTTTTTCTCATAGCTTTTCTCCTAAAATTATTTAAAAAGGCAGAACCGCATGATGGTTCTGCCTTGGCTGTTCTTTAGAACAACGGTATAAATAGAGCTTTCGCTCTATGCCAGACTCCACCACTTATACCTTATTATTTACTTTATTTAATAAATTTATAAATATATCTTCGTCGGGAAGTAAACTGAAATTCATTTGCTTTTCGTACGCGGGATGTAAAAATTCAAGCGAATAAGACCATAAGGCAATATTTTCGGTCTTAATTTGAGACCCGTACCGTCTGTCACCTAAAAGCGGTGCACCGCGCGAGGCAAACTGGACTCTTATCTGGTGCGTTCTTCCCGTTTTAAGTCCGATTTTAAAAAGCGCTGTTTTTTCATCACAAAAATTTCCCTCGCTTAATTTTTCATAAGAAAGCTCGGCGGATTTTGCGCCCTTTCGCTCTTTTTTAACTGTAAAGCTCTTATTCTTTGTTCTGTCAAAAAATAAAATATCACGCATTTCGCCCTTATCGGGCTTAATTTTATCGGGACAGACTGCTAAATAAACCTTTTTGAACCGCTTATCCGCTATCTGCTCCGAAAGCCTTGCGGCAGATTTTTTATTTTTCGCAAAGACCATAAGTCCGCCCGTTGTCCTGTCAAGACGGTGAACCGGAAATACCGTTTCGCCGTTTTCCGCTTTAAGAAGAGTTATAATATCATTACTGCTCTTTTCAGAGCTTTGCGAAAGCATTCCGTAAGGCTTATTTACGATTAAAATATCGCTGTCGCTAAAAATGATGTTCATATCTTGACAATAAGCACGGTCGCCATTCCGAAATATATCATAAGCGAAATTGCGTCAACAATAGTTGTTATAAACGGACTTGCCATTACAGCAGGGTCAAACCCTACCTTTTTAGCAAGAATAGGCAGTGTACACCCGACAAGCATCGCAACAATAACCGTAAAGAAAAGGGTTAAACAAACAACCGCAATAAGAACGATAACAGTGGAAAGCTTGGCGTTATTAAAGGTGTTAAGGACAAGATAATCTACCAAAAAAAGCTTAACGGCATTTACAACCGCAAGCGCCGCACTGCATATCACCGAAACTCTGAGTTCCTTCCAGATAACCCTTACAAGGTCCCTGAACTCTATATCTCCGAGCGAAATCGCACGGATAACCGTAACCGATGACTGACTTCCGCTGTTTCCGCCCGTATCCATTAGCATAGGAATAAAAGCGATAAGCGCAGGAATTGTCGCAAGCTTGTTTTCGAAATTGGAAATAATCGCACCCGTAAAGGTAGCCGAAATCATGAGGAGCATAAGCCACGGAATACGCGCCTTAAAGGTTTCAAAAACATTAGTTTTAAAATAGCTGTGCTCACTCGGAAGAATAGCCGCCATCTTTTCGATATCCTCGGTAGCCTCTTCTTCCATAACGTCGATAGCGTCGTCAACCGTTACGATACCGACAAGTCGGTTTTCCTTATCTACAACAGGGATTGCAAGCAGGTCGTATTTGTTTATCTGTAAGGCAACTTCCTCTTTATCGTCAAGAGTGTTGGCAAAGATTATGTTTTCGTC
>CAKSLH010000006.1 GCA_934466515.1 uncultured Eubacteriales bacterium
CGTGGATGTGTTCAGATAATGACAGAGCTTGTTAAGAAAACAATAAAGAAGTATTCGATGATAAATAAGGGCGAAAGAATAATTGTCGCTCTTTCAGGTGGCAAGGATTCAATGGCGCTTCTCGATATATTAAAAAAGCTTGAAAATGAGCTTGAAATTTCGGTTTCATGCGCGCATTTCAATCACTGTATCAGAGGAGAGGAGTCCGACCGAGACGAGGCTTTTGTAAGAAAATATTGCGAGAAAAATAACATTGAGCTTTTCTGCAAAAGAGGAAATGTTCTTAAATTCGCAAAGGAAAAGCACTTAGGAACAGAGCTTGCCGCAAGAGAATTAAGATATGAGTTTTTGTCTTCGCTTGATTGCGATAAGATTGCAACCGCGCATACCGCGGGAGATAATGCGGAAACAATGCTTTTTAATCTTGCAAGGGGCACATCGCTTAAAGGAATGTGCGGTATTCCTCCGGTGCGTGATAAATTTATCAGACCGATAATTTGTTTAAAAAGCACCGATACAGAGGAATACTGCAAAAAAAATTCAATTCCTTTTGTTACCGACAGCACAAATTCAAGCGACGAATACACGAGAAATTTTATCAGGCACAATATCATTCCCGAATTTAAAAAAATAAATCCTTCCTTTGAGTCCGCCGCTTTAAGAGCGGCAGAAAGCTTAAGAGAGGATGAAGCTTTTATTTCGGAAATTGCAAATGAAGAGTTAAAAAAAAGATTTAAAAACAAAGAGCTTGATATTTCTGAATTTGATAAGCTGAACATTGCTGTTAAAAAAAGAATTATTTTTGAGTTTGTTTATATAACATCGGGAATAAAGCCCGACAGTCTTCATATTTCAGAGCTTTTAAGCGCCTGCGAAGCAGGCGGCAGAAGAACGGTTGCTAAAAATGCTGAATATATTTCAAACGGAAACAGATTAAGGCTTATAAATGAAGAAAAACCCGAATTTATAACGGAAATCAAATCCGAAAAGTATGAATTTTTAAAAAATAATAAAAAAGTTAATAATTTGTTATTAAATACCGCGGTCGATTGTGATAGAATAATAGGCGAATTAAAGGTACGCACCAGAATTTCGGGCGATAAAATTAGACTAAGAGGCAGAAATTGCACGAAAAGTCTTAAAAAGCTTTATAATGAGTGCGGAGTGCCAGCTGAGGAAAGAGATTTTCTGCCGGTTGTGTGCGACGATTCGGGTCCCGTATTTATTTCGGGAATAGGAGTCGCCGAAAGATGCGCCTTGAATGAAAACACCGAGAATGTAAAAATTTTCAGCGTTTTAAAAATAAAATAAGGGGAGCGGGATTTAAAGAATCCCTCTTAAATTTCGTAATTGCGGTTTTAACAGCGGAATGGAGATTAGTATGACAGATAAAGAAATTTCAAAGGTTCTTGTTTCCGAAAGCGAGCTTAAAGAAATCTGTAAGAGCTTAGGAGAAAGAATAACAAAGGATTATCAGGGCAAAAAGCTTTTGCTTGTAAGCGTTTTAAAAGGCGCGGTTGTATTTATGTCAGACCTTTTAAGGGAAATTAAATGCGATTGCGTTATAGATTTTATGGCTGTTTCTTCATACAGCGGAGTAAAAACAACAGGCGTTGTAAAATTTAAGAAAGATCTTGATATCAATCCCGACGGAATGGATATACTTCTTGTAGAGGATATTCTCGATTCCGGTATAACGCTTGCTTATCTTAAAAATCTTTTACTTGACAGAAATGCCGCAAGCATTAAGGTCTGCGCGCTTCTTGATAAGCCTGATAACCGTCAGTCGGATATTACGGCAGATTATGTCGGAAGAGTTATTCCGGATGAATTTGTCGTAGGTTACGGACTTGATTATGATGAGAAATACAGAAATCTTCCTTATGTGGGAGTTTTATCCCCTGAGGTTTATAATAAATAATGCAATTTATTTTGCTAAAAGGAGTATAGGCTGTTGAAAAAGAATACAAGAAACATTATTTTAATCGTTTTGATTATTGCTTTTTTCGCCGTTTCGGTTTTTACTCTTAACAGAATTTCAAAGGGTACCGAGGAAAGCGAATATTATGAAATAGTCGATTTGATTGAAAATAATAAAATTTCCGAATTTGAATTGAATTTGTATAACGGCGACCTTAGCTATAAGCTCAGATCTGACGATAAAAAAATTCATCATTTCACCGTTGCTAACTATAGCATTTTCTATGAAGATGTCAATGAGGCTGTAAAGGAAATCAATAAAAACGCCAAGACCGAGGACGAAAAGATCAAGTTCAATTATATCCGCGGCGGCGAGGGCGCTTGGCTTACGAATATGTTGCCGTCACTCCTTTTGCTCGGCGGAATAGTGGTGTTCTATATCTTTATGATGAAGCGTATGAACTCCACTATGGGAACTGATAAGACCTTAGGCTTCGGTAAAGCGAAAATCAAAAAATCCGATCAGAGCAGAAAAACAACCTTTGCGGATGTTGCGGGAGCCGATGAGGAAAAAGAGGAAATGGCAGAGCTTGTCGAATTCCTTAAAGACCCCAAGAAGTTTACTGAGCTCGGAGCGAGAATTCCTAAAGGTGTTTTGCTTGTAGGTCCTCCCGGAACGGGTAAAACCCTTCTTGCAAGAGCTGTTGCAGGAGAAGCAAATGTTCCGTTCTTCTCGATTTCGGGTTCCGATTTCGTTGAAATGTTCGTCGGCGTAGGTGCTTCAAGAGTAAGAGACCTTTTCGGCGAAGCTAAGAAAAACGCACCGTCTATAGTTTTTATTGACGAAATCGACGCTGTCGGCAGACAACGCGGAGCAGGTCTCGGCGGCGGTCATGATGAAAGAGAGCAGACTTTAAATCAGCTGCTTGTTGAAATGGACGGCTTCGGAGCAAATGAGGGCGTTATAGTAATAGCCGCTACAAACCGACCCGATATTCTCGACCGCGCGCTTTTGCGCCCCGGCCGCTTTGACAGACAGATAACCGTAAACTATCCCGATGTCAAGGGAAGAGAAGAAATTTTAAAGGTTCATTCAAGAGGCAAGCCGTTAGGCCCCGATGTTAACCTTGCAACTATTGCAAAATCCACCTCGGGCTTTACAGGCGCCGACCTTGAAAATCTTCTTAATGAAGCCGCTCTGCTTGCCGTAAGACACGGTAAAAAGGCGATTACCCAAGAGGAAATCGAAGAGGGGACAATCAAGGTTGTTATGGGAACCGAAAAGAAATCCCATGTTGTTAAGGATAAGGACAAAAAGGTTACTGCCTATCATGAGGCAGGCCACGCAATCGTTTCTTATTTCCTGCCTACTCAGGACCCCGTTCACCAGATTTCTATTATTCAGCGCGGAATGGCGGCAGGATATACTATGTATCTGCCCGAAGAGGAAAAGGGACATACCTCTAAGAATCAAATGCTTGAACAGATTTGCTCCTTGCTTGGCGGAAGAGCCGCGGAACAGCTCACTCAGGACGACGTCTGCACCGGCGCTTCAAACGATATTGAGCGCGCTACTGATTTAGCAAGAAAAATGGTTACCAAGTTCGGTATGAGCGACAAGCTCGGACTTGTAACCTACGGTCACGATAACAATGAAGTTTTCTTAGGAAGAGATTTCTCTTCGACACCGAACTATTCGGAGAAAACCGCCGCAGTTATCGACGAGGAAATCGAAAGAGTTGTTATGGCGCAGTATAAAAAAGCCATTTCTATTCTTGAAGAGCACATGCCGAAGCTTCACAGCGTTGCCAAAGAGCTTTTTGAAAACGAAAAGATTTCGGGCGATGATTTCAGAAGCATTATGCAGGCGGAATAAAATAAATAAAGGACTGTATTGCTATTGCTTTACAGTCCTTTTTATGTAAAAGATAAATCCGCAAAAGCTTTTTAATTTTTAGCTTTTGCGGATTTATAAATCAGTGCTCGGCAGTAACGGCCTTGTCGCTGTCGTTTCTGAAAAGAAGCGAAATGCACCAGATACCTGCAAGTGCGATAACAGTATAAACAATTCTGCTTAATATTGCTCCGCTTCCTCCGAATATCCATGCTACAAGGTCAAAGCTGAATATGCCGACCAAGCCCCAGTTGAGTGTTCCTATTATCGCGAGGATAAGGCAAATTTTATCAAACATTTAAAGCACCTCCGTGTTTAAAAAATCGGACGGATTTTTACCGCAATTATAGTTTGTACCGAAAATTTATTATTTATTCCTTACTGCTTAAGGTTTTTCTGATACGATTCTATAATTTTCCTTATTATGTCGCTTGTTTCGCCTGTTTTGTTTTCATGCTTGCCTGAATAGGTAACAGCATTTTCATCGGTTTTAAAATTGTTAAACGGGTCTTTGTTGTTTTTTATCTTCATAAATCATTCCTCCTGTAAGTATTATTGACGAAATTTAAGTTTTTAAATCCCGTTTTAATTGGAAAATAATTATTGAACTGGTAATGCTTTTGTGGTATAATAAATTGAATAATTTTGTAATGATTTCGGGGAGGAAAAATGCGTATTTTAGGAATAGATCCGGGATATGCAATCGTGGGTTACGGCGTTGTAGAATACGATAATTTCAGGTTTAAAACCGTAGGGTACGGAGCTGTTACCACGAATGCCGGAACACCTTTTTGCGAAAGGCTTGAAATAATCTATAATGACCTTATGACCGTTATAGAAAAATACCGCCCCGAATGTATGTCTATTGAAAAGCTTTATTTCAATACAAATACCACCACAGCAATTGATGTGGCGCAGGCAAGAGGCTGTATTCTTCTTGCGGCGCAAAAAAGCGGTATATCTGTTTTTGAGTATACGCCTCTCCAGGTAAAACAGTCCATAACCGGATACGGAAAAGCAGAAAAAAGACAGGTTATGGAAATGATAAAAAGCTTTTTGTCTCTTGAAAAAATTCCCAAGCCCGATGATACCGCGGACGCGCTCGCGCTTGCTGTATGTCACGGTCACAGTGCGGGGAGCAGCTTCGGAAAGCTTTATAAGGAGTTAAAAAAATGATTGCAAGCTTAAAAGGAAAAATCATTTTAAAGGATTTGAATTATATAATCGTCGAATGCTCAGGAGTGGGTTTTAAATGCTTTGTCACTCAGACGACGCATTCAAAGTCCGGACAGGTCGGGGACGATGTGTTCTTATATACCTATATGTCCGTTAAGGAGGACGCGATTGATTTATTCGGCTTTTCGGAATTAGGCGAGCTTGAAGCCTTTAAGCTGATAATTTCCGTCAGCGGCGTGGGTGCTAAAATCGGACTTGCCCTGCTTTCGCAGTTTACCTATGAAAGTCTTATGTTAAATATTGCTTCGGGGGACGCAAAAGCGCTTACCGCTGCGTCGGGAGTCGGAATTAAGCTTGCGCAGAGAATTATTTTAGAGCTTAAGGATAAGGTCGGAAGCATCGCGGTTTCAGACGAGGCAGTTTCTGAAATAAAGGCTGTCGGAAATGCGTCTTCAAATACAAATTCGAAAGAGGCAGTCGAAGCGCTTGTTTCATTAGGCTATTCTTTAAGCGAGGCGTCGCTTGCGGTAGGAAAGCTTGATCAGTCGCTTGATATTGACGCTTTGATAAAAGGTGCGCTTAAATTGCTTGCAGGGAGGTTTTAAGCTTTGATAGAAGAAGAGATGGATTTTGAAAATCGGATAGTTTCTCCCGAATATAACTATTCCGATGAGGACAGCGAAATAACCTTAAGACCGAGAACGCTTGACGAATATATCGGACAGGATAAGGTTAAGGATAACCTTTCGATATATATTAAGGCGGCAAAATTAAGGCATGAATCGCTTGACCATGTTCTGCTTTACGGACCGCCCGGACTCGGAAAAACAACATTGTCAAGCATTATAGCCCGTGAAATGGGCGTTAATCTCAGGGTGACCTCGGGACCTGCTATAGAAAAGCAGGGGGATTTGGTTGCGATTTTAACCTCATTGAATGACGGGGACGTCCTTTTTATCGACGAAATACACCGTCTTTCAAGGAATATCGAAGAAATTTTATATCCTGCAATGGAGGATTTTTCCCTTGATATAATTCTCGGAAAAGGCCCTTCGGCGAGGTCTATCAGACTTGATGTTCCTCATTTCACGCTTGTCGGAGCAACCACACGCTCAGGTCAGCTTACCGCTCCTTTAAGAGACAGATTCGGTGTTCTGCTTCGCTTGGAGCTTTATACACCCGAACAGCTTGCCCTCATAGTCAAGCGCTCTGCCGGAATTTTAGGAATAGAGATTGATAATGACGGAGCGTTGGAAATCGCATCACGGTCAAGGGGAACTCCGAGAATCGCAAACAGGCTTTTAAAGCGTGTAAGAGATATCGCTCAGGTCGAATTTGACGGCAAAATCGACGAAAAAACGGCAAGAAAGGCTCTTGCAAGATTTGAGATTGACGAGCTCGGTCTTGACGATTTTGACAGACGGATGCTTTCGACTATAATCAATAATTATTCGGGCGGCCCCGTAGGTCTTGAAACCTTGGCGGCGGCAGTCGGCGAAGAATCGGTCACAATTGAGGATGTTTATGAGCCTTATTTAATGCAGATAGGCTTTCTTTCAAGAACGCCTCGCGGAAGATGCGTAACACCTGCGGCTTATGAGCATTTGGGGATTGAACCTAATTCGGCACAAAAATCATTATTTTAAACGGGGGAAATAAAATGGGAAGATTATTCGGAACAGACGGAGCAAGAGGAATTGCAAATAAGGAGCTTACTTGCGAGCTCGCTATGAACATAGGAAGAGCGGCGGCGTTCGTTCTCACTGAAAAGACAACCGAAAAGCCTAAGGTTTTAATAGGCAAGGATACGAGAGTTTCTTCCAATATGCTTGAAATGGCTTTGGCGGCAGGACTTTGTTCTGTTGGTGCCGATGTTGTGCTTGTCGGATTTGTTCCGACTCCTGCTATTGCTTATCTTGTAAAGGACAGAGAGGCAGACGCAGGAATTATGATTTCAGCTTCTCATAATCCCTGCGAATATAACGGAATTAAAATCTTTGATTCAAACGGTTATAAGTTGCCCGACGCAATGGAAGAGAAAATCGAAAGCATAGTTCTTGACGACGATTCGTCTCTTGAATATCCTACAGGCGGCGATTTGGGAAGCGTATTTTTCAGATACGATTATGCGGATATTTATATCGATCACCTTGTTTCTTCTGTCAACTGTGACTTAACAGGGCTTAAAATCGCTCTTGACTGCGCTAATGGAAGCGCTTCTTATACCGCTGAAAAGTTTTTTAAAAAGCTTGGCGCAGACTGCGTATTTATTCATAATTCGCCTAACGGCATAAATATCAATATGAACTGCGGTTCAACACATCTTGACGATTTGATTGACTATGTAAACGGTCATGATGTTGATTTGGGTCTTGCCTTTGACGGTGACGCCGACAGATGTCTTGCGGTCGATGAAAACGGTAAGCTTATCGACGGCGATAAAATGATAGCAGTATTTGCGCTTGATTTAAAGAAAAAGGGAATGCTTAAGGATGATACCGCGGTTGTTACCGTTATGACTAATTTAGGCTTTAAGCATTTTGCGAGAGATAACGGAATAAATGTTGCGGAAACCGCCGTCGGGGACAGATATGTTCTTGAAAATATGCTTAAAAACGATTATCAGATAGGCGGAGAACAGTCGGGACATATAATCTTTAAGAAGTTTGCAACTACGGGCGACGGTCAGCTATCGGGCGCTATGCTTGCGTCTGTAATTAAGCAGACAAAGAAAAGCGCTTCGGAGATAGCTTCGGTTATGACCGTTCTTCCGCAGACGCTTGTAAATGTCACCGCAACGCCTAAAATGAAAGAGGCTTTAAAAACCGATAAGGAAATTGATGCGGCAATTAAGGATGTTCAGAACACATTGGGAGAAAGAGGAAGAATTTTAGTCAGAGCTTCGGGAACGGAGCCGCTTATCAGAGTTATGCTTGAGGGTGAAGATATTGCGGAAATAAAGAGGCTTGCAAAGAATGTAGCTTCTGTTATTAAGGAAAAGGCTTAATGCGTACAGTAGATAATTTTTTTGATTATGAGCTTATTGACGCCGATGACGGAATGCGTCTTGAGCGGTGGAAGGATATAATTCTTATCCGTCCAGATCCGCAGATTATCTGGAAGGACGGAAAAAATGACGAGCGCTGGAACAAGGCTCACGCAGTCTACCATCGCAGCTCAAGCGGCGGCGGATATTGGGAGAGACTCAGAGCGGTTCCCGATGTATGGTCGGTATCCTTTGAAGATCTGAACTTTAATCTTAAGCCAATGGGCTTTAAGCATACGGGGCTTTTCCCCGAGCAGGCGGTCAACTGGAAGCTTGCTTCAAAGCTTATAAAAGAAAGCAAAAGGGAAGATATAAAGGTTTTAAATATGTTTGCCTATACAGGCGGCGCGACGGTTGCCTGCCTTAAAGCAGGAGCGGCGGTTACACATGTTGACGCGTCAAAAGGAATGGTTGCTTGGGCTAAGGAAAATGCGGTTGCTTCAAATGTCTCAGACAAACCTGTCCGCTGGCTTGTGGACGATTGCCTTAAGTTCGCAAAAAGGGAAATCAGAAGAGGAAATAAATATGACGCGATTATTATGGACCCTCCGTCCTACGGCAGAGGTCCTAACGGCGAAATCTGGAAGCTTGAAAATCAGTTAGGAGAGCTTTTAGAGGTAACAGCACAGCTTTTAAGCGATAATCCGCTGTTTTTCTTTCTTAATTCCTATACTGGCGGTCTTTCCCCGACAATTTTGAATTATATGCTTAAAAAAAGCATTAAAAACGGCTTAAAAGCCGAGGTTTATACCGATGAAATCGGTTTGAGGGTAACAAAAAGGGATATTGTTCTTCCCTGCGGAAATACAACTTTTTGGATAAACGGTAAATGAATAAAATAATTGAAGTTAAAAACGCCGCTTTTGAATACAGCGACGGCGAAAAGAAAAAATCCGTTATAAAAGATATGTCGGTTTCCTTTGAAAAGGGAAGCTTTACGGTGATTTTAGGGCATAACGGCTCGGGAAAATCAACCCTTGCTAAGCTTTTAAACGGACTCTATAAGCCTGATTCGGGTGATGTTTTTGTCGACGGTATAAACACAAGAGACGAGAAAAACGAAATCGAAATAAAGCGCAGGGTAGGAATGGTCTTTCAAAACCCCGATAATCAACTTGTCGCCTCAATCGTTGAGGACGATGTTGCTTTCGGTCCCGAAAATTTAGGGCTGACTCCCGAAGAAACCGAAAAACGGGTGGACGATGCCTTAAAGGCTGTCGATATGTTCGAGTTCAAGAAAAAAACTCCTCACCACCTTTCGGGCGGACAAAAGCAGAGAATAGCCATTGCAGGCGTTATTGCAATGATGCCCGAATGTATAGTCTTAGACGAGCCTACGGCTATGCTTGACCCGAAGGGCAGAAAAGAGATAATTGAGTCTGTAGAAAGGCTTAACCGTGAAAAGGGAATAACGGTTATTCTTATAACTCATTTTATGGAAGAGGCTCAGAATGCGGACAGGGTTATAGTTATGGACGACGGAAGGATTATTGCCGATTCAACGCCTAAGGATGTCTTTTCTGATATAGGACTTTTAAAAAGAGCAGGGCTTGATGTTCCTCAGACTACGGAGCTTCTTTACCTGCTTAAGGAAAACGGTGTAAATGTAAAAACTCAGGCTATTTCTATAGAAGAAGCAGCGGACGAAATTATCAAAGCGCTTCATTTGGAGGAAATAAAGTGTCAGTGATTTTGGAAGTCAGAAATCTGACTCATACCTACGGAGAAAAAACTCCTTTTATAAACGACGCGATAAAAAACCTTAATTTTAAAATAAATAAAGGTGAAATTATCGGTATAATCGGGCATACGGGCTCGGGGAAATCCACCTTGGTTCAGCACCTGAACGGACTTTTAAAGCCGACATCAGGAACTGTACTTCTTATGGATAAGGATATCTGGGCAGAGCCTAAGAAAATAAGAGATGTTAGATTTAAGGTAGGTCTTGTTTTTCAGTACCCCGAATATCAGCTTTTTGAGGAAACCGTATTTGCGGATATCGCTTTCGGGCCGAAAAATATGGGAATTAAAGACTCAGAGCTTGAAAAAAGGGTTTATGAAATAGCAAATCTTGTCGGTATCAAGCCCGAATATATGGAAAAATCGCCTTTTGACCTTTCGGGCGGTGAAAAAAGAAGAGTCGCAATTGCGGGTGTTATGGCAATGAGACCGGAGGTTCTTATTCTTGACGAGCCTGTTGCGGGGCTTGACCCGAAGGGCAGAGCCGATATTGTTGAAATTATAAAGAAATATGCGGCTGAATATAATGCCACGGTTATGATAGTTTCTCATAATATGGAGGACATGGCTGTACTTGCCGATAAGCTCATTGTTATGAATAAGGGCGAGATCGACAGATTTGATACAACCTATAATGTTTTTTCGGACGCCGAGCATTTAAAAAGCATAGGGCTTAATGTTCCGATTGTAACAAATATTTTAAGAACGATAAAAGCTAAAGGCTATGATGTAAGAGAGGATATCTTTACAGTCGGCGAAGCGCTTGAATACTTGTTGAAGGCAGGGTGCAAAAATGATTAAGGATATAACCTTCGGACAGTATTTCGAAAGCAATTCATTTTTGCATAGGCTGGACCCGAGAGCAAAGCTTATTCTTCTTATTTTATATATTGTTTTCATTTTTCTTTGTAAAAATATATATTCGCTCCTTTTTTTGGCAGTTGTTTTTTTTGCTGTTATCTTTATTTCAAAGGTACCGATAACGATGTATCTTAAAAATCTTAAATCAATCCTGCCTATAGTTATTTTTACAGGACTTATAAATCTTTTTTATAATGACAGCGGAAAAACGCTTTTTAATATTTTTAAACTTAAGGTCACTACCGGCGGAATATATCAGGCTTCTTTTATGTCGCTCAGAATTTTTCTGCTTATTCTGATAAGCTCGGTTTTGACCTATACAACTACGCCGAACGATTTGACCGACGCAATTGAAAATCTTCTAAAGCCCCTTTCTTTAATCGGGCTTTCGGTCGCCGTTCATACGCTTGCCATGATGATGACTATAGCTTTAAGATTTATCCCGACCTTGGTCGAAGAAACCCAGAAAATTATGAACGCTCAGAAGGCGCGCGGAGCCGACCTTGAAAACGGGAAATTTAAAGAAAGATTAAAAGCGCTTATTCCTATTCTTATTCCGCTGCTCATTTCTTCGGTCAGAAGAGCCTATGAGCTTGCGGAGGCTATGGAATGCCGCTGTTATAACGGCGGTGTGGGCAGAGTGAGGATGAAAAGACTTAAATATTCTTTTTCCGATTTAATTGCTTTGGTTTTTTCGTTGGTTTCCTGCGCGGCAGTGATAATTATAAACATTAAGGTGTGATTTTTTGAAGCGGATTCTTTTAAGACTTTCCTTTGACGGTACGGCTTATCACGGCTGGCAAATTCAGCCTAATGCTGTTACTGTTCAGTCGGTATTGCAGGAGTCCTTAAAAAAGCTTTTAGGCAGCGCAACCCCCGTTACAGGTTGCAGCAGAACAGACGCAGGCGTTCATGCCAGTGAATTCTGCGCTCATATTGACTGCAAGGATTCAATACCGAAAGAGGCATTTCTTTTAGGTCTTAATTCAATTCTTCCGCCGGATATTTCTGTTTTTGACTGCGAGCATGTAAGCTCCGATTTCCATGCTCGGTATTCTTGCAGAAAAAAAGAATATATTTATAATTTTTATACAGGTATTAAAAATCCTTTTAAGTCAAGATATGCGGTGCATATAAACACGCTTCCGGATATGAATGCCGCAGAAGCGGTATGCCGTTCAATTATAGGAACTCATGATTTTGTGAGCTTTTCGGGAAGTAAAAGGTCGGTTGAAAGCACTGTAAGAACAGTTTATGACTGCACTTTTGAAAAGACAGGCTCCGATTACAGGCTGACTGTCAGTGCAGACGGCTTTTTATATAACATGGTGCGCATTATTGCCGGCACTGTTTATGAAGCGGGAATAGGTCTTAAAAATACAGAATGCGCAAATGAAGCATTTAAAACCAATGACCGCACGAGACTCGGGACAACTTTTCCCCCTCAGGGATTATTCTTAAATAAGGTTTATTATTGAAAGGCGGTGTGAATTTTGCCTGATTACAGAAAGAAAAAATTCGGTAAAGAAAAAAAGCCGATTAAAAAAACTGTTAAAAAGGAAAGAAAAAGAGAAAAAGAAATTATCTTTGAAGATGACCTTTTAAACGGTTCTTCTAAGGTAAAGGTTATTAAGGGAAAAAAGGTTGAAAGACAGAGAAAATTCAGAATTTTTTTAACAACCGTTGCTTTCTTATTTGCCGCAAATATTATCCTTTCCTTGATTTTGCCTGTGAATCTGATTGAAAATGTCAAAAATCTTTCAGCCGTTATAGGCTCTGGGAGCTTTCCTGTAGAGCTAAACGGACTTTCAACCATTGATACCAAGCAAAACACATCGGTTTTTTATATCCTTTCAGATACAGGCCTCACAGCTTATAACCGCTCGGGCAAGGAGGTCTATCACAGGCTTTGCGGTTATGAAAACCCTGTTATGAGCGTTAGCGAAACAAGAGTACTTGTTTATGATCAGGGCGGAAATGAGCTTAGTATTTCAAATTTAAAAGAGGTAACAAATACATATAAGTCAGACGACCCGATTATCTGCGCGGCAGTTGGCAGAAACGGCAGTTATGCTGTAGTTACTTCTTCGTCCGAATATGCCTCGACGGTAACCGTTTTCAACAGAAAATCAAAAAGGCTGTACACATGGAATTCGGCAAAAGAAATAATAAATAATGTTTGCGTATCCGCCGACGGAAAGAAAATAGGCGTTTCAACGATAACTACCGTAAACGGAAGATTTTCTTCTCATTTATATGTTTTAAGCTTTGAATCGGCAGATCCTGTCTATACGCTTGACCTTAAAGAAAAAACCGTAATTTCCTTAAAGGCGTCGGGCAGAAATCTGGTTGTCGGAGCGGACGGGGGCTATGTAAGCTTTATAAACCTAAAAAAGAATTCTACGGTAACGCTTGAAAAAGAGCTTGATTTAAGCTATTATCGAAGCTATGGAAGAAAAAATCTTTTTGTTTTCAATCTTTCGAGCAATAAAAGTCAGAACACCGTTGTTATAACGGATTCAAACGGTAATAAAAAAGGTGAATTTCAGATAAATGAAACCATAAGTGATATACAGCTGTTCGGCAGTCATATTTATTGTATCAGTGACACAAAAACATTTGTCTACGATTTAGACGGAACGCTTGTAAGAACAGGCGAGTGCGGTTACGGCTGTAAAAGGCTTGCTGTTACGGGAACATATTCCGTTGCGGTTATAACCGACACAAGTATGGATGAATTTGATATCAGCAAAAAGGAGAAGTGATGATGTACGGCTTAAAGGCTCTTATTTTTGATATTATAGTTGTTGCAATTATATTGATTACAGCTTGGATGTCCTCTAAAAGAGGCTTTGTAAGAACGGTTATTGAGGTTGCCGGCTGTGTTCTCGCACTTATAATTTCGGTTTATGCAAGCAAGCCTGTTGCGGAATTCTGCTACAACAGATTTGTTGCAAACTCGGTGGAGAATTCCGTGAAAGGCGCTCTTGATGATGTAAAGACCGATTCAGCCTCGGCTGTGTGGGATTCGCTTCCCGAATATCTAAAAAAATATGCCGAATCCTTCGGAATAACAAAAGAAAAAATCGATGACGCCGCATCCAAAGCAACGGATGATAAAACCGAAGAGATTTCGGATCAAATAGCTGAAAGCACGGTTAAACCCGTAGTTGTTAAGGCTCTTTCGGGTGTTATTTCGGCGGCAATGTTTGCAATTCTGTTTTTCCTTATAAAAATTCTTTCAAGGCTTATAAACGGAATGTTTAATATTTCGTTTGTGGGAAGTATTAACAGGCTTCTCGGCGGATTACTCGGTCTTGTTAAGGGAATGATATTTGCGGCACTTTTTATTCTTATAATCAATTTTATCGTTGTCATATCAAAGGGCGGCATTTCGGTTTTGTCCGAGGATATGATTAACCAATCAATATTTTTTAAACTGTTTTCAAACCTTATAAAATAAAGGAGCAATTTGTAAAAATGAAACTTTGTTCAAAATGCAAGCAACGACCGGCAGTTGTATTTATATCAAACCCTGCAAATCCGTCGGCTGAGCCTGAGGGACTTTGCCTGATGTGCGCAAAATCTTTAGGCATAAAGCCGGTTGATGATATGCTCAAAAGCATGAATGTATCCGACGAGGATATTGAATTGATGAGCAATCAGTTTATGGATATGATGAATGACGGCGAAATGCCTTTAGATGAAGAGCTAAATGATGAAACCTTTAACTTAGGCACCGCACCAGCAATTCCTTTTTTGAAAAATATTTTCGGTGCTTCTGCGGAAAGCGAGAACAAAACCGCCGAGCAAAAGCCGAATTCTTCTAAGCAGCCTAAAAAGAAGAAAAGAAGATATATCGACCAATTCTGCACCAATTTGACCGAGAAAGCAAAGGACGGAAAGCTTGACAGAATTATAGGCAGGGAAAAAGAGCTTTACAGAACAATTCAGATTCTATCGCGCCGCTCAAAAAATAATCCTTGTTTAATCGGTGAACCGGGGGTAGGAAAAACCGCTATTGCCGAGGGTCTTGCGCTTAAGATCGCCGATAAGACTGCTCCTGCACGCCTGCTTGATAAAGAAATAATGCTTCTTGATTTAACAGGTCTTGTTGCAGGAACACAGTTTAGAGGTCAGTTTGAGGCAAGAGTAAAGGGCTTGCTTGAAGAGGTTAAGAGTGCGGGCAATATAATTCTATTTATTGATGAAATCCATAATCTTGTCGGAGCGGGAGATTCCGCTGAGGGCTCGATGAACGCGGCGAATATTTTAAAGCCTGCTCTTTCACGGGGTGAAATTCAGGTTATAGGAGCTACAACCTTTAAGGAATACAGAAAGTATATCGAAAAGGACGCGGCATTAGAGCGCCGTTTTCAGCCTGTAACAATAGAAGAACCGTCCATTGAGGAAACCGTTGAGGTATTAAAGGGTGTTAAATCCTATTATGAGGGCTATCATACGGTTGTTATTCCCGATGAAATTGTTAAAAAAGCCGTTTTGCTTTCGGAAAGATATATTACCGATAGATTTTTGCCCGATAAGGCTATAGATTTGCTTGATGAGGCATGCGCGTGCACAAGCCTTGAAAATAAAGCCATAGACGAGCTTTATGAGGAAAATAAAAAGATAAATGACGCAACCAATAGATTGGAAGAGCTTGAAAGCAATGTCGAAAATCCCGATTTCGAAAAAATTGCGATTTTAAAATCGGATATAGAAAAATATAAGGCACATGCGCAGTCTCTTTATGAGCCTGCTTCCAATAATACGGTTACCGACGCTCAGCTTGCAAAGGTTATAGAGCTTTGGACGGGAATTCCCGCCGCAAAGGTTGAGCAAAGCGATTTAAAAAAGCTTGCCTCTTTGGAAGACGCTTTGAATAAGCGTGTAATAGGTCAGGAGGCGGCAACACATGCGGTTGCAAGCGCGGTTAAGCGTTCAAGAATTCAGACAAGCGCACTGAGGCGCCCTGCGTCATTTATATTTGTAGGACCTACGGGCGTCGGCAAAACACAGCTTGTAAAAACTCTGTCCGAACAGCTTTTTGATACTCCCGAAACCCTTATAAGGCTTGATATGTCAGAGTTTATGGAAAAGCACGCTGTTTCAAGACTTATCGGGGCGCCTCCCGGATATGTCGGATTTGACGAGGCAGGTCAGCTCACCGAAAAGGTAAGAAGAAAACCATATTCTGTTGTTTTGTTCGATGAAATCGAAAAGTCTCACCCAGATGTAATGAATGTTCTTCTTCAAATCCTTGATGAGGGAAGAATAACCGACGCGCAGGGAAGAACGGTCAATTTCGAAAACACGATAATTGTTATGACCTCAAATGCAGGAAGCGAGAGAAACGATACGCTTTTAGGCTTTAATAAGACAGCCGAGCAGGCGTCAAAGGAAAAAGCGTTAAAAGCATTGAGCGAATTTTTAAGACCCGAGTTTTTGGCAAGGGTGGACGAAATAGTAGTCTTTTCTCCGCTTGATAAGAAATCGCTTTCAAAAATTGCCGCTTTAATGTTAGACGAGCTTAAAACCGCCTTAAAGCTACGCGGAACAGATGTTACTGTTGGAGACGGTGTCTGCGATATAATCGCCGAAAAGTGCGACGGAAAGAAAACCGGCGCAAGAGAGCTTCGAAATATTATCAGAAATGAAATTGAAAATAAGGTCGTTGATTTGGTCATTGAAAATGACGGGGAATTAAGCCATATAGATGTTACAGCAAATCAGAATGAGATTGTTATAAAATAACTTTGGGGAGGATTTTTATGTATACAGAAAGACCCGATTACGGAAACGGTTACCGTATCAAGTATTTAAAAGGAATCGAAGAGGTTATAAATCAGCGCCGTGAGGAATGCGAAAAAAACCGAAGCGGGTTTATGAGGAATTTTTCCGAAAATCAGGAGGAATACAGAAAAAAGTATCTTGATATGCTTGGCTGGCCTCTTAATACCGAGCCGAAGGAAATCATATCTGTCACGAAAAGACTTGTTTTCGAAGACAATAACATGATTATCGAAAGAATTCAGTTAGAGCTTTTTAAGGATTATTTGTTTTACGGAATTTTGTTTAGACATAAGACCGATAAAAAGCTTCCGCTTGTCATTTCTCAGCACGGCGGTTGGGGAACACCCGAATTCTGCAGCGGATTTTTCGATACCGAAAATTACAATAATATGTCAATGCGCATATTTAATAAAGGTGTAAATGTTTTTGCTCCGCAGCTTTGCCTGTGGCAGATAAACAGATTCGGTCCCGATAATAAAAGAGACGAGCTTGACCTTAAGCTTAAACAGCTCGGTTCAAGTATTGCGGCTTTGGAAATTTATTCGATAAAGCGCTGTCTTGACTATTTTGAAAAAGAGCCTTATTGCTCAGGCGTTTTCGGAATGGCAGGTCTTTCCTACGGCGGTTTTTATACCCTTTATACAACAGCCGCCGATACGAGAATAAAATCTGCGCTTTCCTGCAGTCATTTTAATGACAGAATTAAGTACGGCTGGGCGAGTAAGTCATTCTTTAATGCGGCAAGTACATTTCTTGACGCCGAAACCGCGGCGCTTATAATGCCGAGACACCTCGCAATTGAGGTCGGCGATAATGATGAGCTTTTCACTCCCGAAACCGCACAAAATGAATTTGAGATACTTAAAGCTTACGCAAAGGGACATGAGGATTGCTTTAAATTCCATATTTTTAAGGGCGTTCATGAATTCTGCCCCGAGAATGATGAAGCTATAGATTGGTTTATTTCAAAGCTTTAAAAAAAGAAAACTGCTTTCGGCTTGGAAACCTTGCCGAAAGCAGTTTTTTTATATGAAAATCATAAACATTAAAGGTATTGTTATAATTGCAAGCAGGTGTGAAATCAGCGCCATTCCCGCACCGGGGGCAGTATCTCCGCCGTAAGCCGCGGGGAAGACTACGGTATTTAAGCCTAACGGCATTGCGGTTGCGCAAAGGCATGCTCTTAAAATGCTTTTATCCGTTTTAAGTGCCATAAGCACAAGCATAAATATTGACGGCAGAATTATAAGTCTTATAACAGAGGCAAAATAAACCTTTTTGTTTTTTGCAAGCTCCTTTAAGCTGTATTCGCCTATAACAGATCCGGTAAGTAACATTGCAAGAGGGGACATACATGCTCCTGCAGAAGATACCGCAGTCAGTATAAATTTCGGAAGCTTTACCGAAAACAGTCCGCAAAGCGCCCCTAAAATAAGAGATATAAAAATCGGATTTATAAAAGCCTTTATTCCGATTTTTTTATTTTTGCCGCTTGGAATAAGAGAAGCAGTTCCTATAGAATAAACATATAAATTAAGCGGCAGAGTAAAAATCATATAATCAAAGAGAATTTCTTCTCCGAAAACACCGAGCACCACCGCATTTCCCATAAAGCTGAAATTTGCGACCGCAAAGGAATATGTATAGATTTTTTTAAGATAATCCTCTTTGGCAAAAAGCTTTGATAAAAATACGGCGATTATGAGCGATACTGTCATCACGGCTAAGCCGTAAACCGCATAAATCCATTTCTTTTTAAAGTTCTCAACCGTGCAGTATTTGTTGAATACCGAAAAAACAAGGCAGGGCACAAAGGCATAGGTTTCAAGCTTTGATAATACAACAGAATCGTCAAGCGGCAGAAGTCTTTTTTTATTTAAAAAGAACCCCAAAGCCATAAAAATAAACAGCACAAGCATTTGGTTAAGTGTTGAAAAGAAAACCTGCATTTTAAAATTATCCCCTTAAAATTTTTAAGTGTGCAACTTTTGTGCAACTTTTTGCCGAAAACGGCAAGAAAAAAGTCGCTAACCACCGATGATTAGCGACTTTTCTGTGGAGCGGGTGATGGGAATCGAACCCACACGACCAGCTTGGAAGGCTGGGATTCTACCATTGAACTACACCCGCATTCGCGACTTAAATATAATATCACAAATGCGGTATTTAGTCAAGTGTTTTTTTAATTTTTTCTTCAAAAAGATTATTTAATTGTCTGATAGTCTCTTCGTCGGTTTCGGGATAAGATTTAAGCTTAAAAGCAATACCTAAATTATTATATTTTTCCTCGCAGATTTTTCTGAAGGGCAGCAGTTCTGTTTCCTCAACACATTTGAATTTTTGCGCAATATCTTTTAGCCTGCTTATATTTGAATTATTGTCGTTTATTCCTTTTATTATTACCTGCCTTAAACGGGTAGGAATATTTAATTCATTAAGCCTATCAAGGAAAAGCAGGGGAGAGCTTAATGAACAGCCGACATATTTTTTATAAAGCGTATCTAAAGTATATTTAATATCAAGTAAACAGTAGTCTGTTACTTTTAAAAGCCTTTCGGTGCTCTCGTTTAAAATACATCCGCTTGTATCAAGGCATGTATTTATACCGTTTTCTTTACAAATTCTGAAAAGCTCAGCAAAAAAATCCGCCTGCAATAAGGGCTCCCCGCCTGAAACGGTTATACCGCCTTTTTCGCCGAAATAATCTCTGTAATTTTTAACTCTTTGTAAGATTTCTTCCGCAGTGTATTCCGTACCCCCTGTAAGCTCCCATGTCTCTGGGTTGTGACAGCATGCGCACCTTAAAGGACAGCCCTGAGAAAAGACAACAAATCTCACGCCTTTTCCGTCAAGCGTTCCTAAGGACTGAAAGGAGTTGATTTTTCCTTTTAACATACTTTACATTGCCTCGTGGAAGGTTCTGCTTATAACCTCGCGCTGCTGCTCTCTTGAAAGCTTATGGAAGTTTACGGCATATCCCGAAACGCGTATCGTCAGATTAGGATATGCTTCGGGGTCATTGTAGGCCTCAATAAGCGTTTCGCGGTTTAAAACATTTACATTTATGTGATGAGCGCCTTTTGCAAAATAGCCGTCAAGAATGCTTATAAGATTGCTTGTCCGCTCCGATGTGTTTCTGCCCAAGGTGTTTGGCGTTACCGAAAATGTATTTGAAATTCCGTCCCTGCAATCGTCATAAGAAAGCTTCGCAACAGAGTTAAGAGAAGCAAGAGCGCCGTTTTCTTCTCTGTTGTGCATAGGATTAGCTCCGGGGGCAAAGGGAGCGCCTGCTTTTCTGCCGTCGGGAGTAGCGCCGGTATTCTTTCCGTACATAACATTTGAGGTTATTGTAAGAACGGAAAGAGTGTGTTCCGCATTTCTGTATGCAGGAGTTTTTCTTAATTCCGTTATAACCTTATGCGTAAGCTCTTTAGCGATAAGGTCAACCCTGTCGTCGTCATTGCCGTATTTCGGGAAATCGCCCTCGGTTTTAAAATCGACTATGTATCCCTCTTTGTTTCTTATCGGGTAAACCTTGGCGTATTTTATTGCGGAAAGTGAATCCGCAACAACCGAAAGCCCCGCAATTCCGAATGCCATAAATCTATGAATTAAGCTGTCATGCAAAGCCATCTGGGCGCTTTCATAAGCATATTTATCGTGCATAAAATGGATTACATTCATTGTATTAACATAAAGCCTGCAAAGCCATGAAAGATATTCAAGATATCGGCTGTAAACCTTGTCAAAGTCCAAGACTTCGCTGCTGTCGGCATCGGTTTGCGGTCCGAGCTTTATGCCGCTTGTTGCGTCATATCCGCCGTTAAGGGAAAACAAAAGAAGCTTTGCGAGATTGCATCTTGCGCCGAAAAACTGCATCTGCTTTCCAACCTTCATTGCGGAAACACAGCAGGCTATTGCATAATCGTCACCGTAAATCGGGCGCATTAAATCATCGTTTTCATACTGAATTGAATCGGTATCGCATGAAACCTTGGCACAGAATTTTTTAAACTGCTCGGGCAGTGCCTTTGACCAAAGCACCGTAAGGTTAGGCTCGGGGGAGGAGCCGAGGGTATAAAGTGTATTTAAAATTCTGTAGCTGTTTTTCGTAACAAGCGTTCTTCCGTCCTCTCCCATTCCGCCGACGCTTTCGGTTATCCACATAGGGTCTCCGCCGAATAATTCGTTATATTCGGGAGTTCTTAAATGCCTTGCAAGCCTTAGCTTTATAACAAAATCGTCAATAATTTCCTGCGCCTGTTTTTCGGTAATTACCTTATTTTTAAGGTCTCTTTCAATATAAATATCGAAAAATGTGCTTACTCTGCCTAAGGACATTGCCGCTCCGTTTTGCTGCTTAATTGCGGCAAGATAAGCAAAATATGTCCACTGCACCGCTTCTTTTGCGTTGCTTGCAGGCAGACTGATATCATATCCGTACATTTTTGCCATTTCCTTGATATCATTCAGCGCTTTAATCTGTAAAGAAAGCTCTTCGGACAGCCTTATTGTTTCTTCGTTAAAATCCTTGCCTGTAAGGGAAGCCTTGTCGGATTTTTTGTTTTCAATAAGAAAATCTATTCCGTAAAGAGCAACGCGCCTGTAATCGCCTATAATCCTGCCTCTGCCGTAAGCGTCGGGGAGTCCTGTTATAAGGTGGCTCCTCCTTGCAAGGCGCATTTCGTCGGTATAAGCGCTGAAAACACCGTCATTGTGAGTCGTGCGGTATTTGAATTTCTTTTCGATACTCTCGCTTAATGTATATCCGTAAGCCTCGCATGCCTGTCTTGCCATTCTCATTCCGCCGAACGGATTTACGCCTCTTTTAAGCGGACGGTTAGTCTGCAGACCTACGATTATCTCTTTGTCTTTATCAATATATCCTGTTTTATAGGCGGTTATTTCCGAAACGGTTTCTGTATCTATATCAAGAACTCCGCCGAACTGTCTCTCCATTTCAAAAAGAGAATTGACCCTGCGCATAATTTCCTTTGTGCGCTTTGTAGAGCCTGTTAAAAATTCTTCTCCGCCTTTATATTCCGTATAATTTTTCTGAATGAAATCACGGACATCAATTGTATTTTCCCATTTGCCGCCGTTAAAGCCTTCCCAACTTTTATTTTCCATATATATGCCTCCCAAAAGCGAGTGTTTCATATATAATACTACATATTGTGGTCGATGTCAACATAATATTCCTTATTTTGACATATAAAAAATCCGCAAGTTTAAAATACTTGCGGATTTTTGTCTTTCATCAGCCGATTATCAGTGCGTCATGAACCGCCTGAACTGCCTTATCTGCATATTTTGCGTCAATTAAAACCGAGATTTTTATTTCGCTTGTCGCTATCATGCGGATGTTTATTCCTGCGTCATAAATAGCCTCGAACATTTTAGAAGCAATTCCAGGGTGGCTTTCCATTCCGGCTCCTACTATTGAAATCTTTGCAATGCTGTTATCAACAAAAATATCCTTGTATTCTAAAGATTCCTTTAAAGCCTCAATTGCGCTTATCGCTTCATGCTCCTGATTTTTTGAAACGGTGAAGGTTATATCCTTTGTGTTGTCTCTTCCGACAGACTGAAGAATGGTGTCGACATTTACTTTAAACTGCGAAAGCTTATTGAATATTTTAAAAGCAACTCCGGGGGAGTCCTTAAGTCCGATTATAGAAATGCTGGTAACATTTTCGTCCTTAGCGACGCCTCTAACCAATGTTTTCTCCATTTTTACTTTCTCCTTTACGATTGTACCCTTTTTATTTTCAAGACTTGAAAGCACTTCAAGCTCAACATTATATTTTTTAGCCATCTCAACCGAACGGTTGTTTAAAACCTGCGCGCCGAGCGTTGCAAGCTCAAGCATTTCATCGTAAGTAATGGCGTCCATTTTCTTTGCGCCCCTGACCTTTCTCGGGTCAGCGGAATAAACTCCGTCAACATCGGTATAAATCTGACATCTGTCGGCTTTAAGAGCCGCCGCTATAGCTACGGCGCTTGTATCAGAGCCGCCGCGGCCGAGAGTTGTTAAATCGTCGTATTTATTGATTCCCTGAAATCCTGCAACGATAATAATATTTTTCTTTGAAAGCTCCGCTTTAAGACGCTCCGAATTTATTCTTTTAATTCTTGCAATGCCGTGATTTGAATCGGTTTCAAATCCTGCCTGCCAGCCGAGCAGGGAAATAACGGGGAACCCAAGCTTTTCGACAGCCATTGAAAGCAAAGCTATTGAAATTTGCTCGCCTGCCGTTAGCAGCATATCAAGTTCGCGCTTTGAGACATTTTCGGGATTTATTTCCTTTGCTTTTTCAATAAGCTCGTCGGTAGTATCTCCCTGAGCGGAAACAACAACAATAACATCATTTCCTTTTTTGTAATCCTCTGCAATTATATTTGCAACATTAAAAACTCTTTCGGCGTTCGCCACGGAGGAACCGCCGAATTTTTTAACTATAAGTGCCACTTTAAAACCCCCGATTAGTGAAGTACATTCATACTCTTAACATTTTCCGCATCCAAAAGCTTTATTTTGTCAATAAGCCTGCTGCGGAAATCTTTTTTTGTTATAAAAGCAATTTCGCCGCTGTATCTGTTCTTTATTGCCTGATCGCAGTCGGGGAAATTGGATTCAAAGCTTTTGAGCAATTTATCATAATCCGATGAATAAGCGTAAACATAAAGCTGCTCTTCGCAGTCGCGCTCTTCAACATATCCGTCAAATCCGTCTTCCCAATATAAATACTTGCGTGCTTTAAGGTGCTTCGCGCAATCAATAATATCGGCGCAAACAGCGCTTGCTGTCGGCATTTTTCCGGCGCCCTTTCCGTAAAACATAACATCGCCTGTGGAGTCGGCGTTTACCATTATAGCGTTAAACACTCCGTTAACGCTCGAAAGGATATTATCCTTGTCAACAAGCGTCGGTCTTACAGAAGCTGATATTTTTCCGTTATGATTGTCGGTTGCGGTGCAGATAAGCTTAACCGCATATCCGAAGCTGTCCGCAAATTCTACATCTTTAAGAGAAATATTGCTAATTCCTTCTGTTTTAACCTGTTCGGGATAAACATGTTTTCCGAAAGCAAGAGAGGCTAAAATGCAGATTTTTCTGCAGGCGTCATGTCCCTCGATATCTGCGGCGGGATTTCTTTCCGCAAAGCCCTTTTCCTGCGCGAGCTTTAAAGCCGATGAAAAGTCCATGTTATCCATTATCATTTTATTTAAAATGTAATTAGTTGTTCCGTTTAAAATTCCGGTTACTTTATTTATGCTGTTTGCGGCGAGACACTGAGCCATAGGTCTTAAAATCGGAATTCCTCCGCCGACGCTTGCCTCAAAAAGGAAATTGACATTGTTTTCCTCGGCTATTTTTAAAAGCTCGGCGCCCTTTGCGGCAACAAGCTCTTTATTCGAGGTAACAACGCTTTTTCCTCTTTCCATAAGCTTTTTCACAAAATCAAAAGCAGGATTTATTCCGCCCATGACCTCTGCGACGATTTTAACCTCGTCATCATTTAAAATATCGTTAAAATCGGTTGTGAAAAGGGAAGAGTACTCAAGATTTTTAAATTCTCTTAAATCGAGAATATATTTTATCTTTATTTCTTCTTTAATCTTTTGGTTTATCATCTTTTCGTGGTTGATAAGCAGCTCGGCAACGCCCGAGCCGACGGTCCCGTGACCCATTATTGCAGTGTAAATCATAAATCCTCCGTTTTAAATACTGTAACACTAAATTGATTTTATGGAAACAACTCCGTTTACTTTCTGTAGTTTTGTCAATAATTCATCTAAGGAAAGCTTGATGTTGTCCGTCTTTACGGTAAGCCTGACATCGGCGGTCCCGTCTATCGGAACGCTTTGATTTATTGTCAGAATATTTGCTCCGTGCTCGTAAAGAGTCGCGGTAAGCGCCGAAAAAACTCCTGCCTTGTCCGAAAGGACGGCAAAAAGGTTAACGGTATTTTTATCATTACCGTCATATTTAAAAATATAGTTCTTATATTTATAAAAAGCGCTTCTCGAAATACCCGCCATTTTAACGGCTTTTGATGTATTCGGCGCCTTGCCTTCGGCAAGCAGCTCCTTGGCTTTAAGAACCCCTCCGTATACAGCAGGTAATATTTTGGAATTGACCAGATAATAATATTCTTTTTCCATAAACTGTCCCCCGTCAGCGAACGATGTATTTAATTATAATACAATTTACTGAAAAGTCAACACCAATTTGAAATAAAGGGCGATGATTGAAATAAATTCTCAAAAAAAGTCAAATTTTCTTATAAATACGGCATTTTATTCAACAGTTATACTACTGATTTTTTTGTTTTTTAAGGTGGCTTTTTCGTATCTGTTTCCGTTTGTTTTCGGATTTTTTCTTGCATTTTTAATGCAGAAGCCGGCTAAAGCGATTTCCGATAAGCTTAAGATAAAAACAAATATTATAAGAACCGCCGCGGTAGTTTTAATTTACCTTTTTCTTGCATTTTCCCTAAGCCTGCTTTTGTGGTATTTGTCGGGAAAAATCGCCTTGCTTCCGCGTGTAATCAAGCCGTATATGGAAAGGCTTTCAAAGGAATTTGAAAAAATTACCGCTGAGCTCAATTCAAGGCATGATTTAAAATCCGAAAGCGTCCTTTTCTCTTTCGGCGATATGATAAAGAATTCCGTTGAAGGCATTTCAAAAAAGCTTATTGAATATGTTTCTAATACCGCTGCGGATTTTGCAAAGGGAATTCCCAAAACACTTATTACCTTTGTGATAACCCTTGTAGCAAGCTGTTATACGGCTAAGGACTACGATAAAATAATTGCCTTTTTTAAGGGCTTTATAAAGCCCGAAAAATATAAGACGCTAATAACCGTAAAGGAAATCCTTACAAAAAAGGTTCTTAAAATGATTTCCGGTTATCTTATTATTTTTTTGATAACAGCCGCCGAGCTTACAATAGGACTGTTGATAACAGGCACGAAAAACTTTCTTTTAATTGCGCTTATCATTGCGATAGTTGATTTTCTTCCTGTTTTAGGAACCGGAAGCGTTCTTATTCCGTGGAGCATTATTCTTTTAATTCAAAAAAATATAAAGCAGGGGATAATGATGCTTGTGCTTTATGCTGTTATAACGGTTGTAAGGAATTTTATCGAGCCTAAAATCGTCGGCTCTAAAATAGGCGTTCATCCGCTTTTGCAGCTAATAGCAATCTTTTTGGGGCTTAAATTTTCGGGTCTTGCGGGAATGTTTTTGTTTCCGATTGCTCTTATTACCGCAATGGAGTATTTAAAAATTAAATTTACTAACACCGCGAACGAAATTTCATAGTATGTAATGTGCACACCGATTACAACAAACGGGGTCTTTCAAATGAAAAGATACTATATTAATACCGGCAGTATAACCTATGCAATAAAGGCGCGCGACGCACTCAGGCGAAACGGATTTAAAGCTCAGATTGAAAGAAAAAAAGCAGGGCCGGCGTCAGGCGGCTGCGGATATTCGGTAAATACCGCGGGAAACCTTGAAATAATAAAATCCGTTCTCGAAAAAGCTGATGTGAAATACTCGCAGATCGGTGAAATATAAATTTTATTTTGCTGCCGAAAAGCTTCTTTTGTGAGCTCTCGGCAGCATTTATTTTTATTTTTTTATAAACGGTGATATTATGGTCTATCTTGATAATTCGGCAACAACGGGGAAAAAGCCTAAAAATGTTATTTATGCTGTAAATAATGCAATCGCAAATTTAAGCGCAAATCCCGGAAGGAGCGGATATGAAACTGCGGTAAAAAGCGCTGAAATGATATATAACGCAAGAGAAAAGCTAAGACTTATGTTCGGGGCAAAAAGTGTTCAGAATGTTATTTTTACCCCTGGATGCACCTATTCGCTGAACTTTGTTATAAAAGGAATTTTAGGTAAAAACGATCACTGTATTGTAAGCGATATGGAACATAATGCCGTAATGCGGCCGCTTCATAAAACCGGCTGCGACTACAGCATTGCAAGTATTGATTTTAATGATTCCGTAAAAACAGTAAGCAATTTCGAAAGTCTGATAAGACCCGAAACAAAGCTCGTAGTCTGTACGGCGGCTTCTAATGTTTTCGGAATAATGCCGCCGATTTCGAAAATAGGAGAAATGTGTAAAAAGCACGGAATTCTCTTTGCTGTTGACGCCGCTCAGGCGGCGGGAGTTTATCCTATTGATATGAAAAAATCAAATATTGATTTCTTGGCGATAGCAGGTCATAAGGGACTGTATGCGCCTATGGGAATAGGTGTTCTTATCTTAAATAATACCTTGCCTAATACCCTTATTGAGGGCGGAACGGGCACCTTTTCCGAAAAAATCGAACAGCCCGAAATTTTACCTGAAATGTTCGAGAGCGGAACGCTGAATGTCCCCGGGATTGCAGGGATTTCGGCAGGAGCGGATTTTATAAAATCAAAGGGAATAGCTAATATTTACGGGCATGAAATGCGCATAATCAGAATAATTTATAACGAACTTAAGGATAACGAAAAAATACTTTTATATTCGGACCCTACAGGTCCTATGACTTACTGTCCTGTGCTTTCCTTTAACCTGCTCGGCAAAATGTCCTCTGAAACGGAAGAAATTCTTGCAAAAAATAAAATTGCGGTGCGCTCGGGGCTTCACTGCGCTCCTTTTGCGCATAGAAAAATGCACACCTTGGATACCGGAACCGTAAGAATTTCGCCGTCTGTTTTTACCGCTGATAATGAAATTGCCTATTTTTTAAATATTATAAAAAAAGCAACTAAAATTTGAAATTTGATATTGATACCTTTTAATAATTATGATAAAATATATATGATATTGGGTTAATTTGTGTTGTGACGGAATGTTAAGTCATATTTTGATTATAGATTAAAGGAAAAAGGACTGAAAAAAGTGAGCGCGTTTTTTAACAGTATAGTTACTCTTTGGAATCAAGTAATATATGCTATTTCAAATATCGGATTTTTCGATATTCTTGATATTTTAATTGTCGCTTATGTTATTTACCGCGCAATCGGTTTTTTGCGTGAAACAAGAGCGGGTCAGCTTGTAAAAGGTATCGCTTTTCTTCTTTTCTTTTATGTCATTGCAAAGTGGTGGGATTTAGAGGTTGTAAGCTGGCTTCTTTCAATGGTATTTAATTCGCTGATTCTTTTTATTGCGATTATTTTCCAGCCTGAGCTTCGCAGAGTCCTTGAAAAGGTCGGACAGGGCGCTCTAAAGGGAAATACCCTTTTCAGCGAGGAAAAAGCCGAGGTCGCAAGGTGTATTGACTGTGTCGCAAAGGCGGCGGGAAGCATGCAGGACACTAAAACCGGTGCTCTTATCGTTTTCGAAAGACAGACTCAGCTCGGCGAGATTATAAATACAGGCACTGTTATTGACGCGGCGGCTTCTGTACAGCTTGTAAATAATATTTTCTATCCGAAATCGCCTTTGCATGACGGTGCGCTTATAATCAGAGAGGGTAAGCTTTATGCCGCAGGATGTATTTTACCTCTTACGCAGAATTCGGAAATTCCGTCTGAGCTCGGAACGAGGCACAGAGCCGCAATCGGTATGACCGAAAATTCGGACGCGGTAGTTCTTGTGGTTTCCGAGGAAACGGGAATGATATCCATTGTAAAAAACGGTCAGATTCAGCGTGGCTATAATGCTGCTTCGGCTTATGCGGAGCTTAAACAGCTTATGATTGATCCCGATTCCGATAAGACTGACAATACTGTAATTTCTGTTATAAAGCATATTACTCCGATTAAAAAATTCAGGAATTCCAAAAATTCGGCAAAGGAGGGCAAAAACAGTGATAGACACGAAAAAAATAAGAAATAATTTTGATTTGTTTTTAAAAAAGCTCTTTAAAAGCCGCAATTTTTCTATAATCATTTCATTGATTTTTGCTTTTGCCGCATGGCTTATCATTATGATAAACCGCAACCCGACAAGAGAGCAGACCTTTAATAATATTTCCGCAACAGTTTCAATAGACGATACCGTTGCAAGCGAAATGGGTCTCGGAATTGTTTCGGATGTAAGCAGTCAGAAATTTACCGTCGTTGTAAGCGGTCCTAATTACATTGTAAGCTCGCTCAGAACTTCCGATTTTATTCTGACGGCATCTGTAGCCGATGTCAATGCCGCAGGCACATTTAAGCTGAATGTTTTGCCTGCCACAAACAGCTCAAAAACAGGGTACACCTTTACATCGGTTACTCCTTCTACCATAGATGTAACCTTTGATTATATCGACGAAAGAACATTTACAGTTGTTCCTAAGCTCGTCGGGGTTTCGGCGGCTTCGGGTCTTATTGCGGACACACCTGCTGTAAGCAATTCTCAGCAGAATACAATAAATATCAAGGGTCCTAGAAATGTTATGAACAAGATTTCAACGGTCGCCGCTTATGCAGAGGTAAATAAAACCCTTGACTCTACCCAGAGCTTTGACACCGATTTGGTGCTTTATGATGAAAACGATAAGATAATTTACAGATATACTGCTGACGGCAGTATTCTGGACGGAGACGGAAATAAGGTTGAAAACAACTATCTTAACATTGAGTATTCAACAATAAAGGTTACTCAGCCTATTCTCAAAAAGGCGGTTCTTAATGTCGAGGCTTCGTTTAAGAATATGCCGTCGGGAATTGCGGGAGCGTTTGCTTATTCGGTAGACCATACGACGGCTACCGTAATCGGCACGCCTGATGTAATAGACGGTATGAAAAAAATATCTCTTTCGGAAATAAACTTCTTTGATATTTCAAAAACCAAAAACACCTTTGAGGTTTCGGCAGTTCTTCCAACGGGCGTAAGAATTGTTGATAATATCGAAAGCTTTACAGTTTCGGTTGATACCTCGGGATTTGTAGAAAAGGTATTTACGGTGACCGATATCAGACCTAAGGGTCTTGCTTCAAATCTTAACAGCAGAATCGGTTCAACCGTTAAAAATGTCAAGATTTGCGGCCCTGCAAGCGTTATGAGAACGCTTACGGCAAATATGCTCTATGCGCAGATTGATTTGACTGATAAGGTTGCGGGGAATTATACGGTTGACGCAGTTATTAAATCAGACAGCTTAAACAATATCTGGCAGGTCGGCACTTATTCGGCTACCGTTACCGTCAGCGAAAAATAGTTTTCAATTGGTTTTGCCTCGCTGCATATTATGTAGCGAGGTGATATTTATGATAAAAGGATTACTTATAGCACTGCTGTTTATTTTTGCGTCCTTAGGAATATGTGAATTCTTTCATGATATTAGGTCTTGCTTTTTGTCGGAAAAATCGGATAATTCAAGATTTCTAATTATCATGCTGAAAAAGGGAACCGCAATAGAACAGCTAAGGTTTTCCTATGAGCAGTATCTTTGGAACGGTACAAGATATGCGGATTGTATCATTGCAGTAAATTCCGACCTTGACGAGACGGAATATTTAAAATGCCTTGAATATGCGAGAAACAGGGATATTGTTATTGCTCCTAAGGAAATGGCAGAAAGAATAGTCGGCGAAATATCCTCGGTTTAGCAAAAGAAGAAAGGAAGTGAAAAAATGCCCGAAAATGCAGGCGGAAAAGAGAAAATAAGCGGAATAATAGAAAGCATTACATATAAAAATGAGCAGAATGCCTATACCGTCGCGACCGTAAAATGCGGAAAAGAAAGAATAACAGCCGTCGGCTTTATGCCTTTCGCCGCAGGCGGAGATAAAGTTAATCTTTTCGGGCATTTCACCGTCCATCATTCTTACGGCGAGCAGTTCGCGGTGGATAATTTCGAAAGAGCCGTTCCCGAAAGCAGCGCAGCTATTTTAAGATATCTTTCTTCGGGAGCGATAAAGGGAATAGGTCCGGGGACTGCGTCAAAAATCGTGGAAAAATTCGGAGACAAAGCCCTACAGGTCCTTGAAAACAGTCCTGAGGATTTGTCTTCTATCCGAGGAATTTCAATGGAAAAGGCTTTAAGCTTCAGTGAAGAATATAAAAAACAATACGGTGTTCAGGAGCTTGTTTTATTGCTTTCTCCTTACGGAATAGGAATAGAAAAATGCGCTAGGATTTTTAAAAGGCTGGGAAAAGATGCGGCGGAAAAAATCAAAAGCAATCCTTATGTTTTATGCTCGGACGATTTTTCGGTATCCTTTGAAAAGGCGGAAGCGGTTTCAGCCGATTTAAGCCTTCCCGCTGACAACTCCGACAGAGTAAGTGCGGGAATAATATATGTGCTTAAAAGAAATCTTATGAACGGGCATACCTGCCTTCCCGCGGACAAGCTTTGTGCTGTCTCAAAGCGGCTTTTGGGCCTTAATGATGAAATAATCAATGACAGTCTGAATTCACTTAAAGAACAGCTTTCCTTGCTTTCTTATATAAAGGACGGACAGGAATTTATTGCTCTGCCAGAACAGTTTTATGCAGAGCAGTATATAAGCGCAAGAATGAAGGCAGTCGCGCAAAATCTTGATAAAAGCGTTTCGATAGACGACCTTGAAATTGATTATGTTGAAAACAAGGTGGGTATAAAATTTGAGAGCATGCAAAGGCTTGCGATAAAGCAGACCTTTGAAAGCGGAATTCTTATTCTTACCGGCGGACCGGGTACGGGAAAAACCACAACATTAAACGCAATAATTCAGCTTTTTGAAAACCGTGATGTTTCGATAGCTCTCGCCGCGCCCACGGGCAGAGCCGCAAAGAGAATGTCCGAGCTTACGGGAAGAGAAGCCAAAACCATTCACAGACTTTTAGAGGTTGAATGGGGAGCCGATGACGAACAGCGTTTTGCGAGAAACGAGAAAAATCCGCTTGACTGTGATGTTATAATTATAGATGAGGCTTCTATGATTGATTCCATACTTTTCAGCGCGCTTTTAAAAGCGCTGAAGCTTAAGTGCAGAATGGTAATTGTCGGGGACTCGGACCAGCTTCCGAGCGTATCGGCAGGAAATGTTTTAAATGACCTTTTAATGTCGGGACAGTTTGCCTCTATAAAGCTTAATAAGGTTTTCAGACAGGCACAGAAAAGTCTAATTGTTACAAATGCGCACGCTATTATAAATAACAGCGAGCCTGATCTTAATTCTAAAGAGGGAGATTTTTTCTTTCTCGAAAGAAAAAGCGAAAATTCCGTGTGCAATACGGTTCTTGAGCTTGCGGATTTAAGACTTCCCAAGGCTTATGGATTTGACCCGATTAAGGATATTCAGGTTCTTTGCCCTTCAAGAATGCTTGACTGCGGTTGCGTTAATCTCAATAATCTTTTGCAGACCGTTTTAAACCCCGAAGAAAGCAAAAGAACTCAGCTTTCGTATAAAGGAATTTATTTCCGAACGGGCGATAAGGTAATGCAGATAAAGAATAATTATGATATAATATGGAAAAAGCAGGACGGCGAGACGGGAAGCGGTGTGTTTAACGGCGATATCGGGCTTATAACAGATGTTGATGTAAGAGCGGGAATAATAACCGTTTTGTTCGACGATAAAACCGTTACATATTTTAAAGAACAGCTGGACGAAGTTGAGCTTGCTTATGCCGTTACTGTTCATAAAAGTCAGGGCAGCGAATTCGACTGCGTTATTTTGCCGCTGTTTGATATTCCCGAAAAGCTTAAATACAGAAATCTTTTATATACAGCCATTACAAGGGCAAAAAAACTGCTTGTAATAGTAGGTAAAAAGCAGATATTTATTCAGATGGCTGAAAATAACAGAAAAACTTTAAGATATACGCTTTTAAAGGATCTGTTGTGTGATGAATAGGCTGATAAAAAGTCTCGGAAATGAAATTTTATCCGCCGTGTTTCCTTATAAATGCTTATCCTGCGGTGATATAATTGAGGACAGAGGATTTTGCAAGACCTGCATGAAAGAGCTTAAAAGAATCGACTTTAAAAAGCGCTGTAAGAAATGCGGAAGAGAAAAGGACTGCTGTATTTGCGGTTACAGGGTCTTCAGGTTTGAATCCTTGGTTTCACTTTATGAAAACTGCGGTGCCGCTAAGAATGCCTACTATAATTATAAATTCGGCGGCAAGGTTCATTACGCGGTGTTTTTCGCCGAACAGCTGGCGGAGGCTGTAGGTCATGAATATTTAGGAATTGATTTTGAGTTTCTGACTTATGTTCCGAGCTCAAAATTCAGCAAATTCAAGCGCGGGTTTGACCACAGCAGGGAAATCGCATTAAGGCTTTCTAAATTTACGGGAATTCCTTTAAGAGAAATTCTTGTCTGTAAACCGTTCAGGCGTTCTCAGCATAGAAGCAACGCCGAAATGAGACTTAAAAATGTTAAGAATAAGTATTATGCTCAGGATAAAATTTCCGGCGGAAATGTTCTCTTGTTCGATGATATCGCGACAACCGGAGCAACCTTGGACGAATGTGCAAAACAGCTTCTTATCGCAGGTGCGGACAGGGTATACTGTATTTCCGTTTTACAAAGTGTGCATAAAAAGGGTGATTAAATGGCAACAGAAATCGGAATAGATTTGGGAACTTCAAAAACCGTTATTTTTTCAAGCTCGAGAATTGTTCTTGAACAGCCGAGCATAGTCACGGTTGACAGCGAAACATGGGATCCTATTTATTACGGGGAAAAAGCAAAAAAGACTTTGGGAAGAACGCCCGACAGCATGATATGCGTTTCTCCGATAGAGCATGGGGTCATAGCGGATTACGATATAACCGAGCTTATGCTTAAGGAATATATGCACAGGGCTTTCGGAAATAAAATAGTAAGACCGCAGATTATTGCTTCCTTGCCTGCAGGGCTTACAGAGCTTCAGCACCATTCGCTTGCGAATGTTGTTGAATCGGGAGGCGGAAGAAATATTTCTGTAATTGAGGGTCCGCTGGCAATTGCGTTCGGACTGGGAATTGATTTTTCTAAGGCTCACGGTACATTTATAGTCGATATAGGCGCGGGAACTACCGATATAGCCGTTATTTCCATGGGCGGAATATCTATTTGCGACTCCTTTAAGACCGCTTCTTTGAACTTTGATTCACAGATCATAAGATATATAAGAAGAGAATATAATATTGAAATAGGACCGCTTATGGCTGAAAGTATTAAGAAAACTATAGGTACGGTTGTCGACAGAACTATTGATATAGCGATGGTTGCAAAGGGCAGAAATCTTTATACCGGACTTCCCGAAAGCTTCGAAATTTCCTCTGCCGAGGTGTTCGAGGCTGTAAAGGAGCCTGCTGTTATGATCTGCGAGGCTATCCGTTCGGTGCTTTCAAAAACCGACCCCGACTTGGTTGCCGATATCAATCAGGACGGACTGTATCTTACAGGCGGAGGAAGTCTTATTTACGGAATGGATAAGCTCATAGCCGATTATACCGGAACGGCGGTGCATAAGCTTGAAGATCCGACCCACAGTGTAATAAAGGGCACGGCTTATGCGCTTAAAAATCCCCAGATGCTTAAAAATGTCAATTATCAGCTGCGCTCGATAAAAGAACTGACGGTTGAATAAAAAAGGTATTGACAAATAAAAAATTTATGTTATAATATTTAGGACAATGAAGCAGAATGTACTTGTGTTCTCACCTTGAGGTAATTAAATCTCGGGTTAATATTATTGATTTTTTTATTGATAATTAAAAGACGCAGGTATTGTTATGCTTGCGTCTTATTATTTTACTTATTGTTGGAGGTGCTTTACAATCAGCAGCAAAGAATTAGCTATCAACGAAGGAATTAAATTCAAGGAAGTAAGAGTAATTGATTCACAGGGCGGTCAGCTCGGTATTTTGCCGATTGACAAGGCTTTGGAAGCAGCTTATCAGAAAGATCTCGATCTTGTAGCAATTTCGCCTAACGCCAATCCGCCTGTCTGCAAAATTATGGACTACGGAAAGTACAGATTTGAGCAGGCTAAGCGTGAAAAAGAGGCAAGGAAAAATCAGAAGACCGTAGAAATCAAGGAGATTCGTTTGGGTCTCAGCATTGATAAGCACGATTTCGAAACAAAAGGAAATCATGCGATAGGTTTTTTGAAGAGCGGAAACAAGGTTAAGGTTTCTATAAGATTTCGCGGAAGAGAAATGGGTCACCCTGAAATCGGTACCGATATTATGAATCAGTTTGCGGAGTACTGCTCGGAATTTTCATCAGTTGAGAAACCGGCTAAGCTTGAAGGAAGAAACATGCTGATGTTTTTGGCACCGAAATCGGGTAAATAAATTGGAGGAATTATAAATGCCTAAGATCAAAACACACAGTGGCGCAAAAAAGCGTTTTAAGCTCACAAAGACCGGCAAGGTTAAGCGTGCGCATGCTTTCAAGTCACACATCCTTAACAAGAAGACAACAAAGCGTAAGAGAAATCTTCGCAAGGTAGTTTGTGCCGATGTAACGAATGTTGCAAAGGTCAAGAAAATGATCCCTTATAAGTAAGAGATTGAGAATAGTATCGGAGGTTACTTGAAATGGCTCGTGTAAAAGGTGCGCTTGCAACACGCAAAAGAAGAAAAAAGACATTAAAGCTTGCGAAAGGCTATTTTGGCGCTAAATCCAAGCTTTTTAAAACAGCTAAAGAAGCTGTAATGAAATCAGGCAACTATGCCTATATCGGCCGCAGACAGAAGAAACGCGATTTCCGCCGTCTTTGGATTACCCGTATATCGGCTGCCGCTAAGCTTAACGGTATGAATTATTCTACTTTTATGAACGGTCTTAATAAGGCTAAGGTAGATATCAACCGTAAAATGCTCGCTGATATCGCTGTAAACGATCCTGCAGGATTTGCTACACTCGTTAAAACAGCTGAAAAAGCGCTTTCAAAATAATTTTTATCGCCCGATAAGCTTGCTTTCGGGCGAATTTTGATTTTTTTGAGAGGCTTGATTTTATGAATTACGATATTATAACCGCAAAATCCAATCCTGCGGCAAAGCTGATTTCCGCCTTGCAAAGCTCCTCTAAGGAGAGAAAAAAGCAAAATCAGTTTGTGCTAGAGGGTCTCAGACTTTGTGATGACGCATATTTAAACGGAATAAAATTCAATATGCTTGTTTTAACTCAAGGTATGCTTGAAAAGCATTCTGAGAATATAAAAAAATATATTGAAAGCGCAAGCCGAGTTTATATTTTTTCCGAGGAACTGTTTTTGAAAATTTCGGATACTAAATCTCCGCAGGGCATAATTGCGGTAGCCGATTATCCGAAGGAAAAGGAATTTACAGACAAATCCGGAAAATATATTGCGCTTGAAAATATTCAGGACCCGTCAAATTTAGGAGCGATTGCAAGAACCGCGGAAGCCTTAGGGGCTTCGGGAATGATAGTATGCGGCGGATGCGACCCGCTTTCTCCTAAGGTGCTTCGTTCTTCAATGGGAACGGTTTTAAGGCTTCCCTTGTTTTTGACAGACGATGTTACGGATTTTATAAAAAATCACGGACTCAGAGCTTTCGCTGCTGTTCCAGACGAAACAGCAGAGCCGATAAACGGTATTTGCTTTAAAGGCGGAGATGCGGTTCTTATAGGAAACGAGGCAAACGGACTGTCTGAAAATGCAATAAATTTTGCTTATAAAAAAATAACTATACCGATGAAAGGCAGGGCAGAATCCCTTAATGCCGCGGCGGCAGCTGCAATCGCATTATGGGAATTGGTAAAATAGTTATGTTGGATTACAACTACAAAGACGATAAATTTTATATTCTTCGCAATCTTTTGAGAGTGCAGAGAGCTTTCGGCATAGGTACCGCAAAAGCTTACGAAGCATATAAAACCCTAAAAGAGCGGGATATAATTCATTGTGACGCTTATACTGTCTATAAAATGCTTCCCGAAAAATTCGCCAAGCCGTTTTATAATGTTAAAAGGGAATATAATGACCGAATAATGAATATGTGCAACGAAAACGGAATAAAAATTCTTTGTATCGAGGATGAAGAATATCCTAAAAGATTAAAGGAGCTTTATTCACCGCCGCTTTTACTTTATTATAAGGGCACCTTACCTGATATTGACAAGCTTCCTGCGCTTTGTATCGTAGGTCCGAGAAAGGTTACCGAGTTCGGCGCAAAATCCGCATACTCTTTAGCTTTCAGATTAGCAAGAGCAGGTTTTCCGATTATAAGCGGCGCGGCTGTCGGCAGTGATTATTATGCTCACCGCGGAGCCTTGGACGCAGGTGGATTTACAATCGGAGTTTTAGGTTGCGGACTTTTATATGATTATCTTCCGCAAAATGCTCAGCTTAGAAAAGAAATTTCCGAAAAGGGCTGTTTAATCAGCGAATATCCTCCGTTTTGTCAACCGGGCAAATTTACATTTCCCGTAAGAAACAGAATAATGGCGGCACTCAGCGTAGGCGTTGCGGTAACAGAAGCGGGCGAAAGCTCCGGAGCGCTCAATACCGCTCATCAGGCGGCAGATCTTAATAAGGATGTTTTCGTAGTTCCGGGAAATCCTACGCTTGAACAGTATAAAGGCTCAAACAAGCTTTTAAGAGAGGGCGCGCTGCCGCTTATTGATACTTCCGATATTTTTAATTGCTATCTTACTGAGTATGCCGATAAATTCAATGTTGAAAAAGCTTTCTCAAAATCCGAGGCGGCTCCTAAATTTGTTTATCCTGCGCCTAACAGCAGAATAAAAAGAACCTCTCCCGCAAAAACTCATGACCCCTATGATTTTTCCGATAAAAAGGAAGATATCAAGCTTTCTGATATTTTTGAAAAAAAGTCTGTTAAAAGTCTTTCAAAAGAAGCTCAGATAGTGTATAATTATATAGATAAGCGAAAATTTTCGGCGGATGATATTCTGGGTTCAGGATTGTCCGACGATGAAATTCTTTCCGCTTTAACTGAGCTTGAAATGGAAAAACTCATAAAGGCGCTCCCCGGAGGCTTTTATGAATTATCAGATAAGGAGATTGTTTAATGTCTAAATTGGTTATAGTTGAGTCGCCTACAAAGGTTAAAAGTATAAAAAAATATTTGGGATCCGGCTATGAAGTTATGGCCTCAATGGGTCATATAAGAGATTTGCCGAAATCTAAGCTCGGAGTTGATGTTGACCATAACTTTAAGCTGCAATATATAAATATGCCTGATAAAAAGGAAGTTATAAAAAAACTTCAGGAGGCTGCAAAGGAAAGCGACGGAGTAATTCTCGCAACCGACCCTGACCGCGAGGGAGAAGCAATTTCTTGGCATCTTGCGCATATTTTAGCGCTTGATCTTAATGATGAAAACAGAGTTTCTTTCAATGAGATTACACAAAGCGGTGTTAAAAAAGGAATTTCAAATCCTCATAAAATCGACCTTGACCTTGTTGACGCTCAGCAGGCAAGAAGAGTTGTAGACAGAATAGTGGGTTATAAATTAAGTCCGTTTTTGTGGAAAAAGGTTAAAAGCGGACTTTCCGCAGGAAGAGTTCAGACCGTTGCATTAAGGCTTATAGTCGAGCGCGAGCGCGAAATTGAAAAGTTCAACAGCGAGGAATACTGGACTATCGACGCAAAGCTTTTAAGCTCAAGAAAAACCTTCGAGGCTAAGCTTTACGGCACTGCGGACGGCAAAAAAATCGACGAAATAAAGAACGAAGAGGCAGCGAATAAAATCGTTGCAAATTTAAAGGACTGCGAATATGTTGTATCCTCTATAAAAAAGGGAACAAGAAACAAACAGCCTGCTCCTCCTTTTATCACCTCAACTCTCCAGCAGGAGGCTTCAAGAAAGCTCGGATTTACCGGTCAGAGAACCATGAAGGTTGCTCAGCAGCTTTATGAAGGCGTGGATATTGAGGGAATAGGCGCAACCGGTCTTATAACCTATATGAGAACCGATTCGTTAAGAATATCCGAAGAGGCAAGAGCCGCGGCAAACGGTTATATAACTAAGACCTTCGGCGCAGATTATCTTCCTGCAAAACCGCGTTATTTTAAAACTAAAAGCGGCGCTCAGGACGCGCATGAGGCTATTAGACCTACCGTTATCGACTTAGAGCCGGATAAAATCAAGGCTTCATTAACGGCTGAGCAGTATAAGCTGTATAAGCTTATCTGGTCAAGATTTATTGCATCTTTAATGCAGGTCTGCATTCAGAACACCTGCGCTGTTGATATCAAGGCAGGAGATTATCTTTTTAAGGCAAGCGGATATTCGGTTAAGTTTGACGGATTTACCGTGCTTTATGTTGAGGGCAGAGACGACGACGCTCAGGATGCGGCGGCGCTTCCCGCAATGAACGAGGGCGATGTTTTAAAACTTAAAGAGCTTATGCCTAATCAGCATTTCACTCAGCCGCCGGCAAGATACACCGAGCCTACTCTTATTAAAGCGCTTGATGAAAACGGAATAGGAAGACCTTCGACCTATGCTCCGATTATTTCGAATATTTTACAGCGGAATTATATCGAAAGAGAGAAAAAGTCCTTAAAGCCTACTCAGCTTGGAACGGTTATTTCCGACCTTATAGTTGAGTATTTCAAGAAGATAGTCGATGTTAAATTCACGGCGGGACTTGAAAAAAAGCTTGATAAAATAGGCGCAGGAGAGCTTGACTGGATTTCCACTATTTCCGATTTCTATGATGATTTTGACGCACTTTATAAAAAAGCCGAAGCGTCATTAGACGGCAAAAGGGTAAAGGTTCCCGATGTCGAGACAGATGTTATCTGCGAGAAGTGCGGAAGAAAAATGGTTCTTAAAAACGGCAGGTTCGGCAAATTCTTGGCTTGCCCCGGGTACCCTGAATGCAAGAATACTAAGCCTGCTCCCGAAAATGAGGTTAATCAGCCATGCCCTAAATGCGGAGCTCCGCTTATAAAAAGAATTTCAAAAAAGGGCAAGAAGTTTTACGGCTGTTCTAATTATCCGAATTGTGATTTTGCCTCACCCGGAGTTCCTACGGGTGAAATCTGCAAGGAATGCGGAAGCTATATTATTAACGGATTAAGAGGCAGAAAATACTGCATGAATTCCCAGTGCCCGTCAAGAGCTAAAAAAACCGAGAAAAAGGCAGAAAATGAAAAGAATTAGTGTTATAGGCGCAGGTCTGGCAGGCTGCGAGGCGGCAAAGGCAATATCAAATAAGGGTATAAAGGTTGACCTTTATGAAATGAAGCCTTTAAAAAAATCTCCTGCGCATAAATCCGATTTGTTTGCAGAGCTTGTTTGCTCAAATTCGCTTAAATCTTCAAGAATTGATTCAGCGGCAGGGCTTTTAAAGGAAGAGGCAAGAAGGCTTGATTCGGTTTGTATGAAAGCCGCAAAGCAGTCTTCCGTAGCCGCAGGCGGTGCCTTGGCGGTTGACAGAGATATATTTTCAAGCTTTATAACAGAAAGCATTTTAAAAGACGAAAATATTACCGTTAAGCATGAAATCGTAAATAAAATCCCAGAGGACGAAATTACAGTCATTGCAACAGGCCCTCTTACGGACGGAACGCTTGCCCAAAACATTGAAAGACTTTGCAAGGAAGACTCTTTGAGCTTTTTTGACGCGGCGGCTCCGATAGTCACCGCAAGCAGTGTCGATATGTCAAAAGCCTTTTTTGCTTCAAGGTATGACAGGGAAGAAAGCGGACAGGGCGATTATATCAACTGTCCGATGAATAAGGAAGAATACGAAAGGTTTTATACCGAGCTTATAAACGCAGAGTCCGCTCCGCTAAAAAGCTTCGATAAGCCGTTTAAGGTTTATGAGGGCTGTATGCCCGTAGAGGTATTGGCGAAAAGAGGGCAGGATTCAATAAGGTTCGGTCCTTTAAAGCCTGTAGGCTTAAGAGACCCGAGAACGGGGCACAGACCGTGGGCGGTGGTACAGCTTAGAAAAGAAAATGCTAAGGGCAGTCTTTATAATCTTGTCGGATTTCAGACAAATCTTAAGTTTCCCGAGCAAAAAAGGGTTTTTTCTCTGATTCCCGGACTTGAAAACGCGGAATTTATGAGATACGGTGTAATGCACCGAAACACATTTCTTAATTCAACAAAGTTATTAAACAAAAATCTTTCTTTAAAATCAAATCCCAATATATTCTTTGCAGGTCAGATAACAGGCGTTGAAGGCTATATGGAATCAGCCGCATGCGGAATTATCGCAGGAATAAATGCCGCAAATTTCGCTTTGGGCGAAGAGCCGATTATTTTACCCGAGTTTACAATGATCGGAGCGCTTTTAAATTACATAACCGATGAAACGGTTTCTGATTTTCAGCCGATGGGCGCGAATTTCGGAATTTTGCCTGAGCTTGACCGTCATATCAGGGATAAACGCGAGAGATATTCCTGCCTGTCCCGGCGCTCGCTTGCTTGGTTTGACGAAAATATTAAATAATGCCTTTTTAAGGCAGAACGGAGAAAAATATGAGAATAGTTATTGACGCTTTCGGCGGAGACAACGCACCAAAGTCCAATGTTTTGGGCGCGGCGCTTGCCTATGAAAAATTCGGAGTTGATATAACGCTTACCGGCGATGAAAAAGCCATAAATAAAATAATTTCAGAAAATTCTCTTGATTTGGGTCCGAATTTTAAAATTGTCGATACAAAAGAAGTTTTCGATATGCACGAGGAGCCTACTTCAATTTTAAAGGAGCATATAAATTCTTCGCTCGGAAAAGCTTTTACGGAGCTTGCCGAGGATAGGGCGGACGCACTTGTTTCCGCAGGCTCAACAGGGGCTATAGTTGTCGGCGGAACTCTTATTGTTAAAAGAATTAAGGGAATTAAAAGACCTGCTCTTGCAGGAATTATGCCTTCTCCCAACGGTAATTATATGCTTATGGATATGGGTGCAAATTCCGATTGCAGACCCGAAATGCTCAAGCAGTTTGCCGTTATGTCGGATATTTACCTTAAGAATGTTTCCGATATAAAAAATCCGAAAATCGGGCTTTTGAATATCGGCGCCGAGTCAACAAAGGGCGATGAGCTTCACAGAGAAGCATACGGGCTTTTAAAGGACAGCGGACTTAATTTTATCGGCAATATTGAAGCAAGAGATATGCCGAAAGGCGGATTTGACGCTGTTATTACCGACGGATTTTCGGGGAATATAGCTTTAAAAACCATGGAGGGAACCGCCCTTATGATGTTTTCGGAGCTTAAAAAGGCATTTTATTCCTCATTTAAAAATAAGCTTGCCGCGGCTGTTCTTAAAAGCGACCTTTACGGAATAAAGAAAATGATGGACAGCTCCGAGGTCGGAGGTGCGCCGTTGCTCGGAGTTAAAAAGCCTGTAATTAAGGCTCACGGAAGCAGTGACGAAAAGGCGATAATGAACGCTGTAAGACAGGCTGTCGCGTTTACCGAAAACGATATTATAGGTAAAATCAGCGATAATATTTAAGATTAAAGGTGATTAAATGCTCTCTCTTGAAAACAGATTAAATTATAAATTCAATAATATAAGATTGCTTGAAAACGCTCTTACACATTCTTCTTTCGCAAACGAGGCTAAAAACGGAATATCTTCAAATGAAAGGCTTGAATTTTTAGGCGATTCGGTACTTTCAATAATAGTGTCCGATTATATTTTCAAGAAGTTTCCTAATATGCCCGAGGGCGAGCTGACAAGACTCAGAGCGTCGCTTGTGTGTGAAAAAGCATTGTGCGAGTTTTCAAGAGAGCTTAATTTAGGCGATTATTTAAAGCTTGGAAAGGGCGAAGAAAAGGGCGGGGGAAGAGACCGAGACTCAATCCTTGCCGATGCTTTTGAAGCGGTTCTTGCCGCAATTTATCTTGACGGCGGAATGGAGCCTGCAAAAAAACATGTAATGAATTTCGTTTTAAGAGAAATCAAGCACCATTCTTCTGAAGAAAGCTTTAAGGATTATAAGACCGTTTTGCAGGAAATAATTCAGAGAAATCCCGAGGAAAACCTGACCTATATACTTACCGATGAATCGGGTCCCGACCATGATAAATCATTTACGGTTGAGGTACATCTCAATTCAAATGTCATAGGAACGGGAACCGGAAAAAGCAAAAAACAGGCTGAACAGATGGCGGCAAAGGAAGCTCTTAAGCTTATGGGAGAAGATTGATGTCCGCTCATTCGAATATCGCCGTATTTGTTCCGCACTTAGGCTGTAAGCACCTTTGCAGCTTCTGTAATCAAAATCATATAACAGGCTGTCATAAACAGGTTAAAGCCGAAGATGTTGACGAGGCGGTTAAAATTGCTTTAAACAGCAAAAATTATGACCCTGAAAATTCTGAAATCGCATTTTTCGGCGGCAGCTTTACGGCAATTGACAAAAGCTATATGTTAATGCTTTTAAAATCCGCTTATAAATATGTTCTTTCTAAAGAAGCCGCGGGTATAAGAATTTCAACAAGACCCGATGCGATAAACACCGAAATTCTCGATATCTTAAAAAACTACGGTGTGACCTCAATTGAGCTTGGAGCGCAAAGCATGAAAGATGAGGTTTTAATTGCTAACAACCGCGGTCATTTAGCCGAAGATGTTTATAAAGCAAGCGAGCTTATTAAGGCTTACGGGTTTTCATTAGGCTTGCAAATGATGACAGGCCTTTATAAAAGCAGTGAGAGCGACGAAATATACACGGCTGAAAAATTCGCGGAAATAAGACCTGAAACCGTAAGAATTTATCCTACAGTTACATTAAAAAATACCGAGCTTGAAAAAAAGTTTTATGAAAAAGAATATTGTCCGCCGTCGCTTGAAGATTCTGTAAAGCTCTGCGCAAGGCTTTACGGTTTTTTTACCGAACGCGGCATAAAGGTTATAAGACTCGGTCTTCATTCAATTGAGCCGGACTCATATGTTGCGGGACCTTGGCATCCTGCTTTCAGCGAGCTTTGTCAGTCTGAAATTATTTTAAAAGAAATCAAGGACAGGCTTAAGGAAAAAGGAAAATATACAATTTATGTAAATAATTCTTTTGTTTCAAAAGCGATAGGACAGAAGAAATCAAATATAATCGAATTAAAAAATTCGGGTTATGACTGCAAAGTTAAATGCGACCCGAATTTAAAAAAACATGAAATTAAAATCGAAAGGTGCGGGTGAAAAGCGTGCTTTTAAGTTCAATTCAGATAGTCGGCTTTAAATCCTTTGCGGATAAAACCGTTTTAAAATTCGGAAAAGGAATAACAGCTGTTGTCGGTCCTAACGGAAGCGGCAAGAGCAATATTTCAGACGCCGTAAGATGGGTTTTGGGAGAACAGTCGACTAAAAGTCTGCGCGGACAGTCAATGGAGGATGTAATTTTCGGCGGTACGGATAAAAGAAGACCGCACGGCTACTGCGAGGTTACTTTGAATATTGACAATTCCGACAGAACCTTGAATTTTGATAACGATTCAATTTCCGTCACGAGGAGATATTACCGCTCGCATGAAAGCGAATATCTTATAAATAATGTTTCGGTAAGGCTTAAGGATGTCCATGAGCTTTTTATGGATACCGGACTCGGACGCGACGGCTATTCTATGATAGGTCAGGGAAAAATCGACACCATAATAAGCTCCCGTTCCGATGAAAGGCGGGATATTTTCGAAGAGGCTTCGGGAATATCAAAATACAGGTACAGAAAAACCGAGGCTGAAAGAAAGCTTACCGCTGCCGAGGATAATTTGCTTCGTCTTAAGGATATTATGGACGAGCTTGAATCACGCGTAGGTCCTTTAAAGGAGCAGAGCGAAAAAGCCGAAAAATTCCTTGATTTTGCCGAAAGAAAAAAGAAGCTTGAAATCGGGCTTTGGCTTTATACGCTTAATAATTCGAAGGATATGTTAAGGGCTCAGGAAAGCAAAATTGCCGCCGCCGAGCTTAAATATAAGGAAATTGAAAACGCGCTTTCCGATTTTGATAAAATGGCGGAGGAAAACAGCGAAAAATTCAGTCGGCTGACATCGCAGATTGAAACCGAAAGAACAAATATTGCATCGTTTAATGAAGAATCCGCAAAGCTTGAAGGCTCAATATCGGTTCTTAAAAACGATATTTTACATAATAACGAAACAATTTCGAGACTTGAAAATGAGAAAAACGAGCTTAATAATACGGATAATGCCGTTAAGGAAGAAATAGAGCTTAAAAAGAGACTTGCAGCAGAAAAAAATGAAAAGGTAAATTCTTATAATGAAGAGCTTTCAAAGCTCGAAGAGGAGCTTTCGGGACTTTTGTCAGACAGCGAAAATCTTTCAAGGCAAATTGAAGAGCTTGTTTTAAAGCTTAACGGTTTATCAAATGAAGAATCCGATTCAAAGGTCGCTATGATAACCTCTAAAAACGCTGCCGAAGAAATAACCGAAAGAAGAAAATCTCTTGACGGTTTGATAGAACAGTCAAAAGAAGAGCTTGAAGAGGTCAAGTCGGATGTGGCTGAAACCGAAGAGCTTTTAAAGAAAACAGAGGAAAGCATATCATCTTATACAAATACCTTAAGCGGTTATGAATTAAGGCTTAAAAACCGAACAGAAACCGTTGAAGAGCTTACGGCAAATTATAACGAAACTGTTTTGGATATTGACGCGAAAAAACGCAGAATTCAAATTCTTGTTGAGCTTGAAAGAAATATGGAGGGCTTTTCGCATGCTGTAAAAAGCGTTATGAATTTATCCAAAAGCGGAGTTCTGCGCGGAATTCGCGGACCTGTTTCAAAGATTATAACGGTTGATAAAAAATATTCCGTTGCTATAGAAACCGCGCTCGGAAATACTTTGCAGAATATTATCGTAGATACCGATTCGGACGCTAAAAGAGCAATAAATTCTCTTAAAACAAGCAATTCGGGAAGAGCCACCTTTATGCCGCTTTCATCAATGCGCCCGAGGGAGCTTAAGGAATCGGGCTTTGATTCGGTTTACGGCTTTGTCGGTATTGCAAGCGACCTTGTAAATGCGGATAAAGAGTTTATGCCGATAATAAAATATCTTCTCGGAGCAACGGTTATTACCGAGGATATCGACAGCGCGGCTTCTCTTGCAAAAAAATACGGCTACAGAGTAAAGGTTGTTTCGCTTGACGGACAGGTTATAAACGCCGGCGGCTCGCTTACGGGCGGTTCGCTTGTCAAACAGGCAGGTCTTTTAAGCAGAGCGGCTGATATCGAGAAATTAAACGAACAGGTTAAAAAGCTCGAAGAAAAGGAAAAAACCTTAAAATCGGATCTTGAGTCGGCAAAGCAGGAAATGAATGCGGTAAATGCTGATATTGTTGCGGTTAAAGCTGATTTAACCAATGCAAACGAGGACAAAATAAGAACAGTTTCCGAGCTTAAAAGGCTTGAGGGTATTCTTAACGGATTAAATGATGACCTTAATGGTCTCGAAACCGAAAAAACCTCGGGAGAAGAAAAAGAAAAGGCTTTACTTGAAAAATACAATTCTGCTAAGGCAAAAATCGAAGAAATAACATCTTCAAAGTTTGAAATTCAATCGAAAATCGACGATATGACCGGCGGAAGAAGCACTTTGACCGAAAACAGAGAAGCGCTCTCCGAAAAAATTACCGCTATAAAGCTTAAAGCAATTTCGGACGATAAGGACGCAAAGCTTCTTTTAAAACAGGCTGAGGATTTGGAAAATTCAATAGAGGACAGAGCAGTAAGAGCAGAAAATATCAACTCTCAAATTGCTGCTGTTGAATTTAAAATCAAAGGTCTTAATGAAGAAATCGCTGCTACAAAGGATAAAATAGACGATCTTTTCTTTAAGGTTAACGAGTCAAATGACCTGATTGAAAAGCTTATGCTTGAAAGAAACGAGACTGAAAAATCGGGTGTAGAGCTTAGAAACAACGAGCGCGAGCGCACAGGAGAGCGCGAAAAGATAAGCGGCGAGCTTGCAAGGCTTACTGAGCGCAAAGATGTCATGATGAGAGAGTATGACGATGTTATAAAACAGCTCTATGACGAATATCAGCTTACTAAGAGCGAGGCGGAAAGCATCGGAATTTCTGTTGAAAAACCGAGCGAGGTTAAAAAAGAGCTTAATGAGGTAAAGTCGAAAATCAGGTCTTTGGGCAATGTTAATGTTTCGGCTATTGAGGAATATAAAGAGGTTAAGGAGCGTTATGATTTCATGAAGGCTCAAATTGATGATGTTGAGAAATCGCGCACCGAGCTCCATAAGCTTATAAATCAGCTTACCTCTCAGATGCAGGAGCTTTTCGTTGAGGGCTTCGGTAAAATAAATGAAAACTTTACTAAAACCTTTAAAGAGCTTTTCGGCGGAGGCGAGGCAAGCTTAAGGCTTACCGACCCCGACAACATTCTTGAAAGCGGAATTGATATTGAAGCAAGACTTCCCGGTAAAAATGTTCCGAGCCTTGACGGACTTTCGGGCGGAGAAAAGGCATTGGTTGCACTTTCGATTTATTTTGCAATTATGGAGGTCAACGCGCCGCCCTTCTGCTTCCTTGACGAGGTTGATACCGCGCTTGACGATATAAATGTCGACAGATTTGCGGATTATATGAAAAGATCAGGCTTCCCGACACAGTTTATCTGCGTTACCCACCGTAGAGGAACTATGGAGGCCGCTGATATGCTTTACGGCGTAACCATGCAGGAAAAGGGCGTAACAAAGCTGTTAGAGCTTAATGTTGCCGAGCTTGAAAAGAAGCTGCTTTTAAATTCGCAGACAGCTTAAAACAAATTTTTTGAGGTATTAAAATGGGATTTTTCAGCAAAATTAAGGAAGGTCTTTTAAAGACCAAAAATTCTATAAGCGGCGGAATTCAAAGCGTTATAAACAGCTTTACAAAAATTGATGAGGATTTGTTTGAAGAGTTAGAAGAAATTCTTATATCTTCGGATATAGGTTTTGCGGCGTCCGAGGAAATCTGCGACAGACTGAGAAAAAAAGTCAAGGAAACAGGAACTACCGACCCGGAAATGATTAAAGGTCTTTTACATGATATAATCGTAGAAATGTTAGGAGACGATGAGGGTCTTAACATTTTCACAAAGCCGTCAGTAATTCTTGTTATCGGTGTAAACGGAGTAGGGAAAACCACTTCAATAGGCAAGCTTGCCGCTCTATTAAAATCTCAGGGTAAAAAGGTGACCTTGGGTGCCGCCGATACATTCCGCGCCGCGGCTATCGACCAGCTCGGAATTTGGGCTGAAAGAGCAGGTGTAAATATGGTTAAAAGTGTTGAGGGAACAGACCCTGCTTCGGTTGTTTTCGATACGATAAATTCCGCAAAATCAAAGGGCAGCGATGTTATAATCTGCGACACCGCCGGCAGACTTCATAATAAGAAAAACCTTATGGACGAGCTTGCAAAGATAAACAGGGTTATAAAAAGAGAACTGCCTGACGCCGATTTTGAAACCCTGCTTGTTTTGGATGCCGCAACAGGACAAAATGCTGTTAATCAGGCAAAAGAATTCAAAGAGGTTACCGATATTACGGGAATAGTTCTTACTAAGCTTGACGGAACGGCTAAGGGCGGAATTATAATTCCCATAAAGGCGGAGCTTGGAATTCCGGTTAAATTTATAGGCGTAGGCGAAGGAATGGACGACTTACAGCCCTTTAATTCCGAAGAATTTACCGACGGAATTATATCGCTCGGAGAAGACGAATGAAGATTTTTATTGCAACCAAAAACGAAAAAAAACTAAGAGAAATAAAAAGAATTCTTGATCCCTTAGGCTTTGAAACAATTTCCGAAAAGGATTTAAAAAATCCGCTTGAAGAGGTTGAGGAGACAGGAAAAACCTTCGAAGAAAATGCTTTGCTTAAAGCAAAATCGGGTCTTAAGGCTACGGGGCTTACCACAGTTGCGGACGATTCGGGACTTTGCGTCGATTATCTCGGCGGAAAGCCCGGGATTTATTCCGCAAGGTATTCAGGCGTTCACGGAGACGATAAGGCTAACATCGAAAAGCTTTTAAAAGAGCTTGAAAATGTAAAAAAAGAAGACAGAACCGCACATTTTTCCTGTGCCGTAGTTTGCCTTTTTCCTGACGGAAGAAAAATTTCCGTTACGGGAACGAGCGAGGGGTATATTGATTTTTCACCTCACGGAAACGGCGGCTTCGGTTATGACCCGATTTTTATAAGCGAAAAGGGCTGCTTTGCGGAGCTTTCCGATGAGCAGAAGGATTCTGTCAGCCACAGAGGCAGAGCTTTAAGAAAATTTGAAGAAAAAATAAAAGAAATGATAAACGGAGAAAAGATATAAATGTTAAACAGCAGACAGCGCGCTCAGTTAAGGTCAATGGCAAATTCCTATGAAACAATTTTTCAGATAGGAAAGGGCGGAATAAACGACGCGCTTATAAAACAGATTGACGAGGCTCTTGAAAAAAGAGAGCTTATTAAAATAAGAACGCTTGAAACCTCGCCTGAAACCTCTCGCGAAGCCGCTGATAACGTTGCGGAGGCAGTAGGAGCGGATGTTGTTCAGGTTATAGGTTCAAGATTTGTTCTGTACAGAGAAAGCAAGGATAATAAACAGATAAGGTTAAGAAAATGAGCATAAAAGCCGCAATTTTCGGGGGAACCTTCAATCCTTTTCATATTGGACATTATGAAATGCTGAAAGCTCTTTGCAATGATACTTTTTTTGATATTGTCTATGTTATGCCCGATAAAATTCCTCCTCATAAAATCTGCGATTTTTTAGCAAGCGATGAGGACAGGATAAATATGTGCAGGCTTGCTTGCGAGGATTTTGCTAAGTCTCATTTACTTCTTACCGAATTTGAAAGGAAAGAAAAAAGCTATACCTCGGACACGGTTGAAATTTTAAAATCCGAATTTCCTAACACGGAATTTTATATAACCGTAGGCTCGGATATGCTCGAAACACTTGACACTTGGCACGATTATAAAAAGCTCTTTTCAAATGCTTCCTTTGTCGCCTTCAGGCGGGGAAACGATTATGAAAGGTTTAATAAAAATGTCTTGAAAATGAGGGCAAAAGGTGCGATAATTAAGGTTATGAACGAGGAAATTACTGAAATTTCATCTTCTCAGCTCAGAAACAGTCTTTCGCCCGAATTTATTCCCGAAAAGATTTATGATTATATAAAAAAGAAAGGGATTTATAATGAAGCCTCAAAATGAATACTTGGAATATAAAGCTCTTTTAAAGCAAAGGCTTACGGATAAAAGATATTATCACTCATTATGCGTTGCCGACGAGGCGTTAAGACTTGCTATTAAATACGGTGCAGACACTGAAACCGCATATCTTGCAGGTCTTCTTCATGATATCACAAAAAATGCTCCTAAGGCTGAGCATTTTGAAATATTTGAGCAGTATAAAATTTCGCTTTCCGAAATCGAAAAAAATGCGGAAAAGCTGTGGCATGCGATTTCGGGAGCGGCTTATGTTAAATACAAGCTTGAAATATCAAACAGCGAAATTATTGACGCAATAAGATATCATACCACAGCAAAGGCTAATATGTCCCTGCTTGCAAAAATTCTTTATCTTGCTGATTTTACTTCTAAAGACCGAGACTATGATGATGTAGATGTATTAAGAAAGCTTGTTGACGTTTCGTTGGACTCTGCATTCGAATATGCTTTGGCTTATTCGGTGTGCGACCTTGTAAACCAAAAAAAAGCGGTTCATCCCGATACTGTCGAAGCTTATAACGAGACTGTTATGAAAGGAAAATGATTATGGAGTCAAAAAATATTGCCGTTTTTGCGGCTAACGCTTTAAATTCCAAAAAAGCCGTACAGCTTAAGGTATTAAAGATAGAGGAGCTGACGGTGCTTGCGGAATATTTTGTAATAGCTACCGCTACTTCTTCAACGCATGTCAGAGCGCTTGCCGATGAAGTTGAAGAGGTATTAGAAAAAAACGGAGTCAGACCTCACCATATTGAGGGAAAAACCACCGGCTGGATAGTGCTTGATTATTCAGGCGTTATTGTTCATATATTCACTCCCGACCAACGAGAGTTTTATTCGCTTGACAGAATCTGGAGCGACGCGGAAGAATTAAATCTTGATACGATTTTAACCGAGGCTACAGGCGACTGAGTGAAAGGAAAGGCTGAAAATGAAATACGATTATTCAAAAATTGAAAAAAAGTGGCAGGATATTTGGGATGAAAAACAGACCTTTGCCGCAAAGGACGATTATACTCTTCCTAAATTTTACGGACTCGTTGAGTTCCCTTATCCGTCGGGTCAGGGACTTCATGTCGGACATCCGCGTTCTTATACCGCGCTTGATATAGTTTCCCGCAAAAAAAGGCTTGAGGGATATAATGTTCTTTATCCTATGGGCTGGGACGCATTCGGACTTCCAACTGAAAATTTCGCTATTAAAAATCATATTCATCCGTCTATTGTAACGGAGAAAAACATCGCTAACTTCAAGCATCAGCTTAAATCCTTGGGATTTTCCTTTGATTGGAGCAGAGAAATAAATACTACTGACCCTGAATATTATAAATGGACTCAGTGGATATTTTTGCAGCTTTATAAAAAAGGTCTTGCCTATAAAAAGAAAATGTCCGTTAACTGGTGCACATCGTGTAAATGCGTGCTTGCAAACGAAGAGGTTGTAAACGGTGTCTGCGAGCGCTGCGGAAGCGAGGTCGTACATAAGGAAAAAAGCCAATGGATGCTTAAAATTACCGATTATGCCGAGAAGCTTTTGGACGGACTTGACGATGTCGATTTCATCGAGAGAGTTAAGACTCAGCAGAGAAACTGGATAGGTAAATCTTACGGAACTCAGGTAACCTTTAATACCACAAACGGCGACAGCTTTGATATTTTCACAACCCGTGCCGATACATTGTTCGGAGTTACTTATATGGTTATGTCGCCCGAGCATCCGCTTATCGAAAAATGGAGCGGACAGATTGAAAACCTTGAAGAGGTTGAAGCTTATAAGGCTGAGGCGGCCAAAAAATCCGACTTTGAGCGCACCGAGCTTGCAAAAGACAAAACCGGAGTAATGATTAAGGGAATTAAAGCTGTTAATCCTGTTAATAATAAAGAAATTCCGATTTTTGTTTCGGATTATGTCCTTATTTCTTACGGTACCGGCGCTATTATGGCAGTTCCGGGACATGATGAGCGAGATTTTGAATTTGCTAAAAAATTCGGACTTCCGATTATCGAGGTTGTTTCCGGCGGAAAGGATATCACTAAGGAAGCATATACCGACTGCGCAAAGGGAACAATGGTTAATTCCGATTTCCTTAACGGACTAACTGTTGACGAGGCTAAAACTAAAATTCAGCAGTGGCTTTCAGATCGCAAGATAGGCGAGAAGAAAACAAATTATAAGCTTCGCGACTGGGTATTTTCCCGTCAGAGGTATTGGGGCGAGCCTATTCCGATGGTATATTGCGAGAAATGCGGTTATGTCCCGATTGATGAAAGCGAGCTTCCGCTGACGCTTCCTAATGTCGAGTCCTTTGAGCCTACGGATAACGGTGAATCTCCGCTTAGCACCATGACAGATTGGGTTAACACTACCTGTCCTCACTGTGGAGGAAAAGCGAAGAGAGAAACCGACACAATGCCTCAGTGGGCAGGCTCATCATGGTATTTCTTAAGATATTGCGACCCTCATAACGATAAGGAGCTTGCTTCTAAAGAGGCGCTTGAATATTGGATGCCCGTCGATTGGTACAACGGCGGAATGGAGCATACAACGCTTCACTTGCTTTACAGCAGATTCTGGCATAGATTTCTTTATGATATAGGTGTTGTACCTAATCCCGAGCCTTATAAAAAGCGTACAAGCCACGGAATGATTTTGGGCGAAAACGGGGAAAAGATGTCAAAGTCGAGAGGCAATGTTATAAATCCCGATGATATAGTCAGAGATTACGGTGCTGATACCATGCGCGTCTATGAAATGTTCATCGGCGACTTTGAAAAGGCGGCGCCTTGGAGTCAGGCGTCTATAAAAGGAAGCAAAAGATTTCTCGATAAGGTTTTCGCTTTGACAGATATGCTTTGTGACGGCGATAAGTATTCAGAAAAGCTTGAAGTAAGCTTTAATAAAACGGTTAAAAAGGTTTCGGAGGATATCGAAAATCTTAAGATGAATACCGCTATAGCGGCTCTTATGTCCCTACTCAATGAGATTTATGAGGTTAAATCAATAAACAAGGCTGAAATGAAGACATTTATTACTCTTCTTAATCCTTTTGCTCCTCATATCACCGAAGAAATGTGGGAAATCTGCGGCTTTAAAGGAATGCTCAATCAAACCTCTTGGCCGACCTATGATGAGGCAAAATGCGTTGACTCAACTGTTGAAATTGCGGTTCAGGTAAACGGAAAGATTAAGGCGAGAATTCAGGTTCCTGCCGAGGTTTCTAATGATGACGCAATCAGTCAGGCGAAGGCTGTTGATGCGGTTTCAAAGGAAATAGAGGGAAAGACAATTATCAAAGAGCTTTATGTCAAAAAGCGCCTTGTAAATATTGTTGTTAAATAATTTAGGTTTTAAAAAACGGACTGTTTTTTTACAGTCCGTTTTTTTTATTGCCTTTTTTAGTTGAATAAATTAAAATCAAAAGCCGCCTGACTTACCGAATAAAATTCCTTACCGCCATTTAAATATTCTTTCATTTTTAAAAGACAGGTTGCAATAGCGATTTCCTCGTCCGAAAGACGTGAATAGGGAAAAGGGTTGGTGTAAAGCACTTCGCCGTTTCCCGTTATGTTAAAAAGGCACATACCGTCAAGGCTTTCCTCGCTGCCGTATGCGTTGCGGCAGATTTCAAAGCGATGCGGAACACCGTCTTTTAAATAAGTGCAGGTGTTGTTTACTATTTCGCCGTTTGTACCCTTTATTGAGATTTTCGACGGGCGAATATCTGAAAAATACTGTTCAAAAGAAAAATCGTATACGGCGGTTTTATTTTTAAACTTAAATACCTTAATTTTTTCTTCGGCTTGTATTATCTCAGGGAATTTTAAATATCCTGCGCGGCTGTTGTAACGTGTAACAGGGTCGGAAAGCGAAATTGAGGTAATTTCCGGCTTTTCAAAGCCTGTTTCAAGAAAAATTCTGATAAGGCTGGCCGCATGGTAATCATGGCAGCAGGAAAGCTGAACCTGATGAACCTCTCCTAAAATTCCGCTTTTGATTATCTTTTTATAAGCTTGATTTCTCGGCATAAAATGGAATTGCTCCGCCACCTGAATTCTTCCTGATAAAGTGCTGTCTGTAACAGGTGTTTCTGAAAGCACGGGTATATTTTTTGCGGCAAGCGTTTTAATTGTTTCAGATATATTATCCTTATTTACGCAGGATACGATAAAATCAAAATCGGTTTTTAAAAGCTCTTCGAGTGATTGGCAAATTTTAACATTATACTTATCATTAAATTCCTTTTGCTTTTCTGTGTTGCGGATATATACTCCGCAACACAGAAATTCACTCGGTAAAAGCGAGGCAATTCTCAGGTAAAATTCACTTCGCCAGCCGGCGCCTATTATTCCGTATTTAATCATAAAAAGGCCTCATTACTTATATTTTTTTGCAAACTGTTCTCTGTATTTTGCGATGTCCTCAGTAGAGTTTCGCTTTTCAAAATTATTATCTATAAATTTTTTTGCGCTGTGCATGGTACTGTAGTTGAAATTAGTTCCCCGATTTTTATGCAGTGCTTCAAAACAGCAAAGCTGACGGTTAAGCAAGAGCGCAAGTTTGCCGTATGTTTCAAATTTTAAAAGAGCAGAAGCTTATTTCGGAAAGCATTAGCTTAAACTTCGAAAATCTGTCCGCGCTGACATTTAGAATTTAGGGCTTTTTGATATAATAAATAAATATTAGTGTGACAGGTCTCTAACCTGTCACACTTGGTAAGTATTCTTTTAATAACTCCAGTAATTCGGATTTATCCGAAAGCCCGCATTCGGAAAGAATTCTTTTTATCCGGTATTTAACACCGCCCTCTGTTAAAAAGCAGCGGCTTGCGATTTCTTCAAGAGTTACATCATTTATTAAAGATGAAAATATAAGCCTGTCCGTATCATTACAGGAATTTAAAACCTTTTCAACCCTTAACATATCCTGCATTTCAATATCGTCATAAAAACCGTAACCGTTTTTATCGCCTTTTAGAGCAACGGTCTTATTTGTGGACGGTTTTTCATAATTTCCGTTCCATTTAACCGTAATTGTTATGCCTGACATATACGGATGGGCTTTAAGCTTTTCATAAATAAAAACAGCGGCTTTCCCGTATTGTTCGAAATTCATATTTAAAGATGTGATGTATTTTTTATAATATTCGGATATCTGTGTTTGAGCACAGCTTAGAATTTTAAGATTTTCGAGCGCTTTCGGAGCCCTCTTTTTTAAATTTCTTACGAGCGAAACCGCGGCAAAGTCATTAGAACAGATTACCGCGTCAAAGCTTTTGTAAGCGTTAAGAAAACTGTTAAAGCAATTTTCCAAAGAGCCTTCATTTGTGAAGATCCGCATTTTATTAAAGCTTTCATCCTTAAAAGCAAACAAACTGTCCACTCTGCTGATATCCGAGAAAGAGCTTGTGTTTACACCGTATAAAGCAACTTCTTTTTTACCGCTTGATTTAAGCTCGTTTAAAAGATATTTCATAGATCCGTTTATATCCGAGCAGACACAGCTGTACTCACAGCCGTAAAGCGGTTCGGATTGATTGCATAAAAGTATCGGCTTTATATCGGCACTGTTAAGCTGAGCCACAGTCGATTTAATCCAGTTGTAGTCGGAGGCTATTATAAAAACGCCGTCATTTTCAGAATCAAGACGGTCATACACCTCGCAAAAGGGAATTCTTTTTTGTCTGAGTCTGTCTGTAAGACTCTTAAAAAGCTCTTTGCACCAAATGCTCCCGCTGTAGGCAGGCTCGGTTAAAATACAAATCATTTTTATCACCGATTTAATTATACTATTATTGCTTCTGTTTGACAAACAGAAATTTATGTTTTTTTATACATGTTTTTCTTCCTGTTTATTTTTAATTTTATCTGCTAAAATTAAAGAAAAAACTACGGAGGGAAATTATGTCAGATGTAAAATGCGAAAAAAAGGGCATGAAAATTCCTACCTATATTCCGAAGAAGGCTCATGAGCTTCCGATGTTCTTTGAAAATAAACCGTATCAGGGAGCTTCGGGCAGGGTCTATCCGATACCTTACTGCGACGGTATCTCGGATGAGAAAACGGATGTTGAGTATGAAACCTATACCCTTGAAAACGAATATGTCAAAACTCAGGTTGTGCCGTCGCTTGGCGGGAAAATACTGAGGGGTTTTGATAAAATAGGAAATTATGATTTTATCTATTATAACGAGGTTGTAAAGCCTGCGCTTGTAGGTCTTGCAGGCCCTTGGATTTCAGGCGGTATTGAGTTTAACTGGCCTCAGCATCACCGTCCTACAACATTTATGCCGTTAGAAGCAGTAAGCGAAGATAATGCTGACGGCGGCAAAACCGTTTGGACAGGCGAGGTTGAACCTTTCGGAAGAATGAAAGGAATGGCAGGAATAACTGTTGATAAGGGCAGAAGCTATATAAAAGCAAAGGTTCGCGTTTATAACAGAACCGCTTATCCGCAGGTGTTCATGTGGTGGGCAAATCTTGCGGTGCCTGTAAATAATGCTTACCGCACTGTTTTTCCGCCTGACTGCGAGTGGGTAAATGACCATGACAGAAGAGCCGTGCTTGAATGGCCTATTGCTAAAGGACTTTATAAAACGGCCCGTCCTTATAATTTCGGTAAGGGCACGGATTTGTCGCATTATGATGCCGTTAAAGTTCCGTCTTCCTATCTTATATCTCAGGGTCAATCCGATATGGATTTCATTTCGGGCTATGATACAGGTATAAATAAGGGTATTGCAACTGTCGCTAACCACCATATTTCTCCGGGTAAAAAGATGTGGCATTGGGGCATCGGTGATTTCGGAGATATGTGGTGTTCAAATCTTACTGATAAAAACGGTCCTTATATTGAACTGATGACCGGTGTCTATACCGATAATCAGCCCGATTTTACATGGATTGCACCGTATGAAACAAAGGAATTCGAGCAGTATTGGTATCCTGTAAGAGAAATAGGAGAAATAAAAAATGCAACGATAGATGCGGCATTAAATGTTGAAAACAGAAAAGACGGTCTTTATTTCGGATTTAATGTTACAGGAATATTTAAAAACTGCAAAATCACGGTTACCGATAACGGTAAGGAAATTTATTCCGAAACAGCGGATATGTCACCCGACAGGGTCTATCATAAAACGCTCAACACCGAAATTTCAGATATACATAATATTAAGGTTTCGCTTTTCGATGAAAACGGGAAAGAGCTGGTTGCTTATAAGCCTTATAAGCGCGGACAGAAGCAGCCGATTAAGGTCAGAAAGCCGGTTAAGCGTCCGAGCGAATATAAAACAGTTGAAGAGCTTTATATAAACGGCTTTCATCTTGAACAGTATAAACAGCATAACTATAAGCCTGAGGATTATTATCTTGAGGGACTTCGCCGCGACAGCGGTGATATCCGCTGCAATACCTCTATGGCGAGGCTTTCTCTTAAAAAAGGTAAATTTGCGGACTGCGTAAAATACTGCGACAGTGCAATAGAAAGATTAACCGACAGAAACGAGCATCCGACCGACACCGAGGCATTTTATCTTAAGGGTGTGGCTCTCGAATTCCTCGGTGAATATGATAAGGCTTACGATATTCTTTACCGTGCCGCATGGAATTATACACACAGAAGCGCGGCGCTCTTTGAGCTTGCCTGCATAGACTGCAGAAACGGCGAATATACAGAAGCGATTAAAAAGCTTGATGAATCAATAGGTCTTAATAAGGGACACACTAAGGCGCATAACCTTGAAACGGCAATCAAACGCAAAATAGGTTGTGAATGTGCCGAAAAGAGCGCAAAGGACGGCATAAACGACGATAAGCTTGATTTATTTGCGCTTATAGAGTATTCGCATTTTGAAAATGTTGAGGATAAAATCGCTCAGTTTGAGGCAAAGCCTGAAAATCTGCTTGATGTAGCAAGGGATTATATGAAAGCAGGTTTTTACGAGGACGCGCTTTACGCACTTTCATTTGCTAACGCTGCTTCTCCGCTTGTAAATTATTATAAGGCTTATATTACAAAGGATAATTCCTTTATTGATAAGGCGGAAAAGGCGAATATGGGCTACTGCTTCCCGTCAAGCGTTGATGATATAGCGGTGCTTGAATATGCGATAGAGAACTGTAAAAACGCAGCTAATGCAAACTATTATTTAGGCTGTCTTTTCTATGACAGATTTTTGTTCGATGAGGCTTCGGAATGCTTTAAGAGCTGTGTAAGGATAAATCCTGAGCACGGAAGAGCTTGGCGAAATCTGTCGCTCTATATGTTCGACAAAAAGCATGACGGTAAAAAAGCGCTTTACTGCATGGAAAACGCACTTAAATACCGCTCTGAAGACCCGAGACTTCTGCTTGAATATGAACAGCTTTTAAAAAATACCAATGCAAGCATTGAGGAAAGGCTTTCGGTTTACGATAAGTATCCCGAGCTTTTAAAGGAACGCGATGACTGCTATCTTGATAAGCTTACATTGCTTTCACAGCAGGGCAAGTACGAAGAAGCAATAAATATGGCGGCAGTTAAACACTTCCATATTTATGAAGGCGGAGAAGGCAAGCTTACAAAACAGCATGCATGGATGCATGTGCTTTACGGCAACGAGCTTGCAAAAAAAGGCGATACTAAAAAGGCCGAGCAGATTTATATTAACGGTATAAATATGCCTAAATCCTACGGCGAAGCAAAAACATTCTTCAATCAGGAAGCGCATATTTATTATTATTTAAGCAAGCTTTATACGGGCGAAAAGCACACTGCTGCACTTGAAAAAGCGGCCGAATATAAAGCGGCGGTTTCTGAAATTTCACTTTTCAGAGCTTTAGCATTAAAAGAACTCGGAAGATCGGATGAGGCAAAGCAGGTGCTTGACGAAATGCTTAGCACGGCACAAAGTCTTATTGATAATAAGGATATGCGTACTTATTACGGCGTCGGCTCGCCGAGTCCTATGCCGTTTGAGCTTGATATCGAAAAGCATAATCTGCTTGCGGGATATACTCTTAAAGCGTTTGCACTTTATGGCGAGGAAAAATACAGTGAGGCTGAAATTTGCATCAGAAAAGCTCAAAAGCTTGACCCTAATGATTTTGCCGTTTATACTTATAAGCAGATAACAGAATAAATAAAAATCTGAGCCGCGGCGGAAAAATCCTTCACGGCTCAGATAAATAATTAAGAAGTGAGAAGTGATATTTAACATGTCTGTTAAGTGGATTAAGTTTGACACAGGGAATTATGATATTTACGGAGTTGACAAAAGCTTTCACAGACTTCCCGAAAACTTTGCAAAAACCGTAAGCGAAGGTGTCCTTAATAACTCAAAATGTCCCGCAGGAGGCAGAATACGTTTTGCTACCAATTCACAGAACATATATATCAAAGCCTTAATGAAAAATACAAGAGGAATTGGCTTTGACTTATACCGAATTGAAAACGGCACGGAGATATTTGCGGCAGGCTTCAGAAATCCCGAATACTTTATTTGTGACGGAGAATTTGAGGCAAACGCAAATGTTTCAAAAGACAAAAAAATGCACTTTTATACTCTTAACTTTCCTTATTTCGGCGAAATAGAGGACTTTAAACTCGGAATTGATGATGGGACAGTTTTGGAAAAAGGGGAGAAATACGCAAATGAAAAGCCTGCCGCTTTTTACGGCTCCTCAATCACCCACGGAGCGTGGACCTCAAGACCGGGCTGCGGATATATACCGTTGATTTCGCAAAAATATAATCTTAACTATCTTAATTTCGGATTTGCAGGAAGCGCAAAGGGCGAAACGCCTCTTATAGAATACATCACAAAGCTTGATATATCGGCCTTTGTGTCCGATTATGACCATAATGCCTATGATATCGAATTGCTTAAGGCAACGCACCTTAATATGTATAAAACCGTGCGTAAATTTAAACCTGATATTCCGTATATAATAATAACACGTCCTGATTACTGGAAAGAGCCCGAAGAAAACGATAAACGAAATAAAATAATATATGCAACCTATGAATATGCCAAGCAAAACGGTGATGAAAGGGTGTATTATATTGACGGAAAGAACTTGTTCAGCGGAGAATATTATCATAACTGTACCAAGGACGGCTGTCATCCAAACGATTTAGGGGCTTATCGAATGGCACAAAGAATAGGTCCGACAGTAGCGAAAGCATTAAATATTCAAAAAAGCGATTTATTTGATTTTTTTATAAAAGACGGTGAGGATTTTTAAATGCTTGAAATCAAAGCTAATAAATGGCATGCAAAAATTGAGCCTAAATCGGGCGGTAATATTGCAGCTTTGAATTATGAAGGCTGCAGTGTTTACAGACCTCTTAACAGGGAAAATACTTTGAAGGGTAATCCGTTTCTTTGCGGTTCTCCTATTTTGTTTCCGGCAAACAGAACAGCAAACGGTAAATTTACTTTTGAAGGAAAAGTGTATAAATTGCCGATAACTGAAAAAAGCTCCGGTGCTAATTTGCACGGAATGCTTTATAAGCAAAATTTCATTGTGAAAGAACACAGTAATAATGGCATTGAACTGGTATATGAAAATTATGGTGAAATTTATCCTTTCCCCTTTAAAATAATAACTGAATATTATATAAAAGGCAATTCGTTTTATCAAAGGTATGAAATAATAAATATCGGCAAAACAAATATGCCGTTGACTTTTGCACTTCATACTACTTTTGCCGAGCCTGAATTCTTTTCTGTTCCGATATCTTCCGCTCAGGAAAGAGACATTTTTAATATTCCGACAGGAAGATATATCCCGCTTACCGAAGCTGAAAAGAAGTATATTACCAAAGCTGAAAGCAAGGACACAGAAATATCAGGATATTATAAATCAGAAGGCAGAACGGCGCAAATAGGTTTTTTCTGTTACACTGTGTCAGAAAATTTTGACCACTGGATTTTATTTAACGGGAAAGGCATAAGCAAGCTCCTTTGCGTAGAACCACAATGCGGAAAAGTAAACGGATTGAACGAACCGAACGGATATAGAATTCTTCGGCCGGACGAGAATATAGTATTTTCAACGGAGCTGAAACACAAACAGAAATTTTGATAAGTCAAGCCCTCCGGCTTTGCCGGAGGGCTTGACTGTACATTTTTAAAATTATAAATTACTGCTTTACAGCTTTTCAGCTATATCGTAAATCAGTTTTTCGGTTTTTTCCCATCCGAGGCAGGGGTCTGTTATCGACTGACCGTAAACTCCGCCGTTGACCTTTTGACAGCCGTCCTCAATATAGCTTTCAATCATAAGTCCCTTGCAGATTTTTTTAATATCGTTGCTTTCCTTCATCGAGTGAAGAACATCCATTGAAATTCTTATTTGCTCATTATAGCGCTTGCCGGAATTTGCGTGGTTAGTATCAACGATAACCGCAGGATTATTGAGTCCTCTTTCACCGTAAAGCTCGCAGAGCCTCAGTAAATCCTCATAGTGGTAATTGGAAACATTTTTTCCGTCGGTAGTCTGATATCCTCTTAAAATTGCATGGGCGAGGGGATTGCCCGTGCTTTCAACCTCCCAGCCTCTGTAAATAAATGTGTGAGAGTGCTGTGCCGCAGTTATCGAGTTCATCATAACGCTCAAATCGCCGCCTGTCGGGTTTTTAAGTCCTGCAGGAATATCAAGTCCGCTTGCGGTAAGTCGGTGCTGTTGGTTTTCGACAGAGCGTGCGCCTACGGCAATATAAGAAAGCAAGTCGGAAAGATATCTGTGATTGTCGGGATAAAGCATTTCGTCGGCGCTTGAAAGGCCGTAATCCTTTAATGCCTGCATGTGAAGCTTTCTTATTGCGATTATGCCTTTGAGCATGTCGGGCTTTTCGTTAGGGTCGGGCTGATGAAGCATGCCCTTATATCCGTCTCCCGTTGTGCGCGGCTTATTGGTATAAATCCTCGGAATTATGATAATCTTATCATCAACCTTTTCTGATACCCTTTTAAGCCTTTCTATGTAATCAAGAACCGAAACGTCGTTATCGGCGGAGCAGGGTCCGATAACAAGTATAAATTTATCGCTTTCGCCTGTAAAAACCTTTTTGATTTCTTCGTCCCTTTTTTCTTTGCATTTTTTCATTTCTTCTGTAAGCGGAAACTGGGCTTTAACCTCTTTCGGTATCGGCAGTTTTCTGTAAAAAATCATATTCATAGTAAATTTACCTTCTTTTTTAATTTTTTGTTTTATCAAATTTTTCCCGTCTGAGGGTTGATTTTCTCATCATTTCACGCATTGCTTCGCGGTCATCGTTTTCAAGAGCGGTTTTAAATATTTCAAATTGCTTTGAAAATTCGTTCATTTTTTTTAGGAGTGCTTCCTTGTTGCATAAGAATAGCTCGCTCCACATTTCATCATTTATCTTAGCTATTCGGGTCAGGTCACGGAAGGAGTCTCCGGTATAAGCCTCAAATCCGTCCGTTTCTCCCGTACACATAAGTGAAACCGCTATGCAGTGTGTAAGCTGAGATAAAAAAGCTATCATTTCATCGTGCTCTTTTGCATTAAGCGTGCTGATATTGTGAAATCCAAGCTCAAAGCCTAATTTTTTGCAAATTTCCTTTGCGTGTTTCGAATTTTTTTCTGTGGGAACAATGATGTAGTTTGCGTTTTTAAATACGCTGTCATCGCTGTGCCTTACACCGCTTTTTTCTCTTCCTGCCATAGGGTGCGCCGCTATAAATTCGACATTTTCGGGCATAAGCGAGTGTACCTTGTTTATAATAAATTCCTTAACACCCGTAACATCCGTTACTATTGTACCGCCTTTAAAGAATTTGCGGTTTTCATCGACCCATTTAATCAATGTGTGCGGATAAAGAGCAAGAATAATTAAATCCGCATCTTTTATGAATTCTTCGAGCCTGTCGGTTGTACCGTCTGCTATAAAGCCCTCTGAAATTGCAAAATCAATATCGTTTTGTTCTTTAGAAATCGCTTTTATTTTATAGCCCTTTTTCGTAAGTGCTTTTGCGTAGCTTCCGCCGATAAGTCCGAGGCCGACAATAAGTATATTTGTGTCTTTATTTAATTCTGTCATTTGTCATCCTCTTTTTTGAATTTTATTCCGCATTCCTCAAATTTATCCCAAAACTCAGGGAAGCTTTTATTTACCGCCTGAGCGTCCGAAATGCTTCCACCCGTAATAGTTAGCAGTACCGCAAGCGACATAACTATTCTATGGTCGTTATGCCCATAAATCGCAGCTTCGGGCTTTTTTAAATCGGCTTTAGGAATAATTATTTCATTTTCAAAAACCGTTATTTCGGCACCCAGTTTTTTAAGCTCCTCTTTCATAGCCTGAGCTCGGTCGCTTTCTTTAAATTTAAGCCGCTTTGTATCTGTAAGAGTTGCCCCGTTTAATGCGGCGGAAACCGCAATCAAAATCGGAGCGATATCAGGGCAGTTTTTAACGCTTAAAACAGGGGAGCCGTTTTTTAACTCTTTAAAATACACTTTCCATGCGCTGTCGCCCTGAAGGCTGTTTTCTTCAAGACCTGTCATTTTGACATCTCCGCCTAAAAAGTTAAATGCTCCGAAGAATGCCGCTGACGAATGGTCTGCCGGAACAAAAAGGTTTTCTTCGGTATAATACTTCTGATTGCCTTTAATGTAAATCCCTTTTTCGGTAATTTCGGTTTTAATTCCGAATTTATTTAAAACATCGGCAGTTATATTTATGTATGAAAGGCTTTCGGTTTCGGAAGTGAAAATTATCTCGCTGTCATCCTCAAGAAGGGGAAGAGCAAACATAAGCCCCGTTATGAACTGACTGCTGATATTTCCGCTTATATAATATTTTTGCGGCTTTAATCTGCCTTTAACAGTTAATAGATTTTCTTCTTTTATCCATGTAAATCCGCTATCTTTACAAATGCTTTCATAAATATCAAGCGGTCTTTCAAAAAGCCTTTTTTCACCAGTAAAGCTGATTTCGCGGTTTAAAAGAAGTGCTATCGGAATAAGAAATCTTAAAGTGCTTCCGCTTTCATTGCAGTTAAGAATACAGTCTGATATATTCGCGTTTGTAGGATAATAAACTTCTGCTGTGTCATTATAAACCGAAATTTCGGCACCTATTGCTTTTAGACAGCTTATTGTCGCTTTTATGTCTTCGCTTAGGGAAATATTTGAAACCATGATTTTTTCATGTGTCAAAGCCGCCGCAATCAGCATTCGGTGAGCATAGCTTTTAGAGGGCGGAATTGTAATATTTCCTTTTGCAGTTGATTTTTCTATAGTTACAGTCATTTTACTTGGTTATTCCGTCCTTGATAAGAATGTCCACGGCGGTTAAATATCCGTCGGTGCCCTGACCTATCACGCTGTCAATACAGGCGGCTCTAATATAGCTTTTAAGCCGAAACGGCTCTCTTTCATCGACCTTTGAAATGTGAACCTCAACAGTAGGAATACTTACCGCCTTTAAAGCGTCCAAAAGAGCGATGCTTGTATGGGTATAGGCTCCGGGGTTTATTATTATTCCGTCAAATCTGTTATAAGCATACTGAATTTTGTCTACCAAGTCGCCCTCATGATTGGACTGATAAAATTCAGTTTCAATATTTTTTTTTGCGGCATAGTCCTTAATCTTTTGAATTAACGAAGAATAGGTTTCCTTTCCGTAGATATCAGGCTCTCTTATTCCTAACATATTAAGATTGGGCCCGTTTATAACAAGAATTTTCATTTTAAATTACTCCTTTACGGAATCAAAAAGAATTTTTATATTGCTTTCTAAATCGTCGGAAAGCTTTAAATGCTTATCGGCGCTCTTTAAATACAGCGGAAGTCTCTCACTGTATTTTTTTTGAAGTGCGGCAAAATCGGGGGTAAGTGGTCTGCCGTTACCCGTTTGCAGGAATTTAAGCTCTTTATCAATAAAAAAGATTTTTCCGTTTCTTTTAAGCAATAAAATATTTATACTTTGTGTTACAACACCGCCTCCGGTTGAGATAACTAAAGACTGCCTGTCGCAAACGGATTTTATAATTTCGGTTTCTTTTTTTCTGAATTCCTCTTCGCCGTATTTTTCGAAAAATTCGGGAATTGAGATTTTAAAGGTTTTTTCAAAAAGCCCGTCGGTGTCAATAAATTCGCGGTTCAATTTTTCGGCAATTCTTTTGCCTAAAGTCGTTTTTCCGCTCCCGGGCATTCCGGTTAAAACTATGTTTTGTTTACCCTTTAAAATCTCTTTATAAACTTCCTCGGTTTTTGAAATAACGCTTTCGTCATTTGTAAAAAGCTTTGAGGCAAACGCCGCCTGAGCAACCAGCATATAAAGTCCGCCTGCCGCTTTAATACCTGCATTTAAAGCGGAGAGTATAAGATTGGTGTTAAGCGGATTATAAATCGCGTCTATAACACCCGAAAGATTTTTAAAATCCGAAATGTTTATAACACAGCCGTCGGTCTTAGGGAACATTCCAACAGGCGTTGTATTGATTATAATATCTATGCTGTCGGCAATATCGCAAAGCTCAGTATAGGTTATAAATCCGTCGCTTTTGTTTCTTGAAACCTTAAAAATCTTATTTGCCTCAAGATTTTGTGATACGGCATAGGCGGTTTTCGAGGTTCCTCCCGAGCCTAATATTGCAACTGTTTTATTTTTTAAAGAAATTCCGTTTCTAACGATTAGCGCTTTCATTCCGTAAAAATCGGTGTTGTAGCCGTAAAGCTTACCTTCATTGTTAATAATAGTGTTAACAGCTCCGATTTTTTTAGCTAATGGGTCAATCTCATAAAGATAGGGGATAACCGCCTGCTTATAAGGAATTGTGACATTTATTGCTTTAAAATCTCTGTTTTTAAAAAATAAATCGAATTCCGATTTGTCAAGCTCTTTTAATTCATAATTATAATCAGCGAGCATTGAATGAATTGCCGCTGAAAAGCTGTGGGGAAGCTTTTCGCCTATCAGTCCGTATTCCATTTATTTTTCTCCGGTTTTTCTCAGCCAGTCTGTCCCGAAACGGGTTACGCATAGGTCTGCGACAGTTACAGCCGTCATAGCGTCGATAACGGCGGCGGCACGGTGGACGATACAAGGGTCGTGTCTGCCCTTTATTTCAATTTCGGTATCTTCTTTTTTTTCAAAATCAACGGTTTTTTGCTTTTTTGCTATTGACGGGGTGGGTTTTACCGCACAACGGAAGAGCAGGGGACTTCCGTCCGTAATTCCGCCTAAAATTCCGCCGTTATGAAGAGTTTCGCTTATGATTTTTCCGCCGCTGATTTTATATCCGTCATTTGCTTCGCTGCCCTTTTTATCGGAAATTGCAAATCCGTCTCCGAATTCAATGCCTTTAACGGCAGGAACGGAAAACATAGCATAGGACAGCATGCTTTCCGCGGTTTCAAACCATGGCTCGCCGATTCCCTGAGGAACATTTAAAACAACGGTTTCGGTTACTCCGCCTACAGAATCGCATTCATTTTTTGCAGAAAGAATTTTTTCCTGCATAGCTTCCGTAACCTTATCGTCTAAAACAGGGAAGCTTTCATAAGCAATACTGTCAATATCTGTTTTGAGATTTTTAAAGTCAAAATCTCTGTCTGAAATTCCTGCGCATTTTTTAACATGCGTTCCGATATAAATTCCTTTGCTTTCGAGTGCGCTTTGAATAACTGCTCCTGCCGCAACAACAGCCGCGGTTATTCTTCCGCTTTGATGTCCGCCGCCGCTTCTGTCCTCAAAGCCGCGGTATTTTAAAAATGCAGTATAGTCGGCATGGCCGGGGCGCGCTAATGCGTTTAAGGAATTATAATCAGCGGATTTTTGAGAAGAATTTCTTATCATTATGCAAATCGGAGTTCCGCAGGAATATCCATTTTTAACACCGCTTAATATTTCAAAATTATCAGCTTCCTGTCTTGCTGTCGAAATCTGACCCGACGGTCTTCTTTTTGAAAGCTTTTTTGAAATGTAATCCGTGTCGATTTTAATTCCCGAAGCAAGCCCGTCAATGACCGCGCCTATGGCAGGACCGTGGCTTTCTCCGAAAACTGTAATTTTTAAATTATTTCCGAAACTGTTTTTCATTTGAGACTGTACACCTCTTCGCATTTCCCGATTATTACATCGGCTGTCATTTTCTTAATAACAAAGCTTCCGATTTTGTCCGCGTAAACTGTATTTACGGTATCGCCGTCACATTTTTTGTCATGCAAAAGAAGCTTTTTTATTTCTTCCTTGCTTCCGCTGTAACCGGTAGGTAAATTATACTTTTCAAGAAGCTTTTTAAGCCTTCTTTTAACCTCGCCCGAACAAAAGCTCATCATACCTATACTTACGCATTCCCCATGCAAAAGGGGTTTATCCGTTTTTGCGCTTGCGCTTTCAATCGCGTGGCCGACGGTGTGTCCGAAATTGAGCGACATTCTCAGTCCGCTTTCCTTTTCATCCTTTTCAACTACCGATTTTTTAACTCTTAAGGCTCTTATGATGATTTCCGAAATATCGGTTAATTCGCCGCTTTCAAGCTCAGTAAAGGTTAACCCGTCAAAGGTCGCAAACATTTTTACAGCCTCAGCCATACCGCAGGCAAACTGTCTTTTGGATAGAGTTTTAAGAACATCAGGGTCAATTAGAACGCCCATAGGCGGATAAAACGCACCGACAATATTTTTACAGCCCTCAAAATCAATAGCGGTTTTTCCTCCTATCGAGGAGTCGACCTGAGAAAGAAGTGTCGTAGGGATATTGTAAAAATCAATTCCGCGCATATATGTCGCCGCGGCAAAGCCTGCAAGATCTCCCATAACTCCTCCGCCTACAGCGGTAACACAGTCCTTGCGGTCAAAATTATTTTCAGTCAGCATCTTTAAAATTTCGCTGTATTTTTTTAAGCATTTATTCTGCTCTCCGCTTTCGGTTCTGAAAATAACGGGAGATTCGCAAAGGCTTGCCACAGTATCCGCATATTCCTTCGGAACTCCTAAGTCTGTAACAATCAAAACCTTTCTTTTAAGGTTGAAAAATTCTCCCGCTTTTTTTAAGGCTCCGTTTTCAATCAGAATATTATAAGAGCCGTTTTGAGTTTTAACATTTAATTCAGCCATTTTTATCACACTATCTTTGCTTTGAAAGCATTTTTTCCTTTGAAAAGCTTCCGCTTATTTTTACATTGTCGCAAATTTCCTTAAGGCGAGCTATCATTTCTTTTCCGTTTTGCTCGCCTAAATTTCCGTCGCCCTCGGCATAGAAATAATATGTCCAGTTTTCATCGCCGGTCGGGTGGCTTTTAAGGCATCTTAAATTTATTCCGTATTTGCTGATTATTGAAATTGCTTTACTTAATGCACCGGGTTCGTTTTTAGCGGTGAAAAACATAATAAAATGCTTGTCGCTTTGGGAAATTTTGCATTTTTCTCGGGAAAAGACCGCAAAACGGGTGGTATTTGCTCCGTTTTCATTTATTTCGCCCTCTAAAACGCTCAGCCCGTAAATTTCAGCCGCTTCTCTTGCACCGATTACCGCAATATCGGTTCTTTCGCTTTCAGCTACGGTTTTTGCGGCAACCGCCGTATTAAAGCTTTCTGTTATTTTCCAGCCCTGCTTTTTTAAATAGGGTGCGCACTGTGAGAGTGCCTGCGGATGGGAAATGACCTCTTTTATATCTGAAATCAAAACGCCTTTTTTTGCTATAAGGCACTGAGAAAGCGGCATATCATAAATTCCGCTTACGGATAAATCGCCTTTATAAGCAAGGTCAAGCACTCTGTCAACATCTCCGGCATAGCTGTTTTCGATAGGGAGCACAGCGCAGTCGGCACTGCCGTTTTCCACGGCTCTGTAAGCATGGCCGAAGCCTGAACAGGGAAGAGCGGTGATATTTTTGCCGAATATCTTTAAAGCCGCAATATGAGCGAACGCTCCCTCGACTCCGCTGAATGCAACCGTCATTCCGCTAATAAGCTTTTGTTGATATTTCTTAGAAACATTCATTAAATCGGTTAAGAATTCTTTATAATAAGGCTTTATATCATCGGAAACAAAAGCGGAATTCCTGTTAATAAGAAAGCTTTCTCTTTCTCCGTCGAATATAGGAAAACCATTTTCCTTTTTATAAGCCGCAACTGTTTCGGCTTGGCGCATTCTTTCTTCGAACAGCTTCGCCATTTGTCTGTCGATTTCGCTGATATTTTTCCGTGCTGAATTTAAGTCGTACATAAAACCATCCTTAGTGTGACAGGACTCGAACCTGCCACGGTTTCGCTCGCCGCCTTTTAGATTGCGGCTTTGTGTTCATTTTTGCAAGGCGCCAGCCTTGCTGCAAATTTCTCGCTTCGCCGAATAAAAAATTCGGCGGCAGAAACTTTTAACCTACCGAAACAAAAAATTTTGTTATAAGACGAAGCCGATAAAACGCAGGAATACTGCCGTATTTCAAGTTTTGAGGCAATGTATTATGCAAAGTTTTGTTTCGTAGGCGTGACAGGTTCGAGTCCTGTCACACTAAGCAAAGCCGACAAGTTAGAACCCGATTTTAAGGGTCGAATTTTCGTCTTTGCATTGTTAAAATACTCGTTAATCCGACAGGATTAACTGCGTTTTTGCCTCGCAAACACTAAAATTTTCCACTTTAAAATTCTTTGACCTGAAATGGAAAGAATTTTGAGTAGTTTTTGGTGCGGAGGAAGACGCAAGGCTGCCGCCTTGCTATGACGACAAGCCGAAAAATGCCGAAATTACTCTGTTTCAGGCGGGTTCGAACTTGTCGGCTTTGCTAACATAATAAAAGACTTGCAAAATGAAACTCTTAAATGAATTTCAAAAAGCAAGCCTTAAATACTTTTGATATAAAACGGACTGACATGCAGAAATTGCCATCAGATCAGCCGTTTCGGACAAAGGCAGAAAGGCCGCAATGATGGTAATAATAAAATCGCTTGTTTAGTAACTGCATCAGTAATCCGCCTTTCTTTATTTTTAAATATTATAAGCCTAAAAAAAATAAATGTCAAGTACATTTTACTGTTTTTCGACACGGTTTTCTTGACGGATTGAGTATTAGGTGATATAATCTTTATAAGATTTAATCTCTTTGAAAGGAGAAAATGCTTTGGAAAATATAAAAACGATTGCTAAAAATAAAAAAGCATATCATGAATATTTTGTCCTTGAAAGCTTTGAAGCGGGCATTTCTCTTTCCGGAACCGAGGTTAAATCCATAAGAGCGGGAGGAGTCAGCTTAAAAGAAGCTTGGTGCAGTATTGATAACGGCGAAATGATTATCAAGCAAATGAATATCAGCCCTTATGACCACGGCAATATTTTTAACCGCGACCCTAAGCGCAGCCGCAGGCTTTTGCTTCATAAAAAAGAAATCATGCGCCTTTTGGGCGCTGTAAAACAGCAGGGCTTAACCCTTATTCCGCTTTCTGTTTATTTCAAAGGTTCTCTTATTAAGGTGCAAATAGGTCTTTGCAAGGGTAAACAGCTTCACGATAAAAGAGCCGTTGCCGCTAAAAAGGATGCAAACCGCGCAATAGACAGAGCCTTAAAGGAAAGAAACAGATAAAATTTAATACGGGGCCGTAAAGGTTTCGACAGGGATTTTGAACCGTCGGAAGCGAGCAGCGGTGCGGAACCGCTTTAAAATCCGCAATTTAAAATTAACTGACAACAATACAGTTGCACTTGCAGCTTAATTAAGCTGCCGTCTTTTCCGGAAGTACCGCGGTCCGGAACGGGCGTCAATCAGCGGTGAACGTGAATTACCCTTTGCCGAGACGGTAATCATGAATTTTTCGGCTACCGAAGCTGCAAGCTTGTTGCTTAACTTACAGCGGAGGGAATTTTAATAAGCATCTGCGCTCGGAGATGCCGACGGGAATTGATTTTTGGACGTGGGTTCGACTCCCACCGGCTCCACCAAAAATCCCTCTCACTTTTGTGAGCGGGATTTTTACTTTTTTACAATTCACTATTCACTAAAAAAGCAAAACATCTATATTGCATTGTCTTTACAAAAGAGGAAGGACGGTTTTTTATCGAAAACCGTCCTTCCTCTTTTTAACTTTTCACACTTAGCTTACAAATTACCGTTTCTGAAAAAATAAGATAGATAAAAAAAGAACAAATTTTTAACCAATCTTATGTTGCATTTATATTTAAGGCATGCTATAATGTAATTAAATAAATGAATGTTCATAGAATAAATAGAAAGGGCTTATAAATGAGAATACGAAATGTCGAACAATATCTTGAAAAGAAAGAGAATATAATGAGAAAATGCTTTGAGTGCTATGCGGAAAACGGACTTAGTAAAACAGGGATTAAAACTTTAGCCGAAGCCTGCGGTTGTACTCAGGGAAATCTTTACATATATTTTAAAGACCTTGACGATTTGATAGTTCAGTCAACGGAATTTTGCATGTCGAGAGTTGAAGATGAGTTTATGCAAAAAGCGCCCACAGACCCTCAGGATATTGAAAGATTTATAAATGAGGTGCCTTATTGGACGGCTAAAGAACACGGTAAAAAATACCGCCTGATGTATCAGATTTATACACATCCCAAATACATTGAATACGGCAAGAAGTTCTTTAAGGGTGTTACAAAAAGATATACCGAATATGCAAAGCTTTTAGAGCCGAAAATCGGAATACCTTACACCACCATAACTCCTTTGATTTTCATATTTGTCCGTGCCTGCGTGCATTACGCAATGTTTGAAGACGAATATTATTTAAAATCCCAGATGGAGGTCTTAAAACAGGGTGTCACTCTGTTTGTAAATAAATACCGCTCACAATACTTGAACGGAGGTAATGAGAAATGAAAAAACGACTGCCGCTCATCCTGGTTGCCCTGGCGGTTGTCCTGCTCCTCGCCCTGCCCTTTGATATTTGGGCGGCAAACACACCGGTGGAGCAGTTTGACCTGGAGCTGGGCAGGACCTACTGGTTTGACCTGTCGGAAAGCGGGATTCCCGGAACCGTGAACGACAAGCTGCCCGACCAAACGCTGCACTATGTGCCCTTCACCTACGCGGGCACCGTCAGCGCCTACACGCTTTTGCAGGCGGCGATACCGACAGAATCGGAAATGGAATACGAACATTCGTTGTTTATTTCCGAATACAACATCACGCACACCGTGTCGTGGAATGAGCTGAATAAGAAGGACCTGATTTTCCGAAATCTCACAGAGTATAACGGGGTGCCGTATTACATCCACGCCCCCTCGGGCGGAGCGCGTTACGACACCGGCCCCTTCAACAACGAGTGGCAGCGCATCTTCGAAAAGAATTCCGGGTTTATCAAAAACAGTTATGACATGGTCGAGGCAGACGGCATCGTCAGCACACAGGACTCATGGTGCCAGGATACGAATCCGAATGCTACCAGGGAGTTCCGCGTCGTACGTTCAGGAGGCGGCTCCGGTTTCTATTCGTACCCTCCGGACAGAGCGACCAGGATGACAGCATACCGTCCGGTTCTGGAAATCGCGCTTGCCTACGGAATGGAGTACCCGCAGAACTACATGAAAGCCGTTACCCTGAACCTGAACGGCGGCAGTGTCGGCGGGAATACCGGTGACATCAGCATCGTCGTCAAAAACATCGAGGTGCTGGACCCCTCTTACCCTGCCGTTACCTTTCTCGCACCGACAAAGGAGGGACTGACCCGTCCCGACGGCAACACCGGCACCTATTTCATGTGGCGCGGAGACAACGGAGAACTTTACGCTCCCGGCGACGCGGTTCCGAACGAGGTGAACTCGCTTACGGCGCTCTGGGTAGAGCACGGCCACTGCGTCTGCGGTGGGGACGCGGACTTTGACGGGCATACCTCGCATACAGCGGTGGAATGGACGGCATGGGACAAAACCGACTCGCTCCCCACGACGGCGGGCAACTACTATCTCAAAAACGACATTCTCATCGACGGGCAGTTCGAAATCAATGAAAGTGTGAACATCTGTCTGAATGGAAAGAAGATCCGGGCGGGCAGCAGTATTCCGGAAAACCGGTATATGCTCACCGTGAAGGGAAGCAACGCACTGACCATTACCGATTGCGGAGGGAACGGCACCATCGTGGGTGCGGATACAAAAGGTATCTCCGTCACACAGGACGCGACCCTCACTATGTACGGGGGAACCATCCGGGACTTCCTGTGCGGCGTCGGGGTCAGCGGAACCTTCCGTATGACCGGCAATGCGCACATCACCGCCTGCCGGGAATCCGGCATTTCCCTGCACGGCGCATATGGAAGAGGCACGCAGGTCTACCTTTCCGGGAACGCCGCAGTGACGGACTGCGTTTCCTCCGCGAGCGGTTCCGGCGCGGGAATCCACATCAATTCGGGATCGACGCTCTTCCTTTCCGGCAACATCCGGTTCTCCGGCAACCGCTATCAGAACCCGGATACCGGGGAAACATGGGGAGATGACATTCTGATTGATTACGGTGCCATCTGGTCTTTTGTAAGCAACCCGAGGAAATATGAGTACCCGCCCGTCCGGATAAACGGGACCCTTGACAAGGACTTGCAGATCTCGTTCAATGTGGGATGGAATTTGCAGGAAGCCATGGCGACCAGAATCAAAACCAATCCCGTCCGGCTCATCGGGGGCGAAAACTACACACTGACAGCCGCCGACCTGACGCATTTTATCACTACGCGGAACGCATGGGAGGGTTATATCTTTGCCTATGACGAAGAAACCTCCGGGATCGTCATGCGACTTGACCACTACCACTGCGTCTGCGGCGGGAATACCGCTGTCGGCGACCACACGTCGCACATCGACATGGGCTGGGCACCGTGGGCCGGGACCGACGACCTTCCCTGTAACTACAACAGCGTCATCTACTCCACAATCAAGGACGGTTACTGGTACCTGACGGACGATGTAACGCTTGACAGGGAGTACAACGGCTCTTTCTCGGACTGCATGCGCCTTTGCCTGCACGGCAAAACGATCACGCTGACGGAAAACGCCTTCATAAAGATCACCAAGGGCGAGCTGATAATCACCGACTGCACGGGACAGGGCAAGATCGTCTTCCCGAAGGACGGCATCGCGGTCGAAAAAAAATATCAGGCCGGCAAGCTCACGCTCTTCGGAGGCACGATCCGGGGCAGCGCCAACGGAGATTCCGACCGGACCGGCATCCGGGTCATGAACGGCGCGGAATTTCTCATGTACGGCGGCGTTATTGAAAAATTCGGACACGGCGTCGGTGCGGAAGGCGCATTCACCATGTACGGCGGGACCATCCGCGACTGTCACGTGATCGGAAACGGCGGCGGCGTTCTGGTAAGTACCGGCGGCGCCTTCCTCATGAAGGGCGGCAGCATCAAGGACTGCTCTGCATGGAACGGCGGCGGTATCTGCGCGGACGGCGGCACGCTGACACTGGCGGGCGGTACGATTTCGGAGTGCTCGGCAATCACAGCGGGCGGCGGCATTGCGACGTTCGACTTTACCGCCTTTGAACTGGGCGGAACTGTTATCAGCGATTGTGAAGCATGGCAGGGCGGCGGGGTCCGTTCGCTGTCCTCCTCGGCGCAAGCCGTGATGACCGGCGGAAAGATCACCGGATGCCGTAGCACCGACCCGAGATGCAATGCTCTCTACCTCGGCGACAACATAGACTTCCGGGCGCTTGGCGGCAGGATCGAAGGCACCGTCTGTACGGCGGACGGCACAAAAATCACCGGCTCCGCTACCGGAACTATCTTCACCGATGTGGTCTACCATGCGTTCAACGCGGGAACCTTCAGCGGTCTCCGGTTTGAGGGGAACGGCAGGATCGTTTACGAATACCGCGTATACTATTACTCGGCAAGCGGCATTCTCCTTTACATAAACAATGAAAACGCAGGTGACGTATACGGCGACGGTACAGTATCCTATGACGACGCTGCCAAGACACTGACGCTTAACGGCGTGACGCTGACCGGGCAGCAGATGCTCGGCGCAACGGACCTCCCCGACACCCTGACCGTGGTACTCATCGGAAACAACGTTTTTGAAAACGACAAGCGCGGGATCAGCCACACGGGTGGCGACCTTCTCATCAAAGGGACCGGGGCACTGCGCGCCGGGTGGATCGAAAACAAAAACGATATTATCATTGAGAGCGGCGACATTGTGCTTGACAGCCGGGGAACGGCTTCCGGCGCTTTGGGAACTTACGATAACAGACTGGTCGTGAAGGGCGGCACGCTCACGCTGATCGGCGATCCCTCCGCGCTGTATCGGAACGGCGCACATACCGTCATTGCCGACCTGATCCCCGGTATGCGGATGTTCGCGGGCAATGCCGCGGACGGCTCCGATGCTACGGAGATCAGCGATGAAACCTATAAAGAAAAGACATATCTCCGCTTTGAAGCGCGGACCTATCGCGTCATCTTTGCCCCCGGCAACGATGGAACGGGCAGTTCCACAACGATCATCAAGGACTACGACACCACCGTGACCCTTCCCGGCGCGCTCTTTACCCGCACCGGGTACACGCAGACCGGCTGGAGGAACGCTGACGGCACCAAGACCTACCCGCTCGGCGGAACATACACGGAAAATGCGGGAATCACGCTCTACCCGGTCTGGACACCAAACCGCTACACCATCACCTTTGACACCGCAGGCGGCAGCGATATTGCTTCCATCACGCAGGACTACGGCACGGCGATCACCGCACCTGAAGCCCCAACAAGAGAGGGTTACACCTTTATCGGATGGGACAAAGGAATCCCCAAAACCATGCCTGCGCATAATATGACGATTAAAGCAAAGTGGAAGGTCAATTCGTACACCATTACCTTCGACACCGCAGGCGGCAGTGAGATCGCACCCATTACACAGAACTACGGTACGGCGATCACCACCCCTGCCGACCCGACAAGAGAGGGCTACACCTTCCTCGGCTGGGACAAGGAAATTCCCAAAACCATGCCTGCAAAAAATATAACGGTTAAAGCAATATGGAAAGATATTGAAAGACCTGTTATATCGGGACTTTCCGACGGCAAAGCATATTGTTATGAGGTTAAATTCAAGGTTTCCGATAATGAAGGAATAAAGAGTGTTAAGGTAAGCGGTAAGAAGCTGACTGCTGACAAGGACGGTTATTATACCTTAACTTCAAAGCTTTCTAAAGCGGAAATTTCGGCAGAGGATTTTGAGGGAAATATAACAAAGCTGACGGTTTCTGTTAACGACGGTCACACGCTTGATTTAATAAAGGAAAACGGAAAGTATTATAAAAAATGCTCTGTATGCGGATATGAAACAGAGAAAAACGATGTTCCGAAAATTACAGACGGCGACGGACTTACAGTTACTTTCGGAGACAGAAAACCGCTTTCGTTCCGCTCAACCGCTCCTATAGACGAGTTTATAAGAGCAGAGCTTGACGGTGAAGCTTTAGACGAAAAGTATTACAACAAAAAAGAGGGAAGCACGGTAATCACATTAAATGAAGATTTCGTTTCAACCCTTTCCGTAGGCAAGCATACGTTGTCAATCGTATCTGTAGGCGGAACAGCAACAGCAGAGTTTACTGTAAACGCACCTGTTGTTAATACACCTGAAACATCTCCGAAAACAGGATATACCGAACTGTTTATTTCCTTGCTCGGCGCGGCATTTATTTTCGGCGGAATATTTATAAAAAGCTTAAAGAAAAAAGCTTAAAAGCATTAAAGATGCAATCTAAAAAGGTTGCATCTTTTCTTTATTAAAAATAAATGGTATAATAAATAAAAAATTATTCGGAGAGAAAAATGAAAAGAATTTTAATTGCGGAAGATAATGAAAAATTAAGAGACGAGCTTGAAATATTTTTAAATAACAACGGATTTAAAGCTGGTAGCTTAAAAGACTTTGAAAACACCTTAACCGAGATTTTAAACATAAATCCCGATTTATTGCTGCTTGATATAAATTTACCTAATGCCGACGGCGAATATATCTGCAAGGAAATAAGAAAGAAATCGGATATGCCGATTATAATTATTACAAGCAGGGACAGCGAAATTGATGAGCTTTTAAGCATAAACAATGGAGCCGATCATTATATAACAAAACCCTTTAACATTCATATTCTTTTGGCGAAAATCAATTCCTTGCTTAAAAGAGCCGAAAAGTGGTCTGATAGTTTTGACATAATAAATGCCGGTGAATTTATTCTTAATATCAATAAGAACACCATTGAAAAGGACGGCAAAACAATTGAGCTTACAAAAAATGAGTTTAGAATTTTAAAATATCTTACCGAAAACAAAAATAAAATCGTTTCAAGAGAGGATATAATGCTCTGCCTTTGGGACAGCGACGATTTTATCGGTGACAGCACCCTGACTGTAAATATGACAAGGGTAAGAAGCAAGCTTGAATTGCTGGGACTTAAAGAAATGCTCGAAACCAAAAGAGGACAGGGGTATATTTTAAAGGAGAAAAGCGAAAATGAGCTTCAGTAAATTTATAAAGGATAAGCTTTTACAGATTTCTTTGATTTCATTTTCGGTTTTAACTGTTGAGATTTTCTTTATCGCTTATCCCTTAAGTCCTTTTATCAGGATTTATGTTCCGGTTATCGTTTTTATATCGTATTTTGCGGGAATACTTTTTGAGTTTTATAAAAAGAAAAGGTATTACACCGAGCTTGAAGGCACTCTTGAAAGGCTTGATGAAAAATATCTGATATCCGAAATAATTAAAAAAGCGGATTTTTCAGAGGGAAAAATTTTAAATGATATTATTGAGCAGATAAACAAATCAATGCACGAAAATGTTAATAAATATAAATATCTTCAGGAGGATTATAAAGAATATATTGAGCTTTGGATTCATGAAATAAAGCTTCCGATTGCTACAAGCAAAATGATAATAGAAAATAATAAAACGCCTGTTACAAAAAGTATAGCGGAAGAGCTTGACAAGGTTGAAAACTATACGGAGCAGGCTTTGTTTTATGCGAGAAGCAATACGGTTGAAAAGGATTATTTCATAAAGGAATGCTCCCTTAAAGAGCTTGTTAATGAAAGCATAAAGAAGAACAAAACCGTTTTAATTCAGCTCAGAGCCGAAATAAACGCGCATAATCTTGAAAGCTCGGTTTATTCCGACGGCAAATGGATAGTTTTTATTTTAAATCAGTTAATACAAAACAGCATTAAATATAAAAAAAGCGATTTGCCCTTACAGCTTGAATTTTTCAGCGAAGAAAATGCGGATAATACGGTTTTATATTTTAAGGATAACGGATTGGGAATTAAAAAATCCGAGATTTCAAAGGTGTTCGATAAGGGCTTTACAGGCACGAACGGAAGGCTTTCGGGAAAGAAGTCCACGGGAATAGGGCTTTATCTTTGCAAAAAGCTGTCCGATAAGCTAGGAATTTCATTAAACATATTTTCAAAAGAGGGAAGCGGAACCGAAATTAAAATAATATTCCCCAAAAACAGTTTCCTTAATTTAAAATGAAACATTACGAAAATGTAATGCTTTTGTAGCGTAAATCTATCGCAGAGTGATTTTAATGCCTATATAATTGTAGTTACAATAATCGAAGGGAGAAAAACAGCATGGAAACTGTTCTCGAGGTAAAAAATATTGAAAAATATTACGGCAATAAATCTAATTTAACAAAAGCGGTAGATAATATCAGCTTTGATGTTGAAAAAAGCGAGTTTGTCGGAATTATGGGTGCGTCAGGCTCGGGCAAAACCACCTTGCTTAACTGCATTTCGACAATCGACAGGGTCACAACAGGACATATTTACATTAACGGAAGCGACATAACGCGCCTTAAGGGAAATGCCCTTAATAAATTCAGAAGAGAAGAATTAGGCTTTATTTTTCAGGACTTCAATCTTCTTGATACCTTGACCGCCTACGAAAATATTGCGCTTGCGCTTACAATTCAAAAGGTGAACGCAAAGCTTATCGACAAAAGGGTAAAGGAAATCGCCGATAAGTTAGATATCGGAATGATTTTAAATAAATATCCTTATCAGCTTTCGGGCGGACAGAAACAAAGAGTTGCGAGTGCGAGGGCGATTATAACAAATCCTAAGCTGATTTTGGCTGACGAACCGACAGGCGCTCTTGATTCAAAATCTTCAAAACAGCTTCTTGAAACTTTTACAGCGCTTAATATTAAGCTCGGCGCCACCATTTTAATGGTTACTCATGACGCTTTCACCGCAAGCTACGCCGACAGGATTATTTTTATCAAGGACGGTAAAATCTTTAATGAAATCAATAAGGGAACCGATTCAAGAAAACAGTTTTTTGAAAAGATAATTGAGGTTCAGACACTTCTCGGAGGTGAATTGAACGATGTTATTTAAGCTGTCTTTAAAAAATATGAAAAAGAGCTTTAAGGACTATGCGATATATTTTATCACCTTGGTTCTCGGCGTCGCAGTATTTTATATGTTCAATTCGCTTGATTCTCAGCAGGCAATGCTGCAGGTATCAAGCTCTGCCAAAGAAATGATAAAGCTTATGATTGAGATGCTCGGAATGGTATCGGTCTTTATAGCGGTAATTCTCGGACTTTTAATCGTTTATGCCAATAATTTTCTTATAAACAGAAGAAAAAAAGAATTTGGAATTTATCTTACTCTCGGAATGGGAAAAGCTCAGATTTCAAGAATTCTGTTGTTTGAAACTGTATTCATCGGACTTATTTCACTTGTTATCGGACTTATAATCGGTGTGTTTTCTTCACAGCTTATGTCGGTTTTGGTTGCGAAGCTTTTTAAAGCCGATATGAGCGGATATGAATTTGTCTTTTCGAAAAATGCCTGTATTAAAACAGTTATTTATTTTGCGATAATGTATGTCGCGGTGCTTATTTTCAATGCTTTCACTGTTTCGCGCTATAAGCTTATAAATCTTTTAACGGCTGTTAAGAAAAACGAGCAGATAAAAATGAAAAATCCGATAGTTTGCGTTGTTGTTTTTCTTGTTTCGGCATTAGGTCTTGCATGCGCTTATTATGAGGCTACAAAAGGCATATTTAAGCTTAAAAATGTTTATGAAACTTCAAGAGCGGTCGGAATTTCGGTATTAACAGGCGTTATTTGCACGGTCCTTATTTTTTGGTCGTTTTCAGGCTTTGTTCTTAAGCTTATTCAGTCAAAAAAGAGCCTTTATTTAAAGGGAACAAATATGTTCGTTTTAAGACAGCTTCATAACAAGATAAACACAACGGTTGTCAGCATGAGCGTTATTTGTCTTATGCTTTTTGTAACGATTACCGCTTTATCTTCTTCAATTGCGCTTAAAAATTCAATGCAGGCGGATATAGAAAAAACAACGCCTGTTGATATCAATCTCTATAAAACCGCAAACCTTCCCGAAAAAACAATGGATTCTTCGGGAAATGAGATAACATATTCAGAAGAATTAAGAGAGGATTCAAGAAAAAATATTTCTTACACGCTCTCTCAAAACGGATTTGACTTAAACAGATTAAAGAATATCAACGAAATTCCGATTTATGTTGTTGACGGGCTTAACTGGGAAAAGTCATTAGGCGGATATGCTTCTGAAATCAAGCAAAAATTTCCGATGATGGAGCTTAAAACAAAAGAGCAGATTATTAAGGCTTCGGATTATAATAAAATCGCTTCCGCTTACGGAAAAGAAACATTTTCTTTAAAAAATAATGAATATGTTATAATCTGCAATTATGAAAGTATTGCGCAAATGCGGAATGTCGCGCTTAAGGGAAATACCGAAATAGAAATAAACGGCGAAAAGTTAAGACCTAAATATAAAAGCTGTAAGGACGGATATATCGAAATTTCTACAAACGAAACTAATGTCGGAATTATCATAGTTCCGGACAGTCTTAATTTAAGCGCAAGCGACCAACAGCTTTGGTTTTTAAGCGCGGATTACAGCGCGCTTTCAAAAAACGAAAGAGAAAAAACCGAGGCGTATTTCGCTGATGACAGTTCTTCTTTAATCAGCAAATTAAACGAAAGCGGAAACACACTGAATGCCCAAACTAAAATTCATTTGATTGAAGCGAGCATAGGTCTTTCAACAATAATTGTTTTCATAGCAATTTATCTCGGTATAGTATTTCTTATTGTAAGCTGTGCGGTTTTAGCTCTTAAACAGCTTACCGAAAGCTCCGATAACAGACAGCGATATATAATTTTAAGAAAAATCGGCTGTGACGAAAAAATGATAAATAAAGCGCTTTTCAGACAGATTGCCGTATTTTTCTGTATGCCGCTTATTCTTGCAGTCATTCATTCCGTTTTCGGAATTCAGTTCGCGCTTTCGATTTTTGAAACTATTGCTTCAATAAGTCAGCTTGTGCCGTCGGTAATAGCAAGCGTGATTGTGATAGGCGCCGTTTATGCCTGCTATTTTATAGCAACCTATTTAGGAAGCAAAAATATATTTAAAGAGGAAGAATAATTCTCTCAACCTAAGGCTTTTAAAAAAGCCTTAGGTTTTCTTTTTATAAAAAGAAACTAAATATAGATTTTTTAAAAACTACGCAGTATAATTATTTCAAAAAAAGATTTAAAATAATTGTAAGGTTGTGCGCTTTTTTTCTGTCTTATAGGGTGAAAGACCCTTTTAAAGTATTAAAAGGAGGTTTTTGGGTGGAAGATAAAAGAATTGTAGAGCTTTACTTTGAAAGAAATGAATCAGCCATAAAAGAAACCGATTTAAAATACGGTGCTTATTGCTATGCCGTCTCAAATAATATATTACATAATAATGAGGACTCCGAAGAATGCGTTAATGAAACTTGGGTTAGAGCTTGGAACACTATTCCGCCTAAAAAGCCTCAATATCTGCGAATGTTTCTTGCGAAGATAACCCGAAATGTTTCTTTTAATCTTTATAATTCATACAATGCCAAAAAACGAGGCTGTGGAGAAATTCACCTTATTTTAGAAGAATTATCAGAGTGTATTGCAAGCGAATCCTACGTAGAGGACGATTGCATTGCCAAAGAGCTTGCGCAAATTTTGCGGATATTTGTAAAGGATTTGCCAGAAAGAGAAGGAAATATATTTTTACGGCGTTACTTTTTCAGCGAACCGATATCCGTTATAGCTGAAAAGTATTGTATCAGCGAAAACAATGCAACTGTCATTCTTAGCAGGACACGCCGAAAGCTTAAACAGCGACTTATAAACGAGGGCTATTTTGATGAATAGAAAAGATTTATTTAACAGCTTTAATGAAATTGACGAAAGTTTGCTTGAACGCTCCGAAACCGCCCGAAAGAATAAAATTCCCATTTGGCACAAATGGGGTGTTTTAGCCTCATGCTTTTTCCTTGCGGTGATTTTAATTACAACATCTTGTATAATTGGATTAAACAGAAATAAAGGAAGCGGAACACTTCAGGGAGCCGAAGAAATTTATCCTACAGTTATGGTTAACGGTAAGCTTTACGAATGGTATAAAGGGGAAGGAAATGCTATTCAAGGCGAACTTCCCAATGATTGCAAATTTTACGGCGAAATCTGTCATACAAAAGAAAATATCCCAAAAAAGAATTGCGAGTTTTCTTCTGCTTTTGATGTCAGCGGTGAAATTTATACAACCTCAAGCAATGACTTTATCTACCTTAAATTAACAACGAGCTGGACGGAAGATACCGTTGTGAAATTTGAGCTTATAAATGGTGTGACCTGCAAAAAACTCATTAAACAATCTCAAATCGCCGAAAAGAATAAAAAATACCGTTTACTCAAAGTGGGTTTACCTATCTTTTGTATTACTTTAATCGGACTTACAATATGGATAATTTGTCAAAAATCAAAGTTATCAAAATAAACCGTCTAAACACACTGTTATTTGTTTTAAAAAATATTGTCAATTAAATGTTACAACATTCATGGCGAGTGGTGCTTCCTTTCAGTTTGTGTAGTATCTTTAACTGTATCACGGGAAGTTTTATTCGTCATTCTTTTTTTATTTTGTAACACTTTCTTTGTAAAGCCACGATTTGCGGTCTTAGGATTTCTTTTTTATCTGTATTGCAAATCGGTTTATAATATGCTAAAATAAAGATAATTTTAAAAAATGGGAGCGGTAAAAAATGGTAACATTAAAAAATGACAGCTTAACGGTTGAAATCGAAACCTTCGGCGCTCAGCTTAAAAGCGTTATAAAAAACGGTGAAAA
>CAKSLH010000007.1 GCA_934466515.1 uncultured Eubacteriales bacterium
TCAATAGCCGTCGAGGTTCCGGCGCTTTCGGTCGTTTATTATAAAGCTCCGGCAAAGCGAAAATCCAAGAATGAAAATAAATAGGAGATGTTGTTATGGCTAAGAAAAAATGCGTGGCAATGCTTCTTGCAGGCGGTCAGGGCAGCCGTTTGGGTGTTTTGACCTCTAAGATTGCCAAACCTGCCGTTCCGTACGGCGGAAAGTACAGAATTATTGATTTTCCGCTTTCGAATTGCGCGAATTCGGGAATTGATACGGTAGGAATACTTACTCAGTACAAGCCGCTTGAGCTTAACGATTATGTTTCATCGGGAAAGCCTTGGGATCTTGACAGGCTTAACGGAGGAGTACATATCCTGCCGCCTTATCAGGGTCAAAAGGGCGGAGATTGGTACCGCGGCACGGCAAACGCGATTTATCAGAATCTCGGATTTATCGAGCGGTATGACCCCGAATATGTGCTTATTCTGTCGGGCGACCATATTTATAAAATGGATTATGCCAAAATGATTGAACAGCATAAAAAGACAGAGTCCGCCTGCACGATTTCCGTTATCGAAGTTCCTATTGAGGAGGCTTCAAGATTCGGAATTATGAATGCAAGGGAGGACGGAAGCATTTATGAGTTCGAGGAAAAGCCGAAAAATCCGAAGAGTAATCTTGCTTCAATGGGAATATATGTTTTCTCTTGGGATAAGCTTAAATATTATCTTACCGCCGATGAGGAAAATAAATCCTCTTCAAATGATTTCGGTAAGGATATAATTCCCGCAATGCTTAAAGCGGACGAAAAAATGATGGTTTACCGCTTTGACGGATACTGGAAGGATGTCGGGACCGTAGATTCGCTCTGGGAAGCAAACCTTGATTTGCTCAATCCTAAAATCAATCTTGATTTGTCCGACCCCGACTGGAGAATTTATTCTAAAAACGATTGCTATCCGCCGCAGTTTGTTGATACCTGCGCAAATGTCGAGAACTCTCTTGTTACCGACGGCTGCGAGGTTTCTGGAACGCTCGATTATTCAATTCTTTTTGAAAATGTAACTGTAGAAGAGGGCGCAAAGGTTGAGTATTCTCTTGTAATGCCCGGGGCAGTTATCAAAAAGGGAGCGACGGTTAAATATTCAATAATTGCAGAAAACGCGGTAATTGAAGAGGGCGCCGCCGTTGGCTGTGAGCCCGATGTAACGGGTACTCCCGACTGGGGAATTACGGTTATCGGCGACGGGCTTACTATCGGAAAGAACGCCGCAGTCGGCTCGGGACTTATGATAACCGAAAATGTTAAGGACGGTGAGAAAAAATGATTAACTCTAAAACTGCTGCTTTGATTTTTGCAAATTCACGCGATGTTCTTTTAGGCGAGCTTACAGGCAGAAGGTCGATGGCGTCCGTGCCGTTCGGCGCGAGATACAGAATTATTGATTTCTCGCTTTCAAATCTTGTCAATGCCGGAATAAGCAACATAGGAATTATAACGAAATCAAATTATAAATCCCTTATGGACCACCTCGGCAGCGGAATATTCTGGGATCTTGACCGCAAGCAGGGCGGAATACATCTTCTTGCTCCTTACAGCTCAAATTTCGCAAGAAGGTATGACGGAATTATAGAGGGACTTTACGGCGCAAGGGATTTTATCGACCGCTGCGGAGCCGATTATATGATAATCTGTGCTGGAGACCTTGTCGCTAATGTGGATATTGACGCGGCGATTGCTTTTCATAAGAAAAACGAAGCCGATGTAACATTTGTCTGCGCTGAGGGCAATTCTCCCGAAAAGCATACCGAAACTCCGATAGTTGAGCTTGATAAGGATAATCGGGTTGAAAAAATGTCGTTTTCGGCAAGCTCAAAGGAAAATGTCATTTTCGGCTCGGGAATAACGATTATAAACATCGAGCTTTTAAAAACGCTTGTGAAATTCGGATATGAAAATAATATCAGAAACTTAAACAGCGATATTTTAGCCCATAAGCTTACATCTCTTAAGATTTTCGCGTTTATGCACAAGGGCTACCTTTCGGTTGTGGACGGAATAAAAAAATATTTCGATTCAAATATGCAGCTTCTTGAAAATTCAACGAGAAACGATTTGTTCAATGCTCAAAGGCCCGTTATGACCAAAACGAGGGACGATATGCCCACCCGTTACGGAATTAACGCTAAGGTTACGGGCAGTCTGATTGCGGACGGTTGTATAATCGAGGGCACTGTTAAAAACAGTATCATTTTCAGAGGCGTTCATATAGGTAAGGACACGGTAGTCGAAAATTCTGTTATAATGCAGGAAGCGGTTGTTGAGGATACGGCCTCGCTTAAGTATGTCATAGCCGATAAGAATGCGGTTGTCTGCGAGGGAATGAGACTTGAGGGCACCTCTGTAAAGCCCTTTATAATTGAGAAAAACGCAAAGGTTTAATCAGAAAGGAATATTTAATTTATGAAGGTTTTATTTGCTACAAGTGAGGCGTTGCCTTTTGCAATGTCGGGAGGGCTTGCCGATGTTTCCGGCGCTCTTCCTAAGGCTTTAAGGCGCAGAATGATAGGCGCGCGCGTCGTTATGCCTCTTTATTCTTCAATACCCGAGGAGCTTCGGGAGAAGATGACATTTTTGTGCCATTTCACCGTTCCTGTCTCTTGGAGAAGGCAGTACTGCGGGATTTTCGAGGCGCATTTAAACGGAGTAATATATTATTTTATTGATAATCAGTATTATTTCAAACGCGAGGGACTTTACGGGCATTATGATGACGCAGAGCGCTTTGCATTCTTCTCAAGAGCAGTGCTTGAAATGCTGCAGTATGTAGATTTTGCACCTGATATTATTCATTGCAATGACTGGCAGACGGCTATGGTTCCGGTTTATCTTACCGAGTTTTATAAATATGACGAAAGATATTCAAAAATCAAAACCGTTTTCACAATCCATAATATTCAGTATCAGGGAAAATACGGCTTGGAGCTTTTCGGCGATGTATTGGGTCTTCCCGAGGGCAGAGAGAGCATAGTTGAGTATGACGGATGCGTTAACCTTATGAAGGGTGCAATTCAGTGTGCGGATAAGGTTACTACCGTTTCTCCCACCTATGCAAAGGAAATTCTCAACCCCTATTTCTCACACGGGCTTGACAATATTTTAAAACAGTTCACTTATAAGCTTACGGGAATTGTAAACGGTATTGATTATGATGTTTATAATCCCGAAACTGATGAATTTATTTATAAAAAGTATTCCGTTGAGGATATGAAGGGCAAGGCGTTTAATAAAAAATGCCTGCAAAAGGATATGGGGCTCAGCGTCAGAGCCGATGTTCCGCTTATCGGAATGGTAACAAGGCTTGTAAAGCATAAGGGTATCGACCTTGTCAAATGCGTTTTCGAGGATATGCTTCAGGGCGATGTTCAGTTTGTTATATTAGGCTCCGGAGAATGGGAGTTTGAAACCTTCTTCTATGAGATGCACAACAGATATCCCGATAAGGTGGGCTTAAAGCTCGGCTTTGACCAGAATCTTGCTCATAAGATTTACGCAGGCTCCGATATTTTCCTGATGCCGAGTAAGAGCGAGCCCTGCGGTCTTGCGCAGATGGTCGCTTTAAGATACGGCACAATTCCGATTGTAAGGAAAACAGGTGGTCTTAACGATACTATTACCGACAGCGGAGACGGAGTCGGAAACGGCTTTACCTTTGAAAACTATAATGCCCACGATATGCAAAATGCCGTATGGCGCGCCGTTCAGGGCTACGGGGATAAAAAAGGCTTTGAAATTATGCGTAAGCGCGCAATGGAATGCAACAACAGCTGGGCGGCTTCGGCAAACGCATATATCAGACTCTATAAAGAAATTTTAGGCAAATAGAGGTAATCGGTTTTGGCAGATATTTTAAGAGCAGTCTTTTTAGGTATAGTTCAGGGACTTACGGAGTTTTTGCCGGTTTCAAGCTCGGCGCATTTAAATATAATGCCGTGGCTGTTTAAATGGGATAATATTTCCGATTCCTTTGATTTGGCGCTCCATGCGGGAACACTTCTTGCAATTCTTATTTTCTTTTATAAGGATTGGCTTGCGCTGATAAAGGGCGGATATAAAACAGCCGTTAAAAAAGAAAAAAGCACAGATGGCAGGCTTTTCTGGCTGATTGTTTTTGCAACCGTTCCTGCAGGCGTTTTAGGGCTTTTGCTTGAAAAGCTTGTGGATAAAGCCGTAGGCGGAAATATGAATGTCGAAATGCTTGTTATTTCGCTTGCGCTTATCATAATGGGTATTCTTCTTTACATAGTTGATAAGAAATGCAAATCAACCGTTTCTTATAAAAAAATGCCTGCGAAATCGGCGCTCCTCATCGGCACCTCTCAGGCTTTGGCGGCGGCTGTCCCCGGAGTTTCAAGGTCGGGAATAACAATGACCGTTTCGCGTGCCTGCGGACTTGACCGCGAGAGCGCGGCAAAATATTCTTTCCTTTTGTCAGCTCCCATAGTAGCGGCGGCAGTGCTTGTAAAAATCAAGGATTTCACATTAAGCGTTCCTTTCTTTGTAGGAATTGCCGCAAGCTTTATTTCGGGAATTCTCGTTATTAAGTTTTTGATGAATTTCCTTAAAAAAGGCAGTTATAAGGTTTTTGCAATCTACAGAGTGATTTTAGGAATTGCGATATTTGCCATAGCCTTAACAAGAATGTAACAAAAAACCTTTCTGAATTTTAAATTCAGAAAGGTTTTTATTCTTTCAGTCTGTCGATAAAGTCGACACATTCTAATACGGCAATCCGAAGCTGACGCTTAGCGCATGGTCTACCCGAAACATTGAGCCGTCGTCTAAAGTGCCCATTTTCTCTTTAAGCCGCCTTTTGTCAATGGTTCTTACCTGCTCTAAAAGCACTATCGAGTCTTTAGTCAGTCCGCAGCCGTCAGCATTAACCTTTATATGAGTAGGAAGCTCTGTTTTATCGTGCTGGCTTGTTATCGCCGCCGCAATGACAGTCGGGCTGTATTTGTTTCCGATATCGTTCTGAACTATAAGTACAGGTCTTATTCCGCCCTGCTCAGAGCCTACCACCGGACTTAAATCTGCATAATATATATCTCCGCGTTTAATATTCATTGCTGTTTCACACTCCTAAATAATCTATTGCTATTTTTGCCTGATTATCAGAATTTTAAACCTATTATATTTTATGAAGCAAATAATTTTGTGTGAAAGCAGTTGCTATAATTAAAGCCTCATCCTTGTGGCAAAGATGAGGCTTGATTTTTATTTTAATTCAGGTTTTGCACCATTTCATAACAAGCGAGCAGGGAAGGATTTTTGCAATAAAGCGGTAGAATTTATAAAATGCCTTGTTTGTATAAACCGCTTTGCCCGAAAGCGCCGCTTTAAGGGATTTTTCCGCCATTTCTTCGGGATTGACGCGCGGCAGGGTGTCAAAGGTCTTGCTTGTGCCCTTTTTTATGTTTGCAACGGGTAAAAATTCCGTATCCATAGGCCCGGGGCAAACGGCTGTTACATTTATTTTTTTATCCTTAAGCTCAAATCTTAAAGCCCTTGACAGGCTTAAAACATAAGCCTTAGTCGATGAATATACTGCCATTCTTGCGTTAGGCGCGAAAGAGGCGATAGAACAGGTATTTATAATATTTGAATTTTCGCTCATAAAGGGCAGTGTTGCAGAGGTCATAACCGTCAGCGCTTCGCAATTGAGCCTTACCATTGCGGCATTGTCCTCAGTGCTGATATCGGTGAAATCAGCAAGCCTGCCGAAGCCTGCATTGTTTATCAAAAGCTTAACATCGGCGTTATTTTCTTTTAAATAGTCTTCATAAAGTTTGACCGAATTGCTGTCTGTAATATCCGCAGGGAAGATTTCGATTTTCTTACCTAACACTTCTCTTAACTGCTTAAGCCTGTCTTCTCTTCTTGCGATAATAAGAATTTTATCAATATCTTTAAGTTCCCAAAATACTTTTTTTACATATTCTTTTCCGAGTCCCGAGGATGCACCCGTAATTACGGCGTATTTCATATAAATCAACTCCCGATTTATCGTATCACAAGTTGATTTTAAAGTCAAATATTATTATGAAAATCAGCTCTGACGGCAATAATATCGCTGTTTTCAATCAGTTGACCTAATCCGTAAAGACAGAGAAATATCGTCCAAGAAAGAACAGAACCGATTAAAGCAATTATAACACCTGATATAAAAGCTAAAAAGGTACTTAACGGTGCTGTTAATGAAAATGCAATTCCGAAAGAAACGGAAAAAACCATTCCTATCCAAGTAAAAGTCTTTGCAATGAGCTTTATTTTTCCGCCGACATTATTAAACATTATAATTCTCCTCATTTATATAACTAAATGGTTATAATACAAAAGGATTATATCATATCTGTGATACTATTTCAATACCAATCGGTTATTATAAGGAGTATCGAAAATGGATAATTATTATCCGCGCTTAAGAGATATGAGAGAAGACTTTGATTATTCTCAGCAATATGTTTCGGAATATCTTGAAATGAAACAGCCTCAATACAGCCGTTATGAGCGGGGACTCAGAGATATTCCGACGGATATTTTAATTAAGCTTGCTAAATTATATAATACTTCAACCGATTTTCTTTTGGGTCTTACAGACATTAAAACCCCTTATTAAAAAAATGTTGACATCAGGCTTTTCTTGTGATAAAATATTTAAGCCGCATATTGTAGGCTCTTTTAAGTCATGCTTATTTTCAGCATGCGCCTAACTTTAGCGAGACTGTTTAATATCAGGTAGGTGTAAAGAAAAATGTATGCAATTTTAGAGACAGGCGGTAAGCAGTACCGCGTAGAGCAGGGCGATGTCATTTATGTTGAAAAGCTCAATGCTCAGGCTGATGAAGAGGTTACCTTCGATAAGATAGTAGCTGTAAGCAACAGAACTTTAAAGCTCGGCAAGCCTTATGTTAAGGACGCGTTCGTTAAAGGAACAGTTCTTAAAAACGGTAAGGGCAAGAAGATAAATATCTTCACTTATAAGCCGAAGAAAAGCTCTTCTCGCAAAATGGGCCACAGACAGCCCTATACTAAGGTTCAGATTACCGAAATCGGCTGATTATGACCGAGGTTAAAATCTTTTTTGCCGATAATGATCCCAAAGGCTTTGAGATCAGCGGCCACAGTTCAAGTAACTGTAACGACGAGGTCGGAAAGACAGTGTGCGCGGCGGTTTCTTCCGCGGCATATATGGCGGTCAATACCGTCACTGAAATTATAGGAGATAAGCTAAGCGCTTCCGTTGAGGACGGATTTATGTCCGTAACCTCTAAAGGCTTAAGCAAAAGCTCTGTTTATGTATTAAAGGGCTTTATTCTTCATATAAAAGAGCTTTCCGAGCAGTATCCAGATAAAATACGAATTATTTCGGAGGTGTAGATCATCATGTTGAAGATAAACATTCAGTTGTTCGCTCATAAAAAGGGAATGGGCTCTACTAAGAACGGCAGAGACAGTGAGTCGAAGCGTCTCGGAGTTAAGCGCGGAGACGGTCAGTTCGTTTTAGCGGGAAACATTCTTGTCAGACAGAGAGGAACTCATATTCATGCCGGCAACAATGTCGGACGCGGCTCTGACGATACCTTATTCGCTCTTATCGACGGTAAGGTTAAATTCGAGCGTGTAGGAAGAGACCGTAAGCAGGTCAGCATCTACGCGGTAGAGCAGTAATAAATATAAGTTTTAAGTCGGGCGGCAAATTTAAAGCCGCCCGTTTTTTTAAATTACGGAGGAAATGAAAATGAAAATTTGCAGAGTTTGCGGATTTGAGTGCGAGGATTCGGCGGAGCTTTGTCCCGAATGCGGAGCGGAGCTTAATGTCGAAACTGAAGAAAAAGAGGATATAATAATAGAAAATCCCGTTCTTGCGGCAAGTATAGATAATTTCATAACAGCCGAAATTTACAAGGATGTTCTTAAGGAAAACGGAATTCTGTTTTCCGAAGAGGGAGCGGACGAAGGAATTCATTTAAGATTCGGCGGTTCTATGACCGCAAGCGAAATTTTCGTTTCCAAAAGCGATTTGGAAGCGGCTCAGTTGCTTTATGACGCGGTTTTAAAAACCGAAGAGGCAGACGAAGAAGAATTTGAGGAAGAGGAAATTTAAGCATGTTTGTCGATGTAGCTAAAATCCATTTAAAAGCCGGAAACGGCGGCGACGGCGCTGTTTCTTTTCATAGGGAAAAATATGTCGCCGCAGGCGGACCTGACGGCGGCGACGGCGGAAGAGGCGGCGATATTATATTCAAGGTCGACGATAATCTTTCAACCCTTGCGGATTTCAGATATAAAAGGAAATATTGTGCTGAAAACGGACAAAACGGCGGCGCGGCGCGCTGTTCGGGCAAAAAGGCTCAGCCGCTTTATATATTTGTTCCCAGAGGAACGCTTATTAAGGACGCCGAAACGGGAAGAATTATAGCCGATATTTCGGACGATACGCCCGTCACCGTCGCAAAGGGCGGAAACGGCGGCTGGGGAAACACCCATTTTGCAACCGCCACAAGACAGGTTCCGCGTTTTGCTAAAAAGGGAAATCCGGGGGAAGAAATGGATGTCACGCTTGAGCTTAAGCTTCTTGCCGATGTCGGTCTTATAGGATTTCCGAATGTCGGAAAATCGACACTTATTTCGGTAGTAAGCGAGGCAAAGCCTAAAATCGCGAATTACCATTTCACAACTCTTACGCCCGTTCTCGGTGTTGTCAGATATAAAGAGGGAAATTCCTTTGTTATGGCGGATATCCCCGGTCTTATAGAGGGCGCAGGAGAGGGAGCAGGCTTAGGGCATGAGTTTTTGCGCCATGTCGAGCGTTGCAGAATGCTTATTCATGTTATAGATGTTTCAGGCTCCGAGGGCAGGGACCCGATAGCCGATTTTGAGCTTATAAATAAGGAACTTGCGGTTTTCAGCCCCGAGCTAAAAGAGCGCCCCCAGATAATTGCGGGAAATAAATGCGACCTTTGCAGCGACGAAAAGGTAGAGGAGCTTAAAAATCATTTTGAAAGCGCAGGATATAAGTTCTTCCCGATAATGGCGGCTATAAGAGAGGGCGTTGACCCTCTGCTTGACTGCGTCGCAGATATGCTGTCGAAATTAGAGCCGATAAAGAAGTATGAGCCCGAGGAAAAGCCGCAAGAGGACTTTGCCGATAAATCAAAGGAACGCAGCTTTGATATCAGGGTTGAGGACGGCGTGTATTTCGTTGAAAACGCACCGTGGCTTCTTAGTATTATGGAAACAATCGACCCGGATAATTATGATTCCTTGCAGTATTTTGAAAGGGTTTTAAGGTCGAGTGGAATTATTGACGCGCTTATTAAAAACGGAATCAGCGAGGGCGATACCGTAAGCGTTTATGATATTGAATTCGATTATGTGGTGTAATAATGGAAAAGTGTGAGCTTTTAAGTCCGTCTGTGCTTGCCTTTGTGGGGGACGCGGTGTACGGTCTGCTTGTAAGAGTGCATATAGCAAAGATAAACAGGCCTTCAAAAGACCTGCATTCGCTTTCCGTTAAATGGGTCAGCGCTCCGGCGCAGAATAAGGCTTATGAGATTATTAAACCCATGCTTACCGAAAGCGAAGAGGAAATTTTTAAGCGCGGCAGAAATTTTCATACCGGAAATATTCCGAAAAACGCCACCGCTAAGGAATACCACACCGCAACGGGTCTTGAATGCCTTTTCGGCTTTTTGCATCTTTCGGGCAAAAAGGAAAGAATAAATGAGCTTTTTGAAATAATAGCCGAAAATCATGAGGAATAATATTAAAAATAACTTGTGCGCTTAGCTTCGCTGAATAAACCTAAACCCTTCCGATTGAAGCGGAGGCTTTGGACTCAGCAAAATCTAAAGCAAGGCTCCCTTCTTATGCGTCAGCATACAGAGGTGATTCCCCTGTTAGGGGAAATGTCTGCGACAGCAGACAAAAGGGTTCCCGTCTTCCGGAGGAAAAGCGTCGGCGCGCTTTATGCGCGACTGAGGGGTATTATTCTAGATTTTAGACATTAGATGTTAGATATTAGACAAATGTGTGCCTATCGGCACTTGATATAACCAAACCCTATCGTCAAAGCTTCGCTTTGCCACTTCCCCTTCCAACTGAAGTGGAAGCTTTGGTTTCTGCAAAATCTAAAGCAAGGCTCCCTTCTTATGCGTCATCATATAGAGGGGAGCTGTCACAGTAAGGTGACTGAGGGGTATTTGCCTAATGTCTACCGCCTAATTTTCAATATTGTAAAATCCGCAATCAATTGCGGATTTTATTTTTGCAATATCGGATTGTCTGTTCTGTCAAGCAAATAATCTATACTGACATCATAATATTCCGCAAGTTTTATAAGAACTTCCGCTGTCAGCGATATAATACCTGTTTCGTATTGAGAATAAGTATTTTGCGAAACATTCAAATATTCAGCCAAATCCTTTTGTTTTATATCATTGTCTTCTCTTATCGCGCGCAAATTTTTAAATCGCATAAAATCACCTCATGTTTATTATGCGATATCTGTAATAAAGATATTGACATTTATCTGTAATACAGATATAATATAAGTGCCGACATATTTCGGCAAAATTTATTTGGAGGGGTTTAAATGCAACCTATACAGTACATGTCATCTTTATTAACATTTTATCTGAAAGGAGAAATCAGGCAAGAGCAAAACTTTGTTAATCTTAAAAGACCGAACACAATTTTGAGTTTAATTCCTCTCGGCGCTAAAAAGGATTCTATTCCCGTAAATCAATTATCATCGGTTGAATCAAACTTTAAGCTTCATTTCGGTTCTTTCCTTATAGGAGCAATAATTGCAATAATCGGACTTTTTATGTTTTCTCAAAGCTTTATATTGGCACTCATTTTATTGCTGATAGGTGCGAATAAAGCCATTACAGCTTTTGAAACACTTCTTGTAATTAAAACCACTTCAGGTGATTCAAAAGTTATTCCTTTTTTGATTTTTGAAAAATCAAAAGCAGAGCAGGCGGAAATGCAGATAAGAATAATCATTTCCGACAGACTTGACGATACTAACAACCGTGTCCATTCTGATAGAATTATTGAAGCAATAAATAATAAATAAGAATATTATAAAAAAACCGCCGCAGCATTTGCGTTAGATATTGCAAATGCCGCGGCGTGAATTTTTTAATTTAATTTTCCTTTAAAGCCCTTTCAAGCCATGTAAAGCCTAAATCGAGAGCGTCAAACAAGGTTGACTTGGTGCTTTCTTTTTTTATGCGGTTTTTCATGGGAAGGTCGGTATTCGAATCGAGAAGTTGCACGCTTACCTTGTCGGCAATTTCGAGCGCTCCGTCCTTCTTGCTTGAAAGAATTTCAAATCTTACCACATATTTTTCAGCCATGTCGCCGTAATAAATCTCGTTGTCCTTTCTTACGAGCGGCTTGCCCTTATAGGTAAGAAATTTTGCTTCTGCCATTATAATTTTCAGCTCCTAAAAAGATCAATCTTTCTTTTCGGGCATCTCACCGTAAAGGTTGTACCTGAAAAGAATAGTCTCATCGTCGGGATTGGTGCAGCGGATAGTTGCCTCGCCGATCTCGGGATTGGTAAGAATGTTGCTAAGACCTATCATCTGGCAAAGACGGGATTTGAGGTTTAAGGAATCTCCCTCGTCAGTTTCAAGATAGACATCGCCCTTGCACTGGTCTACTGCCTTTATAAATCCCTCAAAATCAAGATTGTGAACTTGTATTTTTCCGTTATCCATATTATTCTCCTCCTTTGAATCTATTTAAAGTATAATCTATACACAAAAATATGTCAAGAGGGTACTTTTTTGAAAGTTTAGCTTAAAAATGCTTTTTTGTGTTGACATTTGTCGGTTTTTTCTTTAAAATTATAATGTATAAATATGATTTTCGGAGGAAAAAGGTCAATGGATAATTCGCAAAAGACTATGGATATGATAGTAAATCTTGCTAAGGGAAGAGGATTTTTATTCCCCGGAAGTGAAATTTACGGCGGACTTGCAAACGCTTGGGATTACGGTCCGCTCGGAGTTGAATTCAAAAATAATATCAAGCGAGCTTGGTGGAAAAAATTTGTTCAGGAAAGCCCTTATAATGTCGGACTTGACAGCGCTATTCTTATGAATTCGCAGGTTTGGCAGGCATCTGGTCATTTAGGCGGATTTTCTGACCCCTTAATGGACTGCCGCCAGTGCAAAACAAGACACCGCGCGGATAAGCTTATAGAAGATTATGCCGCACAGAACGGTTTAAGCGATAATCCTGCCGCTATGAGCGATGAGGAAATGATGAACTATATCAAGGAGCATCATATCGCATGTCCCTCCTGCGGAGCGCACGATTTTACGGATATCAGAAAATTCAATCTTATGTTCAAGACCTTTCAGGGCGTAACCGAGGATAATACCTCTACGCTTTATCTCCGCCCCGAAACAGCTCAGGGAATTTTCGTAAACTTTAAAAATATTCAGCGCACAACAAGAAAGAAGCTTCCTTTCGGCGTAGGTCAGATAGGAAAATCCTTCAGAAATGAGATAACCCCCGGAAACTTTATTTTCAGAATCCGTGAATTCGAGCAGATGGAGCTTGAATTCTTCTGTAAACCAGGGACCGACCTTGAATGGTTCGATTATTGGCGCTCCTTCTGCCGCGATTGGCTTTTAAATCTCGGAATGGACGAAAAGTCATTGAGACTGCGCGACCATGATAAGGATGAGCTTTGCTTCTATTCTAAGGCTACAACCGACTTCGAGTTCCTTTTCCCGTTCGGCTGGGGAGAGCTTTGGGGCGTTGCCGACAGAACGGATTATGATCTTTCTCAGCATGCGAAGTTCTCGGGCGAGCCTATGGAATATTTTGACGCCGAGACAAATGAAAAATTTGTTCCGTATGTAATTGAGCCGTCCCTCGGAGCGGACCGCGTTGCGCTTGCTTTCCTTTGCAACGCTTATGACGAGGAAACGGACGAAAAGGGCGATAAAAGGGTAGTTTTAAGACTTCATCCTGCTCTCGCACCCTTTAAAGCGGCGGTTCTTCCGCTTTCTAAGAAGCTTTCGGATAAGGCAGTTGAAATCAAAAATGAGCTTTCAAAGTATTTCAGCGTTGATTTTGACGACGCCGGCTCAATCGGTAAGCGTTACCGCAGAGAGGACGAAATAGGAACTCCTCTTTGTATTACCTATGATTTTGACTCTGAAACCGATAACTGCGTTACAGTTCGTGACAGAGATACAATGGAGCAGGTAAGAATACCGATAAGCGAGCTTAAGGCTTATATTGAAAAAACAGTTGAATTTTAAAAAGCTTTTTGGAGGATATTAAATGGCCGCAGAAATACTTTCCATGGTGGCAATGCTCTTCGGCGGACTTACATTCTTTCTTTTCGGAATGAGCGTAATGTCCGGCGGTCTTGAGCAAATGGCGGGCGGCGGACTTGAACGCACGCTGAAAATGGTGACCGGCAATGACTTTTTAGGATTTTCCGTAGGCGCGGGAATAACGGTTGCTATTCAGTCCTCTTCCGCGATGACGGTAATGCTTGTCGGACTTGTAAACTCTGGTATTCTTGCCTTTGAAGAAACCTTCGGTATGATAATGGGCTCGCATGTCGGAACAACGCTTACCGCGTGGATATTAACGCTTAATTCAAATACGGGAAGCAATTTCTGGATGGTGCTTTTAAAGCCTATGACCTTTGCTCCGATATTTGCATTTATCGGTATTGCAATGCGTATGCTTTCAAAGAACGATAAGAAGCAGAAATTAGGCGAAATATTTATCGGCTTTGCCATTTTAATGGCAGGCATGAATATGATGAGCGATTCAATGGCGGATGTCAAGCAGTATTCAAGTATTTTAACCGCCTTTTCTAAATCGCCTGCGCTTGCATTTTTAGTTTCAACGCTGTTTACGGGCGTTATTCAGTCCTCGGCGGCTACAGTCGCTATTGTTCAGGCGCTTGCATTCTCCGTAGGTCTTGATTACAGGGCGGCAATTCCGCTTATTATAGGCGCCAATATCGGCACATGTATGACAGCATTTATATCGAGTATAGGAACGAATAAAAACGCAAAGCGCGTTGTTGCTATGCATGTTTATACGAATGCTATCGGCGGCGTTTTGTGTATGATAGCAATGTATATCGTTATGTTTATTTCGCCTGATCTGATGTTGCCTAAAATTTCAATGATAGGCGTTGCGGTAGTCCATTCGCTGTTTAATATTATAAATACAATTTTCTTCATTCCTTTTAAAAAGCCTCTAATAAATCTTTGCAGAAAAACCATTAAAAGCGATAATACCAAAACCCATGAGGTATTTCTTGACGAAAGAATTTTCAATAACACACCTCTTGCAATATCCGAGTGCCGCCGTCTTGTAAATGAAATGGCGTCCTATTCAAGAAACGCGCTGATGATTTCGCTTGAAATGATAAATAAATATGAGCAGTCAAAGGCGCAGTATGTTAAGGAAATAGAAGCCTTGACCGATAAATATGAGGATAAGCTTAGCACCTATCTTGTAAAAATCAGCAGTAACGAGCTGACGGTTGCCGAGTCCCATGAGGTCGGCAGAATGATTCATTCCTTAAGCGATTTTGAAAGAATTGCGGACCATGCGCTGAATATCAGCAAGGTTTCAGAAGAGATAAGCACAAAGAAAATTGTCTTTTCGGACGAGGCGACCAATGAGCTTAAAACCTTGGAAGCGGCTCTTATAGAAATTGTAAATATGTCGTTTGATTCTTTTACGGACGACGATACCGAAATGGCGTCTCATGTTGAGCCGCTTGAACAGGTTATCGATAAGCTTAAGGATGAGCTTACCTCGCGCCATGTCGAGCGCTTGCAGACAGGAAAATGTACAATCCAGCTGGGCTTTGTATTTTCTGATATTCTTACTAATTTTGAAAGAATTTCCGACCACTGCTCAAATATTGCGGTCTGCACCTTACAGCTCCATTCCTCTAAACTTGACGCGCATAAATTCCTGCGCAAATTTAAGGCGGCTAATAATACGGAGTTTAAAGACGAATATAAATTATATGCGGATAAATACACCCTGGATTAGGCGGTAATAATATGTCACGAAAGAAAAAAATAATTTTGATTTCGTCGGTTTCGGCTGTTGCACTTGTTGCGGCAGCCTTTTGCGTATTTTTTGTTTTGAAAAATAACAGTAAAAAGAAAGAGACGGTAAATGTCGGGGCAAATGTCTCGTCGGAAGAAAAGCCCGTTTCTGAAATCCCCTCTTCGGAAAATTCTTCAGAAATTATATCTTCCTCTGAGCCGACTGTTTTTAAACCTCAGATTGCAGAAATAGTCGAGGAAAGCGCAGAGACATTTGACGGAAAAACAACCGATGATTTGACCCGTCCAACAAACAATTATCTGCCTAAAGGTACGGTTGATTATATTACAGGGAATTTAAGCGCAAACGGCTGTACCTATTATAAGCTTAACTGCGGCAGACGGGTTTATATAAAAAGAATCATAAAGCCTGAGGGGAAATATATTGAAACCTCGAAGGCATATTCCGGCACTCTGCCCGACCATAACGAAATAAGGCTTGCCTCTCTCAGCGAGGGCAGCAAAACCGAGCTTGTTTTTAATACCCTTTATAAGGCGCCCTTTTTTCTTGACCTTTATCCGCAAAAGTATACTAATCCTGCCGTGCAGGATTATACCGTTTCAAGTACCACTTACGAATATGTTGAAATTAAATTTTGCTATGCTTCGGTTTTTGAGGGGCAAATAAGCTTTTCTGAGAGCAATCCGCTGTTTTCTAAATTTGAAATCGTTTCGGGCGCTCCCGATTATACGGTAAGGCTTTATCTTAAGAGAAAAGGCGCGTTTTACGGCTGGGACGCTTATTATAACAACTCCGGTCAGCTCGTTTTTTCGTTTAAACACCCTAAATCGGCTGTTCCTGCCGATAATGAAATAGGGGCTGACCTTACGGGAATTAAAATCCTTATAGACGCAGGTCACGGCGGAAAGGACAGCGGAGCAATTGCAGGCGACGGTACTGCCGAATCCGAAAGAAATCTGACGCTTAGTATTAAAATCGCAAGGATTTTAAAAAATGCAGGGGCAACTGTTTATATGACGAGGACCTCCGACACCTATTTGCTTTCGCCCGAAAGAACTGCTATTTACAGAAAATATGAACCTGATCTGCTCATATCCGTTCATCATGACTCCTCGGTAAATTCAAACTTTAACGGCTACGGCGCTTTCTATTCCACGCCGTTTTCACAGGCTCTTGCTAAGGCTGTTTACACAAGGAACCTCGAAACGGGAATTTATTCTCCTGCAGGGCAAAGCAGAACTCAGCTCGCTTGGCATTATTTTTATATGGCGAGAATGACATTTTGCCCGTCTGTACTTTCGGAAAACGGATATTTAAGCAATGAATATGACCTGACTTCTATTAAATCGGATGAGGCAAATAATAAAAAAGCCCTTGCTATAGCAAGGGGAACGGCAGACTGGCTTTTGAGTGTAGGGAGAGAATAATTGATAATTGAAAATAAGGAGAGAAGCAAAATTCTCTTTTATCTTTTCATTGGAAACGGCAATCTTCTTTCGAAAATTGCCGTTTCTTTTTGGCTTGTGGGTGCAATTAAGATACCTATTTATTTTTGGCTGTTTTCAAAAGCTTTTTTTATTTCTTCGTTCGGCACCGAATTAAATCCGTTAGGCAGGAGTTTTAAATCTTCTTCTTTTATCGGGATTTCTGCAATATCGGCATTTTCGCCGTAACTTGGAAAATTGACAAGCCAACAGCCGTCAATTTTCCTTTCGTCCCAAATTACACCTTGCATACCTTTGTGAACGCCTTCTTTTGCATATTTTTCTTTTTCAGTAACTAATTCTACCGTATCTAAATAGTTCATTCTATTTACCTCCGTATGGTGTATTTAATTTTATTTTGCCGTTTTGTTGTACCATCCATCCTGTGATGTACGAAACCATTTCGCCCGTATCCTTTCTGGGAATACTGATTCTAATGCTGATTCTTTGTCCGTATTTATCAAGTTTTCCCAAATCATAATTGCCATTTACATATTTCTCAAGTGCTTGTTTTTCACATTCCGCTTGCAAATATTTTGAATCTGTAATGTCAAAGCCCCAGCTTTTAAACATTTTGTCTTTTCCGTGCTTTTTAGCATATTTGGGATTAAATAGATAAGGATCATATTTACTGTAATCACTGACCGCCTTAGCATTTTTCAAAACAGTATTATAAGATATAGAATTTAAAAGGCAATGGCAATAAGGGTGATGCGGATGCTTTGGCGCTTTTTCTTTCAAAAAATAACAACCGTCAAGCTTTAAACATTCCGGGCAATGGTTTACACTTAAATTCCTGTGAACCCATTTGATCCACTGTGGTTCTTTGGGTGCTTTTGTACCCCAAACACCGGATTTAAATAATTCACCTATATAACTCAATTATATCACCTCTCTTTCGTTCAAGCAATATAATTTATAGCTGTTTCAAATATGACATTTACCGACATCATTAAAAGTTCGTTTTAATGAATAAAACAAAAAAATCGCCTGATTTACATCAAGCGACTTTTTCGTTTGGCCTGCCCGAAGGGATTCGAACCCCCGTTCTTCAGAATCGGAATCTGTTGCGTTATCCAGCTGCGCCACGGGCAGATATTCTGCAGACTGATTATAACAGTCCGCATTTATATATTTATTTTCCGTAGCCGTCGGGATTGTTTTTCTGCCAGCGCCATGTGTCTTCGCACATTTCTTCTATTCCGTATTTCGCTTCCCAGCCGAGCATTTCTTTAGCCTTGCTTGCATCGGCATAGACCTCATCGGGATCTCCGGGGCGGCGCGGGTCGATAACATAAGGAATTTCAACGCCTGTCGCTTTAACGAATGCGTCACGAAGCTGTAAAACGCTTACGCCGTTTCCCGTGCCTAAGTTGATAGCCTCGCAGCCTGTATGATTAAGCGCCCAGTCTATTGCCTTTACATGTCCGACAGCAAGGTCTACAACATGGATATAATCTCTTACGCCGGTTCCGTCAACGGTCTTATAATCATTTCCGAAAACATGGAGCTTTTCAAGCTTTCCTACAGCAACCTGAGAAATATAAGGCATGAGGTTGTTCGGAATTCCCTTCGGGTCTTCTCCGATAAGTCCGCTCTTATGCGCGCCGATAGGATTGAAATATCTTAAAAGCGCAATGCACCACTGTTTATCGGCAACATAGAGGTCCTTTAAAATCTCTTCTATAAACAGCTTTGTCCTGCCGTAAGGATTTATCGCTCCTGTCGGCATACCCTCTTTAAGCGGCATTGTTTTGGCAACACCGTAAACCGTAGCCGAGGAAGAAAAAACGATTTTCTTAACGCCGAATTCGTTCATAACCTCAATAAGAGAAAGAGTGCTTATAAGATTGTTATCATAATATCTTATCGGCTCTCTTACCGATTCGCCTACCGCTTTAAGTCCCGCAAAATGGATAACCGCTTCTATGTTTTCCTTTTTGAAGATTTTGCGAAGAGCCTCCTTGTCGCAGACATCGTCTTCATAAAAGGTAACCTTTTTTCCGGTTATCTTTTCGACTCTTTTAAGCGACTCCGCCGAGCTGTTGTCAAGATTATCAATAACAACAACATCCTTGCCCGAATTAAGCATCTCAACGCAGGTGTGGCTTCCGATAAAGCCTGCACCGCCGGTTATTAAAATTGCCATAAAGGTCAACTCCAATCAAAAATATTTGCTATAAATATTATACCCCACACAAAATCTTTGTCAAGAATTTTATACTGCGATTTCTTCCTTTTCTTCATCGAGCTTTTCTTCGCCCTCCGCCTGCAATTCGGGGTCATAGGAAAGCAAAGGCGTTGCGGTTTTGCCCTTTAAAATTCTCTTTATATAATTCTTTGTAATTTTGGCAACTAACGGGCTAAGTGCCAAAACGCCTATAAGGTTAGGAAGCATCATAAGACCGTTAAAGGTGTCGGAAATATCCCACGCGAGGGAAGAGGTCATAAGAGCACCCGAAATTATCATTAAAACAAATATAATCTTGTAAACCTTTTTGCCCTTGACGCCGAAAAGGTATTCCACAGCCTTTGAGCCGTAATGTGACCAGCCGAGAACGGTAGTAAAAGCGAACAGGAACATGGCAATCGCTATAAACTTTTCTCCGATATTTCCGTAGGAGAAGGTATTGTTGAATGCTTTTGCAACAAGCGTTGCGTCGTCGCAGACTGCCTTTCCGGTGTTAAGGTCATAAACGCCAGAGGTTAAAATAACAAGCGCGGTCATTGTGCAGACTACCATTGTATCGGCAAATACCTCGAAAATGCCCCACATGCCCTGAACTACAGGCTCTCTGACATTCGAATTTGAATGTACCATAACAGAGGAGCCAAGACCTGCCTCGTTTGAGAAAACTCCGCGCTTAAAGCCCTGTGTCACAACCACGCTTATAAGATAACCTATTGTGCCTCCTGCCGCCGCAACCGGCTTGAAAGCGGTTTTGAATATTGCTCTTAAGGCAGGTAAAATCTGCTCATAATGAATACCTATGACGGTAAGACTGCCCAGAATAAACATTATTACCATAAACGGAACGATTTTTTCCGCAAAAGCCGCAATTCGTTTTAATCCGCCTAAGATTATCAAAGCCGAAAGGAGCATTATAACTCCGCCGATAACAACATTATAAAGGGTTATATCGCCGTAAAGCACATGAGAAGAAAGCGCTTTGATATCAAAAGCAGAAACAACATTAGCAACGATTTTATTTACCTGTCCCATATTGCCTATTCCGAAAGAGGCAATGATAGTAAATACCGAAAATACCGCCGCAAGCACCGCGCCTATTTTTTTGCAATGCTTTTTAGAGCCCAAGCCGTCCTTTAAATAATACATTGCGCCGCCCGACCATTCGCCGTCGGCATTTCTGCGGCGGTAGTAAATTCCTAATACATTTTCGGAATAATTCGTCATCATTCCAAAGAACGCGGCGATCCACATCCAAAATACTGCGCCTGCACCTCCTATAACTATAGCCGCCGCAACGCCTGCGATATTTCCTGTTCCGATTGTCGCCGCAAGAGCGGTGCAAAGCGCCTGAAACGGCGAAATTGAGCCCTGTTCCTTGCTGTGTCCCATAACCTTTTTGTTAAAAAGGCTTCCTATTGTGTTTTTCCACCAGTGTCTTAAGTGCGAGACCTGAAAGAATTTTGTTGCAGCAGTCATTAAAACTCCCGTAAATATAAGTATTACCACACCGATTTTTACCCAAATAAATGTATTGAGAGTTTCATTTATTTGCGTAAGTCTTTCAAGAAATTTTTCCATTTTTTCTCTCCTTTTATTTATTAAAAAAAGCGAAATGCCCGAAAAACGGCACTTCGCTCTAAAAACAAAATGTTTTAAAAATACTTCGTCCGTTTGCCTGAGAGATTAAGGCTTTATAAATTCAAAGCCTCTTGCACCTTCGGCACCCACCTCATTGCGGGATTCTCCAAAGTTCTATCCGCCTGCAGTCATTTAAGATAACTTCTGTAGGTTTCATATAGATTGTATTAAATTTTAAAAAAAATTATTCTTTTGCTGACTTTATTTCGATTGCAAGGTCATTAAGCTGAGCAGTGTCGACAGCCGCGGGAGCGCCCGACATAAGCTCGCTTGAATTTGCAACCTTAGGAAATGCGATAACATCGCGCAGACTGTCGCTGCCCGTCATTATCATGCAAAGTCTGTCAAGACCTATTCCCATTCCCGCATGCGGCGGAGCGCCGTATTTAAACGCACCGATTAAAAATCCGAATTTCTGCTCGGCTTCTTCATCGGAAAGCCCCAAGGCATTGAACATGTGCTTTTGAAGCTCGGGGTCGGTTATTCTTACAGAACCGCTTGAAAGCTCCGTTCCGTTCAGCACCAGATCATAAGCATTAGCATACACCTTTTCGGGAGCATTATCAAGATATGGAATACATTCGTCCAAAGGAGCTGTAAAGGGATGGTGCATTGCGTCCCAGCGACCTGTCTCCTCGTTGTATTCAAAGAACGGGAATTCGGTTATCCAAAGGAAATTGTATTTTCCTTCGGGGATAATGTCAAGCTTTTTAGCAACGGTAAGTCTGAGCGCACCGAGAACCGAAAGCGCAACATTCTTTTTGTCGGCAACGATTAAAACAACATCGCCCTTTTCGGCACCTGCCCTGTCTATTATTGCATTCATTTCGTCCTCGGTTAAAAACTTTGCAAACGATGAGGACGGCTTATCTTCGACCCAGCGGATAAATGCAAGACCCTTAGCACCTATGCCCTTGGCTTCCTCGGTCAATTTATCAATTTCTTTTCTCGTATATATACCGGCGGCATTTTTAGCTGTTATCGCACGGACTGTTCCGCCGTTTTTAACAGTGTCTGAGAAAACTCCGAAGCCGCAGTTTTCCGCAATATCCGAAATATCCTTGATTTTCATATCAAAACGCGTGTCTGGCTTATCGGAGCCGTAATCGTTCATCGCGTCAACATATTTCATTCTCGGCAGGGGAGTGGGAACCTCAATGTTAAGAATTTCCTTGAAAAGGCGCTTAACATATCCTTCGGCAACCGCAAAAACATCGTCTCGCTCGACAAATGACATTTCAAGGTCTATCTGTGTAAACTCCGGCTGTCTGTCGGCTCTTAAATCCTCATCCCTGTAGCAGCGGGCAAGCTGCATATATCTGTCAAAGCCCGATACCATAAGAAGCTGCTTGTACATCTGCGGTGACTGCGGAAGTGCGAAAAAGCTTCCTTTATGTACTCTTGACGGAACAAGATAGTCTCTTGCGCCTTCGGGAGTGGATTTAATGAGTGTGGGAGTTTCTATTTCAAGAAATCCGTTTTCATCGAAATAATCCCTTGTAACCTTTGTGATTTTATGGCGCATTAAAATATTCTTTTGAAGAGGGGAGCGCCTTAAATCAAGAAATCTGTATTTAAGTCTTAATTCCTCGTTTGCATTGCTGTCGGGAAGAATTTCAAAGGGCGGAGTCTGAGCTTCGCCTAAAATTTTAAGCACATCGGCCTCAATTTCGATTTCGCCTGTCGGGATTTCCCTGTTAACCGAAGATCTCATTCTGACCTTGCCGTGCACCATTATAACAAATTCGCTTCTAAGCTTTTCTGCCTTTTCGAAAACAGAACGCTCGGTCGTTTCGTCAAATGCAATCTGCACTATTCCGCTTCTGTCTCTTAAATCGACAAATATCAGACTTCCGAGATTGCGCGCCCTCTGAACCCAGCCGCAAACTACCGTTTCACGGCCGATATCCGATTTTGTAAATGATCCGCAGTAATCGGTGCGCTTCATTCCGTTCATTCTGTCTAATTTCATTAAAAAACACCTTCTATAGAATTTTCAAGGTTTAAAAGAGCCTGCCTGTTCTTTATATCGGAAAAATCTTCGCATATATTGCTTAATGCTACCTCTGTTATATCGCCCGAAGCCATATTTTTAATATTTGCTCTGTCAGCCGCAAGCTCGTCCTCTCCGATAACGGTGCTGTAAAGCGCGCCTGTTTTATCGGCATATTTCATTTGTGCCTTAAGTCCCTTAGAGGAAATATCGGTTTGAACGAAAAATCCAACTTCACGCAGCTTTGCGCAAAGCTCCAAAGCCTTAAGCTTAGCGCTTTCTCCCATAGGAGCTATATAAAGCTCGCATTTTTGAGCCTCGGGCATTTGCGTCTTGGTATTTTCAAGCAGAAGCATCAGCCTTTCGATACCTATTGCAAAGCCGAGAGCGGGGATATCGGGTCCGCCCATCTGACGGACAAGCCCGTCGTATCTTCCGCCGCCGCAAACAGTCGACTGCGCGCCGATATCGCCCGAAATGAATTCGAAAACGGTCCTTGTGTAATAATCAAGTCCGCGGACGATATTCGGATTAACGGTATATTCAATTCCCTCTGCCGTAAGGTATTTTTTAACCTTTTCAAAATGCTCGCTGCATTCTTCGCAAAGAAAATCCGTGACCTTAGGTGCGTTTTGAGCAATTTTTGAGCATACAGGGGACTTGCAGTCAAGAATTCTCATGGGATTTCTTTCAAGTCTTTCCTTGCAGGTGTCGCAAAGCTCGTCTATATGCTCGGTAAAATACGCCTTTAAGGCTCTCTGGTATTCTTTTCTGCACTCAGGACAGCCTATTGAATTTATTTCAAGATGAATGCTTTTAATTCCCGCGTTTTTAAGGACCTCATTTGCAAGAGAAATGATTTCCGCGTCCGCCGCCGCATCCGCCGCGCCGAAGCATTCAACTCCGAACTGATGAAATTCTCTGAGTCTTCCGGCCTGCGGTTTTTCATATCTGTAACAGCCGCCGATATAGCAGACCTTTTGAGGAAGCAGACCGCTGAGCAGACCGTGCTCTATAACGCTTCTTACCGTTCCTGCGGTAAGCTCGGGGCGAAGTGTTATAGACCTTCCGCCCTTATCAAGAAATGTATACATTTCTTTTTGAACAACATCGGTGGTTTCGCCGACATTTCGGCTGAAAACCTCTGTGTGCTCGAAAACCGGAACTCTTATTTCCCTGAATCCGAACCGAAGCGCGGTGTCAAGCATAACCTTTTCTATATATTGATATTTATGAATATTTTCGGGGAGAATATCCCCCGTGCCTTTAACGGCATGATTTATTTCCGCCATTTTTGATCCCTTGAAATTTTATGATTTTTTAACTATTTCGCGCCAGTCGAGGTCTCCGCGCTCAAGACCGTGAATTAAAACCTCGGCGGTTGCAATATTAGTGGCAAAAGGAATGTTATGAACATCGCAAAGCCTTAAAAGAGAGCTTTCGTCGGGCTCGCCCGGTTTCGGGTTTAACGGGTCTCTGAAATAGAGAAGCATATCTATTTCATTACAGCCTATTCTCGAAGCTATCTGCTGAGAGCCGCCCTGAGAGCCTCCTAAAAATTTTGCGATATTAAGACCTGTTGCTTCGCAGACTACCTTTCCGGTAGTTCCCGTGGCAATAAGATTATGTCTTGAAAGAATTCCGCAGTAGGCTATGCAGAACTGAACCATAAGCTCTTTTTTTGTGTCATGTGCAATAAGTGCAATTGTCATAATGTTAACTCCTTTTTATTTTTTATATTTTATCAGGCATTGAAACTTCTTTTCCGGAAATCCTTTCGGCTGTCCTTAAAAAAGCCTTGCCCGCTCTTTTCTTTAAATTTATGCAGTGCGTTGTGCAAAGTGAAGAAAGACCTCTGTCATAGGGAATAACGCCTATAAGTCTTATCGACGCCCCGTCTATTACTTGGTCGAAATTTTTATATCCGCCGAGCAAGAACGATTTTTTGTCAAATTTGTTTATTATAAGCCGCGGCTCAAATACCGTTTTCGGAAGAAGCCTGCTTACAGCCTGCGCGTCTCTTACAGAAACAAGGTCGGGATTGCAGACCGTTATAAACATTCCGTCATCCCCGAGAGCGGAATAAAGCGAAAAATCTGTTCCTGCGGGGAAATCAAAGATAATCGCATCGAATTCTGATTTTAATTTCTCGGTAAGAGAACAAAGGGCGCTTAAACTGATGTTTTCAAGCTCCGCAGGGGCAGGGATGACATAAAGATTTTTATGCTTTTCGGGACTGTAAATGCAGTCGCTTAAATCCTTTCCCGATAAGATATCGCTTAAATCGAATATAACATCCTCGTCAAAACCGAATAACAGGTCCTGACACCGCATTCCCTGATCCATATCTATTAAAACGGTTTTTCTGCCCTTTTTTGAAAAGGCCGCCGCAAGCCCTGCGGCTACCGTGGATTTACCGGTTCCGCCCTTTCCCGAAGTTATCCCTAAACAAACAGGCATAAATTCACCTCGTATCTCATAATTTTATCATAAAAAGCAACCTGTGTCAACTTAAAACAGTATAAGGAACAGCATCTGCCGCCGCATTTCCCGAAGCAAAAAAGTAAGCGTCCAAAAGAGACCTTACAATGCTTCCTGCCGCAGAGCCGGAATTTCCGTGCTCAAGAATAACGGAAATCGCGATTTCGGGGTTATCATAGGGTGCGAATACTATATATGTGCTGTGGTCCGCGCCGTTGTCGTTCTGTGAAGTACCCGTTTTTCCTCCGAGCTTTATCGGATAATCTCCGAGTTGGGTGCGTCCCGTTCCGTCTACGGTAACCGAAAGCATACCGATTTTAACCGCTTCAAGAGTGCTGTCGCTTATTTCAACCTTGTTTACCTCCTGCGGCTTGCATTCGTCAAAGGTTTCGGATAAATCGTAAGACATTATTTTATCAATAAGAGTCGCCTTGTAATGAGTGCCGCCGTTTGAAAGAGTTGCGACATAATTGCAAAGCTGTAAGGGCGTAAAAGCGTTTAACTGACCTATTGCTATCTGTAATGTGTCTCCTCCGATACCGTTTGTTTTAGGCTCGTTTAAAAGACCCTTGCTGTCGTCAACCTCAACGCCTGTTTTCGTTCCTAAACCGAACTGCTTGAAATAATCGGTAAGCGTCATCGCTCCTATTCTTCGTCCCAACTCAAAAAAGAAATAGTTGCAGCTTTTTGAAAGGGCGTTTGTAAGGTCGATAGGTCCGTGGTAATGAAGACATCTCGGCTTGTAGTCGGCAAAATAATCGTAGGTCATAACACATTTTATGATTTCGCCTTTTTTATAAAGGTTATTTTCAAGCGCCGCCACCGCAACCGCCGGCTTTATCGTCGAGCCTACAGGATAAACACCCTTGAAGGCTCTGTTAGTCATAGGCTTAGCAGGGTCCTTTAAAAGACTGTTTATGTTTTGGCTCAGGGTCGAAGAGTCATAGGTGGGGAAGTTCGCCGCGCAGATTACCTTTCCTTCGTTTACATTCATCATAACCGCGCTTCCTGCCGTGCAGGTGCCGCCCTTGGATTTAAGATCGTTTACGGTTTCCGCCAGCTTATCCTGCGCTGCGCGCTGAATGGTCTTGTCAAGAGTAAGCATTATGGTTTTTCCCGCAATAGGCTCTTTTGAAATTTCGGTTTTAACAATGTTTCCCGAAGCGTCGATATAATATGTTATTTGTCCGTCGGTCCCTCTTAAGTATTTTTCGGCATAGTATTCAATTCCGCTTATTCCGACCTTATCGTTATAGCTGTAGCCTCTTGCCTTATAGTTTTCGCCGTTGTCGGGGTCATTCCAGTCCTTTTCATAAATAGGGCCTACCGAGCCTATCAGGTTAACGGCAAGCGAAGTATCTGTATATTCCCTGAACGGTACAACCTCAACCGAAACTCCGTTTAGCATAAAGCCCGATTCGCTTATAGCCCTCATAAGCTCCGAGGATATATCCTCAGCGAAGTTATAAGGATATGAAATGGAAAAATCCGCAAGATCCATGCTGTATCTTACACCCATTATTGTTCTCTGCTCGTCAGACGGATACTTTTTTAAATCGTATTTTTCAACCATTCTTTCAAAGCAGTTTTCCGCAGTAGCATAGTGGGCAACGCCCAAAAGCTTTATAAGCTTATCTGTAGAAGCGCCCTCGGTAAACCCGTAGGGAGATGTTCTGTCGAGAGGCAGCTCGTCTATCCAAGGGGTGTTTTTTTCGCTTAAAAGCCTGCAAAGAGAAAGAATTACATCGTTAAGATTGTCCTTTACATAGGCTTTGTTAAAAACTATGTTGTATCCGTCTCGGTTGACGGCGATTTTTCTGCCGTAACGGTCAAGTATTTCTCCGCGCGGAGCTTTAAGCACCGCCGTGCGGACGGAGGTGCTCCCTGCGGCTGAGGAATACTTATCCGCGTTTATAACCTGCAAAGAATAAAGTCTTGCCGAATACAGGAGCATTATTAAAACAAGTATAACCGCAAGTATTGTGATCGGCGTCTGCCGGTCATGCTTAAATGGCATATTATCACCTTAATCAGTTGTTAGTAAATTTTTTAAACAGCGCCCGTTCAAGAAAATAAAACGGGAATATGAAAACCGCTGTATAAACGGCTGACGGAACGGCAATTCTGAAAAGATAATAAGCGCTTTGTTCTGCGCCCTTGCCTATTCCGTAAAAAAGGAGCCACATTAAAAGAAAATAAATAACAGAGCTTATAACGGACAGCGCCGCGGCGGATAAAATATTATTATTAAATATATAATGTGTAATAAGAGAAACTCCGAGTCCTATTATAAACAAAATCACCGTATTAAAAACCGATGAATTGCTTGAAACGCTGTCAAAGAAAAAGCCTAAAATGAGCCCTGCAAAGGCAGAGGTCCATTCGCTTGAAAACATTGAAACCGCAACCAGCAGGGAAAGGCACAAAATCGGTTGAGCTGAAGCGATTTTAAGAGAAATATTCCCCGAAAAATGAAAGATATAAAGAGCGGAGAATATAAGGAAATTTATAAGGGTTACTATGAGTCTCCCTTTTTTTTGAGTGTTCATAGCTTATTTTTCTCCGTTTTTATCGGGATTTATTCCGCCCTGACCTTCAAAATCGGTTATAACCATTACATTTTTTATGTCGGAAAGCTCCGCAAAGGGCTTAATATCCGCATATATCGAGGTATTATATTTGTCACTGCTTATAGCGCTTATCTGACCGATTAAAAGTCCTTCGGGGAAAATTCCCTCGCCCGAGGTCATAATCCAGTCTCCTACGGCAACACTGCAGGACCTTGAAAGATTGTTCATTCTGCAAAGCTTGTCCTTTGCAAGCTCTATGCTTCCGCTCACAATTCCCGAATCCTTTGTTCGAACATCGAGAGCGCCTAAGGTGATTTCGGGAGATAAAACGGTTGCGACCTTTGAGGTTGTAAGCCCCACCTCTGAAATATAGCCGATAACGCCTGCGTCGGTAATAACAGGGTCGTATTTGGAAATCCCCGAAAGCGAGCCTTTATTAAGCGTAAATCCGCCGTAAGGATCCTCAGCGTCCCTTGCTATAAGAGAAGCAGAGGTGAAGCTGAAATCGGGATTTGCGTCCTTTATTTCAAGATAATTTTTATAGAATTCATTCTGGGATTTAATATCGCTGTAATCGGCGACCTTTTTTCTTAAATCGTTAAGCTCGTTTTTAAGCTCGGCATTTTCAAGCATGAGCTTGTTTCCGTCGCTGTATTTTTTTGAAATATCTGAGAAAAATCCCGAAACAAAGGTTGCGGCCGATTTAAAGGGCGCCGCTATAGTTCCGGCGATATCCGCCTGAGGCGCGATATGCTCGCCGATAAGTCCGAAAACAGTAGCGGAAATTACCACGCATAGAAAAATGCTGAGTATTATTTTAAACTGTCTGCTGCGAAAGAAAAAACGCATGTGTTTTTATCTCCATTATAAAAGTAATTTTCAGCGGAATCTTTTTCCTCTTCTGAATGTGTAGTTTGCAAAGCTTTTGTCGTCCTCAAGCCTTTTTGCGGTTCCTAAAACAACACAGTCGAGCGGATTTGCCGCAACGGTTACGGGTATCTCTGTCTCTTCGGCAATAAGCTCCGCAAGTCCGCGCAGAAGCGCTCCGCCGCCTGTAAGAGTAATACCGGTGTCGATTATATCCGCCGAAAGCTCAGGCGGAGTTTTTTCAAGGGTTGTGCGGATAGTGTCAATTATCTGTGCTATCGGGTCTGCCATTGCTTCTCTGACCTCGGAAGAGGAAATAAATATGTTTTTCGGAAGACCGTCGATTAAGTTTCTTCCCTTTATTTCAATGGATTTTTCGTCCTCATAAGGCTTTGCCGAGCCTATCGCAATTTTAATTTGCTCCGCTGTGCGCTCGCCTATAAGAAGATTGTGCTTTTTTCTGATAAAAGCAATAATCGCTTCGTCAAGATCGTCTCCGCCGACTCTTAAAGACTGAGAGGTAACTATATCTCCGAGCGAAATAACCGCAACCTCGCTTGTTCCGCCTCCGATATCTACAACCATACAGCCTGCCGCGTCTGACACCGCAAGACCTGCTCCCACTGCCGCCGCCATCGGCTCCTCTAATAAATCAATATCTGTAGCGCCTGCCTGCTTAGCCGCGTCATAAACCGCTCTGCTTTCAACCTCGGTAATGCCTGTAGGAATGCAGATAACCATTCTTACTCTTGAAAAGAACGAGCCCTTTAGAGCCTGCCTTATAAATCTTTTAAGCATGGCGGCGGTAACATCGAAGTCGGCTATTACACCGTCCTTAAGCGGTCTTACTGCAACAATAGACCCAGGTGTTCTTCCTATCATTTCCTTAGCTTCCTGACCCACGGCTCTTACCGCGTCGCTTCTCATATCATAAGCCACAACCGACGGCTCTCTCATTATAATTCCCTTGCCCTTAACGCAGACCAAGGTGTTTGCGGTGCCGAGGTCGACACCGATATCTCTTGTAAACATTATTCCTTATCTCCCGAATTTTTATTTGATATTTGCGGCTTTTAGTTCAGTTTTCGGCACTATGAATTTAACCGCGTTATGAATGTTTGAAATGCTCAGCGGATCGCTGCCCTCGGCATATTCGCCGTCAAGCGTCCAGTTTACATGCTCGCCCTGCGTAACCGTAAGATTACTTGTGTGGAAAAACTCAATTCCGTTTTTAGTTAAATCTTTTCTTAAAATTCCGTCGATAATATTCTGGAATTCGATTATATTTTTGGGCTTTCTTATAAGCAGTACCTCAAAAAGCCCGTCGTTAAGCTTAACAACCGCTTCGTCAAACTTAACTATTCCGCCTACCGACATAGAGTTTGAAACAGCGCCGAAAAGGAAATCCCCCTCGGTCTTTTCATCGTCATGCTCAAAGCAAAGATGAATAGGCTTAATATTTCCGAGACTTTTTATCCCCTCAAAGAAATATGCCGCCTGACCGAGAACATTTTTTATCTCCTGAGGCGCAGAATAGGAAGCCTCGGTAAAAGCGCCGAACGATGCGGTGTATGAAAAGTATTTTTCGCCGAATTTTCCTATGTCAAGCTCAATTACCGAGCCGGTAACTATATCCTTAGCGGCGGTTTTTATATCTCTTGAAATTCCGAGCCCCGAGGACCATTCGTTGAGCGTTCCGGACGGGATATATCCGAGCTTGGCATCGGTGCCGGAGTGCATGAGTCCGGTTATGACCTCGTTTAAGGTTCCGTCTCCTCCGCAGACGACTACTGTATCAAAATCACCGGTTTTAAGCTTTTCTGCTTTTTTTGTTGCGTCCGCGCGTTCCTTTGTAGGATAAACGCTTACATGGTAGCCTGCCGATGAAAAGATTTCCGAAATATCAAGTAATTCGGTGCGCATTTTTGCTTTGCCCGATTTCGGATTAACTATAATAAGCATTTCTTTACTCATAGAAAAAACCTCTTTTTTATCTGTAATCTATAGGAAGCGTTGCCGCCGCGTTTAAGTCAAGCGAGGCAATGTTTCCGCTTTCATATTCATAAAATGCCTGAACTCCCACCATTGCCGCATTGTCTCCGCAGTATTTAAGCTCGGGAAAATAAAGCTTTATGCCTTCTTCTCTGCATTTTTTAAGCATTCTTTCTCTTAGCTCGCTGTTTGCGCTTACTCCGCCTGCGATAACAACCGTTTTTGCGTTTTCTTCCCTCACGGCGCTCATGGTTTTGTCGATAAGTATATCGCAAACCTTTTGCCTTACCGTCGCCGCAAGCACGGGAACATCTATTTCTTCATTCTTCTGAGCGGCGTTGTGAGTAATATTCACTATTGCGGTTTTAAGTCCCGAAAAGCTGAAATCGAATTTGTTTTCCGTTTTCGGATAGGGAAGTGGATATTTTTTTGTGTCCGCTTCTGTCGCAATCTTATCAATATTGACTCCTCCCGGGTAGCTCAGTCCCATGCACCGTGCCGCCTTGTCAAGGCATTCGCCTGCTGCGTCGTCCATAGTTTTGCCTATCGGCTTAAAAACCGTGTAGTCCTCAACCTTTGTAAGCAATGTGTTTCCGCCCGAAACCGTAAGACATAAAAAAGGCGGCTTTAAATCCTCGTTTGTTATGTAATTCGCCGCTATGTGCGACCTTAAATGGTGAACGGGGATAAGCGGAATTCCGAGCGTGTAGCTTAGTCCTTTTGCAAAATTTACTCCGACTAAAAGCGCTCCGATTAGCCCCGGGGCAAAGGTGACCGCCACGGCGTCTAAATCCTTATATTCAATTTCCGCTTTTTTAATCGCGGCTCTGCATACCGCGCTTATGTTTTCTGTATGCCTCCTTGAGGCAATTTCGGGGACAACTCCGCCGTAAATCTTATGCTCTTCAATCTGTGTGGAGACAATATTTGAAAGTACCTTTCTGCCGTCGGTTACAGCAACCGAGGTTTCGTCGCAGGACGATTCAATACTAAGTATCAACATTAAATTTTAAACCTTCTTGTCATTATCAGTGCGTCTTCCTTAGGGTCCTCATAAAAATCTTTGCGGATTCCCTCAATTTTGAATTTTAACCTTTCGTATAGCCTTACGGCGTCGTCGTTGGATTTTCTTACCTCAAGCGATAAAAAATCCATATCCTCATCGAAAGCCGCGGAAACAGCCCTGTTTAAAAGCAGGGTTGCCGCGTTTTTGTGTCGGTATTCTTTTTTTACTGCAAGTGTCAGCACATATCCCTCGCCGCATATAAAGCTTAAGCCTATGTGACCTATAGTTTTGCCGCTTTCCTTTGCGAGGAAAAAAAGACCTGAATGCTCAAGCGTTTCTCTTACGGACTGCGCTTTCCAGAAATGGGTGAAAATCTCGCTTTCTGTTTCTTCGATATCCTTCGCGTCCTTTTCGGAAGCGCTTTCGATTTTAACAGAGGTAAAAAAACCTGAATAAACAAGAGCGTCAATTTCTCTTAAAATATCTTTTGCACACTCATTATAAACCTCTTGTTCTTGCCCATAGGGGTCGCAAATTCCGTTTCCCAAAACCGAAATTTTGCTTTTATCAGCCCCAAGACTTAATAAAAAATCGGCATGGTTTTTTGAAAGACAGATTATCTTATCTGCGCTTAAATCCTCTTTTGTAAATTGTCTTGATATATGTGAGGAAATGTCTATACCGAATTTAAGGCAAGCCTTTACCGATTTTTCGCTTACCCTTTCTCCGCTTGCCATAAGACCTCGGCTTTCGGCATTTATGCCGAAAAGCCTTTTTGCATTTAAAAATCCTTCCGCTATGGGCGAACGGCATGTGTTGCCTGTGCATACAAATATAACTTTCATTATAGCTTATCCTTTTGCTTCAAGCCAGTTTTTGCCGCAGTGTGCCTCGCTCAGAAGCCTCACCTTAAGCGAAGCCGCATTTTCCATTTCCGTTTCGAGAATTTCACAGACCTCTTTTGCCTTTTCCTCGGGTGCTTCGACAATAAGCTCATCGTGAACCTGAAGAATAAGCTTTGCTTCGGGAATTTCTTTTTTGAGCTTTTCGCTGACCCTTATCATTGCAATTTTTATAATGTCCGCTGCTGTTCCCTGAATGGGAGCGTTTCTCGCGACCCTCTCGCCGAAAGCCTTAATGTTTCTGTTTGACGCCGAAAGCTCGGGAAGATATCTGCGCCTGCCGAAAGCGGTGGTTACATATCCGTTTTCCTTAGCGTCCTTTATCGCGTTTTCCATGTATGCGGCGACGCCCTTATAGGTTTCAAGATAATTTTTGATATATCTGTCCGCCTCGGCTCTCGTAACGCCGATATCCTTAGAAAGCGAAAATGCGCCTATCCCGTAAACAATTCCGAAATTGACTGCCTTTGCTCTGCTCCTCATTATCGGAAGCACCATGCTTTTCGGAATATTGAAAACCTCCGAGGCGGTTGCGGTGTGGATATCCTCGCCCGAATTGAAGGCTTCTATCATTGCCTTGTCGTCCGCCATAGAGGCGAGAACTCTCAGCTCTATCTGAGAATAGTCCGCGTCGCAAAGCACAAATCCGTCCTTTGCGATAAAGAATTTTCTAAGCTTCCTGCCCTCATCCGTTCTTACGGGAATGTTCTGCAGATTTGGCTCTAATGAGCTTATTCTGCCGGTTCTCGCCTCGGTCTGGTTAAATGTCGTGTGAATTCTTCCGTCCTCGGCGATTGCGTTTAAAAGCCCGTCGCAGTAGGTCGATTTAAGCTTTGCAAGCTGTCTGTATTTTAAAATTTTCTTAACTATCGGGTAGTCATACTGTAAGCCTTCAAGCACCTCTGCCCCCGTGCTGAAGCCGCTTTTGGTCTTTTTCTTTGCGGGAAGCATAAGCTTGCCGAATAAAACCTCGCCTAATTGCTTCGGGGAATTGATGTTGAATTCAATTCCCGCAAGCGAGTAAATTTCCTTTTGAAGCTCGTTTATCCTTAAAAGTAGTTCTTCTCCCTCAATTTTAAGGCCCTTTTTGTCTACAAGAAAGCCTTCGCTTTCCATTTGCGACAGCACCCTTGAAAGCGGAATTTCAATTTCTCTTAAAAGCTTTAATTCTCCGCTTTTTTCAAGCTCTTCTTTAAAATGGGAGCAAACTGCGTCAAGCCGAGCGGCATTTGTCAGTTCGTCCGAGCTTAATTCAATTTTGTCCGCACCGCAAAGCTCGCATAAATGAGAAAATGAATAATCGTTTGACGACGGGTTGCTTAAATACGCTCCGAGCATTGCGTCGAATTCTATCGCTTTAGCTTCGGGATATTTTTTATAAATTCCCTTAGAGTTATAAACCTGCTTTTTAATTTTTTCGGATTTTATTATTTTTTCGGCGGTCTCGCTGTCAACGGCACAAACCCTGCCTTTAAAGCAAACCGCGGATTTTTCTTCAAAAATCAGGCTGATTTCTTCGTTTTCAAGCTCTTTTAAATCAATTTTATCCTCTTTGTAGGAAGTCTCCGCTTTTTTTACGGTTTCCTTTTTTGCATTAGGCTTTATTCCCATTTTATCCATAAGCGAGAAAAATTCAAGCTCGGTCATCAAAGCGCTTAAAGCCTCTTTGTCCGCCTCAGCCTTTTTATAATGCTCAAAATCGGTGTCAATAGGAGCCTCTGTCGAAATCGTTCCTAAGAAAAGGCTTAAATATGCGCTTTCCTTGCCGCTTTCAAGCTTTGCTTTAACACTCGGCTTTATTTCAAGCTCGTTTAAATTTTCATAAATATAATCAATTGAATGATATTTTGAAATAAGGTCTGTAGCGGTCTTTTCGCCTATTCCGGCAACTCCCTTTATGTTGTCGGAGCTGTCTCCCATAAGCGCCTTTAGTTGAATCATTTCTTTCGGGGTCACTCCGTATTTTTCTTCCACCGCTTCGGGTGTAAAATCCGTGACCTCGGTTTTGCCCATGCGGGTGGTTGCAAGCAAAACATGCGTTTTGTCGGAGACTAACTGCAAGGAATCGCGGTCGCCTGTTGCTATAACGCATTCGTTCCCGTTTTTAACCGCCGACGCCGCAAGCGTGCCTAAAATATCGTCCGCCTCAAAGCCCTCGCATTCAATGCAGGAAAATCCCGCAAATTTAAGCCAGTCCTTGATAACGGGAAACTGCTCCTTAAGCTCTTCGGGCATAGCATGGCGGCCTGCCTTGTATTCGGCATATTTTTTGTGCCTGAAGGTAGGCGCTTTGAGGTCGAATGCCACGGCGACCCCGTCTGGAGAGACAGTGTCTAAAAGCTTGTTTAAAATATTTATAAAACCGTAAACGGCGTTTGTAAACCTTCCGTCCTTGGTTGAAAGAAGTTTTATTCCGTAAAAAGCGCGGTTTATAAGACTGTTTCCGTCAATTGCCAAAAGCTTCAAAATAGCAACTCCTAATTTATAAAACTTATATAATAAAAATTATATATATAATATTACCACTAATTTATCGTTTTGTCACTATTAAATTTTTAAATTTGACATATAATCGGCATTGGGTTATAATCAAAGCGCTTAAGACTTAATGAAAAGGGGATTTTTGTGACACAAGACGAATATTTATCTCGGATTTTTTCGGTATACGATGTTGTAAAAATCCTTTCAAAAAAAGAGGACCGAAGGGTGCTTAGGATAAGACATAAAGAATTTAAAAAAGACCTTGTTCTGCGCTGTTATGATAAGCCTGCCGAGGCTTATCAGCGGTTAAAAGGTCTTGTTAATAAAAATATTCCGACGGTCTTTGAAGCACTTATTTTTGAAGACGGACAGGTAGTCTTAGAAGAGTTTATTGACGGGTTGACGGCAGCCGAGGTTTTAGAGCAGAATAATTATACCCTTCGCGGCGCGAAAACAGTATTAAAGGGCGTTTGCAACGCGCTTCTTACTCTAAGGGATTTAAACATAGTCCACCGCGATATTAAGCCCGAAAATATTATGATTGATAAAAGCGGAAATCCGAAGCTGATTGATTTTGACGCTTCGAGAATTTATAATTCAAACAGCAGTGCCGACACCACGGTTTTAGGGACTATAGGCTATGCTCCTCCCGAGCAGTACGGAATTTCGCAGAGCGACGAAAAAAGCGATATTTATGCGCTCGGAGTACTTTTGAATGTTATGCTTACGGGCGCTCACCCGAGTAAAACTCTGGCTAAGGGCAGGGCAGGCAGAATAGTGCTTAAATGCACACAGATAGACCCCGAGAGCAGATATAAATCCATCGAAGAACTTATAAGAAGCCTTATGCTTCCTTTTTAAATTAAAAAATTAACCTTTCCTGACATTTAAGCTTAAATGTCAGGAAAGGTATCTTTAATAATATAGCCTTGCAAACGTTTCAAAATCGTCGTGTACTTCTAAAAAATAAGGGTATATAAATTCGCCTTTATCATCAAAAATCATTAGCAGTTTTAGCACATCTACATCTTTGGCAGCAAGATATTTTGAGTGCGGATTGCTGCGAATATCTCCGTGAACTGTAATTAAGTATGATGTCGAAAGGCAATTGGAAAATCCACTTTTGCGTGCTGTGTCTATTAAAGGACCAAGGGAAGGATAAACATCTCTATATGCTTCATACGTTTATTGATGTGTGATAAAGAAGCAATAGAAGTGTAAAAAATTTTGCCGTTCCTATCCGGCACTTGCGCATTGTGT
>CAKSLH010000008.1 GCA_934466515.1 uncultured Eubacteriales bacterium
ATATGAAAATAAATTTGCCTCTCTCGGACAACCTATATACAGGCTTGAGGCTTTTATTAACTGACAGTTAATATATTCGTAAAAAATATATGTTAGAATTTAGGATATAAAATAACCGAGGTAGAATATGGCGGATAAAAAAGTCAGCGAAACTATAAAGCAGCAGCGCTTTGCCCAAAAGGAATTTTTAGAGCTTAAAAAAATGGAAAGCGGCGAAATAAAGCCCGAGCCAAAGCCGTCGGAAATCGACTCAGAGCCTAAAACCTTTAAGGGAAAGCTCAGTAATATCTGGTATCATTTTAAATGGGCTATAATTTCGGTCGCTTTAGCTGCGGTCGTAATTTCGGTCTGCATCGCTCAGTGCGCTTCAAGAACGGATTATGATATGAAGATTGTGGTCTATTCCGAATCGGCATATATTCCAGACGAGCTTAATAATCTTATGGCGGAATATATCGAAAAAATCTGCCCTGATATTAACGGAAACGGAAAAACAGATATTCAGGTTATAAACTGCTCTTATTCCGATAAAAGCACAGACGCGCAAAATCAGGTTCTCGCAAAGACAAAGCTTCAGACCTCGCTTGCTGCAGAGGACAGCGCTTTTATCTATATTACCGACGAAAAGGGTCTTGATTATTTAAATCAGATTGCCGAGGGAGTATTTCACGGCGAGTCTGTTAAATTAGACGGGGATTTTTATGATTACTGCAATAAAAACGATTTGATGAAGCTGCCCGACGGCCTTTATATTTCCTGCCGTGAAATTGAGGGCGCGGCTATAGGGAAATCCAAAAATGCCAAGAAGATTTTCGACGCTTCGCAAGAGGTTATGGAAAAAATAGGAGTGAAATCCGAATGAAGATAAAATTAAATCCCGATAAAAAAATCGTGGAAACGGTTAAAAAGGGTCTTAAGGAGCGCGGCGGCTATTGCCCGTGCAGATTGCAGAAAAACGAGGATACAAAGTGTATGTGCAAGGAGTTCAGAGACCAGATTGCCGACCCCGATTTTGAAGGCTTCTGCCACTGTATGCTCTATTATAAGGAAAAATAGTAAAAGCAACCGCTTATGCGGTTGCTTTTTGCAATTTATTGCAAGAAAAAGGCTTTAAAACATTGACAAAATGCGGTTTTTTTGGTAAAATAATATGAAATATTTTTTTGTTCCGGAGGGCGAAAAATGGTTGTCAGTATGACAGGCTTCGGGAGAGCTAAAAAATCTGTCGGCGATTTTGAGGTTTTAGTTGAAATTAAATCGGTAAATAACAGATTTTTTGAATATTCTTCAAGAATTCCGAGGGCTTATCAGTTTCTTGACGAAGGCTTAAAAAGACTTATTAAGGATAAGGTTTCAAGAGGCAAGGTCGATGTAAGCGTTAATATAAGCAATAAAAGCGAGAATTCGGTTTGTTTTTCCGTCAATGAGGAATACTTATCTAATCTTCTCGCGGCTTACACAGCGGCGGCTAAAAAATTCAAAATAAAGAATGATATTAAGCTGTCAGACTTAACAGATAATCCCGAAATTTTTTCCGTATCAAAAGCTGATGTTGATGAGAAGGAAGCTGAAAGCGCTTTGCTTTTTACGGCAAAAGAGGCGCTTGACGGGTTTATTGCAATGAGAGCCGCCGAGGGAGAAAAATTAAAAACGGATATAAATTCAAGGGCTGATAAAATTCTCGAATGCGTTTCATTCGTTGAAGAAAGGTCTCCGCAATCGGCAGCTTTGTACACGGAAAGATTAAAACAGAAAATTTCAGAGCTTGCGGGCGACACTTCGTTTGACGAGGGCAGGCTTTTAACAGAGGTTGCGATTTTCGCCGATAAGATAGCGGTAGATGAGGAAACAGTAAGGCTTAAAAGCCATATTTCACAGCTTAAGGCATTGCTTGAAACAGGCGGACCGATAGGCAGAAAGCTTGATTTTATAGTTCAGGAAATGAACAGAGAGGCTAATACAATAGGCTCTAAGGCGCAGGATCTTGAGATTACCCGCACCGTCCTTGATATCAAGGCGGAAATTGAAAAAATCCGCGAGCAAATCCAGAATATAGAATAAGGGGAAAATATGAAGCTTGTTAATATCGGATTCGGAAATATGGTCAGCGCTAACAGAATAATCGCTATCGTAAGCCCCGAATCGGCACCGATAAAAAGAATAGTGCAGGACGCAAAGGAACGCGGCACATTGATAGACGCAACCCACGGCAGACGGACCCGCGCTGTCATTATAACCGACAGCGACCATGTAATTCTTACCTATCTGCAGTCTGAAACGGTTTCAAATAAAATTATCGCCGATGACGATATTATTGAGGATGAGGATGAAGAGGATGAGTAAGGGTAATTTATTTATAATTTCAGGCCCTTCGGGCTCGGGCAAGGATACGGTGCTTGCAAAGGTCTTTGAAAAATATCCCGAAATTTTCTTTTCGATTTCTTCGGTTACAAGACCGATGAGAAAAGGAGAAAAAGAAGGAGAAAAGTATAATTTTATTTCTCGGGAAAAATTCGAACGGATGATAACCGAGGGGCTTTTGCTTGAACATAATGTTTTTGTCGATAATTATTACGGCACACCGAAGGCTCCCGTTGTAGAGCATATTGAAAGCGGCAGAGATGTAATTATCGAGGTCGATGTAAACGGCGCGGCGCAGATTCGCTCAAATTATAAAGAGGCTGTAAGCATTTTTATAATGCCGCCGTCATTAAAGGTATTAAAAGAAAGGCTTTCGGGAAGAGAAACAGACTCAAAAGAGGTTATCGAAAGCAGAACAGAGGCGGCTCTTGCCGAAATCGCAAGGGCTGACGAGTATGATTATATAGTTATAAACGACAGCCTTGAAAAAGCCGTCGATGATGTTTGTGCGATTATAAGAAGCTGTTCATTGACAGAAAAATCTCAGGAACATCTTATAAATGAAGTTTTGTCTAAATAAGAAAGGAATGCTTTATATGTTAAATCCGGCAATCGGCAAATTGATTGAATTCTATGACAACAGATACCGTCTCGTTACGGACATTGCGAAATGCGCCCGCGAGGTTTCCGAGGAGGCAGAGAAAAACGGCGAAATTCTCATTGAAAAGCCTGTAAGCATTGCGATAAATAAGCTTGCCGAGCAAAATCATCTTATTTAATTAAAATTTTTCGGTTGGGGGTGTACTTTTATGGTAACTGCTCAGATAGTTCTTCACGGTGCTTCTGCGGCTTACGATAAAAAGTACACCTATGCTGTTTCAGAGGAGCTTTTGAGCAAAGCTAAGGCAGGCTGCAGAGTAACCGTACCTTTCGGAAGAAGCAATATAAAAAAGCAGGGAATGATTTTAAATATTTCTCGGTCCGATGATAAAAAATTAAAATTTATCTCGGAGGTTATTGACGAAAAGCCTGTTTTGAATGACGAAAGCTTAAAAATGTGCGAGTGGATGAAGGAGCATACCTTCTGCACTTATTTTGACGCAATTCATGCTCTTCTCCCAACGGGTCTTACCTATAAATTCGTTGATTACTATACCGCAAACGGCGAGTTCTGCACAGGGCTTTTAAGTGAAAGCGAAAGACAAGTTTACGATTTTATACTTTCAAACGGTCATGCCGATATAAAAAGGCTTAAAAAGGCATATCCTGACGCGGAAAAAACCGCCGAATCGCTTGTTTTAAAGGAAGCTGTGTTTAAAAACAGCGAGCCTAAAAGAAAAATGGGCGACCCGATGAGAAAATATGTAAGACTGAATGCCGATTTTGATAATTCGTCACCGCTTACGCAAAGGCAAAAGGAAATTGTTGAGGTTTTAGAAACTGTCGGCTGCGTAAGCCTAAAGGAAATTCAGTATTTTACGGGCGTTTCGCTTTCGGTTATTTCGGCGCTTGAAAAAAAAGGCGCTGTTACCGTTTTTGAAAAGGAAGAGCCGAGATACAGCTTTAAGGGTGAAAAGGAAGGAATTCAGACTCCTATAAAGCTTACGGACGAGCAAAATAAAGCCTTTTTGGGTCTTGAAGGCCTTTTGAACGAAAATAAAGCCCATACCGCTCTTTTATACGGCGTTACGGGAAGCGGAAAAACGCAGGTTTTTCTAAAGCTTGCCGACAGCGCTTTAAGCGCGGGCAAATCCGTTATAATAATGGTGCCGGAAATCGCGCTTACACCTCAGATTATAAATATTTTTTCTTCCCGTTACGGCAGTAAGACCGCCGTTTTCCACAGCGCAATGTCGCTTGGAAGAAGAATGGAAGAATATAACCGCGTTAAAAGCGATGAAGCGAAAATTGCCATAGGAACAAGAAGCGCGGTGTTCGCCCCGACCGATAATTTAGGTCTTATAATTATAGACGAGGAGCAGGAGCATACATATAAATCCGAACAGTCGCCTAAATTTCATGCAAGAGAGCTTGCGGGCTTTAGGGCTAAATATAATAATGCGCTTCTTTGCCTTGCGAGCGCAACTCCGTCCTTGGAGTCATACAGCAAGGCGCTTAACGGGACTTATAAGCTTTTTACTTTAAAAAACCGTTACGGCGGCTCGGTTTTGCCCGAGACCGAAGTAGTCGATATGAAAAAAGAAATTTTAAGCGGCAATTCCTCGGCGCTCAGCATGGAGCTAACTCAGGCTATAGACGAGGAATTAAGTCAGAATAAACAGGTTATTTTGCTGCTTAACAGAAGAGGGAGAAATACCTATGTTTCTTGCCCTAACTGCGGCTGGGTCGCGGCGTGCCCTAATTGCAGCGTAACCCTGACATACCATTCTGCAAACGGCAGACTGATGTGCCACTACTGCGGATATTCCGAAAAGGTAACAAAAAAATGTCCTCAGTGCGGCGGTGAGAATGTCAGGTTTATGGGCGTCGGTACTCAAAAGATAGAAGAAGAGCTTAAAATGCTCTTTAATAACGCGAGAATTCTTCGGCTTGACGCCGACAGTACCACAGCAAGAGATTCCTATTCGGAATATCTTACCGAATTCGCCGAGCATAAATACGATATTATGATAGGCACTCAGATGGTTGCTAAGGGTCTTGATTTTCCGAATGTTTCCTTAGTCGGAGTTATAGGCGCCGATATGGCGATGTACAGCGAGGATTACAGAGGTTTTGAAAGAACCTTTTCGCTTATAACTCAGGTTGTCGGACGAGCCGGCAGAAACGGCGGAAGCGGAAGGGCGATAATTCAGACAACCGACCCTCAGAGTAATGTTATCGAGCTTGCAAAAAGGCAGGATTACGAGGCTTTTTACGATTCCGAAATTATGACGAGAAGGCTTATGATTTATCCGCCGTTTTGCACTATTTGTCAGGTCGCGGTAATTTCCGATAAAGCCGATCTTGCGTATGACGCAATAAAAAAGATTTTCGATAATATCACATCGCTTGTGAATAAGGAAAGCGGAGCTTATAAGGATATAAAGCTTATTATTTTAGGGCCTGCGCCTGCCTGCGTTTTCAAGGTCAATAATAAATACAGATACAGAATGATAATAAAATGCAAAAACACGGCAAAATTCAGAGAAATGCTTAAAATTGCATCGGATATAAGGCTTTCGGGGAATACGGCCGTTTCAATAGATATCGACCCCGAAACAATTCTTTAAAAAGGAGCGCAAAAAATGGCTATAAGAAATATCGTTAAGTTAGGCGATGAAATTCTCCGCAAGGTGTGCAGAACCCAGCTTACTTTTGACGAAAGACTCCATACCGTTCTTGACGATATGGCTCAGACTATGTATAAGGCGGAGGGTGTAGGTCTTGCCGCTCCTCAGGTAGGAATTTTAAGAAGATACTGCATTGTTGATGTCGGCGACGGGCTTATTGAGCTTATAAATCCCGTTGTTGTTGAAACAAGCGGTTCGCAGACAGGGGAAGAGGGCTGCCTTTCAATCCCAGGGAGATATGAAACCGTTACAAGACCCATGCATGCATTGGTCCGCGCTCAGGACAGATTCGGAAATAATTTCACCGTTGAGGGCGAGGGGCTTAAGGCCAGAGCGCTTTTGCATGAAATTGACCATTTGGACGGAATTTTATATATAGATAAAGCTGATAAGGAGAAATAAATGCGAATAGTTTTTATGGGCACTCCCGAATATTCGGTTGAAACTTTAAAAGCTCTGATAAAAGCGGGACATGATGTAAAAGCGGTGTTTGCTCAGCCCGATAAGCCTGTCGGCAGAAAACAGATTTTAACGGCTCCGCCCGTCAAGGTTTATGCCTTAAAGCATAATATCCCTGTTTATCAGCCGGCTAAGATAAAAAACAATGACGAAGTTTTATCCGTGCTTAAAAGTATTGACGCCGATATAATCGTTGTAGTAGCCTACGGAAAAATTCTTCCTAAGGAAATCCTTAATATGTATAAATACGGCTGTATAAACGGACATGCCTCTTTGCTCCCGAAATACAGAGGCGCGTCTCCTATCCAATGGGCAGTTGTAAACGGCGAAACGCAGACCGGCGTTACCGTTATGCAAATGGACGAGGGAATGGATACAGGCGATATTATTGATACCTGCAAGGTCGAAATTTCTGATAACGATACGGCTGACAGCATGTTTGATAAGCTTGCGCCGGTTTCCGCAGAGCTTACCGTTAAGGTGCTTGAAAGTATTGAAAACAATACTGCCGATAAACACAAGCAGGACGAAGAGAAAGCGACCTATGCTTCGATTATAAAAAAGGAAATGGCACATCTCGATTTTAATAAGAACGCGCATGCCGTTAGGTGTGCTGTCAGAGGGTATTATTCATGGCCCTGCGCATTTTTCTTCTTTAAGAATAAGAGAATAAAGGTCATAGAATGCTCGGAAGCTAAGGGAATAGGTATTGAAGCAGGGGAGTTAAAGGCAATAAATAAAGAGCTGTTTGTTTCATGCGGTGATAATACCGCCGTAAGGCTTGATATTATTCAGCCTGAGGGCTCAAAGCCGATGAAAGCCTCCGATTGGCTCAACGGCAACAGCATTCAAAACGGCGAAAGAGCGGAATAATATGACAAGTGCCAGAAAAACCGCCGTTGATATATTATGCTCTGTAGAGTCGGATTCGGCTTATTCAAATATAACCGTTAATAAGTATCTTAAAGGCAGCGATTTAAGCCCATGCGATAAAGCGCTTGTCTCAAATCTGGTTTATGGTGTGCTTGACAGAAAAATCACCTTGGATTATATAATTTCAAGCTTTATAACTTCAAAAATAAGCAAGCTTAAGCCTATAACCCTTAATTCGCTTCGCATAGCGGTTTATCAGATAAAATATCTTGAAAAAATTCCAGACAGCGCCGCGGTTAATGAATCGGTCAATATCGTAAAAGCTTCAAAGGAAAGATATAATTCTTCCTTTGTAAACGGCGTTTTGAGAAGCTTTTTAAGAAAAGGCTGCGAAATTCCCGATGATGACAGTATAACTTCTCTTTCGGTTAAGTATTCCTGTCCCGCTGCTCTTATTGAAAGCTATATAAATGATTACGGATTAAGCGACGCAAAAGGAATTCTTGATTTTTCACTGCTTGCTCCGCCCGTTTTTTTAAGGGTGAATAATTGCAAAACCGATTTAAAAGAGCTGCAAATACTTCTTTTAAATGAGGGCATTGAGACATGTGAGGAAAGAGAAAATTGTCTTAAGGTAATTTCAGGTGAGGACAAGCTTTTTGTCGGGAACGCATTTAAAGAAGGACTTTTTCATGTTCAGGATACGGCGTCTCAGATAAGCGTTGAGAAGGCGGAATTAAAACCTAAAACAAGAATTCTCGATATGTGTTCAGCCCCCGGGGGCAAGGCCTTCACGGCGGCGGAGATAATCGGTGATGACGGCGAAATAATCGCCTGCGATAAATATGAAAAGAGAACAGAGCTTATAAATAAAGGCGCAAAGAGACTCGGTCTTAATAGCATAAAATGCAAAACTGCGGACGCAACCGTTTATAATAAGGATTTCGGAATATTTGACAGCGTTCTTTGCGATGTTCCGTGCTCAGGTCTCGGAGTGATAAGAAGAAAGCCGGAAATAAAATATAAGTCTTTTGAAAAATTCAAAGGTCTTGAAGAAATTCAGCTTAAGATTTTAAGCAATGCGGACAATTATCTAAAAAAAGGCGGCAGGCTTTTTTATTCCACCTGTACTCTGAGAAAGGCGGAAAATGAGGGCATTTTAAATAGTTTTCTTGACAAATATCCGCATTATGAGTTAAAATATCATCATACGTATTTGCCGCACATTGATAAGACGGACGGTTTTTTCTGTGCGTTGCTTATAAAAAGCAGGTGAGATTATCAGCGATAAATTCGATATCAAGTCTTTTTCCGAAAATGAGCTAAAACAGATGCTTGAAACGCTCGGCGAACCGAAGTTTCGCGCAGGACAGCTCTTTAAATGGCTTCAAAGCGGAATTACAAGCTTTGACGAAATGACGAATATCCCGAAATCTCTTCGCAATACTTTGGCAGAAAAATGCTATCTCGCAAGAGCGGATATCTATAAAAAATATGTTTCGAAAATCGACTCTACGGTTAAATATGTTTTAAAGCTTTATGACGGCGAGCTTATAGAAACCGTACTTATGAAATATGAGCACGGATATTCTATTTGCGTTTCCTCTCAGGTTGGTTGCAGAATGGGCTGTAAATTCTGCGCGTCGGGGCTTAACGGGCTTTCAAGAAGCCTTACGGCGTCCGAAATCATCGCCCAGATTTTAACGGCGCAAAAGGATAACGGAATAAGGATATCCAATGTTGTTATGATGGGAATGGGCGAGCCGCTTGATAATTTTGAAAATTCCGTTAAGTTTTTGCAGCTTGTAAGCGACAGTAACGGAGTAAATATAGGACTAAGACATATATCTCTTTCAACCTCAGGAGTTGTTCCTAAAATTTTAAAGCTTAAGGATTATAATTTTCCTATAACTCTTTCGGTGTCTCTGCATGCTCCTTTTGATGAAATGAGAAGCAGTATAATGCCCGTAAACAATAAATGGCAGATAAGGGAGCTTTTAAGCGCCTGCAAAAGCTATCAAAGCGTTACAACACGCAGAATTTCTTTTGAATATGCTCTTATAAAGGGTGTAAACGATTCCGAGGAATGCGCAAAAGAGCTTTCTAGGATATTAAAAGGAATAATGTGTCATATAAATTTAATACCGGCAAATCCTGTTAAGGAAAATTCTTTTGAAAAGCCGGATTTAAACAGTATAAAAAAATTCAAAGCTTTGCTTGAAAAGCATAATATGACCGTAACGGTCCGCAGAACCTTGGGAGCGGATATTTCCGCTTCTTGCGGACAGCTTAGAAAAAAGGTAAGGGAGGATGAATAAATTGCAAATTTTCGGTAAAACGGATAGGGGAAAGGTTCGCTCGGATAATCAGGACGCATTTTTCACCGGAGCTTTGACAGATAATATAAAGCTTGCGGTTGTGTGCGACGGAATGGGCGGAGCAAAAGCAGGAAATGTAGCAAGCTCTATGGCTGTTAAGCATATTTCGGAATATATAATAAACTCTTTCAGACCGTCTCTTTCGGCTGACGGAATTATTAAAATAATAAATAATGCAGTTGTTTCCGCAAATATCGTTCTTTATGACGCGGCGAATTCACACGCCGAGCTTAAAGGAATGGGAACTACCGCCGTTGTTGCCGTAGTCTGCGATTCTTCGGTTTATATATGCAATATCGGCGACAGCCGCGCGTATAAAATCAACTCTAACGGTATTTCTCAGATAACGCGCGACCATTCGGTTGTTCAGTCACTCGTCGAAAGCGGAGAGCTGACGGCGGAAGAAGCAAGGGTACATCCCGATAAAAATGTTATTACAAGGGCGCTCGGAACAGAAAAGAATGTTGTCTGCGACTGCTATGAAATAGGCTTTGATAAAGACGATATACTCCTTATCTGCACGGACGGATTAACCAATTTCCTTGATAATGAAAGTATTTTAAAGTATATCCGTAATTCAGAGATAAGCTCTGTATGCGAAAAACTTATAAACGCCGCTAATATGTCGGGCGGCGGAGACAATATTACGGCGGTTGTATGCTGTAAGTAACTGTTATGTGAAAGGATACTTGATATGGATAGATTTGTCGGAAAAAGATTAGACGGAAGATATGAAATCCAAGAGGTTATCGGAGTCGGCGGAATGGCGGTAGTCTATAAGGCTTACGATAACGTCGAGGATAGAATAGTCGCTATGAAAATCCTTAAGGATGAGTTTACATCAAACGAGGAATTCATAAGAAGATTTAAAAATGAATCAAAGGCAATTGCCGTTCTTTCCCATCCTAATATAGTTAAGGTTTACGATGTTTGCTTCGGTGATGTTATTCAGTATATTGTAATGGAATATATTGACGGAATTACATTAAAGGAATACATCGAGCGCGAGGGAAGCTTAAGGTGGCAGGACGCCGTTCATTTCACAATTCAGATTTTAAAGGGACTTCAGCATGCGCATGATAAAGGTATAGTCCACAGAGATGTCAAGCCTCAGAATATAATGGTTCTGCCAGACCGCACCATAAAGGTTACGGATTTCGGAATTGCGAGATTTGCAAGAAGCGAGCAGCGCACTATCACCGATAAGGCAATAGGCTCTGTTCATTATATAAGCCCCGAGCAGGCAAGGGGAGAAAAGACCGACGAGAAGACGGATATTTATTCTGTCGGCGTTATGCTCTATGAAATGCTTACGGGTAAATTGCCTTTTGAGGCGGACAGCGCCGTTTCGGTTGCGATAATGCAGCTTCAGCGCGAGCCTGTTCTTCCTACACATATCAACCCCTCAATTCCTTTGGGTCTTGAGCAGATTACAATGCACGCGATGCAGAAAAGCACCGAAAGAAGATACCAGTCAGCCGCGGAAATGCTATGCGACCTTGAGGTGTTTAAAAAGGACCCCTCCGCTCAGTTTGACTATTCTTATTTTGTTGACGATTCGCCGACAAAATATATAGGAAATATGGAGACCGCTCCCATTGTTGAAGAAAATGAAGAGGCGGAAGAGAAAAAGTCAAAAAGCAAAACAATTCCTATTCTTGCGGGAATTGCCGCAACCTTGGTTATAGTAGTTGCGATTGTTTTAGGCGTTTTCGCAAAGTCGATATTCGGCTCTAAAAAGACAAAGGAAATCGAGTGTGAAAACTTTGTCGGTATGACTATGACCGAAATCGAAGAAAAATCAGATATGTATAAAAACCGCGATAAGGACGGTTATAAATATAAATTTGTTCAGGTAACCCGTGCGAATGACGAATATCCCATAAATCAGGTATATGATCAGTCGCCTAAAGCAGGAAAGAAGATAAAAGCCGGCACTAAGATTACACTTTATATAAGTCTCGGCGAAGCAACTCAGGTTCTGCCCGATCTTCGCAATCATAAGGCAGGCGAGGCTTCTACAACCCTTTCTACTTATGATGTCAAGGTTGAAATCATAAAAGAAAACAGCAGTGAGGTTGAAGAGGGATATGTTATAAGAACCGATCCAAAGCAGGGAACCGCTATCACAAAGGGCGAGGTTGTAAAGGTTTATGTAAGTCTCGGCGTGGCAGAGGTCAAGGTTGATGTTCCTGACCTTTTAGGTTTAAGCGAGGAAAGCGCTAAAAAGGAGCTTACAGACAAGGGACTTTTAGCTCAGGTTAAAACAGAAAATCTTTCTAAAAACGATAAGTATTATAAAGCGGGCTATGTTTTCAAGCAGGAACCGAGTGTAGGCTCAGCTCAGCTTGCAGAAGGCTCAACTGTTACCATATATGTTAGCACCGGTAAGTATGAGTACAACAATAAGGTCACAGTATCCTTGCCGTCGCTTCCGAATATAAAAGGTCAGGTTTCGATTTATTCAGGTGCAAAACAGCTTGCGGTCAGCAACGAAATTGACTTTACAAACGGCGGTTCATACACATTTTCCGTTTCTTCAACAAATGACAGTGAGCTTTATACCGTTAAAATAACATCAAGCGGCAAGGATTACAGATATCAGGATATCAAGTTTGATTCATCAGCCGGAGATTCATTTGTTCAATATGAGTATCCGGATTATAAGGTGCTTAAAAACACCGGCTCATCTAACAGCTGATATATGAACGGAATAGTTGTAAAAGCAATATCGGGATTTTATTATGTTTACAGCGATAAAACGACTTATGAATGTAAGGCGCGGGGAAGCTTTCGGAATTCGGGAGCTTCCCCCGTTGTAGGTGATTATGTCGATTTTTCGGTACTTTCCGATAAAAACGGAGTAATAGAAAGTATTCATCCAAGAAAGAATTTCTTAGACAGACCTCTTATCGCGAATATTGACAGGATATTTATTGTTTCAGCTTTTAAAACACCGTCACCCGATACTTACCTGATTGACCTGATGTCGGCAATTTGTATCTATAAAAAAATTGAGCCTGTAATTGTATTCAATAAAAGCGATATGGGTTCTTTTGAAAAATTTGAAAAAATATACCGCAATTCGGGTCTTAAAACCCTGACTGTTTCCGCTAAGAATAACGATAATACCGAAAGCCTCAGCGGGCTTACTGCAGGAAAGGTCTGTGCGTTTATCGGAAATTCGGGAGTCGGGAAATCAAGTCTTATAAATGCCTTGAATGCGGATTTAATGCTGAAAACAGGCGAGGTAAGCGAAAAGCTCGGCAGAGGCAGGCACACCACACGCCACACAGAGCTGTTTATAAGGGAAAACGGCGCTTTTATAGTCGATACCCCCGGATTTTCTTCGCTTGATATTTCTGATGACCCGTTGGGCTTCAGAGATAATCTTCCGCTTTGTTTTCCGGAATTTAAGGAGTATCTCGGACTTTGCAGATTTTCGGACTGTACTCATACAACAGAGCCGAAATGCAGTATTGCCGAAGCGGTCAAAAACGGAAAGATAGAAGCGTCAAGGTTTGAAAGCTATAAAAAAATATTTGCGGATTTAAAGGATTTCAAATCTTGGAATTTAAAATAAAGCTATGTCGATTTTGGGAGAGTTGATTTATGAATTTTGTTGATTTTTTGCTATTGGGTGTGGGACTTTCTATGGACGCCTTTGCGGTTTCGGTATGTAAGGGTCTTAAAATGCCGAAAATCAATTTAAAGCAGACCTTTGTCATTTCGCTGTTTTTCGGCGGTTTTCAGGCTTTAATGCCTCTTATAGGCTGGTTTTTGGGTTCTAAATTCAGCGAATATATTCAAAAAATGGACCATTGGGTTGCATTCGTTTTGCTTGCATTTATCGGCGGCAAAATGATTTTCGAAGCTTTGCATGATAATAAATCAGAAGAGGAAGAAACGGCAAAATTCGATATAAAAGAATTGTTTTTAATGGCGGTTGCGACCAGTATTGACGCACTGGCGGTCGGAATAGTTTTCGCAATGCAAAAAGCCGATATCTTCGGCGGAATAACCGTTATAGGACTTACAACATTTGTGATTTCCGGTATAGGAGTTTTTATCGGTCATAAATTCGGAGAAAGATATAAAACGAGGGCTGAAATAGTCGGCGGAGTTATTCTTATTCTGATAGGCTTAAAAATTCTTATTGAAGATTTATTGGGCTGATAAAATTTTGGGTGAAAATCGTGCGGCAAAATAGTTTTTTCTCTAAAGTTTTATTGTTCATAAAATGCTTTTTAACGGCGGACCGTCCGCTGCTGTTTCCTGCAATATTTTGTGCAATGACTTCATATTTCGCTTTGAAGTCCGATATTATGCTTACGGCAACGGTTGTTCTTATTTCCTCCGTTATCGCAATTTCTATATTCTTTAAATTTTCTGTTAAGAATCTTGTCGGATATCTTTTCTGCGTTGTACTTGCATTTTCGGTATTCAGTTTTAAAAACGATATCAATATCTCAAAGCAAAGCTCTGCCCAAAAGCTCAGAGGAAATTTCCTGATTACTGAAATGAACGAAACCGATAAAGGCTTTAACGGAGTTTTGAAGGTTGTAAAATGCAGTAATCACGATATTAAGCGCGGAACTAAAATCAGCTTTTATACATCAAAGCCCGATTTTAAGACAGGCGACAGAATTCTTACCGAGATTGAAGCAGAATCTGCGCTAAACGGCGAATATGAGGAATTTAATCTTTCAGAGGGTATTTTATACAGCTCTAAGATAGACAAAATTGTAGCTGTAAGCGGTAAAAACAGAATTTATTCAGTTGCGGAAGGAACCAGAAATTACATAAATTCTCTTATAAGCGAATATACGGATAAAAATGTTTCTTCAACTATTGCAGGACTTCTGATTGGCGATAAATCAGGATTTTCAGATGAGTTTTCAGAAAATATCAGGCATTCGGGCGTAAGCCATGTTATGGTAGTTTCGGGTATGCATCTTGCGATAATAATGTCCGCCGTAAACTCATTTATAAAGAAGATGTTTTATAACAGATTTATAAGATTTGTTTGCTCCGCTTCTTCGGTTTTCTATATTATGGCGGTTTGCGGATTTACTCCGTCAATTCTCAGAGCAGGGCTTATGTATATAATTCTGTCCTCCTCGATTTTGTACGGAAGAGACGGCGATTCGGTTAACGCACTTTCGCTGTCGGTATGCTTTATATTGATATTTTCACCGTGTACGGTATTTAATATTTCGTTTCAGCTGTCTGTTTTGTCGACGCTCGGGATTCTGCTTTTAAATCCCGTATTCAAAAGATGTCTCAGGCTAAAGAACGACTTTACGGGTAAGACGGTTTCTTCAATTCTAACATCTGTTTCGGCACTTATTTTTACGGCTCCGATAACAGTGTTTAAATTCAAGGAATTTTCTCTTTCAGCGTTGCTTACAAACCTTCTTATTTCTCAGGCGGTAACGGCGGTGCTTGTCGGAATGCTGATAACGGTATTTGTTTCTGTAATTCCGTTATTATCACTGACAGTAAGTCCGATGTTTAAAATACTTTCGGTTTTTGTTAAATACATAAATTATATTATAAATACCTTAGGCAGTATGAGCGACTCCTATATAGAATGCGGAAAGGGCTTTCTTATTTTAACCGCATCAGTTTGGATTGCTTCGGTTTTGCTTTTAAAAACATTAAAGGCTTTAAAGCTAATAAAAAGAAAAGAATCGGGTGAAATAATTGGCGGTAACAGCAGAGTTTCAGTTAATAAAGCTTCTTAAATCGGATTTTTCCTCGGTCCGCTCATTTATTCTCTTCGGAGAAGATTTATACCTTTTGGATTTTTACTCAAAAAAGATTTCTTCAAAGTCTTTTGACGGCGACCCGTTTTTCAATTTTCAGAAATTCAGCGGAGAAATAAATCTTTCCGATGTCGCAAATGCCGTAGAGCAGATGCCGATGATGGCGGATAAAAAATGTATTTTTATAGATGATTTCGATTTTGAGCATTGCGCAAAATCCGATTTTGATTCTTTGTGCGCAATTTTAGAGGATATCCCGGATTACTGCACGGTTATTCTTAAGTTTGAAACCGTTGAGTGCGATATTAAAAGAAGCGCTAAATTTAAAAAATTGGTTTCAAGCGCCGAAAAGGGAAAGGGAATAGCGGTAAACCTTGAACACCGCCGAGCCGCCGAGCTTGCAAAAATGCTTTGTGACGGCGCTAAAAAGCGCGGTTGCGAGCTTGACAGACCCACCGCCGAATATGCCGTTGAGGTTATAGGCGATGATATTTCAACCCTTGAAAACGAGCTTAATAAGCTTTGCTTTTATAAAGAAAACGGGAAGATAGAAAAAGCGGATATTGATGTTGCCTGCACAAGATCGGTTGAAGCGTCCGTGTATGATTATGTTTCCTGTATATTTGCCGGCAATGCTTCTAAAGCGCTGAAAAAGCTTGACGATATGTTTTATCTTCATACCGAGCCAATGATAATTCTTTATACTGCCGCATCTTCCTTTGTCGATATGTTCAGGCTTAACAGCGCTTATAAGGTTAAAAAAGGAAAAAATGAGGTTGCAAGTGATTTTTCCTATAAAAATAAGGCTTTTTTATTGGATAAAGCCGCGGCGAATTTAAGAAAATATGACAGCCGAAAGCTTAGCCTAAGCTTAAATGAGCTAATAAAGACCGACAGCGCGCTTAAATCGTTCGGTGCGGACCCTAAGCTTGTGCTTGAGGAAATGACATTAAAGCTTATTTATATTGCCGTGAAGGGTGAATGAATTGTTAAAGCTTGATTCTGTAGTTATTGTTGAGGGAAAATACGATAAAATTAAGCTCGACGGAATTATTGACGCATTTATTATCCCGACAAACGGCTTCGGTGTCTTTAAGGACGATAAAAAAAGAGAACTTATACGAAAGGTCGGGCTCAAGCACGGCATAATAATCGTTACCGATTCCGACAGCGCGGGAATGCAGATAAGGTCTTATGTTAAAAGCTTTTGCGGAGGAGCTGACATTAAAAATGTTTATCTACCGCAGGTTAAGGGTAAGGAAAAAAGAAAAACCGCTCCGTCAAAGGAAGGCTTTTTAGGTGTAGAGGGCTTTAATGAGGAAGAAATATTAAAGGCATTTAAAAGAAGCGGAATTGAATTCGGCTCGGAATTAAAAAAAGAAAAGATAACAAAAACCGATTTGTTTTTATGCGGATTAAGCGGTCGGGAAAACAGCAAATCAAAAAGAGACGGTCTTTTAAAAAGGCTTGATTTACCGTCAGGGCTTTCGTCCAGCGCTTTTTTGGACGCCGTAAATTCGGTTTGCACTAAAGAGAAATTTTTAAAAGAGGTGGCGGCATGGCAGCAAGAAGCGGACAAAAGCTGAAGCTATTTTATATTATTGAAATACTTAAAAAATATACCGATGAAGAGCATCCTATGAATGCTACACAGATATGCGATAAGTTATCTGCTTATAATGTTACAGCCGAGCGAAAAGCGGTTTATAACGATATTGAGCAGCTTATTTTCTTAGGTTTCGATATTATAAAAACCCGTGTGCCGCAGTCGGGCTTTTTCTTGGGCTCAAGAGAATTTGAAATTCCCGAAATTTCTCTTCTTTCGGACGCCGTTAAGACGGCAAAATTCATAAGCGTTAAAAAAACGCGCGAGCTTGTGAACAAGCTTGATGATATGATGAGTGTTTATCAGGTTTCCTCTAAGAAAATGGGAATATATATTGATGAAGACTCAAAAACCAAAAACGAAGAAATTTATTATACTATAGATACCGTTTCGCGTGCTATTGAAAACAGAAAGCAGGTCAAATTCAAATATACCTTAAGAAAAATAGGGGATAATAAGCAGATTGAAACTAATACCGCCGAGCGCACGGTCAGCCCTTATGCGCTTACATGGCAGGACGACCATTATTATCTTATAGGAAATTATGAAAAATACGATAATCTTATTCATTTAAGAATTGACAGAATGCACGCGGCGGAAGAGACCGAGCTTCCGATAAGACCTTTTAGCGAGGTCAGCGATTATAAGAATTATTTTGATGTTGCCGATTATACAAAAAGGCTTTTCGGCATGTTCGGCGGAAAGATAGAAGAAATTGAGCTTAAATGCTCTAAGGATATGCTTGAACAGGTTTTAGACAGATTCGGAGAAAATATTTTTATCTCAAAGCTTACCGAGAAAACCTTTAATTTCACCTACTCTGCGGCTGTAAGCGACGCGCTTGTGACATGGATTATCAACTTTGGAGATAAAATAGAGGCGGTTAAACCGAAATCCTTAAGAAATATGATTAAAGACAGGATAACCTCAATAAACAAGATTTACGGAGCATGAAAATGGAAAAAACATCTATCGAACAGACTGTTGCGGATAAATTAAAAAAGAAAAAGCTTCATATTTCCTTTGCCGAATCCTGCACCGGCGGACTTTGCGCCGCAAGATTTATAAGCGCCTCGGACGCCTCAGAGGTTTTAGACGCTTCGCTTATAACCTATTCGGTAAATGCAAAGATAAAATATTTAGGAATTGATAAGAATTTAATTGATAAATACGGCGTAGTCTCTGAGGAAACCGCCCTCGCAATGGCAAAGGGTGCGGCGCTTAAAAATAGCGCCGATATAGGCGTAGGCGTGACAGGCTTTGCAGGTCCGACATCCGACGACCCGAAAATCCCCGTAGGAACCGTTTGCTTCGGTTTTTATGACAGGGGAAAGGAACTCTGCTTTACAAAGCATTTTAAAGATATGAACAGAAATAAAGTAAGGCTTTCAGCCTCGGACTTTGTTTTTGAAAAGCTAAATGAAATTATATAAAAAAGAGATGTAAAAGCAAAATCACTTTTACATCTCTTGATTTTTTATTTGATATTCTTTAGAAATTCCGGAGAAAAATCATCGGGTACATAATTTTCAAAATAATCGGTAATCTTTTGCGGATTATCCGAAACAAAGAAAAGCGATAAGTTTTTTTCGGGAACGAAATTTTCATTAACAGCCTTTTCAAACATTCTGATTATACTGTCAAAATAACCGTTAACATTAAAAACCGCTATCGGCTTTTTATGTCTGCCCAATTGCTTCAAGGTTAAAATTTCAAAAAATTCGTCAAAGGTTCCGATTCCGCCCGGGGTCATTAAAAATGCGTCCGCATTCTGCTCCATAACCTGCTTGCGCTCACGCATTGTGTCGGTATATATCATTTCGGTGCAGCCGTCAAAAAGAATGCCGTCAACATTCAAAAAAGAGGGGACAACACCGATTATTTTTCCGTTTTTAGCTTTAATTCCCCTTGCAAACGCACCCATCATTCCGTTAGCGCCGCCGCCGTAAATCAGCGAATGACCGCTTTCGGCAAGCTTTTTTCCGAACTCTTCTCCTGCGGCAATATAGCTGTAGGAAATTGTGTTTGATGACGCTCCGTAAACACAGATATTCATAATTCTTCCTCCAAAGAAAGCTCTTTATCGTCAAGTACAGCGCTGATAAGCTGTTCTCCGCGGTATTCAAGCCGAAGGGAGAAAAACCTGTCGCTGTTTAAAAGTCTTAAAAATATTATATCTCCGCTCCAAGTAGGAAGAGTGAAAAGCTTGTCCTCATCGACCCAGCAAAGCTCGCCCTCGTCGCATTCGGGTTTTAAGTCTCCGGTAAAATCAGAGCTTGTAAAAAGGTGCATATATTCCGTTTCCCAAGTATCTGAAACGAATGTTATAATTCCTTTATATTCGGCGCTTTTAAGCTTAAGTCCCGTTTCCTCAAAAACCTCGCGCCTGTTGCATTGCTCAGGGCTTTCCTTGTCCTCGAATTTTCCGCCGACTCCTATCCACTTGTCACGGTTTAAATCGTTTTTCTTCTTATTCTTGTGAATAAGAAGATATTTTTTGTCTTTATAAATATAACAAAGCGATGTGTTTCTCATTTTTTCTTAACTTCCGCAGTAACCTTTTCGGTCTTCTTGCCCTCGTCGCCCTTATATCCTTCAAGATAAAAGATATCAAGACTCTTATTTTCGGAATCGAAAATATTGTTGTACTGAATTTTTTCGTATTCGCTGAGAATTTCGGAATATTTTGTCTGCGACTGCCAGTTGTAATAATTGTTCTCTGCGTCAATATAGCCTACAGTATCAATTACGGGCAGCTGCTTATAAAGATTTAACAGATATTTGTTGTATTCGGTAAGCTTAACGCCTGCGACCTTTAAAACATAAGAAGACAGATAGTTACTGCTCATCTTATCAATAGTTTCTTCCTGAATATCATAATTCGCCCAGATTATAAACGGCGTGACATGGCGCTTTTGTTCCTGCTCTAAGGTAAGCCCCGAAAGATCTTTAACACCTAAGGTTTCCGCTATAAATGAGGTTTCTATGGACGGCTGATGGTCACCGAACATGCAAATAACAGTAGGCTCTGAAACGGTTTTAAAATACTCTACAAGCTCCTTGAAAGCGTCGTCGCTTTTCTTAACGAGCGAAAGATATCTGTTAGCCTTGACATATTCCGTCTCGGAAGAGGTAAGATAAACCTCTTCATTGAAATTGTCAAACTTGGTGGTATATCCGCCGTGATTTTGCATTGTAACATTAAACATGAAATAGGGCGTATTTCTGTCGCGGTTCTGGAAATCCTCTATCAGCACCTTATAATCATAAGAGTCGCTTATATACTGCCTTAAGATCATATTTGTCCTGTCGGGATAATACTGGTCGATAAGCTGCTGAATATAGTTAGGATCCGAGCTGTTGCTCATATATTCGTCCATAATGGAAATATCCATTATATTTTCAAGGAATTTCTGACTGTTAAAGCCCATGTTGTTATAAACATTGACTCTGTTCCAGCCGCTTGAATAATAGGGATGGAATGCCGCGGAATTGTAGCCCTGACCCTCAAGAGTTGAAACCATAGTGGCAATAGGGGAGTTGATATAAAGCATATAAGCGTTGCTTCCGGAAGGCAAAAACGCTGTTGTATGACCCGTTAAAAATTCAAATTCCGTATTTGAAGTGCCGGCGCCGATAACGGGTACATAAAGATTTCCTTTAACGGTGTTTTCGGTTAAGCTCCGCATAAATGGCATATAATCCGTATTTGTTGTAAAATCGCCTAAAACACTTAAATCGGAAAGCGATTCATTCATTATACAGATTATGTTCGGCGTAGTTTCTGTTACCTCAACAGGTTCTTTTTTGTCGATATTTTTCTCAACATAATCCGCAACATTGTCCGCGTCATACCCCGAGGGAGCGGACATGAAAAGATATTTTGTATTGCAGAAGAAATTGAACGCAAAGCCGTAGTTCTTATATCCTCTTGTCTGATTCCAAAAATCGGGCTTAACGCCTGCATCTGCAAAAATTGAGGTGAAATAGAAAAGTGAAAGAATAATTGCGGAAAAAAGACCCGTAAATACTCTCGATACAATTTTTGTTATGATATGGTATTTCGGTGTGCGGATTTTAATTCCGATTACCATAATAAAGATAAATATAAGCGAGCCTGTTAAAACAAGGTGCGTAAGCTTATATGAATAAGTATTTGCGACATTAACAGCGGTTGTAATGCTTAAAAAGTCCATCGGAATAAACGGAGTTCCGCGGAAATCCATTATATAGCAATGCGCGAGGGCAAGTCCGTAAAGAATCGGGTTAACAACGAGTATTGAAACTCTGAGGCTTCCCGAAACTGCAAAAAATACAAAATACAAAATAAGAACTAAGATATAGTTGCCTATAAATCCGAGATATGTCATATTATAGATAAAAACATTATTAAGACACTCGGTCATCGAAATGGTTAAAAGCGGAAGAACGAAAAGAAAAACAAGATGGGCAACCTTGTCCGTCATATCGTTTTTAAATCTGAAATTAAAAGCTGCAAAAGCGCCTATAACCAATGGGAATACAAGGCAAAAAGCAAGCAATACCCATTTTGATTTAAAATCCTGCGACAAAAAAGCGTTATTATCCAAAATAACGGTTATAATAAGCACCAATGAAAGGACAAGTCCTGTAATTCTTGATTTTTTTGTAGAAGAAACATTGATTTTCAGTGCGTCAAGAGTTTTATAAAGCCCTGTTTCTTTAAATGAATTATCGTTATGGAAAAAACTCTTAATTTTGCTGAAAATTGAAGAAATTTTCATAAATCAAGCCTCTTTCTTATAAGAAATATTCTTAAATATTATATCACAATTCCGATTAAAATACAAGACATAAAAAATAGGCTATACCGCATTTGTGGCATAGCCTATTAAAGCCTTTTAAGTTATTTTCTGTTTAATTGCTTTATTATCTCATTGTTCTGAGTTAAAATCTGTCCCATTCCGTAAATCAGGAACAGATTTATAAGGGCAATAAAGGTTCCGCCGATTACAATTCCCAAGGAAAGAGCCATATAAAGCTTTTCCTTTGTATACAGGAAATAAGCCGCAACAAACGAAATCGCAATAATTCCGAAAGCGATGATAAAGGCAATTGCCTTTACGATTCCGCCGATATGCTTGAATAAGCCCTCGCTGTAGGTGCTGACGGGATTTTCGCGGTGAATATTCGGATTTACATATCCGGAACTGATATCCTCTATAAAATTATTATTCTGTTCCTGCATTTTTTCTGCTCCTTCAGACTTTTTTAATACCGATAGTAAGCTTTTCGCCGTTGATATCCCAATCCTTTGTAAAGCCCTCCGGCTCGCCTAAGGTAAGGCTGTCGGCTAAAGTATCCTTTGTTATATCGTCGCACATTTTTTGCGCAATGTCAAGGATTTTTTCTTCTCCCGCCAATTTAACGGCGATGTGATCGGTAACATTGAAGCCTGCTTCCTTACGCATTGTCTGAATTTTACTTATAAGCTCACGGGCAACACCCTCGGCAATAAGCTCAGGTGTAAGAACGGTATCTATTGATACTATAACGCCCTTGTCGCTTACGGTATAAAATCCTTCCTTCTGCGAGGTTTCTATCAAAAGATCGTCGGCTGTAAGCTCTACTGTTCCTGAAGAAAGCTTAAGCGTAAGCTTTCCTTTGCTGTCAAGCTCGCTCTTTGCGGCTGTTCCGTTAAGAGAGGAAAGCGCCGCTCTTATATCGTTTAGCTGTCTGCCGAATTTAGGACCGACGGTTTTAAGCTGAGGCTTAAAGGTGTAGTTTACAAAGCCGTCAACCTCGTCCGTAAATTCAACATTTTTGATATTAAGCTCGTCCTTGATAATATCGGTAAAGTAGCCGTCAAGCTTTTTGCTGCTGTTTATAAACATGCGGTTAAGCGGCTGACGGTTTTTAAGAACGGCTCCGTTTCTTGCCGCTCTTCCGAGAACGACTATTTCAAGAACGGTTTCCATATCCTGTTCAAGCTTTTCGTCTATAGCCGAACTGTCAAACTTCGGGAAATCGCAAAGATGAATGCTTTCGGGCGCGGCTTTGTCAACGCTTCTTACGAGATTTTGATAAATGCTTTCAGCCATGAACGGAATCATGGGTGCAGCCGCCTTAGCTGTAGTTACAAGCGCCTTGTAAAGCACCATATAAGCGGTTATCTTATCCTCGGTCATTGACTGAACCCAGTAACGCTCTCTGTTTCTGCGGACATACCAATTGCTCATTTCGTCGACAAAATTCTGCAAAGCCTTTGCCGCTTCGGGAATCTTATAATTGTTTAGATTCTCGTCGACAGCCTTTACCATGGAATTAAGCTTTGAAATAAGCCACTTATCCATAACGGTAAGCTTGCAGTCTGAGAAGGAATACTTTGTCGGGTCAAAATTGTCAATGTTCGCATAAAGCACATAGAAAGCATAAGTGTTCCAAAGAGTACCCATAAACTTTCTTTGTCCCTCGATAACAGCCTTGCCGTGAAAGCGGTTTGGCAGCCAAGGGGCTGAATTTGTATAGAAATACCACCGTATAGCGTCCGCTCCGTAGGTATTGAGCGCCTCCATCGGGTCAACGGCATTTCCTTTTGATTTTGACATTTTCTGTCCGTTTTCGTCCTGAACATGTCCTAAAACAATAACATTCTTATAGGGCGCCTTATTAAAAATGAGGGTAGAGATCGCAAGCAGGGAATAGAACCAGCCTCTTGTCTGGTCTACAGCCTCGGAAATGAAATCGGCAGGGAACTGAGATTCGAAAAGCTCCTTGTTTTCAAATGGATAATGATGCTGAGCAAAAGGCATGGAGCCCGAATCAAACCAGCAGTCGATAACCTCGGGTACTCGGTGCATTTCCTTTCCGCAATGCGGGCATTTTATAGTTACGGCGTCGATATAAGGGCGGTGAAGCTCGATATCGTCGGGGCAGTTGTCGGACATTTCCTTAAGCTCGGCAATACTGCCTATAGAATGCTGATGTCCACACTCGCACTGCCAGATATTAAGCGGAGTTCCCCAGTATCTGTTCCTTGAAATTCCCCAGTCCTGAACATTTTTAAGCCAGTCTCCGAAACGGCCCTTGCCTATGCTTTCGGGAATCCAGTTTATTGTATCGTTGTTCCTTATAAGGTCATCCTTGACATCGGTCATTTTTATGAACCATGACTCGCGCGCATAATAAATAAGGGGAGTATCGCATCTCCAGCAGAAGGGATAATCATGCTCGAATTTCGGCGCGTCAAATAAAAGTCCCTTTTCGTCAAGGTCCTTAAGAACAAGCGGATCCGCGTCCTTAACAAACTTGCCGGCATAAGGAGTTTCGGCGGTAAGCTCGCCCTTGGAGTCTACAAGCTGAATAAAGGGAAGATCATAATTTCTTCCTACCCTTGCATCGTCCTCACCGAAAGCAGGCGCGCAGTGAACAATTCCGGTACCGTCGGTCATTGTAACATAGCTGTCGCACATTACAAAGAAAGCGTTTTTCTTCTGCTTGTCGGCAATAGGCTGAACAAAATCGAAGAGCGGCTCATATTTGCTGTATTCAAGGTCTTTTCCTTTAAATCTTTCAAGCACCTCATAGGCGGGAGCTTCGCCGTCCGAAAGCTTTGAAAGCACCTTGTCTGCGAGCGCTTCGGCAAGATAATAGGTGTAACCGTCCGCGGCTTTTACCTTGCAGTAGGTTTCGTCGGGGTTTACGCAAAGCGCGGTATTTGAAGGAAGTGTCCACGGAGTTGTCGTCCATGCGAGAAAATAAGCGTCCTCGTCAGCCTTTTTAAAGCGTACAACAGCACTTCTTTCCTTAACTGCCTTATAGCCCTGAGCTACCTCATGGCTCGAAAGCGGAGTTCCGCAGCGGGGGCAGTAGGGAACTATTTTAAAGCCCTTATATAAAAGACCCTTTTCGTAAATTTTCTTTAAAGCCCACCATTCGGATTCTATAAAATTGTTATCATAGGTTACATAAGGATTGTCCATATCAGCCCAGAAGCCGACTGTCTTTGAAAAATCCTCCCACATACCTTTATATTTCCACACGCTTTCCTTGCAGTGGTCGATAAAAGGCTCAAGTCCGTATTTTTCAATCTGCTCCTTGCCGTCAAGCCCGAGCATTTTTTCAACCTCTAACTCAACGGGCAGTCCGTGAGTATCCCAGCCTGCCTTTCTCGGAACCATATAGCCCTTCATTGTGCGGTAACGCGGAATCATATCCTTAATAACGCGTGTAAGCACATGTCCGATGTGCGGCTTTCCGTTAGCAGTCGGAGGGCCGTCATAAAACACATAAGGCTCGCCCTTGGCACGGGAGTCAATACTCTTTTCAAAAATCTTTTCATCGTCCCAAAACTTTTTGATTTCCTTTTCGTTTTCCACAAAATTTACATTCGGTGAAATTTCCTTGTACATACCTTTCTACCTCTTTTAAAAATAAAATCCCCGTCCATAATAGGACGAGGATAATTCTTAAGAATTTTTTAGCAGCCTCATAAACCACCTATTACGACGGACCGACATCCGTGAATTCCTTAACGCAAAATCAAACGGCAGGAGCTAATCGGATATCCCTTTCACACTGCGGCTCCGAAGTGATATTCACCGTGACGCTTTCTGCCGATCTCGCACCTTTTACCGGCTCGCTAAAGAAAGCTTATGTCAGGCTACTGTCTTCATCTCAGCCTTTAGACCTATATTATCACAAACTTAAAAAAAAATCAAGTATATAAAACAGAAAAACCGTCAAAGATAGCTTTATAAAGGAAGTGAAACCGTGAAAAAGAGAACTGTTATAAGAATTGCGTCATTTTCCTCCGCTGTTCTTCTGCTTTTTGCAGGATTGGCTGTTAAAGAAAAAAGAACCGCCGCAAATTACAGGCTTGAAATTCAGAACAACTATTCAAGGGCATACAATGAGCTTGATTCAAGAATGAACAATATCAGAATAATTCTCGATAAAATGATATATCTTACGGGTTCGCAGAAGATGACCTCTCTTTCGGCTCAGCTTTACGGCGAGGCTCAGCTTGCGAAAAATTCAATTTCAATGCTTCCTCTTGAAAATTCCGAGGAGTCAACAGTTTTCAGATTTTTATCGCAGGTAGGTAATTATGCCTTAAGCGTTTCTAAGGACGCGGTTAAAAACGGTGATATAACCGATAAGCAGGAAAGCGATTTAAAAAAGCTGAGCGAGACCGCAAAAACGATTTCCATGGTTTTAAGCGATAATCAGAGCAGTATAAACGGCTTAAAATACTGGAGCGGGGAAATAGAAAAAAAGCTGACACAAAAGGACGGAACCCTTGCCGACACCCTTACCGAGCTTGAAGAAAATTTAACCGATTATCCCACGCTTATTTACGACGGACCGTATTCAGACCATATTCTAAACAAAAAGCCTCTTATGACTTCGGGCAAGCCCGAAATATCTCAGGAGCAGGCAGGTGAAATCGCGGCGGAATTCTCGGGCGATAGGGAAATGAAATTTTCTTCTCTTACGGAATCTAAAATCCCTGCTTATAATTTTACAGGCAATACCGATATATCCGTAAGTAAAGAGGGCGGATATGTAGTTTTTATGCGGAAAAACAGAAATGTTACCTTTTCCTCTTTAACGCCTGAAAAAGCTGTGCAGACGGCAGAAAATTTTTTAAAGGAAAAAGAAATACCGTCAATGGTTTCGACATATTATTATTGTGAAGAAAATATCTGTACGGTGAATTTTGCTTATCTTGACGGAAGAACGCTTTGCTATACCGATTTGATAAAAGTCGGAGTGGCACTCGACAACGGAGAAATTATAGAATATGAGGCAAGCGGCTATTTGACAAATCATACCGAAAGGGCATTTTCGGCTCCCGAAAATACCGTTGAAGCGGCGGCTCAAAAGGTAAGCGGAAGGCTTGAAATCGTAAAGCACAGAATAGTTCTTATTCCTACGAGTGGCGGAAGTGAAATAAGGTGCTATGAATTTACCTGCAGGGGTCAGAATAATGAGGAAATGCTGGTTTTTGTAGGTCTTGGCAGCCTTGAAGTTGAAGAAATTCTTATATTGCTTAAAAATGACGGCGGAACACTTATAAAATGATTTGAAAAAATTTCCAAATTGTGTTATAATATTTTATATGTTAATTTTTAAATGAAAGGCAGCAATAAATAAGCTGATATTATAAAATGCCTCTTACAGTTAAACCGACTCATATTTTCGAGCCTACTCCGCTGCAGTGCGGTCAGGCTGTTATTGCCATGCTCGCGGATGTGTCGGTAAAAGAGGTTATAAGCATTGTCGGCACCGAAAGAGAAACAACTCTTAAGGATATGAAAAATGCTCTTAATGCTTTTAAAATAGGCTTTAATCCCGAAAGAAAAGAAATATCGGATAAAAACAAGCTGCCTGAAATTGCGATGCTGAGCCTGCAGACGCCGCACTGCTGGCATTGGTCGCTTTATTTTAAAGGAACTTTTTATGACCCCGAATACGGTATACTCGATGATTTTCCTCCGTCAAACAGGAGATATTATTGGGAAATTAAAAATAAATAACAGATATTTATTGACATTTATATATATTTAAAGGTAAAATAAATTGTTACTTTGTTTTTTAGGCGAGCGAGCAGTCGCTGCCGTATTATAAATTACATAAAAAATCAAAAGCTATAAAAGGAGACAAGTGTCTTAATGACTGAAACAAAAAAACAAGAAGAAAAAACGCGCGGAAATAAAAGCGCGTATAAACCCGCGCGCTCTAAGGCGAAATATAATGTGCAGAGCGTTGTCAGCGGAAAACCCGCGGAAAAGAATACGAAAACAACCAAATTCAATAAGCAGGGTAAGCCGGTTCAGAAAAGGCGTCCTCAGAATAAAACTTCGCATAACCGCTCCGAAAAAAGCTCAAAGTCTTTAAAGCCGATAAAAATTATTCCTTTGGGCGGTCTCGGAGAAATAGGCAAAAATATCACCCTTTATGAGTATGACGGAGATATGTTCCTCGTTGACTGCGGAATGAGCTTTCCTGATGAAGATACCCCGGGCGTTGATATCGTTATCCCCGATTTTACCTATGTTCTTGAAAACAAGGATAAAATCAAGGGACTTGTCGTAACCCACGGGCATGAGGACCATATAGGCGCAATCCCGTATCTTCTCCGTAATTTTAATTTACCGATTTATGCGACAAGGCTTACAATGGGTCTTATCGAGGGCAAGCTTAAGGAGCATAAGCTGCTATCCGGAGCAAAGCTTAATGTTGTTTCTCCCGGGGAAAAGGTAACACTCGGTAAGTTCACCGTCGAATTTATTCATGTCAACCATTCAATTCCCGACGCGGTAGGCTTTGCGATTACCTGCAATGCAGGAACTGTTGTGCAGACGGGCGATTTTAAGATAGATACAACTCCTATTGACGATTATGTTATTGATATCGCAAGATTTGCGGAGCTTGGCAAAAAAGGTGTTTTAGCACTGCTTTCCGATTCTACAAATGCTGAAAGACCGGGATTTACCCCCTCCGAAAAGCTTGTAGGCGAATCTTTTTCAAACCTGTTTAAAAAGGCCGAGGGTCACAGAATTATAGTTGCGACCTTCTCTTCGAATATTCACAGAATTCAGCAGATTATTGACGAGGCGGCAAGGTGCGACAGAAAAGTTGTAATATCGGGCAGAAGCATGCAGAATGTTGTAAATGTTGCGGCGGAGCTCGGATATCTTAAGGTTCCCGACGGAATTCTTGTAGAGCTTGAAGCGATAAGAAACTATAAGCCCGATGAGCTCGTTATTATCACAACAGGCAGTCAGGGCGAACCGCTTTCCGCCCTTCACAGAATTGCTTTCAGCGAGCATAGGCAGATTGAGCTTATCCCGGGCGATGTAATCATAATTTCCGCAACGCCTATCCCCGGAAATGAAAAGCTTGTAGGCAAGGTTATAAACGAGCTTATGAGAAGAGGAGCGAATGTCGTATACGAAAAAATGTACGATGTTCATGTTTCGGGCCACGCCTGTCAGGAAGAATTAAAGCTTATGATGAGCATTGTAAAGCCTAAATACTTTATTCCCGTTCACGGCGAGCAAAAGCATTTGTATAAGCATTCGGTTCTTGCCGGAAATATGGGTATTCCTAAGGATAACATTATAATTCCTATAAACGGCGAGGTTATAGAGCTTACAAAGCGCTCGATTAAATATACTCAGACAGTTACCGCCGGCAGAGTGCTTGTGGACGGATTCGGCGTCGGCGATGTCGGCAGCATTGTTCTTCGCGACAGAAAGCATTTGGCTGAGGACGGAATTATAGTAGTAAATGTCGCAATAGATTCTGTTACAAGAGAGGTTGTATCGGGACCCGATGTGGTTTCAAGAGGCTTTGTTTATGTAAAAGAATCGGAAGAGCTTATGAATGAGCTTAACGAGGTAGTTTGCGATGTTCTCGAAAAATGCTATGTAACAAATGTCCGCGATTGGAACGCAATTAAAACAAAAATTAAAGACTCGGTTGCAAAATTCCTGTTTTCAAGAACGCACCGCAGTCCTATGATTCTTCCTGTTATTATGGAAGTATAATGCAAGCTAAAACAATCCAAAAGGGGAAATAAAAATGAAGGTAATTTTATTACAGGATGTTAAGGGCAAGGGCAAAAAAGGAGAGCTCTGCAATGTGTCGGACGGATACGCGCGAAATTTCCTTTTCCCGAAAAATCTTGCGGTAGAGGCGGATGCCGCCGCGATGTCTGAATTTAAAAGCCGCGAGCAGGCAAAGGAACATCATATAAAGGAAGAAATCGCCGCCGCTAAAGCAACAGCCGACAAATTAAACGGAAAGTCCGTTACAATAAAGGCAAAATCGGGTAACGGCGGAAAGCTTTTCGGAAGTGTTACCTCTAAGGAAATAGCTGCTGAAATAAAGAACGCTTTGGGAATTGAAATCGACCGCAAGAAAATGACTGTTTCGGACATCAAGAATTACGGCGAGTATACTGCGGAAATAAAGCTTTATAACGGAATTTCCGCTAAAATCACCGTTAAGGTTACAGAATAATGGAAAACCGCGATAATTTGCTTTTGGAAAATGACGGAATTAGGCTTCCTTATTCCGTTGAAGCCGAGCAGGCTATTCTCGGTTCTGTAATTTCAGACCCTAAATGCCTTGACGAAATAAGCGACAGAATAAGTCCTGAATACTTTTATATTCCTCAGCATAAGGAAATATTCAGCGCAATTTCTTCGATGTATGAGCTTAGCCAGTCGATAGATTTTATTTCACTTCTTGAAAAGCTCAAAACAAGCGGAACTTATGACGAAACCGGCGGAAAGGCTTATCTTACTCAGCTTGTTCAGACCGTTCCGTCTTCTGCAAATGTGCTTACTTATGTTTCTATTGTCAGAGAAAAGTATTATGCAAGAGCGCTTATGGGCGCAGCTAACGGGATTATCAAGGATATTAACGATAATGCAATGGATTCGGGCAGACTGCTTGATTCGGCTGAGCAAAGAATATTCGAAATAAGATCCGGCAGGGATATAAGCGGACTTACGCATATAAGAACTGTCATTGAAACCGAGACCTTTGACAGGCTCACCAAAATGACCGACCCCGAAACCAGAGAGGATTATATCGGAATTCCGAGCGGAATAGGCGAGCTTGATAAAATGATAACGGGTCTTAATAAGTCGGACCTTATTATTTTGGGTGCGCGCCCCGGTATGGGTAAAACCTCGTTTGCGCTTAATATTGCAAGAAATGTTGCGTCAAGCGGAAGAACCGTTTGCTTTTTCTCGCTTGAAATGACAAGGGATCAGCTCGCTCAGAGAGTTCTTTCGAGCGAGGCGGGAATTAAAAGCGAAAAAATGAGAACGGGCGAACTTGAGGGAGACGAATGGACAAGACTTGCTCAGGCAGGCGACCAGCTTTCAAAAACCGAGCTTTATTTTGATGAAACATCGGATATAACCGTTCAGCAAATGAAAGCAAAGCTTAGAAGAATGCGCAAGGTTGACCTTGTTATAATAGATTATCTAGGACTTATGCACACTGCAAAGCCCACGGATAACAGGGTACAGGAAGTTTCCGAAATCACAAGAAGCCTTAAAATTATGGCAAAGGAGCTTAAGGTTCCTGTTATTGCCTGCGCTCAGCTTTCCCGTGCAACAGAGGCAAAGGGCAAATCCCATAAGCCGGCGCTTGCGGATCTTCGTGATTCGGGTTCAATCGAACAGGACGCGGATATAGTTTTGTTCCTTTACCGCGACACATATTATGATTCCGAGAAAAATGACGATCAGGATATGGGCGACCCGTCAAAGGCGGAGTGTATCGTAGCTAAAAACCGCCACGGCGAAACCGGCACTATACCGCTGCATTGGGACGGACAGTTTACAAGATTTACTTCCGTGGATGTGTTCAGATAATGACAGAGCTTGTTAAGAAAACAATAAAGAAGTATTCGATGATAAATAAGGGCGAAAG
>CAKSLH010000009.1 GCA_934466515.1 uncultured Eubacteriales bacterium
AGGCATAAAGCGCAGATAAAGCTTAAGTAAAACGATTTAAAAAATAAACTTCCTTTTTTCTTCATAGCTTTAAAAGCAACTCGCTTAAAGCGTTTCCAAGCAGGGTTGCCGAATATGTTACCTCCTCTAAAGAATTTGCGTCGGTTCCGATTTCTATAAGCATTGAGCCTGTAGACAGGCTTTCGTTATAATTTCTTGACATCAGTGAAAGCGAGCGCGCAAGGGACGGATATTTGCTTTCGAGCTTCTCCTGAAGCTTTAAGGCAAGTTTTAAATTTTCCTGCCAGTTCGGGAAATTTGTCACACTTCCGCTCTGAGAGCCCATAACAAGCATTATCTGCGCCGCTTTTTTGCCGCCGATTTCGGTTGTAAGCTTTACCTTTTCGTTAGCCGACGGAGTGATTGCGTCACGGTGCATATCTATAACGATTTTTATGCTCGGATATTTTTTAAGATAAGAAAGAATAGTTTTTGAAGCCCTCTTGTAGCTTTCATTATAGGACGGATAGTCGTGGGTCGTCTTATCATGTAAGGTGTTAATGCCCGCGTCATTTAATTTTTGAGTTACGATATTTCCGAGAGCTACCATATTTTTTGCCTCGTCGGTAGTTCTTGATTTGTCGCTTGCGGTGTAAAAATCCCTGCTTTCCTCTAAAAACGATTCTGTAGTGTGGGTGTGCATGATAAGCACCTGCGGCTCGCTTTTTTTATCAATTTTATAGCCGAGCTTTGCTTCATAAAGAGATTTTATGTCAATATCAAGTCCCGACGAGTTTTTAACATAAATATTTTTGTACGATGCCTTTGCGGTATAAGGTGAAATAAACTTTTCACTTACAGTCCCGATTGCCGCTTCTCTTGCCGCCGTAGGAACAGCGGTGCTTTGTGATTCGGTTTTTGACGCGGCTTCGGCGCTGCTTGTATTTTCGGTCTTTTTCTTAACTTCAGCATTTATGCTTGTAACCGTTATACCGGAGCTGTCAGAGCCTTTTTGAGCCGTTGTTTCGAGATTTAACGGTTTATTTAAAACACTGACAAAGCTGTAAACCGTTAAAACCGCGCAGGTTATAACGCTTAAGGAAAATCTTGCTACAGTTCTCTTATCATTCAATTCATCGCTTCCTGTCACACTGAATAATACTGTTAAATAATATGATTAAAAAAGCGTTTTTATTCGAAGTTTAATAAATCGGTGTCAAGGCTGTCTAACAGTAAGGAATTTATTGCGTCCGCTAAAATTCTTGCAGGTCTTTTTATTAAAATATCAATGTCGAGCGGAGTGACCGTTAAGGGCTTTAGACCTTTTTCCTTTATTTCAATAACCGTCGGCATTCCTATAGCGATTACAGGCACTCCCAAGGTGTTTTCGCTGAGCTCTTTTTTGTGAGCCTTAACTCCCGAGCCTGCCGTTATTCCTCGGCTTGAAAGCTGTAAGCAGCAGCAAAGCCTGCTTGAATTTCCTGCGGCAAGCGAATCTATCGCAAGAATTATGTCAGGCTTGCAGATTTGTGCGGCGGCTTTTATTTTATCAAAGCTTTCAAAGCCTGTTTTTCCCGCAACATCGGGTATAACCGAGAAAACAGCCCTTATTCCGCTTTTTTCAGCAAAGTCCTTAAGATGCCCCGTTACAGCCGTGCGTTTAACGGTTTCGGGGCCGAACGAATCCGATGTGATATCCGGATTGCCGAGCCCGCATATCAAAACAGTTTTTGCGCTTTCGGGGACAAATTTTTTAAGCGCCGATAAAAAAGCTTTTTTAAGCTCTTTTTTATCAAGCTCGGCATGGATTTTCGAAAAGTCTACAAGAGCCGTGCTTTCATTTTGCGATGAATAAAAATATAAAACAATTTTGCCGAAGCTTTCGGTTTTTTCGGCTTTAATTTTGTTTTCTGCCATTTCGTCGATTAAATCTGTTCTGTAGCTCATAAATTTATTATGCCCGAAAATATAAAAAATCCCTTGCTTTTGCAAGGGATTTTCAAATGATGTTTATTATTTATTGTTGTACTGCGAAACAACCTTTTTAATTCTGTCAACAGGGTCAAGCAGACTGCTTATCGAATTATCGTTGTTAAGAGTATCAATTAAAAGAGAAATATATTTTGCCATATTTACCGAGCAATACCATTCTCTCTTTAAAAGCTCTTCGGGCTGATAAATAAGATTGGTTGTGAAAATCTTATCTATAAGCTTGTTTTCATAATATTCGTCAAATTTATCAAGACCGTTTACAAAAAGACCGAAGGTCGAGAATATGAAAATTCTTCCAGCGCCCATTTCCTTAAGCTTTGCCGCGATATCGAGCATTGATTCGCCTGAGGAAATCATATCGTCAACAAGAATAAGGTCTTTCCCTGTTATATCGTTTCCTAAGAATTCATGCGCTTCAATAGGATTTCTGCCGTTAACAACAACCGAATAATTTCTGCGCTTATAGAACATTCCGAGCTCCAAGCCTAAAACGGAAGAATAATAGATACATCTTCCCATTCCGCCCTCGTCGGGAGAAACTATCATTGTGTGGTCGCGGTCGAGCTTTATATCGTCAACATTCTTAAGAAGCGCCTTTATCATCTGGTAAGCCGCCTGAACATTGTCAAATCCGTCAAGCGGAATTGCGTTGTTGACCCTCGGGTCATGTGCGTCAAATGTAATAATATTCTTAACACCCATTGCAACAAGCTCCTGCAGAGCCATTGCGCAGTCCATTGATTCTCTTGCGGTTCTGCGGTGCTGTCTGCCCTCATAAAGCATGGGCATGATAACGGTAATTCTTCTTGCCTTGCCGCCGAATGCCGCTATAACACGCTTTAAATCCTGAAAATGATCGTCAGGACTCATCGGCACGGTCATTCCGTACATCTCGTATGTTACATTGTAATTAAAGCAGTCGCAGATAATAAATGCGTCAAGTCCTCTTGCGGTGTGGTTTAAAACCGCCTTTGCCTCGCCTGTTCCGAAACGGGGGCAGTTTGCCGTTACAACAAAGGTTTCGTCCTCGGGGATGTTTCTCCATTGTTTAAGGTAATAGTCGACCTTTCCCGCAATGTCCTCGCAGCCTCGCATGCTGACGATGGCAAGGTCGCCGTAAGGGGTGTGTTTGAAATCTACATTTGACATAAAAAACTCCATTCCTCCGTTTTCGGCAATCGGAAGCTCCTTTTTGCCGAGCGTTATTGATTTCCAAATCTATTGTAACACATTTTTTTCTACATAAAAAGACCTTTTTTAATAAAAAATCAATTATTTTGCAAAAAACCGATTGAACACACCCGATAATTTTGATATAATAATTCAGTAAAATATTTTTGGAGTTGTTTTTATGTCGAAAGTTTTCCTTTTAGCTTATACACCGAACCCTGTAAAAACCGTCGCCTGCGCGGCAAAGCTTTGCTACAGTCCGTCCGATATTGCGACCTTAAATGAGGGACTTACCGAGGAAAAGGCAAAATCCTTTGTCGAAATGCTTTCGAAACTCGGGCATGAAAGCCCTATTGAGCATGTCAGCTTCACTTTCGGCATTGAGGGCGTTTCCCGTTCGTTTCTTGCTCAGATAACAAGGCACAGAATTGCCTCTTATTCGGTTAAAAGCCAGAGATATGTAAGCGAGGGACATTTTGAATTTGTAACTCCGCCCGAAATTGCAAACGATGAAAAGGCTCTTGAAATATTCAATAAATCCATGGCGGACGCACAGAAGGCGTATGATTCCATTACCGAGATTTTAACCGCTAAGCATAAGGAAGAGCTTTTAAAGGACGGGAAAGACGAAAAGGCCGCCGCCCGTATGGCTTCAAAAAAAGCCATTGAGGACGCAAGGTTTGTCCTGCCTAACGCATGTGAGACTAAAATGGTCGTAACTATGAACGCAAGGTCGCTGCTTAATTTCTTCCGCCACCGCTGCTGCAACCGCGCTCAGTGGGAAATAAGAGATGTTGCAAATCAGATGCTGAGCCTTGTTTATAAGGTTGCTCCCGAGCTTTTTGAAAAAGCGGGTCCGGGATGTATAAACGGCAGGTGCTCGGAGGGCAAAATGTCCTGCGGAAAAGCCGAAGAAATGAAAGAATTTTATAAAGAGCTGAAAAACAATGGGTAAGCTTATAGTTATTGAGGGGCTTGACGGGAGCGGAAAATCAACCCAGCTTGAGCTTCTTCCTAAAAGCCTTAAGAAAAATGGAATTGACTGCAAAACGGTATCCTTCCCAGATTATGAAAGCGATTCTAGCGCGCTTGTAAAAATGTATCTTTCGGGAAAATTCGGCACAGAGCCCGAAAGCGTGAATGCTTTTGCCGCCTCTCTTTTTTATACGGTTGACAGGTATGCCTCATATAAAACCTCTTGGGGTAAGTTTTATGAAAACGGCGGAACTGTCATATCCGGAAGATATACGACCTCAAACGCAGTCCACCAAACGGCTAAGCTTGATAAGTCCCAATGGGCAGATTATTTAAACTGGCTTTATGACCTTGAATACAATAAGATAGGAATTCCGAAGCCCGATATCGTTATTTTTCTTGATATGCCGATAGAGGTTTCTCAAAAGCTTATGAGCGGAAGATACAAGGGCGATGAAACAAAAAAGGATATTCATGAGTCGGATATAAAATATCTTGAAAACTGCAGAAAAGCCGCAGGCTTCGTCGCTGCTCATTCGGGCTGGAAAATTATTAACTGCGCCGAAAACAATGAGCCGAGAAGCGTTGAGAGCATAGCTGAGGATATTTTAAAAGCCGTTCTTTCGGTTTTATAATGAGGTGAATTTTTTTATGGTTGCTTTTTTGCTGGCAGAGGGCTTTGAAGAGACAGAGGCAATAGTCCCTATAGATATTTTAAAAAGAGCGGGCTTTGTTGTTAAAACCGTAAGCATTTCCGAATCTTTGTTTGTTTCAGGCAGTCACGGCATATCGGTTAAATGCGATTTAACAAAAAAAGAGCTTGATTTATCTGAGCTTGAAGCGGTTGTGCTTCCGGGCGGAATGCCGGGGACACTTAATCTCGACAAATCGGAATTCACAGATAAGGTTTTGTCATTCGCCGTTTCAAATAATCTTGTTGTCGGCGCTATATGCGCCGCTCCCTCGGTGCTTGGTAAAAGGGGATATTTAAAGGGCAAAAAGGCGGTCTGCTTTACAGGCTATGAAAGCGAGCTTAATGGAGCGGAGATTTTAAACCGCCCTGCCGTAAGAGACGGAAAATTTGTTACCTCTTGGGGAGCGGGCGGAGCTTTCGAATTCGGCTTTGAGCTGATAAACGCGCTTAAATCCGAAACCGAAACTTCTAAAAATACAGCCGCGGCAATGCGGTATAAAACAGGGGGATGATTTTTATGCAGGAAAATGAAAATCTTGATTTTTTGACCGATGATTCAAGCTACGGCAAAAAGATAAAAAAAAGAAAAGGCAAAAAAACCGTAATTTTAATTATAATTGCGGCTTTGGTAGTTATTGCCGCCGGATTTGCGGGCTTTGCCGCCGCTGATATCAAGGGAGCAGGCTTCGGCAGAGGAAAAGAAACCGAAATGACGGTAAAGCAGGGTTCTTCTTCGGCGGCAATAGCTTCTGAGCTTAAAAAGACAGGCGCTGTTAAAAGCACATTTCTTTTCAGGGTTTATACTCGCTTAAAGGGATATGACTCTAAGTTTAATTACGGAACATTTAAATTTAAAACAAATATCGGCTACGAAAAAATTTCTCAAATGCTGATAAACGGCGGCGAGAAGGTTTCCTCCGTTTCGGTTAAAATTCCCGAGGGCGCAACGGTTGATGAAATCGCCGAGCTTTTAGAGAAAAAGGGCGTCTGCAAAAAAGACGATTTTATAAACGAGGTTCAAAGCGGTCAGTTTGACTATGATTTTGTAAATTCAATTCCTACGGATAAGGTTCATTACAGATTAGAGGGCTATTTATTCCCCGATACTTATGCTTTTTATAATGACCCGTCCAAAAACTGCGCGCACCTTGCGGTTGATAAAATGCTTTTAAATCTAAAGTCAAAGCTGTCTGACGATATTTTAAATAAAATTTCCGCAGGCAAATATAATCTCCATCAAGTTATGACAATGGCTTCAATCGTTGAGCTTGAATCGGGCGGAGTTTATGATGAATCCTGCAATGTTGCGGCGGTTTTCTATAACAGGCTTGAAAGCAGTAAGTTTTCTACTCTCGGCTCCTCGCCTACAAGAAAGTATCCTTACGGCGACGGCGCCTATAACACCTATACCGCTAAGGGTTTACCCCCCGGACCTCTTTGCTCGCCGAGTATCAGCTCGATTAAGGCGGCTGTAAATCCCACGCAGAATTTTGATTATTATTATTTCGTTACCGATAAAAGCATGAAATTTTATTACAGAAAAACTTTAGCCGAGCATAATGCCATTATTGCAAAGCTTAAGGCGGAAAACAACTGGATCTATGAAGACTGATATTAAAATACCCGAGCTTTTATGCCCTGCTGGCGATCTTATAAGGCTTAAAACCGCCGTTGATTTCGGGGCGGACGCCGTATATTTTTCGGGCAAGGAATTCGGAATGCGAACCGCCTCCTCAAATTTCTCTTTTGATGAGATTAAAGAGGGAATTGATTATGCCCATAAATTCGGCAAAAAGGTTAATATTACCTGCAATACAATCCCTCATGAGGATGAATTAAAAAGGTTACCTGAATTCTTAGCATTGTTAAATGACTTCGGGGCGGACGCAATTATAGCCTCGGATTTAGGAACAATGAGCCTTATAAAAAAATATGCACCCTCCTGCGAGCTTCACGCATCGGTGCAGTCGGGAACGGTAAACAGCGAGACCGCAAAGGCGCTTTATGATTTCGGCGCAAAAAGAATAGTTCTCGCGCGCGAGCTTTCCTTTGATGAAATTGAAAAAATAAGAGACAGTGTTCCTGAAAGCTTAGAGCTTGAATGCTTTGTTCATGGGGCAATGTGCGTTTCCTTCTCGGCGAGATGTCTGCTTTCAAGCTATATGACAGGGCGCGACGCCAACCGCGGAGACTGCGCTCAGCCCTGCCGCTGGAGCTATGCCTTAATGGAAGAAAAAAGACCGGGGCAGTATTTTGACATAACCGAGGATAAAAAAGGCACATATATATTAAATGCAAACGATATGTGCATGATAAATTATCTTGACAGGTTTTCAAAAATCGGAATTGACTGCATAAAAATCGAAGGCAGAGCAAAATCCGAGTATTATGTCGCAGTCACCGCAAACGCCTACCGCGGCGCCATAAACAGTCTGAAAAACGGAACTTATAACTGGTCGGCGCCTGAGTGGACGGTAAGCGAGCTTGATACAATAAGCCACAGGGCGTATTCAACCGGCTTTTATTTAGGAAAGCCTGAGAATTCGCAGACCTATAAGGATGCGGGTTATATAAGAAATTATGCCGTTGCGGCATTTGTAACGGGCTATGAAAACGGCTGCATAACAGCGGTTTTAAAGAATAAATTTTTAAAAGGCGATACGCTTGAATGCTTAGAAGCCGGCTCCGCCCCTTTTAATGTTCCTACCGATAATTTAGCGGACGAAAACGGCGAGCCGATTGAGAGTGCACCTCATCCGATGATGAAGCTTAAAATTCCTTTTGAAAGGAAAGTCAAAGCCGGCTCAATGCTCAGAATTAAAATTTAATACGGTAAGATTATTTTCCTCCCTGCTGTCAATAATAAGACGGTAGGGAGGGCTTTTTTATGAACGGGAAAATTTTTGCAAGGCGTTCTGTAACTGCCTTCTTTACGGTTATGCTTATGCTGTTAAGCTGTATTATGAGAGTTGCGGTAATAGCGTCCTCGGATAAATATAAACAGGCTCAATTAACACAAAGCAGATATAAAATCACGGTCGGCAAAAACAGGGGAAGTATTTATGACAGAAACCGTGTTCTGCTTACTAATAATTCCGTTAAAATAATCGCGGCGGTGTCTCCTGTACCCGAAGCGATAACAGCCGTTTCAAAGGCTCTTTCGGGCGAGGAAAAGGAAAGAGTATTAAACATTTTAAAGCAGAAAAAGCCTGCCGTGTGCGAAGTTGAAAAAGAAATTTCGGCAAAAGGGATTAAATGCTTCGCCGTGAGGGAGGATGATAAGGAAAATGCCTATTTTAAGCATATTATCGGATATACCGATGCGACAGACAGAGGAGTTTCCGGATTACAGATGGCTTATGACGGTATTTTGTTTAATGAGAACGATACAAGCGCCGTTTTTTATCTGAACGGAAAAGGGGAACAGCTTTCGGGAATAGAGCCCGAATTTGATAACACCGAAAAAAATTCCGACTGCGTTATCACAACTCTCGACCTTAATATTCAAAAAGCCGCAATAGAGGCGGCGGAGGAAATAACCCACGGAGCGGTAGTAGTTTGCGGAGCGAAAACGGGAGAAATTTACGCAATTTTAAGTAAGCCGGATTTTGACCTTAACGATGTCGCTTCATGCCTTGATAAAACCGATTCTCCGCTTTTAAACCGCGCGCTATCGGCATACAGCGTAGGCTCTGTATTTAAGCCCTGCGTTGCCGCGGCGGCTTTTTCGGAGAATAAGGAAAATATAATCTATGAATGCGTCGGAAAAGCGAAAATAATCGACAGGGATTTTAATTGCCATAAAAGGGACGGCCACGGCGTTATGGATTTAAAGAGCGCGCTTGAAAATTCCTGTAACACTTATTTTTATAACCTCGGACTCAGTGTCGGAAAGCAGGCGGTTTATAATACCGCCTCTGCTCTTAATTTTGGAAGACCTATAGAAATTGCCGATAATTTTTATACTTCGGGGGGAAGTCTGCCCGATTTAACCTCGCTTGATAACCCTGCGTTACTTGCCAATTTCAGCATAGGTCAGGGATATTTGTCCTCAAGCCCTGTTAATATGCTCACTTTATACTGCAGTGTTGCAAACGGCGGAACATACCGGCTTCCGAGACTTGTCAAAAGTACGGTTAAAAACGGAACGGTCAGAGAATTTCCCGTCAGCGCGCCGACGAGAGTTATGTCAAAGGAAACGGCGGACTTTTTAAAGGAGGCTTTAAAGGCGGTTGTTGAAACAGGAACGGGAACCGCCGCTAAGCCTGAGCTTTGCACCGCCGCAGGAAAAACCGCAACGGCTCAGACAGGAAGATACAACAATTCGGGTAAGGAGATAAATAACAGCTGGTTTTGCGGATTTTTTCCTTATGAAGAGCCCGAATATGTCGCGGTGATAATGAGCGAGGGCGGAACGACCTCGCAGACCGCGGGAGCTTTTAAAAAGCTTGCTGATATCATAACAAAATCCGATTATACCGTTTTGCCCGATTAAAAAGTATATTTTATCTCTGTAGGGCACTTGACAAGTATATATGAATGGTTGTATAATTGTATACATCAATTCATACAGCCGATTTAATCGGCTTTTTAAGGACGGAGAATTTTATGCTTGAAATTTCGGATAAAACAAACCTGCTTGAGCAGGATACATATAAATATTCCCTGCAGGATGTTAAGGACCCTAATCTTTACCGTGATTTTTACAGCTATGACGATGTTCCGAGGATTGCCTTTAACCACAGAAGAGTTCCTCTCGGAATGCCTAAGGATATATGGATAACCGATACATCTCTCAGAGACGGTCAGCAGTCGGTTGAGCCGTATTCGGTAGAACAGATAGTCGAGCTTTATAAGTTTATGTCAAGGCTCGGCGGACCCTACGGAATTATAAGACAGACCGAATTTTTTGTCTACAGCAAAAAGGACAGAAAGGCTATTGAAAAATGTCAGGAATTAGGTCTTAAATTCCCTGAAATTACAACTTGGATAAGAGCTAATAAAGAGGATTTCAAGCTTGTAAAGGACTTAGGAATCAGAGAAACGGGAATATTGGTTTCCTGCAGCGATTATCATATCTTTAAAAAGCTTAAAATGTCGAGAAAACAGGCAATGGATATGTATCTTGCGTCGGTCGCTCAGGCATTTGAAGCAGGGGTTATGCCCAGATGCCACCTTGAGGATATCACAAGAGCCGATTTTTACGGCTTTGTCGTTCCGTTTGTAAACGAGCTTATGAAAATGTCGAGAGACGCGGGAATCCCCGTAAGAATAAGAGCCTGCGACACTATGGGTTACGGCGTGCCTTACCCCGAGGTTGCACTGCCGAGAAGTGTTCCGGGGATTATATACGGCTTGCAGCATTATTCCGATGTTACAAGCGATATGCTTGAATGGCACGGTCATAACGATTTCTATAAGGCTGTTGCTAACGCGTCGACCGCTTGGCTTTACGGCGCTTCGGGTGTTAACTGCTCATTGCTCGGAATAGGAGAAAGAACGGGCAATATTCCTCTTGAAGCTATGGTTATGGAATATGCGTCGCTCAGAGGCTCTTTTGACGGAATGGATCCGACGGTAATTACCGAAATCGCGGACTATTTCAAGAAAGAAATCGGATATAAAATTCCTCCGATGACACCCTTTGTAGGAAAGAATTTCAATGTCACAAGAGCGGGAATTCACGCCGACGGACTTATGAAGGACGAGGAAATTTACAATATTTTTAATACGGGCAAGATTTTAAACCGACCCGTTTCCGTGCTTATAGGAAAGGCTTCGGGGCTTGCCGGAATCGCTTATTGGATAAATCAGAATTACGGTCTTGAGGGCGATGAAAAGGTTTCAAAGCAGAGCGGCGAGGTTATAGGGCTTAAGGCTCTAATCGACAAGGAATATGAGGACGGCAGACAGACAACCCTTTCTACTGCCGAGCTTGAAGAAATGCTTGAAAAAGTATCAAACGGAAAATTTAAAAGGCTTTGAGGTGGAAAATAATGTTAGAGCATAAAACCGTATCGCTTGCCGATCAGGTGTTTGACAGACTTGAATCGGAAATTTTAAGCGGAAAATTCCAAAGAGGTGAGATTCTCACAGAAAGCAGGCTTTGCGCGGAGCTTGGAGTCAGCCGCACCCCGATAAGAGAGGCTTTAAGAAGGCTGAGCCAAGAGCATCTTATTGAGGAGACCGCAAAGGGCTCGCTTGTAACGGGTATCACTGAAAAGGATATTTCGGATATTTATAAGATAAGAATAAAAATCGAGGGCATGGCGGCTTATGATGCGGCGCTTAACGCAACCTCCGAGCAGATAAAGGCTATTCATGACGCGGTTGATCTGCAGGAATTCTATAATACAAAGCATGACGCCGACCATATAAGATTTATGGACAGCAAATTTCATGACGCGGTTTATAAGGCAAGCTCAAGCCCTGTTTACTTTGATGTTCTTATGCCGCTTCTTAAAAAGGCGCAGAAATACCGCCGCGCTTCTGTTGAAAGCAATTCAAGAGCCGACGCGTCGGTTAAAGAGCACCGCGATATTTGCAGGGCTATTGAGGATCATGACGCAAAAAGGGCGGCTGAGCTTACGGTAAAGCATGTTGAAAACGCATATAAACATATTGCAGAGAATTTCAAGGGAGGAAATAACTGATGGGTTACACAATTGCAGAAAAAATAATAAAGGCGCACCTTGTAAGCGGAGAAATGAAGCAGGGAAATGAAATCGCCCTTAAAATCGACCAGACCTTAACACAGGATGCAACAGGCACTATGGCTTATCTTGAATTTGAGACCATGGGACTTGACCGTGTTAAAACCGAAAAAAGCCTTGCTTATATCGACCATAACACTTTGCAGTCGGGCTTTGAAAATGCGGACGATCACCGCTATATCCAGTCCGTCGCAAAAAAACACGGAATTTATTTTTCCCGCCCCGGAAACGGAATCTGCCATCAGGTTCATCTTGAAAGATTTTCCCGTCCCGGCAAAACCCTTATCGGTTCTGACAGCCATACTCCGACAGGCGGCGGAATCGGAATGCTCGCAATGGGAGCAGGCGGACTTGATGTAGCCGTTGCAATGGGCGGCGGCGCATATTACATAACAATGCCTAAAATGTATAAGGTTAATTTAACAGGCAGATTAAAGCCGTTTGTAAGCGCTAAGGATGTAAGCCTTGAAATATTAAGAATTCTGTCTGTTAAAGGCGGAGTAGGAGCAATAATCGAATGGGGAGGCGAGGGAGTTAAGACCCTTTCGGTTCCCGAGCGCGCTACTATAACGAATATGGGAACGGAGCTTGGGGCTACCACATCTATTTTCCCGTCCGACGAAATCACCCGCGAATTTTTAAGAGCGCAGGGCAGAGAGGGCGATTATATTCCGCTTGAAAGCGACAGCGACGCTCACTATGATAAAATTATAGATATAAATATGAGCGAGCTTGAACCCCTTATCGCCTGTCCGCATTCTCCCGATAATGTCGTAACAGTAGCCTCTTTAAAGGGCACTAAGGTCGATCAGGTATGTATAGGAAGCTGTACGAATTCTTCGCTTCTTGATATGCTTAAAGTCGCGGCGCTTTTAAAGGGAAAGAAAATAAATGAAAATGTTTCTCTTTCGGTTTCTCCGGGGTCCAGACAGGTGCTTACAATGCTTTCAAAATGCGGTGCGCTTTCGGATATTCTTCTTTCGGGCGCAAGACTTTTGGAGTGCGCATGCGGTCCGTGTATAGGAATGGGCTTTTCGCCGAATTCGAAGGGTGTAAGCCTCAGAACCTTTAACAGAAATTTCTTAGGCAGAAGCGGAACTGCGGACGCAGGAGTTTATCTCGTTTCTCCCGAAACCGCTGTTGCGGCGGCTTTAACGGGCGAGATAACCGACCCGAGACTGTTAGGCGAAATGCCTGAGATTAAAATGCCTGAGGAATTCGATGTTGACGACAGCGCGGTTTTAAATCCCGCTCCTATTGCCGAAGAGGATAAGGTTGAGATTTTAAGAGGACCGAATATCAAGCCGTTCCCCGAATCGAAGCCTCAAAGCGATACTCTTTGCGCTAAGGTTTCCTTAAAGGTCGGCGATAATATAACAACAGACCATATTATGCCTGCAGGCGCTAAAATTCTTCCCTACAGGTCAAATATTCCCCATCTTTCGCAGTTCTGCTTTGCGGTTTGCGATAAGGAATTCCCCGAGCGCGCAAAAAGTCTCGGAGAAAGCATAATCGTAGGCGGCTCTAATTACGGACAGGGCTCTTCAAGAGAGCATGCGGCTTTGGTGCCGATGTATCTCGGAGTAAGAGCGGTTATAACAAAAAGCTTTGCGAGAATTCATGCCGCAAACCTTATAAATGCGGGAATTATGCCTCTGACATTCGTAAACCCCGAGGATTATGATAAAATAAACGAGGGCGACGAGCTTTGCCTTGAAAATGTTTTTGAGGGAATGGACGAGGGAAGCTTAATTTTAAAGGATATGACAAACGGTGTTAAAATCGCGCTTTCCTGCGGATTTACACAAAGGCAGAAGGATATTTTAAAGGCCGGCGGTTTGCTTGCTTTTACAAAAGAGGGTAAATAAATGCAAAATTATATAGACAGCGCCGTAGAACAGTTCAGACAGCTTTTAACAGAGCAGATAGCAAGAGAAAAGAAAATGGAGCAGGAGAGCGGAGCTACCGATTTTTCCGCTCTTGATAAAATCGTTATCGGTCTTTGCGGCGGAGACGGAATAGGTCCTGTTATTTCAAAGCAGGCAAAGCGTGTTCTTGAATTCTTGCTTAGAAATGAAATTGAATCGGGAAAAATCGAGCTTAAAGAGATCGAGGGCCTTACAATCGAAAACAGAATAGCAAAAAATAAGGCTATCCCTGATGATGTTTTAGAAGAAATCAAAAAATGCAATGTTATTTTAAAGGGACCGACAACAACCCTTAAGGGCGGTAATTTGGAAAGCGCAAATGTCGCTATGAGAAGAGAGCTTGACTTATATGCGAATGTCCGCCCCGTAAGAGTGCCCGATGAAAATATCGACTGGACATTTTTCAGGGAAAACACTGAGGGAGAATATGTTCTCGGCAGCCGCGGAGTCGAAATCCCCGATACCCTCGCTTTCGATTTTAAGGTTACGACAAAATCGGGAACCGAGAGAATAGCAAGAGCGGCTTTTGAGTATGCGAAAAATAACGGAAAGAAAAATGTCGCAATTGTAACAAAGGCAAATATCATGAAAAAGACCGACGGAAGCTTTTCTGAGATTGCCCATAAGGTTGCAAAGGATTATCCCGATATCCTAGCCGAGGACTGGTATATTGATATTATGACCGCAAATCTTGTCAATAAGGATATAAGGTCGAATTTTCAGGTGTTCTTGCTTCCTAATCTTTACGGCGATATCATCACCGATGAGGCGGCTCAGATTCAGGGCGGCGTCGGCACGGCAGGCAGCGCTAATATAGGCGATAAGTACGCAATGTTTGAGGCGGTTCACGGAAGCGCGCCGAGGCTTATCGAGCAGGGCCTCGGCGACAGAGCAAACCCGACAAGTCTTTTTAAGGCGGCGGAAATGCTGCTTAGACATATCGGGCTTATCGGCAAAGCCGATATTCTTGATAATGCGCTCAGCATCTGCACAGAGATTGAAAAAAAGGTCATTGCGGACGGTACGGCGCAGGGCGCAACAGCCGAAGAATTCAGCGATTATGTCATTTCGGTAATTGAAAAAATATCATAATAAAAAAGTAACAGAGAGTGTTTTTCACATTCTCTGTTACTTTTTTATCTGTTTGAAATCTGGTCGATATTTATCGCCGCATTATGCGGAATAGGCTTCCACTCAACCTTTGAAAATAAAGCTATTACCATTGAAATCTTTCCTATTATATCGAAAATCGGAAATGTTATGCAATACCATATTTTTTTATACCATATAATCGGCATAATCCTTTTATGCTCAACTATAAATATGTAAATTGCGGTTACGATTCCCTTTATATATGAATCAAGCGTCCATGAAAGCATAAAAAGGAATAAAACGCCTATCATACATGATTTCGGCAGTCCGTGGAGACTTACACCGATACTTTTAAGAAAATGGGCTAAAAATCTCGGCGCATACATATAGGTTATAAATAATTGCGCATGCAAAATCAAAATTGTCCTTAGAATTAAAAGAGAAATCTTTTTAAAAAACAAAAAAATAGGTCGCGGATAAATTATCATCAGCATATCAAAGCTCATAAAACGAAGCCTTATATTATTTAAAAGCCTTTTAATCGGCGTAAGGTTTTTCTTTTCCTCTTCCGTAAGACAGGCTTCTGCGTTTTTCTCGGTGTGAAAAATATGGATAAAAAGCTTTCCGCCCGATTCTGCGAATGCCTGCAAATGACCCTTAGCCCATCTTATTCTCTGCCTTAGCGCAACCCTAAGATTTACAGGCTGTTCGTCATAGAATATCGCGTTATTGTTATAGGAAATTTTATAGCCCTTAACAACCGCGTCCGCACAAAAGGCTCTGTCCTCTGTAAGCGAGGTGTAATTCCAGCCGTTTTCTATAAGCTCGTTTGAAAATAGAAATCCCGTTCCCTGAATTCTTGTCGCAAGTCTGAAAAGGGATTTTGCCCTATGCTCGTTTCTTATCGTCCTAAGCCAGTGTATTCCGTAGGAAGCGGCTATCCAGTTATCGCTGAAATTTTTAGTGTTTCTGTATGAGGTGACGATTTTTTCGCCCGCGTCAAAAGAATCGTTCATCCTAGAAACATAGTCGGATTTTAAAAGATTATCCGCGTCAAAAATCATATAAGCCTCATAGGACTTAACGCCGATATCCCTGTCTATACATTTTACAAGATACTGTAAGGCAAAGCCCTTTGTTCGGTGCTCGGTATCCGTTCTCTCATAGACATTGGCGCCCAGCCTTCTTGCAACCTCGGCGGTATCGTCCGTACAGTTATCGGCAACAACAAAAATATCAAGCAGCTCTTTCGGATAATCCTGCTTTCTTATGCTGTCGATCAAATTCCCTATAACCGCGCTTTCGTTTCTCGCGGCTATAAGAATTGCGTATTTATGTTTTTCGGCGGCTTTTTTGAATTTTCGGGTGGCAACAAGACCTGTAAGCTTAAAAATCATTTTATAAAGCAAAAGCTTTGAAACAAAGCCCGAGACAAGTTTTATCAGCCTGACCGCTAATCTTATAATATTCATAAGTTACATTATATCACGCTTTAATTAAAAATCAAGCGAAACCTACCAATCTTAAGCAAATCTTAAAGATATAAAAATTACTCTTGACATCGGTATAAAGATTATAGTATAATAGCTTTTGTGAAAGTATAAACCCCTGCAATTCTGCGGAGGGAGGGAATGTTAATGAGTCAGGTAAAATTAAAAGAAAATGAATCTCTTGATAATGCTCTGCGCCGCTTTAAGCGCCAGACCGCTAAGGACGGTGTAATTCAGGAAGTCCGCAAGAGAGAGCATTATGAGAAGCCCTCTGTAAAGCGCAAGAAAAAATCAGAAGCTGCTCGTAAGAGAAAGTTTCGCTAATTAAAAAGAAAAAGGCGGTTGGTTTTCAACCGCCTTTTGTTTTAGGAGTATTAAATGCTGTTAAAGCCGGATATAAAATTAAAAAGAGTCACGGATATAACCCCTCAGCTTCTTGAAAGCTACGGTATAAAGGCTCTTTTGCTCGATGTTGACAACACTCTTTCAACGCACCACGGCATGGTTCTGACCGACGGGTTGGAGGCTTGGCTTGATAATATGAAAAAAAGCGGAATAAAGCTTTCTCTGCTTTCAAATTCGAAAGAAAAAAGAGTTAAGCCGTTTGCGGAGAAAATAGGACTTGATTATATAAGTCTTGCCTTAAAGCCGCTCTGCTTCGGATTTTTCCGCGGCGTGAAGCTTTTAAATGCGAAAAAAAAGGAAACGGCGATTGTGGGCGACCAGATCTTCACCGATGTTTTAGGCGGAAATTCTTCCGGTCTTAAAACCATTCTTTTAACGCCGATTAAGCCTGAGGCTTCGGCAAGATTTCGCTTTAAAAGAAAGCTTGAAAAGGTTGTATATAAGGTATATAAAATAAAGGATCTTTATTAAGAGGTGAAATTTATGTCTGCTAAATTCGGTCCCGCCGGAAATTCCGAAAGCTTTTCGAAAATGGGCTATAAGCACAGCCTGCAAATCCCTGAATATGTCGTAAAAATGGGACTTGATACTTATGAATATCAGTGCGGAAGAGGAGTAAACATAGGCTTTGATAAGGCTAAGGAATTGGGTGAAACGGCAAAAAATTCTGGAATAACCCTTTCTCTCCATGCGCCCTATTATATTTCAATGTCCTCTTTAGAGGAAGAAAAGAGAAACAATTCGGTAAACTATATTTTAAAAAGCGCCGAGGCGGTAAACGCAATGGGCGGAAACCGAATTGTAGTCCATACAGGCTCCTGCGGAAAAATAAGCAGGGGTGAAGCTTTAGACCTTGCAATGGATACCATGAAAAAGGCTGTTTCTGCGCTTGATAATGCAGGGCTTTCAAATATTCATATCTGCCCCGAAACCATGGGAAAGGTAAATCAGCTCGGAAATTTAGAAGAGGTTATGGCTCTTTGCTCGCTTGATGAGCGCCTTATTCCATGTATTGATTTCGGACATCTCAATGCAAGGGATCAGGGATATTTTAAAACTCTTTCCGATTACGAAACCGTATTTTTAACATTAAAAGACAGGCTCGGAGAGGATAGGCTTAAAAGCTTTCATTCCCATTTTTCTAAAATCGAGTATACCGCTGGCGGTGAAAAGCGCCACCTAACATTTGAGGATACTGTTTTCGGTCCCGATTTTGAGCCTGTTATGGAGCTTACAGTCAAATACGGCTGTTCTCCGACATTTATTTGCGAATCCGCAGGCACTCAAGCTGAGGACGCTAAAACAATGAAGGATTATTATAATAAAATAATAGGCGATAAGGGATAAATTTTAATAATAAAGAATACCCCTCAGTCGCGCATAAAGCGTGCCGACGCTTTTCCTCCGGAAGACGGGAACCCTTTTGTCTGCTATCGCAGACATTTCCCCTAACAGGGGAATCACCTCTGTTTCACTTACGCGAAAAGAAGGGAGCCTAACTTTAGTTTCAGCAGAGTCCAAAGCCTCCACTTCAGTCGGAAGGGGAGGTGGCAAAGCGAAGCTTTGACGGAAGGGTTTGGTTATATCAGCGGCGAAGCCGCACATATTTTTATTCGTTCTCAAATATTTCACTTATCAGCCTTACCCCTAACTTAAATCCTGCTGTAAAGGCTCTAACTTCTTCTTCACAGGAAACCTCGGACTCCGCTTTTTCAAATGCTTCAAATAAGGCTTTTTGTTCCTCTGTCAGTTCCGATTTTAATTTATCTTCAAGAAAAATTGCTTTATCAATCGTTTCACCGTCGGTTATTTTGCGCTCAAACGGTGCGATATTGCCGTAATACAGATTTTCAAGTATAGTCATTGATTTTACTTCTTTCATAAAAATATTTACCAGTAAATATTTTACAACAGATGTGTTCATTTGTCAACACTTTTGTTGTAAAAAAATTAAAACTAAAAGGGTGATTAAATTTGCAATATCATGAAAGAATTCAATTTATAAGAGAAAGCAAAAACATAACACAAAAAGAAATTGCCGCACATTTGAATATAAAGCAACAGCAATATGCCAGATATGAAAAGGGCGTTAATGTAATGCCGGTTACATATTTAAAAGAAATTTGTTTGTTTTTGAATGTTTCAGCTGATTATATTGTCGGCTTGCCAAATGATATGGAGTATCCTACTAAATAGAAATTAGATAATAGACAGTAGGCATTAGATTTAAAAGAAGTTTTATTTAAGTTTAGTGCCGTTAGGCACACAACTGTCTAATATCTATTGTCTAACATCTAAAATCTAGATGAATACCCCTCAGTCGCGCATAAAGCGCACCGACGCTTTTCCTCCGGAAGATGGGAACCCTTTTGTCTGCTATCGCAGACATTTCCCCTAACAGGGGAATCACCTCTGTTTCGCTTACGCGAAAAGAAGGGAGCCTAACTTTAGTTTCAGCAGAGTCCAAAGCCTCCACTTCAGTCGGAAGGGGAGGTGGCAAAGCGAAGCTTTGACGGAAGGGTTTGGTTATTTCCGTGCCGATAGGCACACAATTAAATAAAAAAGCAGTGAGAAATAAATCTCACTGCTTTTTGTTTCTGTCTTTTGGAATAACCTTAGTTTTTGTTCCGTCCGGCTCTACAAAATAAAGATTTTCAAGCTGGCTTACAAGGCTTCTTTTATAAGCCTCAATATATTCTTTTCTTAAAACCGCCTGCTCTGCCTTTTCTTCCTCGGAAAGACCCTCGGATTTTTGCTTTTTTGCAAGCTCGTTAATTCTGTCGATTTTTTTCTGCTCCATATTTTTATATCTCGTTTCTTCCCTCAAGCGCGCGCGCTAAGGTGTATTCGTCCGCATATTCAAGGTCGGCGCCGACGGGTATTCCGTAGGCTAAGCGCGATACCTTTATTCCGAGCGGCTTTACAAGCTTTGAAATGTAGCCCGAGGTTGCCTCTCCCTCAACGGTAGGGTTAGTCGCCATAATAATTTCCTTTATTTCACCCGATGAAAGACGGGCGATAAGCTCTTTTATTTTAAGCTTGTCGGGACCTATGTTGTCAAGCGGCGATATAACGCCGTGCAGAACATGGTAAAGTCCGTTATATTCCCTCGTCCGCTCAAAGGCGGCGACATCCCTCGGGTCCTCGACTACGCAAACGGTTGACCTGTCGCGCTTTTCGCTCGAGCAGATATGGCATACCTCTTTATCGGTGAAGTTTTGACAGACACTGCAAAATCTTATTTTTTCTTTTGCGTTTATAAGTGCGTCGGCAAACTGTTTAGCTGTGCTTTCGGGCTGTTCGATGATAGAATAGGCAAGCCGCCTCGCTGTTTTTCTGCCGATTCCCGGAAGCCTTGCAAACTGATTTACAAGCTCCTCTAAAGGAACAACATTACCGTTCATTAAAACATCCCCGGAATATTAAGTCCGCCGGTGATTGCTCCCATTTCGGATTCGGCGGTGCTTATTGCGTTGTTTATCGCTTCGTTTACGGCTACCGTTATAAGGTCCTCAAGCATTTCGGTGTCCTCGGGGTCAATGGCGCTCTGGTCGATTTTGATTGATTTTATAAGATGCTTTCCGTCAACCGTTACGCTGACAATTCCGCCGCCCGAGGTTGCGGAGTATTCTCTTGTTTCAAGGTCCGACTGAAGATTAGCCATATCCTCCTGCATCTTCTGCGCGGTTTTAAGCATCTGATTCATATTTCCGGCGCCGCCGGAATTCGGAAGTCTTACTTTCATTTGTTTTTTCTCCTGATTAAATATTTATTTATTTTTAAGCTCTTCAAGCTTTTTTTGAAGCTCTAACAGAGGATCGGAAGAATTTTTTGTCTGCTCCGCCTTTTTATAGGGGCCTAGCTTAAAGGTTTTTCCGAAAACCTCCTTTGCGGCGTTTCTTATCGAGTTTCTGTAAGAGGCATTCTGCCCGTTTACAAGCGCTCTGAACTGGCTGTTGTCGGTATCAATTAAAAGATACTCTCCGCTTATATATCCCTTTGAATTTTCAAGAACACCAGCGATAAGAGGACAGGTTTTTCTTAAAATCATTAAAACATCTGTCCAGCGCGGCTCGCCTTCTGCTCCGCTTGTATCGGAAAAATTCTGCGGCAGAGACTCCGATAAAATAATTTCGTCGGCATAATTGTCTGAATTTGGCTTTTCGTCTATTGTTAAAGGCTGTTTTTCTTCTGAAATCTCGGGTAATTCGGCAGGAGCCGTAATGCCCTTTTCAAGCCTTGCAATTCTAAGTTCCAAAGCGCTTAAATCCAAAAATGCCTTTGGGTTGCATAGCTTTATTATAACCATTTCCATTTCGCATCTGCGGTTTCCCGTCTGCATTAAAACGGCGGACGCCTGCAAAATATCAAGAATGGAAATAAGCTCCTTTAGGTCGAACTTTTCTGCCTGCGCTTCGAGCATAGCGAGCGTTTTTGATGAGCATATAATCGGCTTTTTTTCACTTTTTACAGCCTTGCATATCATAAGGTTTCTGAAATGCTCGGTAAGCTCGGATAAAAGCCTTAACATATCGACAGAGGAGTTATGAAGCTCGTCAATTAAAATCAAGGCGTTTTGCGTGTCGGCTTTTCTTATAAGGTCCGTAAGCTTTATAAGATAATCGTTTCCTGCCATTGAGCAAACCTCGGAAACGGTTTCCTCGGTTATATCGTTACTGCTTGACGCGCAAAGGTCAAGCAACGAAACCGCGTCTCTCATTCCGCCGTCCGCCGCGCCTGCTATCAGAACAGCCGCCTCCTCGGAAAGATTTATATTTTCGCATTTCGCAATATATAAAAGCCTTTCGCATATCTTTTCGGGGTCAATTCTTTTAAAATCAAATCTTTGACATCTTGAAAGAATTGTTGCGGGAAGCTTGTGCACCTCGGTTGTCGCAAGTATGAAAACAACATGCTCGGGCGGCTCTTCAAGCGTTTTTAAAAGCGCATTGAACGCACCCTGAGAAAGCATGTGAACCTCATCTATGATATAAACGCGGTATTTAGCCGCAGCCGGAGCAAAATTCACCTGCTCGCGAAGCTCTCTTATTGAGTCGACGCCGTTATTCGAAGCCGCGTCTATTTCACAAATATCCGTAACCTCTGATTCGTCAATAAGTCTGCACATATCGCAGCTGTTGCAGGGGTCTCCGCCGACAGGCGACAGGCAGTTTACAGCTTTTGCGAGAATTTTTGCACAGCTTGTCTTTCCGGTGCCTCTTGTGCCCGTAAAAAGATAAGCATGCACTATTTTATTCTGTGCAAGCTCATTTTTTAAGGTCTTGGTAATATGATCCTGACCTACAACCTCGCTGAAGGTCTGAGGACGGTATTTCCTGTAAAGAGCCTTGTAAGCCATAATCCACCCTTTTCCTGCAAGAATTGCGTGTTAAACCGTACGAATGAACCGATTGACTGCGGCGCACGGGGGAAGCGCTTAATGCTGCTCGGTTCCCCGCCTGACATGGTTCACGGTCCTCCGTCGCACAGGACCCGCCCATTCGCACGGTTTAACACGCAATTTCTTAATTTCAATATTTTGTAATATACATTATAATATAAAATCGCCGTATTCGCAATAGTAAAATTTAAAATATTATAAATTGTTGAAAAAAGTTAATAGTTTTGATATAATTGATTGGTATAATATATTAAAAGAATGAAGAAAGGTTTGATTGTATGGAGGGTTTGTCGGTAAATGAGCTTTTTTCTCTTGAAAACACCATAGCTTGCGAGCTTTTTAAGGATAAAAAATATCCCTTTGAGGTTTTGCCCGAAATAAGCGGATTTATTAAAGAGCTTTCAAAAAAGCTTGATAAAGAAATTTTTGAGGAAATAAAGCCCGATGTTTTTGCCGCAAAAAGCGCTGTAATTGCTCCGACCGCTTCAATAACAGGTCCGTGTATTATTGACGAGGGTGCCGAGATTCGCCACTGCGCATTTATCAGGGGAAACGCAATCGTCGGCAAGAACTGCGTTGTCGGAAATTCAACGGAGCTTAAAAATGTCATTCTTTTCGACAGGGTTCAGGTTCCGCATTATAATTATGTCGGAGATTCCGTTCTCGGTTACCGCTCTCACATGGGAGCAGGCTCTATAACCTCAAATGTCAAGTCTGACAAGACTTTGGTCACTGTCAGAACACAGCAGGGAAGAATCGAAACCGGACTTAAAAAGTTCGGCGCGATTTTGGGAGACTGCGTTGAGGTAGGCTGTCAGAGCGTTTTAAATCCCGGGACTGTTATAGGAAAAAACACAAATATATATCCATTATCCTCAGTAAGGGGATATGTTCCGTCAAACAGTATTTATAAAACAGGCGGAGTTATAACGGAGAAATACTGATGAGTGAGCTTTGGGATGTTTATGATTCTTCGGGGAAGCCTACGGGGAAAACGGTTTTCAGAGGGAAAAGCGCTCTTAAATCCGGCGAGTACCATTTGGTTGTCCATATCTGGATTATTTCCGAAAGAGGGAATTTCCTTATTCAGCGCCGTTCGGACAGCAAAAAGCTTATGCCGGGGGAATGGGCGGCTACAGGCGGTGCCGTTATTTCGGGCGAGGATTCTTTTACTGCCGCCAAAAGAGAGCTTTTTGAAGAACTTGGAATAAAAGCCGAAAACGATAATCTTAAAAAGGTTTTAAGGCTTAAAAGAAGAAATTCGTTTATAGATGTTTATGTCACCGTAAGCAATAAAGCGGCAAAGGAGCTTGTGCTTCAAAAAAGCGAGGTTGCCTCTGCAAAATGGGTCGATAAAAAAACGCTTTGCGAAATGATTGAAAACAGGAAATTCCATAATTACGGAAAGGATTATTTCGATAAGGTTTTTGAAAAAACGGACGAATTCAGGAGGATTTTGGTTTGAACTCAGAGAAGAAAACATGCGTTGTCTGCCATTCTTATCTGTTTGACGACGACGATGTGGTTTATTGCCCCGTCTGCGGTGCTCCGCACCATAGGGATTGCTATAACGCAATAGGAAAATGCGGTCTTGAGGCGCTGCACGGCACCGATAAGCAGTACGATAAAATTAAAGTCGGGGCACCGCCCGAAAGCAAGCTTAAAAACAAGGCGGAAAGCAATCCTATTATGCAGACAAAATGTCAGATCTGCGGCGAAAGCTATGATATGAAGGAGCCTGTTTGCCCTAACTGCGGCGCTCCGAATTACAGGATAATCAGCGGATTTTCTCCTTTTGACGCACTTGGAGGAGTGCCTAAGGATATAGATTTAGGAGAAGGTGTCACCGCCGACGAGGCAAAAAGATTTGTTATGGCGAATTCGCAGAGATATATTCCGAAATTCGCGGCAATGTCTATGGGAAAGAAATTATCATGGAACTGGTTTGCTTTTCTTTTTCCGAGCGGATTTCTCCTTTCGAGAAAAATGTATTTAAAGGGAACGGCTGTAGGTCTCGTTTCGGTAATCTTAAGGGTTTTCGAAGAGCTTTTGGGACTTGCCGTATATAATGCAGGCGGGGTTGACGCTTATTCTTACGATTCGATGTATTCGGTTCTCGGAGCAATTGATAAAAAAATTCTGATTTTCGGAATTATCGCTTTTTTCCTTGATTTTGTTTTAAGAATAGTTTTGGGGCTTATCGGAGACAGGATTTATAAAAATCATGCGGTGTCAACAGTTGCGGAAATTAAAAAGAATTCTCCTGATATCGAAGAGGATATGAACCGCAAGGGCGGCATAAATTTCTTTACAATGCTTATAGGAATTTTCGGCATAAATTTGATTTCGAATTTACTTGCCGCAATGCTGTGATTTTTCGGAGGTTTTAAAAAAATGAGTAAAATTTGCCCTTTTTGTAAAACGGTCAATGAGGATGAATATGTCTATTGCAAAAACTGCGGAAATCTGCTTGAAAGCAGGGAAAATACACAGGATTCGAATGTGAATTATACTACCTTTCGAAGCTTTGAAAACGAGAACACTCTGCCTGTTATCGACGGCGTTCCTACAGAGGATATAGCCGCATTTGTCGGAGTCAAAGCGCCTGTTTTTTTAAGAAAATTCGTAAAAAGCGAGATTGTAGGCTCAAAAACCGATTGGAACTGGCCTGTTGCGGTGCTTTCGTTTTTCATGGGTCCGTGCGGAGCGGCGCTTTGGTTTTTATACAGAAAAATGTATAAAACAGGCTTGCTTTTGCTGATTTTAGGACTTCCGATTTTATTCGGACCTACCGTCATCAATTATTATTCGGGAAATTTAAGCAGCTTTTTGGTTGAGACTGCCTCTTCAAATATCAGCGCAGGGGTAAATTCTTTATTGCTGTTTACTTTTCAGGGAATTAAGCTTCTTTCGGCTATAGTTTTATCCCTTTTTGCCGACAGCTGGTATAAAAGCTTTGCCGTTAAAAAAATAAAGGTTTTTCATGCTTCTGCAGACGCAAGGTATTACCGCTTTGGCTTAAGCGCTATAGGCGGCACCTCGGGCGGAGCGCTGGCGCTCGGGATAATTTTTATTTTCGCAGTAAGCTTTTTGCTGAGCTTCCTGTTTTTATCCGTAAAATTGCCGGTGCTGTAAAATGAGATACAGCGTTGTTTTTCTTGATCTTGATAACACAATTCTCGATTTCAGCATGGCTGAAAAAAAGGCGATAACAAAGCTTTTAAAGAATAATAATGTTAAGGCTGACGATGATACGGTAAGCCTTTATTCCGAAATAAACGACGGATACTGGAAAAGCTTTGAGCGCGGAGAGATAAAAAAAGAAGAAATTTTCGCGGGCAGATTTAAAAGCTTTGTAGGTGCTCTTAATTTAAGTCTTGACCCCGAAAAGCTGTCGGAGGAGTATTTTAAGCTTCTTTCCTTCGGTAATGATGTAATTGACGGGGCAGAAGATTTTCTTTCATTTTTAAAAAGCAAAAATGTCACCGTTTGCATAACGACAAACGGAGTTGCCGCAACGCAGTATAAAAGAATTGAAAACTGCGGACTTAAAGAATATTTCGATTATGTTTTCGTTTCGGAAACGGCGGGCAGTCAGAAGCCCGAAAAGGCTTATTTCGATTATGTGTTTAAAAACATTCCGCCTGTTGAAAAATCGGCAGTTTTGGTTATCGGCGATTCCGAGTCCTCGGATATTGCAGGAGGAATAAATTCGGGGCTGGATACTTGCCTTTTTGACCCTTATTATAAATCGGAAAAGACAAGGGCGAAATATACAGTTCATTCGCTCGGCGAAATAAATAAGTACATAGAGGGGAATTAAGTAATATGGGCTTTAAAAGTGATATTGAAATAGCGCAGGAATGCAAAATGCTCCCTATAAAAGAGGTTGCGAAAAACGCAGGCTTTTGTGAGGACGATATCGAGCTTTACGGAAAGTATAAAGCAAAAATAAACCCTAATCTTTATAAAAATAATGAGAGAAAAAACGGAAAGCTTGTTCTTGTAACCGCAATTACACCCACTCCCGCAGGAGAGGGGAAGACTACTACAACGGTAGGTCTTGCGGACGGGCTTAAAAAGATAGGCAAAAGCGTTATCGCGGCTTTAAGAGAGCCGTCCTTAGGCCCTGTTTTCGGCATAAAGGGCGGAGCGGCAGGCGGCGGATATGCGCAGGTTGTTCCAATGGAGGATATAAATCTTCATTTTACAGGAGATTTCCATGCAATAGGCGCCGCAAACAATCTTCTCGCCGCAATGCTTGACAATCATATAAAGCAGGGCAATGAGCTTAATATAGATGTAAGACAGATTACATGGAAGCGCTGCGTGGATATGAACGACAGGCAGTTAAGATTTATAGTGGACGGTCTCGGAGGCACAAATAACGGCACTCCGAGAGAGGACGGCTTTGATATCACCGTCGCAAGTGAGATAATGGCGGTACTTTGCCTTTGCGAGGATATTTCGGACCTTAAAAAAAGGCTTTCCGAAATCATTGTAGCTTATGATTTTGAAGGAAAACCCGTGACCTGCGGCGATTTAAAGGCTCAGGGCGCAATGGCGGCACTTTTAAAGGACGCAATAAAGCCTAATCTGGTTCAGACTCTTTACGGTACTCCCGCAATTGTTCACGGCGGACCGTTTGCTAATATTGCTCATGGCTGTAATTCGGTAATCGCGACCAAAACCGCGCTTAAATATGCGGATTTTGCTGTCACCGAGGCAGGCTTCGGAGCGGACCTCGGAGCTGAAAAATTTTTAGACATAAAATGCAGAATATCGGGACTTAAGCCCGACGCGGTAGTGGTAGTAGCGACCGTAAGAGCGCTTAAAATGCACGGCGGACTTAAAAAAGACGAGCTTGCAAAACAGGATTTAAAGGCGCTTGAAAACGGACTTCCTAATCTTTTAAGACATGTATCGAATATGAAAAATGTCTATAGAATTCCTACTGTCGTCGCAATAAACAGATTTCCTACCGATACTGAGGAGGAAATTGAGTTTATAACAAAAAAATGCAGAGAGCTCGGCGTTAATACCGTGCTGTCAGAGGTTTGGGAAAAAGGTGCCGAGGGCGGAGAAGAGCTTGCAAAAGAGGTTGTAAGGCTCTGCGAGGAAGAAAAATCCGATTTTAAATTCTGCTATGAGGATAATGCTTCAATAACCGAAAAAATCGAATCGGTTGTAAAAAAGGTTTACGGGGGAGACGGTATAAATATCATGCCGTCCGCCGCAAAGCAGATAAAAAAGCTTGAAGAACTGGGCTTTTCGGGCCTTCCCGTCTGCATAGCGAAAACTCAATACAGCTTTTCGGACGACCCCAAGCTTTTGGGCGCTCCGAGGGGCTTTAAGGTTACGGTAAAGAATGTAAAGGTATCCTCGGGCGCAGGATTTATAGTTGTGCTGACGGGCGATATTTTGACCATGCCGGGGCTTCCCAAAAGACCTGCGGCGGAAAACATAGATGTGGATGAAAACGGCAGAATAACCGGACTTTTTTAAAACAAAACAGGTGCTTGAGGATAAAAATATCTTTAAGCGCCTGTTTTATTATATTTTTAAATTTTAAAGCATATAATTATTATTATCATATTTGTTGGGACGGTAGGAAGCATGCGCTGCAGGATAGACGAGCTTAAAAATAAACAGGTGGTATGCGTAAACGACGGATTTATATTAGGCTACATTTCCGATGTTGAGCTTGATACCGAAACAGGCGAGCTTACCGCGATAATTATTTTCGGCAGACCTAAATTTTTCGGTCTTATCGGAAAGCAGGAGGATATTATTATCCCTTGGAAGGATATAAAGGTCATAGGCCCCGAAACGGTTTTGGTAAGCTCGGATTCGGCAAAATTCGCGGCACTTCTCGGATAAATTCGCGTTATGATGAAAAAATGGGTCTAAATTTGTAAGAATTTAACAAACACTCAAGAAAAGCATTGAAAATAATTTCGAAAATTTAACAAAAATGTATTGAAAATCCAATGATTTACTGATATAATAAAATTGAAAATAAAATAATCCGAGTATAAGTTTAGTAACATCGGGTTGTTTTCAGTATATCTGCGAAAGGAAAATAAGATGGAAGGATATTTTAATAATTTTGAAAGCTCCGTAAAATCGGATGCTTATAAGCACTTGGGTTCCTTCTTAAAAAGGGGTAAAACGCTGTTCAGAGTCTGGGCGCCTAATGCCGAGGCGGTTAGTGTTGCAGGCGATTTCAATGATTGGGACATTTCGGCCGCTCCAATGAAAAAAATCGGCGGCGGAGTTTGGGAGACGGAAGTTAAAGGCGTAAAAGAGTATGACTGCTATAAATACGCGGTAACCTCAAAAAACGGCAGAACCGTTTTAAAAAGCGACCCTTATGCGCGCCATTTTCAGACCGCTCCCGAAAATGCCTCAAAGGTTTATTCGGGAGAAAGATTCGTTTGGCACGATGAGGAATGGAAGGAAAGAAAGCATGCAAAAAGCGTTTATTCCTCTCCGATAAATATTTATGAGGTACATTTGGGTTCATGGGTAAAGAATGAGGACGGAACATTTTTAGATTATGTAACCGCCGCAAAAAAGCTTTCTGCTTATGTTAAGAAAATGGGGTACACCCATGTTGAGCTTATGCCTGTTACGGAGTTTCCCTTTGAGGGCTCGTGGGGATATCAGGTCAGCGGTTATTTCGCTCCCACCTCGCGCTACGGCACGCCCGACGCGTTCAAGGAATTCGTCGATATAATGCACAAAAACGATATCGGTGTTATTCTTGACTGGGTGCCCGCGCATTTCCCGAAGGACGAGTTCGGGCTTTACAGATTTGACGGAACCCCATGTTTCGAATATGCGGACGAGCGCAAGGGCGAGCACAAGGAATGGGGAACGGCGGTTTTCGATTACGGAAAGCCTGCTGTTATGACATTTTTGATTTCAAGCGCCGTATTTTGGATAAAGGAATACCATGTTGACGGAATAAGGGTGGACGCGGTCGCCTCAATGCTGTATCTTGATTACGGCAGAAAGGACGGCGAATGGATAGCGAATTCCTTCGGCGGAAGAGAAAATTTAGAGGCTGTTGAATTTTTAAAAGAGGTAAACAGCGCGGCGTTTGCCGCAGACCCCGACATTCTGATGATTGCCGAGGAATCTACCGCTTGGCCGCTCGTTACAAAGCCTGCGCATGATGGGGGCTTAGGCTTCAATTTCAAGTGGAACATGGGCTGGATGAACGATATGTTAAGATACATGTCCTTAGATCCGCTTTTCAGAAAGCATAATCATGACTGTCTGACATTTTCTTTCTTCTATGCTTTTTCGGAGAATTTCATTCTTCCTATCTCGCATGACGAGGTTGTTCACGGAAAATGCTCCATGATTCAGAAAATGCCGGGGGAATATGACGATAAGTTTAAATCTCTCCGCGCGTTTTACGCATATATGATGGCGCACCCCGGTAAAAAGCTTTTATTTATGGGACAGGAATTCGCTCAGTTTATCGAGTGGAATTACAAACAGCAGTTAGACTGGCTGCTGCTTGATTATGACTCTCATAAAACCATGCAGAAATTTGTTGAGAAATTAAATAAATTTTATCTTTCGGCAAGACCGTTTTATGAAATTGATTATTCTTGGGAAGGCTTTAAATGGATTTCTAATGACGATAATTCTCAGAGCATAATAGCCTTCAGAAGAATTGATACCGACGGAAATGAGATAGTTTGTCTCTGCAATTTTGTGCCGGTTAAGAGAAGCGGTTACAGAATAGGCGTTGAAAGACGGGGCACATATAAAGAGGTCTTTTCTACTGATCTTAAAGAGTTCGGGGGAACTTCCGAACAGCTTAAATCGTATAAATCGGAAAAAATTCCTATGCACGGCTATGAAAACTCAATAGCCGTCGAGGTTCCGGCGCTTTCGGTCGTTTATTATAAAGCTCCGGCAAAGCGAAAATCCAAGAATGAAAA
>CAKSLH010000010.1 GCA_934466515.1 uncultured Eubacteriales bacterium
TATTTTCTGCCCTTATTATATTGCTCGTTTGTTAAGTCTGTAATCACAAAAAAGTTAAATTTAGGTAAAAAAAGAGACCGCGGTTTTTATAACTGCAGTCTGTCTGAAAGATTTAACGCAATGCAAAGAGAAACGAAGGTTTCAGCAAATGTTTCGGGGTCGTCGATATCAATGCCGAAATTCTCGCGGATTTTTTTAAGCCTGTAAGAAACGGTGTTGCGGTGGGTAAAGAGCCTCTGCCCCGTCCGATTCAAGGAGCGGCCGCATATTATATATGTATAAAGCGTTAATGCAAGCTCGGCGGAATTCTTTGAATCGTAATTTAAAAGCTCTTTTATATTTTGAGACATAAATCCGAAGCTTTCATAAACCGAGGATAAAGCGACATTTAACGCATGCTCCTCATAATATTCGAGAAACGGCGGCTGTTTTTCGGCTTTCAGCTTTTCAAGCGCGGTATTTAAGGCGAAAAAGTCTCTTTTAAGGTCATAAAGTCTTTCGGTTTTATTTGAAATCATAACCGCAAGTCCTAAGCTTTCAGCCAGCTTTTTTAAATCGCCGATATCGTGGTCAAAATGAAGAAAAACAATCATTTTTCCTTTATAGAAAAACGGCAGAGAGGCATGGAACATATCAGAAATATCGCTCTTTAAAAATCGGGCTTCGTTTTTATCCTTAAGGCCCTCGGAAAAATCAATAAGCGCAAATCTTTCGGGCGAAAAATTATTTAAAAATGTTCCGGATGTTCGAAGCTTAAAGGTTTCTGAGTCCGAAAAATTTCCGTCAAGCAAATCTATCAGAATTTCCTCTGCCGTGTCGGACGGCTGGCTGTAGGATCGGCGCTCGGAAAAGAACTGCTTTGAAAGGAGCCTTTCGGTAAATTCCGTATTCTTTTCGGGTAATTTTTTGTTTTCCGGCACAACATAAACCGCATACCCTAAGAAAATATCCGAAAAGCTTAAGGGCCTTACAATATAATCGTAATGCCCGATATTCAGCGTTGCATTTCCCGTGCCCGATGAAATCTCGGCGCAAATATTCATAGGCAGCTTGCTGTGCATAACCGTCTTTTTATAGTCCTCGTCCGCAAATCCGCCGCTTTCAAAATGGGAGACTAAATGAAAAGCGTTGTCGCAGATAAGAATCCTACAGTCAAGATACGCCGCGGCGGCCTCGGTAAGAGAATCAAGCGAATTACTGCTTAAAAATGCGTCCAAAAGGTATTTACTGTTCATAAGCCCCTCTTTCTTGTGCTGTCAGCACAACGAAATATATGTTTATTATATCTTAAACACATTGAAAAAGCAATACCTTGTGCTATAATATAGGCGTAAACAAAAAGAGGACCCGAAAGGGTCGGATGAGTTTACAAAATAAATATACAATTATTTCGGAGGTATTTATATGTTTGAACTCAGACCTTACGGACGCAAAAATAATTCACTTTACAATCCTTTCCGCGAAATGGACGAATTTGAAAACAAGTTTTTCTCTAATCCTTTCGGATTTATGGATTCTCCTCTTGAGGAATTCAAAACCGATATCAAGGACGAGGGCGATCATTACGAATTGATTGCCGATCTTCCGGGATTTGACAAAAAGGACATTAAGCTTGATGTAAACGGCGATACGCTTACCGTTTGTGCCGAGCGCCATTCGGAGCATGAGGAAAAGGATAAAAAAGGCAAATATGTCCGCTGCGAGCGCTCTTACGGCTCTTACAGCAGAAGCTTTGATTTAACAAAGGTTAATGCCGATGAAATCAAGGCAAAATATGAAAACGGTGTTTTAAAGCTTACAATGCCTAAGAAAACACCTGAGATTGAAAAATCCCATAGGCTTGAAATTGAGTAAAGCAAAATTTTCGCCCATCGGTTTTGCCGATGGGCGAGTTTTTTTAAAAATTTATAAAATTTCTTTATCAAGAATTTTGATTGCCGCCGCCGTGGCTCTTTTTTGAGTTGTGTACTCTTCGAGCAAAAAGGCATGGCCGGTATTTGGGAGCCTGTAAAGCTTTGAGACATTTCCCGTCTCAAGGCTTTTTTCATGGAATTTTCTTGACTGTGTCGGGTCTACGCAGGTGTCGCAGTCGCCGTGAACAAGTACGGTTTCAAAGCCGCAAGAAGTAATATTATCGAGCGGAGAAAGCGCCTTTGTGCGCTCTTCCTCGCTTAAATCTTTAAGCGGCTCAAAATCGGTGTTTTGCGGAACAGCCTTGTGCCAATGGTCATAAAGATTTGTTATGGCATTTATAAGATAAGCCTTTTTGAATTTAAAGGGGAGCTTTATAAAAGGCAGGGTTACAACCGCGGCAGCAAGATATCCGCCTGCCGATTCGCCTAAAATGCTGACATCGTTTTCGTCAATTTTAAGTTCGTCCTTTATATTATATATGTATTTTACCGCGTCGCAGCAGTCCGAATAAAGGTCTGTAAGCTGATAATCCTTTTCCTGTGCGTCATTTCTCGCAAGACGGTAATCCACGCTTACGCAAAGAAGCCCCTTGTCGGCATAATATCTTGCTAAAAAGCCGAGATAATCGCCCTGCCACAGACCGTTCTGATCGTCAAAAATCTTATGTGAGGACCAGCCGCCGCCGTGAATGATAATAAGAGTTTTCAATTTTTTTGCATTCCCGAAATCCTTTGGATAATAAACAGAAAGATTTATATCCTCGCCGTTTACGGTTTTATAAGCGACGGTCTTATCGCCGCTGTGCCTTGAGGTGTAAGCGGAAAGGTCCGTTTCGTTTTCAAGCTGACATAAAAATTTGTTTTTTAACATTTAAGCTTTGCCCTGCTTTCTTAAATTTAATGCTCTTAAGATTTTTCCGCCCGTTCTTCGGGAGAAAAAATAGAATTTCCTTAAAGGATAGGCTAAATACCAAAGATAAGAATAGCTTTTATAAATAAAGCTGTTACACTCAATTCTTTTGCCCTTTCTTATAAACGCTTTTGAAAGTGCGATTATCTGCTCGGGCTCAATATCGGGCTCTAAGGTAACCTGCGCGTCGCCGAGCATGGTATAGCTTTTTTCACCGCATTTAAAAATACGGTGGAGAACATATTTCCCGTTTTTTCTTCTGTAAAGCGGAACATCCAGCTTTTTAAGCATTTCGGCTTCGGGCTTTATTAAAACCACTTGGTCTCTGCGGTCCTTTAAAAAGGGGCGCATGCTGTTTCCGGTTATGTTTATAATAACCTCGCTCCCGTTTTCAATGCACTGCTCTATTACGGGAGACAGCTCGCTCATAGGAAGGCTTACCTGCTTTTTCATAAATCAAGCAGATCCTTGTCCTTTAATACCGATATGAATTCGTCAAGATCCTTTTTCGCAAGCGTTTCGTCGACATCGTATTCGCAAAGTATAAGCTTTAAAAGCTCTTCTTCGGTTTTGTCCTCTTTAAGGCTGTCCCAAATAAACTCCGCCGAATCGTTTAGCGTGATTATCCCTCTGAAATCAACCGTTTTTGCTCCTACGGGCACTACTACGCATTCGTCCCCGATTTTGCTTTTAACAAATCCGGATTTTATTTTCATGAAAATTTCCCTCCGATTATTTCTTCATAAACCGCCTTTACCGCATCCTCGCTTATACTGCATTTAAGCGTGTAAACAGGAACGCCGATTTCAAAAAGCCTGTTTATTATTCTTATTGTCTTAATTCCGATATCCTCGTCATAAAAAGGATTCGGAAGCTGTCTTGAAAGATTTAAAACGCTGTTTGCGATATCGGTCTTAGTAATAGTATTTTCACTTCCGCGCTCGATAAACACTATCGCCTTAAGAGGTTTTTTAATGTTTATATTAAGCTCGGTTTTTCCGCTCCACGGCGTGCCGTAAATAAAAGCCTTATTATCGGTAATCCTTATCGCGGGCTTGTCGTCGTTAATTATAGTCACATCGTCTCCGAACTTGTTTTTCCAGAGCGAAACATGTGTGGATTTTCCGGTTCCCGGGTCTGCCGAGAATACAATTCCGCAGTCCTTATAAGCCATTGCCGAGGAATGAAGCACCGTTCCGCCCAAAACCGACAGCCTGTTTGCAAACATAAAGCCCGTAAAAAGGTATTCAAGGTCGGTGGAATTAAGAGTCTTAAGCTTTGCGTCACGGCAGATTTCTATAGTAACAAAAGAGTAATCGTCCGTATAAGTAAATTTATAGGGGATATATCCGGTTGCCGATTTAACGTAGCGGACAAAATTTCCGTTTTTTGTCTTTAATATATATGAAGCGCCTGTCTGCAAAATAAGCTCGCCCTCAGGCTCGCCGATTTCCTCTGAAATAACGGTTTTTAAAACCATATCGGGATTATCGGACCTCGGGCAAAGATAGTCCTTATACCGTCTGTCAAAAAACTCCTTATCTCCGCTTTCAACATTTATTGTTATATCCGCTACACGAATTGTCTGCATATTTCACCGCCTGTATTATATGTTATCATTATAATATATTTAAGGCGCGGTTTCAATAGTAAAATTTAAATCGGTCCAGGTGAATATCGTCATAGTAAAGCTGAATTTTATGCAAGTAAAAAGAAATTAGGTGTAATATAATAACAATATATATGTAAAAAGGAGCAGTCTATGAATTACGGATTTTATGACAATCAAAACCGCGAGTATGTAATAACAAGACCAGATACTCCCGCCCCTTGGATGAACTACCTCGGAAACGGACAGTTCAGCTCTGTTATTTCGAATAACGCAGGCGGTCTTTTTTTCGACAGAGACCCGGGAAGCTTTAGAATAACAAGATATAATTTCAGCAATGTCGCTCAGGACAGGCCCGGAAGATATCTTTATTTTAAGGATGAAAAAACAGGCGCCGTTTGGTCGCCTACATGGCAGCCCGTTCAGAAAAAGCTTGATTTTTATGAATCGAGACACGGAATGGGCTATACCAAAATTTGCGCCGAATATGAGGGCGTTAAAAGCGAAATAACCTATTATATTCCGAAAGGTGCTCATTATGAGCTTTGGTCCGCAAAGGTTAAGAACACAACCGATAAGGATATAAGCCTAAAGGTTTTCAGCTACATAGAATTCGGCTCATATATCGCTAAATATGATATCGAGTGCGACTGGCCGAGATACTTTTTCAATTGTGAGCCTTATGAAAACGCAATAGTTTTCGACCCGTCGGACGATTTTATAAACGAAAAGCGCCGGCTTGCCTATATTTCAACCGATCTTGACATAGATTCTTATGACTGCTCGCGTGACGCATTCCTTGGAAGATACCGCGACGAATCAAACCCGATAGCCGTTGAAAACGGATACTGCTCAAATTCGAAAATAAACGCGGACAATGCCTGCGGCAGCTTCTGCTGTAATTTAAAGCTTAAGGCAGGAGAGGAAAAGGAATTTGTTTTCTCTGTGGGAAATGCCGAAAGCCTTGAAGAAATAAAGGCGCAATCAAAAGCGGCGGCGGATAAGAATTTAAGAGAAAATCAGCTGAATGCGCTTAAGGAATTCTGGCTTGATAACAGCTCAAGGCTTGTCGCAAACACGCCTGACGAGGCTATGAATACCATGCTTAATATCTGGCACCCCTATCAGTGCAGAATGACATTTAACTGGTCAAGATTTATTTCTTATTATGAAAGAGGACTTGACCGCGGCTGGGGCTTTAGAGACAGCATGCAGGATGTCTTGGGAATTATGCACATTGTCCCAGAAGAGGCAAAGCAGAGAATTAAAACCCTGCTTTCAATCCAGTTCTCCGAGGGCTGCTGCAAAGCGGTTTACTACCCCGGAACAGGCGAATCCTCAGGCGGCGGCAGGTCGGATGATCAGCTTTGGTCGATATTCTCGGTCTGCACATATATAAAAGAGACAGGGGATTATGCATTCTTAGACGAAACCGTTCCCTATACCGATAAGGGCGAGGCAACAGTATTCGAGCACCTTAAGGCAGGAATGGAGTTTACGAGAAGAACCGTCGGCGAGCACGGAGTTCCGCTGTTTTTGCACTGCGACTGGAACGACAGCATAAAAAATATTTCCGCAAGGAAGAAAAAGGCGGAGACCTCTTTTGTATTCTTCCAAGCGGGCCATGCGGCTTATGAGCTTATAAAGCTTTTTGAGCATACAGGCGATAAGGAAAAGCTTGACTGGGCAAGGGATTATTATGATTGGTGCAAGAGTATTTATCCCGTGCTTTGGGACGGAAAATGGTTCCTCCGCGGATTTACCGACGACGGCGAGAAATTCGGCACCGATGAGGACGAATACAATAAAATCTTCTTAAATCCGCAGTCTTGGGCAGTACTTAGCAGACTTCCCTCAAAAGAGCAGGGCGACAGTGCCTTTGAAAATGTCGAAAGCAGACTTTTCTGCGACCTCGGCGTTTGCTCGCATGCACCTGCCTCAACGGGTATAAACTATGAGAAAAAGTGGTACTTCGGAGCGAAAGCCGGAGTCAGGGAAAACGGCGGAGTATTCTTCCATGCAAGCACATGGGCGATTATCGCCGAAACACTGCTTAAGAGAAACGAAGAGGCATATTCGCTTTATCACCGTGAGCTTCCGACCGTCAGAAACGACAGGGCGGATCAGTGCATGGTTGAGCCTTATGTTTATTCCTCTTCAATGATTGGCCCCGCTCATGAAAGATACGGCGCGGGCGTCGGCTCATGGCTTTCGGGAACAGCTTCTTGGATGTATCTTGCGGCATCGCAGTATATCTTGGGCTTCAGACCCGATTATGACGGTGTTATTATCGACCCCTGCGTGCCCTTTGAATGGGACGGATTTTCATATACGAGAATTTACCGCGGCATTAAATGCGAGGTTTCTTCTCCTAAGCTTCCTAAGGTCGGAGCAGAGGCGAAAGCCTTAGTTGTCGACGGTGAGGAGATAAACGGCACATTCATTCCGTTTGATAAGCTTTCGGGCAAAAAGAGCGTTAAGATAGAAATAAAATATTAAGCTTTTGAAGGGTTTTATAATGGAGTTTAAAAAATTTAAAAATATCGAATATATCGAAAAAAAGCCTCTTTGCTATAGCGGCAAAATGCCGACGCTTATTTATCTTCACGGCGCAGGCACAAGGCTTGGGACATTGGAGCTTTTAAGCAAAAATCAGTTTTATGAGGATTACAGTCTTTTTTCTAAGGATGAATCGGATTTTCTTTGCTTTACACCCTTATGCTATGCAAATTCATGGTTTGATATATTCGAGCAGCTGCAGGAATTTGTAAAGGAAATCGTTAAAAGAGACGATGTCGATAAGGACAGGGTATATTTAATGGGCTCAAGCATGGGCGGCTACGGTTGCTGGCAGCTTGCAATGAGTATGCCCGATACCTTTGCGGCGATAGTTCCTATCTGCGGCGGCGGAATGTACTGGAATGTCTGGGAGCTTCATAAAACCTATGTATGGGCGTTCCACGGAAAATGCGATACTACTGTTTTCCCTGAGGAAAGCGTTAAAATGATAAACGCGATAAATTCTCAGGAAAATAATCTTACCGCTAAGCTTACTCTTCTTGACGGCGTGGCTCACGATTCGTGGATAACCGCGCTTTCCTCAAAAGAGGTTTATGACTGGCTTTTAAGCAAGAAAAAAATAAGGGATGGAGCTAAAACTTCGGACGCTTTTGCGGACAGCGAAAAATTCGGCTGAGGGTGAATTTATGAAATGCGTGATGATTGACTGCTCAAGAAACGCAGTTATGAATGTTAAATCGGTAAAGAAATTTGCCGAAACGGTTAAAAGTTTAGGCTTTGACAGCCTTATGCTTTATACCGAGGATACCTTTGAGGTCGATAATGAGCCATATTTCGGCTATATGCGCGGAAGATATTCGAAAGACGAAATAAAGGAGCTTGACGCTTTTTGTAATAATATAGGCATTGAGCTTATTCCGTGTGTTCAGACTCTTGCGCACCTGAATGCGATATTCAAGTGGTGGGACGAATATATGCCGATAAACGACTGCGACGATATTTTGCTTTGCGGCGAAGAGAGAACCTATACGCTTCTTGAAAATATTTTTAAGACCCTGTCCGAGTGCTACAGCACAAGAAAAGTGCATATCGGAATGGACGAGGCTTACAGAGTAGGACTCGGCAAGTACCTCGATAAGCACGGCTATGAAAAGCGCTTCGATATTATAAACAGGCACCTTCATAGGGTATGCGAAATTGCGGATAAATACGGGTTTGAGCCTATGCTTTGGAGCGATATGTTCGTAAAGCTTGCGCTTAACAGCACCGAATACTATGCCGAGGCAAATCTTGATGAGATCCGCAAGGCGGCGGACCTGCCCGAGAGTGTTTCCCTTGTTTACTGGGATTATTATTCAAAGGATTATGACCGCTATAAAAAAATGATAAATGTCAACAAAGCGTTTGACAGACCTGTTGCTTTTGCGGGCGGCGCTTGGACTTGGAGAGGCTTTGCTCCCGATAATAAATTCAGCTTTGAAACAACCGAGCCTGCCTTAAGGGCATGCAGGGACTGCGGAATTGAAGATATTATTATCACCGTTTGGGGAGACGACGGCGGAGAATGCTCGCCCTTTGCGGTTCTTCCTGCTCTAAGCTATGCTTCCTCGCTTTTAAACGGAAACGGCACTTTAGAAGAGGCAAAGGGGAAATTTGAAGAGCTTACAGGCATGAGCTTCGGGGATATGATGCTTTTAGACGAGCTTGATAAGCCTTCGGATATGCTTGAAGGAGCTCCTTCAAAATACCTTATATATAATGACCCGTTTTCAGGTATGGTCGATTATATGATTGAAAGCGGCGTAAACGAATATTATGAAAAGCTTAAATTAAAGCTTGAAGCGGCAAAGCCTGCAGAGGATTTTAAAGAAATGTTTGATTTTTATATTTCGCTTTGCGGAGCGCTGTCGGTTAAAAGCGAGCTCGGAATAAAAACACGGGCGGCTTATGATAAAAAGGATAAGCAGGCGCTTTTAAAATTAGCCGAAAGCGATTATACCTTGGCAATAGAAAGAATAAACGAATGCCATAAGGCATACAGAAGGCTTTGGCTTAAATTCAATAAGCCTTTCGGCTTTGATATTCAGGATATCCGTTTCGGCGGAGTTATAAAAAGGCTTGAAACCTGCAAAACCGCGCTTATCGAATTCTGCGAGGGAAAGACCGATACAATCCCGGAGCTTGACGAAAGACTTCTTTCGGGAATTCACCGCGGAACAACGTGGGCAAGAACGGTCACGGCAAATGTGATATCGCATATATGTTAGTGTGATAGGTTTGAGTCCTGTCACACTAAAATAAAACAGATTGGAGATAAAATATGGCAAAGGAAGCAATTAAGTATTACGGGGTAGACCCTTGGAAAATCACAGAAACGGGCTTCAATCCCGAAAGAGGAAGAGTTTCCGAAAGTATTTTTTCGCTCGGAAACGAGTATATGGGAACAAGAGGATATTTTGACGAGGTCTATTCGGGCGACAGCTTAAAGGGCAGCTATTTTAACGGCGTCTGGGAAGAAAAGCCGATAACCTATTTCGAGCATTTCAAGGGACTTTCCGAGCGCTGCTGCTTTATGATAAACGCTAATAACTGGATTTATACCAGAATTTTCGCAAACGGCGAGGAGCTTGACCTCGCTAAATGCAAGGTTGAGGATTTTTACCGCGAGCTTGATATGAAGCGCGGAATTGTTACAAGAACCTTTAAATGGAGCGGACTTAAATTCACCTTTGAAAGATTTATTTCGATGACCGCTCGCGAAATTGCGGCGCAGAAGATAGAAATTGAGTCCTTAGGCTTCGAGGGCGAAATAAAGATAGCCGCAGGCTCCGATTTCACACCCTTCCATGAGGAGGAAAACCGCAATTTCTGGCATGAGATATATAAGGCGGACGGTGTTATTGCCGCCTGCACCGAATCGAGCGGACAGCGCGTTTATTCCGAATTCAAGGCGAATATGACCCCCGACCGCTATTATACCGAGGAAAAGAAATCCTGCGCCGAGTACAGCTTTAAGCTTTCAAAGAATGAAAGTAAGGTTTTTGAAAGACTCAGCGTTAATATAACCGAAAAGGATAAATCCGTTTCGGACGATGACTTTATAAGCAAAAGCGCGGCTAAAGCGAGCAAGCTTTTTGGGCGCGGCTATGACGAATATAAGGCAGACCACGAAAAATTCTGGGCAAATGTCTGGAATAAGCTTGATATCGTGATTGACGGGGACGAGGAAAATCAGCAGGGCGTAAGATTCTGCATATTCAGCCTCCATCAGACCTATCACGGCGAGGACGGCTCCCTCAATATCGGCGCAAAGGGACTTACCGGCGAAAAATATTCCGGCTGGACATTCTGGGATACCGAGACCTACTGCCTGCCGTTTTATATGTTTAATAACCCTCAGGCGGCAAAGAACCTTATAATGTACCGCTACAACACCTTAAAGCAGGCTCAGGACAGAGCGATAGAGCAGGATACTAAGGGTGCATGCTTCCCGATGGTTACAATTGACGGAACAGAGAGCTGCGGAGTTTGGCAGCACGGAAATCTTGAAATTCATGTAACTGCTGCGGTTGCCTATGCGGTATGGCATTATGTAACAAATTTAAAGGATAAGGAATTCCTTTATAAATACGGCGTTAAGCTCCTCGTTGAGGTAAGCCGTTATTTCGCTTCGCGAGGCGGCTTCAGCCCCGTTACCGGTGAATACGGTCTTTACGGCGTTATGGGACCGGACGAGTTCCACATGATGGTCAACAACAATACATATACCAATTATATGGTTAAAAAGATGTTTGACTATACGGTTGATGTTATAAACGAAATGAAGACCGCTTGCCCTGAGAATATTCCTGCCTTAGAGGACGGCGAGCTTGAGGACTGGAAAATGAAAGCCGATAAAATGCGTATCAATTATAATGATGATACAAAGCTTTTCGAACAGCATGACGGCTATTTCGATCTTCCCCATATTGATGTCAATTCCATTTCACCCGACCGTGTTCCGATTTATAAATACTGGGCTTATGACAGCATTTTCAGAGTAAATATGTTAAAACAGCCTGATGTAGTTTTAATGCTTTTCTTCTTCTCAAAGGATTTCACCTTAGAGCAAAAGGCGGCAAACTATGATTTCTATGAAGCCCGTTGCTTCCATGAAAGCTCCCTTTCGCCGTCGATTCATTCGATTATCGCGGCTGAAATCGGAAAAGCCGATCAAGCTTATGAGTATGCAAAATATGCAAGCCGTCTCGACCTTGACGATTATAACCGCAACACTCATCAGGGACTCCATGTCACCTCTGCCGCCGCAGCTTGGATGAATATTGTTTACGGCTTCGGCGGAATGAGAACGGACGATGATATGCTCTTCTTTAAGCCCACTCTGCCTGAAAAGTGGAAAGGCTATCAGTTCAAAATTCTCTACAGGGAAAAGGTGCTTACTGTAGATATAAGAAACGGCAGGGCGAAATTCGTTCTTGACGGCGACGCAGAGCCGATAAATATCTGCGGAAAAGTTTATAATGTAGGAAAAGAGGGCGTTGAAGTTGAAATATAAAGCAGTCATATTCGATTTAGACGGTGTAATAGTCTGCACCGACGAATGCCATTATAAGGGCTGGAAAAAGCTTGCCGACGAGGAGGGTATTTATTTCGACCGCGAAATAAATCAGAGACTCAGAGGCGTCAGCCGAATGGAGAGCCTTGAAATCGTGCTTGAAAAGGCAAATAAGGCTTATACCGCCGAGGAAAAGGCTGAAATGGCAGAAAGAAAAAATAATTTTTACCGCGAGTATATCAAGGATTTAACTCCTGCCGATGTTCTTCCGGGAGTTATGGATTTTTGCGAAAAATTAAGAGCGCAGGGCGTTAAGCTTGCTATAGGCTCTTCGAGCAAAAACACCCCCGCAATTCTTAAGGGAATAGGACTTGACACTTATTTTGACGCGGTTGCCGACGGCAATCAGATTACAAAGAGCAAGCCCGATCCCGAGGTATTCCTGCTTGCGGCAAAGCTTGTAGGAATTGCTCCTGCCGACTGTATGGTTGTTGAGGACGCCGAGGCAGGCGTTGAAGCGGCAATTGCAGGCGGAATGGATGTTTTGGGTCTCGGAAAAGCGGTAGAAAATTCGAACGCTACCTATAAGGCTTCGGGTCTTAATACATTTGACATTTCAAATCTTTCCTGATTTTCGGATTTTTTGTACGGTGTAAAGTAAGGCTCCCTTCTTTTTTCGGTGAAACCGAAAAACAGAGGGGAGCTGGCGTTTTAGATGCTAGATATTAGATTCTAGACATTAGACAAATGTGTGCCTTACGGCACTGATATAACCAAACCCTATCGTCTTTGCCCTACGGGCTAAGACACTTCCCCTTTCATCTAAAGGGGAAGCTTTGATCTCTGCCGAAACTAAAGCAAGGCTCCCTTCTTATTGACGAATGTCAATATAGAGGGGAGCTGTCAGCGTTAGCTGACTGAGGGGTATTTTTTAAATACTTATAATCCTTTTTCCTTTTCTTCTTGCTATATCCGTAAAATGGCTTGCTCCGTTTGTTAAGCCGTGCCTTACGAAAGATATTACTATATCCGAATTATTTATCATCCAATTATTGCGGTAGATTATTCTGAAACGGGGCAAGATATTTTCAATTCCGTCGGGAAATACGGTTTCATATTTTTCCGTTAAGTATTTATCAAGTCTAGATAATACTACAGTATACCTTATATCGGTATACTGTTTTTTTAATTCTTCAAGTACTTGCTTTACATTACTGTCAAATCCGCCGTTATGTCCTACCAAAAAATCCTTTACTCCTTCATTTATCACCTTTTCGATTTCTTCCTTAAGCTTTTCATTGCATTCTCCGCAGTAGCTTCGGTGTCCGAAAAATGTACAGGTCATATTATCACTCCTAAAATTTGAGTATACTTAATTTAAGTATACTCAAAACATTATATCACAAAATAATCTTAAAATAAACTTAAATTAAGATTTTTTGAGAGTGATAATATGAGAAATAAAGAAAATAAACATCTTGGGATTGAAATATCTCCCGAATTACATGCCAAATTAAAATATATCGCCAAATATGAAGGCCGTTCAATGAACGGTCAGGTTTTATACCTTATCAGAGGCTGTATAAAGGATTTTGAAAAAGAAAACGGTACTATAGAAGAGATTTAAAATAGATGTGCGTTTGACAGCGCGGATATAACCAAACCCTATCGTCTTTGCCTACGGCAAATCCACTTCCCCTTCCAACTGAAGGGGAAGCTTTGGTTTCTGCTGAAACTAAAGAAAAGGCTCCCTTCTTTTTCACGATAGTGAAAATAGAGGGGAGCTGTCAGCGTAAGCTGACTGAGGGGTATTGTCTAGTATCTAGCGTCTATTTAAGAAGAATGGGTTAAGCCTTAAGGCTTAACCCATTCTTCTTAAATTCATATCCACTCTTGTGGAAATTCCGTCTACCGAGCCTTTTGAAGTGTACTGCCAAGCGACATAGGGAATGTTTTTTACCCTTTCATAATTTTCGGTATAATAAGCTATCCATATACTTTCTTTTGAAATTCTTGAGCCTTCAAGATAATTATTATAATAATTAAAATAGGTGTAAATTCCGGCAGAAAAACCGCCTGCTCTTATTCTGTTTACGAATGCAAGCGCGGTGTTGGTGCGCTGGGCAGGGGTCATCCCTGCAACCCTGTCTCCGACATGCTCTATATCGCAGTATACCGGAAGCTGTAAGCTTCTGCCCTTTAAAGCGTCCAAAACAAACTCGGCTTCTTTTACCGCCTCATCCTCATTTGCGGAAACTGAATAAAAATATACTCCGCATTTTATGCCGTATTTCTGAGCCTCTTTTAAATTATTTTCAAATTTCGGGTCAAGGCTGAGTCCGCCGTAAACATATCCGCGGTAGCCCACTCTTATATAAGCAAATTCAACGCCTGCGCGCTTTACCTTTGCCCAGTTGATATCGCCCTGCCAGCTCGAAACATCAATTCCGACCTCGCAGTCCTTAACGCCGGTTACGGGGTCAAAATGATACCTGAGTCCGTTTATTTCCGCATAGCCTGTAACGAATTTTCCGCCGTTTACAAAATATGTCTTGCCGTCAACCGTATTAAAGCCCTCTTTGAAAATCCGTCCGTCGGGCACTTGCACCTCTATCGGGAATTTTCTTTTGAAGGTTCCTTTTTTCACAGTATCATTTTCAGCTAAAATATAACCCTCAAAGGCGTCTCCGCCCAAATTCCTGTTTTCATAGGTTTCTGGGTCATATTTAATTTTATAAAATGTAAGCTCCTTTTTCTCTTCGGGCTTTTGGTCTTCACTGCTGCTGTCAGTGCTTTCACTGTTTTCGCTGTTTTCACCGTTTTCAGTATCCGCAGTCAAAAGAACCTCGGAACTTAAATCGCTTTCATCCTTATCTTCTTTTACCTCTACTGTTTCAGAGGATATATAATCATAGGTTTTTCCGCTTTCAGCCTTAAATTGCGATACGGCTTTTAAATCGACTGAGGAATAAATTTCCTTATCTTCGGTAACAGTTACCACCTCAACCTCTTTTTCCTCATACCGAATTTCATTGCCTATAATTTTCAGAAGCGTGGACGAAGGGGCTTTATCCTCATCAACAGTTCGCTTTTTGTTTTCAGGATCTTCTTTTGGTCTGTATTTAAAAGCGGGATTCTTTAAAACATTTACTATGGGAGCATTTATCTCCTCCGGCTCGGGCTCCGGAATTTGCTCTTCCGATGACAAAACCTCGCTTGAAGCAACCTTTACCGGCTCTTTTTTAACCGCCGGTTCTACTTTTTTGCCGTTTTTGTTTTTAATAATCAAAACAGCCGAAAGCAAACCTATGACTATAAGCGCCGACGCACCTATGCTTACGGAAGCTATAAGATGCGTCCTTAAAAAGCCTGCCGATTTTCTGAAAAACAGTTTTATATCATTAAAACTAAGCTTCAATGTATCTCACCCTGAAAACGAATTTGATTTAATGATAGCACAAAGCAATACTGAATTCAACAGGAAAATTTTTATAGCTGAACTCAAATTTCAGGCTTGATAAAGAAATTGAAATCGAATTTTTTCTCATTTAAGGTGTAAATATCGGGAAGCTTCGGTCCGCAGGAGGCGGAGCCTATTCCGCTGTCGCGGTAATCAATTCTTAAATGAACAAAGCCGTCCTTTTTAAGCTCGTTTATATGCTTAGCCTTGATAAGATCATGAACGGAAAACTCAGAAACATTTATTTCAAAGCTTTTATCCGAGCCTATTTTCATTTTGCCGATTTTTAGTTCGCGGCAGTCAAAATGGTTTCCGTGCTCCTGAGGCTTTATATAATTTACATATTCCTTTTGTGCAGTGCTTTCATAAAGCCCGATTTTAGCTCCCTCTTTCAAATCGCAGTAGCTCTCAACGGGTCCGTAGGCAAAATATGAAAATTCATTGCTTTCTTTCGGCAGCTTAAGCTCCATTCCGAACCTTTGAAGCCACGGCGCGCTTTCTCTTATGTCGGCGCTGAAATTATAATTTATTCTGCCCTTTTCATTAACGGTGATTTTTAGAACAAATCTTAAATAAGGAATTCTCGAAACGCCTGCAAGAGAGCCCGAAACAGAAATTACGCCGTCTTTAAATTCAACCGAATAAATCTTCGTGAACTGCTCCTCTAAGCTTTCGCCCCAGTTATACCAAAGCTTTTCAAAATGGCGCTCGTTATCGGTATATGCGCGGATTGCGGTGAATTCGGGGATAGAGCAAATCTGCTTTTCTCCGCCTATTTCCATATCGGTGAAATTTCCGTAATACTTAGAAAATTCATATCTGAAATTATCGCCCGAAAAGATAATTTTATCGTCAAGCTCCTCAGTCTTAGCGGATTTTCCGCTTGAGATTTCCTTTCCCTTTTCGCAGTCAAGCTCAAACTGGCTGTGGGCGAATTCATAGCCGTCTTTGATAAGAGACACCGTAAGGAAAGCGCCTAAATTTGCTTCAAGGGCAGGGATTTCGGGGATAAGGCTTACCGTTTCATGGGGCTTCGCGTCAATTTTTAATGACTTTTCCGACACTGCTTTGCCGTCGCAGGAAACATTAAGCTTTAAATCATATTCGTTTAAATCCGTAAAATCGAACCTGTTTCTGATTTTTAGGGTTTTGCCGTCAAACTGAGCTTTCATCGGCTGATATGCCGCCTTTACCTCTAAGCTTCCTGCCTTTAAGGTGCGGTCATAGAAAACCATTCCGTCACAGCAGAAATTGCTGTCGTTGGTAAGCTCGCCGTCAAAATCGCCGCCGTAGCACGGAACGCCGTTTTTAAGCGCGGTATGGTCCGCCCATTCCCAGATACAGCCGCCGATAAGCTTCGGATTTTCGTCTATAAGGTCGTTATAATCTACAACTCCGCCCGGACCGTTTCCCATAGCATGGGCATATTCGCAGAAGAATATCGGCAAATTAAGCTCCTTGTTTTCAAGCTGTTTTTTTATGCCGTCAATGCTTGGATACATCCAAGAAAAGACATCGGCTCTTTCGGCAATTTTATAATTGTTTTCTACCGAGGCTTTTCGGCTTGCGTCCTCGCAGTGGATAAGTCTGCCGTCGTTAAGCGACCTTAAATATTCAATCATTTTTTCGTGGTTTACTCCGTGGCCGCTTTCATTGCCCGTAGACCACATTATGATACAGCCGAAGTTTTTATAATAGGAAACAGCCCTTTTCATTCGCTCTACATGCTCCTTTTCCCATTCGGGCTTGGTGCAGAGCCATGCGCTGTCCTCGACATCGAAATGATAGGGGGTATAAGGGAGCCTTTCAATTGTTCCGTGGCATTCGATATCGGTTTCTAAAATAACATAAAAGCCCATTTCTTCGCATTTTTCAATAAAGAAAGGCGTCGGCGGATAATGCGCGGTTCTTATGCAGTTGATATTAAGCTGTTTCATGAGCTTTAAGTCCTTTAAAAGCTCCTCATTGCTTTGCGCCCAGCCGTTTAAAGCGCTTGTATCGTGGTGGTTAACGCCTCGAAGCTTTACAGACACTCCGTTAATTAAAAGCTCTTTTTCGGAAGATATTTCAACCGTTCTGAAGGTTGCATAAAGGGTTATTTCCTCGCCGTTTCTTTTAAGCAGAACCTTATATCTGTAAGGCTTTTCGGCATTCCAGAAAACAGGGCTTTTAACCTTTATTTCAGCCCTTTCGCCTTTTCCCTCATAAATTTTATTTCCCTCACCGTCAAAAACCGAAATCTCGGCTTCCTTTTCGGCGTCAACGATTATTTTTCCGTTTTCTGTCCTTACCGAGGGGTCGAAAATATGATCAAGAGGTCTTAAAATTATTGCGCAGTCTCTGAAAATTCCGTTGCACCTGAACTGGTCCTGATCCTCGAGATAGCTTCCACAGCACCATTTATAGACTTTAATTTTAATTGTGTTTTTGCCTTTATTTACGCTTTTTGTTATATCAAATTCCGCAGGCAGGTGGCTTCCCTGTGTAAAGCCTATATAATCGCCGTTTACATATATTTCGCCCATCGAGGAAATTCCCTCTGCGATAAAATAAGCCTTGCCGACGGTTTCCTCTAAATCAAAATCCCTTTCATAAACCGCACATGGGTTTTTATCGGGAACAAAGGGCGGGTCGTAAGGAAAAGGATAGCGCAGATTTATGTAATTCGGGTTTTCATATCCCGTATTCTGCCAGCAGGAGGGAACGGAAACTTCGTCAAAATCCTTAATTTCGCCGTTTGCGTTCCTCTCATCGTCAAAATATTTAAACCTCCATTTTCCGTTTAAAAGGATATATTTTGATATTCCGCCCGGGATATAATAGCTTCGGGGACTTAATCGGTTTTCGCTGGTTTTCATGGGGTCTTCATAAAAGCGCATGATTTTTTCTCCTTAGTAAAATACAAATAGGTGTGGCGGAAGTCGGTTCCGTCACACCCATTATAATGTGTTTTTATAAATAACTCAATAGAAAATTAAAATGAATTTAAAACAATATTAAGCTTTTCAACAGGCAGACCGACGACATTGTAATAATCGCCGTTTATTTTCTCGACAAAAAGCGCGCCCCTGCCTTGAATTCCGTAGGCTCCTGCCTTATCCATAGGCTCGCCTGTCGCTATATAATCCTTTATTTCTTTTTTTGTCAGGCTTTTAAACTTAACATAGGTTTTTACCGAAAAGGTCTTTATTTCTTTTTCGCTAATTACAGCACAGCCGGTTATAACCAAATGCTCTTTTCCCGAAAGGGAAGAGAGCATTTTTTCGGCTTCTTCTTTGTTTTCGGGCTTGCCGAGCATTTTTTTACCTAAGAAAACGGCGGTGTCAGCGCCTATTATAACTGATTTTTTGTTTTTTTCGGCAACCGCTTTTGCCTTTTTTAAAGCAAGAAAACTAGGTGCTTCAAAAATATCAATATCATCTGGAACGGTTTCGTCAACATCCGCCGTCACTACTTTAAAATCGTCCGTTATAAGTCTTAAAAGCTCTTTTCTTCTCGGAGACGCCGAGGCTAAAATCAAACTCATTTTATCGAAGTGCTTTCCTTTTGAATTACATCGTGCGCTCCGCCCTCAACAATGCTTGTGGAGCTTACAAGGGTTAGCTTTGCTTTCTTTTGAAGTTCGGGAATGCTGAGCGCTCCGCAGTTGCACATAGTGGATTTAACCTTGCTAAGCGTAAGCCCTACATTATCCTTAAGGCTTCCTGCATAAGGAACATAGGAATCAACGCCCTCCTCGAAGCTTAATTTTTTATCTCCGCCGAGGTCATAGCGCTGCCAGTTTCTTGCCCTGTTAGAGCCCTCGCCCCAGTATTCTTTATAATAGGTTCCTCCGATATTGACCTTATTTGTCGGGCTTTCATCAAACCTTGCGAAATATCTTCCGAGCATTATGAAATCCGCGCCCATAGCGAGAGCGAGAGTTATATGATGGTCATAAACAATTCCGCCGTCCGAACAAACGGGTACATAAACTCCGGTTTCCTTATAGTATTCGTCGCGCGCCTTGCAGACATCGATAAGCGCGGTCGCCTGACCTCTGCCTATTCCCTTTGTTTCACGGGTGATACAAATAGAGCCGCCGCCTATGCCTACCTTAACAAAGTCCGCTCCGCACTCGGCTAAAAACTTAAAGCCTTCGGCGTCAACAACATTTCCGGCTCCTACCTTGACGGTATCGCCGTAATTCTCTCTTATCCAGTCGATTGTAAGCTTCTGCCACTCGGAATAGCCCTCGGATGAATCAATACAAAGCACATCCGCGCCGGCATTTACAAGGGCGGGAACCCTCTCGGCATAATCTCTTGTATTTATACCCGCTCCGACAACATAACGCTTTGATTTATCAAGGAGCTCATTGGGGTTTTGCTTATGGGTATCATAATCCTTTCTGAAAACAAAATAGCAGAGCCTGCGCTCACTGTCTATAATCGGCAGGGAATTTAATTTATTATCCCAGATAATATCGTTTGCTTCCTTTAAGGTTGTGCCCTCTTTAGCGGTTATAAGCTTATCAAACGGGGTCATGAAATCCTTTACCTTAATATCGGGCGACATTCTGCTTACCCTGTAATCTCTGCTTGTGACAATTCCGACAAGCTCGCCCTTATCGGTGCCGTCCTTCGTAACGGCAACTGTAGAATGGCCTGTTTTTTCCTTTAAAGCGATAACATCGGCAAGGGTGCTTTCGGGGCTTATATTCGAATCGCTTTTAACAAAGCCTGCTTTATAGGATTTAGCACGGCTTACCATTGCCGCCTCGTCCTCAATTGACTGAGAGCCGTAAATAAAAGAAACTCCGCCCTCGGTAGCAAGTGCTACGGCAAGCCTGTCCCCCGAAACCGACTGCATTATTGCCGAAACGAGCGGAATATTCATCGTTATGGCAGCTTCTTCTCCCTTTTTGAATTTAACAAGGGGTGTTTTAAGAGATACATTTGCAGGGATACATTCGCTCGAAGAATACCCCGGAATAAGCAAATATTCGTTAAAGGTGTGTGATTGTTCATTGATAAATACTGCCATTTTCAAAGCTCCTTTTTATTTTTTGGTTTAAAATATTTTTATAATTCTATCACCTTTAAACATTGATGTCAATAAAAATTTCTTCTTGACAAAATAAATTTTCATTGTATAATAACAGTATATTTCAGAGTAGGTATTTTAGCGTAAAGTGTCTGCGGAACGGGGAGTTGTCCGCAGAACGAAAGACTGCATTAAGCGGTCTGCGGTTAAAATGCCGCATCCCGCTGACAGTAATAGAAATTTTTCCTTTCTATTATCTTTCGGTTAGGATGATAGGGAGGTTATTTTTATGTCAAAAAACACTTTTTCGAAAAAGCTTTGCTTTTGCGCCGTTATGGCGGCGCTCTATGTCGGTCTTGATTTTTTAAGCACCGCCTTAAGCTCGGCTTTGGGCGGCTCGGTTAAAATTTCGCTTAATGCGATTCCCGTTATTATAACCGCCGTGTGCGTAGGTCCCTTATGGGCGGCGGCGTCAGGATTTACAGGCGCATTTATCGGTCAGCTTATATCCTACGGGCTGACCGCAACAACCCTGCTTTGGTGCATTCCTGCGGTCCTTCGCGGACTCACGGTGGGTCTTTTATTTATCGCTTTCGGCAGAAGTATTAAAAGGGCTCCGCTTATTTTAAACACCGTAATAAGCGCGCTTACAGTAACAGCTGCCAATACGGCTGTTATGTATCTTGACGCTAAAATTTACGGCTATCCCGTATCCCTTTTCGGGATAATTCTTGTAACAAGAATTCTTTCGGGAGTTATAACGGCGGTTGTAATTTCCTTGCTTATTCCGCCGGTTATAAAAAGGCTTAAGGGGTATATTTAAAACATTTCAAAGCGTCTGCCAAATACGGCAGACGCTTTTTTTTAACATGAAATAATTATGGGAATAAACTGTTATTGAGTTCTTAAATTTTTAAACTCAATAAATATAGGCAAGGCTGGCGCCTTGCAAAAATGAACACAAAGCCGCAATCTAAAAGGCGGCGAACGAAACCGTGGCAGGTTTGAGTCCTGTCACACTAGGCAAGCGATAATAATCCGAACCCGCCTAAAATGGCGTCTTTTCGGCATATTTTAACTTGTCGTCTTTGTGAGGAGTCAGCCTCACTGCATCCTCCGCATAAAACTCTACACGAAAATCAGCTCATTTTAGGTCGCTGATTTTTATGCTTGGCAGATTTTTATGCAGAGCGAGGCAAAAACGCAGTTAATCCTGTCGGATTAACGAGTATTTTAACATGGCTATGCGAAAAATCTGCCGCCTAAAAACGGGTTCGGATTTATTATCGCTTGCCTAAGGAGCTTTATAATGGAAAAAGAAAAAATCTGCAATGACAGTGAAATCCTTGCAATGGCTTTCATAAATCTTCAGCCCGACGGCGGGGTTTACGATGTTTCTGAGGGCTATGTCCGCGGAACGATTTTCCCCGACCTCGACAAGCCTTTTTTGCGCGGAGGCGACGCAAAATGACCGACCTTACAAAAAGAACAATGCTTCGCAGAATAAACGAATACGATTTTGCCATACATGAAATGGTTTTATTCCTCGACACCCACCCCGAAAGCGAGGGCGCTTTAAAAAAGCTTAAAGCGTTCAGAGAGGCAAGAAACGCCGCTGTTTCGGCATATACTCAAAAATACGGTCCTTATATTACAACCGTAAATGAGGTCCCGACAGATACAGGCATTTGGTCCTGGATAGACGGTCCTTGGCCGTGGGAAAACGAAAGCGAGGAGAACTGAATTATGTGGCAATACGATAAAAAGCTTCAATACCCCGTTAAAATCAAAAATCCCAATCCTAAGCTTGCTCAGATAATCATTACTCAGTACGGCGGCCCCGACGGGGAATTAGGCGCATCAATGCGGTATCTCACTCAGCGCTATTCCATGCCTTATGACGATGTAAAGGGCTGTCTAACCGATATCGGCACCGAGGAACTTGCACATCTTGAAATGATCTGCGCAATGGTTCATCAGCTGACAAGAAATCTTACCAAAGAGCAGATAATGCAATCGGGCTTTGACAAATATTTTGTTGACCACACCGCAGGTGTCTACCAGATAGCCGCCTCTTCCGTGCCATGGGACGCAAACTCCATTCAGGCTACAGGCGATATTATTGCCGACCTTCACGAGGATCTCGCTGCGGAGCAAAAGGCGCGCCTTACCTACGATAACCTTTTAAGGCTTATTGACGATCCCGATGTTCTTGACCCTCTTAAGTTTTTAAGGGAAAGAGAAATCGTGCATTATCAAAGATTCGGCGAGCTTTTAAGAAGAACTACCGACAGGCTCGACTGCTCAAACTTCTATGCCTGCAACCCGAGCTTTGATAAAAACTGCGGGAAGAAAGCTTGAAATAAAACAGAGCTTAAAAATATTTTTATTTTATTTTCAATCTGAAAAGGCGGCAGGTATGCGCAGGTAATTTATCAATATAAATTAAGCCGTTATCAAATTTTAATTCACCGCTTTTTATTTTTAATTTACCGTTATCCCATAGGTCGGAAAATTCAATTTCCTTATCGAATTCGGGTGAAAAGCCTAAAAGCTCGAGTGAGGTATTTGTTGTCCAACAGCCTATCGGGGTATCGGTAAAATTAAAAAATCCAAGAGCTATATCTCCGTTATCAAGATATTTTGCAATAATGGGAGTATCCAAGCAATAATCCTTATAATACGGCTCATTTTGCTTTCTTTCGGTATTTGCTTCCATTACAAAGTTATTTGCCAAAAAGGGCTGCCTTGCAGCACTGTCCTGATTTATTTCTATAACTTCTCTGTTTTTTAAAATATACTGAGTTTCTTCAGACATATTGTTTATATCGCAGCCTATTATCAGAGGCGAATTGAGCAGTGCCCAAAGAGAAAAATGAAGCTGATATTCGTTTACTGTACAGCCCTCGTTATTTTCAATCGTTCCGTTTCCGTTCATTCCGACAACGAGCATATCCATATCGTTAAAGCAGCCCTTGCCGTTATATTCAAGAAACTTTATCTGCGACTGCCCTATATCTTTAATTGTTTTCCAGCAATCCTGAATATCAAGTGTAGATCTCCAGATATCAGCACCTGTTTCCTTTATCCATTGCCTTGTGTTATCGGCACCCCACGAGCATGCTGAGAAAATTATGTCTCTTTTTGTGCTTTTAAGAGCTAAAGCCATTCTTTTATATAAAAGATCGGGTCTTATGTTCGTAGGATGAAAACAGTAATCGTATTTTAAAAGGTCTATTTCCCATTCGGCAAAGGTCTGCGCGTCGATCCATTCATGACCGTAACTTGCAGGGTAGCCTGCACATGTCAGATATCCCGCGCAGGAGTACATTCCGAATTTAAGTCCCATTTCGTGAATTTTGTCGGCTACATATTTCATCCCGTGCGGAAATTTTTCGGGATCGGGAACAAGTCTGCCGTTAATATCACGCTCTTTTAAAGCCCAGCAGTCGTCTATAGTAATATAATTATACCCTGCGTCCTTCAGTCCGCTGTTTAAGAGCGATTTTGCAGAATTTAATATAAGCTCCTCATTTATATTTGTTGTAAAAGTGTTCCAGCTGTTCCAGCCCATAATCGGTTTTGATAATGCCATATTCATTCTCCTTCGTTTTCCGGAATAAAAAGTAAACACCCGATGGCTTTAAAGTGCCTTATTTTCTTTTTTAAAAACTCTTCGCTGCAGCCGAAATATTCTGCCTGACATGAAAGACATAAGTATTTTTTATCTGTTCTGCTTATTATTTTCATATAAAGGCTTATTTCGTCGGCAGTGAGCTTTTTTTTGCAATTTTCACATAAACCCTGCGGCATTTTTCTTGACTCCGAATCTAAATTATGATAACCTTATTATAATTTAATTTTGTAAAATTTAAATGTGTATTTTTATCAAAAACATTTAATTTCTTATCAAAGGTGATTTTTTGGAGAATTTTAATTTAAAGTTGACGCAGGCTTTTTATCAAAAATGCGAAAAGGGATATTTTTGGGGCGAGGGAATTCGTTACTGCCATGTTATCCACTACTGCAAATCCGGTAAAGGAATATTTAAAATCAGGGGAAAAAGCTATAATATAAAGCAGGGTCAGTGTTTTTATTTTCCGCCCTTGGAGCCTGTTTTTTACAAAGCCGACGAAGAAGACCCTTGGGAATATGCTTGGTTTGATTTTAAGGGCTCTTCGGTAAATGAAATTTTGTCATATTCGGCTCTGTCGGCTGAAAATCCCGTACTTACCGATATACCGGAAAGCATATCCTCATTATTTAACTTAGCATGCTATAAGGAATATGATTTACATACCTTTTCAGAACAGCTTGAAAATTGCGGAAAGCTTATGACCTTGCTTTCTCTTATAGTTAAATATTATCCCGATAAAAATAAAAAAAATAATTACAAATTTAAAACCGCCGATCAGATAAATTCTCTTATAGAAGAAAATTTCAGACGGAGTAATTTTGATATAAATACACTCTGTGAAATATTAAATATCAGCAGACCTACACTTCATAGAATTTTTATTTCCGAGTTTAATACAACACCGAGTCTTTATTTAAAAAATTACCGGCTTGACAAGGCTGCCGAAATTCTTCTTAATACTAAAATTTCAGTTAAAGCTACGGCATTTTCCGTCGGCTTTAATGATCAGTTTTACTTTTCTTCCTCATTTAAAAAGAAATTCGGAATTTCGCCTAAACTTTTTTCTGATAAATACTGAATATTTATTGTTGAAATGGTGGATAACTTATGCTATACTATATAGGTAATATTTATTTAATAATATATATAATATAAATATACTATGAGGATGAAAAAAGATGATGTATCAGGAATCGCTTGACGGCATTTGGGAAGCCGTTTGTGCGGAATGTAAAAAAACGGTTTCTCCTATAGCTTTTAACTGCTTTTTAAAGGATCTTAAGCCCGTTAAGATTGATAACGGGGCTTTTGTTTTGTCTATCGGCAGTGAATTCATGAGGGATCAGATTGAGGAAAACTATACGGGGCTTCTTGCCGACTCAATCAAAAAAATAATGGGCATTGATCTAAAGCCGCATATTATTTTTGAGTCCGAGGAAACGGATATTATAAACGCCGAGCTTCACAGCGAGGGTCTTACATTTGAGGATTTTTTCACCTTTGATAACTTCATTGAGGGTCCCTCAAACAGGTTTGCCTATGCCGCCTCGCTTGCGGTTGCGGAAAATGACAGGATAGTTTATAATCCGCTTACTATTTACGGACCGTCGGGCGTAGGAAAAACCCACCTTATGCTTGCGATAAAAAATCATATCAAGAAAAAGTTTCCTAAAAAGAAAATCGTTTATACAAGGAGCGAGGATTTTACAAATCAGCTTATTTCAGCCTTGCATAACGGTAAATTGGGACTTACCGCGATGGACGAGTTTCATAAGAAATACCGCGATATCGATGTTTTGCTGATAGACGATATTCATTTTATCGCCGGCAAGGAATCTACTCAGGAAGAGTTTTTTAATACCTTTAATACACTCTATCAGAATAACAAACAGATAGTAGTCACTCTTGACCGCCCCTTAAAGGAAATCAAAACGCTTGACGAAAGAATAAGGTCAAGGCTTTCCGCAGGTCTTTTTGCCGATATTTCCTCGCCAGATTTTGAAACAAGGGTAGGAATTATAAGGAAAAAGGGCGAGCAGGCAGGATTAAATCTCGACGATCAGATAGTTTATTATATAGCCGAGCATATAAAAGTAAATACAAGACAGCTTGAGGGCGTCGTTAAAAAAATTCAGGCTTATGTAAATATGGAAAATAAGCTTCCTGCCGTAACGGCGGTGCAGAATTTCATAAAGGATGTTATAAACGATTCAAAGCCCGAGCCTATAAAGATAGAAACTATTATTTCCGAGGTTGCAAGAACCTATAATGTTTCCGAGGACGATATTTTATCTCTCAGAAGAACTCAGTCCTTAGCGCTTGCCCGTCAGGTTGCGATGTACATAGCAAGGGAAACCACGGGGCTTTCCTATAAGCAAATTGGCGACGCATTCGGCAGAGACCATACAACCGTTCTTTATAATGTAAGACAGATAGAAAACTTCCTTACCGACAAGCCTTATGAAAAGGAAATGGTTGACGATATTATAAACAACCTAAAAAGCGAAACTTAAAAAGGGTTTGAAAAAGCTCAAAACTTATCCACACTTTTAAGGTTAATTAACACGGAAGTTTTTAACACGGTGTTAAAAACGGACAGGTTATTAAAGTTATCAAATAATTTTTAATATCTTAGATTAACACCTAAAATGCTTTTTTAATAAGGCTTTGATAAGGTTACTAACCTATTTAACATAGCTTATTTATACTGATATTTAAAATATATTCTTTTTTATAAAAACGGAGGTTAAAAAATGAAATTCACCGTAGAAAGAGCAGCTTTTCTTGACGCGATAAGCAGACTGTCAAAGGTAGTAGGAAATAAATCCTCTCTTCCGGTTCTTGAGGGTATTCTTTTAAGCGCCAAGCAGGGAACGCTTTCAATGAGCGCATATAACCTTGAAATGGGTATGCAAAAGGAAATTTATGCTTCATGCGAGGAAAGCGGAGAAATCGTTATCAGCGCAAATCTTCTTTCAAATATTATAAGGAGACTTAACGGTCCGCAGGTCGAAATTGAAACCGACGAAAGACTTATGTGCCACATAAAGTGCAACGAAGCGCTTTTTGATATCATGGGAATGGCGGCGAGCGATTTTCCCGAAATGCCCTCTGTTGACGAGGGAACAAAGCTTACTATAGACAGCGAAGTTTTCAGCAGTATGGTAAAGGGCACGATATTTGCCGTAGCTCAGATTGAGGGTACAAGACCTATTCTTACGGGTATCAATATTTCGGTTAAAAACAATGTTTTGCAGTTTGTCTCAATTGACGGCTTCAGGCTCGCTATCAGGCGCGAAAAAATCGCCGAGTGCGACGATATAGAGTTTGTTGTAGCAGGAAAGGCTGTAAACGAATTTGTTAAGCTTATAGACGAAAACAGCGAGAATATCGAAATAACCGTCGGCAACAGGCTTATTTCATTCTCGGTAAACGGATATGTATTCATTTCAAGGCTTTTAGATGGCGAGTTTGTAAATTACGAGAAAATTATCCCCACCGAATACAAGCAAAAGGTTATTTTAAACCTTTCGGAGCTTATAAGCACGCTTGAATGCGTTTCGATTATTATTAACGATACCTTATCTACCCCTGTCCGCTGTGCGTTTGACGAAAACAGGCTGTCGCTTACCTGTATGACAGCGATAGGAAAATCCTCTGAAAAAATAAACATATCCTTAGAGGGCGAACCCTTTGAGATAGGAATGAATTCGAGATATTTTCTTGACGCTTTAAAGGTTTGCCAGACAGGCGAAATAATGCTTACCTTTAACGGTGAAAATTCAGGAGTTTTAATAAAATCGGCTGACGAAAACAACAAGGATTTCTTATATCTTGTAATGCCGATGAGGCTTAAAAAATAATTATGGAAAAAATAAAGATTAAAACCGAATATATAAAGCTTGACAGCGCTCTTAAATACGCAGGGCTTACCTATACCGGCGGCGAGGCTAAATATGCCATTCAAAACGGCGAGATAAGGGTAAACGGCGAGGTTTGCACAATGAGAGGAAAAAAACTTAAAGACGGCGATAAAATAGAAGCCTTCGGCGAAGAAATAATAATAGAAAATGCAGATAAATAAATTTTTAAGCGTTAATTTTAAAAATTTATCCTCTGTTGAATTTGAACCCGACAGCAAAATGAATGTTATTTACGGGGAAAATGCGCAGGGAAAGACCAATATAATAGAGGCGCTCTGGCTTTTTACGGGCGCTAAGAGTTTTAGAGGAACAAAGGACTCGGAATTTTTAAAATTCGGCATGGAAAAAGGCAAAAACCGCGTTGAATATTCCTTTAAAGGTATACTTAATACTGCACACATGATTTTTACCGATAAAAGAGAAGCTTTTTTTAATGAAAAAAGGCTTTCTTCCCCCTCAAAGCTTGCGGGAAATTTCACGGCGGTTGTATTTTCGCCTGCGGATTTATCCCTTATATGCGACGGGCCGAGCAACAGAAGAAAATTTTTAGATATCGCCATAGGTCAGCTTTATCCTAATTATATCGAGATTTTAAAAAGCTATCAAAGGGCAATGGTGCAGAGAAATAAAATCATAAAGGAATTAAAATATGATTCAACTCTTTGCGTTATGCTCGATGTTTTCGAAAAAGAGCTTGCAAGCAGCGGCGAAAGGATAGTAAGCTACAGAAAAGAATATATTAAAACACTTTCAAACTTTGTTCCCGAGATTTATTCGGGGCTTTCGGGCGGAAGAGAGGAAATAACCTCGAAATATATTTCGGTCTGCGATGAAAAAAATCTGACGGAGTGTCTTAAAAAATCGAGAAAAGAAGATATGTATACAGGGGTTACCTCTGTAGGTCCTCATAGAGACGAGCTTGCATTTTTCTTAAATAACATAAATGTAAGAACATTTGGCTCGCAGGGACAAAAGCGGAGCGTTGCTTTAACCTTAAAGCTTGCACAGTCCGAGGTTATAAAGCAGATAACGGGCGAAAAGCCCATTTGTCTGCTTGACGATGTTATGAGCGAGCTTGATTTAGGGCGGCAGAATTATATTTTAAATCATATAAAGGATATGCAGTCCTTTATCACCTGCTGCGACCCGAATAATACCGAGCAGTTAAAAAGCGGAAAAATAATAAAGGTTAAAAACGGAGAGATAGAGGAATAATGTATCTTCATATCGGAAACGCACAGGTTGTAAGAAACGATGATATTGTCGGAATATTTGATTTGGACAGCTCAACGGTTTCTAAAAAAACCAGAGATTATCTTACAAACAGCGAGAAAAAGGGCGAGGTTATATCAAACTGCAGCGATTTGCCGAAATCCTTTATTGTGTGTTCAAAAGGAAATAAAAAAAATCTTGT
>CAKSLH010000011.1 GCA_934466515.1 uncultured Eubacteriales bacterium
TTTGGAGGCACCACCCAGAATCGAACTGGGGATAAGGGCTTTGCAGGCCCCTGCCTTACCGCTTGGCCATGGTGCCGGATATTTAATTTCTTTAAAAAAGGGCGCTTAAAATTTTAAGCGCCCTATGGAGCGGATTACGAGGCTCGAACTCGCTACCTCAACCTTGGCAAGGTTGCGCTCTACCAGATGAGCTAAATCCGCATGGTAAATGGTGCCTCCGGTCGGAATCGAACCAACGACACGGGGATTTTCAGTCCCCTGCTCTACCGACTGAGCTACAGAGGCAAATGGCGACCTGGATGGGGATCGAACCCACGACCTCTAGCGTGACAGGCTAGCGTTCTAACCAGCTGAACTACCAGGCCAAAAATGGTGGGAACAATAGGGCTCGAACCTATGACCCTCTGCTTGTAAGGCAGATGCTCTCCCAGCTGAGCTATGCTCCCACATCTACGCTGATTTGCTGTATAAACTCATCGGCGACGAACATTATCTTACCATAAATAAGGAGTTTTGTCAAGCGTTTTTTTATATTTTTTTGCAATTTATTATATTTTATTATTTTTTGATTGAATTTATGATTTTTTCGAGTTCTTCATGCGAAAATGAATAGGTTTTGTTGCAGAACTGGCACTGAGTTTCAATATCTTTTTTATCTTCTGCAAATTCGGCAAGCTGAGCTTTTCCGAGGCTTTTTAAGGCTTTCTTAAATCTTTCTCTTGAGCATCCGCATTTATATTCGGGCGCACAGGTTTCAAGAATTTCAACCTCAAATCCGTCAAGCGCGGCTTTAACGATTTCTTCTATTGAAACCCCGTTGCTTAAAAGCTCGCTTATCGGCTTCATTTTTCTTATGTTTTCTTCAAGCTTAGATATTATTTTTTCATCGCCGTTTGCGGCAGGGAGGAGCTGAATTATATAGCCGCCGCTTTTTTTGACCGTTAAATCGGGATTTACAAGAACTCCCAAAGCGCATACGGTTGGAATCTGTTCGCTTAAAGCATAATATGCGGCGATATCCTCTGCTATTTCTCCGCTTGTGATGGGCACAAAGCCGTTATAAGGCTCTTTTAAACCTAAATCCTTTATTACATAAACCGTTCCGTCTTTTCCGACAGCTCCCGAAACGTCAAGCTTTCCGTTTTCCTTAAGAGGAATTTCCACTCTCGGATTTACCGCATAGCCTTTGACATTTCCTGAATAATCGGAGACTGCTACGATTGCGCCCGAAGGTCCGCCGCCGTCGATTTTTAAAGTCAGGCTGTCGTTTTCGTTTTTAAGCATATTTCCCATAAGGGAGGCGGCAGTGAGCGTGCGCCCCAAAGCCGCTGTTATAACTGCAGAGGTCTTGTGAATTCTTTCGGCCTCGGCTGTTATATCGGTGCTGTCAATAGCGGCAGCGGTTATAAGTCCGTCAGATGTAATACAGCGGATAAGCTTTCCCATAATATCATTCCGTTCAGATTTTTTTAGTAATGTAAACCGCTCTCTCGCAGTCGGAGGAGGGTGCATTAAATGTGAATTCGCCGAAAATCTCTATCTTCTTTAAATTTGCTTCATTTAAAGCGTTTTCGATTTCGTCTTCGGTGTATGCTCGCTCGGTTATAAAATCAAAGCTCCTTGAATACAACCCGTTTTCTTCTTCCTTGAATAAATCAAGGTAAATATTGACAGTCTTTTCATCGTTTAACAACTCATTTTGCCAGATACATACAGCATTTTCTTCTTCCTTGACAATTGTGTTGTTTCCTAGCACTTCTCGGTGTTTAAACAGCGTGTTGACATCAAAGATAAAAAGCCTGTCCTTTTCAAGGAACATCGAAACTTTTTTTAAGGCGGTGCAGAAATCGCCGTAATCCGTAATATGATTTAAGCTGTCTAGACAGCATATTGCTCCGTCAACAGTGCCGTATAATTCAAGCTCCTGCGCCTTTTGACAGATATATAAAATATCCTTGCAAGCTTTGCTTGCGGCGACGCTTAGCATTTCGGGCGAGGAATCCGCGCCTATAACGCTTACCCCGTCATTTGCAAACCGCCTTGAAAAGCTGCCTGTTCCGCAGGCAAGGTCCAAAAGGAGCGTCGGCATGCGGTCAAACCTTTCAAAAAGCTCCTTTAAATAAGAGTATCTTTTATCATATTGCGCGTCTGCGGTTAAAATATCATATACATTTGAAAGCTCTTCGTACATTTTATTCCTTTACCGTTTCCCCGAAAAATTCATTATACCAAACAAGGAAGGTGAAAACAGTCCATATTTTTCTGCTTAAATCGGCTTTTCCGCTCTTGTGGGTATCAAGCATTTTTATAAGCTTGTCGGTGTTGAAAAATTTCTCGGCGGCACCGGAAGTAAACGCATCCCTTACTCTGTTATAATACTTCTCTTCTTTAAGCCAAACTCTTATTGGAACGGGGAAGCCTAATTTATCCTTGTCGGCTGTGCGCTTAGGCAGGGATTTTTCAGCCGCCTTTCTCAAAGCAAGCTTTGTGGTTTTAGTATTGACCCTGCAGTCGAGCGGAATTGTCTCGGCAAGCTCTAAAACCTTTTTGTCAAGGAACGGAACGCGAAGCTCCAAGGAATTTGCCATGCTCGTTTTATCGGCTTTAAGAAGAATATCACCCATAAGCCACATATTTATGTCGAGATACTGCATTTTTGTTATATCGTCTTTATCCTTAACCTCGCTGTAAAATTTATCGCAGAGGATTTTCGGCTCGGGTGCGGATTTTGCTTTTTCGTTTTTAAGAATTTTATCGCGCTCTTTTTTGGTGAAAATATAAGCATTTCCGATAAACCTTTCCTCTATGGTTTTTCCGCGCCTGATAAGATAATTTATACCGTGCACCTTAGGCAAATGCTCGCAAATTTTGCTTATTGCTCTTCTTATGCAGAAGGGGATTGAATCGTAAGCCGTAAGTGTTAAGGGCTCCTGATAAATGCGGTAGCCGCCGAAAAGCTCGTCCGCTCCCTCGCCCGACATAACGACCTTTACATGCTCGCTTGCAAGCTTGCTTACAAAATAAAGCGCTATAGCGGCAGGGTCGGCAAGGGGCTCGTCCATATAATACTGGATATCCGAAAAAGAATCCCAGTATTCGTCGGGAGTGATAACCTTAGAAATATTTTCGACATTTATGGTTTCTGCAAAATCCTTTGCAAAATGAATTTCATTGTATCTGTCCCCGTCGGGGCTTTCAAAGCCTACTGTAAAGGTCTTGTCGACCTGAGCGGCTTCTGCTATATAGCTTGAATCAATTCCGCTTGAAAGGAAGGAGCCTACCTCAACATCAGCAATTTTATGTGCCCTTACCGACTCTCTCAGCGCCTTGTCCGCCTTATCGGCAAAATATTCAAGCACACCGCTTTCGGGTGAAAATTCGGGTCTGAAATAGCGCTCCGAAGAAAATTTTCCGTCCTTATAAGTAAAGCAGTGGGCAGGGGGAAGCTTGAAAACATTTTTGAAAAATGTCTCCTCGCTCGGAGAATACTGGAAAGAAAGATAGTTTCCTAAAGCCTCTTCGTTAAGCTCTTTTTTAAAGTCGGGATGGTCCAAAAATGATTTTATTTCCGAGCCGAAAATAAAGCTGCCGCCCATAAATGTGTAATAAAACGGCTTTATTCCGAATATATCCCTTGCTCCGAAAACGGAATTATCTTTTTTATTGAATATAACAAACGCATACATTCCGCGCAGCTTTTTAACAAGCTCCTTGCCCCATTGCTCAAAGCCGTGAAGCAGAACCTCGCTGTCGGAATTGTTCGCAAAGGTATGCCCGCATTCCAAAAGCTCTTTTCTTAAATCCTTAAAATTATAAATCTCGCCGTTAAATACTAAAACGAGCGACTTGTCCTCATTGAACATGGGCTGGTCGCCCTCGGCAAGGTCTATTATGGAAAGACGGCGGAATCCGAGCGCAATGCTTTCATTAACATATTTTCCGTCGGAATCCGGTCCGCGGTGAACTATTCTGTTCATCATAACATCGAGAACAGTCCCGTCGTCGTTAATTCTGTTTGTAAAGCCTACAAAACCGCACATATCAAAAATCTCCGTTCTGCCTGAGAAAGGCGTTGATTTTAAAATTCTTATAAAATATTATTATACACTAAAAATTAAGTTTTGTCTTTATTTTTTTTAAAAAAAGTGAGCTTATCATTCCGCAAGCCGCTCCGCATAAGGCGCCTGAGATAATAAGCAGGGAAAGAAGATGAAGCACCGCCTTGCCCGAGGTTATAACTGCGACCGCCGCCTGCGCGCAGTTATGCAAAACGCCCGAAAGGGAAGAAACCGCAACCAAGCCGAATTTTTTCGATTTTAAAAGCAGCGCCGCCGCTGTCATGGAAACAATCGCGCCCGAAAGGGAAAAAACCAATGACATAACGCCCGAAAATAAAACGGAGCTTAAAATTATCCTTGCAAGGTTAACTGAAACCGCTCCTTTAAAATCACCGCGGTACATTAAAATTATGCAGACACCGTTTGCAAGGCCGAGCTTTATTCCAAACGCCGTAAACCCGAAAGGCAAAACCGTTTCAAGAAAAGAAAGCGCCATGGAAAGCGCGGTAAGAAGAGATAACAGGCAAAGCCTTTTTGCGGTTATTCTATTTCTGCCGTTACCCTGTTCGGAAGACATATTATGCTTTCTCCTTTTTTGCTTATCGGCTTGTGGTGTACGCAAATCTGATTTTTGCAGTCGGAATACTGCATTTTAACCTTTGAGTTTTCAATCAAAACGGTGTTTGATTTTAATTCAATCTTTTTGTTTTTGCTTAAGCTTCCCTCGTATACCACCTTGTTGTTCTCGGTGATTTTAACTCTTTTTCCGCTTTCGTTTGAAAAGAAAAAAAGAAAGGAAACAGCCGCCGCCGCAAAAATCACGAAAAAAATGATTATATCTTTCTTTTTAAACATTTATTTCACCGATAAATATAATAACACATCTTTACAAAAAAAGAAAGATATTGTATAATTGAAGTTATGAAAAAATTTTCTTTCGGTATTTTAACGGCTTTGGTCCTCGTCTCTTTCTGCGCATGCTCTAAGGACGCGGAAAATAGTGAAACCAGATTTCTGCTTGACACGGTGGTCACCCTTTCGGCGCAGTGCTCTGATAAGGTGCTTTCTTCAGCTTTCAGCGAATGCGAAAGATATGAAAAGCTGTTTAGCGCAACGGTTAAATCAAGCGATGTTTATAAGCTTAACAGCAGTACCGATAATGACAGTCCCGTTAAAATTTCAAAGGATACAAAAGAAATTCTTGAGCGGTCGGTTTATTATTCCGAAAAAACAGGCGGTAAATTCGATATAACGGTTTATCCCGTTTCCTCGCTTTGGAATTTTAAAAATGAAACCGTTCCGGAAAGGGACGAAATCGCTCAGGCTTTAAGACGGGTGGGCTATGACTCAATAGATATTGAGGACGGCGGCACTAAGCTTAACGGCGCTATGGTCGATCTCGGCGGAATCGCAAAGGGATATATCGCTGACAGACTGCTTGATTTTTTTAAAGCAAAAAGCGTTAAAAGCGGTATTATAAATTTAGGCGGAAATGTTTTGGTTTTCGGCGACAAGGAATACAGAGTGGGAATAAAAAAGCCTTTTTCCGATGAAAACGAATGTATAGCATTCCTTAATTTAAAAAACAAAAGCGCGGTGACCTCGGGAATATACGAGCGCTGTTTTTATAAGGACGGTAAGCTTTATCACCATATAATAGACCCCGAAACCGGCTATCCCGCCGAATCAGACCTTGTTTCGGCGACCGTTATATCTGACAGCTCTTTTGATGCGGACGCACTTTCTACCTGCTCGGTTCTTTTAGGCGGGATAAAGGCTAAGGAGCTTATAGAAAGCACAAAAAACACCGAGGCGGTTTTTATAGACAAAAGCGGAAATATATCCTACACCTCGGGGCTTAAAAAAGAAAAAAACGATTTTTACATAAAATAAAGGAGAAATATTATGGGACTTCTTCGTGCCATGTTCGGCAATTACAGCGAAAAGGAAATAAAAAGAATAAGACCTATTCTTGATAAGGTTTTATCCTATGAGGAAGAATATAAGGCTCTCTCTGACAGCGAGCTTCGCGCAAAGACTGATGAATTCAAGGATAGAATAAATAACGGCGAAACCCTTGATCAGCTTTTGCCCGAGGCGTTTGCGGTATGCAGAGAGGCGGCGGACAGGGTGCTTTCAATGCGCCATTTCCCCGTGCAGATCTTAGGCGGAATCATTCTTCATCAGGGAAGAATAAGCGAAATGAAAACCGGTGAGGGTAAAACCTTGGTTGCAACTCTTCCGGCTTATCTTAACGCGCTTTCGGGTAAAGGCGTGCATATTGTAACGGTAAACGATTATCTTGCTAAGCGTGACTCAGAATGGATGGGCAAGCTTTACAGGTTTTTAGGCCTTTCTGTAGGTCTTATTATTCACGGTCTCGACCATGAGACAAAAAAAGCCGCTTATGACGCGGATATTACCTACTGCACCAATAATGAGCTAGGATTTGATTACTTAAGAGACAATATGGTTATCTATAAGGAGCAGAAGGTTCAGCGCGGACATAATTTTGCCATTGTCGACGAGGTTGACTCTATCCTTATCGACGAGGCGAGAACTCCGCTTATAATTTCGGGTCAGGGCGATAAATCAAGCGACCTTTATCAGAAGGCTAACGCTCTTGCACGCTCCATGAAAATGGTAAAGGTAAGAGAAATGGACGATAAGGAAACCGACGAGGAAGCGGAGTATGACGGCGATTATGTTGTGGACGAAAAGGCGAGAACCGCCACTCTTACTCCTCAGGGTGTTAAAAAAACCGAGGAATATTTCGGAATTTCAAATCTTAACGATACCGAAAATATAAAAATTGCGCACCATGTAAATCAGGCAATCCGTGCTTACGGAATTATGCAAAGAGATGTTGATTATGTCGTTAAGGACGGAGAAGTAATAATCGTTGACGAGTTCACGGGCCGTCTTATGTTCGGAAGAAGATACAACGAGGGTCTTCATCAGGCGATTGAAGCAAAAGAAGGCGTAAAGATAGCAAGCGAGTCGAAAACTCTTGCAACGATTACATTCCAGAATTTCTTCCGCCTTTATTCAAAGCTTTCGGGTATGACCGGTACCGCAATGACAGAGGAAGCCGAATTCAGAGAAATTTATAAGCTTGATGTTGTGGAAATCCCGACAAATAAGCCGCTTGCGAGAATTGATATGAACGATTCGGTTTATAAAACCGAAAAAGCAAAATTCAATGCTGTTATCGAAAATATAGTTGAGTGCCATGAAAAGGGTCAGCCGGTGCTTGTTGGTACTATAACAATCGAAAAATCCGAGCTTTTATCCTCAATGCTTAAAAAGCGCGGAATAAAGCATAATGTTTTAAACGCTAAGCACCATGAAAAGGAAGCCGAGATTATCGCGCAGGCAGGTATGTTCGGTGCTGTTACGATAGCCACCAACATGGCGGGACGCGGAACCGATATTATGCTCGGCGGTAATGCCGAATATTTAGCTAAGAACGCCTTAAGGCATGACGGGGTAAGCGAGGAGCTTATCGCAGAGGCAACAGGCTTCGCCGAAACCGACGATAAGGATATTATCGAGGCAAGAGCGAAATTCAAGGCTTATAATGATGATTTTAAGGCTAAAATCGCTCCGGAGGCCGAAAAGGTAAGAGAAGCGGGCGGACTTTTTATAGTAGGTACCGAAAGGCATGATTCAAGACGAATTGATAATCAGTTAAGAGGCCGTGCAGGCCGTCAGGGCGACCCCGGTTCAACTAAGTTTTATATCTCGCTTGAGGATGACCTTATGCGTCTTTACGGCGGTGAGCGGATTTCTTCAATGATGGAGACCTTAAAGGTCGAAGAGGATACTCCGCTTGAAAGCAAGCTTCTTTCGCGCACAATCGAAAGCGCTCAGCGCAAGAAAGAGGGCATGAACTTTGCCGCAAGAAAGCATGTTCTTGAATATGACGATGTAATGAATAAACAGCGCGAGCTTATTTATGAGCAGAGGAATAAGGTGCTTGACGGCGAAAACCTCAAGGACAGTATACTTAAAATGATTGATGAAACCATAGATTCCTATGTTTCAATTTATTTAAGCGATCCTATCCGCGATAACTGGGATATCAAGGGACTTAAAGAGTATTTCTCAGGCTGGGTAACTTCTGCTGATGATTTTAGTTTTCTTGAAAATGATTTTGAAAATATCACCGTTTCAGAGGTTGCCGATAAGATAAAAGAAAAGGCCCATGAAAAATATGATCTGCGCGAACAGCGCTTCGGCGAGGAGCTTACCCGTGAAATGGAGCGGGTTATCCTGCTTAGATGCGTTGATACCAACTGGATGGACCATATTGACAATATGGATCAGTTAAGGCAGGGAATAGGTCTTCGCGCATACGGTCAGCATGACCCTGTTGTAGCTTACAGAAACGAAAGCTATGATATGTTCTCCGCAATGCGTGACGCGATAAGAGAGCAGACCGCTAAGCTTACATTAACCGTTGAAATCCGCCGCGATGAGGATGTCAAGCGTGAAAAGGTTGCGGAAGAAACCGAAACAGGCAAGCCTGCAACGGTTAAAGGTAAGGGCGTTGTAAGTAAAAACGCGCTTTGCCCATGTGGAAGCGGCAAGAAATATAAGCGCTGCTGCGGAAAAGATCTTGATTAAAACGAATTAACGAAAATCCCGATTATAAGCAAAATACTTATAATCGGGATTTTTGTTTTTATAATTTATTTTGTAAGATAATACTTAACAATTGTTTGCAAAAGCAGGTCTCTGTCAATCTTCCTTATAAGATTTCTGGCATTATTATGAGTTGTAATATAAGTCGGATCCTCGGAAAGAATATAACCTACTATCTGATTGATCGGGTTGTAGCCTTTTTCCTTTAAGGCACTGTAAACATCAGTCAAAATCCTGCGGATTTCCTGCTCTGTCTGATCGCCTAACGAAAAGGTCATGGTTTGTTCATTCATAAATAACACCTCTCTATAAAAACTGTTTTATTATATTGTATACCTCTTTAAAGGATAATTCAAGTATTATTTTCTTAAAGCGGCGCCCGCGGCTTCAAGCTTTTTGATTATCTTTTCGGTAACGGCATCTATCTCGCTGTCGGAAAGAGTCGAATCGGCGGATCTCAGCCAAACGCTGAACGCAACGCTCTTTTTGCCCTCGGGAATCTGAGCGCCCGAATAAACATCGAAAAGCTCAATTTTTTCAAGGAGCCTTCCCGAACCGCTTGTTATCGCCTTTTCAAGGTCGCCTACGGGGATATCCTTGTCGCACAGCATCGCAAAGTCACGCTCAACGGCAGGGAATTTCGGAAGAGGCTTATAAACGGTTTTCTTCTTGTTTATCGAATAAAGCACATCAAGCTTGATTTCGGCAACAAGAACTCTTTGCTCTATTCCGTAGCCTGCGGCAACATCGGGGTGAACCTCGCCGAACACGGCAACCGGCATATTATTAGCAATTACCTCTGCCTGACGACCGGGGTGAAGATAAGGCTCACTTGAACGGATATATTCAGTATGCGCTCCGAAAAGCTTCAGGATTTCTTCTATTATGCCCTTCATGGTAAAGAAATCCTCATCCTTGCCGTAAATTCCTACGGACATGGTCTTAAGCTCTTTCGGCTGAGTCTTTATGGGTAACTCGTTTGCGATAAAGCGCTTGCTTATCTCGAAAAATCTTCCGTCGGTTATCTTGCGGTTAATATTTGTCGAAAGAACGGTGAGCATACTTGTAGTAAGCTGGGTTCTGAGGCAAGAATATTCGTCGCCTAAAGGATTTAAAAGCTTTATAACATTTCTTCTGTCATCGTCGGCAGATAATTTTAAAGTATCAAGCGCGTTTGACGGAATGAAAGAATATGTGGTTATCTCATAAGCTCCTAAAGCGCAAAGAAGATTTTTAACCTTATCGTCCTTTATTCTTTCGGGAAGCTTTGTTCCGCGGATGATTTCGCCTCTCATAGGAGTTGAAACGATATGGTCGTAACCGTAAATTCTCATGACCTCTTCCGCAAGGTCGGCTCTGCCCTCGACATCGTCTCTGATAGACGGAACGCTGACTGTAAGCTTTCCGTCCTTTTCTTCGGTTTTAAGCCCTAAGGAATTAAGAATTGAAACGATTTTTTCAGTCTCGATTTCAACGCCTAAAAGGTCGGTAACAGCCTTTGCGGTTGTGTTTATAATTCTTGTTTCGGGAAGCTTTTCATGGCGGTCTATCTCGCCGTCAATAATATCGCCCGCGTCAAGAGTGTATATAAGATTGAGTGCGCGGTCCATTGCAAATTTCGTGTTCATTATATCCGTTCCGCGCTCGTATCTTCCGCTTGCCTCGGTTCTTATTCCGAGCTTTCTTCCGGTATGGCGGATATTGTCACGGCGGAATTTAGCCGATTCAAGGAAAAGATCCTTTGTATCTTCTTCGATTTCGCTTTCCTTGCCGCCCATGATTCCTGCAAGGCATGAGGGCTTTTCTCCGTCCGCAATAACGAGCATATCCTCTGTGAGGTTATAGTCCTTGCCGTCAAGCGTGGTGATCTTTTCGCCTGATTTTGCCGTGCGGACGATAATTTTTTTGTCCTCAAGGTCATTGTAGTTAAACGCATGCATCGGCTGACCTGTTTCAAGCATAACAAAATTCGTAATGTCAACGATATTGTTGATAGGTCTCATGCCCGAAGCCGTGATTGCTTTTTGCATCCAATCCGGAGAAGGCTTGATTCTGAGGTTTTTAACCACTCTTCCGATATATCTCGGACAAAGGTCATAATTTTTAACCTCAACATCTATATAATCGTTTATATCCGATTTAACCGTTTTATAATCCGTAGCAGGATTTTTAAACTCAGTTCCTAAAACTACCGAGATTTCCTTTGCGACTCCTATAAAGCAGTTGCAGTCGGGGCGGTTGGCGGTAATTTTAAAGTCGATAATATAATCGTCAAGCCCTAAAACCTTGTGCATATCGGTTCCTGCTTTGACATCGGGCTTTAAGATTAAAATTCCGTAAACCGAAGCTCCCTCATAGTCAGCCTCTGTCAGACAAAGCTCTTCTCCCGAGCAAAGCATACCGTTTGACTCAACACCTCTAAGCTTTCCTGCCTTGATATGCGCGCCGTTCGGAAGATAGCTGTCGTCAAGCGCGGCAGGGACAATGTCGCCCTCCTTGATATTCTGAGCGCCGGTGACTATCTGAACGGTTTTTCCGTTTCCTATATCCATCTGACAAATCTGCAAATGGTCGCTGTTTTCATGCGGAGTTATTTTTTCAATTCTTGCCGCAACAACATTTTTAAGGTTTTCGCCCTGCTTTTCAATGCTTTCGACCTCAAAGCCTGCCATAACCATTCTGTCGCAAAGCTCTGAAACCGGAACATTTATATCTACATAATATTTAAGAGCATTAAGTGAAATTTTCATAAATCCGTCCCCCCTTAAAACTGCTCAAGAAAACGCTTGTCGTTTTCGAATAAAAGTCTTATATCGCTGATTTTATATCTTGTGGTGGTAATTCTGTCAAGACCTATTCCGAAGGCAAAGCCCGAATAAACCTCGGGGTCGATTCCGCAGCTTCTTAAAACATTCGGATGAACCATGCCTGCGCCTAAAATCTCTATCCAGCCGCTGCCCTTGCAGACTCGGCAGCCCTTGCCGCCGCATTCCGAGCAGGTGACATCGACCTCAACCGACGGCTCTGTAAACGGGAAAAATGACGGACGGAATTTAACCTTTGTTTCGGGCCCGTAAATCTCATGGGCAAATTGCTCTAAAACTCCCTTAAGGTCGCACATTGTAACGCCCTTGTCTACAACAAGTCCCTCTATCTGGTGGAAAACGGGGGAATGCGTTGCGTCAACCTCGTCGGCTCTGAAAACTCTTCCGGGGCAGATTATTCTGATAGGGGGCTTTCTTTGCTCCATTGTTCTTATCTGCGCCGCAGAGGTCTGAGTGCGCAGAAGAAGATTTTCGCCGAGATAAAAGGTATCCTGCATATCTCTTGCAGGGTGGTCGGCAGGAACATTGAGACATTCAAAATTATAATGGTCGGTTTCAACCTCGGGTCCGTCCAGCACATCAAAGCCCATCGAGCGGAAAATATCAATCATATCCTCAAGCACGGTGTTTAAAGGATGAAGCTTTCCTGTTTTCTTAACCTTTGCGGGCATTGTTATATCGACCGTTTCCGATTTAAGCTTAAGCTCGGTTGCCTTTTCTTTCATTTTTGCGGATTTATCGGCAATTAAAGCCTCAAGCTTCTGCTTGGCGTCATTAACCATCTGACCCATTTTCGGTCTTTCCTCTGCGGAAAGAGAGCCCATTTGCTTTAAAAGAGCCGTAAGCTCGCCCTTTTTGCCGAGATATTTAACCCTCAGCTCTTCGATTGCCTGCTCGCTGTCACAGCTTTCTATCGCTGATTTGGCGGCGGCTTTTAAGCTTTCGATTTTTTCTTTCACTTTTTATCCCTCCGAAAATTAAAAAGAATAACAAAAAAGACTTACATCCCGATTAAAACAGGACGAAGTCTTTAAAATCAACACTCCGCGGTACCACCCGCATTTTCGCATAAAGCAAACACTTTAGCGGCTTTTAACGGAGCCGGACCGACATCGCTTACAACAATTAAGCTTCGGCAATGCTGCTTAGAAGCGAACTTCAATATACCTTTTAATAAAAGCGATTTCAGCCTAAGGTCGCTTTCTCTCTGAAATAAAACAATATATTTACTTTTCTTCATCAACGCATTTGTTATTCAATTTACTTTTTTATTATAACATGAAAAAATTTTTTTTCAAGTATTTTTTAAAAAGGTTTGAAATATGGAGATTTAAGGCTTATAATAACCTAAGAAATAATATTTGGCAGGTTATAATTATGAGCAGATACAAGCTTTGTATTTTTGATATGGACGGAACGATTTTAGATACCCTGCAGGACCTTTATTTAAGCACAAATTTTGCGCTTAAAAAAAATTCTCTGCCCGAAAGGAAATTGGAAGAGGTAAAGAATTTCGTCGGAAACGGGATAAGAAAGCTGATAGAGCGTGCAGTGCCGGAAAATTCGGACGAAGAAACGATAAACCGAGTGTTTAATGATTTTAACGGTTATTATAAAATTCACTGCGCGGATAATACAAAGGCATATCCCGATATAAAAGAAACATTGTTAAGGCTAAAAAATGAGGGCATTTTAACAGCTGTGCTGTCAAACAAAGCCGATTATGCGGTTAAGGAGCTTAGCGGCAGGTATTTCGGCGGAATTTTTGACATTTCTCAGGGCGCTAAGGAAAATATAAGAATTAAGCCATATCCCGACGCGGTTTTTGAAATAATGAAAAAGCTTGATGTAAAAAAGGAAAATACGGTTTATATAGGCGACAGCGAGGTTGATATAAAAACCGCCGAAAACGCGGGGGTTGACTGCGTTTCGGTTGACTGGGGCTTTAAAACAAAGCAGTTTTTAATAAATCACGGCGCAAAAAGAATAGTATCAAATGCAAATGAGCTTTTAAAAGAAATCGGGGGTTGAAGACTAAAGAAAGCGTTTCTGTAAAGAAGCTTTTACAAAGGCTTCGAAAATCTTTCTGCTGTCAGCGTCTTTTTTATAAGAAAATTCGGGGTGCCACTGAACAGCCCATAAAAATTTTTTGTCGGGGGCATAAATTCCCTCAATAAGTCCGTCCTCTGAAACAGCCATTGTTTTTAACGAAGAGCCGAGCTCCTTTATCGCCTGATGGTGATAGCTGTTTACAAAAAGGGTATCCTTTTTAAGCAGGGCTTTAAGCGGTGCGTTTTCTGTAAGAGAGACCGAATGTATTCCTCTGTCATAGGGGGCCGACATGTGATGCTCTGTATTTGACGGGTGTTCAGCTTCAAGGTCCTGATAAAGTGTTCCGCCGAAATATGCGTTTATAAACTGAATTCCTCTGCAAATTCCGAGTATCGGTTTATTTCTTTTTATAACCTCATGCAAGAGCAAATATTCGAATTTATCTCTTGCCTCGCTTATCTCTCCGCAAAGGGGAGATTTTTCCTGCTTGTATATTTCGGGGTTTACATCCTGTCCGCCCGTGAATAAAAATCCGTCAAAGGTGTCAGCAATTGTTTTTATATCGTCAAGGGAAACTTCAAGCGGCAGAACAACCGGCAGAGCGCCTGCAAGGGTTAAGCCCTTTAAGTACCCGGGGAGCATCCAGTAGGAGGCTTTTTGCAAATCAATAAGCGATGTAACTCCGATTATAGGCTTTTTCATTTTTATTACCTCTTTTATAAGTTTAAACGGCGCTTTCCAAATTTCAAAGGAAAGCGCCGTTGCTTTATCCGAATTATACTCTTAAAAATGAAGTTTGTCAAGCAGAGAACAATCGTGGGATTAAAAAATATTATTAGTTATGTTATTGTTTATTTTTAAATACAGAAAAATTTCTATCACGGGGAAATTATGATATGAACAATTATAAATTTCACGGCTTTTATTTTTCTATATGGGGATTGTTTGTTCGGCACAAAATATAATCAATGCTTACATTATAAAAATCTGCAAGTCTAATTAGCGTTTCTGTAGGCGGTACTCTTTCCTCATTCTCAAATTTGGAAAGCAAGGCTTGCTCAATTCCTGTTTTCATTTGCACGGCAATTTGTGTGTACCCTTTGTTTTTTCGCAATACCTTTAAATTGTTTTTCATAAATGCATTCCTCCTAATGACATTGTGTCATATTTTCACTTGACAATTATGACAATTTGTCATATAATTGTATTAAAAGAGGGGGTGAAGCTATGATTGTAAATTTAAATGTTAGAAAGAAAATGATAATTGCTTTGTCAGTTCTATTTATATTTTTTTGCATAGTAACAATTTTGATATTGTTTTCAAATGAGTTTATTAGGAATAGAGATCTGTACCAATATCTTCATTCTGATTTAGCTATGAGAAATCGCTCAACATTAGAATTTGAGCTAGAGATTTCTAAGGTTAAAACTAAGCTTATACCTTATTACATAGCAACCGGAATATTCGGTATACTTGCTTTAGCAAGTCTTGCGGGTGACATTTATTTGTTAGTAGCAAAAAAAGACAAATGATATTACAAGGGTGATTTTAAAATGAAGTTCTGTCAAAAATGCGGAAAAGAAATTATGGATGAGACAGTGATTTGTCCGGGGTGCGGTTGTGCAGTTGAAAAGGAAATAAAAAAAGCTGAAGTGTCCTATGAAAAATGCATCGAAGGTGCAGTGATAACCAACATTATAAGTGGCTTTTTAATCATAGTCGGTTTTATTTGTTTTCTTTTTATAAATACTTGGATAGGTGCTATATTGAGTCTCGTAGCTGAAATTGTTGCGTTTTTACCTAATTCAAAATTGCAAAATGCTTTTAAGCAAAGCGGAATAAGCAGAAAATCGAAAGAAGATAAGGAAAAGATTAGGGCAATTAAGAAAGATCTTAAATCTAAAAATCCTGCATATAAATTTTCGGTCGTATTGGGCTTTATAGATTTAGTGTTTGTAGTAATCTTTGCATTATTTAGATAATAATTGGCATATCATAAAAACAGAGTTATCCCGTGTTTGTGGATAACTCTGTTTTTATATATCTTGATATCTTGAAAAATTAAATAAAAAATGTTATATTTAATTTAAGAAAAAGCTTATATAATATAAGCAATTTAAGCCTCCATCTGACGAGGGTGCGGGTGTCCGGTGGACACATCTGCGAAGCAGAAGCGCCGACCGAGGCGGTAGCCGAGACGGTGGCAAAACGAAGTTTTGACGGAGGGAGAGACAATGAAAGAATATAATAAAAGTAATATTCCTCTTGCAAAGACTTTAAGAAAAAATATGACACCTTGGGAACGAAAGCTTTGGTACGAATTTTTAAGATATTATCCCATAAGGTTTCAACGGCAAAAAGCAATCGGAAATTATATAGCGGATTTTTATTGTGCAAAAGCAAAGCTTATTGTTGAGCTGGACGGCGGCGGACATTATACCGACAAACAAAAAGAAAGGGATAATATTCGTACCGTAGAGTTAGAAAATATGGATTTAAGAATATTAAGAATTTGCAATTTGGATATTGACCGTAATTTTAGAGGTGTAACCGAATATATAGATTTAACAGTTAAAAAATCTTTCCCTCAGTCAGCTTCGCTGACAGCTCCCTCGTCCGAGGGAGCCAAAATAAAAGGTTTAAAATTTTAAAAAAGGGGTTTTAAAAATGACAAATATTCTTGACTATCTTTTGTGGCGCGGAGATATAATATTTGAAAATGATCCTTTTAATGAAATCGACGGCGCAATTTGCGCAAGGCTTTCCTATCTGCCGTTTGAAAGGATTTTAAAAGCGGGAGAGGAAATAACTCTTAAAAATGCAGCGAAAAAAATGCTTAAAATTGAAAATATCGAAGAAAAAGTGCTTATAAAGGATGATTATAAGCTGATAAAAGCCTTAAAGGAAAGCAGCCGCTATAATTCCGCTTATGCTTTCGGGTTTGTTCATAAAACCGACAGACAGTCGCAGACTCAGTTCTGCGCGCTTACCTTAAGACTTTCCGATAACCTTTTCTGCGTTTGCTTCAGAGGAACCGATAATACCCTTATCGGCTGGAAAGAGGATTTTAATATGGGGCTTATGTGTCCTGTTCCGGCACAGAAGTCAGCGGCAGAATATCTTGAAAAAATCCTTTCGGGTTTTGATAACAAATTTATTATCGCAGGCCATTCAAAGGGCGGAAATCTCGCGGTTTATTCCGCAGCTTACTGCAGGGAAGATTTAAAGAATAAAATTACGGCGGTCTATAATTATGACGGTCCGGGCTTTACCGATACTGTTTTGGAGTCGGACGGTTATAAGAATATCTGCAAAAGGGTTAATACCTTTGTTCCTCAGTCCTCGGTAGTCGGAATGCTGTTAGGCCATAAGGAAAACTTTTTTACGGTGCACAGCGAAAATTCGGGTCTTATGCAGCATGATATATATTCATGGGATGTTGAGGGTAAAAATTTCATTTTCCTTGAAAGCGTTAATAACAGCAGTGTTTTCGTCGATTCAACGGTCAAGGCTTGGTTTTCCGATTTAACCCCTTATCAGTTAGAGGTTTTTGTTGAGGCGGTATTTAAGGTTGCTAATGAAACAAACGCCGAAACGCTTCATGAAATGGGTGAAAAATGGTTTGACAGCGCCGTAAGCGTTTTGAAATCGGTCAAAAATCTGGACGAAACAACAAGAAAAACCGCAATGGAAGCAATTAAAATATTACTTAAAAGCACAAAATCGGGCTTTAAAAAGGTTACGGATAAAAATACTTAAAATAAACACGGGCATAAAGCTTAAGCTTTATGTCCGTGCCGGAGAGTGTCGACTTTGTTGACACTCTCAAGGCCTAGAATGCCGTTCGCTCGAAAATCATAGATTTTCGGACTGCACTCTATCCCCGTGAGTACTCCACCCCAGTGTTCTTGAAAAACCGCTTGATTTAGCGGTTTTTCGCTTATAAGGTGTTTTTCCGCCGCGCATGTCGCCGAAAAAACGAAATGCGGCGTAAACGCTGCGACACAATCTGATTTATAGTTTGTCTACAGTCTGAGCACGGACATAAAGCTTAAGCTTTATGTCCGTGTGAGTTTATCCGATATTCAGCCGGTTTTTATCTTGATGTTTCCCGTATCGGTTTCGATTTCGCATTTGCCGCCCGTCGCGGATTTCGGAACATCAACCTCGCCTGTATCGGTATCTGTTATAAACACTTTTTCAGTCAGCAGATTTCCCGTTACATCGCCGGTATCGGTTTCTATATCTAACTCGGCGGCGTCGCACCCGTCAAATTTAACATTGCCGGTGCTTCTTTCAATTGAAAGCTTTTCGGATGCTATAACATTTTTAAGCAGAATATCTCCGGTGTCTCCTGTTGATTTAAAGCTTTTGCAGGTGATATCCGTTAAGCTTACTCGGTCTGTAGAAGCCTTTATTTCTATATCGCCGCTGCATATGACACTGCTAACCGTAACCGTGCCCGTTGAGGTTGAAAGCTCAAGCGTATCAAGCGAAGCTTGGTTTACGCCGATGTTTCCGGTAGAGGTTTTTATCTTTACAGATTCTGAGGAAGGAGAGCAAAAATCAACATCGCCTGTGCTTAAATTTATATCAACATTTTTAAATATAAAATCCTTAGAAATCTTAACATTTCCTGTGCTTTCCTTAACTTTTAGAGAATTGTATTCAGAGCTTGGAAGATAAACGGTTATTTTAGGCTGTTCAAAATAAAATCCGATATAATCAAGGCCCGATTTTTTATTTTCGGTTTTGATAATCAGCTTTCCGTTTTCAGCAGTAACTGAATTTTTGGCGGTTTCCTCTTCAAAGCTTATAACCCTGCACTTATCATCTTCAGACCTTGCAAAAACAATATCCGCAGTATCGGTAAGAATTGATATATCGCTTATATATTCGCTGATTTCATAAGTGTTTGTTTCGTATTTAACCGTTGACAGCTTTTTAAAATCCCATTTAAGCGCTGACATTAAAACCAAAAAAGCTATTCCGCCGAAAAGCACAAGCGCGCCTGCCGTAATCAGCCATATTTTTGCCGACTTTTTCACTTCGCATTCTCCTTTCTGATAAAGCAGCTCTTTATCCGTAACGCAATTTTTTTAGTAAGTATTAAAATTCCTTTTGTAACCGCCTTACAGCCGAAAAACATAAATATCGAAAGCCCTGCGCAGACTATTCCTCCGAGCAGCATAACGGCGCCTGAAATTTTGTTTGCGTTTTTTATAAAGATAATACCGGCGGGAACACTTCCTGCCGCGCAGATTATAAACGAAGCAAAGACCGCCCAAAGCGAAATAATTACCGCCCAAAGCGAAATATAAACCGAGAGAATAACCGCGGCTGCGGCAATGCCGAGAGAAAGCCATATCGGAGAACCGAGCGCTAAAAGCACGATTTCCCATGCTTTAAGCCGCCTTTTCGGCTTAATTCTTTCCTTTGCGATTTTAACGAGCGGAATATCTGCCACCGCCTGATTAACGATTTCCTCGGCAGAGCCTACGGCGGATACCGCGTCTTCCTCCGAAAGCCCCTCTTCAATTCTGTCGTCAATCATTTCGCTGTAAAATGTCAGCCGTTCCTCAATCTCATCCTGAGGCAGTCCCGATAAGCCTTTTCGCAGAGCGATTAGAAAATCCTGTTTATTCATCGCTTTCATCCTCCTTGGTTACAAACTTATAAATTGCTAAAATTTCTTTCCATTCCGTTTTAAACTCCTCTATTCTTTTAAGTCCCTGTTCTGTAATGCGGTAATACTTCCGAAGTCTTCCGCAATGCTCCGCAGTGCGGACTGTAAGCATTTGAGCCGTCTCCAAGCGCTTTAAAATTGTATATAATGTGGATTCGGAAAGCTCGATATACGGCTTTAAATCCTTTATAATCTTATACCCGTATGAATCCTCGCTCTTTATAGCCGCTAAAACGCAAATATCCAAAAGTCCCCGTTTCAACTGACCGTCCATATAATACCTCCTTTGTTGTAATACATCATAACACGAGGTATTAAATTTGTCAATATATTTTTTAAAATCGGTTGAAAAATCGTCGGTGCTATTCTATAATTAAGAAAAAGGCTTTTAGGAGAGAAAAAATGAAAGCATTCAAAGAATATGTTTTTATAACCTTCGGCACGGTTCTGCTCACCTGCGGAGTCTATTTCTTTAAAATTCCGAACGGTTTTTCAACGGGCGGAGTCAGCGGTATAGGAACGATTTTAGGTAAGCTTACTGCCGTGTCTCCCGCTACTTGGATTTCGGTCATAAATATTTTCTGTCTCGTTCTCGGTTTCTTGGTGCTCGGAAAGGAAACGGGAATAAGAACGGTTTATTGCAGTCTGTTATTTTCCTTGCTTACAAAGCTTTTTGAAATTCTTTTTCCTCTGAAAGCTCCGCTTACAAATCAGCCGTTTTTAGAGCTTGTTTATGCCATGCTTTTAACCTCTATCGGCTCGGCGCTGATTTTTCATTATGCCGCGTCCTCGGGAGGCACCGATATCGTAGCGCTTATTCTTAAAAAATATTCCCATTTAAATGTCGGCAAATCGCTCTTGTGCGTGGATTTTTTAATTGCAATGTCATCATTCTTTGTGTTCGGAATAAAGGTCGGGCTTTTCTCGGTTCTGGGCCTTTTTTCTAAGGCGTTTATTGTTGACGGTGTTATAGAAAATATGAACAGCTGTAAATATTTTATGATAATAACGACTCACAGCGAGGAAATATCCGAATATATAATGAAAAATCTTCATCACGGAGCAACCTTGGTAAACGCAACGGGTGCTTATACCCACGATAATAAGACCGCTCTTCACACCGTTTGCAGAAGAATTGAAGCCGTAAGACTTCAAAAAGCGGTAAGGGAAATAGACCCTCAGGCTTTTATGATAATAACAACCAGCAGTGAAATTATCGGAAGAGGCTTTCGCGGAGTGTAAAATTTTCTAAAAAGGTCTTGTAAAAGATTTTAAATATGATAAAATTAGAGTATAAAATAAAATTCTGTAAAGGAAGTTATAAAAATGTCAAAAGAAGTATTGGTTGAAATTTCTGCACGCCATGTGCATGTAACAAAGGAAGCGCTTAATATCCTTTTCGGAGAAGGCCATGAGCTTACTCCTAAGAAAAACCTTTCTCAGCCCGGACAGTTTGCCTGCGAAGAGAAGGTAACTATAGTCGGCCCTAAGGCAACGCTTAAGGCTTCTATCTTAGGACCCTGCAGAAAAGAAAATCAGGTTGAGCTTTCTTTGACAGACGCGCGCACAGTAGGCGTTACCGCTCCTATCAGAGAATCCGGCGATATTAAGGACTCGGGTGCATGTAAGCTCGTAGGCCCCTGCGGAGAAATTGAACTTACCGAGGGTGTAATCGCCGCAAAGCGTCATATCCACATGACCGTTGCAGACGCTGAAAAATTCGGCCTTGAGGATAAGCAGATAGTAAGCGTTAAAATCCCGACAGAGGGCAGAGCGCTTACCTTTGACGATGTAGTTGTCAGAGTTTCGGACAGCTATGCGCTTGCAATGCATATTGATACTGATGAGGCTAATGCTGCGGCGGTTAAAGGAAGCTGCATCGGTGAGATCATTGGCTAATCCCGTAGGGCTTTATATACATATTCCGTTTTGCAAAAAGCGCTGCGCTTACTGCGATTTCTATTCGTCGTTTTTTGAAAGCGGACTTGTAAGACAGTATTTGTCGGCGCTTAAAAAGGAAATGAAAAAATGGGGCGGTAAATTAGACCGCCCCGTTGATACTGTTTATATAGGCGGCGGAACGCCGTCGCTCTTAGGCAAATCCGCAGGAACCCTTATAAAAGCCGCGAAGAATTATTTTGATGTCACTAAGGACGCGGAAATAACCGTCGAGTCTAATCCCGAATCCTGCACCGAAAGCTTTTTAAGCTCGGTTCTTGAAAACGGGGCAAACCGTTTGTCCTTGGGCGTTCAGAGCTTTAATGACGATGAGCTTCGCAAGCTTTCAAGAATTCATAGTGCTAAAGAAGCGAGAAACGCATATTGTACCGCAAAAAGCATGGGCTTTAAAAATATTTCGTTAGACCTGATGATGGGTCTGCCGAACAGCGATTTAAAATCGCTTAAGCACACGCTTGACGCATTCTTGCGGCTTTCGCCTCAGCATATTTCCGCATATATTCTTAAAATTGAGGAAAATACGCTGTTTGAAAAGCAGAATACACTCATTCCGCCCGACGATGAACAGGCGGAGCAATATATGTTTGTTTGCGAAACCCTCGAAAAAAACGGCTATGAGCATTATGAAATTTCCAATTTTTCGAAGCCCTCGTTTTACAGCAAACATAATATGAAATACTGGATGGACGAGGAGTATTTAGGAATAGGACCTTCAGCCGCCTCTTTTCTTGACGGCAAGAGATTTTATTATAAAGCCGATCTGCATAAATTTATGCAAGAGCCCGAAACCTATTTTGACGGTCACGGCGGCTCGGACGACGAAAAAATTATGCTTGGGCTCAGGACTTCGCGCGGAGCAGATATTTCAGCCTTTGTCGCGCCTGACGATAAAAAGCTTATAAAGTTTAAAAATGCAGGCTTTATAAATCTTGATTATCCGCGTGTTTCTCTTACGGACCGCGGAATGCTGCTTTCCAATCAAATTATAACGGAGTTGATTTCGTGAAAACCTATAAAATTCATTTAATCCGCCACGGGCTTACGGACGGAAACCTAAGAGGCTGTTATATAGGAAACAGAACCGATCTTCCGCTTTGCCCCGAGGGACTTAAAGAGCTTAGGGATTTAAGGGAAAATATTGATTATCCCGATATTGAAGCCCTCTATTCAGGTCCTCTTTTAAGGAGCAGGCAAAGCGGAGCGGTTATATATCCGGGGTTTGAGCCTGTTATAATCGATGAGCTTACTGAATATGATTTCGGTAAATTCGAGGGCAAAACAGCCTCGGAGCTTGAAAGCGATCCCGATTATATTGACTGGACCTCGGGAAAGCTCGAAGCGCCTGAGGGAGGAGAAACCACTCAGAATTTTATTAAAAGAATAGCTTTAGGCTTTAATACGGTAGTCCGCGATATGATGAATAAAGGCATAACGAACAGCGCAGTTATTATGCACGGAGGTGCTATAATGATGTTCCTTGCGGCGTCCGCGGTGCCGAGAAAAAAATCCGTTGAATGGAGCTGTGAAACGGGAAGAGGCTTTTCCGTAATGGTGACGCCGTCGCTTTACCATTCAAGCGGAATAGTCGAAGTCTACGATTATATATAGAACGGATGAGAATATGGTAAACATAGGAAACGATTGGGATGAGATTTTAAAGGACGAATGGAGCAAGCCTTATTATTTAAAGCTTCGTGAGTTCTTGAAATATGAGTATAAGCATTATACCGTTTATCCCGATATGTACGATATTTTTAACGCGCTTAAAATGACCTCGTTTGAAAACACAAAGGTTGTTATTATCGGGCAGGACCCTTATCACGGTCCAAATCAGGCGCACGGGCTTTGCTTTTCTGTAAAAAGGGGAATAGAGCCTCCGCCGTCGCTTAAAAATATTTATAAGGAAATGCACTCCGACATCGGAACCGAAATTCCGTCAACCGGCGATTTGACCTGCCTTGCGAAGCAGGGAGTGCTTCTGCTCAATACTGTTCTTACAGTCCGTGCGGGTATGGCTGACAGCCATAAGGATAAGGGCTGGGAAATCTTCACCGACCGTGTAATAAGCGAACTCGATAAAAAAACAACACCCGTTGTTTTCCTGCTTTGGGGCGCAAAGGCGAGAAATAAGGCTTCGATTATTAAAAACCCTATTCATAAAAAGCTGACTGCTGCTCATCCGAGTCCGCTTTCTGCTTATAACGGTTTTTTCGGCTGTAAGCATTTTTCTAAAACAAATGAAATTCTTGCGTCTGCCGGTCAAACGCCTATTGACTGGAGAATTGAATAGAAATAAAGAAACCGACCGCAAAAGCGTATCGCTTGCGGTCGGCCTCTTCTATATCGCGTCAGACATTTGCCCGCTAATCCCTTTAACGCAGGATAAGTAAACCTGCACACAAAGCAAACAGCTTTTTTTTAAACGGAACTGCGTATTAAAATGTCATCGGCGTTAAAGGGCATAAGGCAAACTTTATATAAGACGCGAATTTGCATCGTTATTTTCGTTTCTCTTATCGCCCAAGAGTATTATGTGATAAATATTTAAAATAATCAGTGGAAATATCTGTAAAAAAGATGGGTGATTTAAAATGACTTTTAAAGAAGCCGAAGACTATATCCATTCTCTTAAAAAATTCGGAGAAAAACAAAATCTTGACAATATGCTATTAGCTCTGTCAAAGCTTAATAATCCTCAGAATAAGCTAAAGGTTTTCCATGTCGCGGGGACTAACGGCAAGGGCTCTGTCTGCGCATATCTGTCCTCGGTGCTTTCACAGGCGGGCTATAAGGTCGGGCTTTTTATATCCCCTTTTATAACGGAATTTTGCGAGCGGATAAGCATAAACGGGGAATATATCCCAAAATTAGAGCTTGCAAGGCTTTGCGAAAAGGTCAAAGAAACAAATGCTCAGCTTTGCGAATTTGAATTTATAACCGCCGTCGGGCTTTGCTATTTCGCGGAGCAAAAGGTGGATTATGCCGTAATCGAGGTGGGGCTCGGCGGCAGGCTTGACGCAACGAATGTTTTTAAATACTCGCTTCCCGTAATCACCCATATCGGTCTTGACCATACTGCGATACTCGGCAATACTTTAGAAAAAATCGCAAAGGAAAAATGCGGTATAATAAAGGGCGGAACAGCAGTTGTTTCGCCGTTTCAGGAGAGCGAGGTTATAAATTTTGTTCGTGATTATGTTAAAAATCCCGTTATTCCGGATGTGACGGATTTTAAGCTTCTGTCTTCGAATTTGTCGGGTAACAGATTTGAATTTCAAAATGAAATATATGAAACGCGGCTTATCGGAGAATATCAGGCGGAAAATGCGGTCGCCGCTCTGATGGCGCTTGATTTAAGCGGTATCAAAATTCCGAAAGAGAACATAAAGCAGGGAATAAAAAATGCTTATATCCCTGCAAGAAATGAAATTATATCCGAAAATCCGCTGATAATTCTTGACGGGGCGCATAATCCTCTTGCCGCAAAGGCACTTGCCGCCGAAATAAAAAAATTCGGCAAAAAAGCTTTTGCCGTCGCTGCGGTAATGCGAGATAAGGATTATGATTTGCTTTTAAAGGAAGTTTTACCGTTTTGCTCGGGAGGAGTTTTCACGCAGGTTCCGTCGCTTGAAAGGGCGCTTCCGGCATCGGAGCTATATAAAACCGCTCAAAAATATCTTAAATATAATATATATTGTGTTCCCGATGTTAAAGAGGCATTAAAGCTTGCGAAGGATAAGGCAGAGGGTCCGATTTTTATTTTCGGTTCGCTGTATCTTGCCTCTTATATTAAAAATATTGATTCGACACCGTAAAGCGACACATTTTTTACTGTCCGACTTCTATAATGGAAGTCGGATATTTTTTTATTTATCGGAGGGAGTTAAAAATAATGGCTGTTGAAATCAGAATAAACGGCGAGGTTGTTACCGCGTATATCACGGGCGAAATAGACCACCATACCGCCGCTTCCGTAAGAGAAACAATTGATTCCGCAATCGAGCTTAATATGCCGACTTTGTTGGTGCTTGATTTCGGCGGAGTCAGCTTTATGGATAGCTCAGGTATCGGTCTTGTCATGGGAAGATACCGCAATATGGCAAAAATCAGGGGTAGCGTTCATATAAGCTCCGCTTCGCCCTCGCTTACAAAGGTTTTTAAGCTCGCGGGAATTGAAAAGCTTGCAACAATTGATGATGTTGATAAAAAGGAGAGAAAAATATGAAAACAGTTAATAAATTCAGCCTTACAATGCTTTCGCGCTCTTCAAATGAAAGCTTTGCGAGAGCAAGTGTGTCCGCTTTCGCCATTCAGCTTGACCCGACATTGGAAGAAATAAGCGATATAAAAACCGCTGTTTCAGAGGCGGTAACAAACTGTATCGTTCATGCCTATAAGGATAAAATCGGAAAAATTTACATAACCGCCGAAATAACCGACACATCTGTTTTAAAGGTCAAAATCCGTGATAAGGGTTGCGGTATAGAGGATATTGAGCTTGCTATGCAGCCGCTTTATTCTTCAGTAGGCGGAGAAAGGGCAGGGCTAGGATTTGCCGTTATGCAAAGCTTTACGGACAACCTTAAGGTTGTTTCAAAGCCTGGGAAGGGTACAACTGTATCCTTTCAGAAAAGGATTTTGCCAAGGCTTAATATAAATGGAAAAAACTAAAGACAGAGACAGCCTTATTGTCGATAACACCCGTCTTGTCAGTTCTCTTTGTTCAAGGTTTTCGGGAAAGGGCGTCGAGTTCGACGATTTGTATCAGGCAGGGTGCGTAGGTCTTGTAAAGGCGGCTGACGCATTTGACGATAGCCGAGGCTTTCAGTTTTCAACCTATGCCGTTCCTGTAATACTCGGAGAAATCAAAAGGCTTTTCAGAGACGACGGACCGGTAAAGGTTTCAAGAAGTATTAAAGAACTATATATAAAGGTGCTTAAATGTAAAAATAAGCTTTCTTGCGAGCTTAACCGCGAGCCTACGGTAAGCGAAATAGCTCAGGCGCTTAATATTGAGCCCGAAAGTGTTTCCGAAGCTCTCTGCGCCTGTCAGGCTACTTTGTCTCTTACAAGAAATGACGATGAAAGTGAAAACGAGCAGATTGATTTGCCGGTTTCCGATAATTCGGAGAAGCTTAATGATAAGCTTATGATAGACGGCGCTTTTAAAAAGCTTGATGAGCAGGAGTGCAAAATAATAAGGCTCAGATATTATAATTTTATGACGCAGAATGAAACAGCCAAGAAAATGGATATGTCTCAGGTGCAGGTTTCGAGGGCGGAAAAGAAGATTTTAAAGAAGCTCAGAGATATTCTTGAAACGGGTGCGTAGTGGATTTTCTATTGCGTAACTACAATATATTGTGATTAAAAACCGCTGATTTTAATTGTTAAAAAATTTTTAAAAAAACTTCAAAAAAAGTGTTGACAAAGGGGTAAGGGTGTGGTATTATAATCTAGCGCTCGCAAAACGGGAGCGCAAAACGGACCTTGAAAATTAAACAACGACAAACAA
>CAKSLH010000012.1 GCA_934466515.1 uncultured Eubacteriales bacterium
TTGTTCAGTTTTTAGGGTGTGAATTGATATTTTAAACATAAAAGCACTTCTTATGAAGTGCTTTTTTCTTTTGCATAGTTAATTTATGCTTGATTTAAAGATATTTGTATTGAATTTTCATGCCTATAGGCACATATTGGTCTAATATCTATAATCTAATGTTTGACTTTTAGAACGGCAGGAGGATTGCTAAGGATTATAAAGTAGGAAAGCAAAGAAAAAATCCCTCCACCGCGTATCCGCGGTCCGCCCTCCCTTTAGGCAAGGGAGGCAATACCCCTCAGTCGCGCATAAAGCGCGCCGACGCTTTTCCTCCGGAAGACGGGAACCCTTTTGTCTGCTGTCGCAGACATTTCCCCTAACAGGGGAATCACCTCTGTATGCTGACGCATAAGAAGGGAGCCTTGTTTTAGTTTCAGCACAGACCCAAGCTTCCCCTTTAGATGAAAGGGGAAGTGGGTCAGCCTGAAAGGCTGAGCCGATAGGGTTTGGTTATATTAGCGGCGAAGCCGCACATTTAGAGGCTCCATCTGACGAGGGAGCTGTCGGCGGCGCCGACTGAGGGAGAGAAAAGAAAAAGTTTTAATGTATTTAAAGCTTTTCTCTTCTTTCAACAGAGAAAGGCAAAATTTCCTTTTCAATCATTTTTCCGTCGGTTATTTTGCGCTCAAACGGTGCAATATTTCCGTAATACAGATTTTCAAGTATAGTCATAGTTTTCTCCTTTTTCAAGTTGAACTTTTAATTATTATACATTATATATAGTGTAAAGCCGATACATAATTTATGATGTATGATATGCTTGTTCTAAGCAACAAACAGGAGTATAAAAAGCTATGAAGAAATATTATGAGATAATTAAAGAATTAAGAGAAGACAGGGAGCCTAAGCCGAGTCAAAAAGAAATTGCAAAGCTTTTAGGCACTACGCAGCAGTATTACAGCGAATATGAAAACGGCAAGCGTCCGTTGCCGATTGAGCATTTAAAAACCTTATGTGTCTTTTATAATGTTTCCGCAGATTATATTTTGGGGTTATCGGAAAAAATGCCTTTTCCAAAGCATTAAAAAAGGTTTTATACCTAAAGAAATTTATATTTAATTTTTATGCTGTAAGGCACAAATTCGTCTATTATCTATAATCTAATGTCTAAAATCTAAAAGAATACCCCTCAGTCGCGCATAAAGCGCGCCAGCCCCCCTCTATTTTTCGGTTTTACCGAAAAAAGAAGGGAGCCTTTTCTTTAGTTTCAGCAGAAACCTAAGCCTCCACTTTAGATGAAAGGAAATTCCCCTGTTAGGGGAAATGTCTGCGACAGCAGACAAAAGGGTTCCCGTCTTCCGGAGGAAAAGGTGGCAAAGCGAAGCTTTGACGGAAGGGTTTGGTTATAATCGCGCGCAAAGCCGCACATTTTTTAATTCATATAATTTTTCATACTTGAATTAAGCTTCTTGGCTATGAAATAAGCGATTGCTATCGAAATTATATCCTTTAAAATAAAAGGCAGGCTTATCGTGAGGAAAGAATAAAGAAGAGTGTTCCCCGAAACAAATTTAAACTGTATCACCCCTGCAAGATGGCAAATCAAAAGCCCCGCAAGGCTTAAAAGTATTATAAAAAGCGGCTTTTTATTAAAAGCCAAACCGCAAAGCAGGGCAAGACCTAAAAATCCGAAAATAAATCCGCCGGAAAGTCCTAAAAGCACCGTAAATCCGCCTCTGAATGAGGAAAATATCGGAGCGCCTGCGGCTCCGAGCGCGATATAAACGACGATTGAAAGCGTTCCGTAAAGCGGACCGAGACAGTATCCGCAAAGGGCGACGGCAAAGGTCTGTAATGTAAGGCTGACGCCGAACGGCAAAGGCACGGCTATCTGCGAAAGGCAGGCTAAAAGCGCTGTGAATACGGCGGTCATGGCAATTCTTGTAAGCTTTGTTTTCATATCGGTTTTACCGAAACCTCTCCTGCGTTAAGCACGGTTTCGGAATTTCCCTCCTTTAAAATAATTCCAGCATTATCGGTTATTCCTAAAACTACGGCGGTATGCGGCTTTCCTTCTTTTGAAAAGCTTACCGTTTTCCCGTCAAGATAAGAATGCGATTTATAAAATTCCATAAATGAGCGTTTTTCGATATCGCTGTAATATTTAAAAAATCTATTATATATATCCGCGGCGATATCAGAATAAATTTCAGAGCTTATATTTTCGTTTTCAAAAACGCTCCCAACAGTCTGTTTAAGCCCGTCCGGAAGCTTATCCGCAACAGGCGACAGGTTAATTCCTATTCCTAAAACCGCATAGTCAAGCGAGCCCGTCTCGGCATTGAATGCCCCCTCGGTTAAAATTCCGCAGACCTTTTTATCGGATAAATAAATATCGTTTACCCATTTTATAAGAAAATCCTTTTTTGCGGCGCTGTTTAAAGTCTCGCAAACCGCAACCGCTGCCGCTACGGTTATCAGCATTGTTTCATTAGCCGAAAGCCGCGGTCTTAAAATAACCGAAAAATAAAGTCCTCCCTTGTTTGAAACAAAGCTTCTGCCCATTCGCCCTTTTCCTTTGGACTGCTCAAGCGCAAAAACGGCGGTTTTTTCCTCCGCTCCGTTTACGGCAAGGGTCTTTGCGTATTCATTTGTCGACTCTGCGAGGTCTAATAAAATTATGTTATCAAAGCCGATTTTCCTTTTAAGCTCGCAAAGAAGGGGACGGGTGTTATTAACCCCCAGCATATATCCGCTTTTGTCGGAAATTATATCATAGCCCGAGGCCTTAAGTTGTTTTACCGCTTTCCATACCGCATTTCTGCTGACATCATACCTTTTTGCAAGCTCCTCGCCCGAAATAAATTCCTTGTTTTCGGAAAAGTATTCAAGCAGCTTTTCGCTTAAATTCATAAATTTTTTCTCCCTTTCTTCGTCAACCGAAATTAAATTCAAGGTTGACGAATATTTTTTAAAAAAACAGGACTTATTTTTCCTGCTTTTTAAGCTCTATTTCTTCAATGCCGACGCCTGTAGCAGGCTTCGGAGTTGAGAATGCGATCTGCGTTTCGGTGTGGCCGAAAGCGTTAAGCTCGCCGATAAAGGTATCGAGTGCCTCGGTGCTTTCAAAGGCGACCTTTATAAGCTGAGAATATCTTCCGGTTACGCAATTGCATTCGATAACATTCGGGTGCAGCCTTATAAAAGGATAAAAAGACGGCTTCTGGTCGGGGTCAAGGTCAAGATTGATAAAAGCCGTTATCGGAAGCCCCAATGCTTTTAGGTCAAGCTTCGCTTCATAAGACGAAATGATTCCTTGCTTTTCAAGCCTTTCTATTCTTGCGGCAGTTGCCGGAGAAGAAAGATAAACGTTTTTTGCAAGCTCCTTAAGCGGCATGCGCGCGTCCTTCTGAAGAAGGGTTATAAGCTTTAAATCTATAGCGTCCATTTTTTCACCCTATGTATTTCAAGTATTTGATGTAATGTATTATCGCTTGCTAAAATATTTTAACCCATTATGAATTTAAAGTCAATTGTTTTTTTATCGGTTGAAATAATCGGAGAATTATGTTAAAATAATATTACTCTGCAAGGAAAGCGGCGGTGTTAAAAAATGATTGACGAATATTTATCCTGTTGCTTCACGGGATACCGCCCCCACAAATTCCCTTTCAGCTTTGAATCGGACAATTCAGGCTTTAACAGGCTTTCAAACTCGCTTATTACGGCGGTTTCGGAGCTTGCCGAGAATGGCTGCTATACCTTTTACTGCGGAATGGCAATGGGCTTTGATATTTTAGCAGGCGAAACGGTTCTGCTTATAAAAAAGGCTTTTGAAAATAAAGCCAATATCCGCCTTATCGCCGTAATCCCTTTTAAGGAGCAAGCAAAGGCTTTTCCCGAAAACTGGAAAAAGAGGTATGACGCACTGCTTGAAGCCGCCGACGAAAGGGTTCTTATGGCAAACGATTATTCTAAGGGCTGCTTTAGATGCAGAAACGAATTTATGGTAAAAATGAGCGACTATGTCGTAACTTGGTTTGACGGAAAATCCGGCGGAACAAAAAATACAGTGGCTTTCGCGCAAAAGCTTGGGCGAAGCGTAATCAATCTTTACGAGGAAAGGTAACTTTATGGAAATGACAGAAGAAAAAATCAGAGAAAATTTTTCACATAATCTTGCATGCTACCGCAGGGATTTAGGGCTTACTCAGCTTGAGCTTGCCGAAAAGCTCAACTATTCGGATAAATCGGTTTCGAAATGGGAGCGCGGCGAGGGTCTGCCCGACCTTTATATTATAAAATGTATTGCCGACCTTTTCGGGGTCACGGTGGACGACATGATAGGCGAAAAGAAAATCAAAAGACCTATTCTTCACCGAAATAAGATTATTATAACCGCCCTGTCGGTAGGCGTAGTCTGGTTCGTCGCAACCGTTCTGTTCTTTGTTTTCAGCATAAGCATTCCGTCTTTTCCGAGCTGGCATTTTTATATTTATGCTTTGCCGATAAGCTCGATTGTCGCTACGGTCTTTGCCTGCCTTTGGTGGAATAAATTCTTTAAATTTCTTTCCGTTTCGACGATTATTTGGTCGGTGGTTTCGTGTATCTATATTATAATAACCTATTTTACGCACGGCGTTCAGTCGCTTAATCTCATTTTTGCCGTCGCCGGTGTTTTTGAAATCTTAACGCTTTTCTGGTTTTTGATGAAAAGAGCAAAATAATATTAAGAATAATATTTCGCCCTGCCGAATTTTTCGGCAGGGCGATTGCGTTTATACCGGCTTTAAGAAATCACTTTATAAGAAAAGCTGTCTAAGCCCAAATCTTTACAAAATTTTATATTTTTATCCAGAGCGTTATGAAGTTTTTCTGTTTCGGGCGCAAATTCTTCAGGAAGAGTATTTTCGCCTTTGATAATAACCTTTTGAGCGTCGCATTCGCTTCTGAGCAGATCCCAAAAAGCGCTCCAGTTTTTACCGTACCAAACAGGAAAATCAAATGCAATTCTTATTTTTTCATGAATTTCATTTATATATTTACAGCCGGTTAAATCCAGAATTATTGTTTTCATATTTTTCTCTTTTCTATGAGATTATTTCATAGGTGAATTCGGGAGCTTTGGCATGAAGCGTCTCAAAAACACTAAACATTTTAGAGACTTCTTTTTTCAAATCTTCGGGAAGTGAATTAAATCCGCGGATTTCAACCTTTATGTCTCTGTCAAAAATGTACCTTAAACAGTCCCAAAGTGCGTTCCAGTTTTCGCCGTAATAATCGGGCAAGCCGAATTTTTTCTTTAATTCCCTATGAACTTCTCCTAAAAACTTAAATCCTGTAAAATCCAGTGTTATCGGGTTTTCGTTTATTTCCTTAAAAGCGTCGGAATTTTCGATCATTGTTACTGACCCTTTTTAATAACAAAGGAAAAATCTATGTATCCGTTTGAGCTGTCAAAGAAAACATTTGAAATATTTTCGGGGTATGCGGCGTTTACAGAAGAAAATGCGAGCGGAATTATTCGGTTTGAAGTCAGGATTTTTTTCTGAGCGGAGGAAAGGTCTGAGCCCTCAGCCCCGAAAAGCTCCAAAAATTCCTCGGGTCTTGAGCTTTTTGCCTTTACGGGGAAAACCGCAAACTGCAAAGTCTGATTTTTAAGCTCAGACATTAAAGCGTCCTTATTTGAACTTGGCTTAATATTTACAAACGCGCTGAGATTTTGCTGCCAGTGCGAAACTATAGCGGAAACAGCGGATTTAATGCTTTCATCGTCATAAAAATAAAGCGTTGCCGACGGGAATACCTTGTCGTCGGTGCTTTTTACAGCCGAGGAAATAAGTTTTTTTGCCTTTTCGATATTGTATTCCCTTTCATAGGCAGGCAGGTCCGTATTTAAGCCCTCTTTAATTATTTCGGGATAAATTCCGTCAGCGATTTCAAAGCCCTCAGGCAAAAGCTTTTCATAAACCGACCTGTCCGTAGCACAGCTAATCGCAAGAGCAATATCCTTTGAAAATTCCTGACCTATTGTCATCACAATAAGGCTGTTCTGGCAGGATTTTACCTTTAATCCGTTTTCCTTTGCACTTTCGGTCTCTCCGTTTTTTAAAAATGCCATATCAACGGTTTGGTCGGCAATCAGCTCGGGCGCGCTCTTTTCGGTATTGCAGGACAGGAAAACCGACGCGTTAAGCGCGGAAAACGAACCCTTATAATTGTTGTTTTTATAAAGCCTTATGCCGAAGTCATCGGTGTTCCATCTTCCGATATAATAAGAGCCGTTTGCAAGGACATATTTTTTCTCAAGGCCGTATTTCCCGACGCTTTTATTAAAAAACTTCTCGTTGCACGGCATACAGACGCTGGTTGTAAGGGTGTCTAAAAAGAATTCGTCCTCGCTGTCAAGCGTTATTTCAAGCGTATACTTATCAACAGCCTTTACGGCAAGGCTTTCCTTGTCGGCGCCGCCCGAAAGAATGCTTTTAGCGTTTCCTATTGCTTTAAGCCTTTTTGCAAAGGGAGCGGCGGTTTTCGGGTCGACCGCCCTTTTAAAAGCAAAAACAAAATCAGCGGCGGTAAGCTTTGTCCCGTCAAAATATTCGGAATTTTCCTTAATTTTAAAGGTATAGGAAAGCCCGCTTTTTTCATAGCTTTCGGCAACGCCGTTAGTAATCTTACCGTCCTTATCCTTTCTTAAGAGCCCTTCAAAGATATTGCGGACAATTAAAAGCTCGTTATCGTCCGACGCGGTCTGAGGGTCTAAAGAAACAGGTTCGGCTGAAAGATTAAAATATATACATTCCTTTAAATATGCCTTGCCGCAGGAGCAAAGAGAAATTAAAATCACACCGCAAAGCAGTAAAGAAATAAAATTTAAAAGCTTTTTCATTATATCACCGTTTTTAATTATATAGTAATACGAAGCTTTTTTCAAGGTGTAAAGAAAAAAACTTGACAGGCGGTTTAAAATGTGATAGAATATCATGGTATTAAAAACAAAGAGGTGCGTTCCCGTGCAAAAGGATCTTCATGTTTCTTCTCTTCTGGATGTTTACGGGTTCGCTTTAAGCCAAAAGCAAAGAGAGCTTTGCGAGTATTATTTTAACGACGATCTGTCGCTTGCCGAAATCTCGCAGAACGAGGGAATCACAAGACAGTGCGTGTGCGACCATATAAAGCGCGCCGAAAAAAGGCTTTATGAGCTTGAAAAGCAGTGCGGATATGAGAAAAAATTTTCTTCCCTTAAAGCCCTCGCTGTTTCTGCCGAAAACGGAGACGAAATCGCAAACAAACAGATTTTAAAAATAATAAACACACTTTAGAAGGGCGGTGCAAAATGGCTTTTAACAATCTTCAGGATAAATTGGGCGGAATTTTTAAAAAGCTCAGAAATAAGGGAAAAATTTCCGAGAGCGATGTAAAAGAAGCAATGCGCGAGGTAAGGCTCGCTTTGCTTGAAGCCGATGTAAACTATAAGGTTGCAAAGGATTTTACCAATTCGGTCGCCGAAAAATGCGTCGGCGAGAATGTTTTCGAAAGCCTTACTGCCGCTCAGATGATTATGAAGATAGTCCGCGACCAGCTGACCGAGCTTATGGGAAGCGAGCAGGCGAGACTTAAAACCTCTTCAAAAATTCCGACTGTTATTATGATGTGCGGTCTTCAGGGCTCCGGTAAAACAACCCACAGCGCAAAACTTGCAAAATATTTAAAGGCTAAGGGAAGCAGACCGCTTCTTGTCGCCTGCGATATATACAGGCCTGCCGCTATTGAGCAGTTAAAGGTTGTAGGAAGCGCCGTGGGAGCGCCGGTTTTCGAAATGGGCACAGAAAAGCCCGAAAAAATAGCGCTTGAGGCTGTAAAGCACGCTAGGGACCACGGTTACGATTATGTTATTTTAGATACCGCCGGCAGACTTCATATTGACTCCGAGCTTATGGATGAGCTCAAACGAATTACCGAAACCGTCGATGTTACCGACACCCTGCTTGTCATTGATTCGATGATAGGTCAGGACGCGGTAAATGTCGCAAAGGCGTTTAACGATATTCTTGAAATCGACGGCGTTATTATCACTAAGCTTGACGGCGATACAAGAGGCGGTGCGGCGCTATCCGTTAAGGCGGTTACAGGCAAGCCTATCCTCTTTGCGGGCACAGGCGAAAAGCTTGACGATTTGGAGGAATTCCACCCCGACCGCATGGCTTCGAGAATTCTCGGAATGGGCGATGTTTTCTCTCTTATTGAAAAGGTTGAAAACGAGCTTGACGAGAAGAAGGCTCAGGAGACCGCAAAAAGGCTTCAGGAAAACAAGTTTGATATGAACGATTTGCTTTCCCAGTTCCAGCAAATTCAGAAAATGGGAAGCATAAAAAGTCTTCTTTCGATGATTCCGGGAATGGAAAGCAAGCTTAGAAATGTCGATATTGACGACAGGCAGATGCTGAGAGTCGAAGCGATTATAAAATCAATGACCGAAAAAGAGCGCGAAAAGCCCGATATTATAAACGGGTCGAGGAAAAAGCGTATAGCCGCAGGCTGCGGACAGTCTGTCGAGGAGGTCAATCGGCTTTTAAGGCAGTATGAGCAGATGAAAAAGATGTTCAAGCAGTTAGGCGGCAAGGGCGGCAGGCGCAATGTTATGAGAAATATGCGCAATATAAATATGCCCGGCAAATTCGGTTTATAAGGCTTTTGCCTTTTAAATATTTAACTTTTTATTCGGAGGTGTAAATAATGGCAGTTAAAATCAGACTTCGCAGATTAGGCGCTAAAAAGGCTCCTTTCTACCGTGTAGTTGTTGCAGATTCAAGATTTCCGCGTGACGGCCGCTTTATAGAAGAGATCGGATATTATGATCCCACTAAGAATCCGGCTGATGTAAAGATCGACGCTGAAAAGGCAAAGCAGTGGATATCAAACGGCGCTCAGCCCACCGATACCGTTAAAGCATTGCTCAAGAAAAACGGCGTTCTTTAATAAGGAGATTATTTATGCAGGAACTTTTAAAAAACATAGCCGCAGGACTTGTAAAAGACCCTGAGGCTGTTTCCGTTACGGCAGATGAAACCAATGACGAGGGCGTAACAGTTTATCATCTTCATGTTGCTGAGGACGATATGGGACGCGTTATCGGAAAGCAGGGCAGAATTGCCAAGGCTATCCGCACCGTTATGCGTGCGGCGGCTAACCGCAGCGGTGAAAAAATATCCGTTGAGATAGACTGATATAAAATTTTGCGCCCCCGAAATTCCTTTCGGGGGTAATTTATAATCTTAAAAAGGATGGTTTTTTTGAAAAAAGAATATCTTGAAGCAGGAAAAATCGTCGGTACTCACGGAATAAGAGGAACTTTAAGGCTAAACCCTTGGGCAGACAGCAGCGATAGCGTCTGCTCCTATAAAAGATTTTTTATAGACGGCGATAAAAAGGAGCTTTCCGTCGTTTCGGCAAAGCCCCACGGAGCGGTTGCGCTTATCGACATTTCGGGCGTCGATTCCATAGAAAAAGCCGAAAGCTTAAGGGGTAAGACCTTTTATATAAAAAGGGAGGACGCTTTTCTTCCCGATGGCAGATATTTTATTGACGAGCTAAAGGGCTGTAAGGTGTTTGATTTTTCGAGCGGAAGGCCGCTCGGCGTTTTAAGCGATGTTTCTTCAACGGGCGCCAACGATGTCTGGCACATTGAGCAAAACGGAAAAGAATACCTTATCCCCGTTATAGATGATGTGGTAAAAGAAGTGGACATCGAAAACGAAATAATTAAAATTTCACCGCTGAAAGGGATTTTTGACGATGAGAATTGACATAATGACCCTTTTCCCCGAAATGTGCGAATCGGTTTTATCCGAAAGCATTATCGGCAGAGCGAGAAAAACCGGTAAGGTGGAAATTGTTTGCACGGATATTAGGGCTTTTTCGGGGAATAAACATAATAAGGTTGACGATTCGCCTTACGGCGGCGGAATGGGCATGATTATGGCGGCTCCCCCGATTTATAACTGCTATAAAAGCCTTTACGGCGAAAACGAGCCGAAGCCTCATTTGATTTATATGTCTCCTAAGGGAAAAACGCTTACTCAAAAAAGGGTTCGCGAGCTGTCCGAGTTTGACAGAATTGTTATTCTTTGCGGTCATTATGAGGGAATTGACGAGCGCGTTATCGAAGAAATCGTGGATGAGGAAATTTCCGTGGGCGATTATGTTGTAACAGGCGGGGAATTGCCGGCAATGATTTTAACCGACGCGGTTTGCAGAATGCTTCCTAAGGTGCTTTCCGAGGATGTCTGCTTTGAGGACGAAAGCCATTTTGACGGACTGCTTGAATACCCTCAGTATACTAGACCGCCTGTGTTTAACGGAAAAGAGGTTCCGCCCGTTCTTTTATCGGGCGACCATGCAAAAATCGCCGACTGGAGAAGAACCGAACAGCTTAAAATAACAAGGGAGCGCCGTCCCGAGCTTTTTGAAGCACTTGAGCTTTCAAAAAAGGACTGCAAGCTTTTAGGGCTTAGCTTTAAAAGCTCCAAATAGCTACAATTTTTTACATCATTTTCAACAAATAGCAAGTTAGTTTTTACGAAATCATTGGGGGATTATTAGAACTTATTAACAAATTGTTGACGATTTCATTAAATGTGGTATAATCTATATATCGCGTAAATTGATTTTTACCTGTAAAGACAAGGAGAATTTGATATGTGCGTTAAAGATGTTGTTATTAAAAATCAGGTTGGTCTTCATGCCCGCCCTGCAACCTTTTTCATTCAAAAGGCTAATGAATACAAGTCTTCTATCTGGGTAGAAAAGGACGATAGAAAGGTTAATGCCAAGAGCCTTTTAGGCGTACTTTCTCTCGGAATTGTCGGCGGTGCTACTATTCGCATTATTTCCGACGGAAGCGATGAAAAGGAAGCTCTTGACGGACTCGTTGAGCTTGTTGATTCGGGCTTTTCCGATTGATTTAATTACAACTCCGGCTTAAAATGCCGGTACATATCCGGGTGTGGCGCAGCTGGTAGCGCGCTTGACTGGGGGTCAAGAGGCCGCAGGTTCAAGTCCTGTCACTCGGACCAAAGTCCCAAAGGCGGAAGTCTTTGGGACTTTAATTTTTACCTATTCACTGTTCACTCTTCACTGAAAAACGCCTTTGGGCTTTGGAAGTAATAAGTAATAGTGAAAAGTGAAAAAGTATTCTGCAAGGCTTTGCCTTGCTCGGACTGTAGATAAATCCACTTTTGTAACTTTGTCTACGGTATAAATCCGCCGATTAAAATCGGCGGATTTTTGTTTTTGTGTTATTTATTCATTTATATTATTAAAATATTCGTGTCCGCGTATACGCACTTGCGTATGCCAACTTTATATTGTCTTATATTCCGATAATTCTTATTGAAGGGTGATATGTGTGCCTTACGGCACTTGATATAACCAAACCCTTCCGTCAAAGCGTCGTCGCGTTTTATGCACGGCTGAGGGGTATTTTCTAATATCTATTGAACGGTCTCTCTCCTTTCGTCAAAGGAAGCAAACCAAAAGGCAATAAAAAACTCAGCCGCCGTGAAAACGGAGACTGAGTTTTATTCATTATTTAATTCTTGCTGAAATCCTCAAGCACAAGACCCTCGTTTTTATCAAGCGCCCAGTTTATATTCCATGTGCTTGTAAAAATCAGCAGATCGTTACCCTTGAAATCCTGCACCCATTTGGTGTCAGAGGTGAGGTTTAAATCCTTGACCTCGCATTTTTTATCCTTTATCCACCTGATATACTGGAATGGAAGATTGTTTCTTATAACCTCAACATTGTATTCGTTTTTAAGGCGGTATTCAAGCACCTCAAACTGCAAAACGCCGACAACGCCGACTATTACCCTTTCCATTCCGGTGTTAGGCTCATGGAAGATTTGAATTGCGCCCTCCTGCGCTATCTGCTCAACACCTTTTACAAACTGCTTTCTTTTAAGGCTGTCCTTATGCTCTATCATCGCAAAATGCTCGGGGGCAAAGGTGGGAATTCCCTCGAATTCAACTCTGTCCTTAACCTCGCAAACAGTGTCGCCTATCGAAAAAATACCCGGGTCGAAAACGCCTATAATATCACCCGCGTACGCTTCGTTGATAATCTGCCTGTCAGAAGCCATAAGCTGTTGAGGCTGGGAAAGCCTTAATGCCTTTTTGCCCTGAACATGGTAATATTCCTTATCTCTTTCGAATTTACCCGAGCAAATCCGCATAAATGTCATTCTGTCGCGGTGCGCCTTGTTCATATTAGCCTGTATTTTAAATACGAAAGCAGAAAACTTATCCGAGTCAGGCTCAACGCTACCCTGCTTTGTAGCCCTCGGCAGAGGAGATGTGGTAAGCTCGATAAAGCTGTCTAAAAACGGCTCAACGCCGAAATTAGTTAAAGCAGAGCCGAAGAATACAGGGGTTAAGGATCCGTTTCTGACCTTTTCAAGGTCAAAATCAAAGCTTGCACCGTCTAAAAGCTCAATTTGGTCTACAAGCTCTTTTCTTTGGTACTCGCCTATAAGCCCGTCAAGCTTTTCGGTGTCGGTTATATCGCATTCAATAGGCTCAATCCTGTCCTGTCCGCGGTGGAATTCGTTAAAAGCTAAAATCTGCCTTTTATTCCTGTCAAAAACGCCTTTAAAGCTTACACCGCATCCAATCGGCCAGTTCATCGGATATGTACCGATTCCGAATTCCTTTTCAAGCTCGTCGATAAGCTCAAAGGGGTCGCGCGCCTCGCGGTCAAGCTTGTTGATAAATGTAAATATCGGGATATGGCGCATAGCCGTAACCTTAAACAGCTTTCTTGTCTGCGGTTCGATACCCTTTGCCGCGTCAATAACCATTACCACACTGTCCGCCGCCATGAGCGTGCGGTAGGTGTCCTCGGAAAAGTCCTGATGTCCGGGGGTGTCAAGAATGTTTATGCACTTGCCCTTGTATTCAAACTGCATAACCGAAGATGTAATTGAAATTCCGCGCTGTTTTTCAAGCTCCATCCAGTCGGATACAGCATGCTTTGCGGTAGCCTTTCCTTTTACGGAGCCTGCAGTCTTGATCGCGCCGGAATATAAGAGCAGTTTTTCCGTAAGCGTAGTTTTACCGGCGTCAGGATGCGAGATTATCGCAAATGTGCGCCGGCGGTTGATTTCTTCTTTTAATGTCACTAAAAAAATCCTTCCGTATCGTTATTGAAAATCTTATCATAAGCCGGTTTTGCGGACTCGTCGGATATATCGCAAAAAATATTGTAAAACTTTGTTTTGCTTATAAATTTATCGAGCAAGGAAAGCGTTTTTAAGAGGCATTCTTCGTTTTCAGGCAGATAAACGCTTTTTATAAGCGTGTGAAAAGCCTGCTTTTTAGAAATTTCCTCAGCACTGTTTTCTTTCGAGCGGTTTATAAAGCAGACGGCTTTAACGGGGGATTTTTTATCGCCCCTTATTCTTTCTTTTCCGCACCAAGGTGTCGGGTAAGCAAAAAATTTACCGTTTTCAAGCCTGATTAAAGGCTTGTCGCCGTTTACGGGTTCCGCGCGGTCCTTTAAAAGCCTGAACCAATTTCGCATGTGGGTGGTTTTTCCCGTTCCGCTGGGCGCGGTGAATATAACGCACTCTCCGTCAACCGAAAATGCCGCGCCGTGCATTAAAAAGGTGTTAAATTTCGGCACAATCTCCGCTATTTTCCTGTAAAGCGCAGAAACGGCGAGCAGATATTCATTATCCGATTCCGAATATTTCTTTTCTGCCTCGATATCCTTTTTTGTCAGGTCAATTTCTAAATCGGTGTTATTTTCGGTTTCAAAGCCCGAAAGAAAGGAAGAAAGTCCGAAGCGGTCGTTTAAGAGATTTACCCTTATTCCCGCGAACTCATAGACCACTTTAAACCCACCTTAGAACAATATACTCAATTAGTATATCATAGAAAAAGGGTAAAATCAATCTATTCTGATAAGACGGCGGTTATTTTTTCCAGAGTTTTATAGTTTTTGAAATTTTTTATTATATCGTCTGTTTTAATGCTTAAAAGTCCGTCGGTTTTCATTTCTTCGATACTGTTTTCGGCGGCCTTTAAGGCGTTTACAGTATCGGCAAGCTTTGAATTTAAGGAGACTGCCGCAGTTTTGAATTCCTGCGCCGCAGAAAGGTTATCCTTTGCCGATTTTAAAATGCTTTCGGATAATTTTTTATTCTCTTCGCTTAAATTCGAGGATTTCAGCATTTCATAGGAAGAATTAAGCAGGGTATACTGCTTTTTTGCCGCGCTTTCAAGGTTATCCGCTTTTGAAACGGCTTCGTTTGAAGTCTTTAAAAGGTCGGAGAATGAATTTTTAAGCTCGCCTAAGGTATTAAGCGCGCTGACCTTAAAATCCGAAAGGGTTTTATTCAGCGCCTGATTTGCCTTTGTAATCCCCGAGTCAATCTGATCCGAAAAAGAAAGGTCGATATTTGTTCCGTCAAGAATATCTGACATGCTAAGTGCCGTTAAAGAAATCGAAGAAAGGTCGTCGGTCTTTATCTTCACGGCAAAATTTTCTCCCGTTCCGATTTTTATTCCCGTGTCCTGATAAAAGCTCGGAATAAAAAAGCTTACGGCAAGGCAGGAGTTCCCTATATTTATTTTCTTGCCGTCGGTAACCGTCAGCTCCTGAGTATCCGAACAGGTCGCTATAAGCGCGAAAGCCGCAGGCTTATGAACGGTATATTTTGTTTTATTTACCGTTTTTTCAAAAGGCGCGTTATTTTGAGCCTTTAGCTTTAAAACGGAATATTCTCCGTCGCCTTTAAGGTCTATATTAAAATTAACCGGAAAGTCCTTATCATCGCAGATATATGAATATGAATTATTATCTGCCTTTTGAGGTGTTATTTCCTTTTGCTTTATATCGCTTCCTTTTTTATCCGAAGCAAAATAAAGCATGGATTTCGGTTCCGCGGTCTTTTTTTCTTTAACCTCGGCTTTAATCTGCTTAACCTCGGGTTTTATAATGCTCTCTTTTTTTGCTCCGTTCGCAATATTAAAAATAAGCCCCGCAATCGCCGTGACACTTAAAATTCCAAATATAATTTTTTTCGTTTTCAGTTTTGCCATCCCCTGTTTTTTCTTTCCGTTTTAGTATAACCGGAAAGGAAAATAAACAAGGGATAAATTTAAAAAAGAGAAACGAAAAATAAAAAAAGCAAGGCTTATGCCTTGCGAAACAACTTTTTCACTGTTCACTATTACATATTACCTTCCAAAAATCGGTTATAAATTGAAGTGAAGAGTGAAAAGTTAAAAGTGAAGAAGTAAAAATCGGCAAACCTCCAGCGAGATTTGCCGATTTTTGGTGACCCGGACGAGATTCGCTCGGCGCACTGCCGTGCCCCGACACGCACGCGGACTCTCGGACCGTCCGCAGGAAGCTCCGAGCTTTGCCTAGTGTGACAGGACTCAAACCTGTCACACTAGGCAAAACCGTCCTGTTCGAATCTCTGAATAATAAAAAAGGAAGTTCACACATAAAGTGCAAACTTCTTTTTTGGTGACCCGGACGAGATTCGAACTCGTGTTACCGCCGTGAAAGGGCGGTGTCTTAGGCCTCTTGACCACCGGGCCGAATGGTGGCTGTAATTGGATTTGAACCAATGACACTGCGGGTATGAACCGCATGCTCTAGCCAACTGAGCTATACAGCCGTATATCGCGACTAAATTATTATACGAATTTTAGCGGTGTTTGTCAAGTGTTATTTGAAAAAAAATAAAAAAAGTGCGGAAAATAAATTCCGCACCCTTTAAATCGTCTTTTTACATTACTTCTTCCGAGAAGAAAATCTCGCTCGATACTATATTATATCCGAATTCCGAATTTGCATTTTTAACAAAAATCGTTGAAGCGGTGAGCGTTTCATCCTCGCTGTCATGGCTTAAAACCTTAACGGAGGTTTTAACGGTAAATGTTCCGTCCTCATTTTCGGTTACATTTAAAATCTTATGCTCATATTTCGAATAACCGCGGCCTATGATGTAAACAAATCCGTCTTTTTTAGGGCAGTCCTCATTTATTTGAGAAATATCGGCTATCTCTACGCCGTACATCGACCTGACAAAGCTCTTTACAAGCTCGGCAGAGATATAATCCTCGTCTGCCTTGTCGCGGTTATCAAGAATTGCTATAACCGAATTGTTGACTATGGAATTTATATCGTCAAAATCCTCGTTATAAACAAAATTATGATTGAGCATATTAAGAAAACGCGCGTTTCTCGCCTCTGTCTGCGGATTTGCTCCGTTTCCCGCGGCCTTTACAGAGCCTGCCTTTGAATAGGAAATACCGAAAGCGAAAATTCCGACGGCGATAACAAGAGCTGCCGAAAGAAAAGCAAACAGTTTCTTTTTCATATATAACGCCGTCCTTTCAAATTTTCTATATATACATTATACTTGAAATTTTTCAAAATTGCAGGAACAATCGTGTTACAGAAGTTTTCAATTATGTAACAGTTTACAGCCGTTTTTCGGCATAATGCCTTAATTTGTAACAAATTTGTAGTGTTTATGACATTTCCCTAAAAGTTTTTTTAGGTTTATAAAATAATTAGTTGTAATCTACAATGCGTTATGTTATAATAATTTTACATAAATTTGCTATCCACAAAGGAGTTGTACGAAATTGAAAAACTATTCGGAAAACGCAGTAAAAAACATTGCTTTTTTAGGCCACGGCGGCTCAGGCAAGACCACTCTTGCCGACGCAGTGCTTTATTATACAAAGGCAACCGACAGAATAGGCAAAACACCCGAGGGAACCGCGGCTATGGACTTTGACCCCGAGGAGAAAAAGCGCGGAGTATCTGTCAGTACATCGGTTTTTGCGCTTGAACATAACGGACTTAAAATTAACCTTATCGACGCCCCCGGACAGTTTGATTTTGCCGCAGGCGTAAGCGAGGCGCTTGCCGCGGCTGACAGTGCCGTTATAACGGTTTCGGGAAAATCGGGACTTACCGTAGGCGCAAAGCAGTGCTTTAAAAAGGCGAGAGCACAGAATAAAAGCGTCGCTTTCTTTATAGGAAAGCTTGATTCCGCGCATGCGCATTATTATAGGGTAATTTCCTCGCTTGTTGCTAATTACGGCGCCGCTGTATGCCCGATAATTGTTCCTTTCGTTGAGGACGAAACGGTTAAATGCTTTGTCGATTTTATAAATAACGAGGCATATTCCTATAACGGCTTTGAAAAGACCGTTTTAAGACTTCCCGAGTCAAATGAGATCACTCAGATGAGAGATATGATGCTCGAAGCGGTTGCAAGCGTCGATGAGGAGCTGCTCGAAAAATATTTAAACGGCGAGCAGTTTACAAGAGAAGAAATCATAAACGGACTTAAAAAAGGAATTAAATCGGGCGATATCTGCCCCGTATTTTCGGGAGTTCAGCAAAGGGGAGACGCAATCTCCGATTTCGCCGAGGAGCTTTTTGAGCTTATGCCGTCAGCTGAGGAAGAAGGCTTTTCCTCCGAAAGTTCCGATACAGCCGTACTTATTTTTAAAACGATTGCCGACCCGTTTGTAGGAAAGCTTTCATATTTCAAGGTACTAACGGGTGTTTTAAAACCGGATATGAAGCTTAAGTCCACAAGGACGGGAGACGAAGAAAAGCTTTCTAAAATTATGTGGCTTAAGGGTGCTAAGCAGGAGGATGCGCAGGAAATCCATGCCGGAGATATCGGCTGCGCCGCAAAGCTTTCCTATGCGCTTACAGGCGATGTTCTTTCTGTTTCGGGCAAGGCAGAGGCTTACGAAATCGCTTTTCCGATGCCCTCGCTTTCCGTTGCGGTATATCCTAAGACCAAGGGCGAAGAGGAAAAGGCGGCTTCAGGTCTTGCAAGGCTTGCCGAGGAGGATCCCACCATACTTATTAAGACCGACAGCGAAACCCATGAGCAGATTTTATCGGGTCTCGGCGAACAGCATATTGATGTTATTGTTTCAAGACTTAAATCGAAATTCGGCGTAGAGGTTGAGCTTAAAAAGCCGAAAATTGCCTACAGGGAAACAATAAGAAAGAGCGTTAAAGCGCAGGGCAGACATAAAAAGCAGTCGGGCGGCCATGGTCAGTTCGGCGATGTCTGGATTGAATTTGAGCCGTGCGACAGCCATGAGCTTGTGTTTGAAGAAAAGGTGTTCGGCGGTTCCGTTCCGAAAAACTTCTTCCCTGCGGTAGAAAAGGGACTCAGAGACTGCATGTCCTCGGGCGTTCTTGCAGGATATCCTATGGTCGGAATAAAGGCCACTCTTTATGACGGTTCATATCACCCTGTAGACTCTTCCGAAATGGCATTTAAAACCGCTGCGTCGCTTGCGTTCAAAGAGGGCGTTTCAAAGGCGAGCCCCGTTTTAATGGAGCCTATCGGCACTCTTACGGTCACCGTCCCCGATGAAATGCTCGGCGATGTTATAAGCGATATAAATAAGCGCCGAGGAAGAATAATCGGAATGAATCCCGCTCCCGATAAAATGCAGGAGGTAATAGGCGAGGTTCCGATGTCCGAAATGCAGGATTTTTCCACTGCAATGCGCTCGATAACTCAGGGTACTGCAACATTCACCCTTGAATTTACAAGGTACGAGGATGTCCCTGCAAATATTGCGGAAAAAATCATAGCTGAAAATAAATAATATTTATCATTTGATACTGATATAAAAATGGGCTCCCTTCTTATGCGTAAGCATACAGAGGGGAGTTGTCGTTCCAGATGTTAGATATTAGATTCTAGACATTAGACTGTTGTGTGCCTTACGGCACGGATATAACCAAACCCTTCCGTCAAAGCTTCGCTTTGCCACCTCCCCTAACGACTTTAGTGGAGGCTTGGGTTTATGCTGAAACTAAAGAAAAGGCTCCCTTCTTATGCGTAAGCATACAGAGGGGAGCTGGCGCGCTTTATGCGCGGTGGAGGGATTTTTCTTTTGCTGTTACAGCGTCTTTAAAAATTCGTCAATTCTCTCGACCGCTTTTATAAGGTGCTCGGTCGAATAGCAGTAGGACGCTCTGACAAAGCCCTCGCCACCCTTTCCGAATGCGGTTCCGGGGACTATCGCTACATGCTTTTCCTTAAGCAGTCTTTCGCAGAATTCATCGCATGAAAGACCGCTTTTTTTAATTGACGGGAACGCATAAAAAGCGCCTTTAGGCTCGCGGCAGGTAAGACCGATTTCATTAAAAGAAGCAACCGTAAGCTTTCTTCTGCGGTCATATTCCTCTTTCATAGCGGCAATTGCGGCATCGCCGTTTCTAAGTGCGTCAACAGCCGCATACTGGCTGACTGTAGGAGCGCACATGATCGCAAACTGATGTATTTTTGTCATCTGCTTTATAATTTCTTTTGGACCGCAGGCGTAACCTAAGCGCCAGCCTGTCATAGAAAAGGTTTTTGAAAAACCGTTTACGGTAACCGTCCGCTCCTTCATATTGCCTACCGAAGCAAAGCTGACATGATTTGAGCCGAAGGTAAGCTCGGAATAGATTTCATCCGAAATAACCGCAATATTGGTGTTTTCAAGCACCTTTGCAATTTCTTCAAGGTCCTTTTTCTCCATAATAGCGCCCGTCGGGTTGCAGGGATAGGGGAGAATGAGCGCCTTTGTTTTAGGCGTTATATGCGCCTTTAAATCCTTTGCGGTGAGCTTAAAATCGTCCTCAGCCTTGGTTTCAATGATAACCGGAACGCCCTTTGCAAGCAGGGTTATCGGCTCATAGCAAACATAGCTCGGCTGAGGGATTATAACCTCGTCGCCCTCGCACACTATCGCTCTTATCGCCGCATCAATCGCCTCGCTTCCGCCTACGGTTACCAAAACCTCGCTCTCAGGCTCGTATGAAAGACTGTATTTTCTCTCTAAAAATTCGGTGATTGCGCTTCGAAGCTCCATAAGACCCGAATTAGAGGTATATTTCGTTCTTCCGCGCTCAAAAGCCGCAATTCCTGCTTTTCTTATATGCCAAGGGGTCTGAAAATCCGGCTCGCCGACGCCTAAGGAAATAACATCGTCCATAGTAGCGGCGATATCGAAAAATTTCCTTATTCCCGACGGCTTAAGCGCAGTTACCTCGGGGCTTAAAACCGATGAATAATCTATCATAAAAGAAACTGCCCCCTGTCGTCGCGGTCCTTGTCAAAAAGCTTGATATCAAGCTCCTTGTATCTTCTCATAACAAAATGAGTTGTAGTCTGGGTGACAGAATCAAGCGTTGCAAGCTCCTTTGCGACAAACTGGGCGACATCCTGCAGAGTTTTGCCCTTTACAACAACATTCAGGTCATAAGCACCCGACATAAGGTATACCGATTCGACCTGCTCAAAGGAGGAAACCTTTTCGGCGATCTCCTCAAAGCCCAAGTCCGCTTTCGGAACAACATTAAGCTCAACTATTGCCGAAACAGGCGCGTTTTCAAGCTTTTCCCAGTCGATAACCGTCTTATAGCCTCTTATAAGTCCCTGATTTTCAAGCTTTGTGATTTCGTCGCTTACCTCCGCCTCGGTCATACCAGTCATTTTTGCGAGCTGAGCAAGAGTGTATTTCGCATTTCTTGAAAGAAGTTTAAGGATTTCGCTTTTCATGATTTTTTCCTCCGTTGTCATTGTAATATAAAAACAAGCCCTGAAAAGGCTATGCCTTTTCAGGGCGAGCAATTAAAATACCCGTGTTACCACCTGAATTCGGAAAAATCTGTTTTTTCCGCACTCAAAGCCTTTAACGGCGGCTTTCCGGCTTTCCCTTTCGGGCGCGGCTGATAGGATAGCTTCATGCAAATCAGCCTTTAGGACTTTCACCGACCGTCCTCTCTCTTAAAAAAGCGAAATTTGCATTACTTATTCCCGTCATAGCTTTTTAATTATAATAATACAAAATATGAAATTTGTCAAGATAAAATGCTCCTGTCTCTTTTTTAGAGACAGGAGCAAAAAAGTATGAAATATTATTAAACAAGAAGACTGCGGTAAAGCTCTTTGATATCCTCAACAGAGGTTTCTCTCGGGTTGCCGGGGCGGCATGCATCGGCATAAGCGTCCTTAGCAAGAGCGTCAATATCCTCTTCCTTAACAATTCCCTTAAGGGTTGTAGGAATTCCGACATCCTCGGAAAGCTGCTTAACTGCGTTAACGGCAGCTGCGCGGTATTCCTCCTGAGTCATATTCTCGGTTCCCTCAACGCCCATAGCCTTTGCTATATCGCGGTATTTTGTGCCGGTGCATTCAGCATTATAAGCCATAACGGTCGGAAGCAAAATTGCGCAAGCCTTGCCGTGGGGAGTATCGTAATAAGCCGAAAGGGTGTGAGCCATAGAATGGTCAACGCCGAGTCCGACATTAGAGAAGCCCATTCCTGCAACATACTGACCGAGAGCCATTCCCTCTCTGCCTTCTTTTTCGTTCTTAACGGCACCGCGGAGACTTTTAGCGATAATTTCAATTGCCTTGATATGGAACATATCCGAAAGCTCCCAAGCAGCCTTTGTGATATAGCCCTCGATTGCGTGGGTAAGAGCGTCCATACCGGTTGCGGCGGTAAGTGCGGCAGGCATTGAGTTCATCATATCGGGGTCAACAACAGCTACTACCGGAATATCATGTGCGTCAACACAAACGAATTTGCGCTTTTTCTCGACATCGGTGATAACATAGTTGATTGTAACCTCAGCAGCGGTACCGGCGGTGGTGGGAACTGCGATTATCGGAACACAGGGATTCTTTGTCGGAGCAACACCCTCAAGAGAACGGACATCGGAAAATTCGGGGTTAGTAACGATAATTCCGATAGCCTTAGAGGTATCCATTGAAGAGCCGCCGCCGATAGCTACGATACAGTCGGCACCGCTGTCCTTAAAGGCTTTAACGCCGTTCTGAACATTTTCAATGGTCGGATTTGCCTTAATGTCAGAATATAATGTATAAGGGATTTCTGCTTTTTCGAGAAGATCGGTAACCTTTGCGCTTACTCCGAACTTAACAAGTCCGGGATCGCTTGCGACAAAAGCTTTTTTGAAGCCGCGGTTTTTGATTTCGTCAACAACAGCGGTTACGGCGCCTGAGCCGTGATAAGAGGTTTCGTTAAGAATGAATCTGTTCATAAAATCACCTTTTCATTGTATTTTCCGCAGCAGCTTTAAGCTGCCGCATTTAAGATTTAGGACAGTTTTCCTAATCTTTTTTAATCATACCATATATTTGTTAATATTTCAACGAACAAATATGAACAAATTAAATTTTCCCATTATCTTGAAATCCTTATGTTTTAATGTTATAATTAGTCAAAACCGTTACGGAGGAAAACTATGGCATTACAGGAATCGGGAGAAATGTATCTTGAAACCGTCTACATTCTTCAAAAGAAAACAGGTGCGGTCCGCTCTTTGGATGTCGCCGAATACATGGAATTTTCAAAGCCGAGCGTAAGCAGGGCGGTCGGGCTGCTCAAAAAGGGCGGCTATCTGAATGTTGACAGAAACGGTTTTTTAACCCTTACTGCCTGCGGTGAAGAAATAGCGGAAAAGATTTACGAGCGGCATACATTTATTACCGAGTTTTTGACAAAGCTGGGTGTTAATGAAAGCACTGCCGCGGCGGACGCATGCAAAATTGAGCATTATATAAGCGATGAATCCTTTAAGGCTTTAAAAAAGCATATAGAAAATATGAATTCAAAGCAAAAGGATTAGATATAGAATTTTCCGGTTTGGATGTTAGATACTAGACGGTAGATAATAGACAATACCC
>CAKSLH010000013.1 GCA_934466515.1 uncultured Eubacteriales bacterium
TTAGACGAAAGGGGAAGTGGGTCAGCCTGAAAGGCTGAGCCGATAGGGTTTGGTTATATCCGTGCCGTAAGGCACACATTGGTCTAATATCTAACATCTAATGTCTGAAATCTAAAACAATACCCCTCAGTCGCAATTAAATTGCGACAACGCTTTTCCTCCGGAAGACGGGAACCCTTTTGTCTGCTGTCGCAGACATTTCCCCTAACAGGGGAATCTCCTCTGTATGCTATCGCATAAGAAGGGAGCCTTGCTTTAGATTTTGCTGAATCCCAAGCTTCCCCTTTATTTGAAAGGGGAAGTGGCTCAGCCTTTTAGGCTGAGCCGATAGGGTTTGGTTATATCCGTGCCGTAAGGCACACATTGGTCTAATGTCTAACATCTAATGTCTAGTATCTAGAATAACAGCAGCCTCTTTAATGTAAAAGAAGCTGCTGTTTATTTATTTTATTATCTTTTTTAAAGCTTTAGTAAACTTATTATAATCGGAAAGGGTAATGTTGCCTTTATCCTGTCCGTTTAAAAATACTTTAAATCTTGTAGCGGAAATCTGAGAAAAGGCAATATCAATATCGCTTCTGTTATCCGCAAATTTAAGCTTTACGGTGCAGGCGGTTTTTCCCGCGTTTGCCGACTGATAATCGGTAACGCTGAGACCGACGAAAACGGAATAAAAATCCTGAAATTCGGATTCTTTGATTTTCTTGCCGTTTAATTTAATTTCAAAGGTTGTTTTGCCGTCTTCATCTTCGGAAGAGGAAACCGAGAAATTATAATTTTGTCCGTCAAGCGAGACATCAAATTCCGAAAGCGACGAAAGCATATACGGGGCAATCATTTTAAGATAATAATCCTCTGACTTTGTGCCTACAACCGAAAGATACTCATTACTTACCTTTTTAACGATTTTACTCTCATCATTGATCACAGCGCAATACTCATCGTCAACCTTTGAAATCTTAAAGGTCTTCTTTTCTCCTGCGACAGAAACCGAAACAACATAATCGGGATTATCAAGACCGAATTTTTTAAGCGTTTCGGGGTTAATATCAAGTGAATATGCGCCGGCAACCGTGGTAGAGGAGCTGAAAAGCTGTAAAAGCTTATCCGTATTATCGGCAAAGCCCGAAATCGGAGAAACGGTTATAAAGGGCGCCGCGGACGAAGAGCTTTCGTCGGTATTAGGTCTGATAACAAGAGGCTTTTCAAAGCTTTTGCCCGAAACCGACAGCTCATCAAACGAAGAAAGCGTGCCCGAAGAGGATTTATATGAGGAAATATCCGCGCTGAATGCCGCCGCTTCAAAGCCCGAAGAATCGGCAAGGTCTAAAAGCTCAAAATCAAAGCCTGTAACCGCGCTGTCCTTTACAAGATAAATCTTATCTCCCGTTTCCGAGGACGAAAAATAATATCCGTCATTGCTAAGCGCGGTGTTCCCTACGAAAAGAGAATAGGTGCTGCCGTCGTCAAGAGTGACATTAACCGTAAAGAGGGGCGTATCAAGTCCGCATTCCGCCGCCGACATCTTTTCAATTTCTCTGTCCGCCGAAACGGTTGCGGCACCGCTTACAATATTTCCTACTGCAGACGAGTCTGTAAGCGACTCACCGACGCCCGAAACGCACCATTTAACAGTATCGGAAGAGGAGCTGTCTGAAGACGGCTCCGTTTTCTTATAAAACGAAAAGCTTCCGTTTTTATTCTTAACCTCAACCGTGGTTATATCCGACTGGGAATGTGCGATAACCTCAATTTGCTTTGAATCGGAAGAGGAATTATCGGTATCCTTAGGCTTTATTTTTAATTTAACGGTAACCGCGGCGGCGACTATAAGTCCTACGGCGAGAACGCCTGAGCAGAGGGCTATAATTCTTCTGCTCTTAGCGCTTAGCCTTTTTTCTTTTACGGTTTTTTCGGCAGGGTCGGAAAAGATACTTGAATTTTCTTCCTCTGTTTTATTCTCTTCATCAAAAAAATCGCTCATTGCGCATTTCTTCTCCTGATATAAATTACAATTCCCGAAACAATTGTCAGAACAGGAATAAGGATAATAAAGAAGAATACTACCGCAGATTTTCCGCCGTTTGTTATTTTATCCTTATAGCTTTCGTTTTCTACGGTCTTGGTTACAAACTTAATATCCGTCGTTCCGACATCGGAATTTCTTTCGGTTACCGCAAGGACAACATCTTTATTTCCGCAGTTCTGATAATCAACCCACTCCGAGTTTATAAATTCGGAGCTTGAAAATACTGTAACATAGCTTGAAATCTCTTTGCCGTCGCTGTCATAATCTGACTTCTTTGCCTGAACGGCTGTTGCAAATGCGGCATAATCCTCTTTCTTGACGCTGTAATTCTCATCCGCGTCGGAAGGAACCTTAAAAGCGCCGTTATAAGCAGATACAAGAGCGGTTACGGTTACGGATTTATCGGCAGGCTCATCGGTAAGCAGCGGAACATTTTTCCCCGTAAGACAGGTAGCATTACTTAAAATAGCGCCATTTGAGTCTAAGCTGTATCCCGTAGCAGGGTCATTTCCGTAAGGATAAGCCGAAAAGGTTTTGCCTTCTTCGATAACTATACCGTAATCCGAGAGGAAAGATGAAATATTCGGCAGGTACGGACAAGACGAATCGGCAAAATAAATCAAGCCCTTTTTAAGCTTTCCGTCGTTTTCAAGGAACGAGGAAATCGCATTTATCTCCTGCTCAAAGAAATCCTTTGAGGGAGCGATAATCGCTATTGCGTCAAAATCCGAGGAAACCGAGGTTATAATGCTGTCGGAAATAACCTGCGTCTCAAAATTATTATCCTTTAAAAGATTTTCATAGTTTTCGGTGCTGACATTATCGCTGTGACCGGTCAAAATAGCAATTTTCTTAGTCTGAGAGGAAAGCGCATAGGAAACGGCGCTTGTAAGCGATTTTTCGATATTGTTTCCGGTTATCTGATAGGAAGCGCCCATACCGTAGGAAGCATAGCCGGTTGAATCATAAACTTCATAAATATCATCGAAAGAAACCTTTTTGCTTTTTGCGGTATCTTTACTGTAGACGATAATATCGCCGTAAGCAGGGTTAAGATTTGAAAAACCGAATTCATTTGAAAGCTTACTGAACTGTGAGGAATTTATTTCGGCAAACTGCACCTTTATATTCTTATTAGCCTTTTTATATTCGTTTATAAGAGTAAGAGTCTGTGAAAAATAGCTTGAATCGGAGGTTACATTCTTATTCTGGCACCAATAATTAGTCATATAATAAGAATAATTATCCTCATCGGAGCAGACAAGAATATTGACCTTTGAGTCTATTTTCTTAATATATTTCAAATTTTCCTCGCTTACCGTATTCGATTCATTCGGCGACATATTAAATTCAAGGCTTACTCTGTCGGAAAGGACAGAAACAAACCAATTGAAAAGAATAAGCACCGCCAGCACGATAACTATAAGCGCGGCTGAAAATCCGCCTTTTTTAAGGGCATACTGATTTTTAAGCTTTTTTAATTTTTTCTCTTTCTTTTCTTTTTTCTTTTTGGGCAAGGTTTCTTTTACAATTTCATTTGAATTATTATTTTCCATATTAAAAAACCTCCTTTAAGCCCATCTGCGCTTTTCAAGCGAACGGACAGACAAAAACAGAAATACCGCCGAGGCGCTCAAAAAGTAAATCACATTAGGAACCGAGAATACAGGCTCTGCAAAGCTTGTTATTCTTTCTTCAATATTTATCGCGCTTAAAAATTTCTGAACACATGTGATTAAAACATTCAGGAATTTATTCGCGAGATTGACAAGTCCGCTTGTCGATGAAGTGCTTCTTTTTGTAACGGCGCTTGAAAGATTGCCGCTTACCGAAACTATAAACACAACAACATACATCATAAACGCGCTTACTACCGGACTTTCGGTGAGCGACGAAACAAACATACCTACCGATATGAAAGCCGCGCCCATAAGCAGAATTCCGAAAAGCGAATAAAGATAGCTTAATATATTGACCGAAACATAGCTTGCGGAAATAATTTCAAATATAACAGTCGGCGCAAACGCAATAGTATAAAGTGTAAATGCGGCAAGGAATTTGCCCATAACAATTCCCGTAAGACTGACGGGAGCGGTGAGAAGCACCTGATCGGTCTTATTCCTGCGCTCCTCGCTGAGCAGACGCATGGTTATAATAGGCACAGTGAATTCAACTATTGAATACATGGCAATTATAAGCACGGAAATTTCGGGGCTGCCGTTTAAATAAAGATATTCATAATAAAAAATTCCGAGAATGAGATAATATGCCGCAAGGACAACGAAGCCGAGCGGTGTATTAAAATATGATTTCAGTTCTCTTTTAAATACTGCCTTCATGCTTCATCCCCGCTTTCTTCCGTTTCAAATTCGGTTTCTTTGTTTTCTTCTTTGCTTTCTTCGGTTAAGCCTAAAAGCCTTTTAGCCTCCGAATTATCGGAAACCTCAGTAAGCTTTAAGAAGATCCTTTCCAAAGACAGTCTGTTATCGCTGAGGCTTAATATTGTTTTTCCCCTCTCGGTTACTCTTTCAAAGACAGCCGCTCTTATATCCGCACCGTTTTCGGGAGTTATCAAAAAATCAAAGCTTCCCTTTTCCATGCTTCCGAGGCTCTCGACCGAGGCGACATCCTTTATACCCATAAGGGCTTTTTTCATATCCGCTTCTTCGCATACTATTCTTGCGGTCACGGATTTATCGGCAGACAGTCTTTCCGAAAGATTTGAGAGCATATCGTCCGCCACTATCTGTCCGCGGTTTATTATAATTACTCTTTTACATACCGCCTGAATTTCCGAAAGGATATGAGAAGAAAGAATTATAGTATGATTTTTTCCGAGCTTGGAAATAAGATTTCTTATTTCGATTATCTGTTTCGGGTCAAGTCCGACAGTCGGCTCGTCAAGAATAAGTATATCGGGATTGCCGATAAGAGCCGCCGCAAAGCCGACGCGCTGTCTGTAGCCCTTAGAAAGGTTTTTTATAAGACGGTTCTTCACATTATCGACCTTAACCAGCCTTTCAACCTCTTCGATATGTGCGTTCTTAGGGAATTTTACCTTTTTAAGGTCATAAATAAAGCTTAAATATTCCCTAACCTTCATATCGTTATAAAGGGGCGGGATTTCCGGAAGATATCCTATTCTTTTCTTCGCCTGTTCGGGTTCCTCGGAAATATCAAACCCGTCAACCGTAACATTTCCGCGGGTAAGTGAAAGGTAGCCGGTGATAATATTCATTATAGTTGATTTACCGGCACCGTTAGGTCCCAAAAAGCCGACAATTTCGCCCTTGCCTATGGAAAAGCTTACATTATCCACCGCAAGAAAGCTGCCGTATCTTTTGCTAAGACCGCTGACTTCTATCATTGCCATTCCTCCAAAGCAAATTTTTAACTTATTTTACCATAAAAAAAAGTACAAATTATGAATAATTGTTAAACAATGAAAAAAGCGCGGATAAATTCCGCGCATAAGAGTTTTTTTATTTAATTAGTTTTCTTCTGCCTGTAAGTCATTTTTAAGGCTGACATCGGCAACAATGACATTAACACCTGTAACAACAGTGCCGGTCATGGTCTGGATTTTTTCCTTAACATTATTCTGAACATTTAATGCAACAGTCTTTAACGCCGCGTCCTCTTTAACCTTTATATAAACGGTGATATGAACGGCACCGTTTATAATCTCGGCTTTAACGCCCTTAAATGCACTTTTAACCTTTATAACATCCTTGATATCCAAAGACTTTCTGCTCAGCTCTACTACTCCGTCAACCTCTAAAGCGGCAATTTCAGCCATTTTTTCAAGAACCTCGGTGCTTACGGAAAGCTCTGTTTTATTGTCCTGCATTTATATTTCCTCCGTTTTCAATTGGATTTTAATTTAGTATACCATATTTTTTTTAAAATCACAACTACTTTGAGGTAATTATTTTAATATTTGCGAGACCTATTTGCGTCTGAGAGGTTATAACATCCTGAATCTGCATGGTTTGAGCGGTTGTAAGACCGTTTGAGCTTACTACCACGGTAATATTATCGTCTCCCATAACCGCAACGCATTTATTAAAGCCCTTAGCGTTTAAAAGAGTTTCGATATTATTTTCTCTTTCAATTCTTTTGGCAATTTCGCCTGCGATTTTTACCGCTTGCTGCTTATCTGCCTCTGTAAGCTTATCGTTATCAAGCATTTCGTCAATTTGCTTCTGAGCGTTTTTAAGAGCGGTTTCCCTGTTTTTTCTCGCCGCCGTGAAATAATCGGAAGTGCTTTCCGACGAGGCTTTTGAATTCTGCTGAGCCTTAGCAGAGGTCTGAACCGTCTTAGCCGAAGAGGTCTGCGAAACATAGGACGCTTCGCCTAAATATTTTTCTTTTGAAGTAAACTTCATATTGAGCCATACCGCCGCACCCAATGCAATTACCATAAGCACCAAAAGAGCCTGACCCTTTGTAAAAATTTTTACTTTTTTCATTTTTAATTACCTCCAGTTATATATACGCGTTTTTCTGTTATATTAAGCGCCGCCGTAACGGCGTTTTTAATATTTTCCGCCACCTGCTCCGAATTTCCGTTTTCACATATTACCGCCACTCCTCTTACCTGCGGCATAAGCTTAGATACCAACAGCGGTTTTTCCGAGCCGTCCGACTCCTTTACGGTTATGTAGGACTGAGTGACGCTTTCGCTCGACTGAGCGGATTTATCCTTGCCAGAGCTTGAAGAGGTTTCGCTCTTTTTTTGGTCGGCATAGGTGTATCTTATTCCGCTGTCAAGAGTTATGATAACCGTAGGCTCGGGGTCTCCCGAAAGCTCTCTTACCATCACCTTTACGCTGTTTTCAAGCTCTTTTTTATATTCCGCCTCGGTAACGCCGTCCTCCTTTGCCGCCGTTTCCTGTTTTTTAGAAAAATCGGGAACAAGCGAAGACAGGAAAATCAACCCTATTCCTATAAATGCCGCAATTATCAAAAATTTCGGATTTTTAATTTTATCGGTTATTTTTTTTAGCTTTTCATTCATTTATTACTTCCACCTCTAAAGTGCCGTCGGGAGAAATTATTTCCTTTATCTTTTCAGGGTCTTCGTCCGAAATTACCGTAACCTTAGTAATATTTATGCTGCCGTCTTCGAGTTTATCCGTAATAACCTCAATTTTTTTAAAAGTTATACCCTCCTTGCCGAGAGCGGTTTTAAAAACCTGCTTTGCAGTATCTTCTGAAAACTGCGAAATATCGGAAATTTCAAACTCCTGCGTATTCAGATTAAGGTCAAGCTTTGTAATGCTTATTATGCTTGAAAGTGTGCAAAGAAGAACAGTCAGCGCAAAAACATATCTTACGGGCTTTTCAAAAGACCCTTTGGGGCTTAAGATAAAAAGTCCGCCTAAGGTACAGCAAAGCGTACAGAAAACCGTTATAAAGCCTTTTAGCGCCGTCATACCGTTTTACCTGCCCCTACCACAATACTTAAAGCTATCACAAACATACAAAGCGTTATAAGAAGCACCGCGGAAATGACCGAAAAAACCGAATCAAACGCCTTTATAAGCGACGAGGTTTTAGAAAGCGAAAACAGGTCGCTTATAATTCCCGTTATAAGAAAAACCGCCCGCCACATAAGAATTTCACAAAGCACCGGCAGGGCAATAATCACAAGCGCCGCAATAGCATAAGCCCCAACCGACGAGCGGATTACCGAAACCGAAGCCGCAACCGCCGATGCCGCCTCTGCAAGTGTTGCCCCTGCAACGGGGACGCATGTGCCGACTATAAATTTAGTAGTTTTAAGCCCCACCGTATCCGCGGCACTGCTTAAAGCCGACTGAATTCCCAAAATTCCCAAAAAGACGGTCGAAGCAAGCGACATTATCCAAAGCGCCGCATTTTTAACCGATTTTGCAAGCGCGGATTTTTCCGTAAGAGGCGAAACGGCGGAGCTTACCGAAAGCGCCGTATAGCCGCTCATTAAAGGAATAGTTATGAATGTGCATACGGCGCTTACCCCCTGCGCCGCACCCAAAAGCAGGGCGCCGGAAGCAAATGAGGTTGCGGTCTTTCCCGAAACTGCGACAATTGATGTAAAAATAGGAATAAAGGCGAGCATAAAGTCGGTTATCGCTTTAACGGCGGTATTTGCGGCGGCGGCAGCCGAAAGAACATCCTTTATACTTACCGCCGCAATACATAGGGTCCCCGCAAAAACCGCGGGAGCCATATTGGAGTCCGGCTTATTAAATGCCGACGCGGCGGAAAGTGCAAGAATAATTCCAAGCAGCAAAAAAAGCGCCTTAAGCGGTCTTTTTATACCGCTTTTAAAAAAAGTAAAAATATGCCCAAAAAAATCCAATGGATTCATATCAAAGGATAATTTCCCGTTTTCAATATCTATTCCGAATTCTTCCATATAATTTCTTGTGCTGTCATCAAGAGAGTATTTTAGGCTGTCCGCTCCGAAATCAATATTTTCATCATTTCCCTCAGCCTTTGAGCTTAGGCTGAAAAAGCTTAAAAAAGCCATTAAAACGAAAAGAAACAAAACCCTTTTTTTCATATTCCCGCCACCTCTAAAGCAATTTTGAGAAGTGAAACGATCATCGGAATGCAAAGAGCGAACACCGCGCATTTCCCCGCAAGCTCCGCCTTTAGAGCAAGGGCGCTTTGCCCCGCGTCTCGGCAGGTATCGGCGGCAAATGCGGAAATATAAGATATTCCGAGAGCTTTTAAAACGGTTTCAAAGCAGGAAATATCAAGTCCTGCTCCCGAAAACGCACTTTTAACGGTTTTGATTACGGGAGAAAATCCTTTTATAAGCATTAAAACGCATACAATTCCTCCCGATACCGCAACCAAAACCGCAAGCTCGGAGCGGTAGTTTTTTAAAAAAGATGAAAGCAGAGCCGTTAAAAGCAAAATTATCAGTATTTTAATAAAATAACCGCTCACAATCCGAACAGTCCTTTTATTTCTGAAAACAGATCCGCAATCGCGCCGACAATCATCATCAGCACCACAACAAGCCCCGCAAGGGTAGTAAGCATAGCCTGCTCCTCTCTTCCCGACCTTACAAGAAGCTGATGAAGAACCGTAACGATTATTCCTATTGCCGCAATTTTAAAAATAAAATCGACATCCATTTTTAGTTTCCTTTCATATTAAAAATATACAAAGCGCAAGCCCTGCACATATTCCGAGAGTTTTAAAAAGCGGTGCGTTTTTCTTAGCCGCAAGAGCCGCCTTTTCATACTGAATTTCCGTAAGCTTAACGGCTATTCCTATATTGTTGATTTCATTTTCGGTATTGCTAAGACCGAAGGATTTAAAGAAATTTTCTAAAATTTCAATATCCTCTTTTAAAAGATATTCGGAATTTATTTTTATTTCACCGCTTTTAACGGTTATCTCATTTTCCTTAAAGCAGCTTTCTATAAGCCTTATTCTGTCAAATCCGCCGCTTTTAATAACGCACTGCATTTTGATAAGCCCGTCCGAAATGCTTTTAAGCTTTTTTTGCCTTTTTAAGTATTTGACCGAGGCGTTCATTCCGAAAGCGGAAGCCGCCGTGAATACAAGCACACAGCCTAAAATTTTTATTATAATACTCATTTTAAATGTCCTTTACGGGTATTACTCTCGGCGGATACCGATGTGCAGGCGATAAAAGCACCGTGTTTTTTACAGCGCCGCTGTTTAACAGAATTTTTATAACCCTGCGCTCCTTTAAATCGCTTATATTTCCCGCATGCGCGCTTGTTATAACGCTTATTCCGCTGTTAAAGCACTCTGTAACCGCCTGTGCCTGAGAAATGCTTCCGATTTCATCAAAAATTACAATCTGGGGATATAAGGTCCGAAGAGCCGTTTCTATCCCCTTTCTTTTATCGGAAATTTTTAAAACATCGCAGTTTTCTCCCAAATCTTCAAAATCCGATGAAAAAAGCTCGTTTCTTGTATCAATGACCGCAACTCTTAAGCTTTCCTTTCCCGAAGAAAGCCTTTTTGCGCAGTCTCTTAAAAAAGAGGTCTTTCCGCTCCCCGGAGGCCCTGCGACAAGAACGCCCGATTTTAAAATTTCCGCAGGCACCGATGCGGAAACATTTTTAAGTCTGTTTGCAATTCTTATATTTAAAGATGTGATGTCGCAAAAATCCCCGTTATCAAGAAAGGTTCCGCAAATTCCGACGCGGTGTCCTCCCTCAAGACTTATAAAGCCCCTCGCTATTTCCCTGTCATGAGAAAAAACGGAATTATTGCAAAGAGAGTTAAAAGCTCCGCTTATGTCAGAGGCCGAAACTATAAAAGAATTATCGCCTACGGTATCGGAAACGCTCCCGTCTTTATTTATAAAAAGCGTTTTTCCGTCAACTGTAACCGCCGCAGGCTTGAACGCTCTAAGTCTTATTTCTTCAACCGTTGAGTTTAAAATTTCAGAAAATTCAAGACCGCGCCTTATTTTAAAAGGTAAATTTGAAATTATGCTTTTATATTCTTCCTTCATTTTTCCACCTGCCTGTCCTTTTCTAAATTCTTATGAGCGCACGATTTGAAATATAACAAACGCCCTGCGATTTTTTTGAAAATCGCAGGGCGTTGTGATACCTGATTTATGTTAAATTTATAATATTTTTTATGTTATAATTTATGGCTAAAAACAGAAAAATCCGCTTACAATCAGTCCTCGGGCATTTCCCAGTTGTGCCAGATAGCCTGAACATCATCGTTTTCTTCAAGCATATCAATAAGCTTTTCCATTTTTTCTCTCGAAGCCTCGTCCTCAATCTCAGAGGTGGTATTCGGGATATACTGAACCTCGGCTGAAAGGAATGAATAGCCCTTTTCTTCCAAAGCGTCTCTTACCTTGCCTAAATCATTCGGGTCGGTAGTGATTTCGAAAACATCGCCGTCAAAATTAAAGTCCTCGGCGCCTGCGTCCAAAGCCGCTTCCATGACCTCGTCCTCGTCATGGCCTTCGCCTTCTATCTCAATAACGCCCTTGCGCTCAAACATAAACATAACAGAGCCCGTCTGTCCTAAGTTTCCTCCGCACTTGTCAAAATAATGGCGGATATCGCCTGCCGTACGGTTTCTGTTATCGGTAAGAGTTTCAACTACTACTGCGATTCCGCAGGGACCGTAGCCCTCATAGATTAACTCCTCGTATTCGTTTCCGCCCTGCTCGCCCGCGGCTTTTTTGATAATTCTTTCGATATTATCGTTAGGCACATTTGCCGCCTTGGCTTTGGCAACCGCGTCCTTAAGGCGGCTGTTCTCGTTCAAATTAGGTCCGCCCTGTTTTACGATAACGGAAATTTCCTTACCGATTTTTGTGAAAATTTTTGCCTTTGCAGCGTCTGTCTTTTCTTTTTTACGCTTAATATTGTTCCATTTTGAATGTCCTGACATATTCTATTCCTTCTTTCAAGCCTTATTATTCTATCATAACAAAGCATTTTGTTCAAGTGCTTTTTCGCATATCCTTTTTGCATCCTCAAAAGAGCTTACCTCTCCGCATTCGCGCCGCAGTGCCGCCGCTCCCCTAATGCCTGAAATATACCATGCCAAATGCTTTCTTGATTCAAGCACCGCGATATGAGGGTCCTTGTATTTTTCCATAAGCATTATTTGCTCAAGGCAAATCTCAAGCCTTTTTTCAAGAGTAGGCGGAGTATACTCTTTTCCCTCAAAAGCCGCGTTTATTTCTTCGAAAATAAACGGATTGCCTCTCGCCGCTCTGCCGACCATTAAAAAATCGCAGCTTGTAGCTTTTAGCATATCCTCAGCCGATTTTGCGTCGGTAATATCCCCGTTTGCTATAACAGGGATTTTAACCGACTCTTTTACTTTCTTTATGGTTTCTTTGTCAACAGGAGGAGCATACATCTGAGCGCGCGTTCTTCCGTGCACCGTTATTGCCGAGGCGCCTGCCTGCTCGCAAAGAACGGCTAAGCGCGGCGCGGTTAAATGCTCAGCGTCTGTTCCCGTCCTCATTTTAACGGTTACCGGAATTTTAACCGCGTTTACTACCCTGTTTACGATTTCCGCCGCTTTTTCGGGGTCTGCCATTAGAGCGCTTCCGCCGCCGTTTCCCGCAACCTTTGGCGCAGGACAGCCCATATTTATATCTATAAAATCGGGTCCCTGCTGTTCGGCAAATTTCGCCGCCAGAGCCATGATTTCAGGGTCGCTCCCGAATATCTGCGAGGCAAAGGGAGCGCCGTTTTTATCGGCGGAAATAAGCTCTTTGGATTTTTTATCGCCGAGGGATATTCCCTTAGCGCTCGTAAGCTCGCCTACGGTGAAAGCCGCTCCGAAACGGACGCATATTTCCCTCATTGCTCTGTCCGCAACCCCTGCCATAGGTGCAAGGGCGGCATGACCGCTTATCTCAATGTTTTTAATTTTCATATACCGATTATCCGTTCCATTCAACATATTTTGCCGACCAATACATTTTTGCTTTATCCTTAAGTCCAGTAGAAGACGGAGCGTAAATTGTCAGCTCAACCTTGCGGTTGTAAGAATTCGAAAAAGCATAATTATCAACGCTTATATCCGTTGAAGCAATATAAACGGCAGAAAGATTATTACAGGGCGAAAACGCACTGTTTCCGATTTTAATAACGCTTTTAGGAATTGTTATCCGAGAAACGGAACTGCAACCCGAAAAAGCGTGGTCATTTATTGTTTTAAGAGTTTCGGGCAGAATAATGCTATTTATTTTTTTATAATAAAAGGCTCTTTCGCCGATACTGATTACAGGCTTGCCGTCAATAGTATCGGGAATCGAATATTCGCCGCTTGCATTCTCATTTGCTATACCTGTTATTTCAATTCCGCCACTGACGGCTTTAAAGCTGAAGGTCTGCTTTTCGGCTTCTGTCTGCGAAGCCTGAGAAGAAAAGCTTTCCGAAGAAGCTGACGAGATACTGTTCGAAGAATTTTTCGATGAAGCCGCTTTTGAAGACGAGGAAGAAGAGCTTTTGCCCGCTGCTTGCGATTTCGATTCAGAAGCAGGCACATCTCCGTTTTCGGACAATTCGGAATTTCGCCCTTTAAAGTTTTCAGAAATCTGCGCGTCGGAATTCGTGGTTTCTCGGCTTGAATTTTCATCGGTTAAATCGCCGTTTTGACTTAAGTCTTTTTTTGTACTCTCATATTTTGAATTTGTAAGCTTTCCTGCCGTGAATACATTTCCGCCGCTTTTCGGCTTAAAAATAATAATCGCCGTAACAGCAAAAAGCACCGCCGCCAAAGGCAGAAAAATCATTAAAGCGCTTTTTAATGAAAGCCTTTTGATTTTATGCTCCTTTGCGTTTTTAAGATTAAGCGGCCGCATGCAGTAAAGACAGAATTCGGCATTGTCTAAAAGCTCTTTTGAGCAGTAAGGACACTTTTTCATAACAAATTACCCTAAAGTATCAAAGCCGTAATCATAAAGCATTCCGTTGATTTTAATCAAATCGTATTTTTTAAAAATTCCGAAAGCCACAATACAGTCAAACGGATTTTTAACATAAAGCGAGGCATAGCCCGAGGATTTTAAAAGTCCGTTGACCTCTTCAAGCGGCAGTCCCATTCCGATAGCTATACATAAAAGCTTTGTTCTGTCCGGTCTTCTGGAACCCGCAAAAATCTGATAGGCATAAATTTCATTCAGCTCCGAAGCCTTAACAGCTTCCGACTTTTTAATGTTGTATTTTTTAAGAAGCCTTTCAAGATTTTCGTGAAGCTCGGTTGTTATTATATTTTCTTCATTTGAGCTTAGAAAATCCCTGAAATCAGAGCAGGCTTTCAGCTCCGAAAGCATTTCTGAGGTATCTTTTCGCATTTCAATTCCCCTTAGATTTTATCCTGTCACAAACAGCATTTTAAAAATTTTATCACAAAAAATGCTTACAGTCAACAATTCGGATTTTTTTAAAAATTAAGCTCCCTGCTTAGGACAAAACCGCACCTGATAATTATAATAAATAAACGAGGGTCAAAGATCGTCGATTTTATCCGCAAGCGCCTTTACAGCGGAAACAAAAACCCTAACCTTTTCGTCGCTCTTTCCCTCAAGCCTTGAATATATGCTTTTAAAAACTTCGCCCATATCGTCCTGCGAATCAAAAAACAAGCTGTCTAAGCTGACATTTAACTCTTTTGAGATTTTAAAAAGCGTTTCAAGCGACGGAATTCTCGTTCCACGCTCTATATGACCTATGTGCGCCGCCGAAACAGAGCAAAGCTCGCTTAATTTTTCCTGACTTAAGCCCTTGTTTTTTCTTGCAATCCTTATCCTGTTGCCTAAGGCGGCATAATCAATAAGTTTATCCATTCCGGCAATCACCTCACTGCTTTTAAGTTTATTTTAATTCAATAAGCAGTTTTTATGAATAAACCGAAAGCATTTTATCTTGACTGTAAGCATTATTTATGATAAATTAGAATTAAATAAGGGGGGAGAAAAATGAATTCTGATAATAATTTCAAAGATTTGTTTAATCGGTTTTTCTATCATTCGCGGCTGAGAGAATTAACCGTTTATTTAGTTTGCCTTTTGATTGTTTCAGGGCTTATCATGCTTTTTAACGGTAAAAAAACCGCATTAAAAAAATCATCCGACCGTTCGGATTCTTCATATTCCGACTACAGCACCTCTTCCGGTTATGATTATTCCGCATCATCAGGCTACGATGACAGCTCCGGCAGCGGTTACGGCGCAAACACCTCAAACAAGGTCGACCTTACGCCCGATTCGTGGTATACCTACAGAGACCTTAACATTTTGCATGTTCAAAACTGTACTGTTTCAAGTGCTTCTTTAATGTCGAATAATGTTGTATCGCTGACCTACAGACCGGTTTGCAAAAGCTGTCATACCGCTTCATCAAATTTGGAATGGGGCTCCGCATCACCGAATTATCCGAAAAATAAATCTTATTATTGCAATGAATGCGGCACAACAACAATAGTTAAATTAGACGTGAGTAATTAAGGTGAATTTATAATGGTTAATAAAAAAACTCAAAAAACAAAAAGCAATATTGCAGTACTCGGCGGTGTTTGTATTCTGATTGCGCTTGAATTGATTTTTATGACTTTTTTTACTGCTTGCAATTCAAAAAATGTTGGAGTCGCGGATAAAAGAATTAAAAGTGATTCGAAAAGTCAAGCCGCAAATAATGCTAAGCTTTCAGACGGCATATCAATTTCGGAATCAATAAATGAAACTTTTGAGCTTTTAGATAAAGTTTCGTCGGAAAGTTCGTCAAGTGTCAAATTCAGTAGTATTTTTACTATTGATTATTCGTCCAAAAATTCATCCGACGACGGAATAACCTACAAATATGCAATTAACGCAAAGGGCGGAAATTGCGGAAATATACTTTATGGAATTGACACAGATAAAAAAATCAAAAATTGTGCCGTTGTAATGAATAAGGCTACAACAAAAGAAGAAATTACGTTATATGTTATCATCGCGCAGTCAGTGGTTTTACCTTTGATAAATAACGGCGGAACCAAATATGATTTAAACGAATTTTGTAAAATAGTTTCGGAAAATCCGTGTGATGCAAGTAATCCTTCTTTTCCTTTGAACGATTGCGAAGTATCTGAGATAAATACCTTAGATACAGTGGGAGTTTATTCTATAATCGCCGCAAAGAAAAGCAACGGACAAAATGATCAAAGCAACAATAATAAGTCTGAAAATCAGAACACCGGATATATTAACGACTATTATCAGAACGCACCCGATGAAGACGGAAATGTTAAATATTCGGACGGCTATAATAATCCGGAGAATTCAAATCAGGGTACTGCCGCTTCGGCCGCAAACGATAATAATTCGCAAAATCGCAATCCGTGCAGTTACGGACATTCTTGGCAGGCGGCAACCTGCACTGAGCCGTCAAAATGCAGTGTTTGCGGCACAACAACGGGTTCGCCGTTGGGTCATAATGTTTATATCACAAAATGCCGCAATTGCAATTATACCGATTTAAGCAAAATCACGGGCAGTTATTCAAACATAACTTCTTATGACTCAAAAACCGGTGAGCGCTATGCGGTGCAAGATGTGAATATTGACGGAGGAGGTACAGTCAGCTTCGGTTTTAAAGGAAACAGTTATTCAGTCAAGGTGGTTCCTGTAAGTATTGATGCACAGACACAGAGCGAAAATTTTGATTGCTATATCGGCGGTCAAAAAAGCTCCGATGCAAAATTCCGTGCAAATTACACTTCAGGTGGTAAGGTGGTATTTCATCTTACATGGAACGGAATAAATTCAGAGGGTAATAATTTGTATTTTTTTGTTATTAAATAAAACAAAGGGGAAATAAAAAATGAATGTATGGTTAATGAATTTAAAGGACAACAGAGAAGTGTCAATTTCTAAAACGGGCGATGAAAAGTTTCAATTCTGTATGTCACAGGGAATTGTAGGAATAGGTTGGGTCGGCTATGACCCCGAAACATCAGAAGACGGTGCATATTTAAGAGCACATATGTCATTGAACAGATTTGAAATCGGAGATCTTGTGTGGGTTCACAATAATGTAACAGGCAATTATTATGTTTGCAGTATCACTGAAAAGGCGAAAAAAACCAATGAAGAATTATTTAATCAAAATGACATAAGCGAATACTGCCGTTGTAAGTTTATAGGTGTCGGCGATTCACAAACCCTGCCGAACGGAATTACAGCCGAAAGATTGGTTTCAAGAGCAACAATATCCTCAGCACCCGATGATATTGCAATTATGACTGAACAGCATTTTTCATTTTTAAAAACCGATAGTACGCAAAGCAACGATAAGAAAAAAGGCTTTTCCGGAATAAAAGAAAAAATTTTAAAATTAAAAATTTTTAAAAAGCCGAAATTATTAATATCAATAGTTGCAGTTGTTTTAGCCATCGGTATAGCAGCAGGCGTAATTATAAGAAATAATATTTATTATAAAAATATGAGTTCAGCTTTCGATACTATAGTGTTCCGTAATAATACTGCCGAATCAGCCGGTACTCTTTTAGGCAGAGTTTGGTATAATACAATTATGGAAATATCGGATGATGACACCGATCCTTACACAATGAGCGAGTCCGACGGAAGATATTTTAATGATGATTTTAACGATTCTCTTAGGGCATTTTGTGGGTTAACAGACGATATAGACGGTGATATAGATTATAGTTTTTGCAAGCTTTGGGCAGATAGCAATTATATAATGAAAAAAATAAAAAATCCGCCCATAAAGTATAAAGAAGCATACAAAGCTGTAAGCAATTATTATGAATCGGTTAATAGCTTGCTGAGGTTTATTACAAATCGGAGCGGTTACTCCTATAATTCTTACATAGAAACCTACCGCAAAAAGGTTGAGCAAGCGGATACCGATTATGAAACGGCAAAAAGATATTTTGAATAGCCTTTTAACCCATTATATTAAGAACACCGGTTAAACCGGTGTTCTTCCCTCTTATAAAGGAGAATTAAAATGAATGTTTATATTATGAATCTTAAAGACAAAAGAACGGGAGCTGTTCCTGAAGACTCTAAAAACAAGTTTAAAATGTGTCTTGAAAGGGGCATTTTAGCAATCGGCTGGGTAGAAGAACAAAGCAAATTGTCGGAACAAAAAGCATACAGCATTGCAGAAAACGCAATTAAAAGTTTTAAAAAAGACGACTTGGTATGGGTGAGAAATCCCTATGCAAAAGAAGGTGAAACCGAAAGATATATTTGTAAAGTATTATCGGACGATGTCCAGACTGCGACCTGCAACGAACTTAACGATTGTGATATAGGCGAGTTTCAAATAGCTGAATTTTATCCTGTTGATAATATTCCGGCAGGTATAAACGCGTGGGAACTCGTTTCTCGGCATACGATTCAAAGTGCAAACGAAAATGTTACAAACAAAACAATAGAATATTTTAATACTTTATCTTCTTCGCCTAAAAAAGAAAATAAATTTAAAAAAATTTTAATTTCAATAGGTATCGTTATTGCTTTAGCATTATCGGTTTTCGGGGGAGCAAAAGTTTATAAACTGATAAATATAAAGACTCATCCGCCACTTCCGGAGGGAATGACTATGGGTATGAGCATAGATGATTTTCAAAAATTCGGTTACAATTCTACTCCTGAATTTTACCGTCCCGAAAAAAACGATTATTATCTTTATCCAAGCGAAAAAAAGCCAAAAATATATAAAAAATTCTGCAAAAAGGTTTTAGGAGACAAATTATACAAAAAAATCGGAAGTGAAAATTTAAACATTTTACCTAACATAGACTTTAATTCAGATAAAAAATTATATCGCATCGGTTTTATTGCACCTATTAAAGAATATTTTGGTGATTTGGAATTTTCTGAATTAATTGCTGAAACTATGAAAAAAATAGAAAAATATTATTCAAAATCAACTGGTAAAAAGCCGAAAGAAAAAGAAATAGAAAATGACATAAATACCATATGTTTCACATTTGAAGATGATAATGCTAGCTATTATTTCAGCTTATCTGCCGAATTCCTATATATTGAAATAGAAAGTACAATTTTTGCTCCTCAATATCCTGAAATAAGTTCAGAAGAAATCAATAACTCCTTTGACGAAATTTATTACGAAAACTGTAATCTTCAGGATTTAATAAATCTATGTGTCAGTAATCCTGACATAATGCTCATGTACGGTAAGGAAGCAAGCAACCGAAAACAAGAGATAGACCGCCAGCACTACACTATTCCGAACCAA
>CAKSLH010000014.1 GCA_934466515.1 uncultured Eubacteriales bacterium
GGCGAGGTTATATCAAACTGCAGCGATTTGCCGAAATCCTTTATTGTGTGTTCAAAAGGAAATAAAAAAAATCTTGTATATTTATCTCAGCTTTCGGCGCAGACGCTTGAAAAGAGAGTATAAAATAAGGAGAAAAAAATGAGTAATGAAAAAAATGTTCAGGTAACCGGTAATTACGATGAAAATTCGATACAGGTGCTTGAAGGACTCGAAGCGGTACGAAAAAGACCCGGAATGTATATCGGCTCAACAGGCGAGCGCGGTCTTCACCACCTTGTTTATGAAATAGTGGATAACGCTATAGACGAGGCGCTTGCAGGCTATTGCGACAAAATTCTTGTAGAATTACTTGACGACGGCGTAATCAGAGTAACCGATAACGGAAGAGGTATTCCTGTAGGAATTCATCCGCAAAAGGGAATTCCGACGGTAAGCGTCGTATTCACAATTCTTCATGCCGGCGGTAAATTCGGCGGCAGCGGATATAAGGTTTCGGGCGGTCTGCACGGAGTGGGCGCGTCGGTTGTTAACGCGCTTTCAACTTGGCTTGAGGTCGAGGTTAAGGACGGAAAGCATATCTATAAGCAAAGGTATGAAAGAGGCAATATAACCGAAGATTTAAAGGTTATCGGCGATACAACCGAAACAGGAACCGTAGTCACCTTTAAAGCCGACCCGACAATATTTACCGATACCACCGTTTATTCCTACGATACTCTTTTATTCAGGCTCCGCGAGCAGGCTTTTCTAAACGCGGGAATAAGAATTGTTTTAAAGGACGAAAGGTCCGACGCGGATATTAAGGACAGAGAGGACGATCTGCAGTTTGAGGGCGGAATAAAATCCTATGTCGAATATCTGCTTGAAACCGATAAAAAGGAAAAATTAAACGACGATATTATTTACATAAGCGGAATGTCGGGAGATTCGACAGCGGAAATCGCCCTTGTCTGGAGCACCTCATATTCCACGAAAATAATGTCCTTTGCAAATACAATACATACTGTTGACGGCGGAACGCACGAGGCGGCATTTAAAAAGAGCCTTTCGGCAACCGTCAATAAATACGGCAGGGATTTTAAGACCTTAAAAGAAAAAAGCTTAAGCATGGACGATGTTTTAGAGGGTGTTATCGCGGTAGTAAGCGTTAAGCTTACAGACGCGCAGTTTGAGTCTCAGACCAAAGCAAAGCTCGGAAACACCGCAATCGGAACGCTTGTAAACAATATAATGAGAGACAAGCTTTATCAGTATTTCGAGGAAAATCCGGCTCAGGCAAAGCTTATAATTGAAAAATCAATCGCTTCTTCAAACGCGAGAGAGGCGGCTCAAAAGGCAAGAGAGGCTTCAAGAAACAAATCGGGAATAGGAAATAAAACAAGAATGCCCGAAAAGCTTACCGACTGTATTTCAAATGACCCGACAAAGACCGAAATATTTATCGTCGAGGGAGATTCCGCAGGCGGAAGCGCGGTCGAGGGAAGAAACAGCACATATCAGGCAATTCTTCCTCTTTGGGGAAAAATGCTTAACGTTGAAAAGGCGAGAGCCGACAAGGTTTACGGAAACGATAAGCTTACCCCCGTTATAATAGCCTTAGGCACGGGAATTGCCGAAAACTTTGATATAACAAAGCTTCGCTACGATAAAATAGTTATTATGGCGGATGCCGATGTCGACGGCTCGCATATCAGAACTCTTTTACTGACTTTCTTTTTCAGATATATGCCCGAGCTTATTGAAGAGGGGCATGTTTATCTTGCTCAGCCGCCACTGTTCAGGGTTTCAAAGGGCAAACAACATTTTGACGCGTTTACCGACGAGGAAAAGGCTGAATATATCGAAAGACTCGGCGGAAACGCGGATGTTCAGAGATATAAGGGTCTCGGTGAAATGAACCCCGAACAACTCTGGGAAACAACGCTTGACCCCGAAAAGCGCACAATGCTGAAGGTTAACATTGCGGACGCCGCTGCTGCCGACGAGGTATTTACAATGCTTATGGGCGAAGAGGTTGAGCCGAGAAGAAAATTCATTGAAGACAACGCGGTATTTGCTACCGATCTTGATATTTAAGGAAAGGAGAAAGATTATTTATGGCAAAGCATGAAAATGTATACTGGCCCGAAAGTGAGCAGACCAAAATCGAGCCTGTTGAAATAACCGATGAAGTAAAACAGAGTATGTTACAGTATTCAATGTCGGTGCTTGTAGGCCGTGCTCTTCCCGATGTAAGAGACGGACTTAAGCCTGTTCACAGAAGAATACTTTATACAATGTATGAAAACGGACTTTCTCCCGATAAGGCATACAGAAAATGCGCCGATACCGTCGGCGCGGTTTTAGGACGCTATCATCCCCACGGCGACGCGAGCGTTTATGACGCAATGGTAAGAATGGCGCAGGACTTTTCTTTGCGTTATCCCCTTATTGACGGTCACGGAAACTTCGGTAATATAGACGGCTATCCTGCCGCGGCATACAGGTATACAGAGTCACGAATGAACAGGCTCTCCCTTAATATGCTTGACGATATCGACAAGGATACCGTTGACTTTATGCCGAACTATGACGACCGTTTAAAGGAGCCTGAGGTTCTTCCCGTAAGATTTCCTCAGCTTTTGGTTAACGGTTCCTCGGGAATAGCAGTCGGAATGGCGACGGAAATTCCGCCTCACAATTTAGGCGAGGTTATTGACGGAATGTGCTGTCTTATCGACAATCCCGACGCGGAATTACAGGACATCTGCCAGTACATAAAGGGACCCGACTTCCCGACCGGCGGAATTATAATGGGCAGATCGGGAATAAGAGCGGCTTATGCTACGGGCAGAGGAAAAATTGTTGTCCGAGGAAAAGCCGAAATTGAGGAGCAGAAAAACGGAAAGTTTCGAATAGTTATTTCCGAGCTTCCCTATAAGGTAAGGAAAAAGGACCTTGTTAAGCATATCTATGACCTTGCCGCCGAAAAGAAGATTGAGGGAATTGACGATGTTGTCGACTATTCCTCAAAGCGTGACGGCGGAATAAGAATTATAGTTGATATCAAAAAGGACGCAAATCCGCAGGTCATTTTAAACAAGCTTTATTCATATACCGCCTTGCAGTCTACCTTCGGAGCAATTCTTTTAGCTATTGTAAACGGCAAGCCTCAGGTGCTTACCTTAAAGGAAATGCTTTTAGACTGCATTGATTTCCAGTGCTCTATTATTACAAGAAGAACCGAGTTTGACCGCAAAAAGGCGGCTGAGCGCGCACATATCTTAGAGGGACTTAAGATTGCGCTTGATTTTATCGACGAGGTTATTTCGATAATCAGAAATTCAAAGACTATCCCCGAAAGCAAGCAGGCATTAACCGATCGCTTCGGTCTTGACGAAATTCAGACCACCGCTATCGTTCAGATGCAGTTAGGTAAGCTTGCGGGTATGGAAAAGCAGAAGATTTTAGACGAGCTTGAGGAAAAGCTTGCCTTTATCAAGGAATGCGACGCAATATTAGCGAGCAAGGAAAGAATTCTCGATATTGTAAAAACCGAGTCTTTAAATCTCCGCGATAAATTTGCGGACGAGAGAAGAACAGAGATTTCCGATGTTGCGGGCGAGGTTGATATTGAGGACCTCATTCCCGAAGAGGAATGCGTTATAACAAAGACCGTAAACGGTTATATAAAGAGACTTCCTGCCGATACCTATTCCGTTCAGCACAGAGGCGGAAGAGGAATAACCGGTATGACCACGAGAGAGGACGATGTTGTAGAGAACATGTTCACCTGCTCGTCTCATGACACTATTATGCTCTTCTCTAACTTAGGCAGAGCCTACAGATTAAAGGCTTATGAGCTGCCCGAGGGCTCCAGAACCTCTAAGGGTATGAATATGATAAATATTGTACCTCTTATGACGGGCGAAAAGATAACAAAAATCATTCCTGTTACCGCAACCGAGGAGCAGGAGGACTTTATCGCAATGGTTACAAGAAAGGGTATAATAAAGAGAACAAGGCTTACCGAGTTTAAAAACACCCGCAAAAACGGAATTATTGCGATTTCGATTGACGATGACGATGAGCTTGCATTCGTAAGAATGACCGACGGAAGCGATTATATCTTCATTTCGACCTCTTTAGGCTATTCGATAAGGTTTGACGAGAACAATGTCCGCGCAATGGGCAGAACCGCAAGAGGCGTTAAGGCTATCAATATGCGCGAGGGAGATTTTGTTGTCGATATGGCAATCTGCAAGGCTGACGACAGAATTCTCACCGTCACCGAAACGGGCTACGGAAGAATAAGCCCTGTTTCCGATTACCGCTTACAGTCAAGAGGCGGAAAGGGTATTATAAACTACCGCACCTCTAAGTACGGCAGGGTTGCGGCGACTGTTCCGGTTACCGATAATGACGATGTTATAATGATATCCTCATCGGGCATAATAATAAGAATATTCGCAGGCGATATTTCCGAATTTGCAAGACCCTCTAAGGGTGTAAGAGTTATGCGTGTAGGCGAGGGCGAAAAAATTCTTTCGGTTGCTCTTGCGGACCATGACGATTCTCAGGTAAACGATACTCCCGAAGCCGCCGACGCGGACGCGGGAACGGTTACCGCCGAGGATTTAGCGGAGGACAGCGAGGCGGATATCAAAGCCGACGAAGAATAAAAGGGATTACAGGGGGAAATACAGTCATAAATTTTAAAAGGAGATGTATTTCACACTATGTTTGATTCAGAAAAACAGGCGCAGTATAATGAAATTTTCGCCGAGAAAAGAAAGGTAAGGCTGTCGGGAATCATAACGGGATTTCCGCTGCTTGCCGCTCTCATATTATCCGCGGTGCTGTCGCCGGTAATAATGCTGATACTTAAAAATATTAGGCTAAGTAATTCGGACGCAACGGCTCTGCTTTCGGACCCTGCTTTTTCAGAGGCTGTAAATACGGTTTGCTCGGTAATATTATTTCTTATTCCGTTTTTAATCGCCGTTAAGCTTTCGGGGCAGAGAATAAGTACGCTTATTCCCTTTGAAAAGCCTAAAGGAAATGTTTTGGGCTTTATCCTGCTTGGAATCGGCTTTTGCGGATTTGCAAATATCTCTGTTTCCTACGGCGGAGCGCTTTTCGATTCTCTCGGATTTCCTTCATATAATTATCCGAGCAGTGAAAACGCTTCGGGCTTTTTCGGATTTTTGCTGACAGTGCTTGCAACAGCCGTTATTCCGCCTCTTACGGAAGAATTTGCTTTCAGAGGAGCGGTATTGGGCGAGCTTAAAAAGCACGGAGAGGGCTTTGCACTTATAACCTCGTCCGTCCTTTTCGGGCTTATGCACAGAAATTTCATTCAGATATTCTTTGCTTTCTTGGTAGGCTTGATTTTAGGCTTTATCCGCATAAAAACAGGCTCGCTTTGGATAAGCATTGCGGTGCATGCGCTTAATAACTTTTTAGCCGTAATCTGCGATTATTTAACCGATATTCTGCCGAAAAACGGCGCAATGCTCATTTATCCGATAACAAATATTATTTATATGCTGCTCGGAATTACGGGGCTTTTATATGTTTCGAGAGCAGAGGGCTTTTTTAAGCTTGAAGGCGGAGAAGAAAAGGCGCTGTCAACCAAAAAGGTTTATACTTCCTTTTTTACAACCGTTCCGATAATTCTTTTCTGCGCAGGCTGTTTAATTGAGGCGGTACTTTATTTCTTTTAGAATATATTTCCTAAAATAAGGAGAAAAAGCTATGGTAAATTTTCAGTTTCACGGCGATGAGGAAGAAATTTTAGAATTTTTAAAGAATTTCAGCGATTCTTCGAAAGGAGCTTTAAGCGGCGGCATTTTGGCGGTGCTCTTTTCGGTGCTGATGTTTGCGTTTTTAATCGGCGTTGCCGTTTCGCTTGTTTTGTGGGCGCTTGAAAGCATAGGAATTTGCGTTATGTCCGAAAAAGAGGGACTTAAAAACCCGTGGTACAGCTTTATTCCGTTTTTCAGCGCTTTTGCCTTAGGCAGGCTCGGCGCGGGCTTTAAAAAGAAAAACGGCTCGGTTACAAAGAACCGCGGAAAGCTGTTGCTTACTTTAAATATCGTGCTTGCGGCAAGCTTGGTTTTAATTATGCTTGTGGTTTTCGCAGGGCTTATTCCGATTGCGGTTTCCGATGCTTTGGGTTATCAGCTTACAGGTCCGCTTATCGCTCTTTTAGGCATTTGCCTGATTTTATATTTAGCGGTATTTGCGCTGGCTGTAGTTTATCTTGTATTTACCTATATCAGCGTTTACAATATCTTTTTAAAGTTCAATAATCAGATGGCGGTCTGCTTTACGGTGCTTTCAATAGTTTTCCCGATTTTAATGCCGATATTCCTCTTTGTAAGCAGGAACAAAGCGCCTGTTCATTCTGTTGACGAGCTAAACGGTCAGTTTTATGTAAACCAATAAATATAAGCGGCTTAATATAATAAGCCGCTTTTTATAAATTTTAAGAGTATGGATAAAAAATTTATGAGCGCCGCCTTATCTCTCGCAAGAGAGGCGGCAATGAATAATGAAATACCCGTCGGCGCGGTGGTAGTTAAAAACAATGAGATTATTGGCAGAGGAAGAAACAGGCGCGAGGAAACGCATGACCCCACCTCTCATGCCGAAATCGAGGCTATAAGGGACGCGGCGAAAAATTTAGGCACATGGAAGCTTGACGGCTGTTCCCTTTATGTCACCTTAGAGCCCTGCGTTATGTGCACGGGGGCTATTATAAACGCAAGAATTTCCGAGCTTGTTTTCGGAGCTTTCGATTTATCTGCCGGCTGTGCGGACAGCGCCGCAAATCTTTTTTCACTTCCTTTTTCTAATGGGTGCAAAATTTTCGGCGGAATTGCCGAGGAAGAATGCAAATCTTTAATAACAGATTTTTTTAAGGATTTGAGAAAGCCGAATTAGGTTTTTTGGGGGAATTTTCTGATAATCGGTCTGTTTTCAATACATCCGAAGAATAAAAGAGAAGAAAAGTAAAGCAAAACGGAAAATCCGACTAAAAGTATTATGTAAACCAAAGCGTTTTCGGCTTCAATATTTCTTAAAACGAGATTTGAGAAGAAAACCGACGCATAGGCTAAGATTAGGGGCAGAATAAAGCTTTTAAAGGCATTTATTTCCGCGCCCGTCTTTTTAGTAAGCTTGCCGACATTTAAAAGGCATGTAAGAGCGTTTGAAAAGTACATAATGCCTATAAATCCGTAAAGCCCCCATTTTGGAACGATAAAATAAATAAGAAAAAGCCTTAAAACAGAGTCCGCAATGCTTGTTTTAAAGGTAAAGGACTGCAGGTCCAAGCCCTTTAATATCCCGTCGCAGACGCTGTCAAGATACATCAGCGGAACAATCGGAGAAAGCAGGCATAAAAGCATGCCTACGCCCTCGTCCTTATAAATAAGCATTCCTATTTGTTTTCCCGCAACGAAAAATACGGCGGAAAATATAAAACCGACAGTAGCCGTAAGCACGGTTATTTTCTCGGCGCCGCTTTTTAAAAGCTGTTTTTTCCCTAAAACAGACGCTTCGGAGATTTCGGGAATTAAGAGGGTCGAAACGGCATTTAATAAAACTCCGGGGAAGAATAAAATCGGCAGAGCCATTCCCTTTATCATTCCGAACAGGCTGAGCGCCGAGGCAGAGGCAAAGGCAAGAAGCCGCGGCATCATAATATTTTCGGCAGTCCGAAGAAGAGAATTTAAGTATCTTCCGCCGGTTATCGGGGCGGCAATTCTTATAATTTCCCGCTTAACGGCGATATCAGCTCCGTTTTCAGTCAATTTAAGCCTTTTAAAATCCTTTTTATAAAGGAAATTCATGGTTAAGGCGCAGAGCAATTCGGCGGCGGCGTCGCCCAAAAACACAGCGGCGCAGGAATATGAAATTCCCATATCCTTAACCCTGTTTACCGCAAACAGAACAACCGCTATTCTAACGATTTGCTCAGCCAACGAAACCGCGGCAAAAGGCGCTGTTTTTCGTCTCGCTATGAAATATCCCCTTATATTTGAGGAAATTCCCATAAAAACAAGCGAAAACGAGAGCGCCTTTAAGGAAAGCACCGCTCTTTCTTCTTTTAAAACCGAACCGCTTAAAATTTCCGCGCCGAAGAACAAAACGGCAAAGGAAACCGCGGAAATAACGAAATTAATCAAATTTGCGGACTTCATTATCCTTTTGATACCCGATTTACTCCCTTTAACGAGCTGATTTGCGACAAGTCTCGTCACCGCGGTGCAGACGCCGCAGGCGCTGAATGCCGCAAAAAGAGTATACACTGAGAAAACCACCTGATAAAGTCCTATTCCTTCGCTCCCTATCGAGGAAGCGAGCCAGACCTTGAAAATTATGCCGATAAATCTTAAAATAAGAGAAGAAGCCGTTAAAACGGCGGCATTTTTAATAAAAACAGTTTTTTTCAATTAAGTTCACCCCAAAACAATTGTATGAATTAAATACCGATAAAATCAGTAAAACTTTCGGAGGAAACAAAATGAATACACCGCTTGCGGACAGAGCAAGACCGAAAAAAATAGAAGATGTTATAGGACAGGCACACCTGCTTTCTGATGGCAAAATATTAAAAAAGATAATAGATTCAAAAAATCTGCCTAATCTGATATTTTACGGACCGTCTGGCGTGGGCAAAACCACGGTTGCCCGAATTATAGCCGATTCCTGCGATAAAAAGCTCTGCTATTTAAACGCTACAACCGCCTCAACCTCGGACATAAAAGAGGTTATCGGCTCAATAGGCACAATAGAGGCGGCAAACGGAATTCTGCTCTATCTTGACGAGATACAGTATTTTAATAAAAAGCAACAGCAAATTTTGCTTTCATATATAGAAAACGGGGATATAACGCTTATCGCCTCAACCACGGAAAACCCCTATTTTTATGTTTATAACGCGATTTTAAGCCGTTCGACGGTGCTTGAATTCAAGGCTTTAAGCGCTGAAGATATTAAAAAGGCTGTTTTAAGAGCGATTAAGTTTTGCGGAGATAATATAACGGTAAGCGACCAAACGGCGGCAAAAATAGCCCGAGCCGCCGCAGGAGATGTAAGACGGGCGCTCAATATGTTAGAGCTTTGCGCAATGCTTACGCAGGCTGACAGCAAATCGGAGATTTCCGACGATATTGCCGAGCAGATTTTAGAGGGAAACTCCGTAAGGTATGACCGCGAGGGCGACGAGCATTACGACCTGCTATCGGCTTATCAGAAATCCATGCGCGGCTCCGACCCCGACGCCGCAGTGTTCTATCTCGCAAGAATTTTAGCCGCAGGCGATCTGCCGAGTGCATGCAGGAGACTTATGGTATGCGCAAGCGAGGATGTCGGGCTTGCCTATCCGCAGATAATCCCGATAGTAAAGGCGGCGGTTGATACCGCGCTTGCCGTGGGATTGCCCGAGGCGAGAATTCCTCTTGCGGACGCGGTGATTTTAGTTGCGCTCTCGCCTAAGTCAAATTCCGCTTATAATGCCGTAAATTCGGCATTTTCCGACATTGAAAAGGGAAATTACGGCGCAATTCCGCGACACCTTCAAAACAAGCATTTTGACGGGGAGGACGCCGAAATTAAGGGTCAGCATTATCTGTACCCACATGATTTTAAAAATCATTATGTTGCTCAGCAGTATCTGCCCGATAATCTTAAAAATAAAAAATATTATCGGCATGGAGATAATAAAAACGAAAATTCATTTAATGAATACAGAAAGAAAATAACCGGAAAGGAATAATATACCAAATGAAAGGAACTCTGCCGAAAAAAACGCTTCTGCTTTATGAATTAAGGCTTTTAATAGTTCTTTTTCTTCCGTCGGCTGCCGCTGCCGCCGCCTCGCTTTTTGTCGGTTGGCTTTTAATTTTAGGAATAGGGCTTTTTGCGCTCTATGCGGTTCTAGCGGCTTGGTATCTGCCTATGCTTTATAAAAGCTTTATAATTTTTGCGGATGACGATACCGTAAGGCTTACCTACGGCGTGATTTTTAAAACAACCCAAATTATGCCCTATCCGCGCATGATTTTTGCTCAGGGCTTCTCAACTCCTATAGCAAGGAAATTAAAGCTTTGCGCCGTAAGCTTAAAGGCGGCGAGAACACAGATATTTATTCCTGAAATAAATGAAACCGACGCTAAGATGCTTATCAATACCGTAGCGGGGGAGAATACCGATGAGTAATACCTACCGCGGACATCCGCTGATGATATTTTCTTTCTTAAAGCCTTTCCTTTTTGTGCTTGTAATCCCTGTTATAAAGGGACTTTTGCAGTATCTTATATACGGTAGGATAAGCGGCGTTATAAGCTTTGAAATATATCTTTTTGCGGCAATTCTGCTTATCGCCGTCGCAAGGTGGCTTTCCTTTTCGGTTGTTCACACCGATAAAAGCCTTACTATCAACAGCGGAATGATTTTTAAATCGCATGCAAAAATCTCTCTTGATAAGCTTTCCTGCTTTTCGCAGACCGTAAACCCTGTTTTAAAGCTTTGCGGCGCCGCGTCCTTCGAGGTCAATACCGAGGCAGGCGGAAGGGAAAACGCCGATTTTAATTTCATATTAAAAAGCGATGACGCAATAAAGCTTTCCTCCTTTGTCTACGGCGAGGCGGGAAACCCCGTAATTAAGTATTCAAATCCTAAAATTGCGATGTTCTCGGTCTCAAGCTCCTCTGCGCTTACGGGAATTATCGTTGCCGCGCCTATTATAAACCGTGCCGGTAAGCTTCTTAATATCGCAATAACCGAAATGATTTTCGATGAAATTGATACCTTTTCGAATAAGTTTATGAAATATTTTCCGCCTGCGGTAACCGCGCTGACTATAATAGTTATCATCGCTTTCGGAATTTCCTTTATAACCTCTTTCCTTAAAAACCTTACCTTCAGACTGAGGGTGGACGAAAACCGCATGGAGACCTCATCGGGTCTGCTTTCAAGAAAAAGAACGGTGTTTTCAAAAACCGCGGTAAATAATACCGTTATAGTCCAGACCCCGATAATGCGCTTTTTTAAAAACTATTCAATGTATGCAACTGTGGGCGGATTCGGAACTCAGCGCTCCGAAAAGGCGGTAATTATCCCTTGCGGAAAGCATAGGGAAATAAAAAGCGAGTTCCGCACCTATTTTCCGTTTCTTCAAAGGGATTCAAAGCCCTTAAAGGCAAGCCAAAGCTCAAGGTCCTTAAAAAGGTTTTTGTGGCTCCCTAAATTTTACGGAGCTTTAATAATCGCCGCAAGTATCACGCTTATGATTATTTTCCGCCATTTCGACAGATTTGTGCTTTTCGTCGCTTCAATGGCTCTGCTTGTCGATTTATATTATGCCGACCTGTGTAAATGCAATTATCTTCACGGCGGCTTGAGTATCGGCGATAATATTGGAGCTAAAGGCGCTAAGGGCTTTAATTTCTGTGAAATGAACTGCGATAAAACGAAAATCGGGGTTATAAAAATAACCGAAACTCTGCCCGACAGAAGATACGGCACCTGTAAGGTTAAAATGACCGTCAGGAGCGAAAGCGCCTACGGAATAACAGTCAAAAACCTCAATAAAAGCGAGGTTTTAAAGGCTTTAAACGAGGCTTACGGTGTTTCAAAGGCTATTTCATATATTCCCGAATAAATTTAAAAAATACGGGAACACTTCTAATAAATGTTTCATGTGAAACACTAAAGGAAGATGTTTATGGAATTGTTTATGTCATGCCTTAAGGCTTTTGCGGTCGGCGGTGCTTTCTGCCTTATAGGACAGGTGCTGATTGACTGCACAAAGCTTACTCCTGCAAGAATTCTTGTTGCCTATGTTGTTTCGGGCGTTTTGCTTACGGCTGTAGGGATTTATAAGCCGCTTGTCGATTTTGCAGGAGCAGGAGCTACGGTACCTCTTACCGGCTTCGGCTACAGTATCGCGGTCGGAGTTAAGAAAGCGATAGGCGATTATGGGTTTATGGGAATATTCATGGGCGGACTTACGGCAACCGCGGCGGGAATTTCGGTCGCCCTGTTTATGGGATATCTGATGTCGCTTTTCTTTAAATCGAAATCGAAATAAACGGCGCTGAGCGTGTCGAAATTCGACACGCTCTTGGACGGGAATGCCGTTCGCTCGAAAATCATAGATTTTCGGACTACACTCTATCCCCGCCAATACCACCCCAGTACCCTTGAAAAATCGCCTACTCAGCGATTTTTCGCTTACAAAGTGTTTTTTCGCCGCACATGTCGCCGAAAAAACAAAGTGCGGCGTAAACGTCGCACATAAGTTGATTCATAGGTTATCGACAGACCGAGCGGTCCTTTGTAAATTTTACAAAGGACCGTTATTTTTATATTTACATTTAACCGCATAGCTGATATAATAGCTTTGTACTTTCTTTTTAATGTTTCATGTGAAACATTCCTATTATATATATTATATAATATATAATAATAGATATTACATATAGGGAGGATAATGATGGGAAAGATTATCTCCGTTGTTAATCAGAAAGGCGGAGTTGGCAAAACCACCACCGCGGTAAATCTCGCCGCAGGTATAGGAATTGCCGGCAAAAAGGTTCTGCTTGTTGACGCCGACCCTCAGGGAAATTCCACAAGCGGTTACGGTATAAACAAAAAAGATAACGCTTCGACCTGCTATGAGCTTTTTATCGGACAGGCAGGGGTTGAAAGCTGTATTGTGAAAACCGAATTTAAAAATGTCGATATAATTCCCTCTTCAATGGACTTGGCGGCGGCAGAGGTCGATTTAATAAGCGAGGAGCACAGAGAATCTCAGCTTAAAATCGCGCTTTCGCCGATAAGAGAAAAATATGATTTTATTCTTATCGACTGTCCGCCCTCGCTCGGAATTATAACTATAAACGCGTTAAACGCAAGCGACAGCGTTTTGGTGCCTATCCAGTGCGAATATTACGCATTAGAGGGGCTTTCACAGCTTATGGCAAGTATCCGACAGGTAAAAAGGCTCTATAATCCGACTATAGAGATTGAGGGGATAGTGCTTACTATGTTTGACGGCAGACTTAACCTCACTCAGCAGGTTGTCGGCGAAATCAAGAAATATTTCGCGAATAAGCTTTACCGCACCGCAATCCCGAGGGCGGTAAGGATTTCCGAAGCGCCGAGCTACGGCTGTCCTATTCAGTATTATGACGCAAAGTCAAAGGGCAGCAAGGCATATAACGAGCTTGCAAAAGAATTTTTAAAGAAAAACAGGAGGGTGTAAATTATGGCAGCAAAAAAAGGAGGGTTGGGCAGAGGGCTTGAAGCGCTTTTTAACGATAATTCCGCGGATAACGGCGCGTCGGTAAATGTAAGGCTTACCGAAATCGAGCCTAACCGCGACCAGCCGAGACAGGATTTTGACGAGCAGGCATTGTCTGAGCTTGCCGACAGTATCGCGGCGCACGGACTTATTCAGCCGATAGTAGTCCGCCCGACGGCTGAGGGTACATATAAAATAATAGCAGGGGAAAGGCGCTGGAGAGCCTGCAGAATGGCAGGGCTTGACACCGTTCCGGTTGTTATAAAAGAGGTTGACGATAAGGCGCTCACCGAGCTTGCGCTCATTGAAAATCTTCAAAGAGAGGATTTAAATGATATCGAGTTAGCACTTGGCTTTAAAGCTTTAATGGAAAGCTACGGGCTTACTCAGGAGCAGGTCGCTCAAAGCATGGGCAAATCGCGCAGTGCGGTTACAAACACATTGAGGCTGCTTTCCTTAAAGGACAGCGAGCTTGACGCGGTAAGACACGGAATTATTTCCGCGGGTCACGCAAGAGCGCTCCTTGCCTGTGAGGACGAAGAAATCAGAGCCGAAATGCTCGATAAAGCTAAAAACGGCGCGTCGGTAAGAGAACTTGAAAAAATGGTAGCGGCTGTCAAAAAAAGCAAGACAGAAAAAAAGCCGAAAGCGAAACCGACTTTCTACAGCGAGGTTGAAATATCTCTTAGAAACGAAATGCACCGCAAGGTACATGTAAATCCCAGCGGAAACGGAAAGGGTACGCTGACAATCGAGTTTTTCAGCGATGAGGAGCTTTCCGAATTTGCAAAGAAATTATCGCCGGAGGATTAAAGGCGTACTCTCCTTGGATTTTAAAGCAAAAAATTAAAAGGAGACTTTATTATGTGGTTTATATTATCATTAGTTACAATATTCTTTTGGGGCGGAAGCGATCTGTTTTCGAAAATGGGCTCCGATCCGAAGGATAAATACAGTCATTTAAAAATCGTTGTTGCCGTAGGCGTTGTTATGGGTCTGCACGCAACCTTTGAAGTCCTCACGGGCACGAAATTTTACCCCGTGGATTTTCTCAAATATTCGCCGGCGATTATTTTCTATGTTTCGTCGATGGTTTTGGGCTATATCGGATTAAGATACATAATGCTTTCGGTTTCCTCGCCTATCTGCAATTCCTCGGGCGCGGTAGCCTGCATTTTGTGCCTGATATTCCTGCGTCAGATGCCCGATCTGCTCAGCTGGCTCGGAATAATCCTTGTTTGTATCGGCGTTGTCGGCCTTGCCTTTGTTGAGAAAAAGTATGATACCGAAACGGCACAGCTTGCAGGCAGGGAAGAGAACAAAAAGTATAAAAGCGGATTTATCGCGGTGTTTTTCCCGATTTTTTATTGCATTCTTGACGGACTCGGCACCTTTACCGACGCAATTTTGCTCGACCGCGGATATGTAAACGAGGATTCCGCAAACATTGCATACGAGTATACATTTTTAATCGTTGGAATTTTGAGCGCGATTTATGTTTACGGAATAAAAAAGCAGAAGCCCTCTTTAAAATGGGATCTGCCGAAATGGCTCGGCGCAGGCTGTGAGACCGCAGGACAGTTTGCCTATATCTATGCGATAGGCTCCAATCCTACCGTCGCCGCGCCTATGATTTCCGCTTACTGCGTCTTTTCCGTTGTCCTGTCCCGCATTTTCTTAAAGGAAAGGCTCCGCTTTAAGCATTACCTTATAATCTGCACCGTTTTCTTGGGAATTATCCTTATGGGCGTTTCCGAGGGACTGGCGGGTTAGGCAAGCGATAATAAATATAAACTAAAGAAAAGGCTCCCTTCTTTTCGCGAATGCGAAACAGAGGGGAGCTGTCGCGCTTTATGCGCGACTGAGAGGTATTTTTCTAGATGTTAGACATAAGATTTTAGACTTTTAGACGAATGTGTGCCTGACGGCACATGATATAACCAAACCCTATCGTCTTTGCCCTACGGGCTAAGACACTTTTTCCTCCGGAAGACGGGAACCATTTTGTCCGCTAATGCGGACATTTCCCCTAACAGGGGAATTTCCTTTCGTCTAAAGGGGAAGCTTGGGTCTGTGCTGAAACTAAAGCAAGGCTCCCTTCTTTTCGCGAATGCGAAACAGAGGGGAGCTGTCGCGCTTTATGCGCGACTGAGGGGTATTGTCTAACATCTAACATCTATTTAAGGCTATTTCCCTTAAATTTATATTTTCATCCCGAAAAGTGGTAAAATGCAAAGGGGGTGATGAAATGGAAAAAGATTTCAGCGAACTTGAATGCGTTTTAAATGAACTGAAAAATATGTATATTATAATCGGTGCTTTTTGTAAAAACGAAGAAGAATTGAAAAAAATGTTTTTCAAATGAAGAACTCAGTAAAAGCAAAAAAGTAATTCTCGATTTGACCGAACAGTATTCCGAAGAGTTTTTTAATGTATCGGAAATACTCTTGTTTAGGTAATTTTGTTAGTCTAACCCACTACATATAGATGTTTTCGACTCCGTTCGACACAAGTCGAAAAAAAGTTTAAAAAACTTCAAAAAAAGTGTTGACAAAGGGGTGAGGGTGTGGTATTATAATCTAGCGCTCGCAAAACGGGAGCGCAAAACGGACCTTGAAAATTAAACAACGACAAACAA
>CAKSLH010000015.1 GCA_934466515.1 uncultured Eubacteriales bacterium
CCTGCCGTTCTCATAAGGCGCCATTTATAATGGTCGCCCGCAAGCCACATTTCACCGATATTTTCGAAAATCTTATCCTCATAAATTTCTTTCGGAGACAAATGGCAATGATAATCGCAAATCGGGAGAAATTTAATTTTTCCGTAAATCACACGGGCGGCTTCGGTTTTCATAAGATAACTGTTATCCACCTTTTAACCTCCTTTTTTCTTCATTATAATTCATTCCTATTAGCAATTAAATTGTTAAAATTAACTTTATATATTGCAAATCTTATCATAAAATGATAAAATAATGATAAGATAATATTGAAAGCAGGTTCAATATGGAATTTACTGACAGAGCTCTTAATATCAGCGCTCATTTAACATACACCAAGCACCCCGAAAAGAAGAATTTTTACATGCACACGCATGAGCATTGCGAGCTGTACTGCTTTTTGTCGGGAAAAGGGATATATAAAATAGAGGGTAACGACTACCCTCTTGAAAGCGGCGATATCCTTATAATGCGGCCTACCGAGGCGCACTACATTTCTATAGACGAAAATTATCCTTATAAAAGATTTGTTGTTAATTTCAACCTAGGTATTTTCGACGCCTTTGATGACGAAGGACAGCTCCGTCTACCCTTTACAAAACGGCAGAGCGGAAAGAACAACCTTTATAGGGCTTACGATTTTAAAACCGAGGATTACAAGGTATATCTTAAAAACATGATAGAGCATTTTGACAATAAGCTTTATCTGACCTCAAATCTTTTTCCGCTCTTAAATGAAATAGCCGTCGCCTTTTCTTCGAAAACCGCCGAAAAGACAAGTGACACCTTGGATTCAAAAATCGTTAAATACATAAATCAGAAAATCTGCTATGATATATCGCTCGATGAAATATGCAAAAAGTTTTATATCAGTAAGCCTCAGCTATGCCGCATTTTTAAAAACGCCACCGGCTCTACCGTTTGGAACTATATTTCGGTCAAGCGCTTGGCGCTTGCAAAAAATCTTATATCAAACGGCATGCAGCCGACAAAAGTATATTTTGAATGCGGATTTAAGGACTATTCCTCATTTTACAGGGCATATATAAAAAAATACGGAACATCTCCGTCGGAAATGTCCCGTAAACTTTAATAATCTTTAATAACCTTTTTTTAACTCTTCATCATAAACCGCTCGCTCGCCGCCGATAAATTTCGGTCTGACACGGGCAGCAAGCACTATTGCTTTTCCTATATTTCTTTGCTTTAGCCTTACAGGAACCGCAACGGCTTTTAAGTGCATGCCGATAAGCGTTCCGCCGATATCAAGTCCGCCGTCCGCCTTGATTTCTTCAACGGCAACGGGGTCCTTAAAGCTTTTATATGCCGCCGCCGCAAATGAACTGCCGGCTTTCGGCTGAGGAACCGCATTTACTATCTGCAAAAAAGGAACTGCCTCGCGCTCAATGATAATCGCGCGGTTTAAATGCTCGCAGCACTGAGCCGCAATATAAATGCCTTTAGGCTTAAATACCGAATTTATTCCGTCAAAAACAGCCTGAGCGATTTCGGGTGTCGAATGACCGCCTAAATCATCGCCTAAAATTTCGCTTGTACTGCAACCGATAACGGCGATATTTCCTTTTTTAAGTCTTGCTTTTTCCAAAAGCTCCGAAGCGGCTTCTTCCGCTTCTTTTTTTATTTCTTCTAAAAATGCTTTATCGTCTGTATGAAAAACAGAATAATTCATATCAGTTTAAATTCTCTTTTCCGAATAGTTTTTTATCAAGACCGCTTTTTACGATTATTAAGGCTAAAGCCGTGCCGATAATAAGACCCGCAAGCCCCTGAACGATATTCCCCGGAATGCTTGCCGCCGCGGCAAGACCTTTGCCGAGGAGCAATGCCGCATATCCGAAATATCCCGCAATCATTATTATCTCGCTTACAACCGAGCTTATTATAAAGCCTGCGGTGTTAGATTTAATTGCCTTATAAATAAGCGCGGCACAAAGCGCCATAACCGCTTTGATTATAAGAGTTCCCGGGGCATAATAAGCATAGCCCATGAATAAATCGGTAAGCATAGAGCCTATTCCTGCCGCCGCGGCGCCGTAAACAGGGCCTAAAAACCAACCGCACAGCAATACAAAGCAATCGCCTAAATTTACATATCCCTGCATAGGCGACGGAATCTGCACCACCATTGTGGCAACGCAAACTATTGCCGCCATAAGCGCACTTATAACAAGCTTTTTAAGTTTTATTCTGTTCATAGATATCCCCTCCGGTTTTTAAATATTTTATCGAAAGATTGGTATTGCCGCAATATCCAAAACAGAACAAAATAATAATACCAGATTTCTAAATTAAAGTGCGGCCTTAATGGCGTTTAACAGCTCGTAATATTCCTCAAATGCAGGAATTTCGGGATAATCCTTTTTAATGCTTTCGGTGCTTTTAAATAAAAAGCCTGCCTTACTCGCCTGAATCATTCCGAGATCATTGAAGCTGTCGCCTGCGGCTATTGTATCAAAGCCGATTGACTGCAAGGCCTTAACGGTAGTAAGCTTTGATTTTTCACAGCGCATTTTATAGCCTGTAATCATTCCGTTTTTGTCAATTTCCAAGGTGTTGCAGAAAATCGTGGGAAGCCCAAGCTTTTTCATAAGAGGAGCGGCGAACTGCTCAAAGGTATCGCTTAAAATGATAACCTGTGTTAAAGAGCGGAGCTCGTCTAAAAACTCCTTTGCTCCGTCCATAACATTTATTTTTGAAATAGTTTCTTTTATCTCGTTAATTCCGAGATTATGCTCCTTTAAAATATCGAGGCGGTATTTCATAAGCTTATCGTAATCGGGCTCATCGCGCGTGGTGCGCTTAAGCTCGGGAATTCCTGTTTCATTAGCAAATGCAATCCAGATTTCGGGGACTAAAACTCCCTCCATATCAAGACAAACAATATTCATTTTCTTTTTCTCCTAAAAAATTTATGGCGGCACTTCAGTGCCACCATTATTATAACATAGCAGGTAATTATTTTCAACTTACTTTTTTCTGCCGAAAAGACCGTGTTTCTCAATGCTTTCGCTCGAAATATCAAGAATTTTATAGCCTGTTTCGGCGACAGCGTTCTTTAAATCATCGAAATTGAGACTTTCCTCCGATTCGATGACGGTTTCACCCTTTTTATGCGAAGATGAAACCTTTTTTATTTTGAAATTCTTTCTTATGCAGTCATTGATATGAGCCTCGCACATCGAGCACGCCATACCGTCGATTTTAAGAGTTGTTTTAATCATAATTATTTTCCTTTCATAATTTTGATTTTTCAGGCAATTATATCTGTATGAAATATAAAGATTTAAGAATTAAAACAGATATGATTTTAAAAAATGAAAAACAAATTGAAATTTCAAACAGCTCAGACCGATTATTCCGCACCTTTTAAGGCTTCCACCATATCTATTTTCTTGTTTTTACCTGCAACCATTAAGGATACAAGCAAGGAAACGCCGAGGGTAAGAATTATACTTATAATAAAGGTTGCAGGGCTTACCGACATTCTCATTTCATATTCGGGAGCAAGCTTTTTAAGCAGATAATCAAGGGTTAACAGACCCAAAGGAAGCCCAATCAAAATACCTACAACCGAAAGCCAGATATTCTGACCGATAAGAAGTCTGCCGATTTTGCCGTCCTTGAAGCCTACTACCTTTAAGGTTGCCATTTCTCTGTATCGCTCGGTATAGCTCATAACGCCGAGGTTATAAAGAACGACAAGCCCGAGCACCAAGGCTCCGCCGACAAGAATTATAATCATAGTATTCATCAGCTGCAAAAATGTATCGAATGAATCCATTATCGCTTTTTTGGACTGGATTGTTTTAATCGCCTCGTCCGCTTTGACATCCTTCTTCTGCGTGTCGGTATAAACAGAATCGAATTTATAGCTAAGCTTTAAGCTTTCGGCATATTTTTCGCTTATAATAACGCTTTCGGTCGTGCTTCTTACTATTCCGTTAAGCTTTAAGGTATACTTTTTATCGGTGCCGTAGGGGCTTAAAACAAAGCTGTCTCCCTCTTTAATTCCGAATTCGTCGGCAAGGCGCATGCAGATATAAGCGCCGTCGTCGGAAATATCCTGATAGCCCTTGCTTTGCGACGGAAATCTTACCATATTGTTTTTAAGCGAATAAATATCGAGAGAAATTGTTTTATCCTCAAGCTGAACTCCCACCGAGGCACTGCGGTCGCCCTTGTATTTTTCGGCAATTTCAGAAATCTGTTTATCCGTTGCGTTTTCGGCAATGAAAATCCGTGTGTTATAGCAAAGCGCTCCGTCATAATACATATCAAGGAATTCGTTCATAGTGTCACGCATACCGAGCGAGCCTACAACAAGTATCATACAGCCCACAATTCCCACAAGGCTCATCGCTGTTCTTGATTTATGTCTCATTATATCACGGAGATTCCAGCGAGTGCCGAATGAAAGCTTATGGAAAAGCTTCGTCTTTTCAATTGCAAGCGGCTTCATTTTTTTCGGTGAATAAGGTCTTAACGCGTCTGCGGCGGTGCCCTTAAGCATTTGCTTTACAGAGAGGAAGCCGATAAATGTCAGCAAGACAATAATAAGTATAACGGCAACGGTGCAGAACCACGGCAGATAAAGCACCCATTTTTTCATATCAAAATAGGTTCCCATCATTCCGTCGGGGTTCATTATAGCGTAGGCCACACCGTAACCCAATAAAACACCTAAAGCCGAACCGACAACACCTATCATCAGTGCATAAGAGGTATAATGGAAAAGAATTCTTTTATCCTTAAATCCTAACGCCTTTAAGGTGCCTATCTGAGTCTTTTCCTTAGCGGTAAGCCGGTGCATAGTAGTAACCATTGTCAGCACCGCGATAAGCAGGAACAAAACGGGCAGTACAGAGCCCATTGTCTTGCCCTCGTCCGCCTCGCCTCTTGCAGAGGAATAAGAGCCGACCTCGTCTTTAGTAAGAATAAGCGTGGTCTTTCCGAGCGCATTATCGGATTTTTCGGTGAACTCCTTTTTGCTGAGCTTTGATATAACATTTATCTGAGGGTAAAAATCGTTTCCTGCCGCCTTTTTATAAAGAGCGGGAGAAATATATCCGAAGCCGAAGGTTTTATAATCCGGCATAAGCTGGCTTGAATCGCGCACGCAGATTAGATATTCGGAGGATTTTACAAGCCCTTTGATTTTGCACTCAATTTCAAGATTTTTATATTTAACGGTTATCTTATCGCCGAGCTTAAAGCCGTTTGCTGAGGCATACTTATCAGAAAGCCAAATTCCGTCTGTGCTGTTCTTATCATATTTCTCGCCCGAAATAAGCTGAACTCCCGAAACCTCCCCGTTTTCGGTTACGGTAAGCGCAATCGCGTCTCCGCTTTTTTCCTTGATATCGGCATTTACCGCAAGATAACGCGAGGCTTTTTCGACTCCGCTTATGTTTTCTATTTTTTTAAGCTCCTCTGAGGAAAAGCCCTGCTCTGATTTTATTCTGTAATCCGCAAAACCGGTTTCCTCATAAAAAGCGTCGGTATTTTTTTCTATACTTACCCATTCCATATTGAAGCCGACGAAAATTCCGACGCCGAGCGCAATCATTATTATCATTGAAATAAACTGCGCCTTGTAAAGGCCCATTGTTCTTATAAGCTTTTTAAACAGCATATATTTTTACCGCCTTTACCATTCGATTTCGTCCGCCGAAACGGGATTCGGCTGTTCCTCGCAGGAAACGACTTTTCCGTTCTTAACACGCATGACAACATCAGCCATTTTTGCGATATTCTGGTTATGTGTAACGATAATTATAGTCTTTTTATAATCTTTAGCCATTTTAAGCAGGAGCTTTAGAACTAAAACACCCGTCTGAGAGTCAAGCGCGCCCGTAGGCTCATCGCAAAGAAGAATTTTCGGGTTTTTCGCCAAGGCTCTCGCAATGGATACTCTCTGCTGTTCTCCGCCCGATAGTTCAGACGGGAAATTCTTAAGATGATCTAAAAGACCGACCTCCTCAATCATTTTTGTGGCGGAAAACGAATCGGGAGATATTTCCTTTACGAGCGATACATTTTCGTGAACCGTAAGGGTAGGAACAAGGTTATAGAACTGAAAAACAAAGCCGACCTTTTTAGCGCGGTATTCCGCAAGCTCATTTGAGCTAAGATCCGAAATATCCTTGCCCTCAACATAAATTTTGCCGGATGTCGGACTGTCAAGACCGCCGAGAAGATTTAAGAATGTTGATTTACCCGCTCCGCTCGGTCCTAAAATTACAATAAACTTTCCCTCTTCAAGCTTGACGCTTATATCATCAAGCGCTTTTTGCTCGTGGTCTCCGCTTGAATAAACACGGCTGACATTTTTAAACTCTACTATTGCCATAATACATCTCCTTTATTTTTAAAAAAAGGACTGCTTAAATAAGCAGTCCCTTTTCTGTTATTTTTTGCGGCAAGAACCTGAGCAGGCGCAATGACTGCAATTTCCGCCGCAGGAGGATTTGCCCTTTTTCTTATCGCTTACGAGCTTATAAACTATAGCCGCAACAACAATCAAGAGAATAAGGCAGATTATAACAGTTGCGACATTACTTTCTAACCATTTAATCATTGCAAAAACTCCCAACTAAAGTATTTTTTATTATTCCGTTCTGACCTTTGCGGTAAGCTTTGTAGCTTCCTTGTAAGGACGGACGAGCATGTAAACTATAACTGCAAGCGCCGCTATCGCAAAGATAAGTCCTATAACATTCAGTTTTCCGACAAAGATATTGCCGAACTGATTTACCATAAGAGCTACTATGTAAGCAAATCCGCACTGATAGCCGATAGCAAACCATGTCCACTTACGGCTGTTCATTTCACGCTTGATTGCGCCGATAGCTGCAAAGCATGGTGCGCAGAGAAGGTTGAATACGAGGAATGAATAAGCTGTAATTCCGGTAAATGCCGCGGCAATGTTCTGATATACAGTGCCGTCTCCGCCGCCGTAAAGAATGCCGAGTGTACCGACAATGTTTTCCTTTGCGACAAGACCTGTAATCGAAGCAACAACTGCCTGCCAGTTGCCCCAGCCGAGAGGTGCAAATGCCCAAGCGATTGCGGAACCGATTTTAGCAAGAATAGAAGAATCAATCTGATCTTCGGAAAGCATACGGAAGCTGCCGTCTACCCAACCGAAGTAGGTTGTGAACCAAACGAAGATTGTAGAAAGAAGAATGATTGTTCCTGCCTTTTTGATAAATGACCAGCCGCGCTCCCACATTGAACGGAGAACATTTCCGAGGGTAGGCATGTGGTAAGCGGGAAGCTCCATAACGAACGGTGCAGGATCGCCTGAGAACATCTTTGTTTTCTTAAGCATAATTCCCGAGCAGATGATCGCAGCCATACCGATGAAGTATGCAGAAGTGGAAACCCAAGCCGAGCCTCCGAATATAGCACCTGCAATCATTGCGATAAAAGGAACCTTAGCTCCGCAGGGAATAAATGTTGTTGTCATAATGGTCATTCTGCGGTCACGCTCGTTTTCAATCGTACGCGAGGCCATAATTCCGGGGATTCCGCAGCCTGTACCGATAAGCATGGGAATAAAGGATTTACCCGAAAGTCCGAATTTGCGGAAGATACGGTCAAGCACGAATGCGATACGCGCCATATAACCGCAAGCCTCAAGGAATGCAAGAAGCAGGAAAAGAACGAGCATCTGCGGAACAAATCCGAGAACCGCACCGACACCGGCAACGATACCGTCGTTTATAAGTCCGGAAAGCCAATCAGCGGCGCCGACCTTTTCAAGACCGTTACCTACAAGTACAGGAATTCCGGGTACCCATACGCCGTAATTAGCGGGGTCAACTCCGCCCTCGTACTTCTCATAAGCCTTAAGAGCTGTATCAAGATCTGCTATCTTACCGGTTTCATCGGTGGTTTCAAGCGTCTCTTCATCTTCAAGGGTGTATTTAAAGGATTTGAAATCGGCTTTCTTTTCAACAGCCTTAATTTCCTTAACGGCCTTTTCATAATCATAACCGTCAGCCTCGCTGTCAAGCGCTTCATTTGCCGCCTTGACATCAATGCCCTCTTCCTCAGCCTTAGCAAGGAAGCCTTCTATAATTGCGTCTGTATCGCCGTATTCGTCCTCAGCGTCGGCAGTTGCCGATGAACCGATTCCGAAAAGATGCCAGCCGTCGCCGAAAAGTCCGTCGTTAGCCCAGTCGGTTGCGGCAGAGCCTACAGTTACCATTGAAATATAATAAACAAGGAACATAATAACCGCGAAAATCGGAAGTCCGAGCCAACGGTTTGTTACAACCTTATCTATCTTATCGGAGGTTGTGAGCTTGCCTGCGTTTTTCTTCTTGTAGCAAGCCTTTATAATAGAAGCTATGTAAATATAACGCTCGTTTGTAATAATTGATTCGGAGTCGTCGTCCATCTCAAGCTCTGCGGCCTTGATGTCCTGCTCGATATGAGCCATAACGGCGTCGCTTATCTTAAGGTCAGCCATAACCTTATCGTCGCGCTCGAAAATCTTTATCGCATACCATCTCTGCTGTTCTTCGGGCATATTGTGAACAGCCGCCTCTTCAATGTGGGCAATTGCATGCTCAACGCTTCCCGAAAAGCTGTGCTGAGGAACGGTCTTTGTAGAAGAAGCGGCTTCAATAGCGGCTTCCGCAGCCTCCATAATTCCTGTTCCCTTAAGCGCGGAAATCTCAACTATTTTGCAGTTGAGCTGACGGGATAATTCCTCGGTGTTAATCTTGTCGCCGTTTTTCTTAACGACATCCATCATGTTGATAGCAATTACAACAGGAATTCCAAGCTCTACAAGCTGAGTAGTAAGATAAAGGTTACGCTCTAAGTTTGTACCGTCGATAATGTTAAGTATAACATCGGGGCGCTCGTTTATAAGATAATTACGGGCAACTACCTCTTCAAGTGTGTAAGGCGAAAGCGAATAGATACCGGGCAGGTCGGTTATAATCACACCGTCATGCTTTTTAAGCTTACCCTCTTTCTTTTCAACCGTTACTCCCGGCCAGTTTCCTACAAACTGATTTGAACCGGTAAGGGCATTAAAAAGAGTCGTCTTACCGCAGTTAGGATTTCCTGCAAGAGCAATTCGCAAATCCATAATTCATTTCCTCTCTTTCAAAAAAAGTTTCTTTTTATTCGACTTCAATCATAGCGGCATCCGCTTTTCTGAGCGAAAGCTCATAACCGCGGACCGTAAGCTCGATAGGATCGCCGAGTGGCGCAACTTTTCTTACATAAACCTCAACGCCCTTGGTAAGACCCATATCCATGATACGGCGCTTTACAGCGCCCTCGCCCTGAAGCTTTTTAACTGTCAGGGTTTCGCCGACTTTAGCTTCCTTTAAAGTTTTCATCGCCTTAATTCCTCCTTAAATACTATACCATTATTCTTCTCGCCATTTCCTCGCTTATGGCAACGCGCGCTTCTTTAACATTCACGATAACATTGCCGCCTAAGGAATTGACGATTTTAACATTTCCGCCGACAACAAATCCGAGATTTTCAAGGTGCTTTTTAACCTCCGGACTTCCTCCGATCTTCTTGATTATGTTGTCTTCCCCGATATCCGCAAGTGTCAAGGGTATCATTAAAAATCCCTCCGTTTTCAATTAGCCGAAGCTAACCGAACATCTGTAAATAAGTTAGCTCTCGCTAACCGTATATATAATACTACCGCATTTTTGTTTTGTCAACAGTTTTTTTAAAAAAAATTGCAGACTGTAAAAAAACAGTCTGCAAAAAATTTTTATTATTTCTTTTTTGAAAGAGCTTTGATTATAAGACCTATTAAAAATCCTGCTCCCGTCGGGATAATCCAGCCCATACCGGCGGAATAAAGCGGAAGATATTTTGAAACGGTTTCGATAAATCCTTTAAGCGCCGAAATTCCGCTGACTCTTATAAGATCAAGCACTGCGGCAATCATTGTAAACGCTATCGTGCTTACAAAAACGCATTTTGAATATCCGAACAGCTTTCCGAAAAGACTTAAAAGAATAAGCGCGATAGCCAAAGGATACAGGAAATAAAGCACCGGGGCTGAGAATGTGATTATCTTTGAAAGTCCGATATTTGAAACTATAAATGAAAAAGCGGTAAAGACAATCGCATATACCTTATAGCTGAAGGTTTTCGGGAATATAGCCGAAAATGTTTCGGAGCATGAGGTTACAAGACCTATGGCCGTCTTAAGACAGCAGAATGTAACGGTTATCGCAAGAATAATTATTCCCGCATTTCCGAAATAATGCTTTGCGATAAGCGCGAATGCGTCTCCTCCGGTGAAATTCGGATCGTTTAAAACCCTTTCGCCGTAAAGCCCGAAGCTCTGCGCGCCGACAAACGCAATAAGCGCATAAATAACCGCCATAAACGTCATACTGAAAATTCCGGATTTAACGGTGCATTTAGCAATGCTTTCAGGCTTCTTTACTCCGTGCTCTCTTATTACATTTATAACGATAATACCGAATGCAAGGGAAGCTAAGGCGTCAAGCGTGTCATAGCCCTGCAAAAATCCGGTCGCAAAAGAGGCGGATGTATAATCGCCCGACGGATCAACCGAAAATGCGCTCTGAACAGGAGAAATAAGAGCCGCAACAATTAAAACGCCTAAGAATACAAGAAAAATAGGATTAAGCCATTTTCCGACAGATTCCATTATGTTTGAGGGTCTTAGCGAGAAAAACAGAACAGCCGCGAAAAATACCGCGCTGAAAATAAGTCTCCATAATGCGGTATTAGATTCGCCGACTATCGGGTTTATTCCGACTGTAAACGAAGTTGCCGCACATCTGGGGATAGCAAAAAGCGGTCCGATTGTAAGATAAAGCGCGCAGGTGAAAAAATAGCTGTAAGGCTTTGAAACTCTGCCGGACATGTGCAGAAGTCCCTCGCTTCTTGAAATACCCATTGCCACAATTCCGAGCAGCGGAACACCGACCGCGGTTATAAGCATACCTATAAGCGCGGGAATAATATTATTTCCTGCTTTGGCACCGAGAATAATCGGGAAAATGAGGTTTCCGGCTCCGAAGAAAAGTCCGAAAAGCATTGACGAGATAAGCACATATTGCTTACCAGTTAGTTTGTTTTCCATAATTTAACCCCTTAATTTTATTTGTGTATTGAATTTATTATACCATATATTTACTTAATTTTAAAGACCTAATTTTAAAGTCTTGCTTTAGGAAGGCTCCACCTGAATTTTGCAGCTAAAATTCTAAGCACCAAAACTGCCGCCGACCCCGAAATCATTGCAATGTTTTCCGATGTATAATTCCAAAGAAGTGCGCATAGCAGGGAGCCAAAAAGCGAAGCACAGGCATAAAAGTGCTTGACGAATATGTAAGGCGTTACCCCTGCGCAGATATCTCTCAAAAGTCCCCCGCCGACGCCCGTTACTATTCCTACGAAAACAAGCAGAAAATATCCCGAATCGGGATTTACCGATTTAGCGGTCTGAATTCCTGCAACGGTGAAAATACCAAGCCCCACCGAGTCCATAATCAGCATAACGATATCATATACCTTTGGGCTTTTTTTAAGAAGCCCTCTGACACTCGGCAGAAAAATAATTACCGAGGTAATTATCGCAACCAAGGCATAAACAGGGTCTTTGAATACGGCAGGCGGAGTATTGCCTAAAATCATATCTCTTATAACCCCTCCGCCGACGGCGGTAAACAGCCCCAAAATCGCAACCCCGAATATATCCATTTCTTTTTTTAAAGCCACGATTGCACCCGACGCCGCAAACGCCACCGTTCCGATAATTTCAAATACTGTGATAACCGAAAAAGGCACCCTTATCTCCCCTAAAAATCAAATCGGGCAGGATAATCTCCTACCCGATTATTATAAGATAAATTCAGTATAAATACAACTCTAAATTATAATATTGCCATTCGCATCTGATTTTTTTGTAAGCCCCACTATAAAATCTATAAGTGCGATTATAGCGGGAATAAAAGTCCAGCAAAAAAGAAGCATAGTTACTCCGGCTCCTGTTTTTCCGGCGTAAAATTTATGAATTCCAATACCACCTAAGAAAAAAGCAAGAATACAGTATGCCACTTTATTGACCACCTTGCCTGAAGCAACAAGTGCTTGAGGTGCAGAAACATTCTGACTGTTTGAAAGGTTAATATTTATTCCGCCGTTTGGTAACGCAGACTTTTCTTCTTCAATTTTAGAAACAATTACTTTAGAATCGGTTTCGAAAATTTCAACTTTATCTCCCAAATGAGGAACAAAATTAATATCACAACTTCTAACTTCCTTTATTTCACCGTTTTCCAGTCCCAAAGATATTACATCCTGCTTAATATCTATTATTTTTGCATTCATGATCTTTTCTACCTCACTTTAAAAATTGCTTTATTGCCCCACCAGTCGGCATCATATTCTATCTCTATGCTCTCGGCATTAACAGGCACTTCATAGTAAATATAACCTTGTAAAGTTCTTCCGCCGGAAACTTCTGCTCCGAGATCAAGTGTTTCATCGCCGTATAAAGACATATCGACCTTTGCATTATCTGCATAACATGTAAAATCATAAGAACCCAGATACCTGCTGGAACTATTAGTGTTTTCAAGAACAAAATAAGCTCTGATAAATTTATATCCCTCTTTCGGATTTATAAACATATTATCAGAATTCCAGTCTTCGACCTTTTGTAAGGTTATTTTTAACCCTTTTGCAGATAATGTATCTCCGATAGATAAATCATTTGATTGTTTTTCAGAAGATTTTACATCAGAGGAGCCATTGTAGCTTTCATTCAGAGCACATCCCGAAAGCGTAACAATTAAACACAACATTAAACCTGCCGCTAAAAGAATTTTTGATTTTTTCATACCCATCCTCCTTAAAATAAACAAAAATAGCGTTTATCCTATTTTATCCTACTTTATGCTACTTGTCAAGATATAATTTTGTTTTTATGTATAATAATTTTAATTAAAGAAAAGATACAAATGGTTGGTGATAATATGCGTCCGTTAAAAGAGAAAATAAGCATTACTTTAGACAGTGATCTTTTGAATATTCTTCGTAAACAAGCTGAAAATGATGACCGATCTCTTTCCCAATATATAAATATAATTCTTAAAAAACATATCAATAAAAAATGATAAAAAAGGTATATTTAATATAAATACATCTATGAATTATTTGTGCCGTAAGGCACACATTAGTCTAATATCTAACATCTAATGTCTAAAATCTAAAACAATACCCCTCAGTCGCAATTAAATTGCGACAGCTCCCCTCTGTTTTTCGGTTACACCGAAAAAAGAAGGGAGCCTTGCTTTAGATTTTGCTGAATCCCAAGCTTCCCCTTTAGTTGAAAGGGGAAGTGGCTCAGCCTTTTAGGCTGAGCCGATAGGGTTTGTTTATATCCGTGCCTTAAGGCACACATTCAAATATAAAATCAGCAAAATTCAAATCTTATAAATTCTATGATAGGTGCATTCGCGGCATCCGAATTCTTCCTTATATTCGTATTTATCCTCTGCTAAAACCTTTCGCAAAAGCTTGCCGACATCCTGAGCCGCCTTTTCGGCGGCATCTTCGTGAGGCAACGATTTTAAATAGAATTCATAAATTTCCTGAATCGGTGTACCGTTCCAATCTCTGTTATCAAATCCGAATAAATCTCTTACCTTAAAGCTTTTACTGTCTGCGGCAGCCGTAAACCCATGAACCGCCCCGAGAATATAATTTTCCATAAGCTTTAAATCGCTTTCGCTTACCTTAGCTGTTATTTTCAATATTCTTTTATAGCTGTTTATAATCATCTTTTATCTCCTTTATCAATAATTTTTCGTCCAATCTTGTGAATATAAAAAAACATTACGATATCCATAAGTTGTTTCCCCAGATAAAGATTTAGATTTCCATCGAATTTCATATGACTCAGAAAGAGCTTTTGCGATTTTATTAGAATCAGATAAATCAACATTTACATAATTTTCATCAACAGAAATACTTGTTCCTGCTCCGAACCCTGACTGTCTAAAACTAAAACTCAAGTAACTCATTCCATCTTTATCGCAAACCCATTTATCAATTTCGGACAGATTAACCTCTGTAACTCCTGATTTATAAAAAGAATATGCTCCAATAGTTGTAACACTATCCGGGATTGTTATGCTGGTTAAACTCGTACAACCCTCAAAAGCATGTTTACCTATTGTTTCAATCGAATTCGGTATAGTTATTTGTGATAAGTTTGTTTTGTTTTTAAATCCGCTATCAATTATTTTTGTAACAGAAATTCCATTATATTCCTCCGGAATTTGCAAACTGTCAGAATTAAAATTTTCTGAAGCTCTTATTCCGTAAGTACCATTTTCCAATAAAACATAAACAAGATCTCCTACAGTTTCTTGAATTCCTGCTTGAACTGCTTTTACATTTGTTGAAGTCCATGTTGCTCCATTATCGGTCGAAATTTCCCACTCAGAATTATTAGGATTTATTCTTATTTTCGGAGTAATTCCGTCTTTACCGTCAACGCCGTCCTTGCCTTTAACAACACCAAGTGATACAGCTGTTTCGGATTCGGAATATTTTACAAGCAATTCGCCTGTAGCAGAATCGTAAGACAAAATCGGACTGTCTCCCTTATCGCCCTTTTCTCCCTTTTGCAGTGTGAAATAATCGTCTGCCTTTGAAGTATCGGTATAGCTTATCTTTAATTTATAATCGCTTGTAAGTTCTATTGACTTTATTCCGTTTCCTGTCTCGCCCTTTGCTCCTCTTAAGGATTTTGTTATCGTTATTATATTTCCGTCGGAAAGAGTTACTACAAGATAATCGTTTTCGTCTACTTTTACATTTTCAACAGAGGTTCCCTTTTCACCTTGAGCTCCTGTATCGCCCTTATCACCTTTTTCTCCTTGAGCACCGGTTGCACCGGTATCTCCTTTATCACCTTTGTCGCCCTTTTCTCCTTGGGCACCTGTAGCTCCGGTATCACCTTTATCGCCCTTATCGCCTTTTTCACCTTGGGCACCTGTGGCTCCGGTATCGCCTTTATCGCCCTTGTCGCCCTTATCACCTTTGTCGCCCTTTTCACCTTGAACGCCTGTGGCTCCGGTGTCACCTTTATCTCCTTTGTCGCCCTTTTCACCTTGGGCTCCTGTAGCTCCGGTGTCACCCTTATCTCCTTTGTCTCCCTTTTCTCCTTGGGCACCTGTGGCTCCGGTGTCACCTTTATCGCCCTTGTCGCCTTTTTCACCTTGAACGCCTGTGGCTCCGGTGTCTCCCTTATCTCCTTTGTCTCCCTTTTCTCCTTGGGTTCCTGTAGCTCCGGTATCACCTTTATCGCCCTTGTCGCCTTTTTCTCCTTGGGCTCCTGTAGCTCCGGTATCACCTTTATCGCCTTTGTCGCCCTTATCTCCTTTTTCTCCTTTAGGTCCTTTCACATTAAAAACATACTGTTTTGAAGAATCGGTAAGTGTTATTGTCATTTTCCCAGTTGTATCGTCTATTGTAATGTCCTTTATTCCTACACCGTCATTTCCTTTTGCGCCGTTTGTTCCCTTTAAGGAATTAAGCCAATCGGTTTCGGAAACGGAAGAATCTATTATTCCGTTTTTAACCGCAAGCTGATATGCCGACTCGCCGTCGGCACCTTTTGCTCCTGCTGCTCCTGTATCGCCCTTATCTCCTTTATCACCCTGTGCTCCTTTTGCACCGGTGTCTCCTTTATCTCCCTTGTCACCTTTAGCTCCTGCCGCGCCGGTGTCTCCTTTTTCGCCCTTAAGGCTTGCTATCCATTCCGTTTCTGT
>CAKSLH010000016.1 GCA_934466515.1 uncultured Eubacteriales bacterium
CTTTCGGTAGGGTATAACGGTATGCCGTTCAGCGGCAGAAGCGATAACGATAAGGAATACTCTTGGGATAAGGCGGACGGACTTGATTCAAAATATCTTTATGTCTGCCATGCCGAGCTTAATGCGATTTTAAACTGCCATACAGGCTCGGTTGCGGGAAGTATAGTTTATTCAACTCTTTTTCCCTGCAATGAATGCGCAAAGGCTATAATCCAGTCGGGCATAAAAGAGGTAATTTATTTAAGCGATAAATATGCCGATACCGACGGCGTAAAGGCGTCTAAGCGTATGTTTGACCTTGCAGGCGTTAAATACACTCCGTATGCAGGTCCAAAGGAAAATATAGAGCTAAAGTTTAGCTAATATAAATAATCCCAGTTCTTATAAAAGAACGGGGATTATCAGTTAAAAGTGAATAGTGAAAAGTTAAAAAGTAAAAATCCTCATTCGAAAGAATGAGGATTTTTGGAGCTGCTAACCGGAATTGAACCGGTGACCTCGTCCTTACCAAGGACGCGCTCTACCATCTGAGCCATAGCAGCAAATTATTATCAGCGACTAAATTATTATATTATATAAACCGCTGTTTGTCAAGGACTTTTTAATATCTTTTCTTTCATAATTTGATTGACACTATTTTAATTTTATGATATAATCTTATTGATGTAAATGAGCAATGGCGTTCATTCTACAAGGGCTTTGTGCGCCTTTGTCGGATGAGCGCTTTTTTACTTTGAAAAGGCAGGTAATTTAATGAATTATTCAGTTGAAGAAGTATTGCAGTATGTTTCGGAAAAGGATGTAAAATTTATCCGTCTGGCATTTTGCGATGTTTTCGGAAAGCAAAAAAACATCTCTGTCATGCCCGACGAGCTTAAAAAAGCTTTTGACTTCGGAATCGCTATTGACGGCTCCGCAGTCGCAGGCTTTGGGTCAGAGCTTCATTCCGACCTTTTGCTTCATCCCGACGCGTCAACTCTTTGCGTTTTGCCGTGGAGACCTGAGCACGGAAGGGTTGTAAGAATGTTCTGCGGTATCACTTATCCGGACGGGACACCGTTTGCAGCCGACTGCCGACAGATTTTACTTAATACTGTTGACGAAGCAGAGGAATTCGGTCTTAATTTTTATTTCGGCTCCGAAATGGAATTTTACCTTTTCAAGCTTGACGAAAACGGTGAAAAAACCCTGATACCTTATGATAACGCAGGTTATATGGATATCGCTCCCGATGATAAGGGCGAGAATGTCAGAAGAGAAATTTGCCTGACACTTGAGCAAATGGGAATTATTCCCGAAAGCTCGCACCATGAAGAGGGTCCGGGGCAGAATGAGATTGATTTTAAGTATTCCGACCCGCTGACCGCCGCGGATAATGCCGTGACCTTCAAATCTGTCGTTAACACCGTCGCTGCGAGAAACGGCTTGTGGGCTTCTTTTTCGCCTAAGCCTTTAAAGAACTGTTCGGGCAACGGAATGCACATCAATATTTCCGCAAAAGCTGATTCCTGCGATGATGTGATGAATGGAGTTATAGCCGGAATTCTTAAATATACCAAGGATATAACCGCATTTTTAAATACAACCGAGGATTCTTATTTAAGGCTCGGTAAAAATAAAGCGCCGAAATATATTTCATGGTCAAAGGAAAACAGGTCTCAGCTTATAAGAATTCCTGCCGCAAATGAAGAGAATAAGAGAGCGGAGCTGAGGTCTGCCGATCCGCTTTGCAATCCGTATCTTGTATTTTCACTGCTTATAAAAGCGGGAATGGACGGCATTATGAATAAGCTTACGGTTCCTGAAGCTGTTGACGCAGACCTTTATAATGCTTCATTTGAGCTTACGAAAAATCTTGAGCTTCTTCCGGAAACCCTTGAAAAAGCAAAGGAATTTGCAAATTCAAGCGATTTTATCAAAAGCAATTTGCCTGAAGAACTGATAAAAGCTTATACAGACTGAAAAAAATAAGGGGAGGAATTCGATTGCAGTTAGAAGAACATTTTTATGATATTCTTCTTGTTTCCGCTTCGGAAAAATTTAATCAATCTTTATTGCCTCTTCTTCCCGAAAGCAGATTTTCGGTTAAGGTTTTAGGCGATATTGCCTCGGCAAGAAGAAGTATTCTTCAAAAAAGACCCGATATTGTAATAATTAACGCACCGCTGCCCGATGATTTCGGAACGCGGTTTGCGCTTGATGTTTGTGAAAACAGCTCTACAGGCGTTTTGCTTATTATAAAATCCGAGCATTATTCGGAGATAACCGCAAAGGTTTCTCCATACGGGGTTTTAACGCTTTCGAAGCCTACAACCTCGGGAATGATTATTCAGTCTCTGCAGCTTTTGTGCTCTATGAGGGAAAGACTCAGACGAATGGAGCAAAAGACCCTTTCTGTAGAAGAGGAAATGCAGGAGATACGAATAATAAACAGAGCAAAATGGATTTTGATTGACGAGCTTAAAATGACTGAAGCTCAGGCGCACAGATATATAGAAAAACAAGCGATGGACAGATGCGTAACAAAAAAGACCGTCGCGGAAAATATAATTTTAACTTATAAATAAGAGGGGAAAGGTTATGACAAAATATATATTTGTAACAGGAGGAGTTGTTTCCGGTCTCGGCAAGGGGATAACGGCGGCATCTCTCGGAAGACTTTTAAAGGCAAGAGGAATTAAGGTCGCGGCGCAAAAGCTTGACCCGTATATAAATGTTGACCCTGGAACTATGAGTCCTTATCAGCACGGAGAGGTTTATGTAACCGAGGACGGCGCCGAAACCGACCTTGACCTCGGCCATTATGAAAGATTTATCGACGAGAACTTAAATAAGTATTCAAATCTTACTACAGGTAAGGTATACTGGAATGTTCTTAACAAAGAACGCAGGGGAGAATATTTAGGCTCTACCGTACAGGTAATTCCCCACATAACAAACGAAATCAAGGAATTTGTCTACAGAGTAGGCAAGCAGACCGATGCCGATGTTGTTATAACAGAAATCGGCGGAACTATAGGCGATATTGAATCTCAGCCGTTTTTGGAGGCTGTAAGGCAGATATCGCTTGAGGTCGGCAAGGAAAACAGTCTGTTTATTCATGTGACCTTAGTGCCCTTCTTAAGCGGCTCGGACGAGCATAAATCGAAGCCTACCCAGCACTCTGTCAAGGAACTGCAGGGAATGGGAATAAGACCCGATATTATCGTTCTAAGGTGCGACGAGCCGTTGGAGGAGTCGATATTTAAAAAGATATCGATGTTCTGCAATGTTAAGCCCGACTGCGTTATCGAAAACATAACAATTCCGTGCCTTTATGAAGCGCCGCTTATGCTTGAAAAGGCAAACTTCTCATCTGTTGTTTGCAGAGAGCTTGGAATTGAGGCAAAAGAGCCCGACCTTAAAGAGTGGACGCAGATGGTGGGTAAAATCAAGTCTGCGGAAAAAACCGTAAATATAGGTCTTATCGGAAAATATGTTCAGCTGCATGACGCTTACCTTTCGGTTGCCGAGGCATTAAGGCACGCAGGATATTCTTTGGACGCGCATGTTGAAATCAACTGGATTGATTCAGAGGGAATAACTCCCGAAACCTGCGACAGTCTGCTCGGAAGCTTGGACGGTATAATTGTCCCCGGCGGCTTCGGCGGAAGAGGAATAGAGGGAATGATTCTTGCGGCAAAATATGCAAGAGAGCATAATCTTCCTTATTTCGGAATTTGTCTCGGAATGCAGATAGCTGTTATCGAATATGCAAGAAATGTTGCAGGAATTGCAGACGCGGATTCCGGAGAATTTGCGGAGCTTTGCAAAAATAAGGTTATTGATTTTATGCCGGGTCAGAGTGATACCGTAGATAAGGGCGGCACACTCCGTCTTGGAGCGTATCCCTGCAAAATCAAGGAAAACACGACAATGCTCCGCTGTTACGGAACAAATGAGATTTCCGAGCGGCACAGACACCGTTATGAGTTCAATAACGATTACAGAGAAGCTCTTACAAATTGCGGTCTTACACTTTCGGGACTTTCTCCCGACGGCAGACTTGTAGAAACCGTTGAGCTTTCAGACAGACCGTTTTATGTCGGCGTTCAGTACCACCCCGAATTCAAGTCAAGACCGAATAAAGCACATCCTTTGTTTAGGGGCTTTGTCGAGGCCTGCATTAAGTAGTATATAATGAAATATTACAGAGAAACTGTTGAACGGGGAACGCCCGATTTCAGATTTTCGCATTATAATTTCAAAGAATCAAGCAAGCTTTATAGCTTTGTAGGATTGCATTGGCATTCGGAGATAGAAATGCTTTATGTGAAAAACGGCGCGATATCTGTTACCGTTGAGGAAAGAAAGTATGTTTTAAACCAAGGAGATATTATTTTTATCGAGCCCGAAAAAATTCATACGGTCAGTCCTTTTATTCTTCCTCTTGAATATGATGCGGCGGTTTTTTCTCCGTCGGCATTAAGCCTTAATTCGGAGCATTTTTTCGGCAGGGATATTATTATGCCGATTATAAACGGAGACTCGGAGTTTTCGGGAATAATCGACGGCTCTTTTAATGATTATGATAAGCTTAAAGCTTATGCGGAAACTGTTTTTAATAAAGACTCTTCAAAAGCGGCGGTTTTTGCTTCGCTTGTCGGAATAATATCCAATCTTTATGATAACGGATATATTAAAAAAAGCAGCGGACAGATAAGCAAATATTCTCACGATATAAAAAAGTGTCTTGAATATATAAGTGAGAATTACAGCCGAAAAATAAAGCTTAGCGAGCTCTCAGATTTAATTCATGTATCGGAAAATTATTTTTGCGGATATTTTAAAAAATTCACGGGCATTACTCCCTTTGAGCAGATAAATGAAACAAGGGTTAAAAAAGCTGCGGCGCTTCTTTCCGATTCCGATTTAACGGTATCGGAGGTCGCCGTTAAATGCGGCTTCGAAAACTTAAGCTATTTTACAAGAAAATTCAAATCCATTGTCGGCTGTACGCCGATTGATTACAGAAAAGCAAAAAAATAGAGTGTGGCTTTCGCCACACTCTATTTTTTGCTGTTTTATTATTATTTCGTGCCGAAAATTCTGTCGCCTGCGTCGCCGAGACCGGGGACAATGTATGCATGCTCGTTAAGGCACTGGTCAAGTCCCGCACAGTAAACAGGAACATCGGGATGAGCCTTTGTGAAGGCTTCAATTCCTTCGGGAGCCGCAATTATGCACATAAACTTAATTCTCTTCGGAGAAAATTCCTTGATTTTTGAAACCGCGTCAATAGCGCTGCCGCCGGTTGCAAGCATCGGGTCAAGAACGAAAACATCGCGCTCGTTTAAATCTGCCGGTAATTTGCAGTAATAATCGACAGGCATGTGGGTCTCGGGGTCTCTGTACATACCGATATGTCCTACTCTTGCGGCAGGAATAAGACTTAAAACTCCGTCAACCATTCCGAGTCCTGCGCGAAGAATCGGAACAAAAGCCATTTTTCTGCCGGCAAGGATCTTGGTCTTTGCGGTTGCAACGGGTGTTTTTGTTTCAACATCTTTAAGCGGAAGATCTCTTGTGGATTCATAGCACATAAGCATTGCAATCTCGCTTATAAGCTCGCGGAACTGCTTAGAGCCTGTCTTCTCATCACGCAAAATGCTGAGCTTGTGCTGAATCAGCGGATGGTCCATAATAAATACATTCTTGTTCATTTTTTATCCTCCGAAAATTTTATTTAAAAGCGGCGCATTATACGCCGCTTTTTTTACTTCTCTAAAGCGGCAATTTTATCAAGTCTCTTTTGGTGTCTGCCGCCTTCGTACTGTGTATCTGTAAAAATATCCGTAAGCTCAAGCGCGGTACCGATTCCGATAACTCTGCCGCCTAAGCATAAAATATTTGCGTCATTGTGAAGCCTTGTGTATTTAGCGGAATAATGGTCGCTTAATGCCGCGGCTCTTATTCCTTTAACCTTGTTTGCCGCAATCGACATTCCGATTCCCGTTCCGCAGACAAGAATTCCTCTTTCGCATTCGTGATTTACAACCGCGTTACAAACCTTGACCGCTATATCAGGGTAATCAACCGAATCCAAAGTATCGGTTCCGAAGTTTACCACTTCAAATCCGCGCTCCTTTAAATGAGCGATTATTGCGTTTTTGTGCTCAAGTCCGCCGTGGTCGCAGCCTATTGCTATTTTCATTTTATATCACTCGCTTTTTCTTTTTTTGCTTTTAATTCTCTTTCGGCCTGCGGAAGTCTGAGATAAACAGGGACAAGCAGATCGGGCGTGACCTTTCTTTTTTCAAAATCCGTTTGTGCTAAGAAACCTACTCCTGCGGCATTTTGGTATTTTAAAGGCTCGCAGGCTATTTTTATATTTTCCTTGTCTACAAGCTTTTCAAATAAAAGGTCGGCTCCGTCTCCGCATAACAGTACCTTTTCGGTTTTGGCAAAACCTTTTAAATCGCTTATAACTTCCTCGCATAAAACCGCTCGGTCGGGAACAAGTCTTATTATTTCTCCGCTTTTAACCGAGAAAATCGCATTGTAGACCTGATTGCACCTTGCGTCCATAAGACAGCAGACTATTCCGTCAAACGATTTGTGATTATATGCCATGGCTTCAAGTGTCGATACTCCGACGCAGGGCTTGTTAAAAGGCTCCGCAAGTCCCTTTATAAGGCTTAATGCAATCCTGAGCCCTGTAAAGGATCCCGGTCCTGCCGAAACTGCAAATGCGTCAATACCGTCAATAGTAAGACGGATGTTTTTTAAAGCTCCGTCCACCATATTCATAAGAGTCTGCGAATGTGTGAGATTTATATTTATATATGATGAGGACAAAACCTTGCCGTTTTCGGTTATCGCAACCGAAGCAGGGGAGGCGGAAGCCTCAACCGAAAGTATCTTCATATTGTGTCCTCGCTCTTAATCGTGATTATTCTTGAATTTTGGCTTTTTGCCTGTCTGATATCAATAAAAATTGTCTTTTCATCAAGAATTCCCGAAATGTTTTCGCTCCATTCAACGGCTATAACGCCGTTTTCCGAAAGATAATCGAAAAATCCGGTAGAATAAAGGTCCTCAAAGCCGCTTATCCGATACATGTCAAAGTGAAACAAATCAAGCCTTCCGCCGCGGTATTCGTTTACAAGCGCAAATGTAGGGGAGGAGACATCGCCTTTAAACCCAAGCCCGCGGGCCAGTCCTCTTGTAAAACAGGTCTTTCCTGCGCCTAAGTTACCGGTATAAGCTATAACCTCTCCGCCGCTTAGCTTTTTTGCAAAATCCGCCGCGATTTTTTCTGTTTCTTTTTCGGAATTCGATAAAAATTCTTCTTTAATTCCAATCACCTTATATCAGATAAATCTTTAAAGATATTTTGTTATCAATTTATATTACCATATTTAATTTGTGATGTCAAACATTTGTTGAAAATTGTCTAATAATGTCTTGTCCGTTTGGAAGTAATGTAAATTTCAAAAAAACACTTGATTTTTATTAAAAGTGGTATTATAATTAACTCAGGTGGAGAAAAGTGTATCGAAGTGTCAAATTTGTGTGGCATAGTGGTGAATTTTAAGAAATGAGGTGACGGTCTTTGCTCTACGGTGGATATCAGCATACAGTAGATAAAAAGGGCAGAGTCGCCATCCCTGCAAAGCTTCGCGACGAATTAGGAGAAAGCTTTATGATTTGCCGCGGAATATACGGTAAGCGCTGTATATGCGTTTATTCTCTTAAAGAGTGGGACAGGCTTGTTGAAAAGATAGGAAATCTTCCTTCGGCAAAATCAAGTGTCGTTAAAAGATTTTTGTATGACGGAGCTTTCAATGTTGAATTTGATTCTCAGGGAAGAATTCTTATTCCGTCGGTACTGCGCGAATACGCTCAGCTTGATACAAGCGCTCATATAACCGGTATGGACACCAATCTTGAAATTTGGAATACAGAGCTTTGGAAAGCAGAAAACGAACAGTACACTCCCGAATCCATCGCTTCTATTGTTGAGGAGCTGGATTTTTAAGATATGGAATTTAAACATAAACCGGTTCTGCTTGAAGAAACCGTAAATTCGCTCAATATCAAACCCGACGGTGTTTATCTTGACGGAACAGCCGGCGGAGCAGGGCATTCTCTTGAAATTGCAAAAAGACTTAAAAGCGGAATGCTTATTGCCTTAGATCAGGACCCCGACGCGGTTAAAACCGCGGCAGAAAGACTTAAAGGCTATAACGCAAAGGTGATAAGAAGCAATTTCGTTAATATGGACAGCGTTTTAAACGAGCTTAATATAAAAGGGCTTGACGGAATTTTGCTCGATATCGGAGTTTCCTCATATCAGCTTGATAACGGCGAAAGAGGCTTTTCATATAAAACCGATGCACCTCTTGATATGCGCATGAGCCAGAGCGGAAAAACTGCCGCCGATCTTGTGAACAATCTTTCTGTAAACGAGCTTGCCGATATATTTAAAAACTACGGCGAGGAAAAATTCGCTTACAGAATAGCAGACAGAATAGTTAAAAAGAGGGCACTAAAGCCTATAAACACAACTGTTGAGCTTGCAGACCTGATAGCTTCAAGCGTGCCTGCCGCCGCAAGGAGAGACGGACACCCCGCAAGGAAATGCTTTCAGGCATTACGAATTGCGGTAAACGGCGAGCTTGACTGCCTTGAAACGGGAATTGATAAGGCCTTTAATCTTCTTAATAAAGACGGGGTTTTAAGTATAATCACCTTCCATTCTTTAGAAGACAGAATTGTTAAGAACAAATTCAAGGAATTTTGCACGGGCTGTATTTGTCCGCCCGATTTGCCCGTATGTGTCTGCCACAGAACGCCTAAAGGCAAAATGCCGACAAGAAAGCCTATAACGGCAACCGAAGAAGAGCTTAACCAAAATCCGCGGAGCAGGAGCGCAAAGCTTCGCAGCGTTATAAAAATATAACTTAAAAAGGAATGTTCAATAAAATGGATAACATAAAATATTATAATGACAGTCTTGCTTATGATTTTGAAATGTTTATGCCTAAAGAAAAAAGAACACAGAAAACCGCGGACATAGTAAAAATGCCCGTAAGCAAAAACAGAACCTCAGCTAAAGCCAAATCACGCAGAATGTCGGTTTCGGCTTTTGCCGTTGCGGCTTCGGTTTTCGTGCTTGCGGCTCTTTGCGGAAACATATTTTTGCGCCTTAAAATAAACGAGGTCAACAGCCATATAAACAGTATCAAAAAAGAAATAAATGTGCTTGACAGCTATAAGACAAGCTTAGAGGTTGACCTTGAAAGAAAAGTATCGTATTATAATATTGAGCTTGAGGCAACTCAGCTCGGTATGAGCAAAATGGGCAAGGAAAATGTCAAGTATATCAGAGTAAACGATAAAAATACAGCGGTCACCGAAAACGGCGAGACCGTCACCTCAGACGCGAAACAATGAATATATAAACAATAAAAATAATATAAATAAATACGAGAGTCATAAGGGATATCCGCGGCTCTCGTTTTCGAGTATTTAGTGCGGCTGAAAAAAACAAGGAAAGCGGTGTAAAAATGGCTGTAAGACCGGGAAAAGAAATGCGGGGAAGAATAAAATTTACCATGATTGCGGTAATTTTATGTCTTACCCTTATTTCGTCATACAGTCTTGTAAATATAATGGTCGTCAAGGGCGACGAGTACCAGAGCATGGCGTCAGAGCAGCAGCTTTACGATAATGTGGTTACAGCCCCCAGAGGAAATATTTACGATAAGAATATGAAATTCTTAGCCAAAAGCGCCACCGCTTGGACTGTTTATATAACCCCTAACGGAATAAACAATCTTAAGGACGAAAAAAAGCAGGAGACCTTAAGAACGCTTATCGCAAAAAACCTTTCTGAAATTCTCGGCGAGGATTATAATGATATTTACGAAAAGACCAAGAAAAGAACCTATTATGTAACCGTTAAGAAAAAAATCGAAAAGACAGTCGCCGATAAAATCCGCAAATTCATTTCGGATAACAGCGACCTTGAAATGACAAAATATGTCGGACTTGACGAAACGGTTAAAAGATACTATCCTAATGATACGCTTGCTTCAACCGTAATCGGTTTTGTCGGAGACGATAATCAAGGACTTGCGGGACTTGAAAGCTGGTATGATAATGAGCTTACAGGCGTCGCGGGAAGGGTTGTCGCGGCTAAAAACGCAAGAGGAACCGATATGCAGTTTACATATCAGAAATCCGAAGAGGCAAAGCAGGGCAATTCTATTGTAACGACTATTGATTCTTATATTCAGTATGTTGCGGAAAAGTATCTTGATGAGGCTGTCGAAACCGAGCATGTTCAGGAGCGCGGAGCGGTAGTTGTAATGAATGTAAATACCGGCGCGATACTCGGCATGGCGGTAAGCGACGATTTTAATCCTAATTCCGCTTTCACTCTTTCGGCCGCCGATCAAGCTAAGGTTGACGCGGTTACAGATACCAAAGAAAAAAATAAACTTAAATCCGAGCTTTTAAACCGACAGTGGAGAAACAAGGCGGTTTCAGATACTTATGAGCCCGGTTCTGTTTTTAAAATATTTACGGCCTCCACCGCTTTAGAAGAAAATCTTATAAATGTTGACAGTAAATTTACCTGTAACCATACCTATGTTGTAGCAGGCAACCCCTATCACTGCCATAAGGCGGCAGGACACGGCTTGCAGACGCTTCCTCAGGCAATTGCAAATTCCTGTAACCCTGCATTCATTCAGATAGGTCAGCTTATAGGCGCAGAAACGTTTTCTAAATACTTTGAGGCTTTCGGACTTACTCAGAAAACGGGAATTGATCTTCCGGGTGAAGCAACCTCTTATTATCATAAGCTTGCCGATATGCACGCAACAGAGCTTGCGTCGTCCTCATTCGGTCAGACCTTTAATATAACTCCTCTTCATACTCTTACTCTTGCCGCAGCGGCGGTAAACGGCGGATATATCGTTCAGCCTCACGTGGCGGAAAAATTCCTTGACTCAGACGGAAAGGTTGTAAAAACCTTCTCCGATACCTATAAAAGACAGGTTGTTTCGGAAAGCACCTCGGCTACAATGCGCCAGTTGCTTGAATATGTCGTTCAAAACGGCGCTAAAAACGGTCAGGTTGCAGGCTACAGGGTCGGAGGAAAAACAGGTACATCCGAAAAGGTAGCTAAAATGCTTGAACTTAATGTAAAGGGACTTTATATCGGCTCTTATGTTGGAATTGCTCCTATAGATAAGCCTGAAATCGCTGTTCTTGTAATGCTTGACGAAGCGATGGGCGGTCAGTATTACGGCGGCGCTATAGCGGCGCCTGTCGGCTCAAAGGTCATGGCGGAAATTCTTCCGTATCTCGGATATGAGCCACAGTATTCGGAGGAACAGCTTAAAAATATGTCGGTTTCCGTTCCTGAGCTTGTCGGAACAGATGTTGACGCCGCAAAACAGACCCTTGCAAACGCAAAGCTTTCTTATAAGGTTATGGGAACGGGCGCAAAGGTCACAAAACAGCTTCCGGTTTCCGGAACCTCTGTTTATAAGGGCGGAACGGTAATACTTTATACCGATAACGAGGAAGAGGCTACAACAACTGTGCCTAATCTTATTGGACTTACTGTTTCAGAGGTCAACGCGGCGGCAGCGGCGGCGGGAATAAATGTTGAGTTTTCGGGTAATACGACCTCACCCGACTTAAGAGCTTACAGCCAAAGCATAAAAGCAGGAGAAACGGTAGCTTTAGGAAAGGTTGTAACGGTTAATTTCAGGGAACAGGCAGAGGCGGATATAGCGGCAGATTAGTAAATTTTTTAAAAACGGATTTTCATTTTTAAGGAGTGTATATTTTGTTACTCAGCGAGCTTTACGGTGCACAAAATCTTGACGGTAATTTAGAAATAACGGGAATAACCTGTAATTCAAAGCAGGTTAAAAAAGGCTATGCCTTCGTATGCTTAAAAGGAGCGGCGTCCGACGGGCATAAATATGCTTCCGACGCTGTTAAAGCAGGAGCATCGGTTATATTTGCCGAGCATGATACGGGCGAAAAAAATCAGATTATCGTTAAAGATACGCATGAATGCTATTTTAAGCTAAGTTCTAAATGGTTCAATGAGCCTTCAAAAAAGCTTAAGCTTATAGGGGTTACAGGTACAAACGGAAAAACCTCCGTAACTTATATGATAAAGGCGATTCTTGAAAAAGCAGGCTATAGCGTGGGACTGATAGGTACAATCCATAATATGATAAAGGACAGGGTAATAGAGACCCATAATACCACTCCCGACGCTTTCACTTTAAACTCGCTTTTTGCCGATATGGTTGAAAGCGGCTGCGAATATGCCGTTATGGAGGTTTCCTCGCATGCGCTCGATCAGAAGAGGATTTGCAATGTAATCTTTGAAGAGGCGCTTTTTACGAATTTAACGCAGGATCATCTCGATTACCATAAAACAATGGAAAATTATCTGCTTGCTAAGAAAAAGCTTTTTAAAATGTGCAAAAAGGCAATTCTTAACAGCGACGATTCGTATTATAAGCAAATGGCGCAGGGGCTTGACTGTCCCGTTATAACCTATTCCGCTTCAAATGATTCGGATTACAGTGCAAAGGGAATAAATTATCATCCCGCAGGTGTTGAATATGAGCTTGTAACAAAGGGCTCTATAAATCATATTTCGGTTAATACCGGCGGAAGATTTACGGTGTATAATTCGCTTTGCGCAATAGTTGCGGCAATTGAGCTCGGAATTCCCGTTAAAACCGCGGCGGACGCAATAGGCGAGCTTCACGGTGTAAAGGGCAGGGCAGAGGTTGTGCAAACAGGCACGGATTATACAGTAATAATAGATTATGCCCACACTCCCGACGGACTTAAAAATATTCTTTCAACCTTCAGAGAATGTAAAAAGAACCGTCTTATAGTTCTTTTCGGCTGCGGCGGCGACAGAGATAAGACAAAAAGACCTATTATGGGTAATGTTGCGGTTCATAATGCCGATTATGTTATCGTCACAAGCGATAATCCGAGGACAGAGGACCCCGAGGCTATAATAAACGATATTTTAGAGGGTATAAAGGGTATTCATACTCCTTATAAGGTTATTGTCAACCGCAAGGAAGCTATAAAATATGCTTTGTCAATCGCAAGGAAAGATGATATAATAGTTCTTGCGGGTAAGGGACACGAAACCTACCAGATATTAAACTCGGGCACTATTCATTTTGATGAGCGCGAGGTAGTATCTGACGCATTAAAAGAGCTTAAAGAAAAGGGAGAGTAAATATGGATAAGTATTATTCGGTTATAGCGGCGGTTGTTGCATTTGCGGCTACAAGTCTGCTTGGGTATTCCGTAATACCGAAGCTCAGAAAGCTTCATATCGGACAGACGATTTTAGAGGACGGACCTAAATGGCACAAGAAAAAAGAGGGTACGCCTACAATGGGCGGAATTATGATAATCTTCGGTTTTCTTTTCGCATTTGCGGTTTGTCTGATTGTTTCGGCGGCAGCAAAAAAGCCCCTTGTTTCCGATTTTACTTCTGCACTCGATACCGTTAAATTATATGCAGGAATAGGAATGGCTTTCTTAATGGGAGCTATAGGCTTTGCGGATGATTTTATAAAAATCGTTAAAAAAAGAAATTTGGGACTTACCGCAAGACAAAAGACCTTTTTTCAGATAATCGTTTCGGCGCTTTATCTTGCAGTGCTTTATTTTGTCGGACATCTTGAATATACCTATATTCCGTTTGTCGGGAGCGTAAATATCACAAGCGGCGCAGGACTCCTTTTCTGGCCGATAGCTCTGTTTTTTGTTTACGGGTTTACAAATGCCGTAAACCTGACCGACGGTCTTGACGGTCTCGCAACCTCCGTAACCTTGGTTGTTTCCTGCTTCTTTATGATGGCGTCAGCGGCTTTTATGAGAGTTGCTCACGGGTGGTACGGAAATGTCGTCGCTGCGGCTCTTGCCGGCTCCTGCGCAGGCTTTTATCTTTGGAACGCAAAGCCCGCAAAGGTGTTTATGGGCGATACGGGCTCGATGTTTTTAGGCGGTATGGTTGTGGCAATGTCATTTTCGCTTGATATGCCGATAATTCTTATCTTAGTTGGTATAATATATCTTGCCGAGGCATTCTCGGTTATTTTGCAGGTAGCTTCATTCAAGCTTACGGGCAAAAGAATTTTTAAAATGGCTCCGCTTCATCATCATTTTGAAATGTGCGG
>CAKSLH010000017.1 GCA_934466515.1 uncultured Eubacteriales bacterium
ACAGAAACGGAATGGATAGCAAGCCTTAAGGGCGAAAAAGGAGACACCGGCGCGGCAGGAGCTAAAGGTGACAAGGGCGATAAAGGCGAACAAGGCTTAAAAGGAGATACAGGAGCGACCGGTGCAAAGGGCGAAAAAGGAGACACAGGTGCTACAGGAGCCCAAGGTGAAAAAGGAGACAAGGGAGATAAGGGAGATACTGGAGCAACGGGTTTAACAGGCGCAACAGGAGCTAAAGGCGATACAGGAGAAAAAGGTGCGGACGGAAAATCGGCTTATGAAATAGCTAAGGATAACGGATTTACAGGTTCAAAATCGGAATGGCTGGATTCCTTAAAGGGTCTTGACGGTTCAAACGGTAAATCCGCTTTTGAAATAGCGAAGCTTGCAGGACTTACTTCTGCTTCGTCAGAATCCGAATGGATAGCAAGCCTTAAAGGCGAAAAAGGTGACATCGGTGCAACCGGTGCGAAAGGTGAAAAAGGTGACAAGGGTGATAAAGGCGACACCGGAGCTACAGGTGCTCAGGGCGTAAAGGGCGATAAAGGTGATACCGGTTCCAAAGGAGATACCGGTAAATCGGCTTATGAAATAGCTAAGGATAACGGCTTTTTAGGCACTGAGGAAGAATGGCTTAACTCCTTAAAAGGCTCTAAAGGCGATAAGGGTGATACAGGCGCAACCGGTGCTCAAGGTGAAAAAGGTGACAAGGGAGATAAAGGAGACACCGGTGCAACAGGAGCACAGGGTGATAAAGGAGATAAGGGCGATACAGGAGCAGCAGGAGCAAAAGGTGCCGACGGCGAGTCGGCATATCAGCTTGCGGTTAAAAACGGAATAATAGATTCTTCCGTTTCCGAAACCGATTGGCTTAATTCCTTAAAGGGAACAAACGGCGCAAAAGGAAATGACGGTGTAGGAATAAAGGACATTACAATAGACGATACAACTGGGAAAATGACAATAACCCTCACCGATACAACAAAACAGTATGTTTTTAATGTAAAAGGACCTAAAGGAGAAAAAGGCGATAAGGGCGATAAAGGTGATACCGGAGCCACAGGTGCCCAAGGAGAAAAGGGAGACAAAGGAGATAAAGGCGACACCGGAGCAACAGGAGCTCAGGGTGATAAGGGCGATACAGGAGAAAACGGTAAATCCGCATACGAAATAGCAAAGCTTATAGGCGCTACAACAGCCGAAACGGAATCCGATTGGATAGCAAGCCTTAAGGGCGAAAAAGGAAACAAGGGCGACACGGGAGCGACAGGTGCACAAGGTGAAAAAGGAGATAAAGGTGATACCGGTCTGACAGGTGCGGACGGAAAGTCTGCTTACGAAGTAGCAAAGGACAACGGTTTTACAGGTTCAAAATCCGAATGGCTTGAATCATTAAAAGGCTTGCAGGGTCAGGACGGTAAATCCGCTTATGAGATAGCAAAAAGCGCAGGACTTACAACGGCTTCAACGGAAGCTAAATGGATAGAAAGCCTTAAAGGCGAAAAAGGTGACACCGGTGCGACAGGAGCAACAGGTGCCCAGGGAAAAAAAGGCGATAAAGGCGATACCGGTTCCAAAGGCGATACCGGTAAATCGGCTTATGAAATAGCAAAAGATAACGGCTTTACAGGTACCGAGGAAGAATGGCTTAACTCCTTAAAAGGCGCTAAGGGTGATAAAGGCGATAAAGGAGATACCGGTGCAACCGGTGCCCAAGGAGAAAAAGGTGAAAAGGGAACCTCTGTTGAAAAAGTAAAAATAGACGAAAACGATTATCTCGTGGTAACCCTTTCCGACGGAAATGAAATAACGATAACAAAATCCTTAAGAGGAGCAAAGGGTGAGACAGGAAACGGAATAAAGTCAATAGAGTTTACAAGCGATTATAGATTAAAGATAAGCTATACCGATACTTCAAAGGCGGACGATTATTTCACACTGCAAAAGGGAGAAAAGGGCGATAAGGGAGACAGTCCGTTTCTTTCTTACGATTCTGCTACAGGAGAATTGCTTGTAAAATATTCCGAATCAGAAACAGCTGTATCTCTCGGTGTTGTAAAAGGCAAGGACGGCGTTGACGGTAAAGACGGAAGAGGGATTGACGATGTTAAAATCACTGACGGATATCTTTATATAAAATATTCCGATGAAAACGACTATAAAAAAATCGGAGCGGTAAAGGATGACAGTACAGAGGATACAGAGCTGATATTTATTGAATTAGAAGACGGAACTTACGGTGTTAAAGCAGGAGAAAAAGCTAAAGATTTGGCTGTTATAACAATACCTGAAACATATAACGGAAAAGCGGTAACGCAGATATGTGAATCGGGATTTGAGAACTTATCAAAGCTTACAGAAATTATAATTCCTGATTCCGTTACGGAAATAGGTTCTTATGCTTTTTACAACTGCTCAAAATTGAATAATTTAACGTTAACTGAAAATTTAATAACCATAGGGGAATATTCATTTTCAAACTGTATTTCTTTAGAAGCAATTACTATTCCTGCTAAAGTTACAACTATAAAAAAATTTGCTTTTTGGAATGATAATAAATTAACGAGTGCTACATTTGAAAATAAAAATGGATGGTATACAGATTATTCTAAAAATGAAAAGAAAGATAATTGTATATTTAAATATTCACATGAAGTTTGGTCTTCTTCAACCAATAATAAAGAGTATTGTTCATTTAATAGTGAATCAGGTATTGCAAAGCTTTTAACAAAAGATTATTTTGAACAATACTATATTGGTTCAAATTCAAATGGAAAATCATACGGATATAAATTTGGAAATTTATACAGTTATGATTGGCATAGAGAATAAACTTAAAAGGAGTATGAAAAATGAATTCAAATTTCAAAGAGATAAAAGAAGTTTTTGAACTGACTGCTAAAAGTGAAATAATAAAAATCAATTTATCGCTTGATGAAAATTATATGTATGCTTTGACAAAAGAAAACGCAGAAAAAGCGCGTAATCTAATTAAAAACGATAGCAAATACGGTGAATCATCTTATAAAAAATATTATGAAAAATTAGGTAAAAAACTTGAAGATTATACAAAAGAAGAATTAAAAACAATTCTCAAAGAAATTGCTTCGTCTAATTCAACTCATACATCTAATATAAACATTGATATTTTAAGCGATTATATTTTTAATAATAAAAAGAATTTTTTATTCAAACTTGAAAGCGGAAATGCAGAGCTTGTCGATGAAATATCTTTTATTGACGGATTTATCCGCAGAGAAAAAAGCTTTGCAAGTAAAGTTTGCTCTTATCTCTGTGAGTTAGAGTTTGAAGAAAGTAATTTTGCTGTTAATGATTCGGTTGTCAGAACTATACTACCGTATTATCTGAATTATTTTGGAATTGCAAAAGTAACTTCAAAAAAGCTCGGAAATTGCTCATATAAGGAATTTGTCGGCTACATAGATAAAATAAAAAAAGATTTATCATTTGAAGAAATAGATAATATACTCTGGTATTGCTATAAAGACGATTCCGTAAGAATAGCAATAGCTACAGCGCTTTCGAAAAGATAAATTTAATAAAATTGTAGCTAAGATAAAATGAGGCTCCCTTCTTATTGACAAATGTCAATACAGAGGGGAGCTGTCAGCGTAAGCTGACTGAGGGGTATTTTCTAATGTCTTCTATCTAGTGTCTAATGTCTAGTTTATGGCAAGGGGGACGCGGGTTGTGTGCCTTACGGCACTTAATATAACCAAACCCTATCGTCTTTGCCCTACGGGCTAAGACACTTTTTCCTCCGGAAGACGGGAACCCTTTTGTCTGCTGTCGCAGACATTTCCCCTAACAGGGGAATTTCCTTTCGTCTAAAGGGGAAGCTTAGGTTTCTGCTAGATTTAAGCAACGAAAAAACCGGCTACAGTCATTTAACTTAGCCGGTTTTAGCTGTTTTTAAAACTTAATAATTTATTTATTCACTTCTCAAAGCTGTTACGGGGTCGCGCTTTGCTGCCATTCTTGACGGTATAAGTCCTGCGATAAAGGTTAAGAACATACTTATTAAAATTAAGATTATTGCGCCCTGAATAGGCAGGACTGCCGCAAGTTCTTCAATGTTTGTAAGATGTCTTATTACCGCGTTTATCGGAATTAACAAAAGCAGGGTTATTCCGATACCTAAAATGCCAGAGGTGAAGCCCTCGATTAAGGTTTCGGCATTGAAAACTCTTGAAACATCATGCTTTGACGCACCCATTGCGCGCAGGATTCCGATTTCCTTTGTCCTTTCAAGCACGGAAATATAGGTTATAATTCCTATCATTATTGAAGAAACAACAAGCGAAATGCTAACAAAGGCAATTAAAACATAGCTTATCGCATTGATTATCTTTGTTACAGAGGAGAGAAGAAGTCCGATATAATCGGTATAGGTTATCTGCTCAGATTCCTTCACCGATTTATTATAATCCTTTATTATATCGCTGATTTTTTCCTTTGATTCAAAATCCTTAGGATAAATATTTATCGTGGACGGAGAATCAATATCCGATACGCCGAGCTTTGACATATTTTCTTCATAGGACGAGCCGCTGAATGCCTGTGCAAGATATGAGGAAAACTTATCGACTATCTGAGCGTCGGTCTGACCCTGAGCCTTTAACTGCTGAATATATCCGGTAAACTGCGCCTGCTGATCGGCGGGAAGATTTGCGATATACGCATTTAGCTCATCCATAGTGTAACCGTCCGACTTAGGGAACTGCATACCCGTGAAAATATCGGTCTGCTCGTTTTTCTTTTGCGCTTTGACGATCTCGGTATCGTTTATTTCGTTTATAAGATGCTCTGTAAGCGAGCTTAAATAGCCTACGGTGCTGCCGCCCGATTGAGCGGCTGATTTGCTCTTTGAACGCAGAATTCCGACTATTTTTATTTCCTGAGAATTTTTAAGCTTATCTAAAATATAAAGCTCGTCGGAGGAATTGTCGGTATAAGTGCCGTCGGCATTTTTTGAATAATAATCGGTGTTTAAAAGAAGCTTGAATTTAAGGGACAGAATTTCATCATAGGTGTAAGATGTGGATTTCTGCTTATCCACCTTTTGTTTTTTGCCTTCCATAGCATTTTTAAGGATTTCCTTTAGCTCGGAGGAGTCCTTTAAGCCCAAGGTGTAAAGCGTGTAATCGCTTATCTGATCGTTTTCATCGACTATTATGACCGCCTCGTCATAATTTTTCGGCTTTCTTCCTGTTATTACTTCATACTGCCTGTCAATCAGCTCGTCATTATCAATAAGCTCTTTCCAGACATTTGAATTATAAAATCCGTTCATTGAAGAATAAGAGGATTGCGTGCTTTCGGGCTTAAAGCCGAGGTCTTCAAAAACAGAGGACGGGTTTACCTTGTAACCGCTTTCGGTGTAGATGTTCATTACGGTAGAATACCCGTATTTAATATCCGAGGTATACTGCTTTAAATCGCTTTTACCGCTCTCGGCAAACTTTTTAAAAGCGGCAAGGTCATTGTTGCTCGTTCCGTTTACCATTGAGGTGATCATATCGCTCATTATATCATTGGAATAAATCTTGCCGTCCTGCTTTTTGACATCGGATTTATTATCGCCCATAAGGGTCTGCGCAAGCTCGCTTATATCGGTGCCTGTCTGCTCAATTGCGATAGGATAGCTTGAAAGAGTGTCTTCCTCAACGCGGTTAATATAAATCTGAACACCGCTTGAAAGAGATAAAATAAGCGCAATTCCGATAATTCCTATCGACCCCGCAAATGATGTGAGAATCGTCCGTGCTTTTTTAGTAAACAGGTTGTTGAGTGAAAGTGAAAGTGCGGTAAAAATCGACATAGACGGCTTCTTTTGCTTTTTACCGTCCTTCTTTTCGTCGATTTCTTCCTTTATGGGGTCGGAGTCTCCGACAACCCTTCCGTCAAACAGCTTGATAATTCTTGTTGAATATTTTTCGGCAAGCTCGGGGTTGTGGGTAACCATTATAACAAGCCTGTCCTTTGCAACCTCTTTTAAAATATCCATTACCTGCACGCTTGTTTCGCTGTCAAGCGCGCCTGTAGGCTCGTCGGCAAGCAGGATTTCGGGGTTGTTTACAAGCGCTCTCGCGATAGCAACCCTCTGCATCTGACCGCCCGACATCTGATTTGGCTTTTTATCGAGCTGGTCGCCGAGACCTACTTTTATAAGCGCGTCCGTTGCACGCTTTTTACGCTCAGTTTTGCTTACTCCCGACAAAGTCAGCGCAAGCTCAACATTCGATAAAACGCTTTGGTGGGGAATAAGGTTATAGCTTTGGAAAACGAATCCTATCGTATGATTGCGGTAGGTATCCCAGTCGGAATCTTTATACTGTTTTGTGGATTTTCCGCTTATAATAAGGTCTCCGCTTGAATACCTGTCAAGTCCGCCTATAATGTTAAGCATGGTTGTTTTTCCGCAGCCGGATGGTCCTAAAATCGAAACAAATTCATTTTTTCTGAATTCAAGGTCAATACCTTTGAGTGCAGTGACCTTTGAATCACCGATATCGTATTCTTTAACGATATTTTTAAGCTTCAGCATGATTTTCTCCGTTTCATAAGTCTATAAAAGAATTATAGTCTTTAAATATAACAAAATTGTGAATTTTTGTAAAAAAATTGATAAATTCGAAAAAAGGTGTTATAATGGGCACGGCGGAAAATTTTATCCGTCTTATCCTAAACATATCGGAGGAGAAGTTTTGAAGCGATTATTTAAGTTTTCGTGCGTTCTGATGTCGGCAATCCTGTTTGTTTCTTCTGTAGGAATGGTTTTTGCGGTTGCGGGCAATAAAAAGAACTCTTCAAAGGTTGACCCCTTTAACAGCGGAGATATAGTTGAAAATATCCGTAACCTCGAAATTAACATGACTTCTATAATTTATGTTAAAAACGAAAAGGGAGACTGGCAGGAATATCAGCGTTTGCACGGCGAGGAAAACCGAATTTGGGTACCGCTTGAGAAGGTTCCGAAACAGCTTGTCGACGCTTTTGTGTCAATAGAGGACGAAAGGTTTTACACCCACGGCGGAGTTGACTGGAAAAGAACCTTAGGCGCTTTTGTCAATTCAATCCCCGGAATTCATATATATTCTTCAAAGCAGGGCGGTTCAACAATCACTCAGCAGCTTATAAAGAATATAACGGGCGATAATTCAAGAAAAGCGACAAGAAAGCTCCGCGAGATAACACGAGCGCTCAGTATTGAAAAAATGCTCAGCAAGGATGAAATTTTAGAGGCTTACTTAAATACGATTTCTCTCGGCAGCGGAATTTGCGGAGTTCAGGTTGCGGCAAACTATTATTTTAATAAGGATGTCAGCGAGCTTTCCTTAACGGAATGCGCTGCGCTTGCCGGAATTACCAAAAACCCCTCGCTTTATAATCCCGACAGATTTCCCGAGGAAAATAAAAAGCGCAGAATAAACGTCCTTAAAAAAATGCTTGAGCTCGATAAAATCACAATGGACGAGTATGCTCAAAGCTGTCTTGAGGATTTGGTTATAGATAAATCTCAGCAGAGTAATTTTGAAATTCCGATAAATAATTACTTTGTCGATACCCTTATAGATCAGATTATTGACGATTTGAGCGAAAAATATAATTGCAGTAAAAATACAGCTTCCTCAATGCTTTATAACGGCGGCTATAAAATCTATGCTTCCGTTGATCCCGAAATTCAGGATACAATGGAAAGCGTATTTAAAAATGTCAATAAATATTTCTCTCAGCGCTCAAAGCTTGATAAAACCAAGCATGTCGAATGCGCTATGACTATTATGGATTACAGCGGACATATCGTCGGGCTTGTGGGCGGAACGGGTGAAAAAACCGTTAACAGAGGCGTTAATTTCGCGACCTCGCCGCGCCAGCCGGGGTCTACAATGAAGCCGCTCGGCGTTTATTCTCAGCTTATTGATAACGGCAAGATAAACTGGTCCTCCGTTTATGACGATAAGCCCCTTGATAACTATTACGGCAACGGAAAAAAGGGTCCTAAGGAATGGTACGGCTATTATGCGGGCAGAATGACAGTGAAGGACGCTTTGGAGCATTCCGTTAATACAATTCCGTGCTGGCTGTTAAAGGATGAGCTCGGAATTGATAATTCGTTTAATTTCCTTAAGGATAAGTATAAGCTTTCCTATCTTAATAAGGACGATAAAAACTTATCTTCTCTCGCTCTCGGCGGCTGTACAAAGGGAATTTCAACCGTTCAGTCGGCGGCGGCTTATGCCGTATTCGGAAGCGGCGGAAAGTACCATAATCCGAAAACCTATTTTAAGGTTGTTAAGTCAAGCAATGATGAGGTTATTTTAAAGGACGATTCTGAGGGTACGCAGGTTATTAAGTCTACTTCCGCAACGGTTATGAATAAGCTCTTGCAGAATGTTGTATACGGCAGGCGCGGAACAGGTACCTATATCGCAAATTACAGTAAGCTTAAAACCTTTGCAAAAACCGGTACAACAAGCGAACAGAACGATCTTTGGATGGTAGCAGGCTCGCCCTATTATATAGGCTCGGTTTGGTACGGCTTTGATAAAAAGGAATATGTCAATAATTCAAATTCCGCGGCTATGATCTGGAAAGAGATTATGACAAAGGTTCATAAAGACCTTGAGGAAAAGGATTTTGAATATGATGAAGAGGTAGTTGAGGAGTCCTATTGCCCGTATTCGGGACTTTTAAGCGGTTCAAACTGCCAAAGAGTTGTGGGATACTATGTTCCCGGATTCGTTCCTACCGGCAGATGCGACGGTCAGCATTGGGTTCAAAAAGACGATGAGGAAGTATCTTCTTCACAGTCTAGTGAGTCTCAGTCTCAGGTATCGTCTTCTTCGCAGGAATCAAGCTCGTCATCTTCATCTTCGAGCTCATCCTCGTCTTCTTCAAGCTCTTCGTCTTCTTCGTCTTCGAGCTCGTCTGATACATCTTCAGCTTCAAGCTCGTCGTCCTCGTCTTCTTCGTCCTCGTCTGAACCGACTGCGGCGGAATAAATAATTTTCAATTTTAAATTTTTAATTTTTAATTTTTAATTTTTTAAAGAGTGTGGTGTTTAATGAAAAAATTCAGTATTTCGGGTATGAGCTGTGCGGCATGCAGCGCGAGAGTGCAAAAAGCGGTTTCGAAGCTTGATAATATCGAAACCTGCGAGGTAAACCTTCTTACCAATACAATGGTCTGCGAGGGATCCGCTTCCGATAAGGAGATTATAGAAGCGGTTAAAAACGCAGGCTATGGGGCTAAGGTTTATAATGAAAACGATACTGAGGGGAAAGAAAGCCCGTTTTTGAAGCTTAAAAAAAGGCTTATTTACTCCGTCGGAGTTTTAATCGTTTTAATGTATGTTTCAATGGGATTTGTAATGTGGAATTTCCCGCTGCCGTCATTTCTTTCCGAAAATCTGATAACCGTAGCTTTAATTGAACTTGTTTTAACGGTTGTAATTATGATAATCAACCGAAGCTTTTTCATCAGCGGCTTTAAAAACCTTTTCAGGCTTTCGCCGAATATGGATTCTTTAGTTGCAATAGGCTCGGGAACGGCATTTGTTTACAGCACTGTTATAACCGTTAAAATGCTTATAAACGGAAATATAATGCACCACGATCTGCATGGGCTTTATTTCGAATCCGCCGCCATGATTTTAACGCTTATTACGGTCGGCAAAATGCTTGAGGCCTATTCAAAGGGCAAAACCACCGCTGAATTAAACCGCCTTATGAGTTTTGCTCCTAAAACCGCAACACTTTTGATTGACGGTGAGGAAAAAACCGTTCCTGTTTCCGAAATTAAAATAGGCGATATTATTTTAACAAGAGCGGGGGAGAGCTTCGCGGTTGACGGAGAGATAATCGAGGGAACCTGCTCTGCTGATGAATCCGCGATTACGGGTGAAAGCATGCCTGTTGATAAATCCGTCGGTGATAAGGTAACAGGCGCTACTATAAATCTTTCGGGTGCGGTTAAAATCAAAGCCGAGGCGATAGGGGAAGATACGGTATTTTCTAAAATTATTAAAACCGTTAATGACGCCGCGTCCTCAAAAGCCCCGATCGCAAGAATTGCGGATAGGGTTTCGGGCGTGTTTGTTCCGTCGGTTCTGCTCATCGCTATAGTTACACTGGCGGTTTGGCTGATAAAGGGTGCCGATGTTTCTACGGCGCTTTCACATTCGATTGCGGTAATAGTAATTAGCTGTCCGTGCGCATTGGGACTCGCAACTCCTGTTGCAATAATGGTTTCAAGCGGCGTCGGCGCTAAAAACGGAATTCTTTATAAAAATGCCGCCGCAATAGAAATGTCGGGAAAAATTAAAACCGTTATTATGGATAAAACCGGTACTGTCACGACGGGTAAGCCCTCTGTAATAAAGGCTTCTGCCGCCGAAAGCACCGATTTTGAAGAATTTAAAAATATTGCCTTTTCCTTGGAAAAGAACAGTACCCATCCGCTTGCGGTTGCAGTAACCGAATATTTTGCCGAGCTTACCGCAAAGGAAATTGAGATTACCGATTTTGAAGAGGTTGCGGGAAAGGGAGTTTTTGCCGAAAGCAACGGCAAAAACCTTTTTGCAGGCAATCTTAAAGCCGCAAAGGAGCTTTGCGAAATTTCAGAAATTATTGAAAGCGACGCGGCTTCGCAGTCGGATATCGGCGCAACGCCTGTCTTCTTCGTTTGCAATAATAAGCTTTTGGGCTTTGCGGCGGTTGCCGATACCGTTAAACCTGACAGCGCGCTTGCCGTAAAGAGGTTTAAGGAAATGGGCATTACTACCGTAATGCTCACAGGTGATAACGCACGGACTGCTTCGGCTATTGCGAAAAAGGTCGGAATTGAAAAGGTTGTTTCCGATGTTTTGCCGAATGAAAAGGCTGATGTTGTGGCAAAATATAAAAATGAAGGCAGAACCGCTATGATAGGCGACGGAATTAACGACGCTCCCGCTCTTGCCACCGCCGATCTCGGAATAGCAATAGGCGCAGGCAAGGATATCGCAATTGATGTTGCCGACGCGGTGCTTATAAAAAACAGTATGCTTGATGCGGTAAACTGCATATTGCTCGGCAGAAAGGCGCTTTTGAATATTAAGGAAAACCTTTTCTGGGCGTTTATCTATAATGTTATAGGAATTCCTATGGCGGCGGGTCTTTTCGGGTTTAATTTAAATCCGATGTTTGCCGCGGCGGCTATGTCATTATCAAGCGTAAGCGTTGTAACTAACGCGTTAAGACTAAACACATTTAAATCTCTCACACTAAAGGAAGTGAAAACAGTGAAAAAGACAGTTTTAATAACAGGCATGATGTGCGGTCATTGCTCCGCAAGGGTTAAATCCGCGCTCGAAAAGCTCGGAGGAGTAAAATCCGCCGAGGTTGACCATGAAAAGGGAACAGCCGTTATAACCTGCGACAGCACGCT
>CAKSLH010000018.1 GCA_934466515.1 uncultured Eubacteriales bacterium
TTAAAAAATGACAGCTTAACGGTTGAAATCGAAACCTTCGGCGCTCAGCTTAAAAGCGTTATAAAAAACGGTGAAAATTTAATCTGGGACAGAAATCCCGAATTCTGGAAGGAATCCGCTCCGTTGCTTTTTCCGATCTGCGGAGGACTTAAGGATGATAAATTTACATATCAAGGCAGGGAATATTCACTTTTAAAGCACGGCTTTGCAAAAAGAAATGACTTTTCGGTAGAAAAGCAAACCGAAACCTCGGCTGTTTTCCTGCTTAAAAGTAATGAGGAAACCTTAAAAAGTTATCCTTGGGAATTTGAACTCAGAGTTAAATATAAGCTTAAAAATTCCGCACTTAAGGTTGGCTACGAGGTAAAGAATCTAACCGATGATACTATGTATATGTCGGTAGGTGCGCATGAGGCTTATGCCTGCCCTGAGGGAATAGAGGATTACGATATTATTTTCGAGCGCGAAGAAACTCTGAACTCCTGCGACCTTGACGGAAACCTTATCTCTCATAATACCACTCCTATTATAAAAAACTCAAAATATCTTCCTTTGTATTATAAATATTTTAAGGTCGACGCACTTGTTTTCAAGGATTTAAAATCGAGATTTGCAACCTTAAGAAACAGAAAAACAGGCAAATCAATATCTCTTGATTTTAACGGATTCGATTATTTCCTTTTATGGACAAAACCGAATGCCGGATATATATGCCTTGAGCCTTGGACGGGAGTTCCTGCAAGCGTTGACGCAGGCTATGATATAACCGAAAAAGAGGGCATAACCTTGGTTATGCCAAATAGCGAATTTAATGTAACTCATACAATTTATTTTTAAGAAATGCAGGAATTAAAAAGATGCGGATTGTAATTAAAATCGGAACTTCAACACTTGCCCATTCTACAGGGCTTATAAACATAAGGCGCGTTGAGTCGCTTTGCAAGGTTATGTCAGACCTTAAAAACGCAGGTCATGAGGTTATTTTGGTGTCCTCAGGCGCAATCGGAATGGGAGCAGGCAAGCTTTCGTTAAGTGAAAGACCTAAGGATATCCCCACTAAGCAGGCGGCGGCGGCAGTCGGTCAGTGCGAGCTTATGTATACCTATGATAAGCTTTTTACCGAGCATAACCACTGTGTTGCCCAAATTCTTTTAACAGGTGCCGATATTGAAAACAAAGAGCGCAGGAAAAACTTTCAGAACACAATGTGCAGATTGCTTGAGCTCGGTGCTATTCCTATTATCAATGAAAATGATACGGTTGTTACCGACGAAATCGTAATAGGGGATAACGATACTATTTCGGCAATTGTTTCAACTGTTGTTAATGCCGATCTGCTTATTCTTCTTTCCGATATAAACGGACTTTATACCGCAGACCCTCATAAGGATAAGAACGCCGTGCTTTTGCATGATGTCGATAAAATAACACCCGAAATAATCGCTATGACCTCAGGCTCGGACGGAAAATTAGGCACGGGCGGAATGGTAACAAAACTAAATGCAGCTAAAATTGCGACCGAAAAGGGAATTGATATGGTCATTGCAAACGGGCAAAACGCGGAAATACTGTATGATATAGTCGACGGAAAAAATGTCGGCACAAGATTTTCGGGAAAGAGATGAAAATTTATGGTTGAGACCTCTGAAATTCTAAAAAAAGCAGTTAAAGCTAAAAGCGAAAGTACTTTGAGCACCGAGGTTAAGGACGCAGGGCTTTTGGCAATGGCTCAAAGCCTTATAAAAAATTCAGAATCAATTTTAAAAGCAAATAAAGAGGATATTATTGCAGCTAAGGGTAAAATATCCGATGTTATGATTGACAGATTGTTTCTCGATGAAAAAAGAATTAAAGCAATGGCAGAGGGGATAAAGGCATTAACTAAGCTTTCAGACCCTGTAGGCAATATTCTGTCGGAAACCGACAGGGGAGATGGGCTTAAAATTAAAAAGGTATCGGTGCCGTTAGGCGTTGTTGCGATAATTTACGAAAGCCGTCCGAATGTCACCTCTGACGCAGCGGCGCTCTGCTTTAAGTCGGGAAATGTCTGCGTGCTAAGAAGCGGTAAAGAGGCATTTAAAAGCGCATACGCAATTGTTTCGGCACTAAAAGAAGGACTTAAAAATGCTAAAATAAACGAGGATTATATAAATCTTGTTGAAGACACCTCAAGAAACAGCGCAAAGGAGCTTATGACCGCACAGGGTTATGTTGACCTTCTTATTCCGAGAGGCGGAAAAGGACTTATAAAAGCATGCGTTGAAAGCGCGACTGTTCCGTGCATTGAAACAGGAACGGGAATTTGCCATATTTATGTCGATAAATCGGCGGATTTGGAAATGGCTGTTAAAATTATTCTTAATGCAAAGGCGAGCCGTCCGTCGGTATGCAATGCGGCTGAGGTATGCCTTGTTCATAAGGATATTGCGGAAAAATTTCTGCCGATGCTTAAAAGCGCCTTTGAAACAGGACCGAATAAAATTGAAATCCGCGGCGACGGAGATGTTTGCAGGATCATAAATGCCAAGCCTGCGTCTAAAGAGGATTTTGATACCGAATTTTTAGATTATATAATGGCTGTTAAAACAGTTTCGGACTTAAACGAGGCAATAAAACATATAGGACTGCATTCGACGCACCACAGCGACGCAATTATAACCGAGGACAGCAAAGCCGCAGAAAAATTTGTTTCGCTTGTGGATTCCGCGGCAGTGTATGTCAATGCTTCTACGAGGTTTACAGACGGCGGCGAATTCGGCTTAGGATGTGAAATGGGAATTTCCACTCAAAAGCTCCATGCAAGAGGTCCTATGGGACTTAAGGAGCTTACAACCTATAAATATATCGTTACAGGAAACGGAAACATAAGATAAAGGAGATTTTAAAAATGTTTAAAGCAGGTTTTATCGGAGCCGGTAATATGGGCTCGGCGCTTATAAGAGCCGTAAGTAAATCTGTCGACGGGGAAAATGTTGCGATTTCCGACCGCTCTGAGGAAAAAGTCAAAAATCTTTCTGATGAACTCGGCTGCAAAGCAAGTGATAACAATGAGATAGCCTTAAATTCGAAATTTATATTTTTGGCTGTAAAGCCGCAGATGATGGGGGATATGCTCTCTTCAATTTCCGAGGCTCTTAAAAGCAGAAAAGACCGATTTATTCTTGTTTCAATAGCGGCAGGAATGGCGAAAGATAAAATAAAAACCCTTTCGGGCGGAAATTATCCCGTTATCCGCATAATGCCTAATACGCCTGTCAGCGTAAACAGCGGGATGATTTTATATTCGCCCGACGCTGAGATTACAGACGGTGAAATATCCGAATTTAAAGACTTGCTTAAATTTTCTGGCGAGCTTGATATGATTGACGAAACAAAAATCGACGCTGCCTCTGCGATTTCCGGCTGCGGTCCTGCTTATGTTTATATATTTGCCGAGGCTTTGGCGGACGCAGGTGTTGAATGCGGCTTGCCGAGAGATAAGGCGATAGATTATGCGGTACAGACTATTCTCGGTGCGGCTGAGCTTATGAAAAAATCCGATAAGCATTCGGCTCAGCTTAAGGACGAGGTTTGTTCTCCTGCAGGAAGTACAATATGCGGAGTAAGAGCCTTAGAGGAAAACGGATTCAGAGCGGCTTCGATTAAAGCGGTATTGGCGGCTTATAAAAGAACTGTGGAGCTTGGAAAATAATATCTTGATTTAATAAAAAACGGAGAAGCTGATTTTTTCGGCTTCTCCGTTTTTTGTTATGACATTATCCTCTTTTTAACAGCTTTCTTATAAGTTTGCTTGCGCTTACTCCGTCCTTTTTTGAAAGAACCTGTTCAATTTCTTTAAAATCAGCATTATCTATTATGGACTCAAAATAATCAAACCACTCTGCGCTCTCATTCACGGCTTCTTTTGATTCTTCTCTGTATGGGAACTGATCAAAGGTAATGTAACCGTTATATCCGGTTCTTCTCAGCCAGTAAATAAATTCAAGGTACGGAATAGTATTAACGCTCCCTGCGATTAAATCGTCATCCCATGAACCGTAATTATCATTCATGTGAACGGCATAAAGCTTTCCGCCGAACATTTTTATAAGTGCAACCGCTTCGGCAGGATTTTCTCCCGCAAAAAACGAATGACCGTAATCAATCGCAATACCGACATTTTCAACTCCTAAAGAGTTTATAAGAAGCAGAGTTTTTGCAAATCCGCTTATATAACATTTATTTCTTGGCTCCTTTGGCTTGTATTCAAGGGCGATTTTCATTTCAGGCTTATAAAGCGCCAGTTCTTTAATACATTCCGCAAAAAGTGTGAACTCTTTAATATAGTCTGCTTCAAACATATAATCATAGCCGTCTTGTCCGGGCCAAATCGCGAAGGTATCACAGCCTATTTTTTCTGCAAAGTCCATTGCTTTTTTAGAATTTTCTATAGCTTTTTTTCTGACTTTTTCATCAAGTGATGAAAATGAGCCTTGCTTGTAATCCTTATCGGCAGTTGTATCAACCATTACGCAATTGACAACAAGACCCGATTCTTTTACCTTTGTTTCTAATTCGTCAATCTTATCAAAATATTCCTGAGTAAGATTTAAGTCGACCGCGCTTAAAAGCGGAATGCTTTTAATTCGGTCGATTTTTTCGCCGATAGAATAATTCTTATCCGAATAAGCCTTACAGTATCTGTCGCAAAATGTTCCTACATGGTCTATAAAAACAGAATATTTTCTTTTCATTTTTTAACTCCTTATGCTTTGTTTTCCGAACCGCAAAGCTTTATTTTACTTATAGCAAGCTCTTTAACGGCTTGTCTTGCAGGGCCTAAATATTTTTTAGGGTCGAACATTTCTGTATCTGTTAACGCAAGCCTTACTGCTTTTGTAGCCGCTATACGAAGCTCTGTAGCAAAATTGACCTTGCATATTCCGTATTTTATTGTTTCTTTAATCATATCGTCCGGTATTCCTGAAGCGCCGTGAAGAACAAGGGGGATAGAAATTCTTTGCTTGATTTTCTTTAACAAATCGAAATCAAGCTTCGGTTCTGCTTTGTATATTCCGTGAGAAGTGCCTATCGCGACCGCAAAAATATCAATTCCTGTATTTGCCGCAAATTCAACGGCTTTGTCAGGGTCAGTATATGCAACATGTCCCGAAAGACTGTCTTCTTTTCCGCCTACCGTTCCGAGTTCGGCTTCTACGGGAACAGACATAGCATGCGCGGAAGAAACAACCTTTTCGGTTAGGCTGACATTAGTTTCAAAGTCGGATTTAGAACCGTCTATCATAACGGAGCTGTATCCTGCTTTTATAGCCTGCATAACGCCTTCAAAGCTTTCACAGTGGTCCAGATGCAGACAAACGGGGACAGAAGCTTTACTTGCCATAGCATAAACCATTGCATAAGCTTCATTAAGTGTTAAATACTTAACTGTAGACGGAGTTGTCTGAATAATAACCGGTGAATTTGTTTCGCTTGCCGCTTCAATTATTGCCTGAATCATTTCTAAATTTTCGGCATTAAGCGCAGGTACTGCGTATCCGCCTTTTTGTGCTTTTAATAACATTTCTTTGCTTGTTACATATGCCATAACTCTTTTACCTCTATTTCATTTGTTTTCATAAATTCTTTTACGCTTTGTTCCGATATTTTACCCTCCATCGGACCGAAAGCCATTGTATTAAGCGCCGCAGCTGCCGATGCAAATTTAACAGCGTTTATTAAATCGGAATTTTCGGCAAGACTGCAAATAAAGGCTGCATCAAAGCTGTCTCCTGCACCCGTTGCGTCAATAGGGGAGATACTGTATACACCGGCCTCTATAATTTGCTCCTTCGTATAAACACGGCAGCCCTTTGAGCCGTTTTTAACGGCTATTATTTTCATTTCAGGTTTTTCAAAGCACCACTTAACCGCTTCGCTTAACTCGCTTTTTCCGCTTAGCATTAAAAGCTCATCCTTACTCGGTAAAAATATTTTTGTTATATTAAGTATTTCGTTTATAAGCTTTGCCGATGAATTATCTTTAAGAAGCTCGGGGCGGATATTAGGGTCAAAGGAAATTACGGCTCCGTTTTCTTTTGCCGATTTTGCAGTATTTACTATTGATTTTCCGAAATGCTCTTCTGCGGTGACAGAGCAACCCATAATATGAAAATATTTAAGCGATTTTTCATTTTTTAAACAGGGAGCTTCGGCTTTGACCGCGGCTGTATTGTTAATATGAAAAATGAATTTTCTTGAACCGTCGCTTAAGTAGCTGACAAAAGCGCAGCCGGTAAAATCGGTATTGCTTATTTTTATATAGCTTGTATCAACACCGTCGGCTTTAAGCCTGTTTAATAAACACTTACCGAAATCGTCATCGCCGACGCCGCCGATAATTGCTGATTTGTGCCCGAGTCTTGAGGCGGTATCGGCAAATATTGCCGGTGCTCCACTGGGATACGGTCCGCTGAATAAATCGGGCGTGTCAAGCGGTGAATTTTCGTTTTTTCGCATGATTTCAACTATAATTTCGCCCATTGTAATAATTTCTGCCATATTTACACCTCAAGCTTGTTCTTTAAAAAATCAAGCGATTCTTTTATCATTAAATCCATTTTTTCGCCGTCGGCATTGTTGCTTAAATCGCGCCAGACTTTTATGTCGTTTCCTACCTCGCCGCCTGATTTTAAGAAAGGCTCCATTACGACATCGCCGGAATAATTGACTTTTTTCAGTGCCTCACCGATTTCAGACCAGGGCAATCTGCCTTGTCCGGGAAGCTTTCTGTTTGCTTCTCCCACATGCAAATGACCGAGCAGGCTTCCGGCAGTTAAAATTGCCTCGGACAGGTCATCCTCTTCGATATTCATGTGGAAAGTATCAAGTAAAAGCAAAACATTATCCCTGCCAACATCTTTGCAAAACTTAACGCCCTCTTCGCTTGTGTTGAGCAGATTTGTTTCAAAACGGTTAAGAACTTCAAGATAAAGCGCAACATTATGCTTCTTTGCAAAATCCGCAATTGTTTTAACGCTTTTTACGGCTCTTTCCCATATTGCGGGCTTATCTAAATCAATGAAATCGTAAGGCCAGCAATTATACAAGGCTCCGACAAGCTTTGTCGAGCCGAGCTTCTCCATTTGAATTATTATTTTTTCTAAGAATTCAATCCCGTTTTTTCTTACCGATTCATTGCTTGAAGAAATATTACAGTCATGAGGGGGACCGATATTAGAAGAAACAGACAGCTTTAAGCTGTTTGCAAGAGATTTTAAGTCCTCAAGCTCACTGTCGCTCATTTTTAGCAAATCTCCTGCGGGAATTTCCATAACATCAAACCCGAGTCCGCTTATTTTTTCGGCATAATATTTATAATTTTCTATGCTCCATTTTTTTGTCCAGTATGCGCAAACTGTTCCGTATTGCATAAGATCACTCCTTTACTTTTATTTTAAAATTTATTCTTTTGTTTTCAATTAACAATAGTTGTCATTTATTTGTATTTATATTGCTTTTTTTGATTTGATATATTATAATTGTTAAGAGGTGATTTAATGCGAAAAGAAATGTTTAATATCAAGGCGAAGGGTTTAAGCCTTTATCTTATAAACTGCGGTTATGAGGATTGCTGCACAAGGTTTATATGCGCGCCTCATATAAGAAAGTATTATCTTATCCATTATATTGTTAAGGGTACGGGATATTATGAGGTCAACGGTATAAAGCATTCTCTTTCGGCAGGCGACGCTTTTATAATAAAACCGGAAGAACCGGTCACTTACTATTCGCCCGACCCAAACAATACATGGTCGTTCTGTTGGTTCGGTTTTAGCGGAAAGGATGCACAGGCGTGGCTCAAGGAATGTAATATTGATAAGGAAACTTATATTTTACATCCGCAGAATCCCGCCTTGCTTTCGATAATTATGAACTGTATAGATTATATGGAAAATTACAGCAACAACCTTAATCAGGTTAAGCTGACTGAATTCTTGGCCGCCGCACTCTATTCGGTCAGCAAACAGAACAAAAGAAAGAAAATAAATCCTGCCTCTTATGCGGACAAAGCCGTTAAATATATTGAATATAACTATATGTGTAAAATTTCAGTAAGCGATATTGCAATGTATCTTAATATAGAAAGAAGCTATTTTTACAGAGTTTTTAAAAAGTATACCGGTTCCTCTCCGGAAAATTATTTGATAGATTACCGCATAAAAAAAGCTTGCGAGCTTTTGAAACTTAAAAAGTATAAGGTTTCTGAAATCGCAAGCTATGTGGGCATAGAAGATGTATATTATTTTTCGAGACTGTTTAAAAAAACCGTTGGGGTATCGCCGAAAAAATACATTGAATAAAATTGTATAATTGTTGTTTTTATTATGAACTATTGTTGCTTATGATGACCGTTTCAAAAATATATTTTTTTATCGTTGACTTTAAGGCTTTTTAATGTTATATTTAAAAAACCGGAGGTGCAAAATATGAGCTTTAAAAAAAATATGCTTTGGGGCGCGGCTACAGCCGCTTATCAGATTGAAGGCGGCTTTGAAGAGGACGGCAAGGGCAAATCGGTTTGGGATGTGTTCTGCGAAAGAAAAGGTGTGGTTAAAAACGGAGATACAGGAAACACCGCATGCGACCATTATCATTTATTAAACGAAGATATAAGACTTTTAAAGGAATTGGGCGTTAATACCTACCGCTTTTCATTTTCTTGGCCGCGAATAATTCCCGACGGAACAGGAAAGGTCAATCAAAAGGGAATTGATTTTTATAATAGACTTATTGACGGACTGTTAGAAAACGGAATTACGCCTTTTGCAACTCTTTTTCACTGGGATTTTCCTTATGAGCTTGATAAAAAGGGCGGATGGCTTAATCCTAAGAGTCCTGAGTGGTTTGAAAATTATGCTAAGGTTATTGCCGATAATTTCGGCGACAGAGTTAAAATGTTTGCGACCTTCAATGAACCTCAGGTTTTTATGGGACACGGACATTTTACGGGTCTGCACGCTCCTGGTAAAAAATATTCTCTCCGAGAGCTTACTGAAGCCGCTTTCAATGTGCTTTTATCGCACGGAAAGGCTGTTAAAATACTCCGCGAAAATGTTTCCGACTGCAAAATCGGATATGTTTCGGCGACATCGTTTCAGCTTCCTTTAAATAATACCGAAAAGGAAATTGAAACAGCATATAATAAAAGCTTCGGTCTTAATTCGGAATATTGGGTCTGGCATGCGGCTTTTTGGTGCGATCCCGTGTTTAAAGGCGGATTTGAGAAATGCGAAAATTTAAAGCAGATTGAAAAATATCTTCCGAGTGATTATGAAGAAAAGATAAAAACAGAAATATATCAGCCGCTCGATTTCTGCGGACTGAATATTTATAACGGAAACCGAATGACCTTGGATGAAAAAGGCGATTTTAAAGTCGTGTCTTATGGTTCGAATGAACCTCGGAATTCGCTTGGATGGCCGATCACACCCGAAGCTATGTATTACGGACCGATGTTTGCTTATAAAAGATACGGCTTGCCGATTATAATTTGCGAAAACGGATTTGCTTTAAATGATACGGTTTCTTCCGACGGCTTGGTTCATGACCCCTTAAGAACAGAATTTATGAAAAGATATTTATCACAGCTTGAAAAGGCGCAGAATGACGGTGCGGATATAAAGGGATATTTCGCATGGTCCTTTATGGATAACTTTGAATGGGCAGAAGGCTATGAGCCGAGATTCGGATTGGTTTATGTCGATTATAATACAAAGAAAAGAATAAAAAAGGATTCATTTTTTGAATATAAAAAGATTATTGAGAACAACGGTTAAAAAAATCCTGCACATTAAAAATGTGCAGGATTTTTTATTTTGTAATATGTTCAATAAGCAAAGAATAAACGGCGGCAGGATCCTCTAAAAACTTTTCCTTTATAATGTGTGCCTGATCTTCGTCTGTAAGCTGGAGCTTTACGCTGAAAAAAGGAACTCCCGAATCTAAAATGGAGCAGGTTAAATAAATGTGCCCGTTTTCGTGCGTTGTTTCAAACCTTGTGTCCTTTGCGTTTTTGAATTTTGCAAGCATTTTTATTGAGGCCGCATAGGCTCTGTCCTTAACCGAATAGGAGATAGAGGTCTTTAAGGTTTCGGCAGTGTTTCTTCCCATTTCCGTTATAACATAGGAATCGTCTTTTTTATCAAATTGCTCTATCTGTCCCGATTTAACAAGAGCCACTATGGCGTCGCTGACCTCAAATGCGTTTGCAATGCCTTCATAATGCAAAAGATTTGCCAGTTGATTGGCGGGAATAGGCTCGTCAATTGAGGCTAACAGATAGCAGATAAGAATTTTAATATCGGTAGTATTGAAAAGTCCGCCGAGACGAACGCCGGCAGAGGAAGCGTTGTTTTCCAAAAAGCATTCTCCTTAGAATAAATCTCTGCTTCTATTATATTTTATTAAACCTCTACTTTCAAGAGGAAGTTTTATTTCAGCCGTCATAATTTTCTATAAAAAGCTCTGCCTCGGCTTCGTTTTTAACGCTTATTCCGTTTTCTAAATCGCTTCTGTCTCTTATCGGAAGTGCCGAAACGGAAACCTCATCGTACTTTTTTATGATTTTTTCATTTTCATAAAGCACGATTTCATTATTATATTCTTTAAGAACGTATCTTTTCTCTTGTCCGCTTTCGATTTTTTCGAGCAATATTGATGATGTGAGTGAGAAAACGGCGATTAAAACCGCTGTTATAAAAATGTAGATATAATTCTTTTTAAGCATAAAATCCGCCCTTTAGTGTATTTCTTAAATATTTTGGGCAAGCTATTAAGGAAATATACATATTGAAAAGATTTAAATTATATGGTATAATTTCTTCTATGTGAGGTGTTGCACAGTTGAACGAGGAAAAGGATTTTTTCAGTTACAGTTCGCATAACGAAAATGAAAATACCGAAGAAGTATCGCTTGACCTTAACAGTTTTTCTACCGAGGAAGAGTCAAAAAAGGAAAAAAGCGGTAAATACAGGTTTTTTAAAAAGCGAAATAAAAAACAGATAATAAAGCTTTGTATAACTGTTTTTCTTATAATGGTTATTTCCGTAGGCTTGATTGCAGGCGGCTTTGTCGCTTATGTTTTCGCAACTGTTGACGGTAAAATAGATCAGGACCTTAATGACCTTAAGCTTAATTTTACCACTACGGTTTACGCGAAAGACAGCTCAGGAAACTGGAAAGAGTATCAGAGACTGCACGGCGAGTTTAACCGAATATGGGTTCCTTACAATCAGGAGTCAGCCGAA
>CAKSLH010000019.1 GCA_934466515.1 uncultured Eubacteriales bacterium
GTAAGACGATTAGTGCTGTGCCAAAACTAATTCCTAATTCTTCAAACATTTCATTACCTCTGTCAATTCCGATTTGTATTTCTGTTTGTTTTATAAATGGGCAACTCCGATTGGAATTGCCCACTCATTGCACTAATTATGCGATTTTTTCTTGCCTGCACTTAATTTTGCATCAATTGATGTAAGTTTGATGTAAACCGCTGTTTTTTTAGTTTTTTATCAAATGAAGTACATCTCATCTATTCGGTAAAACGGTACATCTTTACATCATCTTAATAGAGCTTGGCACCTGCCGGAATATGATTGTCTACCATTAAAAGGTGGAGCTTTTCTTCGCCCTCTTCTTCGTGAATAGCCGAAAGGAGCATTCCGCAGGAATCAATGCCCATCATAGCTCGGGGAGGAAGATTTGTTATAGCGATAAGAGTCTTTCCGATTAACTCCTCAGGCTCATAAAAGGCATGAATGCCGCTTAAAATAGTGCGGTCGGTGCCTGTTCCGTCATCAAGAGTAAACTGTAAAAGTTTTTTAGACTTGGGAACCGCAACACACTCTTTAACCTTAACCGCTCGGAAATCCGATTTAGAGAAGGTTTCAAAATCAACAAAATCTTTGAATAACGGCTCAATTTCAACCTTCGAAAAGTCAATTATCTCATTTTCTTTGTTTTCTGTCTCTTTGCTTTCGTCCTTAGGCTCGTTCTCCTTCTTTCCGTCGGTAATCGGCTTCATGGTCGGGAAGAGCAAAACGTCTCTTATAGAAGCGCTGTCGGTAAGGAGCATAACAAGTCTGTCAACGCCGAATCCGAGACCGCCTGTTGGGGGCATACCGTATTCAAGAGCGGTGACATAATCATAGTCAACCTCGGAATTGCAGTTCGGGTCGGCTGCCTTTTTAGCCGCAACCTGCTTTTCGAAGCGTTCTTTCTGGTCTATAGGATCGTTAAGCTCGCTGAATGCGTTTCCGAACTCGGTAGCATTTATGAAATATTCAAATCTTTCGGTAAACATCGGGTTCTCGGGCTTTTTCTTGGCAAGAGGACTGATTTCAACGGGGTAGTCATATATAAATGTAGGCTGAATGAGGTTTTCTTCAACAAATGCGTCAAAAAGCTCTGCAAGGACGGTGCCCTTTGTTGCGTTTTCGGGGATTTCAACCTTTAATGCCTTAGCGCATTCTCTTGCATCCTCGTCTGAATTCCAGCTGTAATAATCTGCACCCGAATATTTTTTGACCGCCTCAATCATAGTAAGGCGCTCCCAGTGACCCATATCAATTTCCTTGCCCTGATAGGTTATCTTTTTGCTGCCGCAAATCTTTTCGGCGAGCATGGTGTTCATTTCCTCGACAAGGTCCATCATGCCGTGAAAATCGGTGAATGCCTGATATAATTCAACGGTAGTAAACTCCGGATTATGCTTCGGATCCATGCCTTCGTTTCTGAATATTCTTCCGACCTCGTAAACCTTGTTCATTCCGCCGACAATAAGTCTTTTAAGATAAAGCTCGGTTTCAATTCTTAAATACATATCCATGTCAAGGGTGTTGTGATGAGTTTTAAAGGGTCTTGCCGAAGCTCCGATTTCAAGCGGAACGAGAATAGGCGTGTCCACCTCTAAAAATCCCTTGCCGTCAAGATAAGCTCTGATTTCGCGGAGAATCTGTGAGCGTTTTATAAATGTGTCGCGAACCTCGGGATTTACTATCAAATCGACATAACGCTGTCTGTATCTTGTATCGGTGTCCTTGAGTCCGTGAAATTTCTCGGGAAGGGGGAGAAGAGATTTTGCAAGAAGCTCTATATGCTGAGCGTGAATGGAAATTTCTCCTGTCTGAGTTTTAAAAACAAATCCGTTTATACCGATAATATCGCCGATATCCCATTTTTTAAATGCGGCATAATCCTCTTCGCCGACATCGTCCCTGCGGACATAGAGCTGAATATCGCCCTCGCCGTCCCTGAAGCCGACGAAGCTTGCTTTTCCCATAATTCTGCGGCTTATGATTCTTCCGGCTAATGATACGGTTTTGCCCTCAAAGCCTTCAAAATCCGCTTTTATTTCGGCGGAAGTGTTTTCAGCGTCGTATTTTGTCTTTAAAAAGGGATCGTTTCCCGATTCGCAAAGAGCCGCAAGCTTGTCGCGGCGGACCTGTAAAATTTCATTTAAGTCAAGCTCTGCTGACTGTGTGTTTCTTTCGCTCATTTTAATCTCCGTTCTCTTAAAAATTTTAAAAAAGGGCAGCTTTTGCTGCCGGCAGACTGTAGTTAAACTGTAAATTAGGTTGTGTTGCGGCGTTTACGCCGCATTTTGTTTTTTCGGCGACATGCGCGGCGGAAAAACACCTTGTAAGCGAAAAACCGCTTAATTTAGCGGTTTTTCAAGGACACTGGGGTGGGGTACTCACGGGGATAGAGTGCAGTCCGAAAATCGACGATTTTCGAGCGAACGGCATTCCCGTCCAAGAGAATGTCGACTTTTCGGCACTCTCAAAGGGCAGCTTTTGCTGCCCGAAACCTTTACTTTGAAATTGCCAAAACCTTAAGCTTTATTTCTCCTGCGGGAGCTTCGACAATTACTTCATCTCCGACCTTTTTGCCTAAAAGAGCTTTTCCTACAGGCGACTCGTCGGAAATTTTATTGTTTTTCGGGTCGGACTCGGTTGAGCCTACGACACGGTATTCGCATTCCTCGTCATATTCCTCGTCATAAACCTTGACTTTAACGCCGACTCTGACTGTTTTTGCAGAGCCTTTGATTTCGGATATAATTTCAACATTTTTAAGCATGGCTTCAAGCTCAACGATACGCGCCTCGATTTTAGCCTGTTCGTTTTTAGCCTCGTCATACTCGCTGTTTTCGGAAAGGTCTCCGTAGCCTCTGGCAACCTTGATTTTTTCGGCTATATCGGCACGGCCGAAGGTTTTGAGGTTTTCAAGCTCGTCTTGGAGCTTTTTAAGACCGTCATCAGTAATTTTAATAGTTTTTGCCAACTTAAAAACCACCTTATAAAATAAATAAAATTCAGTGTTCAAAGAACACGCATTGCTCTAATTATATTATTTATATGTGCGAATGTCAAGAAATATTTACTTGACAAGCAACCTATAATAACTATATACTGTAAATATAATTCATGTTTTGAAAATCAAAGGATTGTAAATAAATGAAAACAGCCGTTAAGTTACGAAAAAGTATAATGTTTTTTGTAAAGCTTTTAATAGTTATTGTAGCGACAACAGGATTTGCCGAAATATGGAATGTCAATTATATTGAGTCTATTTTCAGCAATAAGGGTAACTATGTCGTTTTGCTTTCCTATGTTCTGATTTTTTTTACATTTGCCTCGCTTTATAATGCCTTTAAGATAGGTATTTACAGACTGCATGAGATTATCTACAGCTTTTCTCTCGCGGCTGTGTTTACGAATGTTATAATGTATCTTGAGCTTTCGCTCATTGCAAGAAGCATGGTTGCGGTAAAGCCCCTGCTTATAGGAACTGTTTATCAGATTATATCACTTGCTCTTTGCGCTCTTTGCGCTAATTCGATTTATTTCGAGCTTCACCCGGCAAGAAATCTTGTCGCAATTTTCAGCGATTATAATTCCGGATTTGAGCTTATTAAGAAAATGAGTAAAATTTCGGACCGATTTCATATTGCCTGCGGTCTTAATGCCGCGAGCACTCCTATTGAGCAGATAAAAAAGCAGATAGACCGCTATGAAGCCGTTCTTATCTGTGACATTGATAAAAATTTGCAAAAGGAAATTATGTCCTATTGCTATACAAATGAAAAAAGGACTTATCTTTTGCCAGATATAACGGATATTATCATAAACAACAGCTATGAAATACAGATAAGCGATACCCCTGTTTTAATGAGCCGCAACCGAGGTCTTACACCCGAACAGAAGATAATCAAGAGAATAATGGATATAGTCCTTTCTTCCGTCGGTCTTATTATCGCAAGCCCGTTTATGCTGATTTGTGCGGTTGCAATCAAGCTTGACGACGGCGGACCTGTATTTTATAAGCAAAACAGGATTACGGAAAACGGAAGAATTTTCAATATATTAAAATTCCGCTCCATGAGGACCGACGCCGAAAAGGACGGTGCTAAAAAAGCCGTCAATGATGACGACAGAATTACAAGGGTCGGCAGAATTATCAGAGCCTGCCGAATGGACGAGCTTCCTCAGCTTATCAATATTTTAAAGGGCGATATGTCCATGGTAGGACCTAGACCCGAAAGAATAGAAAATGTTTATGAATATACCTCTGCGTATCCCGAATTTGCCTTAAGGCACAGGGTAAAGGCAGGACTTACGGGCTTTGCTCAGCTTTACGGAAAGTATAATACATCTCCCGAGGATAAGCTGAATATGGATTTAATATATATAGAAACCTATTCGCTTCTTCAGGATATAAAGCTTTTGATTTTGACCTTCAAAATTCTTTTTATGAAGGAAAGCACCGAGGGCTTTGACGAAAAGGCAAATAAAAACAATAAAAATGAGGAGAAAAAATAAAATGGGATTTAATGCGGCGCTTATCGTTATGGCGGCAGGAATGGGAAGCCGTTTCGGCGGATTAAAGCAAATTGAGCCTATAGGCCCTAAGGGCGAGGCTTTGCTTGATTTTTCTGTTTATGACGCTAAGGAGGCAGGCTTTAACAAGGTAGTATTCGTAATAAAGCATGCCATAGAAAAGGATTTTAAAGAGACTGTCGGCAAAAGAATCGAAAAAATAATAGATGTTGACTATGTTTATCAGGAAACATATAAGCTCCCCGAGGGCTTTGTCTGCCCGAAGGACCGTGAAAAGCCGTGGGGAACAGGACATGCGATTTATTGCTGTAAGGATATTGTCGATACTCCGTTTGCGGTTATCAATGCCGATGATTATTACGGTAAATCAGCTTTTAAGGCTATATACGAGCATCTTAAAAACGAAAGCGGAGATTACTGCATGGTAGGCTTCCGCCTAAAAAATACCCTAACTGAAAACGGAACGGTTTCAAGAGGCGTTTGCAATGTTGAAAACGGATATCTTACAGGTATCACCGAAAGAACTAAAATCAAGGACTGTAAGTATACCGAGGACGGCGAAAACTGGACTGTACTTGCCGAGGACACGCTCGTTTCAATGAATATGTGGGGCTTTACAATCGATATTTTCGATTATCTCGGCAAGGATTTCAAAGAGTTTTTAGATAAGTCGATTTCAGTTCCGAAATCGGAATTTTATCTTCCGTCGGTAGTAGCCGACCTGATTTCGAAGGATATAAAAAAGGTAAAGGTGTTAATTGCCGAGGATAAGTGGTACGGCGTGACATATAAGGAAGATAAGGAGCAGGTTGTAAAAGCTTTAAGAGAAAAAATTGAAAACGGAGAATACGGTTCTCTTTAATTTGATAAATTATAAAACGCTTTGGCATTAAAAAGCCAAAGCGTTTGAGAGTGTCGACAAAGTCGACACTCTCTTGGACGGGAATGCCGTTCGCTCGAAAATCAAAGATTTTCGGACTGCACTCTATCCCCGCCAATACCACCCCAGTGCCCTTGAAAAACCGCTTAATTCAGCGGTTTTTCGCTTACAAGGTGTTTTTTCGCCGCACATGTCGCCGAAAAAACAAAATGCGGCGTAAACGCCGCAACACAACCTGATTTATAGTTTCTCTATAGTCTGAAACGCTTTGGCATTAAAAAGCCAAAGCGTTTTTTGTCTGACATATTGCTTGACATATTGCTTTTTGATTTCTCATATAATTTTTTAAGACTAGTGAAAATATGAGAAAGGCTGGTTAAAATGAAAGAATTTTATCCCGAGGGCTTTATCGGAACAACCTATGAGAACAGAAAAAGTATGTCAACTCCGGCAATGCTTTATCAGGCGCAGTCATCATCAAGTATTCTTGAGGCAAATGTGATAATGTGCGACGCCGAGCATAATATGACGGTCGATTTAGGCTGTATGAAGGGTGTAATTTCCCGTGAGGACGGAGCGATAGGAATAAGCGAGGGAACAACAAGAGATATCGCTCTTATTTCAAGGGTCGGAAGACCCGTAAGCTTTTGCGTAACAGCTATAAAGACCGATAAATACGGAAAGCTTTATGCTCAGCTTTCAAGAAAAAAGGCTCAGGAAATATGTAAAAACGAATTTTTAAAAAAGCTTACTGCCGGCGATGTTATAAACGCTAAAATCACACATCTTGAAAGCTTCGGCGCCTTTTGCGATATCGGCTGCGGAAATGTCGCTCTTCTTCCTATTGACGCGATTTCCGTTTCGAGAATTTCCCACCCTAAGGATAGGCTGAGAGTCGGCGAAAATATAAAGGCGGTAATAAAATCGGTGGCGAGTGACGGAAAGATAACCCTTTCGCAAAAGGAGCTTTTGGGCACTTGGCAGGAAAATGCCGATATGTTTTCTCAGGGACAGACGGTGTCGGGAATTGTCAGAAGCATCGAGGAATACGGAATATTTGTCGAACTTACGGCAAATCTTGCGGGTCTTGCCGAGCCGAAAGCAGGGGTGACGGTAGGACAGCAGGCAAGCGTTTACATAAAAAGCATAATTCCAGAAAAAATGAAAATAAAGCTTATAATTATCGACAGCTTTGAATCAAAGGAACGCTTCCCGACAAAATATTTTTATACTTTGCCGCATATTGAAAAATGGGAATATTCGCCCGAGTCCTGTCCTAAAAAAATAACCTCCGAATTTATTTGACTTGATTTTACCGTTTTTAAGGGTTATAATATATTAAAATTATAATAAAAAAACGGTGATTTAAAAATGAGTGAAAATTGCAGCGGAAATTGCTCTTCCTGCCAAACGGATTGTAATGAAAGGAAAAGCTTTATTGAAAAAACAGGCGAATTCAATAATATAAAGCATGTTGTTGCCGTAGTCAGCGGAAAAGGCGGCGTCGGAAAATCCTCCGTTACATCGCTTTTGGCGGTTGAGCTTAAAAACAAGGGCTATAATGTCGGAATTCTTGACGCGGATATAACAGGACCCTCAATTCCTAAGGCTTTCGGCATAACCGATCGCGCAATGCAGAATGATATCGGTATAATTCCTGCCGAGAGTAAAAACGGAATAAAAATAATGTCTGTAAATATGATGCTTCCCGAAAGCGATACTCCGGTAGTCTGGAGAGGCCCCGTAATCGCAGGAGCAGTCAAGCAGTTCTGGACCGATGTTGTCTGGGGCGACCTTGATTATCTTCTTGTCGACTGTCCTCCCGGAACCGGCGATGTTCCGCTCACGGTCTTTCAGTCTATTCCGCTTGACGGCGTAATTATTGTTTCAACTCCTCAGGACCTCGTTTCGATGATAGTCAAAAAAGCCGTTAATATGGCGAAAATGATGAATGTGAAAATATTGGGATTGGTTGAAAATATGAGCTATTTTGTATGTCCCGACTGCAATAAAAAGCACTATATTTTCGGCGAATGCACCGATATTGCCAAGGAGACGGGACTTGAGCTGTTAGCAGAGCTTCCCATAAATTCAAATCTTGCGAGAATGGAAGATACGGGCTCTGTAGGAAATTATAAAGAAAACTATCTTGAAAAAGCCGTAGAAAAATTAGAAAAATTATAAACTTTTCGGCTGCCGTAAGGCAGCCTTTTTTGGGTGAAGAATATGAGAATGAGAAAGAAAAAGCATTTAGATGTCAGGCTTGAAGCGGTAAGCGATATTTTATATCTAAGCTACAGCGAGGACAGGAATTTCAATACCGCAAAAAACGATAAGGATTATATAGATTTAATAGGCTGGTTTAAATCGGAAAAGCCTTTTGTTCTTGAAATCGGATGCGGAAAAGGGAAGTTTGCCGCGGAATACGCGATTAAAAATCCCGATATAAACTTTATTGCGGTAGAAAAAGACCCGAATGTTATCGTCAGCGCTTGCGAAACGGCAAAGACAAAAAATATTCCTAATCTTAGGTTTATCTGCTGCAGTGCGGAATATCTCGAAAGGCATTTAAAGGAAAAAAGCGTCGGTCTTATTTTCCTTAATTTTTCCTGCCCGTTTCCTAAAAATAAATATGCTTCTCACAGGCTTACCTCTAAGCAATTTCTTGATATCTACAAGGTGCTTCTTAAGGACGGGGGAGAGATACATCAGAAAACCGATAATATGCACTTCTTTGAATTTTCTTTAGAACAGCTTTCGCAAAACGGGTTCGGACTTAAAAACATTTCCCTTGATTTACATAACAGCGGCTTTCTGGGAAATATAGAAACCGAATATGAAAATAAATTTGCCTCTCTCGGACAACCTATATACAGGCTTGAGGCTTTTATTAACTGACAGTTAATATATT
>CAKSLH010000020.1 GCA_934466515.1 uncultured Eubacteriales bacterium
TTTATAAATCAGACCTACAGTCCGATAAGAAAAACAGTAGAAACCTTCAAATATCATCTCCCCTTTGAGCTTGCCGAATATGAAGACGATATTAAATATATAAACGACAGCATAGAAGCCACCTTAAAGAACAATGAAAATCTTTCAACTAAGCTTAATGAAAATATTTTAAAGCTCAATCAGGCGCAGGCGCAGATGCTTCAGATGCAGATAAGTCCGCATTTTGTTATGAATACAATAGAAAATGTCAAGCAGACATCTGTTGAAAAGCTCGGAATAGATAACCCGATAGAAACCAGTCTGGTCCAGCTTTCGGAGATAATTTCGCAGGGAATAAGGCAAAATGATATTTTCAGCACGATAAAAAACGAAATCGAGCTTTCAAAATGCTATCTTTCCTTGATGCAAAACCGATTCAGAAACCCATTTTCGGTATTATGGGATGTTGACGAAAAAATTCTTGACTGCATAATAATAAGATTTACTCTTCAGCCTTTACTTGAAAATGTTTTCTCACATGGCTTCCACCCGAGAAGAACCGACCAGTGGATAAAGACAGTTATTAAGCCGACAGGTGAAAATATCTTGATATCTGTCTCAAACAACGGAAAAGAAATATCGGCAAACGATATCAAGGCAATTACCGAGTCGCTTAAAAGCAATGACGATTTGCCCCACAAGCATATAGGGCTTAAAAATATTCATCTTCGCTGTAAGCTTTTATTCGGCGAAAATTACGGAATAACGGACATTTTAAGCAATCAGGGTATCACGACAATAAAGCTCCTGATTCCAAAAAGGAAAAAATGAAAGAAAATCCCTGACGGAAAATAAAAATTTCCGTCAGGGATTTTCTTTTAATAATGATTGTTACCATTTTATCTGCCATCTGTCATGACAGCTTTTATCGGGCATCTTTGGAGCGCTGATATTTCTTAAAGAAGAAGCCTTGATTTTTTCGTTCAACAGCTTATCAAACCGAGAATTATCAAAGGGTAATTCTATTTTTTTATTTCCGCTGTAGTGGGAAAGATATGCGGCATTTGATATCATAAGCTCATTTACGCCCTCATATCCGCTTGATTTAAGCTCTTCCCCAAATCTTACGGCATTAGAGAAATTCTGCAGAATCCCCTTATGCGCGGTTTCTTTTTCGGCTTTAAACTCGCTGTATTTCATATCGGGCTCGATAAAGCCTGTTTTTGCCGTTTTACAGATATCTCTTTCATCGTCTTTAAGTTCCCAATGCTTTAAAATGCCGTTTTCGATTACAAGCTTTCCTTCAGTACCTGTAATTTCAAGGCGGTTAGTTCCGGGAAGGTCGCCGGTTGAGGTTATGAAAACGCCTGTTGCACCGTTTTCATATTCGGTGAAAATTTCCGCCTCGTCCTCAACCTCAATGTTATGGAACTTACCTACGCCTAAAAACGCTGTCACAGATTTCGGCATTCCGCAGATCCACTGCCAGATATCAAGATTATGCGGAGCCTGATTTAAAAGCACTCCGCCGCCCTCGCCCTTCCAAGTCGCGCGCCAAGCGCCGGAATCATAATAATTCTGAGTCCTGTACCAATTTGTGATTATCCAAACCGAGCGCTTAAGCTCCCCTAATTCTCCGCTTTTGACTATTCTTCTCGCTTCGGCAAAAAGTCCGTTTGTTCTTTGATTGAACATAATAGCAAAAATTTTTTTGCTTTTCTTTGCTTCCCTGCATAGCGCCTCGGCTTTTGAAACGGCAATGTCAATCGGCTTTTCTAAAAGCACATGCTTTCCTGACTTAAATGCGGCAATGGCAATTTCGGCGTGAAGAGGGTGCGGAACGGCGATTATAACAGCGTCGGTATCGGATTTAAGCATAAATTCCTTATAATTCGAAAAAGTTTCGATATCAGTATAGCTTTCTTTTACCTTTTTAAGCTTTTGGGTATCAATATCGCAAACCGATGTGACCTTAAGCCCGTCTATTTCGGAATTATAAATACAGTTAAAATGAGCCGAGCCCATATTCCCTATGCCGATTATTCCGACCTTTACGACTGAGTTCATAAGCTAAATCCTCTTAATAAATACTATTTTGCTCCAGAATAAGAGCCGCTTGTATCGGCTACAACCTCTTTAACATTGGTTTTTCTTTTTGAGGTTGCAACTCTCTTCATAAGCTCATTATAATACAGCTCCTCGTCAAAAGGAAGAGTGATTTCTTTATCAAGCCAAGAAGAAAGGTGCATGGCGTTTGAAAGAGTAAGACCGTTTATGCCCTCTTCGCCGCCCGCAACAAGCGGCTCGCCGCGAAGAATAGCTCCGCCCCAAGCATTCAAAACACCTACATGCTGAGGATCTTTACCGTCGGTTTCAACATCAACCTCTTTAGCCCCGACAGTTGCGAAAGGCTCGGTATTGGTTTTTGAAAACTCCTGCTCGGTCATATCGTATTCAAGAAGCTCAAGTTTCCCGTTTTCCGCAATAATTCTGCCCTTATCCATCTGAATTTCAAAGCGGTTTACACCGTGGGCGTCGCCCGTTGATGTAACGAAAACACCTGTTGCGCCGTTTTCATATTCAACATAGGTTGTAACATCGTCCTCAACCTCGATATCGTGCCAGAGTCCGTAATGAAGCTTTGAAAGCACCTTTTTCGGCATTCCGCAAATCCACTGCCAGAGGTCAAGCTGATGGGGGCACTGATTTAAAAGCACTCCTCCGCCTTCGCCCGACCATGTTGCGCGCCAGTCACCCGAATCATAATATGCCTGAGGACGGTACCAAGTAGTTATTATCCAGTTTGTGCGGCGGATATTGCCGTATTTTCCGCTTTTAACAATTTCACGCATTTTGCGGTAAATACAGTTTGTTCTCTGATTGAACATCATTCCGAAAACTACCTCAGGGTGCTTTTTCGCCTCCGCGTTCATTTCCTTTACCTGCTTGGTATAAACTCCCGCAGGCTTTTCAACCATAACATGAATTCCTCGTTTCATACATTCCATTGCGTATTTCGGGTGGTCATAATGCGGAACGCTTACTATGCAGGCGTCTATTTTTTTGCTGTCAAGCATTTCTATTGCGTTATCAAACAGGAGAATATTTTCTCCTAAATTTTCCTTTGCCCATTTTAATCTTTCGGGCTTTAAATCCGCAACAGCGACAAGCTCAAAATCGGGGCACTGTCCCTCAATAACATTTTTAGCATGAGCAGAGCCCATGTTGCCTATTCCTATTATTCCGAGTTTGATTTTTTCTGACATAATTTATACCTACCTTTTATTCAAAGCCGTTGGCTTTTAAATATTTATAACTGCGCTTAAGACAGTCAAACGGGTCTTCGCCGTTGCAGTCGTCCTGCTCGACAAGCATATATTCGGTTTTTGATTTCTCGGCTTTTTCAAAAACGCGGTCAAAATTTATATTGCCTTCGCCTAAAACCGCCATTTTTCTGCCGTAAGCATAATCCTTTAAATGGATTACGGGAACTCTTCCCGAAAGTTTTTCAAGCCAAAGCGCGGGATCGCCGCCGCCTGCCTGCACCCAAAAGGTATCAAGAGTAAAGCCCATAAGGTCAGCAGGCATTCTGTCAGCTAAAATCTGCATAACCGCAACATTATCTATTTTCTTGAATTCCTGATCATGATTATGATACATAAAATACTTTCCGTATTTTTTAAGCTCCTGAGCAAACGGGGTATAGGTTTTTAAGAAATACTCCGTGGAGTCAACCTCTCTTTCCTGATCGTGCGTGAACCAGCCGAGACCTACGCACCTGCAATCAAGAATATCATGGTCCTCAGCAATCTTTTTAGGGTCAGCTAAAAGCTTTTCGGCGGAAGTATGCGTTAAAACGCATTTAAGCCCGTTTTTATCAAGCTCCGCTTTCATCCACTTCGGGTCATAATCGCAGGTTCCCGAAACCTGAACATATTTATATCCTATAACCGCAATTTTTGAAAGAGATTCGGAAATTCCGTTTAAATCCTTGCAAAAATCGCGGACTGTAAACATTTGCGCACCTATTTTCATTTTAATTTACCTCACAATAATTCTTTTAATGCCGAAACCGCCGCAGCAAATGCCGCTTCATTTGTAGGATAGGAATAAACTCCTCCCACATTGCTCTTTTCGCCCTCGCGCTCAAGGTTATCAAGGCCCTTAAACACGGTAAGATGCGGCTCAACGGTCACGCTGTTTCCGCCTGAGTTTATAAATTCCGAGAGAATTTTTTTGACATTTCCCTCGCCCTTTCCTGCCGGAACAACGTTTCCGTCACTTAAAGCGTCCTTTATGTGCATATACTTGACATAAGATTTAAGCATATCCCAAGCCTTTAATGTATCTACCTTACACTGTACAAAGTTTGCAGGGTCAAAAATTGCCTTCATTTTCGGAAACGCTTTATGGATTTCAAGACATCTTTCGGGCGTATCGCCAAAAATGCCCTTTTCATTTTCATGGCAAAGCGTTACATCGCTGTCTTTTGCAATATCAAGGAAAATTCCCAATCTTTCAAGCACCTTATCCTTAAAGCTGTCCTTATTTTCGACAGGAGTGAAGAAAGAAAAAAGTCTTGAATTCTGAGCTCCGAGAATATCCGCGATTTCAAGAGTTCGCTTGAATTTTTCGGTATGAGTAAGAAAATCGTCCTTTTCGATATCTATTTTCCCGATAGGAGAGCCGATTGTGAAAATCTTAAGACCTGCATCATCAAGCTTTTTTCTTACTTCCTTAGCCTTCATATCGGAAATATTCGAAACATTGACATTGTCGACATTTCTTATTTCAAGCCCCGAAACGCCGTTTTCAAGCATTGCCTTTATCTGTCCGTCGATTAAAGGACTTGCCTCGTCGGCAAAAGCATAAATATTCATAATTTTATACCCCCGAGTAGGCTGAAAATCCGCCGTCAATAGGAATTGTAACGCCTGTTACAAAGCCTGCTTTTTCTTCGTCCAGCAACCATTCAACAGCTCCTAAAAGCTCCTGCGCCTCGCCGAATCTTCCCATAGGAGTTGACCTTAAAATCTTCTCGGTACGCGGAGTGGCAGTGCCGTCCTCATTAAAAAGGAGCGCCCTGTTCTGATTTGTAACAAAAAATCCGGGGGCTATGGCATTTACCCTGATATTTTCCTTTGCGAAGTGAACCGCAAGCCACTGAGTGAAGTTGCTGACAGCCGCCTTCGCAGCGGAATATGCAGGAATTTTAGTAAGCGGACGGTAAGCGTTCATAGAAGAAATATTAAGAACGCAGCAGCCCTTTCTTCCTATCATATCCTTCATAAATATCTGACTCGGAATTAAAACACCCTTTATATTAAGGTCGAAAACGAAATCAAAGCCCTTTTCGTCAATATTAAAGAATGTAAGGAAATCCTCTGCCGATTCGTCGCCCTTTTCATATTCCTCATGGGCGGTGGTGCATTTCGGGCTGTTTCCGCCTGCGCCGTTTATAAGAACATCGCAGGGTCCGAAATCGGAAAGCACCTGATTATGAACGAGCAAAACATTTTCTTTGTCTAAAACATTGCACTTATAAGCCTTTGCGGTAAAGCCCATAGAGTTTATTTCATCCGCAACCTTTTTCGCCGCCTCTTCATTTAAATCGAGAAGCGCTATTTTGTTATTATCCTTTGCTAAGTATTCCGCAAAGCCCGAGCAAAGCACACCGCCTGCTCCTGTTATAACTATAACCTTATTCATTATTTTTCTCCTTTTTCTATTGCTTCGAAAAGTCCCGTCAGATAAGCCGCTCCCAAAGCGCGGTCGAAAAGACCGTAGCCGTAGCGGCCCTTTTCTCCCCATATCATTCTGCCGTGATCGGGGCGGACATAGCCGTCAAACCCCTCTTCGACCAAAGCTCTTGCTATACCGTACATATCAATACTGCCGCAATTTGTCGGGTGGCCTACCTCTACAAAGCATTTTTCGCCTGTATATTTTATATTTCTTAAATGAACGAAATGAATTCTGTCCTTAAAAGTATGGACCATATCAATAAGGTCATTTTCGGGGTTTGCTCCGAGAGAGCCTGTGCAAAGAGTAAGTCCGTTGTTTTTTGAAGGAACCATATCAAACATACGCTGAATATTTTCCTTATTTGTTATAATTCTCGGCAGACCGAACATTCCCCACGGCGGATCATCCGGATGAATAGCCATATCGACTCCTGCCTCCTCGGCAACGGGAATTACTGCTTTTAAGAACTTTTCAAGGTTTTTAAAAAGTCCCTCTTCGCCAAGCTCCTTATATTTTGCTATAAGTCCTTTAAGCTCGTCCTTTTTATAGCTGGCGTCCCACCCGGGGAGCGACAGCTCGCTTACGGTTGGGTCTAAAGCCCTTACCGTCAAATCGTCATAAGCAAGGGAATTTGAGCCGTCTGAATGCTTATGCTCAAGCTCGGAGCGCAGCCAATCGAAAACGGGCATGAAGTTATAGCAGATACATTTAACTCCGTGTTTGCCGAGCCTTCTGACATTCTCGCAGTAATTTTTTGTAAGCTCCTCGGCGTTTTCATTTCCGAGCTTAATATCCTCGGGAACGGGAACGCTTTCCACTACCTCAAATTCAAGGTTATGCGCCTTTGCCTGAGACTTTATTTTTTCTATGCTTTCTTCGCTCCAAATTCCTCCCGGTTTAACATCATAAACCGCGGAAACAATTCCCGTCATCTGAGGAATCTGCGAAATTTTTTCTAAGGATACGGGGTCGTCCTCGCCGTACCACCTGAAGGTCATTTTCATTCTGTTTCCACAAGCTCCTTTACATTGTAATAGCTTATTTTTTCCGCAAGCTTAACCGCGCTTTCTTTATCGAATTCTTTGCCCGTTACCCATTCGCCCAAGACATCTGAAAGAATTCTTCTGAAATAATCATGCCTTGCGTAGGATAAAAAGCTTCTTGAATCGGTAAGCATTCCTAAGAATGTGCCAAGACTTGAATTTTCGGCGATAATTTCTATCTCCTCTTTTATGCCCCTTTTATGGTCGCAGAACCACCATGCCGCGCCGCAGCGGACATTAGGGAATGCTCCCGCAATTGAAGCGATTAAAGCGGCATAAGAAGAATTAAGGGTATAAATAATCGTCTGCGGAAGTCCGCTTTTTGAATTTATTCCGTCCAAAAGCTTAATCAGTGCTTCTCCCTTTACACCGTCCGCAACGCAGTCAACTCCGCAGTCAGCGCCGAGACTGTTAAAAAGCTCTGAATTCGCATTTCTGTAAACCGAAAGGTGCATCTGCATAACAAGGTTTCTTTTTTTATAAAGCCCTGCCAAAAATACATACATATTTCCTAAAAAGCCCGAATAATCCGAGTCCGAAATATTTTCGCTGTTAAGCGCCGCTTTAAAGACCTTATCTGCGCTTTCATCATCAGAAATGCTTTCGGGGAAATAAGGAATACCGACATCGGTAAACTTACAACCGTTAAGGCAGAAGAAGTCAAGCCTTTTTTCTACGGCGCATTTAAGAGAGTCAAGGTCTGTAATTTCAACTTTTGAGGCCTCTGACAGCTTTTTGATATATTCCTTATAGCCCTCTTTTTTTATAAGCAAGAGATTATCGGTCCGAAATGACGGCAGAACATTAGTATTAAAGGACTTATCCTTTCTTATCTGCTCATGGTAATAAAGGCTGTCGGCAATATCGTCGGTAGTGCAAAGAGCGGTTACCTTTGACTGCGAGATAAGCTTTCTCGGAGACAGCTCATGCTCCTTTATGTATTCGTTTGCAGTATCGTAAATCTCATCCGCATTAGCCTTATTCAAGAACTTATCAATTTCGAAAAACATGCAAAGCTCCATATACGACCAATGGTAAAGCGGATTGCCGGCGGCAAATTCAAGCGCCTCGGCATATTTTCCGAATTTCTCGCGCCAGCTTGAATTACCTGTTATATATTTTTCGTCGATTCCTGCCGTTCTCATAAGGCGCCATTTATAATGGTCGCCCGCAAGCCACATTTCACCGATATTTTCGAAAATCTTATC
>CAKSLH010000021.1 GCA_934466515.1 uncultured Eubacteriales bacterium
AGCAGGTCGTATTTGTTTATCTGTAAGGCAACTTCCTCTTTATCGTCAAGAGTGTTGGCAAAGATTATGTTTTCGTCCATAATATCGCCGATAATGCTGTCCTTACTGTTTAAAAGCAGGTCCTTAATGGAAACAATTCCCAAAAGCTTTCTGCTTTTGCTGATAACATAGGCGCTGTAGATAGTTTCGCTGTCAAAGCCTATCTTGCGAATTCGCTCTAAGGCTTCTTCTATCGTCATATCCTTTTTAAGGTCGATATACTCGGTAGTCATTATACTGCCGGCGCTGTCATCGGGATATGCAAGAAGCCTGTTTATCATTCTGCGCTTAGCAGGGTCGGTCTGCCTTAAAATACGCTTTGCAACCGTAGCAGGCATTTCGTCGACAATATCAACGGTATCGTCCATAAAAAGCTCATCCATAACCTCTTTAAGCTCTTTATCGCTGAACGCTTCAATTAAAAGCTGCTGCATATCGGTATCCATTTCAACAAATACCTCTGCCGCAAGCTCTTTAGGAAGAATACGGAAAACAACAGGCAGGTCCTTGCTCGGGATTTCTTCAAAAACAATAGCAAGGTCAGCCGGATTCATTTCCGAAAGGAGGGCTTTAAGCTCGCCGAACTTTTTTTCGTTGAAAAGCTCAAGTATTTTTTCTTCCATAATTATGCCTCCTTTTATTTTTTTAACATTTCACAATAACATATAATAAACCCCTGCTGTTTGCAGGGATTTAGTTTACCTTTCTATTATACATTTTATACTAAAAAATGTCAATATTTTTGGGTTAAAACAATGTTAAATCTTTTCGCTTGCCTAAGGAAGAATAATTATTTCCTTTTTTTGAAGAAACGCAAAATCAAGAGCGGTTTTTGTTCCGCTTTTACGGGATTTTGAATTTTCTTCATTTTTAAAATAAAAAACGCAGTATTTGCTGTTTCTTATCATTTCATAATTCCGCTCAACATAAACGGCTCTTCCGGCACCCATTATTTTATCGGGATAATATGTTTCCTCATAATCATTTAAAAGATATCTCTTATAATTCTCGTCAATATTCGGATATTCCGCCCTGACATATACCCTTTTTATAAATGGATAGTTCTGCATTGATTTACTCACCAGCTCATGGCATAAATCATTGAACCTGCTCTTGCTCCCGAAAAGAAATGTGTTTACATGCTCTTTCATTATAAGCATTTCTATAATACTGTTAAGCTGAAATTTCAGCTTTTCGGTTTCTTCAATCGTCCTATGCCCTATAAAGCAACAGGTATTACTTTCCATTAACTCACCTTGTCTAATAGTAAATGATTATATACCTATTATAAATCATCTTTCACTTAAAGTAAAGATATTTGCATTTCTATCTGATAATAAAATCCTTTGCTTTTCGGTAAAATATAAATAAAGAGTAAAGGAGCGATAAAATGAAAACAGAGTTTCCTGAAAAATATATTACACTTGGCTTAAAAATCGCATATTACAGAAGAAAAGCCGGCTATACACAAGAATATTTTGCCGAACTTATTGATAAAAGCACTAGCTTTGTCGGTCAGGTTGAGGGTACAGGCACTGTTTGCGGAATTTCGCTCGAAACTTTGTTTAAAATCGCTCAGGTGCTTAATATCCCGCCGTCAAAGCTGTTGGAAGACGATTAAGCTATAATGAATAAAACACCCCTCAGTCGCGCATAAAGCGCGGCTGTGGGGTGTTTTGCCTCCCTTGCCTAAAGGGAGGGCGGACCGCGGTCACGCGGTGGAGGGATTTTTCTTTGATTTTACCAAAATTCAAATGAAATTTTCCATTTTAAACTTTCCATTTTTAATTTTTAATTTTTATCCAATCCCCCTGTCAAAGCTATTCGCTTTGACATCCCCCTTTAGGGCAAGGGGGACTTTTTTTACATCCTGATATTAACGAGATGTGCTATTGAGGGAATGCTTTCGCCCTGCATTGTAGATGTCGGAGAAAGGAGCGCGCCCGTAGACATAAAGAGGATATTTTTAAATGTGCCGTTTTCCATTCTGTGAAAAACATAGGAATTAAGCACCGCCGCCGAACAGCCGCAACCCGACGCTCCCGCGTGAACATCCTGCTTTTCCCTGTCAAAAAGGATAAGTCCGCAATCGCTGTGCCTGCATCTTAAATCTATTCCCTCGCGCTCTGTAAGCTCATAGAGCAAATCCGAGCCTACTTTGCCTAAGTCGCCCGTGAAAATCATATCATAATCCTCAGGCGAGGTATTCGTATCCTTAAAATATGAAATAATAGTATCAGCCGCGGCAGGAGCCATTGCGGCACCCATATTGTTTGCGTCCTTTACGCCGAGGTCAACGATTTTGCCTACGGTTGCGTATTCAATATAAGGCTTGTTTTCGCCGATACCTATTATATCGGCTCCTGCGGCGGTTGCAGTCCACTGAGATGTGGGGGTTCTCTGCGAGCCGTATTCAAGAGGAAATCTATACTGGCGCTCTGCCGTGCAAAAATGCGATGAGGTTACTGCGGCGGCAAGCCTTGCCGCTCCGCTTTCGACGAAAACAGCGGAGTTAATAAGCGCTAAGGTCATTGTCGAGCATGCGCCGTAAAGACCTACAAACGGAATCTGCTTTTCCCTTAAAGAAAAGGAAGAACTTATACACTGATTTAAAAGGTCGCCCGCGAAAATAATATCCATATCATTTTCACAAAGTCCGCTTTTATTAAAGGCGGTTTCAAGCGCAATTTTCTGCATTCTGCTTTCAGCCTTTTCAAAGGTTTTTTCCGCAAAACGGCTATCGTCATAAAATGCGTCGAACTCAGTCGAAAGCGGTCCCTCGTGCTCTTTTTTGCCTACAACAGAGCCGTAACCCAAAACCGACGGTTTTTTTGAAAACTTAATTGTTCTGCTTCCGATTTTTTCTATCATAAAACAAATCACCGTGTTTATTATTTCTGATAAACACGGTGATTATTCTTATCTTATTTTATTTCAGTTACCTTATAGCCCTCAGCTTCGACGCAATTTTTAATTGCGCTGTCGCTTAGCGTGCTGTCGCAGGTTATAACGGCTGTTCCCTTTTCATGGTCAACCTCGGCGGATTTTACTCCTCCGAGCTTTTC
>CAKSLH010000022.1 GCA_934466515.1 uncultured Eubacteriales bacterium
GGATATGAATGTCTATGCTCAAATAAAAGAGCTTTCAGACCACTACGCACAAGAACTTGCAAAGCAGGTTTTGCAGCGCGAAGAAGAAATGCAAAAAGATGATAATACTCACTATCTTCTTTATCGGGTTCTTGGTGTAACAAATAAAGAAGGCAGTCTGATTGATCTGTACCAAAACAAAGGACGTTTTTTATACAAATATGCCGGAGCATTTCTGGAAGAGGCAACTTCAATCTGCATTCGGAGTCGCTATCCGCAAGCTGAAAAGAAACGAATTCCAAATACTCTAGGCATTCGTCCAAAAACATTTGAAATTGATAGTTTGGTTGGAACAATTGCGCATGAAATCAAGTGGAGAGATGCAACCACTGATGGAGATCATATCACAAAAGAGCATACTCGTGTGAAGGCAATCAAAGAACACGGATATACGCCGGTTCGTGTTATGTTTTATTATCCACAACGAGCACAAGCAAGAAAAATACAAGAAACATTGGAAACGCTCTATCGTGGAGTAGGCGGAAAGTACTATTATGGCGATGCAGCATGGAGATATATCTCAGAGTTTACTGGAATCGATTTACTAGAGATTTTGGAAGTAATTGCGCAGTCAAGGGATAAAGCTTATGAAATTAATCACTGATGATTGCCTGTTAGCAATGAGAAATATTCAGGATGAAACCGTAGACATGGTTTATCTTGATCCACCTTTTTTTTCACAAACAAAACAAAAATTAAAAGACTCAAGTGGAGTTGAATACTGCTTTTTAGATTGCTGGGAATCAAAAGAAGAGTACATTGAGTTTATGACGGATAGGCTAATAGAGGCTCATCGGGTCATCGCTTGTACAGGAAGCGTTTTTTTGCACTGTGATAATTCAGCATCACATTATTTGCGAACCATTTTAGATAGTGTTTTTGGCGAAAAAAACTTCCGCAGCGAGATCATCTGGAGTTATAAACGATGGTCAAATTCTAAGAAGGGACTTATTCCGGGGCATCAAACAATTTTTTGGTATTCTAAAACAAACCAATACAAATTTCATACTCTTTATAATGAGTATTCTGCAACCACAAATCTCGACCAGATTTTGCAAGAGCGAGAAAGAAGCAAAACTGGAAAAGTAATATACCGAAGAGATAGTAGCGGAAACATTCTTCTTGCAAAAGAAAAAATGGGCGTTCCTCTCTCTGACGTATGGGAGATTCCTTTTTTGAATCCAAAAGCAAGGGAGCGAGTTGGATATCCAACTCAAAAACCAATTGAATTACTGGAAAGGATCATAAAAATCAGTACTGATGAGCACGATTTGATTTTGGATCCTTTCTGCGGAAGCGGGACAACACTCGTTGCGGCAGAACGACTAGGAAGAGAATCAATTGGAATTGATGAAAACCCTGACGCAATCGAATTGTGTAACAAGCGTTGGAAAGAACTCAAAAAAACCGAATCAAAAGTTTTACGCCTTGGAACGCAGGCATACCAAACGAAAAGTGAAAAAGACCTTGCGATCTTAAAACAATTTGATTGTAATATAGTACAGCGCAACCGCGGAATCGATGCGATTTTAAAAAAATATTACCTAGGTGCTCCTGTAGTGTTGAAGATTCAACGCGAGAATGAGTCTGTAC